>NZ_JAEMUI010000014.1 GCF_016461715.1 Marinomonas spartinae | reverse complement strand
GTAAGAAGCACAAAAAGCCCACCGAGCGTGGGCTTTAGTTGATCCTATCTTACAGATCAGTTATATGGGTTATATGAGGTTCACCCTTACCTGGTAGTGGAGCAAAGATTTGAATCATCTTCGTACATTCAGGTGGCTCAGGGTTTACATTTACATATTTTACATTACAGATGAATCGATAGTTCATACCTGCAACAACTTGCGTAGAAACAAGTAAAGGGATGTACTCTAGAAGCAGGTTATACGATGTAAGTTTATCAAACATCTCTCTTTCTTCTTTACTGATATCTGGTGAAAAAGGTGTCCATCCGCCAGACATTTGCTTATTCTCCATTTTAATCTCCTTGTCTATATGTGTTAAATATCCCCTTTGATATGGGGTACAGACGCAGAATAGGGCTATTATTTTATTAAGTCGATTACACGGGATTACACGAAAAACTTGGAGTGTAAGGTTGGCAGTGAAAGTCGTTGTCATTACCAAGCATTTTGATAAGCGTCATGACAACATCTTGCGTAAGATAGAAAGCTTAGAATGCAGTGACGAATACCGTGCCCTCAATTTTGAGGTGATGGCAAAGCGGGGTACCAAGTGTGTTGTTGTGGTAAGTGTAGTAGTTTAGGTGTTTGTGGTGCCATAATGGCAACACTTAAGAGGCTTGTTGCCCAAAACGGTAGATGAAAGACTGTAAATACAAACAGTCTAGGAGATGGAGTATGCAGACTTCTCAAACGCAAGAAAATGTGCGTCTCGTTGCGCGAGCACCAAAAGAGGTTCAAGAGATCATTATTAGCGCGGCGGAGCTGTCCGGTGCTTCAATGTCTCAGTTTATGATTGATGCCGCTTTAGAAAAGGCAAAAGAAGTGGTAGAGCGAAACAGGCTACTGACGTTGTCTATGGAAGGGGCTAACCGATTTTTTGATGCATTAGATAACCCGCCAGAGATTCAACATCTTGATGACGCTTATGATGCGCTAAAGGGTTATGAGAATGGCAGTGTTACCTTTAAAAGAAAGCCACAATCGTAAACGATTCGATTGTGGCAATGAACGAATTAACAAATTTCTAAAAGAGTCTGCGCACAGTGCAGCAAAGCGTAATCTGTATAGGACGTTTGTTCTAGAAGGAAGCGATGAAACAGACATTGCGGGCTTCTACTCGCTCAGTAATATTGAGGTCAAAGTTCCTGTCCCTCATAAACTGTATAAGAAATACCCTAACCCATTGCCCGGCGTGGTATTAGCCAGAATGGGCGTGGATGAAGGTTACCAAGGGCAGGGCATCGCCAAAATCATGGTAATCGACGCAATGCGGCGGACTTTACTGATAAACGAACATATGGGCGTCGTTGGACTGTTTGTCGATGCCAAAGACGATGACCTCGTTACATTTTATCAGAATTGCGGCTTTATCTTCCTTCAGAAGGAAGAACACACCGCCAAACTTTGGATGCCGATCGACTCGATTGTGGCATTCTTTAAAGATAGAAAATAACTGAATTTAGGGAAGGCAATTGAGATGGGGGTGGTCTATTACCGTGAGCGGGAGTTGGCGTATTACTGTCGAGTTTGTTGATGGTTATGCTTACATTCTCAACTATGAGGATTATCACTAATGAGTATGCACACCCTCTATACTCAGGCGAATTCATCCGTGATGTTTATCTTGAACTTGGGCACCACTTAGTGGTGTTTTTTTTGCATTCAATGGCTGATAAAGCAGGCCTCTTCTGTAGTGGTTTGTGCCTTGGTTTGTTCGGGTGAAAATGCTCTTCAATCCTTTCTATACGGGCGTTTGACCAATCTTCTGAATGTGCTATTTTATAAATAATCACTATAAACTATTGGAATGTAAATATGGTTTATTTGATTTTACCAAGTGGAATATTCCTTGCTAATCTTAGTTTGTCTGTTTGATAAGCCTTAACATGGAGGGCTGTCTGATGAATTTACCTAAAGAACTCTCAACAACTGTATTAAATACTCGATTTAATGGTGAAGCGGCTGCTATTCGTCATTGCTTATTAAAAGAAAGGGATGGTAAATACGCATCCTGGGATGATGAGTATGAGGAAGATGATGGGTACGGTGGCGATGATTATGAGGGCGATGACTTCGACTATGAGTATGAAGAAGATAGTATGCCTGACTATGAGGATGGATTTTTCGCCGATACGGATGATGATCTTGGGTACATGGAAGAGCAGGACGACGATTTTTCCATGAATAACTATTACCGCTAACCCTCTTGAATTTTGCTGCCGATAAAAGACTGTTGGTTTTTCATCGGCCTCTACTCTCTTTGTATGAAGCTGGCGTGCAGCCAGCTTCTAAAGATATCTTTAGCTTCTTTTAGAAGAGTCCCTGCTATGTTGTTATGGGACGATGGTTGCCCCGTCTTTGAGGTGAGTGTCTTTGCTAAAAGTGCGCTACTTATCCATTTTACCTTGCCACTTGTGTAGGGTTTTTAGCTGTTCCAGTAGTAAAAACTTATTGTTTGGTGTGAGTTCGCTGAACAATTTTAGGACGGTTTGAGCGTCATTGTTAAGCAGTAACTGGTTGATGTTTTTTGCCGTCTTCTCCTCATTCTCTTCTGTTTCCAAAAAGAAAAAAATGTCGTCTATTGGTTGTTCGCATGCGGCGTACAGCATAGATGGTGTGGTGTTTAGAGCTTTGGCGAGTTTGAGTAGTGCTTTTTGCGAGGGTTGCCTTTGCCCTTTTTCAATTCGTGAAATATTGCTGGTAGCCATATCAGCCTCCAGAGCAACTTGTTCTTGCGTCATATTGCGTTGAATTCGCAGTATTTTTATAACATGGCCAATCGTCATGGCAAGATTATCCGTTTTGTTTTGCCTTTAAGGCAAAACCTATGGGGCAATTTGCTTGACTCTATTTGCCTATTAGGCAATATTGGTGAATCTTTATGTCTTAAAGACAAGTGATCAGTGGTGTCTTGTGGCTTCTGAAGCATGCTATAGAAGGGTTGGGTTGTGAAAAAGGATGATTTAAATGCTGAGCTTAATTCGCCAGAGCTTCAAGAGTCGAATGATAGCTTAATTGTGTTGGATAGTAATGATTTGATTGTTTCTTGTAATGAGAAAGCAAGACAACTGTTTCTATTATCCCATTTACCCATTGATAAGCCCTTACTTCTGGAATACTTCTGGTTTGAACTCGACATGCGAGTGTTTCACTTAAGTGAGTTCAAATGCTTCACAGGAAAGACAATCAAATTGATGCTGGTGTCTAGTGGTCGCGAGGCTTATCAAGTGAGTGTCTCAGTCGAGACATTTCACCTGTTGGGTCAGCCGTACTTCTGCCTGTTAGTTCGAAGGGGATCGGGCGAATTGGGTGATGATAAGGTTTCGTCAGACTATTTAATGGCTAAAGCCTTAAGCGCAGATTTGCAACGTGATTTATTAGAGCTTTACTACCAACCGCAAATCAATGCATCGGACGGAAGTCTCTATGGGCTTGAGGTATTGTCAAGGTGGAATAGTCAGGAATTTGGTCAAGTTGCACCTGATGATTTTATTGCTCTTGCTGAAAATTTTGGATTTATCGCTGAATTAGATTTGTGGGTTCTGCGTCATGCTTGTCAGCAATTGGCAAAATGGCGAAAACAAAAGATCAATATTCCTAGAGTAGCAGTCAATTTTTCCCCTTTTAGTTTTGATTATCCTAACCTAAAAAATATTATTCGTTTTGTTTTAAGTGATAATGCTATTTTACCTAGTAGTTTAGTCATTGAATTGACGGAAAATAAAAAAATAAGATCCATCGATTATTTTTCGGATATGGTCAATGCCATTCACAATATGGGTATTGATATATCAATAGATGATTTTGGTGTGGGCTATTCTAATCTTAAGAGGCTACTTCGATTACCTGTTTCACAATTAAAGTTGGATCGAGCTTTTGTTAATGGGCTGCCCCAAAAAGCATCAAAAAATTTAACGGAAAGTGTCCTAGTTATCAGTCAGTCAATAGGGGCTGTCTCGATTGCTGAAGGGGTTGAAAGCCAAGAACAGTTTGATTGCTTGAAGAAAATGGGATATGAGGTGATACAAGGGTATTTCTTTTGCCCGCCATTACCAAAGAGCAAGTTAGAGACATGGCTGTGTCAAAAAGTCTGTTAGTGGTTGCATAGAGGCTATTTTATATATTGCCTTGTTATTCGTTAAAAGAAAATTTTCTTTTAACTTTTCTGTGTGTTTTCAAATTAAATAGTTATTTATTGTTAATAAATTTTTAAAGCCCTATAAGTTAAAAGGAATGGGTATGTTAAGAAGTTTTAATATTAGATTGCGATTAATGATGTCCTTTTTATTAATGATTCTTCTTCTAATGTGTTTAGGGTTGATCGCAATTTCTTCTATGAAGGGGATACGTGCCAATTCAAAAACAATAGAGGAAAAAGTTGTTCCAGCGATCATTAGCTTAGGGAATATAAACAGTGAATTGATGAGGGTAAGGATATTTACCTTTCGATTATTAAGTGATGGGGATAAAACGGAAAAAGAAAATACCTTAGAGAGCATTAATAAGATAAAGGAAAGTGTCGCTGGTTTTGAGGAAGACTATGAGAAAACACTTCACTCAGAGCGTGAAAGACGTTTATTTGATCAATTTAAAGAGCAACAAAATCACTACTATACAACGCAACATCAGGTGGTGGCGCTGGCAATGAAAGATCAAAAAGAGGCCATTGGAGATTTATTGCCTAATATGAACCACTCTGCCGATGATATGGTTCAATTGCTGAAAGTACTGGTGTCCGCCAGCCATAAAGGAGCAGATCAGGCCAGGCTTAAATCCGTCAAAGAATATAACGATAGCTTTATCTTGATTGTGACTATTATTGCCGCTGCTGCAGCCATTGCCGTTGCTATTGCCTTGGTGATCTCTAAGAGTATCAATAAGCCGCTACAAGAGGTGGTTGATTCTGCTGAAAGTATTGCTGAGGGGGATTTAACTCAGCTTGTCACAGTGCAAGGTAATGATGAATTGACTCGCTTGAGTAGTGCGATACAAGCAATGCAAGGGAGTTTGCGAGAGGCTATTGTGCATATCGGTGACTCTTCTGGACAACTTTCTTCAGCTGCGGAAGAGTTGAACAGTGTGACAGAAAACTCATCGAATAGTTTGATGTTACAGAATAATGAGATCCAACAGGCCGCTGCCGCTATTACAGAAATGAGCGCGGCAGTGGACGATGTGGCGAGAACGGCGCACAAGGCATCTGAAGTATCGGCTGAATCAACAAAACTGGCCGTAGAAGGGAAAGAGCGCGTGGCACAGACGACGTCGGTCATTCTTGAGATGAACGACGAAATGCAGGTCAGTTCTCGAGTGATTAACCAATTGGCCGAACAGATTGCTTCGATTAGCAAAATTTTAGACGTGATACGTGCGATTGCAGAACAGACCAATTTATTAGCGCTGAATGCGGCCATTGAAGCGGCACGTGCAGGTGAAGCCGGTCGTGGTTTCGCTGTGGTGGCGGATGAGGTTAGAAACCTTGCTCATCGTACTCAAGAGTCGACGCAGGAAATTGAAACCATGGTGCATCAAGTGCAAACGTCGGCGAGTGAGGCGGTTGCTTCAATGGATAGCACGGGGCAAAAAAGTAACCAGGCTCAGATTGTCGTGGCAGAAGCAGTTGAAGTATTGGAACAGATTACCGCCCATATTATGTCGATTACCGACAGTAGCCATTTAGTTGCCAGCGCCACAGAGGAACAGTCGCAAGCGGCTAAAGAGATAGACGCTAATCTCACTGCGATTAGCGATTTGGCTGCACAAACCGTCGTGGGTGCAAACCAGACGAGTGCAAGTGCGGCTGAGTTAACACGCTTGGCAATCGAGTTAAACGCTCTGGTATTAAAATTTAAAGTATGAGGCGTTCGTGATAGGGCAGTGTTTCGACAACTTGATGAAAACCACCTCTACGGGTGGTTTTTTTTTGTGCTGTTTTCTTGTGTCTATGACTCGTAAATTTTATTTGTTGTTTGGGATCCTTAAGCGATAATCTTGTCAAACTTTACTCAGTGAGTCATTGTCGTGTATTGCCATGCTGCTGTATTGGTTGCCATCAGAATAATTAGGAGAGACGTTAGGTATGATAATGTGGATGAGATGCTTGTGGGTCGTGGTCTTTTCGCTCGTGTTGCAAGGTTGTGCTTCGGGTTCTTATCAACTGACAGGGGAGAAGCGTCCTGCTATCAAAGCAGATCAAGTGACTGTGTTTAAGGAAAAACCCAGTTTCGATTATGAGGTGCTGGGTACAGTGCAGTCGAGCAGTGAAAATGGCTTTTCAGCGGATTCAAGAAAAGAAAAAGCGATCAACGAATTAAAAGAGCAGGCTGCGAAAATAGGTGCCAATGGCGTGATCATCACAAGCATCACTCAATCCTCTTTTAGAGGGACGGGTGTTGGTTTGGGGTTATCTGTGGGCAGTGGTGGTTTTGGTACAGGGATAGGCTCTGGCTTTGCTTTGCCTGAGGCGGCGTTGACCGGACAGGCAATTTATTTTCCTGTTGAGAAGGGGGCAGTAAAGGGTGATTCAGTGAAGAAGGATACAGCCACTAACCATCCAGCCACCAGTGGCTCGGCTTCTGGTAGTAATTAGTAAAGCAATTGATGAGATGTTGCTATTTTCGGCAATTAGGCATTTATTGTGTTTGATTAGTCGCTATATTTCCTTTGGGTATTCGATAAATAGTCTGAGGCTTTTGTACACTTGTGTTAACCTATAAGAAAATCAAATAGGCCTGTCGAGAGGGTGTTATGTCGGAAAAAGAAGAGAAAGCCAAAGGGCGTTTAACGACGCGAACGGTAGCCATGCCTGGGGACACAAACCCGGCAGGTGATATTTTTGGTGGTTGGGTTGTCTCACAAATGGACATCGCAGCGGGTATCTGTGCTGGTCAGCGTGCTCAGGCGCGAGTGGTGACGGTAGCGTTAGATCAGATGAGCTTTATTCGCCCTGTCAAGGTAGGGGATGTGCTTGGCGTATATACCCGAGTTGAGTCAGTGGGTCGAACTTCCATGAATATCCATGTGGAATCTTGGGTGCGTCGCTCGCGCATTGGTATTCGTGAAAAAGTCACAGAAGGTATGTTTAAATTTGTGGCCATTGATGATCATGGTAATCCAACACCGATACCGGATCGTGAAGACTTGCCCGACTATGTGATTGAGCACCTTGGAGAAGAGGGGTTGGGTGTTGTTTAGCTTTTTTACGTGTTGCTCGTTTTGACATTGAGCTAAAGAGTGAGCTTTTGTAGCCATGAAATGAAAAAAAGCGCTTACCGAAGTAAGCGCTTTTTTTATGTTGGTACCAGTAGGCGGACTCGAACCGCCACACCCGAAGGCAACGGATTTTGAATCCGTCGTGTCTACCAATTCCACCACACTGGCCTTGAAAAGGTGTTGCGTATTCTATGGTTTTTTATAACCCTGTCAACACTTTAGATGGAAAAAAGTTTAACTAATTGCTCTTAGAACATTGTTTGACCAAATCATCGCATCTAAAAAGGCTCGATTGTATTTTGCTCTGTTCTCTTTGCTGACAGTGCCTAGTACAGACGACTGATTATTTTCTATTCCCAAGGTGATTTTTAGATACTCACCTAGCTTGCCTTTATAGTCAAAAATCGCATCGATGATGTCTTGGCCAAGTGATACCTGCTCTAAAATTAAATGTTTTTCTATGCCATATAGTGCGTCAATACCAGACATGGTGCCAGTGATAAACGCCGTATCGCTCAGGTTTTTCTCATCTTGCTCAGCAAGTATCTGACAGCAACGACCCCGTGTTAATAGCATCTTCATTAATGCTTCTGAGCTTGATGACGATGAAGCAAGTGTGATGAGCAAAGCCCAGCGTTTGATTTGCACTAAACCAAGAAAAATCACTGCATCCTTAATGGATTCAACCCGTTTGCTAATACCGCAAAGTGGGCTATTTAAAATACGCAGTAATTGAAAAGACAATTTGGGACTTTGGGCGACCAACTCGGTTACTTTATTGATGCTAATGTCTTTATCTTGCAGCGCTGTCACTAGGCGTAAAGCGCTTTGTGTTGTTGAATCGATCTTCTTGCCTTTGATAGGAGAAGGGGATTGCAAAAAACAGCCTTGGAAGAGATCAAAGCCAATGTCTTTGCAAAGCTCAAACATACTTTGGTCTTCTATCTTTTCGGCCAATAAAATAAGCCCTCTTGCCTTGAGTTGGTTAATCTGCTCGCTAAACAGATTAGGCGATGTCAGTTTCACATCAATTTTAATGACGGAGATAAAGGGAAGCAGTGCTTCGTATTCCTCACTGAATTGATAATGATCCAGAGCGAAACGATAACCCGCCTGCCGCCAGCGTGAGACGGCCTTAATAAAGTCCTCGGAGATCACTTGATTCTCAACAATTTCAATATAAAGCGTGTTGGGATCAATGGGAATGAAGGCGTCTGATAGAATCAGCTCTGTTGTCATATTGACAAAAAAAGGCATGCGAATCTGGCTTTCAAGCTGATTGATGCCGATGCATAAATTGACCAACACTTGGCTGGTGGCACTGTTACCATCCGTTGGCTGTAGACCATCGCTGGCTTGGGTCGTGTGAGTGTCATCGCGAAACAATAGCTCGTAGCCAAACATCTCTCTATTTCTTTTGAAAATAGGCTGTTGGGCCATCATAAGCTCGTCTAGTGTGCTTGAAAATTCGCTCATAGGTTCTCTAAAACTACATCATTTGAAGAGAGGCTGTTGCACCATTTGATTAGTAGGAAATCGGTGCGGGCCAACACTTTGTTTACAATAGACTCAAAATGCCTTTATCCACCTGAAAAGTTGGCTTTAGCATCCTGCGTCGCCCTAAGACATACATCCTTACTGATGTCTGGTGTTGATTTATCCACAATTAGTATAAAACCATGATAAATACTACGCAGCAATCGAGAGGACTGTCGTTGCACGATTTATTCTTTTATGGGGTCACGAAGAGGAAAAAAGACAAGATCTTGTTTATGAAGGTATTAAAATGATTGACAGGGCGGTAAGTCATCAATAGAATCTTCCGCAGTTTTTTGGGGGTATAGCTCAGCTGGGAGAGCGCTTGCATGGCATGCAAGAGGTCTGCGGTTCGATCCCGCATATCTCCACCAACTTTTCTTCATAGAACATCTCAGGATACCTTATCCGATTTTATTCGGGGCTATAGCTCAGCTGGGAGAGCGCTTGCATGGCATGCAAGAGGTCAGCGGTTCGATCCCGCTTAGCTCCACCAATCCTTTATACTTCATTCTTCTTTCAAGTCAGCTATGTTTTTTGTTGTCAGGTGCTGTTTATTTAATAACCATCAAATTGACAGAGTTACCAAATATTAGTAGTTTTAAAGGGAAAATAGAGGGGGTATTATGCCGACGACCAGTATTGATTTAGGTGAGCATTTCACCAGCTTCATTGCAAATCTGAAAGAAACAGGCCGCTACCGTAACGCCAGCGAGGCTGTACGTGCAGGGTTGCGCTTGTTGGAAGAGCAAGAGGCCGAATATCAAGCCAAACTGGAAAACTTGCGCCAAGCTTTACAGGCTGGAGAAGAAAGCGGCGAAAGCACTCTGACTCACGCCCAAATCATCGCCCAAGCGAAAGCCAAGCTGAATGGTCAATAAAGCCTACACCTACTCAAAGCTTACCGCACAAGACCTGATTGATATTTACCTCTACACCGCCCAGACGTGGGGTCAAAAGCAGGCCGATATTTACGACACAGGGCTTGAACGCGCCGTGATCTTATTGGCAGACACTCCAAGCCTTGGACGTACCTGCGATGACATCAAAACAGGGTATCGCCGTTTTGAGCATGAGCACCACATCATCTTTTACAGAAAGCGTGAAAAGGATATTTTCATTATCCGCATCCTGCATAAGTCCATGGATATTCAACAGCATATATTAAGCTAGGCGACCATTCCCATAAAAAAACAAGCCTCTGCACCATCATCATGCAAGCCTTCGGCTACGCCACCGAAGCCCAAACCCTCGACTACCTTTACATACTTCCAGACGAAAATCGTGACCTATATCTAATCCTAGCGTTGTAAGAGCAAAAAACTGTGCCATAAGTTGTGCGGGAGATTTGTAACTATACTATGCTGAAACAACGGCTTACGACCCAAAGCGGACATTAATTAAGTAAACTTTTCCCCGGATTTTCAATGCAATATAAAGCCATTTAGTCCAGATAGACCCTTTTTGTGCTCCGTGTGCGAAAGCAGGGTGTATGCCTCTGTTTTGCGTTGAAAATTCCTATATTTTCCTCTATTCTCTCCACAACATTCAACGTGGCAGGCATCATGGCTGAAGAAATTTTGACCCTCAAAGAGGTCGCAACATACCTAAAACTCGCGGAAAAAACCGCCTATAAGCTAGCAGCCGAGGGCAAGTTGCCAGGCTTTAAAGTTGGTGGTAGCTGGCGCTTTAAGCAGACTGATATAGAACGCTGGATAGAAGAGAAGAAAACCAGCAGCAAAGACAATAATGATAAAGGGTAAGTACCGTTGAACGCAGTAGAGATAGAAGAAGCGATAAGCCACTTAGCCGAACAGGTATTCGATCCCGCAGAGTTTCCCTATGTCTTCTTGGAAGCGTTTGGTAATAAAGCCACTACGATCAAGCGATTAAAAAGTGGTTCGACCAATGCCTCTGATATCGAAGGCGGTGTATTACAGCGCAACAATATTCATATTGCGGTATGTGTAGAGGGTAATGTCACGACGACGTTACAGGCTCTCAAGGCCAGCCCAGCTACAAGCAAAGCCAAAGCTAAATTCATATTGGTAACCGATGGCATCAACCTAGAGGCGGAAGACCTTGCTTCCGGCGAAACGGTTGCTTGCGACTACAAAGACTTCCCCAACCACTTTGGCTTTTTCTTGCCATTGGCGGGCATTACCACGGTTAAACAAATCCGCGAAAACACCTTTGATATACGAGCGACAAGTCGCTTAAATCGCTTGTATGTTGAACTGCTAAGAAACAACCCCGATTGGGGGACCTCAGAACGCCGCCATGATATGAACCACTTTATGGCGCGGTTGATTTTTTGCTTCTTTGCTGAAGATACCGATATTTTTAACGGCGATAACCTGTTTACCGCCACCATTGAGCAAATGAGCGCAAAAGATTCTTCTAACACCCATGAGGTGATGAGCGAAGTTTTCCGCGCCATGAATACCAAAACCACGGATCGTCAAAAAGAAAAGATCCGCTCATGGGCCGATGGCTTCCCTTATGTCAACGGCGGACTTTTCTCAGGTAGCACAGAAGTGCCACGCTTTACCAAAATTGCCCGCTCTTATCTGCTACATGTCGGCACCTTGGACTGGAAGCAAATCAACCCAGATATTTTTGGCTCTATGATTCAGGCGGTGGCAGATGATGAGGAGCGTGGCGCATTAGGGATGCACTACACCAGTGTGCCTAATATCTTAAAAGTTCTAAATCCATTGTTCCTGGATGACCTACGTGAGCAATTAGCGCAAGCCGCCGATAGCCCGCGCAAGTTACTTAACTTGCGTAAACGTCTATCCAATATTCGTGTCTTTGACCCTGCCTGCGGCTCAGGGAATTTTTTGGTCATTGCTTATAAGCAGATGCGGGAAATTGAAGCGAAAATTAACGAACGTCGCGGCGAAAAAGGGCGTCCTAGTGATATCTCTCTTAGAAGCTTTCGGGGTATTGAACTGCGGGATTTTCCGGCAGAAATTGCACGGCTTGCGTTAATTATTGCTGAGTATCAGTGTGATGTTTTATATCGCGGTCAAAAAGAAGCACTGTCGGTATTTTTACCTCTGGATACTGAAAACTGGATTACCTGTGGCAATGCATTAGAAATGGATTGGCTTTCGATTTGTCCACCCTCAGGAAAGACGGTAACACTGGCAGGAGATGACCTTTTCAGCACACCTGCAAATCAAGCTGAAGTGGATTTTGAAAATGAGGGTGGAGAAACCTATATCTGTGGCAATCCTCCATATCTTGGTTCCCGCGATCAAAAAGATGAGCAAAAAGCGGAATTGCAGTCTATTTTCGACAATCGAGTTAAGAACTGGAAATCTCTGGATTATGTTGCGGCATGGTTTATGAAGGCTGCCGATTACGGAATAAACACTCAGTCTGCCGCTGCTTTTGTCTCCACAAACTCAATATGCCAAGGTTTACAAGTTCCAACGCTGTGGCCAGAAATTTTCGCCAGTGGCTGTCAGATCGAATTTGCCCATACGTCTTTTCGCTGGGCAAATCTTGCAAGCAATAATGCTGGCGTAACAGTCGTTGTCATTTGTATTTCTAGACAACCCCGTACCCCGCGGCGCTTATTCTCACTAAACGATTCATTTGAAACTATTGAGCGACAGTGTTCCCACATCAACGCTTATCTAACCTCTGGGGAAAGTGCCATTGTAGACAAGGCAAGCCAACCTATTAGTGAGCAGAACTTGATGACTTTTGGAAATACACCAATTGATGGCGGCAATTTATTGCTTTCCCGTGCGGAACTTGACTTAATGCAACTTACTTCCTCTCAGAAAAGTCTATTCGTTCGGAGGATATACGGCTCAGCCGAACTAATTCGAGGTTTAGAGCGCTACTGTTTGTGGATTGAAAATCGAAGTTTGGCAGAAGCGCAGGAAATTGCTCCTATTGCTCAGCGGATTGAAAATGTACGGAGTTTGCGACGAAATGGGGGAAAAACAGCGAGGGATATTGCCGAAAAGCCCCATCAATTTCAGAGGATGTATTCCGGTAAACATTCAACGATTATCGTTCCTAGTGTATCTTCAGAGTCTAGAAAATACCTGCCTTGTAGTTATGTACCTGCCGGAACCATCGTTTCAAATCTTGCTTTCGCCCTCTATGATGCTCCTCTTTGGAATATGTCGTTAATCGCCTCTCGGCTACATCTCATTTGGATAGCCACAGTTTGTGGAAAACTTAAAACAGATTATCGCTATTCCAATACCCTAGGTTGGAACACTTTTCCATTACCTTCACTGACTCAAAAAAATAAAGATGATTTAACCCGTTGCGCAGAAGATATTCTTCTAGTGCGTGAAGCACATTTTCCAGCAACCATTGCCGATCTCTATGACCCCGAAAAAATGCCCGATAATTTGCGTCGTGCTCATGAACGCAATGATGACGTATTGGAACGCATTTATATTGGTCGTCGCTTTAAAAATGACACGGAGCGCTTAGAAAAGCTCTTTGAGCTCTACACCAAAATGACCTTGAATAAACAAGGACGAAAATAATGGATTTAATTTTATATACCAGTGCGGATGGTAAAACTCGACTTGATCTTAGGGTAGAGGGAGAAACTATCTGGTTAACTCAGCTAGAGATTGCTGAGTTGTTTCAAACCACGAAACAGAATGTTTCTTTGCACGCGAAGAATATTTTTAATGAGGGAGAGTTGCGGGTCGAGGCAACTGTCAAGGAATCCTTGACAGTTCAATCTGAGGGTAAGCGTCAGGTACAGCGCAAGATTGCTATGTACAACTTAGAGCTGATTTTAGCCATTGGTTATCGAGTGCGTTCCCCTCGTGGCGTGCAGTTTCGCCAATGGGCGACAACGCATCTGAAAGAGTATTTGATTAAAGGCTTTGTTATGGATGACGAACGCCTAAAGAACCCCGGTGCTTGGGATTATTTTGATGAGCTACTGGAGCGCATCCGTGATATTCGCGCCTCGGAAAAGCGTTTTTACCAGAAAGTACGAGACCTTTTCGCTCTCAGTTCTGATTACTTACAGCATGAGCAGGATACTCAGTTATTTTTTGCGCAGGCACAAAACAAACTGCTTTATGCTGCTACGGGCTATACCGCAGCCGAGTTGGTGGTGGCTCGTGCGGATGTGAGCCAGCCGAATATGGCGTTAACCTCTTGGAAAGGCAGCCGAGTGCGCAAGCAGGATGTGATCATTGCCAAAAATTATCTGACTGAGGATGAGATTGATACCCTAAATCGCTTGGTAGTGATCTTTCTTGAGCAAGCTGAGTTGCGGGTAAAACAACAAAAGGATCTGACACTTGAATTCTGGCAGAACAATTTAGACCGTATGTTGGCGTTTAATGATCAAGCGGTATTAGATGGTGCTGGGACGGTTAGTCATGAAGAGATGAAACGGATTGCCCAAACGCGTTATGAGGACTTTGACCAACAGCGACGTCAGCATGAAGCAACTGAGGCGGATATCGAAGATTTAAAATCACTGGAAGCACTGGAACAGCGCTTAAAAGATCAAAACAAGGGTTAAAGGCATGACAAACAAACATATTCCTTCGGTTTCCGTTAATTACGCCTGTAATGGTCGCTCAACTAAAGCGAATGAGCTGGGTATGCGTGTTATGCAGGAACGTGCCTACGAAAGGCGAGGCGAACAATACCTTCTGATTAAATCGCCACCAGCATCTGGTAAAAGCCGCGCCTTGATGTTTATCGCGCTGGATAAATTGCATAACCAAAACATCAAAAAAGCCATCATCGTTGTGCCTGAAAAGTCCATTGGTTCTAGTTTCAATAACGAGCCGTTAAGCTTGCATGGTTTCTATTGGGATTGGGAGGTGGTGCCTAAGTGGAATCTATGTAATGCCCCCGGTGAAGACGGCGGCAAGGTGAATTCTGTTAAGGCGTTTTTGGAGAGTGATGACCAAGTATTGGTTTGTACCCACGCCACTTTCCGCTTTGCGGTCGATAAATTTGGTGTTCCCGCTTTTGATGGTTGCCTTATTGCGGTGGATGAATTTCACCATGTTAGTGCTAACCCAGATAACCGCTTAGGCGCTCAATTAGGACAATTTATTGCACGGGATAAAGTGCATATTGTGGCGATGACTGGTTCATACTTTAGAGGTGATGCCGAAGCCGTGTTATCACCAGAGGATGAGGCGAAATTCGATACAATTACCTATACCTACTATGAGCAGTTGAACGGTTATGAATATCTCAAAACCTTGGACATTGGTTACTACTTTTATTCTGGCTCTTATTCGGACGATATTCTCAGTGTGCTGAACCCCAATGAAAAAACCATTATTCACATTCCTAATGTCAATTCTCGTGAAAGCAGCAAAGATAAGATCAAAGAGGTCGAGCATATTATTGATGAGCTGGGTGAATGGCATGGGATTGACCCAGAAACGGGATTCGACCTTGTTAAAGCGAAAGATGGCAAGTTGCTTAAAATTGCAGATTTAGTAGACCCTTCTAAGCAACAGAAAGTGTCTGCGGGATTGCGAATGCCAGAAGCGAAATACAATCGTGATCATGTCGATATCATCATTGCACTGGGTATGGCGAAAGAGGGGTTTGACTGGATATGGTGTGAACATGCTCTCACGGTAGGGTATCGCGCCAGCCTTACAGAAATTATTCAGATTATTGGCCGGGCAACGCGTGATGCCAAAGGCAAAACTCATGCACGATTTACCAACCTGATTGCGGAGCCTGATGCGTCTGAAGAAGCGGTTACCGATGCGGTAAACGATACGTTAAAAGCCATTGCTGCTAGCTTGCTGATGGAGCAGGTGCTTGCCCCCAGATTTAATTTCACACCCAAGAACGCACAAAGCACTCCTGTGGAGGGCTTTGACTATGGTGAAAATGGCTATGATCCCAACGGTAATAATGTCGGTTTCAATGAATCTACTGGGCAATTTCAAATTGAGATTAATGGACTTGCTGAACCCAAAAGCACGGATGCGCAACGCATTTGTCAGGAAGATTTGAACGAAGTCATTACTGCGTTTGTTCAAGACAAAACAGCATTGGAACGTGGTTTGTTTGATGAAGAGACCATTCCTGAAGAACTAACACAGGTTCGTATGGGTAAGATTGTGAAAGACAAATACCCAGAGCTTGACGATGAAGACCAAGAAGCCATCCGCCAACATGCTATCGCTGCGTTAAATCTCACTCAAAAAGCCAAAGAAATCGTCAATCAAAGTAATGACAAGGAGCATAGTGGAAGTACTGCATTTGTCGATGGTGTCAGAAAGTTTGCGATGGATGTGCGTGATCTTGATATAGATCTGATTGATAGTATCAATCCATTCAGGGAAGCCTATGCTATTTTGGCAAAGTCCATGGGGGAAGAAAGCTTGAAGCAGGTTGCTGCGGTCATTGCCGCTAAAAAAGTCTCTCTCACTGAAGAAGAAGCCAGAGAGCTCGTTGACCGTGCTATTAAGTTTAAGAAAGAGCGTGGACGTTTGCCCGAGTTGAGTGCAGCTGACCCTTGGGAAAAGCGTATGGCCGAAGGTATTGCATTTCTTACGCGTAAAGTAGCAGAGGAAAGCTCTTATGGAGAAAACAATGGCTGATACAAAACAGCAAAAGTCTAATAAAGCGCTACTCGAAGAGTTAGGCGTGGAAGTCTCTCCCATAAAAAAAGCGGCCTATTCAGCGAAAGAAGAACGTATTATCGCGGGTTTTGAGGAAATACAGCGCTTTGTCGAAGAGCATGGACACCAACCACAGCATGGCGAAGACAAAGATATTTTTGAGCGTCTATATGCCACGCGCTTAGACCGTATACGGTCGCTAGAGGAATGTAGGAACTTGGTTGAAGCACTGGATTATCAAGGCTTACTGACTCCCGAACAGGGTATTGCCGAAGCGCGAGCAGAATACAAAACGGATGCTGAGTTATTAGATGAGCTAGGTATAACAGCACCAAAAGAAAGTGATGTGACTTTCCTCAAACATGTTAAACCTCGTGCAGAAGTGCGAGCCGCAGAGGAGATCGCCAGCCGCACGCCCTGTGCTGACTTTGATAAATTTAAGCCGTTGTTCGATCAGGTACAAGATCAACTCACCAGCGGCTTACTCGAAGCCAAGGTACTTAAAAGCCAGAAAGGCCAATCAACCATGGCAGAAATCAATCAAGGCGATTGGTTTATTGTAAATGGGCAAAAAGCTTATATTGCGGATATTAGCAAAGAGCGCATTTATGGCTTTGATAAAAACGATTACAGGCTTCGGGTCATCTTTGATAACAAAACAGAAAGTGACTTGCTTCTTCGCTCTATGCAAAAAGCCCTCTATGTAGATGAAGCGAGCAGAAGGATTGTCTCGCTTTCCGCTGGGCCATTATTTGATAGTGTCATGGATGATGAGGATATAGCTAGTGGCACCATCTATGTATTGCGTAGCAAGTCAGAGCATACAACCATTGCAGAGAATCGTAATCTGATACACAAAATAGGTGTGACGGGCGGGAGTGTTAAAACACGTATCGCTAACGCAAGGCAAGATCCCACATATTTGATGGCCGAGGTTGACGTTGTTGCTACTTATGAGCTGTACAATATAAACCGAACGAAACTTGAACATCTCCTGCATCGCTTTTTTGAGCCTTCCAAGCTTGAAATTCAAATCAATGATCGCTTTGGTAATCCTGTGATACCTAGGGAATGGTTTTTCGTACCGCTGTTTATTATTGATGAAGTTGTAGAGAAGATTAAGGATGGAAGTATAAGTCAGTATCGCTATGATGCGAAAAACGTCAAGCTAGTGACAGCGTGAAGCATGAATATTGAGGCGCAATTGATTGTAATGGCATCGGAGGCAAATAAATGACTTTAGATATTCGTGGAAGTTTAAAGAACACACGCATCAACACTAATTATTATGTGGTTATTGATGAATTGTTATCTAATGCCATTGACTCCTACCTTATTAGAAAGGACGCTGAAGATAATGCACCAAGCTTTGAAGTTTATTTTTCTATTGAGCTTTTCAATAAAGATTTAGCCGATCAAAGCCATGACCTAAAAATATCCTGTACAGATAATGGTGCTGGTCTTGGCGATGAGCAAATGAAGGCATTTGTTACAAAAGACACATCCTATAAAGACGACTTAAAAATTAGCGGTATTGGACAGTGCAAAGGCTCAGGCAGAATACAGTTTTTGCATTATTTTTCTAAACTAAAAATTCAAAGCACTTTTTTGTCGGGTGGAGGGTACAAGTTACGTTCATTAAATGTTGACTCCAACAAAAAGGAAATAGACGAAGATTCTTTTCAAACTTCTATATCTCAAGATCAGGAGATGGTAACGACGATCACATTAGATGTGATCAAGTCGGAGGTTTACGAGAAAATATTTTTGGGTAAAAATTTATATGCAGAGTTTTCACCTGAAGCACTAAAAAGTCACGTCCTAATTTCCTGTCTTCAACGGCTCGTTAGCCTTAAGGAGCGACTTGGGGAGTTTTCAATTAGGTTTAAAACGACCCTTGGAGAAAATTCAAGTGAATCTGAGCTGACCTTTGAGGAACTTCCAATTCCAACAAGCGAAGAATTATTGAACATTTATTACCACGACATCTATGGAAACATATTAAGTAGTTTTGAAAGTTTTACTATTACCCATTATCAACTCGATAAAGACCAATATAACTTGAAGAGCAACACAATTGCGCTTTGTGCAAAATCTTCAATTGTTGAAAACATCACGAAGCGTTATCTCAAAACAAAAACGCTGGAAAATAACCCCGTCAACAATCACTACCATATTCTCTTAGTAGAAAGTCAATATCTGAATGAAAATGTCAATGAACAGAGGGATGCTTTTAATTTGCCTCAGGATAATGCAGAAGAATCATCTTTTTTATCGTCAATGCTATCATTTTCAGAAATTTATTCAGAGATAGATGATGTTATCATTCGGATGATCGAGCCACCTGATTGGGATAGGCAGGATATTGTCCGCAATGTAAAGAATCGCTATGGAATCTCTGCTGAAATGATTTCAGAGGCTAATGTGAGAATAACCTATGGAGACACAGAAGAAAAAGTAGTTAAGCGCGTATTAAGTTCTTACCAAGACAAGATTATTAAAGACACATCCGAAATATTTGATATTAGAGAGAAAATCGAAAGTTCAGACCCTTCTAGCGATAAGTTCAGAGAAAAAATAAACGAGCTTGCGTGGAAATATACATCGTCGATAAAAAGTGTTGATATGGCAAATCTCTCTCAGCTTGTGGTTAGGAGAACTGCCATTCTCCAAATACTACAACTTGCCATCAACACCAATCTAAATATTCAGAACCTTTCAGAAGGCAATAGACGGAAAGATGAAGAAATTATCCACAATATTTTCTTTCCGATGCGTACTGACAGCATAGAGTCTGAAGATCACGACATCTGGATATTGAATGAAGAATATCAATATTTTGACTATATCGCTTCTGATATAGCACTATCAAAAATAACGTGGGAAGATGGGTCAAATTTGTTTGCAGATGATATTGACGATGAGCTATCAAAAATTCTTCAAATTAACTATCAGAACAATTCATCCAAAAGACCAGATATAGCGATTTTCAGCAAAGAAGGCTCAGCAATAATTATTGAGTTTAAAGCACCGAATGTCAGCATGGATGCACACATTGGCGATTTGATGGAGTATTCTCAACTTTTAGCCGCTAAATCAAATGGGAAACTAAAAAAGTTTTACGGCTATCTTATTGGCAAAACTGTTAATGTAAATCGACTTACGGGATATAAGCGTTTCCCAAGCAATCGAGGTTGGTTTAATACAGAAGATATTATTGAACATTCATCTGGACAAAGACTGGGTGAATTGTACTCTGAAATTCTTTACTACGATGATGTTGTCGATAGAGCCAACAAGCGACTTGAGGTCTATAAGAAACGCTTGAACCTACACACCTAGAAAGCTACTGCTTTTAAGGAATTCCGTGGACAGTTAACTTGTACTAGACATTAATTCAATGTCTGCTACTAGCCAAAAGACGACACTCCAAGCTGCTCAGGCTGACGAAGGCCAACCCTGAGCAGCTCATTCTAGCCTAATTTAGCACTCCATTTTTCGTTTTTACTTATGAGTATCATTGCCCAAAGAAGCGTCCTTCAACATCCCTTTCCTCTGTGTCAAAATTTGCAATAATTGGTCTTCGCCATTTCTGTCTGTTTCTTCAATCCATATAGACACTCAATTTTCTGCTTTAAAGCGCGCAAGGTCGGGCGATTTTTTCTATACTGTTCGCTTCGTTGTTTGTGTTAAATGACTGTTATTTCCTGAAAAAAGGGTTTGTGCATGTTCCAGCTTTACACCGGAAACCGTCTTGAAGATTTAGCGGTGCTTCTGGCGAAGATTCTCGCGCTGTCTCCCCCGGACAATCCGTTTGAGGATGAGCGTATTCTTGTGCAAAACCCTGGCATGGCCCAGTGGTTGAAGATGTTTTTAGCCGAGCTGCATAGTATCGCGGCGGGCATCGCCTTTCCTTTACCCTCTACCTTTGTTTGGCAAAGTTTTGCGCAAACTTTATCCGATATCCCCGAGCAAAGTGAGTTTAATAAGCCTTTTTTGGTTTGGCGTTTGATGCGTTTGTTAGATCGACGCCTTGCTGAGGAGGAGTTTCAGGCCCTTAGTTGGTATCTCGAAGAGGACGACAGTCAAGTACGTCGTTTTCAGTTGTGCAGTAGCATTGCGGATATTTACGACCAATATTTGGTGTATCGTCCGGATTGGATCAAGTCTTGGGAAGGCGGGGAAGCGCAAGATCCGGAGCTAAAAGCCATCTTTGAGCAGCAACCTTGGCAAGCGATTTTATGGCGGGATCTGGTGGCCGATGTAGCGGAGCGCGGAACGTCCTTATATCACCGTGGTAATTTGATTGAAGCCTTGGCGGAGGCGGCCAGTTCTCGCCAACGACCAGAAGACATGCCGTCGCGTATTTTTATCTTTGGTGTGTCTTCGTTGCCGCCGAATACGTTGGAGTCGCTTCGTGTGCTCGCGTCATCCGGTTGGATTGATATTCATCTCTTTCTGCAAAACCCTTGTCGTTTTTACTGGGGCGACGTGGTGGATAAACATTACATAGGTCGGGTGATTAAGCGCCAAACTCTGAAGCCTGGGTTGAGTATCGATACATTGCACTTGGAGGCCAATCCACTGCTTGCCAGTTGGGGGCGCCTTGGTCGTGATTACATCGCTCAGTTACAAGACATCGCCGATGGTGAGGTGGAAGTCTTCGAAGATTATCAATCCTCTCAAGCGGATGAATCTGCCGAAACAAGTGGCTTATTACAATGGGTACAACAAGATGTGTTGACCCTAGAAAACCATGGGGCGAAGGAGGAGAGACAGCACGACATAACAACCGCAGATTATCGCCATGTGATTGCGCCTGACGATAAGAGTGTGCGAGTTCAGGTTTGTCATAGTCCGCTGCGTGAAGTGGAAGTGCTGCATGATCAGCTATTGGATATGTTCGAAAGCGATCCGACGCTGACACCGAAAGACATTATCGTCATGTTGCCTGACGTGAATACCTATAGCCCGTTTGTGAAGGCCGTCTTTGGTAGCGAAAAAAAGAGTGGCCATAGAAAAGGCCATGCTCAGCATATTCCTTTCGCCTTGATTGACCAGGCGGGCGGCATGGAAAACCCCATTGTCGATGCCTATTTGTATCTGCTTGGCTTAGGCGAAAGCCGCTTTACACTTTCCGAATTAATCAGCGTGTTAGAAGTACCAGCGGTTCTGGCACGGTTTGAATTAGAAGCCCATGAGTTGGAGCGCATACGCCAATGGGCAACAGAAGTGGGCATTCGCTGGGGCTTGGATAAGCATACGGCAGAGCGCCATGATTTGCCTCGTCAGGAGTCTCACACTTGGCTGAATGGGGTGCGGCGGATGCTACTCGGCTACGCCATGGGACACGATCATATTTGGGAAAATACCTTAAGCTATGGCGATATTGAAGGGTTAGAAGCGTCTGTTGCGGGTAAGTTGGCGGAGTTTTTAGCGGCCATCAATGAGGCACAAAGTCGATTAATGGACTCACTCACCCCCAAAGAATGGATAGAGACCCTGTATCACTTGTGCGAACGCTTCTTCTTGGTGGAAGAGGATGATGCGTTTCCTACTTTGCTTAGTAAGCAATTAGATACACTGACATTGCAGTGGCAGCATGCCTATTTTACCGAGCGGTTAGAGCAGCAAGTGGTCCGTCAGGTCTTGTCCCCTATGCTGCAAGAAGCACAAGGTGGGCAACGCTTTTTGGCGGGACGGGTGAATTTTTGTACCTTGATGCCTATGCGTTCTGTGCCATTTAAAGTCATTTGTGTATTAGGCTTGAATGAGGGAGATTACCCCCGCAGTGTGGCGCCTATGGGGTTTGATTTGATGGTAGGGGATTATCGCAGTGGTGATCGAAGCCGTCGTGAGGACGACAAATATCTGTTTCTTGAGGCGCTGATGTCGGCCCGTGAATGCTTTTATCTAAGTTATGTTGGAAGAAGCATTCGTGATAACAGCGAGAAAAATCCTTCTATTCTCGTGAGTGAATTATTGGAATATATGACACAAAGTTGCGTGTTTGCAGGGGATGAATTATTGCCCCCCGATGAGGCACAAACGGCCTTTTTAGAAAAACTCGTGACTGAGCATCCGTTGCAGCCGTTTAACGCTCTTTATTACCATGATGGGAGCCAGCACGCACGATTTTACAGCTTTAACGAGCAGTGGCTGCCCGCGTTGTTGCATCGTGCCCAAGAGAGTCAGCCTTTGTCCTTAGCGCCGTTGGCGGCACAGGAGCAACCTCGTCTTGAATTACCATTGGAGGAGTTATCACGTTTTATCGCCAATCCTGCTCGATATTTTACCCAGAGACGACTCAAAGCCTTTTTAACTCTCAAAGAGGAAGAGGAATTTGAAGACGAGCCTTTTGCATTAGAAGGGTTGTCGGGGTATTTGCTGCAATCCGAGATGTTAGAAGCGATGCTCAACGGCGACGAAGAAACTTTTTTTAAACGCTTACCATTAACGGGTGTATTGCCCTATGGGGCGTTTGGGCGCTTGTCTTTGGCCCATTATCGCCAACAGTGCCAGCAATTGGTTGATGTATTACGGGGTTACGTTTTAGAAGAAAGCGTTGACCAAGAGGCCATTTCGCCACTTGAGGTGAGTGTGAAAATAGGATCGTTTGAGTTGCAAGGGTGGCTTAAGTTGGCGACGCCGACAACACGTTTATCTTATCGAATTGGTGATCTAACCGCCAATCAGAAAATGCAAACGTGGATCGAACATTTGGCTTTGTGCGCTCAGGGCACCCCCAAGCAACATCATCTTATTAATTTATCTAAAGCGGGCAAAATGACGCAATATGGCTTTATGATGTTGTCTCCCGCTGAAGCGACAGGGCACCTGAATACATTATTGGAGCTATTGCAGTTAGGTTTATGTGAGCCCATTCCTTTGCCTGCCAAAACAGCGGATGCTTGGTGTAAAAGTTACTGTGCTCCGAAAACGGCGGAGGACGAACAAGTCGCCTGGGAGCAAGCGGTAAAGCTTTACCAAGAAAGCAGCAGTGCGTTTACCAAGAGTGAAGTGGATGATGCCTATTGGCAGCGTTATTTCCCTTCTTTGCTGGAGCAAAAAGAACGCTTTACGCATTTGTGCGAACAGGTCTGGTTGCCCATGCACCGTCATTTGGAGGGGCTGGAATGAGCGATATGCCGTCTGTGCAAGCGTTAGATGCGTTGACCTTTCCTTTGTATGGCAAGCGTTTGATCGAAGCCAGCGCAGGGACAGGGAAAACCTACACGATTGCCAATTTGTACTTACGCTTGTTGGTGCCCACTGGGCTGGAAGGGGACTTAGTTAAGCCTCTGACAGTGGATCAAATTCTGGTGGTGACCTTTACCGAAGCGGCCACAGCCGAGTTAAAAGCGCGTATTCGTGGGCGGATTCGAACGGCCCGTAAGGCTCTGATGCAAAACGAGACAAACGATGGTTTTTTAAAAGACTGGATCGAGCAAATGAGCCCTACGCTGCAAGCCGATGCCATCGAGAAGCTGCTCTACGCTGAAAAACAAATGGATGAGGCGGCGGTGTTTACCATTCACGGTTTTTGTCAGCGCATGTTGAGTCAGAATGCTTTTGAAAGTCGCATGTTGTTTCAGCAAACCATCGAAACAGACGAGCAAGCGCCCCTTTCTATGGCGGTCAAAGATGTATGGCGCAGTGAATTTTACCCACTGGATGATGATAAGGCGGCATTAATTAAGCCCATTTGGTCATCGCCAGACGCGTTACAAAAAGATTTATCACTATTGCAGAACCAGCCTGACGCCAAACTGGTGTCCCCTGATTACGACTGGCAAGGGGCTTTAGTGGCGGCCCAAGAGGCTATCGAAATAGTACGGGGAATGTGGCGCGAACAGTCCCAAGATATTATTAATGCGCTTGAAAACAGTGGCATTAAACGGACGTTTTGGCGCAAAGACCCTTCTAAAGACATTCAGGCCATGACGCAATGGGCTCATTCATCCCGTTTCGAGTTGGATAAATGTCTAGAAAAGTTTGATACCCATGAACACGCGACGCGGTTAAGTAAAAATGGTTCATTGCCAGCCCATGCTTTTTTCAGCGATGTTGCGCAGTTGCGAGAAATCTTCCCAGAGTCTGGGCGGCTGAAAGCCGTGTTGCTCGCCCAGTTGTGGGAGAAAACCAAAGAGCGTATGCAGCAATGGAAGCGCAGTACCCAATCGCTGACGTTTACCGACTTACTGACCTCGTTGGATGTGGCATTAGCGCAAGATACTACGGGCAAGCTGGCCGAGCGAATTCGCCATTTGTATCCTATTGCTCTGATTGATGAGTTTCAAGATACCGACGCCGTGCAATATCGGATTTTCTCAAGTGTTTATAAAGATGCTTCGCCAGAGGATAACCGACTTGGCTTGATTATGATTGGTGATCCAAAACAGGCCATTTATGCGTTTCGGGGAGCGGATATCTATACCTATTTGGCGGCCAAAAGAAGGGTCGATAATGTGTATTCTTTGGCGACCAATTACCGCTCGTCGGCAGCAATGATTCAAGCGGTGAATGCCTTGTTTTCCACACAAGACGAGCCGTTTCGGGTAAACGGCATTCCGTTTGTGCAAGTTCAGGATCGGGGCATTAAGGGGACCTTTATTCGTCAAGGTCAACCTCAAGCGGCGTTGCAATTTTTATATCAGCCAAGCGACGAACCGGTATCCAGCGCGCAATATCGTACCATTATGGCGGAATCCTGTGCGGCCCATTTACATGGGTTGTTACTTGAAGGACAAAGTCAGCAAACACGAATTGGTGACCAAGGGCTACGGCCAAAAGATGTGGCGCTTTTGGTGACGAATTTTAATCAAGCCAATGCCTTGAAAGAAGCATTGCGCCGTCGGGGCATCCCCAGTGTTTATCTAAGTGATAAAGGCTCGGTGTTTGATACCGTGGAAGCGCGGGAGCTATTGATCGTGCTGACGGCGATACTTTCCAATGGACAAGAAATGAAAATGCGCTCAGCTCTGGCAACGGGCTTGGTTCGTTGGAGTTTAGAGGCGTTGGATACCCTTAATCACGACGATGTGGTGTACGAAAAGTGGGTGCAATCTTTTCAAGCGTATTTAGAAATATGGGATAAGCAAGGGTTGCTGCCGATGTTGCGAGAGTTTATGCAAGACGTGGATCTCGCACCGACCATGTTGGAGCAAGTAGGAGGCGAGCGACGTTTAACGGACTTTTTGCATCTGACGGAAAAACTGCAACAAAAATCCCTCGAACTGGATTCCAAAGAAGGGGTACTGCGTTATTTACGTCTGTCGATTCAAAACCCGAACGGGGACAGCGATGAGCAAAAAATTCGCCTTGAAACCGATGCGGAGCTGGTGCGTATTGTCACCATCCATAAGAGTAAGGGCTTGGAATACCCGATTGTCTATTTGCCCTTTGCATTAACGCCGTTTCAAGACAGAGGCAAGTCAGCCCTTTACCACGATGATCAGCAACAACTGTGGATTTCCATTGACCCTGATGAAGAGGAAAGCGAGCGTCATAAAGCCGAGTTGTATGCGGCAGAGATTCGTTTGGCCTATGTGGCGCTGACGCGATCTAAAGAAGCGTGTTTTATTGGGGCAATGGAGGTTGGTAAGGGCGCGACGCAAAAGCGAGAAGCGATTTGCGATGTGCATTTGAGCGGTGTCGGAGCCTTATTGTGTGAGGGGGAGCCATTGGCGGCGGGGGATTTACGATTGACCCTAGAGCGTTTATGCACGAGCTTCTCTCAAGAATGCCAAGAATCCCAAGAACATCAAGGGAGCCAAGCAGATCAAGCGCAAATGGCCCTAGTTACTTTACCGGATGACGCGCCGGAGTTGCCGCGCTTTGAAATGCTTCAAGCGGAGGTTAGTGGCCCCCATGCCCGTGAGTTTCGTGGTCGCATTGAGCGTGATTGGTGGGTGGGCAGTTACTCTTCCTTGGTGGTGGAGGCAAAAGAACAGCACGATGAAAGCCTACCCGGTTTGGATGAAATGGCCCGCTTAAGCGATGTGTTTGAAGAGGATTTACTGATCGCTGATGAGCCAGTTGAACCAGTGCAAAATCGCTTTAGTTTTCCCCGTGGCGCCCAACCAGGGACCTTTTTACACGATACGCTAGAAGGCAAAGCCCTTCATGAGGTGATCTCCGCCCCGAGTTTTAAAGACCTGCTGAAAGTGACCCACCAAGGTTTGATGGCGGACTATTTTCAGCGGCAAGGTTTCGGAGAGTGGCAAGCGGTGTTGATGGACTGGCTATCTGACATGGTTAACACTGAGCTAATGCCTGGCGTGAGCCTTGGCCACTTAACGCCAAAACAGTGTCGTAAAGAGATGGAGTTTTTTATGCCCGTCAGCGGTATGAATGCTTTGCAATTGGATCGCATTGCGCGACGTTATGATCGGGTTTCTCAGTCGGCACCGAGCATTCAGGATCGTCCCCTAAAAGGCATGCTAAAAGGCTTTATTGACCTGTTATTCGAATGGCAGGGGCGTTACTACGTGCTGGATTATAAATCGAATCATCTTGGTGATGCCTTCACCGATTACGAGGCAAATGCCTTGGAGCATGCCATTGCCGAGCATCGTTACGACTTACAGTATCAGCTTTATACCTTGGCTTTGCATCGTTTACTGAAACAGCGTTTGCCCAATTACGATTATGACACTCACATTGGTGGGGTGGTCTATCTGTTTTTACGAGGCATGACGCCTGGCTCGAATACTGGCATTTTTACAACGCGGTTAACGCGAGAGCATGTTGACGAACTGGATGTGTTATTCAGTAAACCGGCGACAAAAGAGGAGGGGCAGCTTGGACTCTTTTAACCAGTTAGACCTATTGGCGTCATTGGATGAGACGACAAGTGCTGAGCAAAATGTACCGCAAACACTTGGTTTGGCTCTGTGGCAAGAGCGTGGCGTCTTGCGCCCCATCGATCGTCAATGGATAGAACAGCTGGCACGACATGCGGGGGAAGATCACTATCCGTTACTAGTTGCTGGGGCTTTATGCAGTGCGTTTTTAGGGGCAGGACATATTTGTATTGATCTGGCGAAGGTTTGGAAAAAGCCACCAGAGGGCATCACCGCAGGACAGCTACAGGCTGAGTTAGCGCAATGTAATGTGCTGTCACTCGCGTCTTGGTGTCAGGCCTTATCGTCGAGCGCGTTAATCGCGACATCAACCAAAGGCTCTGTGCCTGAAGGGGCGGAATGCCCCATGGTGCTCGCGGGTACTCGTTTGTACTTGTACCGTTACTTTCAGTATGAACAGCAGGTGTTAGCGTATTTACAACGACAGTCCAATGCGGAGCCGTTTGAGCCCGATGCCTTACTGATTGAGCAATTGTTTCCCGAGAAAAGCGCAGAGGTGAATTGGCAAAAGGTCGCTGTTGCGAACGCCGCCAGTTTGCCCTTTTCTGTGATCAGTGGTGGACCAGGGACGGGCAAAACAACTACGGTCACAAAATTATTGGCTCTGTTAGTGGCTCAGTCGGCGGCGCAAGGTAAGCCGCTACGAATTGAATTGGCTGCGCCTACCGGGAAAGCCGCAGCACGCTTGACGGAGTCCATCTCTAACGCTAAAGCGGACTTGCCATTAAGCCATGAGATAAAACAGGCGATTCCTGAGCAAGCCAGTACTTTGCACCGCTTGTTAGGCAGCGATTTTGGCCGCAGTCGCTTTAAGCATCATAAAGAAAACCCTCTGCATTTGGATGTATTGCTGGTGGACGAAGTCTCCATGGTGGATTTGCCTATGATGGCAAAATTGATCGATGCCATGCCACCCCATGCCAGATTAATTCTACTAGGTGATAAAGATCAGTTGGCATCGGTCGAAGCGGGGAGCGTTTTGGGGGACGTGTCCCTAGGAATCGAGACTGCTTATTTTCAGCCAGATTGGGCGGCGCGTTTGACACAACTGACCGCAGAGAATGTCAGTCAGTTTGCAAACCCCGCCGCACCGCCAATCAGTCGGGCGCTGACCTTGTTGCGAAAAAGCTACCGGTTTGATGCGAATAGCGGCATTGGCAAGTTGGCGAAGTCGATGAACTCGGGGGATCTCAAAGGGGTGTTGTCGTGCTTACAGGCCAATTACCCCGATGTGCACTGGCATGTGCCAGAAGAAGGACAAACCAAGCCGAATATCGCTGCCTTAGCGAAAGGTTATGATGCCTACTGGGAGGCGGTACGACAAAAACAAGATATCGCGAGCTTGTATAAGGTGTTTTCCTCTTATCAGGTACTCACTGCCGTACGCCAAGGGGAGTTTGGTGTGGAACTGGTGAACAAGTACATTGAGCAATATTTTTATCAACGAGGTCGGGTCCTAGATCCCCATGTTTGGTACCCAGGAAAAGCGGTGATGATCACGCGTAACGATGCGGGCTTAGGGCTGTTTAATGGGGACATCGGCTTGTGCATGCCGGATGAGTCTCAGCGATTACGGGTCTGGTTTATGCAACCGGACGGCTCCTTTACAGGGTTGCTGCCGAGTCGTTTGAGTGAATTTGAAGTGGTGTTTGCCATGACGGTTCATAAATCGCAAGGGTCTGAATTTGAACGGGTTTCGCTATTATTGCCGATGACACCTTCTCCTGTTTTAACGCGAGAATTAATTTACACTGGTATCACTCGGGCGCGAAAAGAATTTTCCTTGTGGGGCGCCGCCAGCCTAGTGATGGCGGCGGCTCAAACGCGTATTGAGCGAAACTCTGGATTGCCAGAAGAACTTTGGTCGCATGCTTGATATTGGAAAAAACAACTCCATTATCTGGTTAATGTCCTCGGTTTTAGGCGTGTATAACCGAGTTTGAGATTGAGCGCTAACGTTCTTGATATCACCTTTTTATGATAGGGTTAGCGCAATTTTTAACATGATTGAGTAGGAACAATGGCAAAAGAAATCGTTTTAACAGGTATCACAACTTCCGGCACTCCACACCTAGGTAACTATGTTGGTGCTATCCGACCTGCGATTGAAGCAAGCCGTCAAGAAGACACCGATGCTTACTTTTTTTTGGCTGACTATCACGCTTTGATTAAGTGTCAGGATCCAGCACGTGTTCAGCAATCTCGCCAAGAAATTGCCGCTACTTGGCTAGCATGCGGTTTGGACCCAGAGAAGGTAACGTTTTACCGCCAATCCGATGTGCCAGAAATTGCCGAACTGAATTGGCTACTCACTTGTGTTACGGCGAAAGGCTTGATGAATCGCGCTCACGCTTATAAAGGCGCGGTGGATGCAAACGCAGCAGATAATCAAGATCCTGACTTTGGTATCACAATGGGATTGTTCTGCTATCCTATACTTATGGCGGCCGATATTTTGGCCTTTAATGCCAATAAAGTGCCAGTGGGGCGTGACCAAATCCAACATATTGAAATGGCTCGTGATATTGCAGGACGTTTTAATCATTTATTTGGTGAGCATTTTGTGTTGCCTGAAGCGGTAGTGGGCGAAGAAGGGTCCATACTAAAAGGTTTGGATGGCCGCAAAATGAGTAAGAGTTATAACAATACGATTCCACTGTTTGAAACAGAGAAAAAATTACAAAAAGGCATTAATAAAATCAAAACGAATTTATTAATGCCTGGTGAGCCAAAAGATCCAAACGACTCGACGGTGTTTGATATTTATAAGGCCTTCGCGACCCCTGAACAAACAGAGCAAATGCGTAAGCATTTTGCGGAAGGGATTGCGTGGGGCGAAGCGAAGAAAGAGTTGTTTAAGCTTGTGAATGATCAATTGGCTGAACCGCGTGAAAAGTATTTAGAGCTGATGGCAAACCCTGCTCACGTAGAGCAAGTGTTGCAAGCGGGTGGAGAGAAGGCGCGTGTCCATGCACGCAAGCGTATCGCCGATTTGCGAAATGCCGTTGGTTTAGTGAATTTTAAATAACCGGAGAAGTTCCATGAAAACATCTGTATATGCCTTATTGATGGCATTTGTTCTGGCATTAGGCGTCGGTGGCTTTAGCGCCGACGCAAATGCCAAAAAATTTGGTGGCGGGGGAAGTTTTGGTAAAAGCTTTTCCAGTTCTAAATTTAAAAGTAGTAAAAATTCAGACGGAGCCTTTAGCAGTAACAAATCAACCAGCAATACCCAACAAGGTAAACGCGGTGGCTTTTTAGGTGGCCTTGGTGGTGGCTTGTTAGGCGGTTTATTGGTAGGTGGTTTGTTTGCGTCTATCTTCGGCGGCGCCTTTCACGGCATCTCCTTTGGCGATATTCTGCTGTTTGCCTTGATCGGCTTTTTGATTTACAAGTTTTTTATTGCGCCCAAACGTCGTGCTGCACAAGAATCAGCAGGCAACGGCATGTACCGTGATGCCTATAATGGCTCACAAGATGGCGTTCAACCAGGCCCTGGTGCTATGGGGGCAGGCTTTTCTGGTGAACCAGAGATCCAATTGCCACCAGGTTTTAATGAACAGGCGTTTGTGGCAGAAGCCAAAAACCACTATATTATTTTACAAAAAGCGTGGGATGATAATAACTTCAATACAATACTGGATTATGTCAGCCCTGAAATTTACAACATGTTGGTTAAAGAAAGGGCTAAATACGGCGATAACAAACCTCGTACAGAGGTCGTTTCTTTGATGGTAGAGTTGGTTCGTGGCGAAATCATCGGCTCTGTAGCTTCTATTTCCTTGAGGTTTACCGGCTGGATTAAAGAAGGCGATGAAACCTCTGATACTAATGAAATTTGGCACTTAGAAAAAAACATGTCAGATGCGAAAAGCAATTGGACGATTGTTGGTATCCAACAAGATCACTAAACAAGATAACCAATTGTTACATGAATCTGCACGAAAACCTCAGCCGATGTGTCTAAACTGGTCATATCGGTTGTTTCGTTTACTATCTTAATTTAATTGTATATGGATGTGAGCCATGTCTGAATTAGCGCCTATTAAAGAGTCCGGCAAAAACATTGCAGTGGAAGGAAAGAAAGGGGAATTACTACAGTACCTTACCTTTAAGCTTATTGACGAGACCTATGGTATTAACGTCATGCAGATTAAAGAAGTACTTCGTTACAGTGAAATTGCACCGGTACCAGGCGCACCCTCCTATGTACTTGGTATTGTGAATTTACGTGGTAACGTTGTAACGGTGGTTGATACCCGTGTTCGTTTCAGTTTGCCAGAATGTACCATTACAGATGACACGCGTATTATTATCGTTGAACACGATGGTGAGCAGATTGGTCTTCTGGTGGATGCCGTTCAAGAAGTCTTTTATTTATACCAAGGGGAAATCGAGCAAAGCCCAAGTGTGGGTAACGATGAAGCCTTAATGTTTATTCAGGGGGTTTACCAAAAAGATGAAGAATTGGTGATCTTGCTGGAATTGGATCGTATGTTTGAACGCAATGATGCCCTTGGCATCGAAGCCATGTAATAACACAGCGGTTAGACACAGAGTTCACGTCATATTGCGTGACATAGAAACCATGCTGACCAAGCATGGTTTTTTTATGTCAGACGTTTATGTGAGTGGTACCGTTTTCCGCGTTCGCTTTATTCGATCACATCGATTCTATATGTGTTCACATAGCCTATTGGGAACGACTTAACGTTCCCAATAGGCTTCTTCTAAGCTGTCTTCTCTTTCTGGTAAACCACGTGATAAGCGCGGCGCGTTTTGCGCCAAAATCTCATAGCTGACTCGGTTGGAATATTTACAAATTTGCGCAAACGATGAATACGCTAAGAAGGGCGCGGTGTGTTTGCTGGAATTGGGCAAGGTTTCTCGATGGAAATGATTGGCTGAGATATCGTGCAATAAGGCAGATAACGCGCCGTCTCCTGCGCCGTTAGTGTTACGTATTTTTTCGGGCCCACCCATGTATGGGTCAATGTGTGAAAAGACCTTAACTGGGTTCTTACAGGCTTTTAACGGCATCGGACGGCTGAATTCCCAGCGATTAAAATCCGCTATGCTGCCAGATTTTATGGGGTTAGTGGTTTCGCGCTTCAAATCGCTTTCTGTATGACCACATAGATATAAACCCTCAGGTCCCGCTGTGAGCAAGACAATATCGACGTAATCCAGAATCGCATCAGCGGCTTTGAGCGGATCAGAAAAGCCGGTGAGGGCTTCCGCTTCTAATTCATTCATGGCAAGAACATTAACGTACTTTTTGATGATCTCAAGCAGTTCATCGTGATGATCGACCACCACATGCTTCGTCCCTAAGGTTAGCACGGTGGGTATATGGTGACGATGGGCATACTCTAAGGCGGTTAACATGGCTTGTTTAATGGGCTTGCCATCATGACGTAGAGGGTAAGCACAGCTCACAAAGGCCGCCGCCCCTGCAATAATTTGCTCAGGGATATGGTCTGCGTCTAGCTCATCCATATCACCAGGAGCTATCGCGAAGGTGCGTTCTCCATCTGGGGTAATCAAGGTAATACCGCCACCAATGTTGCCAGGCACGCCTTGAAGATGGTTCATGTCTACTTTGCTGCTGGTATGACAAATATAATGGTAGGCGGGAGAGCCAAGTTTGATATTGGATGACATCACGCCTAATAAGACAGACTTATCATCCGCAAGGACCGAGTAGTTGTGAATGGTGTTGCCGATGGTGCCGCCAGCAAAATGATCTGAAATGCATTTCTTTTCAGTCAACTCGTGGTAGATAGCCGTTGCCGTTTTTTCATCCACAAGGTTGGATAATCCCTTGTGGATATTAAATTTGTCTAGGAATTCGTCTGTAACATTGGCAATAACGTCGACAATGGTTTCATCTAGCCCGACAATATAGGTATCTTTGTCGGGACGCACCTCGGAAGTAGGCAAGACGGGTTTGGTTTCAGAAACGGGAAAGTAGTGTTTGATCTTGCGTCTGCCAGGAAATTTCATTTAGGTGTCCGATGGTTAAATAAGCCCATAATTTTAGCAAAGAGTAAGGGAAAAATGAACGAATCTCAGCTTGAACGCTACAGTCGACAGTTACTATTGAGCAATTTTGACGTGGAAGGGCAGATGGCTCTTTTTGAATCGACCATTTTAGTGATTGGTCTTGGTGGATTGGGGAACATTGCAGCTACCTATTTGGCCAGTGCCGGTGTCAAAGAATTGATATTAGCGGATGGCGATACGCTTGAGTCCAGCAATTTGCCTCGTCAGGTACTCTATGCTGATACGCAACTAGGGTTAAACAAGGCGGCGGCAGCCAAGGCTCAGTTGGCGGCGAAAAATACTGATGTGACGCTTACCGTTTTACCCGATCGCTTGGAAGGTGAACCGTTACATCAAGCGATTGAACGGGCCAATGTGGTACTGGATTGTACGGATAATTACACTGCACGACAGGCCATTCACCGTGCTTGTTTAGCCGCTAAAAAACCACTAGTGAGCGCCGCGGCGATTCGCTGGGAAGGGCAGTTAGTGAGTTTTTTATACCATCAGAACAAGTTTCCTTGCTATGAGTGCTTGTATCCAGATATGTCAGACGCCCAGCTCAATTGTAGTCAAAGTGGAGTAATTGGCCCTGTAGTTGGTTCCCTTGGGGTGCTGCAAGCCTTGGATGCACTAAAAATAGCCAGTGGTTGTGGCCGTGTTGAGCATGGTTTATTGAAGATATTCGATGGTTTTGCAGGGCACTGGCGTGAAATGCGATTGACAAAAGATCCGCAATGCCAGACATGCCAATCTTGAAAACACATAGAACGCCCCTATGTTAGTTATTAACAATTTTTGCTAATAGTTTTGTTCTATATTGGTTAGAATTCGTCACATGAAAAGATGCTGGTTCAATAGCTAGCAGGATGTCCGTTTACAGGAGCAATGAAATGAGCGATGTGAAACACGCTAAGTTAATGATTTTGGGTTCCGGCCCAGCAGGCTATACGGCCGCAGTATACGCAGCACGTGCGAATTTAAACCCTGTAATGATCACTGGTATGCAAATGGGTGGGCAATTAACCACCACAACAGAAGTAGACAATTGGCCAGGTGATGATCAAGGTGTTCAAGGCCCTGAGCTAATGGAACGCATGCGCAAACACGCAGAACGTTTTGAAACAGAAATTATTTTTGATCATGTGAATAAAGTCGATCTGAAAAACCGTCCTTTCCGTTTAGAAGGTGACAGCGGCGTTTACACTTGTGACGCACTGATTATTGCCACCGGAGCAAGTGCTCAGTATCTGGGTATGGAAAGTGAAGCGAAATTCATGGGGCAAGGTGTATCGGCCTGTGCAACGTGTGATGGTTTTTTCTATCGTAATCAAGATGTGGCGGTCGTCGGTGGTGGTAATACAGCGGTTGAAGAAGCGCTATATTTAGCCAATATTGCGAAGACAGTGACGGTGATTCACCGTCGTGACAAGTTCCGCTCTGAGAAGATCTTGTCTGACAAACTGTTGGAAAAGGCCAAGAATGGTAATGTGAAAATTGAATGGTACTCTGAACTGGATGAAGTACTAGGTGATGATGCTGGTGTTACTGGTGTTCGCATTAAGAATAACCAAACAGGCGAAAAGAAAGAGTTGAATGTCGCTGGTTTGTTTGTTGCCATTGGTCACAAACCTAACACAGACATCTTTGAAGGCCAGCTGGACATGAAAGACGGCTACATCAAGGTACAAACGGGTTCTCACGGTAATGCCACTCAGACGAGCGTAGAGGGCGTTTTTGCGGCGGGTGATGTGTCTGATCATATTTACCGTCAAGCCATTACATCCGCTGGTACTGGCTGTATGGCAGCATTAGATGCCGAGCGTTTCTTAGATTCGCAAGCCTAATACGGCTTTTTTGCACACCCTGATGGGCTATGTCTTTGTCATGTTGTGTGTTGAGACCTAATGAAGCGTAAGCACTGAGCATAAAAAAACCGATCTTGAGATCGGTTTTTTTGTTTTAGCATTGTAAAAGCAAATTACTTAGCGTTAAACGCTTCGATGCCTTCAACAATGGCTTTTTTCGCTTCTTCGATGCCAGCCCAACCTTCAACTTTTACCCACTTGCCTTTTTCAAGGGTTTTGTAGTTTTCGAAGAAATGTTCGATTTGGTCGCGAAGCAGTTGAGGAATGTCTTGTACGTCTTGGATATGACCGTACTCTTTGCTTAGTTTCTCGTGAGGAACCGCAACCAATTTAGCATCCATACCTGCTTCGTCAGACATGTTTAGCACACCAACTGGACGGCAGCGAATAACAGAACCTGCTACCACTGGGTAAGGAGTGATAACCAACACGTCAACTGGGTCGCCATCATCTGACAAGGTGTTGTTGATATAGCCATAGTTGGCTGGGTAAAACATAGGTGCCGTCATAAAGCGGTCTACCACCAAAGCGTCCATATCGTGGTCCACTTCGTATTTTACAGGTGTGCTTTGAGCAGGAATTTCGACGATCACATTGATGTCATTTGGGGCATCTTTGCCCGCAGGAATTGTATTGTAGCTCATTGTTTTATCTTCCAATGGTTGTAAAAATGGTTGTAACTATGTCCGGCATTATAAAAGCTCACTATGTAGGATGCCAGTTATCAAATCCCCAGACTCGATAAATATTTGCCCAATATTGCAAAAAAAGCGCATTAATTGCCCTTTGATCTCTTTAAGTGATTGCTTTCTTTCTAAATTTAGCTAGTCTTACTATGTGATCAAAATATAGTCGCGGAGACGAGAATGACGAAATCTGAGCTGATAGAGTTGTTAATCGATCAGCAATCACATTTGCCAGTGAAGGATGTAGAGCAAGCCATTAAAACTATGCTTGATCATATGTCCGATTCTTTGGCGAATGGTGAGCGCATCGAGATCAGAGGTTTTGGTAGTTTTTCCTTGCACTACCGTGCACCTCGAATAGGTCGAAACCCGAAGACTGGAGAGTCTGTTGAGTTATCTGCTAAGTATGTCCCTCACTTTAAACCGGGAAAAGAATTGCGAGAGTTGGTAAACTCCCCGGATGATGGTGTTAACGAACTCAACTAAATTTACATCTTTATACCTCGAATTTTCTTAGCTATGACGGCATAATGTCGCCATTCTAATTTAGTAGGTTGCTTTATGCTTAAATGGCTGAAAAGGGTTGTATTAATCATTCTGATTGTCTTTTTTCTGGCTGTCGGTGTGTTTTTTGCCATCCGAAATCCACAGCTTATTCGCCTTGACCTTGTTTTTTGGCAAGGGCCAGAGTTGAGTGTTGCGCTTTATTCGATTTTATCTTTCTCTTTTGGGGCTTGTGTTGCCTTGTTGGTAAGTTCGATTAGTTATTTACGTTCAGAGCGTCAGGTTCGTTTGCTGAGCAAGCGCCTTGATAAGGCAACTAAGGAATTGGATCAATTACGCAAAGCGTCCATTACCCAAGAATTGTCTTCAGGGAAGGAGTAGCGGCGTTGACCGAAGTTGGGTTATTTATTGTTCTATTTGTCGCGCTTTTTATCGGCTGGGCAATGGGGCGAAAAAATCCGGCGAAAAAGCCAAAGCGTGAAAAGAAAAACGTTCCACCTGATTATTTCCGAGGCCTGAATCACCTTTTAAATGACCAGCAATCCGAAGCCATCGATGCGTTTGTTGAGTCGTTAGAAATTAACTCCGATACGTTTGATATTCATTTAACGTTGGGTAGTTTGTTTCGCAAAAAAGGTGAGATACAAAAAGCCATTAATGTTCATCAAAGTTTGTTAGCGCGTCCTGAAATATCGTCGCGAGAAATGCGCATGGTGCAATTAGAACTGGCCAGTGATTTTATGTCGGCGGGTCTATTGGATCGTGCCAGTCGATTATTGCTCAACATGGCAACTGCCTCTCGTAAAAGTGAGTTTCATCCCAAAATTTTAACCCTGCTGGTGGATCTATACGAATTTGAGCAAAGCTGGGATAAGGCTATTCAAATTGGTACCGAACTGGTCAAAGACTCGCCGAATAAAAAAGAAATCAAACGCTTGGCGCACTTTCATTGTGAGATGGCGCAAACGTTGTTTAAAAAAGATCAGCCAAAAGAAGCTTATCAACATTATAAACAAGCCTTGGGAGTAGACCCCAGTTGTGTTCGGGCAAGTATTGGAGCCGCTGATGTACTGAGTAGTCAGCGACGTTACCGAGATGCCATTAAAGAGCTAAAGCAAGTGGCTGAACAGGATGCGGAATACATTTCTGTGGTGATCCCTAAGCTAAAAGATTGTTATCAACGGGTGTGGGGCAGTAGTGGTTTTGTGAAGTTTCTACAAGAGCAAAACCAGAAAAAGCCTTCAGCGGCGCTTATCTTAGCATTGGCTGAACATTACATGGTAGACGACAAAGAATATGCCGAAATGTTTATGGTTGAGCAAATGCGCTCCCATCCCACGGTAAAAGGCTTTAAAGCGCTTATCAGCTTGCAAATGGATTTATCCCGTGGGCAGAATCAACAGCACCTTGAAGTATTGTATGAGCTGATTGACCAGCTTGCTAATTCCAAGCCGCAATACCAATGTCGTCAATGTGGTTTTTCTGGTTATCAACTGCATTGGCAATGCCCTAGTTGTAAAAACTGGGGGACGGTAAAGCCCATACACGGTTTGGAAGGCGAATAATTTTATTAAAAATGGGCGGATTTTACTGTTTGTCGCCAATCAATTAACAGACATTGAACCAATATCTAGTCGTAAAAAAGAGGATGATAAATGAGCTGCCAATCCCCGATAGTGGTTGCCCTAGACTACCCAACCATGGCGCAATCTCTTGAGATGGCGAAACGCCTCGACCCAAGCCAATGTCGAGTGAAAGTGGGCAAGGAACTGTTTACCACAGCAGGCCCTGCCATCTTAGACGAACTCCATAAACTGGGGTTTGAGATTTTCTTAGATCTGAAATTTCACGATATTCCAAATACCGTGGCTAATGCCGTGTGTGTAGCAGCAAAAGCGGGGGTTTGGATGGTCAACGTCCATGCTTCTGGTGGTCGCCGTATGATGGAAGCCTCAGCCAATGCCTTGCAAAAATTGGATCATAAAACCTTGCTGATTGCAGTGACTGTCCTGACTAGCATGGATCAGTCTGATTTAATCGAAGTGGGGATTGATCTAACGCCTGAGCAACATGTGAAACGTCTCGCAAGGCTGGCTCAGTCGTCCGGTATGGATGGTGTGGTTTGCTCAGCCCAAGAGTCTTCTATCTTATCATCAGAGCTTGGCAAGGACTTTGTGTTAGTGACACCAGGCATTCGTCCAGCGGGTTCCGAGCAGGGAGACCAAAAGCGCATTATGACCCCCACGCAAGCCATGGCAGCGGGAAGTCATTATTTAGTAATGGGACGACCTATTACTCAAGCAGCGGATCCGGTTGCGGTATTAACACAAGTCAACCGTGAGCTTGGTGTTTGTTAATATAGGTTGTGAATAATACATAACGCCTGTCTTGTCATCTTAGTGGTAAGACGAGGATTATAGAAAAGGGGCGGCATATTGCCCCTTGAATTGAATGAAAAAAGCTTTTACCCTAAAAACGATCCGGACGTTTCATCACGTTCAGGATCGTTTTTTTATTTTATTGGCTGGATGCCGAATATTAACCAACAAAAAGGATGTTATTATGACCTCGTTGTCTTTTTTACGCGCGCTACTTTTCCGTTCTCTGCTTCTGCTTGCTTTGTCTCCTATGGCTCTGTTTGCCGCAACCCCTTTAAATATTAACGTGGCAACGGCCGATCAACTGGCAGCCGTCATGTCTGGTGTGGGTGAGAAAAAAGCACAGGCAATTATTGATTATCGTAAAGAACACGGAGCGTTCAAATCGGTTGATCAGCTTGTGAAGGTGAAAGGTATTGGCGAGGTATTGCTAGAGCGCAATAAAGCGTTACTGCAAGTGGCGAGCCCAGCTGATACAAAAAGTGCGTCCTCTAAGCAGTAACCCATGAGGCTTTGTTGATCATTATCGACATTGCTAAAAAACCAAGCCCTGCATGGTTTGCAAATAACCGGAAGAGCTTGGTTTTTTTGTGTTGGTTAGGGCGGATAGTGTATGGGATTTTATTTGCCCTCTTGTTCATCTCCGCAGCATTTTTCTAGCTTCTGTATGGCTTGGTGTTGTGTTAAAAATACCTCACCAGTGAGAGTGTTAAGTAGCGGCGAGCCTTTTAATTTGTCCATGACTGGCCCTTTCACTTCCGATAGATGTAACTTCACCCCAGAGTCAGCTAAGCGGACGACGATTTTTTCTAAGCTTTGCATCGCACTGGCATCGATCATGTTCACAGCGTTACACATTAAGATTAAATGTTTAACGTCGGTATTTTGCGAAACGATGGTTTGTAGTCGGTCTTCTAATACGCGAGCGTTAGCAAAAAATAGATTCTCGTCGATGCGAATGGTCAGAATATGAGGGTGCTTTTCGACCGCAAAACGTTGTTCGTTACGGAAGTGTTCTGTTCCTGGCACTCGGCCGACAATGGCAATATGAGGATGGCTTGTGTGCCAAAGGAAGAACAAGAGTGATAAAACCACACCCGCGATTAAGCCCGTTTCCATGCCATCAAATAGCACAACAAAAAATGTAACCAATAAAAGAATGGCTTCTTTTTTAGAAAATCGCCAAAGGTGTTTTACATCTGCAATGCTAATCAGCTTTAACATAGAGATGGAGATAATGGCGGACAAAATCGCTGTCGGTAAGTAATAAAACAGCGGCGTTAAGAAGAGTAAAGTTAACAGAATTAATAACGCAGAAATAATCCCCGTCATCGGGCTTTTCGCCCCAGATTCTGCATTTAGTACTGTGCGTGAAAAGCCACCCGTGACGGGGAAGGCTCCGCACAGAGCTGAGCCAATATTCGCCATCCCAAGGCCCATTAACTCTTGATTCGGATCGATGTCTTGACGATATTTCGCTGCGTAGGTTTGGGCGACTGATACTGAGCCGACAAAGCCGACAATACTAATCAAAAACGCACTGGGGAGCAGCTCCTTAAGCATGCTGATATTCACTGCACTGACCTTGAGAGTGGGAATAGAGCTTGGTACCGCGCCAATAATGCTGACGCCTAATCGATCTAAAGAAAAAGCACCGACGGCAATCGTTGTACCAGCCACCACCAATATAGAGCCTGACTTACCAAAAAGCTGAACGGTTTTAGGAGAACAGCCAAGGGATTTCAGCAAGGAAGGGAAATACCGCTTCATCAGTACCAAAGAGGCAATAGAAGCAATGCTTAACACGAGTGTTGGAATATTTGTATTGTGAAGATGTTTAGCTAGGCTGCTTACGAGTGGAATGAGCGTATCGCCATAGGCATGAATACCAAGTAGATGTTTTACTTGCCCCAAGATGATTAACAGTGCGGAGGCACTAATAAAGCCTGAAATTACCGGGTGGCTCAGTAAGTTGGTTAAAAAGCCTAGTCGCAATATGCTCAATATTAATAACATCGTGCCTGATAGCAATGCCAGTAAAATGGCGATCGTGGCGTATTGATCTGTCCCGACGGTTGCAAAAGGCAATACGGCGGATGCCGTCATGACCGAGGTGATGGCAACGGGTCCAACCGCTAAGATGCGGCTCGTGCCAAAAAGGGAATACAAAATAGAGGGTAATATGCTGGCATACAATCCAGTGATCGCAGGTAGGCCAGCTAGCATGGCATACGCCAAGCTTTGTGGAATGACCATAATGGTAAAGATAATGCTGGCAATCGTATCAGCCTGCATATCTGCCGCTTTATAAGTCTTCAACCATTGCCAGGCGGGAAGTAATCGAACAAGTGTATTATTTTTCACAAAAAATATCCTTTATGGCAACGAGTGCCCTTTTTCACACTGCCTTTTTCATCAGCATTCCACACTACTGTGGGATGATGTCTTTAGGCAGATTGATCGGGATTTTTAAATAACCTATACCATTGCTTTCCTGGGGAGGCATATTGCCTGCACGCATATTGACTTGCACACTTGGCCAGATCAGTTTTGGCATATTGAGAGTGGCATCTTTTTGTTGACGCATCGTGCAAAACTCTTCCTCGGTAATCCCAGAGTGAATATGCAGATTATAGCTTTTTTGCTCAGCAACGCTGGTTTCCCAAACATACTCATGGCGGTTAGGGGCTTTGTAGTCATGGCATAAAAAGAGTCTTGTTGTATCAGGAAGGCTGAAAATCTTTTGAATAGACTGATATAAAACACGAGCATCGCCACCTGGAAAGTCACATCGTGCCGTGCCGTAATCGGGCATAAAGAGCGTATCGCCAATAAAGGCGGCGTCGCCGATTAAATAGGTCACACAAGCCGGTGTGTGGCCAGGCGTGTGCAGAACACGAATAGAATCTTGACCAAATGGAAGCATGCTGGACTCGCTAACGAGAAGGTCAAACTGCGAGCCATCATGGGCAAAGCTATCATCGGTATTTAATAGCTTAGAAAAAGTGCTCTGTACTTGGGATATGTGCTCGCCAATAACGGTTTTGCCCCCCAGTTGCTCTTTTAAATAAGAGGCGGCAGAAAAATGATCCGCATGGACATGGGTTTCTAAAATGTACGCTAGCGTGAGGTTTTTGCTCTTTATGAACGCAATGATTTTATCCGCATTAAGCGTGCTGGTATGGCCTGATGCTGGGTCAAAATCCAAGACGGAATCAATGATGGCACAGGTTTGCTGATGACGGTCTTCAACGACATAAGAAGCGGTAAAGGTGGTCTCATCAAAAAAAGCCGTAATGGTATGGGTAGAAGAGGGCATGCCTGTCTGCCTTTTTAAATATAAAGTTATTCTATAATGTTATATAAGGTTTGATAGTTAGTAAAGGGGCCGTTTGTTTAGTGTTACCCTTGAAATGAGTTACTGGAATAAATGGCATGATTTCTCGGACGACAAGGGGAAAATTTGTTAATCTAATGAGTCGTTCCCATCACGAAGGAAGAAGGTTGTGTCGCAAGAATTTGAAGTCGTTTCCTCTTATGCTCCCGCTGGTGATCAGCCAAAAGCCATTGCAAAATTAGTACAAGGGGTTGAGGCTGGCCTTGCCCACCAAACACTATTGGGGGTGACTGGGTCGGGTAAAACTTACACCATTGCCAATGTGATTTCGCAAGTTAAGCGGCCAACCATTGTTATGGCACACAACAAAACCTTAGCCGCCCAACTGTATGGCGAATTTAAAGAGTTCTTCCCGAATAATGCCGTCGAGTACTTTGTTTCTTATTATGACTATTATCAGCCAGAAGCCTATGTAGCAGCGTCCGATACCTTTATTGAGAAAGACGCCTCAGTCAATGAGCACATCGAGCAGATGCGCTTATCGGCCACCAAAGCCCTGTTAGAACGGGAAGATGTTATCATCGTGGCAACCGTCTCAGCGATATACGGTTTGGGGGACCCACAATCTTATTTAAAAATGATGCTGCACCTTGATCGGGGGGATCGTATCGACCAACGGGCTGTACTACGCCGTTTGGCAGAATTGCAATATAGTCGCAACGATATGGTGTTTGAGCGCGGTAACTTTCGTGTGCGAGGCGATGTGATCGATGTGTTTCCAGCCGATTCTGAAGACACCGCCATACGCATCGAATTGTTTGATGACGAAGTGGATAACTTATCTATGTTTGATCCGCTCACGAACAAAACGATTCGCAAAGTACCACGGGTGACGATCTATCCGAAAACCCACTATGTGACACCGCGCGAAACAGTAGAAAATGCCATTGCACGTATTAAAGTGGAGCTCGATCAACGATTAGAGCAGCTTAAGTCCATGAACAAACTGGTCGAATTACAGCGCTTAGAACAACGCACGCGATACGACTTAGAAATGATGCAAGAGCTAGGCTACTGTTCAGGCATTGAGAACTACTCACGCTATTTATCTGGCCGAGAAGAAGGCTCACCACCGCCAACTTTATTTGATTACCTCCCTGCGAATGCGCTATTGGTCATTGATGAATCCCATGTGACCGTACCGCAGATCGGTGCCATGTACAAAGGTGACCGATCACGGAAAGAGAACTTAGTGGAATATGGATTCCGCTTGCCCTCAGCTCTCGATAATCGCCCCATGCGTTTTGAAGAGTGGGAACAAATTAAACCACAAACGATCTTTGTCTCCGCGACACCTGGAAAATACGAAGAGGAGCATCAGGATTGGGTCGTTGAACAAATTGTTCGCCCAACCGGCTTGATTGACCCTATTTTAGAAGTGCGCCCTGTGGCCACACAAGTGGATGATTTGCTCTCGGAAATCAACAAGCGTGCCCCCATTGGCGAGCGCGTGTTAGTCACCACCTTGACCAAACGCATGGCCGAGGATTTAACTGATTACCTCAACGACCATGGCGTACGCGTTCGCTATTTGCATTCGGATATCGATACCGTAGAGCGTGTTGAAATCATTCGAGATCTACGTTTAGGAGAGTTCGACGTATTGGTGGGGATCAACCTATTGCGAGAAGGGCTTGATATTCCCGAGGTGAGTCTGGTTGCCATTTTGGATGCCGATAAAGAAGGCTTCCTACGCTCAGAACGCTCCTTAATTCAGACCATTGGCCGAGCCGCCCGTAACGTGAAAGGGATGGCGATTTTGTATGCAGATCGTATTACCGGTTCCATGGAGCGGGCTATCAGCGAAACCAACCGCCGTCGCGCCACCCAAGAAGCTTTTAATGCAGAGCATGGCATTGTACCAAAAGGGATTACCAAGTCCGTAGAAGATATTCTCGAAGGCGCTTACAACCCTGGCGCAGGGAAAGGCCGTGGTAAACAAACTAAGAAAGTGGCAGAAACCGCCAAAGATTATCAAGTTGAAAGCATGGAAGATGTGGCGCAAGTTCGTAAAGCCATAGTACAACTGCAAAAAGAAATGATCGTCGCCTCAGAAGAGCTTAAATTTGAATTGGCGGCGGGTTATCGCGATCAAATCCGTCAATTACAGAAAAAGCTGAAAGACGTGGGCGAAGGCTAAGGGAGAACCTGCTTGTCGCCTCTATGTATCTGAGTAAAATAGCATCAATCTGATGGCGCAAATAACAGTAACAACAAAAGAGGAAGTGGGGTATGGCGATAACATTAAGAAACTACAATATCGTTCGTGTGATCGACAACGGCGTTATCGTCAATTGCACAGTCATCAACATGTTCTACGACTACGTTACGGTTAAATTTAAAGGCCAAGAATACAAAGTGCCTTACCATTTGATTGACGAAGTGATCGGCCACGAACTACTGATCCCAGCCTAGTTTGTGTGTAAAAACAAAGATTTAAAAAAAATGAAACAAACCCTTGTCAAACCAAAAAGGCTGGGTATAATAGCCAACACTTTTTAGGACTATAGCTCAGTTGGTTAGAGCGCTACCTTGACATGGTAGAGGTCAGCAGTTCGAATCTGCTTAGTCCTACCACCGAATTTAGTAATAAAATTAAGGGCTTACATTCATTTGTAAGCCCTTTTTTGTTTTTCTTTTTCCATATATTTTCCTTAAATTTTCCAAACGCTTCCATTTTTTCTCTATGTTTTCAGTATTTTTGGCTGGATAAGCGTGTCTGTAAATTCATCTAAATTACTGTCATTTTCGTTCAGGCATAAAAAAGAGAGCGGTTAGCTCTCTTCTTCGTCGATGAGTTTGGCGAGCTCTCGGGGTATTCGATTGTCTTTCCAATTGATGTTTGTCATGTCTATTTTGCTGACGTCTAGCCCCGCCGCCACTTGCAGCGCTTCTTTTTGTTCGTGGCCGTCTATGTAGTGGTTGGTCATGTCTTCTGTCGCGTGGCCAGCCAGTGCCATGATGTATTCTTTTGGGTAACCGGCTTTAAAGTAGAGCATGATTCCGAGCGCTCGAATATCGTGGAAAGATGGGCGTTCGTTTGGCTTTAAGTGATCGTATGCGCCACTTTTGTCGCGCCACTCTCTAAATTTACGTGTTAAGTAATCCGGTAACACGGCGAATGGGTGGGGTTTTGCAGCTAGGTCGCGTCTGTCCATTCTGTTTGGCCGACAATGGATTAAGTAAGGGCAGTGTGTTGTGCTGGTGATTGCGTCGTTTACTGCGTTCCATAGCGGGTCGCCCATTGCGATATTGATATGAACAGGGGTTTTGTAGTTGCGGGTTTTGCGCTGCAATATTTTGATAGAGCGTGTTTTTATGTCGATGTCTCGCGCAATTTGAATGTCGACAAGATCACTGCGGCGCTGCAGACTATATAAAGCGATGTCCATAGCACGTTTTAGCCAGGGCGGCGCAATTTTGTAAATCTCCATATAGCTGTCGAAAGTGTGGCGTTGTCGCTTGCGAGCTTCTGGCTCTTTGGCTTTTAGCTGTTCAGCTGGGTTTAGATCACAATACCCTGCGGTGATCGCATAGCGAAATATGTCACGCATTAGCGGGACGTGTTTTTGCTGTGCGTGTGGTGTTTTTGTCTTGAGCAAGTTGTTTAGGTCAAACGTGCGAACGTCTTGTACTCGAATTTTTGACCACAGTTCCATGTATTCATCTAATTTGCTGAGTTTAATGTCTACCGTGCTTTTGCTCTGTTTTTTCGCTTCCAATGCGGCCAACAAAACAGAATGCTTATATTCATCTAGCACTTGAGACATAGGCGGGTTGCTTGGGTTGTAGTTATGCAGATCTTCAGCGCGGCGAGAAATGCGACTCACCAAGGATTCCGTATTTGTCAGTGCGATATTTAGCGCCGCAGTGGCGTCGATCGCTACGGACTCTGGAATGTTCTTCCCCAACGATTCAAGCTTGCCGTCGGGTAATCTGTAATAGTAATACGTGTCTTGCTTATGGCGTATTATCTTTAAATTACGTGCTAGCTGGTTGGGTCTTGGTGGGTTCATCGTAATTCTGTGCCTTGCTTAAGTTCGTATTTCAGTAACACTGCATCTGCAATGGGATTGCCAGTTTTTAATTGATCGATGCACTTTGATTTTGGTTTTTCCGGTGTGCTTTCGCTGTAGCCGTAGGCGGGTTGGCCATCTGGTAAAATCCAAACAAACCAAAGCTTGCCCTCTAGTTCACCAGGTAACTCGCCTTTTTTTAGCTGGCGACGAAGACGAGGGAGCTCGCGCTCTGGGTCGGTAAAGTTATTCTTTGCAAACTCTGCAAGGCGTTGCTTACGGGGCCATTTTGGTTTTATTAAGCTCATTGTGCTTTCCTTTTTCAATGATGATATTTATGGATTGATTGCTGTACTCAGTGGGTCTTACTGTTTTCCTCAATAATTTTTTTGATACAGGTTTGGCAGAGATGGCGCTGTTTGCCGTTTTCATCGATCCAGATCGATGTTGTACCGTCGTGTTCTGTCGTTGCCTGACAGCCTGGCGTTTCACATGGTATTGGTTTGGCTTCATTATTCATGGGTTCTCCTTATGCCACTTTCGCGCGCTTGGCGATTTGTGGTGTTGTGGTGTTTGCTCTCACCAGTGCAGCGCCAAGTTTTGGACAAACTGAGTTGCCACACATACGAACTTGTGCGGCTTTTGAAAGCTTGGTGCCGTCGCTGAGCTGGTCGATGATGTATGTATCTGGAAAGCTCTGAGCGCGGTAAAGTTCGCGGGGTGAAAGCATACGCATGCCGATATCAACAATCTGATAGTCTTCGCCGTGGATCGTGACAAGCCCGAAACGGTCTTTTGTGGTCACGGTGTGCAATGGCTCATCGATGGCGCAGCCTTCGCCTGTTCCGTAGTACTTCACTAGGAACGCGCGAACCTCGCCTATGTGATTGCCGCCAGCGGTGATGGTTGGCACTGGATCGGTAACAGGTGAGCCGTAATTGTTGTTGCGCAGCTTGATTAGGTGAGTTGTAACAATTCCTTGAGTATTCGCAGTGCCTGGTCTTTTTTGCTCTCCGCCAGCCGTAATAGTGTGTACTGGACTGCAAGCCTCATATCCAACACTGCCACTTCGAAATTTGGTTAAAAAAGCTGTTACCAGCCCAAAATGACCGCCTTTTACTTGAGCACAGATAGTGCGCAGTGGCTCGTCTATAGACATGTTGCGTTGATTGCTGGCGTTAGCATGCTCAGTGATAAATGATGGCACGATGAACGGCTTATCAGATTCAATAACAAAGCGCTGCAAGCCCTTGGCAATACGTTTTAATGTATTTTCAGCAAGAGGGCGCTTGCGTTCAAAAATACTAGGGCATGGCAATGACCAATCAATAATGTCAGCGGCAGTTTTCCACGGCTTTAAAAGCCCGGATTGAACCTCTAATGATTTAGGGTCTCCGTGGGTTGGCGTTGGCCAGCAAATTGGATTTCCATCACAGCGAGCAATTAGAAAGAAACGCTTGCGGGTTGTTGGTACGCCAAATTCAAACGCTTTTAATTCTTTCCATTCCACCTGGTAACCTAACTTGATCAGCTCTTTGACGAAGTTTTTAAAGGTTTTGCCTTTTTGACTTTCGCCTTTCTGATTTAAAGCCGGTTCACCGTCTTTTACTGGTCCCCATGTTTTAAATTCTTCGACATTTTCCAGCATGATAACTCTAGGGCGAACGGTTGCGGCCCAGCGAACGGCAACCCATGCAAGGCCGCGAATATTTTTGTCTACGGGCTTGCCACCTTTCGCTTTTGAAAAGTGCTTGCAATCAGGGCTGAACCACGCGATCGCAACAGGGCGACCTTTGCATACTTCAACAGGGTTTATATCCCATACTGACTCACAATAGTGCTCAGTATCAGGGTGGTTAGCTGCATGAAGACGAATGGCTTCTGGGTCGTGGTTGATGGCGATATCAACTGGACGACCTAACGCCATTTCTAAGCCTGTAGAGGCGCCACCGCCGCCTGCAAAGTTATCGACGATCAATTCTTGTGGTAGGTGCAAATCAAGCTGACCGTTTTGAGCGTTGAAAAAATGCATGGTTACTCTCCCTGTTTTTCAGTAAGCGACTGAATCCAGTTTCTCAGTTGCTTTGTTTCTTCTGCTAAATACAAAGAAACTCCATAGGTAAAGACTTCTGCGCTTTCGTGGTATCGGCTTGCGATAGCAAGAGCTTCTTTTTCTGTGAAGCATGTGTGCAGAACGACATCAATTTGTTGTACGGCAAGCTTTTTTATTTCGTCGTGAAAGTCTTCGATATCTTCAGATAGGTCGAATTTTTCTTGAAATAGCTCTTCAGAATCTCGGCCATCATTTAGCTCATCTTCGTGGTTTTGTGCCAACCAATCAGCACAAGCTTCTTCGTAAAAATCCAAGAGATAGTCTTTTGCTTCTTCTTCGTCTCCTGTGTCGCTGCGGAAGAATTCACCGTCGTCATCTGCAAGAATAAAGTGATGCTCGTTGTAGCCTTCCTCGGTGACAAAGTATTGATGTTGTTTAACTTCGTAGATGACATCAGACGTGCTGCGATTGTCTTGATTGTTCATCTGCTCTGACATATGAATTAAAAAATCTGGTAATTCAACGTTCATAATGACTCTCCCTGTTGGCCTTATTAGGCCGCTTGTTCTTTGTTTTGTTGTAGTACGGACATGGCGAGTTCGAAGCCGTGGAAGCCTTTAATAAAGACGTTTCTTTGGTCGGTTTTTAGGTCGCCATGTTCGTTGCGTGGGTTGGCCCAGCTGTGAGGGTTTGCATAGATAGCGAGGGCGGATAGCGCCGCGTCGTTTTGTATATTGGCATGTTCAGCAAGCAAGTTGCTGATGCGAGCGTATGTATTGTTTAACGCGCTTTCTAATGCGGCAATTTCACGCTGTTGTGATTCGCAGCGCATTGCCATGCGGTGGTTTTCCGCTGCCTGACGAGCGAGTGAATCGCGCATGTCGGGTGACAGTTTGGCGATGGCTTCAATGGCTTGAAAGCCCTCAATCGCTGCAACTAATTCGCGTACGCTGATTTCGTTGCCGTGTTTATCATGGCCAGCAAGGCCGCTTAAATTCCAATCGATTGATAGCGTGTTCATGCTGCTTGCTCCATTTTTTTACCGTTTAGCTCAATGATTTTGAATTCGACTACCCATGCCCACTGGTTGTTTTGATCAGGGTTCGGGTAAAGCTTTTCCCATGTTTCAATAAAAGCTTCTTTTGTTTTAAATCCTTCGGCCTTTGCGTCTTTTTCGGTGATGTCTTGTATGCGCTCTAAGCGAACGTTGGTAATTTCTAGAACAAGACGGCATGCCCAGCGAGGCATGTGGATTGATGGTTTCCATTTCATAGCCTCTGAATCGTCTGGCGCGTTATGCCAGCCTGCAGGGTGTGATTCGCTGTCTGATGGCGTTGCTCGATAGTCAACCCATTTGCCTCCGCCAAACTCAGTATCATCTACAGGGCAAAACGTCTCACGCACCCATAGGTGGTCGCCTGGCATTCCGTACGGTGAAACCTCTATGTCTGCTTCTGGAAAGTCAGTGCCAACCCTACGGCGCACAAACGCACCAAACTTACCTTTTTTCGGGTGGCTGGAAGTGATTCGTCCAAAAGCTCCGCCAGATTCCGCGCCTTCAAACGCCCAGCCATTTGATGGCTGGCTTTTCACTGGTCGGCGCGTTTGGGTTTTGCGGCCATCGAGGATGGCTTTCACCATGTCGGTGTTGAATAAGATAGGGCGCTCTTTCATGCTGCGTCTCCTTTCAGTACTTCGCGTTGGCCGTTTTGCGCCATGGCTGAAACTACGCCTTGTTTTTCCATTTCTTCTATTAATCTTGCGGCGCGGTTATAGCCAATTTTTAGACGGCGCTGAATGCGAGATATTGAGGCGATGCCTGCTTCTATGACGATTTTTACGGCCTCTGAATAAAGGTGGTCGAGTCCTAATTCCGCTTTAGGTGGTTCCTTATAATTCTCTTGGTTATCTTCCTGTTGTTCAGTTTTGCTCATGATGTCAAACCAGCTTGATAGGCTGTTGAATAGCTCGCGCATGGTGAGGGAAGCTATAGCGAAGTTGGCGTCTAGGTCTGACAAGGCGCCGCCGTCTGAATCGCTGAAAGCCGCCTCTTTGATGGCGTCGTCCCATTTGATTTTTCGAATGGTTAGGTCATCGTTAAGCACGAATGAAAGCTTGTCGCTGTAGCGTAGGGCTAGGCTTTTTACTGACATGCCTTGGTCAAGATGCCGTGTTACGTCTTCACTTAGGGGCTCTAGTGATTTGAATGCAATGCTTGCCTTGTCTTCGCTATGATCCTGAATATCGCAGCGGTCGCCCGTCTCTAGGCTGGCTGGCAATGCATTCATCAGTAACCATTCGCTCATGATGAATGAGGGGTTGGTTTGTGCTTGTAGTGGTGTCATTGGAAAGCGGCCGAGCATGGTTTGCAGGTGCTTGAACGCATGCTCGATCATGCTGGCTGTTGTGGTGTAGATAACAAGTAGGCCAGCGTTGTTGTCGATGTGCATCCACACGTCGGTGCGCTTGGCGTAGGCAGTTGGGCGCATGGTAAAGATCAGCTCGTCTTTGATGTCGGCTTTTTCTTTACGGCCTACTTTGCGACCTTCTAGCAGCTCGATTTCAGCGACTTTTACTTCGAGTGCTTCGCGAACAACGGAAGAGGGAAGGCTTTTTTCTTCTTTGCCGAAGCGGAATAAGCAACATTCGTCTGAACCTATCGCCCATGTGCCACTGTTGCGGATCAGCGGCAAGGCGCCAAATGTGAATTCATCGTTTGTCCCCACTTCTTTGAGGGGAAAAGCTGGAAGCGCGGCTTCCAATTCGTACAAATCGATAGGGTTTGAAAGCTGAAATAGCGTTGCGGTTTTGAAAAACATTATGCTGCTCCTTCAATCTGAGGTTGGTCTGTTAAAACAGCGTCTTCAAATTTCACGATTAAGCGGCTACTGCTTTGCGCTGTGTCGCCATTTTTAATGACTTTGTAGCGAGCTGCTTGATATTCGTAGACACCATCAATGATGCCGTCTTTGATTCTTGTGCCATTGCAAAGCGGTTGCTGTATGTTGTTTCGAGAAACCCATTCGTATTCAAGCGCTTTGAGCTTTTCTTTTGCTTCAAAGATGACCTCATCTAGTTCATCTACTGTTTCTCTGCTCGTATCCCAGTCGCAGTGTCTATCTAGATATTTTGCTAGATCATAGCCATCCATGTGGCCGCTATAGTTGTGACCTATTTCGTTGGCTTCACTCTCTGTCATGCCTTGGCTGATTGCTGCGGCGATTAATATATCGCTGGTCATTGTTGGGCGTTTTTCAGTAAACATAATTTTCTCCTTATCCTAAATCCGACCAATCAACACCGTCTTTAAGTCGCTCTGCATGCGCTTCTGGCGTTCCTGCCCATTCGATAACTTCTGCTTCAAGTGTTGGTGCGTATTTTGGATCTAGTGACTTATGGATTTCTTCGAAGTCTTTATTGAGCTTCCCTGAGCGGAATATGGCATCTGCTTTAGATGATGTAGGCAATACGCTATCAGGGCCTTTGACATGCACAGCCCAAAGTTTTTCAACTTTTTCTTGTGCGGCTTTTTGATCGCGTTCGATTAACTCATCACGCAATACTTTGACGTTGCTGCTGGCCTTGAAGCCGAGCTTTGTTTGTCGTCCAGAGACTCCCAAAGAGCACACTTGGACTTTTGTTTCTGTGGTGCTGGGTGGCACGGTAATGGTGATACCTTGCTTCGGGTTGCGGTTGAGTATTAAAAATCCTTCTGACATGGTCTTCTCCTTGGTTAACGCTGATTTCGTAATGGTTGTGTGTATTGCTGATGCTGGTTAAAGCCGTTTTGTGGCGCTGGCTGTTGAGGCGGATTGCCCCAGCTGCCGAATGATTGCGGCTGTTGGTCGTATCCCTGTGGGTAGCTTTCTTGCTGCTGGTTAGCGTCATCCCAGAAGATGAAAAGCTTTGTTGATCCGTTTAGGCCCACAGGCAGAGCGTCCAGATCAAGGCTGATTTGTGGCATGGTTGCGCCGTTTTCCGCTGGCCATGCGGTCACACGGCCAAGGGTGGCGTAGCGGTTTTTTTGTTTTGGCTGGCGGTTTTGGTCCAGTTCGTTGCTTGGGTAAGTTTCTGCAACGTAAGCCAAACGGCCGCGAGCTAATGGTTGTCTTGCCATGGTGGTGTTCTCCTAAACGATTTGGATATCAAGAAAATCGCGCTTTACGCCTCTCGAGCCTTTATGGCCCTTGACGTGTCTGCCAGCGCGAGAAAGTACGTGGTCTATGTCACCCACAAACGGGGTATCTTCGTAACAAGAAATGCCCGTCATGAGTAAGAAGGCAATGGCGCCGCAGCGCAGTGTGTTTGTGTAGTTGCTGACTGACTTGAATTTGATGTCACCGCGCGCCACAGCAATGGCCACGGCGTGAGTGGTGTTGCGTGCGTTGTAATGGTGACGCGCTGATACAAGATGGTGATTGATTGTTGGGTCGGCTTTTCCGAGTTGGTGCGAAATCGTTTTTACTGGAAAACCCTGAGCAAACAGAACCAATGGCTCTAATTGCGTGCTGTTTAGCGTGGCTTTTTTGGATGCATAAAACGTTATGTTTGTAGATGACATTCTTGTCTCTCCTGCGTTGATTTATTGAATATATACCTAAAAGATATTTTTACGCAATAGAGTTATAGAAAATAATAAAAAAAGCATTACTGTTTATTTATACAGTAATGCTTGTGTATTATAGAGGTCGAATGGTTATAGTTAGCTGATGAGATGGGTAATATTTTCTATTAGCGCAATGGCATGTTGACGCTTTTGGTTGGGTAATTTCTGAATGGCGCAGGTCAAAGAGCCAATCAGTTTTGCATGGCTAAGTGAGGTTGGGTTAGAAAAATAGCCTCGTTCTAGATGAAAAAATTGCTCAATTTTAGCGATAGTGAGTTCATCAGGTTTGTGTCGATCTAGCTCCCACGATTTAACTGTATGTACTGATCGCTTGATGTGTTTTGCGAATTCGCTCCGTGAAATGTGTGCGGCGTTCCGTGCGGCTTTTAGGTTTTTGCCGAACGTCATAGAGTGATTCTTTTTTAGTGAGTGACAAACCAATATTAACCGTTTGGTGTGTTTTTGGCTGTTACAAAATTGTTTATTCGTTGAGTGTGGATAGTGAGACTCTCCGCTTGTTGTGTAAATTGGGTAGTCTTTTGTCTCTAACGTGTAGGGAAAATGTCATATTGTTGTAATTTCTAATGAAAGGGCATAAAAACAGGGGCAGGAGGAAAGCCCACATGGAAAGAATGGAAATAAGTGAAATAGAGGAGCGCATTAGGCACTTCACGTGCCTGCTAATGCGCGCGAAAAACGACGGAATGCTCGGTATGGTGGTTTATTATCAGGTGATGATTGATGAGTTAATGGTTAATAGAGTGATGAAATATAGCAATACTTCACTCAAGCGAAGTAATGCTATTTAGATTCAGTTCTATTTTGTGAGTTTTAGTCTTTGATTTCTTTTTTCTGGCTTGGCATACAAATTTTGCATATTCACCCAGTCTAAGTTTTTTTATGTCGGCGATTTTGTCTGAGCCAACGTAAATAATAGTGGTCTCGTCAGAGATGTCTTTAACTTCAATTTTTCTTTCAGATATCAGTGATATAGATCCGAAAATCTCTTTCGGATCAGCTGGGCTTTCTTCTAGCTTGCTTAAAGTTTTGATTAATGTTCTAAGCTTGTCTTTGCTTGCTGTCCATCGTCTTTTTGGCCCAAATGGTGATCGCCAAACCATTTCAAGATCTGCCTTTTCTTGGGCTGATGCTCTGAATATTTCAAGCAGTGCAGTAGATGCACCAGATCCAAGTTTGCTGATTTCTTCAACTGAACCCATATGGGAAAAGACAGACTCTAAAGCTACAGACGCTATATTATGCTCAAACAGATCAGGTGAGGCTTTTGCTGAAATTATTAGTTTTGATGAGCCTGGCTGTAGAGCATTTAATCTTAGGTCAAGACCTTTTTCAATGTTAGCAAACAGTCCTTTCTTGTTGCTCTGAGTGTCTATTGTACTTAGGGCTGCTTCTAATATCAGCTTTTTAGTCGCTTTAGTCAGCCTGGCGACAAGGCTTAGTGGTGTTGATCCATCCGTTAAGTGCTCGGCGCTTAAGCGAAAATCTAAGAATTGGAGATCTGTCTCTTTAAATTCTGCAAGTGATTGGGCTTGAAGGTCTTCAACATGCTGTTTAAATGACATGAGGGTAATAACGTCCGCAAAGCTTCCGTCAGATTGTTTTTCCAGTCTTGCTAGCTCTTCATGCGCGCCTTTGAGTCTGATTAATGTACTCATACAGGCTCCTCCATGGTTAATTTTATAATGCCTTTGGCGTTATCTTTTCGGTCAAATCCATACCAGCCGCGCCAATAAGACATCATTTCTTGGTCACCTTTAGACACCCAATATACATCACAACTATAAAGTGATGAAAAACCTTTATTCGCTATAAGTTGCTTTAAGTCTTTTTGGTTGTTCTGGCTCATAGCATTTGCGCTGTCTTTATCGAATACTACAAGTATATCAATGTCTGCTGGGTTCTCTTTAACTGTAGTATAGGAGCCATCTATCCAAATTGTATCAGGCTTAACATGTAATTTATTGATAAGATGGTCAAGAAATAATGAAAATTTATTAAATAAAATGAGTCTAGTTTGAGAAAGTGGAAATGCATCTACCAGCTCACTTTTTATCTGACCAAGCGTTTTGACGTGGAAACCGCCATTATATAGCGGCTCAAAGGTTTCTTTCTGTGACATGAAGTCCCTTTCTTGATTAGTCGTTAAATTAAAACTTCCACAACCCTTCTTTCATTTTGAGCTGCATGGTGAGTTGATCAAATATGGTCTGAAATTGTGCGGCGTCGGTTTCTGGGTCGAAGCCGTCTCGCACTGCTACGCGGGCATTGTATAGCTGAACCACTGCGGTGAGGTATGGTACAAGCAGTTCGCTGTCGACATCGAACCCCGCTTGTTTGACGGCGCCTAATAACTGGCTGCTGGTTTTGCTGATTAGGTCGGTGTTAACTTGCTGGCCCTTTGGTGGGGATAGTGGCTTTCTGTCTAGCCATTCTTCGGGTAAGTCTAATCGTTGCTCTAGTACTCTACAGACACGGCCAATCAGCTTGGCTTTTCCAGACAAAACTCGACTTAACCATGCTTGGCTATATCCGCATTTTTCGGCAATATTCACTTGTGTATAGCCTTTGTCTGCTTCTAAGTGCGCAATATGTTTTGCGAAGTTTTGGCGACGCCATTGAAAGATCCATGCATTTTGGAACTCTTCATCTGACATATCGGCAATTTTTAGTGCATCGGTTAAAGGAATATCGACAAGCTTACAAATCATCAACGCTTCTTCTAGTGCAAACGATATAATGCCCCGCATTCTCTTATCCAGTGACTGAGTTGAGATACCTAAAAACTCTGCTACATCGCTCTTCTCATAGCGAGAGGCGTTGATAATGCGTTGCATAGCCAGCGAACAGGCAGCGGCAGTGCTGTTCTTTTCTTCTATGTTGCTTCTTGATGTTTTCGTTTTATCACCGCTATCGATCACTATCACACTCCGGTTACGCAAAAATATCGAATTAAGTAGTATTTTGGTATGACGAAAACTGCACAACAAAAATATTTTCTGTATACGTTGACTAAAAGTATTAGCATTATGCTATATTTAGGTATAATGTGACGGCTTAAACAATGATCAAGTTTGATCATATCAGGTTTGCTTTGTCTCCCGCTGTGAAGCGCCAGGCAAAGTTTTAGGAGGGGCGATGTCTTACCAGCTTACCACATTAGATCACAAAGTCATGGGGGTTTTGTTAGAAGCCCGTGGCGGTGTTGCGCTCCAAGTTTTGGTGCGTCGGTCTAAGACGACAAAATCTAGGGCGTTGAAGTCGATTGATAAATTGATGGCGCTAGGTTTTATTTGTCGCTGTGTTGAGGATGGCACGTCGCCTCTTTTTTCTGTTGTTCTGGGTTGTTCTTACTTTCCGCCCGTGTCTGATGTCGCGACGCGGGAGGGGTTGGATTGGGACGACGAGGAGTTGAATTCTCTCGTAGAGACGTTGGAGCCGGTATTAACTGGAACTGGCCAACAAGGTAGCTAATTTTTAAACTAATTTTCGAAGGATGTCGAAAACACGAATGTTTTTTGCTCATAGAATGTGAGCGATGTTCTTTATCTGTTTGACAGGTATAGAGCAATGATTAAACGTGATGGGAATCACACGAAACTTGGTTCGTTTAACCTCCTTGATGCAGTGGCACGTCACTGTGAGTATACGGATATTGGAGGTGATGTATGAGTATCACCCAAACTGTGGCGGCTATTGGTCGCCTTGGTTTCACTGGTAATGTGACGCCTAAAATTTGGTACAAGCAGATTTCTCTGCCTTCTGGTCGTCCTGACCATAAAGCGATTACGTTGTTGTCTGAAATCCTCTACTGGTATCGACCCACTGAAATTCGTGATGAATACACGGGGCAGGTTATTGGTCATCGTAAAAAGTTTTCAGAGGATAAGCTGCAGCGCTCTTATCAGTCGTTTGCTGATGATTTTGGTATGACTAAGCGAGAGGTTCAGGATTCTTTAAAGCGTTTGCGTCATGCGGGTTTGATTACGCTGGAACTTCGCTCTAAAACCGTTGGCGGGAACTATATCGCGAATCTTCTTTATATCGAACCTGTTGTCTTTGAGATTGATCGAATCACTTTTCCTGTTGCCGAGTTTGAACCTAACCCAGAAAGGGAACCTCTTACGTCTAACTGTAGGACTACCTCCGAAAATTCGGAGGTAGTCCTACAAAAAATTGTAGATGCTCCTACGCCGAAACGGGGGACGTATACAGAGATTACTACAAAGACTTCTACAGAGACTAAGAACTTAGATCTCTTGTCCGATTCGGTCGAATCGAACGTGCCTGCCGTGATTGATGATTCAGATAAATTTGATACGAAAGCCAAAACCGAGATGCTGAATCAGGCGTTTGAGCAGTTTTGGGAGCAGTATCAAAAAAAGACAGGTCGAAAGACCGCACTAAAATCCTTTCTAAAAATCAAATTGCCGAGAGATCGACCGACGGCGCTGGCGTTTTTACAAAACGTTATCGACCAGGCGAGGCGTTGGGGGGATTTGTTCGCCTCGGCCCCCGCTGACCAAAAACAATTTCAACCGCACCCAGCGACGTGGATCAATCACGAGCGCTGGAACGATGAGGAATTGCCGACGATTCGACGGCCACCCGCTTTTGATGGGGCGCAAGTACCTGCGATTACTGGAAACCACCGCGAGGGTGTTAACGATGCTCTTGGTAATATTCATGATACGGATTGGTAGGAGGCTGCCATGTTTGAAAACGATTTGTTTAACGAATTTCCAACGATGGCAGAGGCTTATCTCGAAGCGGCGAACCATGCCCATGATGTGGGTAGCTGGAAGCCTAGCCATTCGGTGGTGATGGAAGCGGCGCGGCGTGTGGGTTTTCAGGCATTACGCCGCCGTGATACGGGGGCGGGTAAACGTGCGTTTGGCAAACATTACAACGAGGTTTGTAAGGCCTATTTGCGCGGCGAACGATTTAAGCCCGTTATGATTGATAAGCCGAAATTCGCGGAAAAGCTAAGTGAGCATGAGTTGCTTGAGCGGCGAGTTATTGGTCGTGCTAGAGTTAGTGATTTGAAGCAGTTGTTAAGGGGTTAAAACGGTTATGACTAGTAAAAGTATTAATGAAGCAGTGAAAAGTGTGTCGGTAACAGATCTTGAGCAAGCGATCTCTCGCGCTGTTGCTGATCTCGTAAAAATAGGTGTAGAAGTTGAAATTTCATCCTTGGATTTGTCGTCGCACGGTATGGTTACGCTATCGATGACTCTAGGTGAGCCGTTCCTCATTGATCAAGATAATAGGTATTAAAAATTTCTTAAATCATCGCTGTGAAGCGAGGAGGTTTTATGATGAATATTCAAACGCCATCGGCGAAAGCTGGTGATCCAGAAACCAGCTATTTAGCGGCGGACGCTGTCACTAAAAGCGGCGCCCGTCAGGCTCAGATAGAGCGTGTCGTTGCCATGGTCCATAAGACCAATGGTTTAACATCTCGTGAGTTGGCCAGCAAGCACGGAGAAGATCGTTATATGGTTGCTCGTCGCATGAGCGAAGCGGAAACCGCGCAAGAAGTCGAAAAAGGCCCCGTTCGTATTTGTGAAATCGGCAAGTGCAAGGCTGTAACCTGGTGGGTAAAAGGGTCGGTTCCAAAGGTTTAATTTTAATCACTGTTGATAAATAGAGAGGGTTTTATGTCAAAAGTTATGTTGGTTGGGTGTGATTTGGAAACAGGCGGCTTGAATGGCTACGAGACGTTAGCGAGCGGTGAGCGGGTGCATGGGGCGGCGTATTACCCGATCCTTGAAATGGCATTTGTTGTCTGTGACGAACAGCTTAATGAAGGGTTTTCTTTCTCGGTTGGTATCTGGAATGAGTCGTTTTTAGAGCGTATGGGTCCATGGGCACTTGAGGCGCACACCAAATCAGGCTTGATTGATCAGTTGCGCAATCACTCTGGTAAGCATGATGCTGTGTTCTCTAATAATGCTGATGCTGAGCGTTTTGTTATTGAAAAACTGCAGGCTCTTGGCGTAACTAAGTACGATCGCAAGGCCAAAACAGGTGCGGTGATATTTGGTAATAGCATTGGGTTTGATGCGTCGTATCTCGATGCGCAAATGCCAGAGCTTAAAGACTTCTTTCATTACCGCACTATTGATGTGTCGAGCATTGACCTGCTTCGTCAAACGGCTTGGGCTCAATTTTGCTTGCCAAAAGCTGAGAAGCAATACAGCCATACCGCAATGTCTGACATTTATGAAACGCTTCTTGAATTGAGGGGATATACGGATTATTTGGAACGTCCTTCTGCAGATGTGTTGATGAGTCGCGATAATCCACTCGGTTGGAAGATGGAAGAGTTGCTTGGGAAAGTCGCGGCAGAGCTGGCAGTCAAAACTAAGCGACTGGAAGAATCTTTGGCGGGTGATTTGGCTGATGAAGTGATTCGCAATAATCTAAGAATTAGAGAGTCTCTTTTGAAAGCTCAGTCAATTCAGTTTTCTACTATGAAAAGTTTTGAAAAATTGGGCCCAGATCGCGGACCATCTAGCCCGCGCATTTAGTTTTCATTCTAAAGGGCGTTCGTTGAGCGTCTTTCGGAATGTAAACACTATCAACGTCGTGATGACGTGGAGGACATTATGCGCTGGAAAGATCGTAATAAAATGGGGTCGTTGGGTTGGTTGTCGTGGGCGATCATCAATAAGCACGTTGATACACTGGTGTCGTCGTCTGCGGATGCAGGCTGGGCTGGGGTCAGTAATACGGGCAAGATTTGCGATATGTTGGAGTCGGGCGTGGTGCCTGAGTTCGGCGGCGGTGGTGAATCTAACGCTAAGATGATTCGTGCGATTGAGTCGTTGACAGCTAAGTCGAGCGGCTATGGCTATTTGTTTGAGTCGTTGTCGCCTATGCAGCGTTTATGTTTGTTCGCTGCGGTGCTGTCGGATGGGCGCAAAGATGCGCGCGGTGTTGCTCCATCCAATAAAGCCATTGTTGGCTCCCTGCCTTTGTATGCGGCTGAGCTTCGGCTAAAGGCGCAGCATTTCAAGTTAACTGAAAATCGGTTTGAGAAGCACGTTGCCGAGGGGAAATCTCGGTTTGTGCATGCGTTAGCGGCGGCTTTGGGGGCCGCTGTATGACAAAACGCATTACTGATACTTCAATTAAGCAGTTTTTGGCAACGAGTGACAAAGAGTGGTGTTTTGATTCTCGTCGTGTTGAATTTCGTGCCAATAAGCTGCGAACGGGTGGGACGTTTTACGATGTGGTGTATAAGGGGCATCGTAAGATACGAACGCCACTGGGGAAGTGGCCAGCGCTGAAAGCGTCCGACTTGTTTAAGCGGTTGAGCGAGATTCGAGCGCAAGTGATGGCTGGGGAGCGAACGGGTAAGAAGTTTGACACGGTGACCGATTGCGGCGCGTTGCTGCTTTGGTTTGTTGAGCATATTCAGCATGATAAGACGTTTAGTCATGGCTATATAGAGACGGCGCATTCGTTAATTAGTAATCATCTTTTGGGGTGTTTTGAGGGGCTTACGGTTCGTAGTTTAACGCGCAATGCGGTGTATAGGCGTTTTTATAAGGAAAAGATGCTCTGTTTGGAGTTGTCTTCTATTCGTACGGCATGGGCGGTGTTAAAGCGCGCCTGTTCGCTGGCGGCAAAGCTGGAAGTGATTGCGGTGGACCCGCTGTCGGGTGTGGGCTGGAAGGATTTTTCTAGTGCAAGTGAAAAGCCTAAGTCGGGGCGTTTAAAAGTGGATGATTTACCCACTTTGGCGGCTGAGATTAATAGGGCGCAGTTTAACCGGCGTTTGTTTTTCACGCTGCAGTTGTGCCATGCAACACGCATTAATGAAACATGCCTAGCGAAGTGGTCGAATTTGTATTTGGATCGGGGTGAATGGGTCATTCCAGCGGAGGACACGAAAACAGGGGTTGAGTTGCGTTTGCCGCTGGCGACAATGGTGGTTGATCTGTTGCGCCAGGCGAAAGCAAGAGCGCGAGGTGTTTTTGTGTTTAGTCGGTGCGGCAAGAAGCCGATTGCGATGGCGACTGCGAGCGGCTGGTATAAAGATTTACGTAATAATATGGATGTGTATTTTACGTCTCATGACATGCGTAAGTTGGCGAACGATTATTGGATGCAAAGCGGGGTGGATAGCACTGTTCGTAAAATGCTGCTTAATCACTCGCGTGGCAATTTGGAAGGGCGCTATGAGAGTGAGTATGCATGGCCTCTAATGAAAGAGGCCGTGGAGCGGTTGGCGGGTGAGGTAGTTTTGTAGGTATGGAGTTAATAAAAAGCCCTCGCGAGGAGGGCTTTTATAAATTACAAAGCCCATACATCCATTGTTTTTCTATGACTTCATGCTGTGCTTTGCATGATGAACATGTGAAAATGTATCCGATATCGACTTTAGAAGAATTTATATACTCTTTTTGCTCGCATTGTTGACATGTGAACATGACATTATCGATTATTAATTGTGTACCATCGCCTCCTGGCTTCTTTTTGTATACAGCTTCGCAGGATGGGTTTGGGCAAACAAACTCATGAATGTTTTTGGTCCCTTCCTCATTATAGTGAATTGGGGTACTGCATTTTTTGCACTCGAACGCAATAGTTAACGCCAAATCTGACATTAAGGTGCTTTGGTTTACTCTTGTTAAATCGCTTAAAGCTGAATTTAATAATTTCTTCAATTTATTGAGATCGGTATCGTTTCTGTAGTGCAAATATGACCCTAACTTGTGGAAGTAATCTGTTGTCGATTTTAAGCTTAGCGACTCGTGTTTGCCTAAACTAATCCAGTTTTTCTCCTCTGTATCTTGCCCTTCTCTAGAAATCATTAGCTCATACGATTGATCTGCTTGAGGCTCTATTTGTTTTAGGAGCTTAATTGCTTTGTTAGGTTGCCAATGCTTATTGAGTAATTTCGTGTTGTATCGTTTGCAATAAAAATCGATTTTCTTTTTGGATACTATTTCTATTGCCATTCTGCATTCGAGCACCGCATAAATTAAGGCGTCTTCAGAATCTTCTTTGATTAAGTCTTCAATCTTTTTAATTTTGTTTGTTAATTCCATTCTGAGAAGCTACTCCTTATTGGGTTTATGAGTTTAATTATACGATAAATACCGTTACCATGCCTTCACTATGTGTGAATGGACACGCATGTTAACCAATGGATAAGGACTATTTATGTTTAAAGAACTCGTTTTAGCTGGTGTTGCGATGATTTCTGTTAGTGCGTTTGCTGATACGTCTAGTCAAGCTAGTCATGAGCCACGCTATGATGCAAAGTCGTTTTGCACGTACGAAAATGAAGCGTATAGCATTGGTGCTAAGATTAAAGTGGATAGTGGCGATACGCTAGAGTGTTTCAAGCCTGAATGGGGGAAAAGTGGCACCGGTAATATTAAAACCGCTCACTGGGAGTAGTCTTTAAAACCGCTTGTATAAATAGGGGCTTGGCATTTCCTGTTTAAAAAAGGGTATTTTTGCTAAAAATACACAAAGCTCTTTAACAATCAAAGAGTGAATGCTACTTTTATCTACTTGACCGCCGAACAGGCGGCTTAGAAAATATTCTCATAGTTTCGATATGACGTTTAGATCTTAACCGCCGAACAGGCGGCTTAGAAATGAGATAATTTGTGAGCAATACTACTATTTTCCTTCACCGCCGAACAGGCGGCTTAGAAATAAGATCCATTAAGCTGTACTCGCTCAGTGAAAATAGCGTCTATTGGGCGCTATTTTTGCTCATCGAACTCTGTAGTGTTTTTTATGGTAAGCAAGTAGGTCATTGGATAGGTGTTTTGTTACTTTTCCCTGACTGCGTAAGGTATTTTCGTAGTTTCGAATCGTGTGATCTTTAAGTCTTCTTGACCACCATTTCACCTCACATAACATTCTTGATGCTTTAGCGCGTTGGTTATCTGCGTTTTTAGATACCGCTGTTAGCGAGCATTGGGGCGGATCAATGCCTTGTTGGGTGCAGTAATCAATACCTGCTTTTAGTCCTTTGTCATTAATCAGTTTAACGCAATTTCCTGCGTGTGTTTCTGCTGCCTTGATGGCTTCTTTTACGGCATTTTCGACGTCTTCTAATGACATGATGTCAACCTCTCCCTGTTGTTGGTGATTTGTATTATACTGTATATATATACAGTATTTTTCAAGGGCTATTTTTCTCATGAGTGTCTTTGCTTTAGTTGATTGTAATAATTTTTACGCAAGTTGCGAGAAGTTGTTCCGTCCTGACTTGGCGCATGCGCCTGTTGTTGTGTTGTCTAATAACGATGGTTGTGTGGTTGCACGGTCGCGTGAGGTGAAAGCGCTGGGTATTAAAATGGGTGTGCCTGTTTTTCAGTTAAAAGATGAAATCGTCAAGCATGGGATTGTGTGTTTTTCGTCAAACTATGCCTTGTACGCGGATATGTCTAGCCGGGTAATGAATATTCTGGAAGAAGAAGCGCCAAGGCTGGAAGTGTATTCCATCGATGAGGCATTTATGGATTTAACTGGCGTTGATCATGTCACGGATTTGTTGACGTTTGGTAAGCAAGTAAAGGCGAAGGTTGATAAGTGGACGGGTATTACGGTGGGCGTGGGAATTGCGCCAACAAAGACGCTGGCGAAACTGGCCAATCATGCTGCAAAAAAGTACCCCGCAACGGGTTCGGTCGTGGATTTGATGGACCCTAATCGACAAAGGCGTTTGTTGGCATTGGTCGAGGTGGGTGATGTGTGGGGTGTTGGCCGTCGGATCTCTGAGAAACTACGATCAAGGGGAATCAATACGGCGTTGGATTTGGCGAATGCGAATCCTAAAGCCATTCGAAGTGAGTTTTCTGTGGTGTTAGAGCGGACGGTGCAGGAGTTGAATGGGGTGTCTTGCCTTGATCTTGGGTGTGTGCGGCCCACGAAACAGCAGATCATTTGCAGTCGGTCGTTTGGTCATCGTATTACAGAAAAGCAGGAATTACGGGAGGCGATTGCTAAGTATACGACCCGCGCGGCCGAGAAACTACGTGGGGAAAAACGCCTTTGCCGTGTGGTGAATGTGTTCATTCGCACCAGTCCACACGCTAAAGACGAGCCGCATTATGCGAATTCTTTGTCTGTTGAATTGCCTAATCCCACTGACGACACGCGGGATTTGTTGGAAGTCACCGAGGTGTTGTTTCGTCGCATCTGGCGTGCTGGTTTTCGTTATATGAAAGCGGGGGTAATGTTGGCTGATTTCTACGAACACGGCACATATCAACAGGATCTATTTCGAGCAGATGGTATGAAAGCCAATTCAAAAGTGTTGATGAGCGTTGTGGATCAAATCAACCACAGTGGCCTTGGTAACGTTTTCTTTGCTTCGCAGGGTGTGTCACCACAATGGTCAATGAAACGCGAACATTTATCGCCTGCTTATACGACCAGGTGGGAAGACTTGCCTGTGGTGAAGTGAGTAGTCATTTTTGAGTATTATCGATACCATTCAGAGTTAACATTAAAAATTCAATTTCTTTGCGTTGTTCGATCATAAGCTCTTCGTAATTGATAAAATCTTTTTCAGTCATCGACTTTCTATTGTCAATTACTTGATGAAAGCTGATATTGGAAAAGTCCTTATAAAAGCCGAGCTCGTAACATATTGATTCGATTTTATGAGTAAATGTTATTAATTTTTCTTTCGCTTGAAATTTTAAGGAAAAGCTATCTCTTGCAATTTTATTGTATTGTTCTGCTTTTTCTTGGACTTGCTTTGCTTCATTAATTAAATCTTTTTCTTCTTTAATAATTAGTAATCCTTGCTCTTCAGGGTAAATACCGTATGATCCACTTCCAAAGGTTTGGATTTCTCTGTGCAATTCAAGTGCTTTACTTTGTAATACCTCAACATCTCTTATAAAACTTTCAGCTTCCTTAGATCTGAAATTGATTTCTCTATTCAATTGCATAATTTTGTTGTCAATATCATGAGCGCTATATATAGCTTCTTTTAGACGTTTTTTTACTTCCTCAGTGACTTGCGCGTTATGTTGTTCTCTCCACTGCCCGTATGAATATACTGCTAAGGCGAAGACTCCTAGGCTAGCCAAGGACGTAATAACATCAGTAAATTTTATACCTGAAAAATTATTATCGATTGCTAAGCCTATTCCAAGGATAAATGAAAAAAATAAATAAAATATCTGAAACCCAATGTCAGTTTTTGGTGGTTTTGATTGGTATTTCCTGTGTTTGAGCATTTCTTTATCCTAAAATATCCGTCACCATACCGTCACTGTATGGTATTTTATAGTGAGTTAAAAGCCTTATTTTTTAATGGTTTAAATGATGTTACGTTACTTTTCTAATAAGAAAATAAAGTTAGCTTTTCGCGCGCGCAAGGCTTGCGAGAGGGGAAGTTAGGAGGTACATTTTGTTCATGCTCTGAGTTTTGCGCTTGGAGACAACACATTATCAAGAACCCGCCAGTATTTCGTATTGAGCGGGTTTTTTTCGTTTCTGGGGTTTGGAGGTTGTCATGGGTGATTAGCGATTAGTGTTGCTATAGCGTGTTAGGTCGCACGTTTTATCAGTTAGTACCGCATGTGATTTCGACGTATCCCGCATGAGAGCGCCAATTGAGGTAGGGATTAGGTAGGGTTCGCGCCCCTTTAGTGAATAAGTTAGCGTTATTTATCTATTTTTTAGAGCCTCGCATTCGCGGGGCTTTCTTGTTTCTGGAAAGGATCGTTGCTTATGAAACCGTTGCCAGACGATCTTTTGCAGCTTTTGACGTTGGTGGCGGTTGGCGTGATCGGTGGTGCTGTGAAGTATCTAAGAGGGATAGAGCAGGGCGTCAAGAAGTTTACCGCAAGTCATTTGTTTATAGCTGTTTTCACTGGCGGCTTTCTTGGAATGCTCACGATGTTTTTGTGTCGGTCGGCAGGCGTTGACGGCAACTTGACTGGGTTCATGGCGGGCGTTGCTGGGTTGATGGGTGATGAGGCTATTAAGCTGTTTATTAATAGATTTAAACGGGGGCTATGATGAGCGGTTTAAACCTTTCTCAATTCCGTGAATACGTTGTGATGCCTGCGTTACAGCAGATCGGCGCGTACTCATTAGCGGCTGATCAGTTGGTAATGGGGACGCTGTCTCAAGAGTCACACGGCACATACATCAAACAGCTTGGGAAAGGCCCAGCTATGGGGCTGTTTCAGATGGAGCCATTCACTCATAAAGATTTGTGGCTCAAATTTATTAAATACAAGCCTGCATTGTGTGACGCGCTGCTTAATATGACGTCTGACAGTGTTGATGAGAATTACGATGCCTGCGGCTGGCCAGACCATAACGCGTTGGTTTGGAACAATCGATACGCTGCTGCAATGTGTCGTACGCACTATTTAAGAGTGCCGGAAGTATTGCCTAATGCTAATGATATCAGCGGCTTAGCGAGCTATTGGAAACGATTTTATAACACTATCCATGGCGCTGGTGCTATTGACGAGTTCATTAAAAACTTCCCGTACGAACTGTATGGGCTAGAGAGAGAGGTGTGATTATGCGTGTATACCGTATGTTTGTGGAAATGATTGTCATGTTGTTTTTTATGCCGTTTGCTGCTTATGCAGCGGATGCCGTGGCAACCGATAATGGCGGTGTTATCGCCATGATTGTTGGCGCCTTACCTTCACTGGTTGAAATGCTGCCCGCTTGGGTTGGTGTGGTGATTGGTGTGCTGTATGCGGTGGCTCACGCTGTTGCGATGTTGCCCAAGCGCTTTACAGATAGTTGGCCTAATTGGTTGAAAGCATTGATTAATTTGTTAGCCGCTAACTATGGCAAGGCTAAGAATAAAGATGGTTAGTTGGCTGAAATTTCTACTCATTTTGGTTGAATGGGGTGTGCAGTTAAAGAGGCGTGATGATGAAGCACAGAAGCAAGAGCGACTCAATCAAGCGCGCACTGATCCTGCTAACTATCTGCGCCAGTTTGGGCGGGTGCGGCGTAAGCCCGACGAATCAAAGGCAGACATGCACGACAGTGGAGCCAGCGCTGATCAACACGACAGTCAATGACGTGGCGTTCACTGTCCCGATCGATGAGATGGGGCAGTTAACGGCGTATATCGAGCAACTGAGGCAGTGTGCGGGGATTTCTCTACCCTAGTTTAAAAAATAGGTTCTTCTGAGCTAATCAACTGTGTACGGGTCAACTGCGCGCGGGCTTTCTGTATTTACGAAATTTCTGAAAGCTGAAGTTGTTGTTTAGTCGGATTTTTAGTCAGGTTGGTGAAGTTGGTATATTTGGTATGTCGAGCAAGAAAAAAGAGCTTGGGCTCATTAATAAATCAACGCTTGTTGCCAGCCTTGGTATTAGCTCACAAGCCTTTGACAAATGGGGTGTAGAACCCAGAGAGAAACGGGGTCGAGAGAATTTTTACTCTATTCACGATGTTGTGCAAAATCGTGTCGACAATGCCCTTTCTAATGTGTCTAAACCCGGTGTTAAAAAGCCATCTAAAAACCCATCAATAGACCAACTTGGAGAAGAAGTTTTACGCACTGAAAAGCTGGCGGAAGAAGTCAGAGCCCTTAAGTTAAAGAACGATATTTTAGAGGCTCGGTCTATTCCTGTTGATATCGCTGTTGGCGTGTTAACTGGCATCATTTCAGAGCAAGTTACCATCTTAGAAACCATTCCATTGTTAGTAAAACGGCATAATCCAGATATGCCGAGTCACGCTATTGATCAGATTCAGCGTGATATTTCAAAAATAAGCAACATCGCGGCTACTCTCGGAGACAAACTAGATGACACAATCGCTAGTCTTATCGCCGATGCAGAGGGCAAGGTTAAGTAGCGAGTTACGTCGTTCATTAAGCTTTCTGAGAATGAAAGAACCGCTTACGGCGGTTGAATGGGCAGACAGGTATTTTTATCTATCAGCTGAATCCAGCTACATAAAAGGCAAGTGGACAACTCGCCCGTATCAAATCGCCATTTTGAACGCGATGGGCCACTCAGACATTGAGGAGGTGAACTGGGAAAAATCTGCACGGGTTGGTTACACAAAGTTGATTGTTGCGGTGATCGGTTATTTCATCGAGCACAAAGCGCGAAACATTGCACTTTGGCAACCAGATGATGGCGCAAGGGATTCATTTAGTAAAAAACATGTCGACTCGATGATTCGAGACGTTAAACCAGTTCGAGCGATTTTTCCTTGGTTTAACGCAAAGCACAAAAACAACACAATCGCGTCCAAAGTATTCGAGACGCAAAACCAAATTTATTTACTCGGTGGTAAAGCGGCTAAGAATTACCGCGAAATATCCGTCGATGTTGGTATTTACGACGAGCTCTCTAAGTTCGACAACGATGTCGAAAAAGAAGGTTCGCCCTTATCACTAGGTGATAAGCGTCTTGAAGGGTCGGTGTTTAGAAAATCGATAAGAGGCAGTACACCAGGTGAGCATGTCAGTGATGAAGTGCCGTGTCTGATTCATGAAGCAGCAAGCAAAGCCGCGCACTACATGCGCCGTTATATTCCTTGTCCTCATTGCAATGTATTTCAGACTCTAAGTTTTGGTGGTAAAAGCAAAGACTTTGGCCTGATATTTGATGATGAAGGAACGGTTGAGCACAAAGCATCTTCAACACGTTATCGCTGTTCTAGCTGCAAGCAAGACTTCCATTATAAAGATTACATAAAAGCAGATGAAAATGGCTTTTGGGCGAGTGAAGAGGGTCTAAAAACCTACGATGGAATCATCTACTTTGATGATAATGGTGAAGTGGTCCCCGCTCCGCGCTCCATCTCATTCCATTGTTGGTCGGCTTATTCCCACGATTCGCCGTGGTCGCAAATTGTCCGCGACTGGGTGCGTTATCACGGCACCCGTGAAGGTCTTAAGTCCTTTGTAAACACAACACTTGGCGAGGTGTGGGTAGAGGATCAAGGCGGGCTTGAGCCTAATGACTTGTACCGTCGCCGTGAGCATTATGCTGCACAAGTGCCATTTGATGAGTGCATCATCACGCAATCGGTTGATACCCAAGATGATCGTTTTGAGATTGAGACAGTAGCTTGGATAGAAGGCGAAGAGCGATATAGCGTTAAGTTCGAAAAACTCTATGGGGATTTGACTCAGCCGTTTATCTGGAAACAGCTGTATAAGCGCCTTACAGAGCAGTTTAGAACGCCCAACAACTCGATCATTGAACCTACCATTAGTTTTATAGATTCAGGCGGTCATTATACAGACCAAGTTTATGCGTTTTGTAAGCGCAATGGTCCACGGCGTTTCGTTGCAATAAAAGGGGCAAGTACAAAAGGCCGTGCCATCGTCACTTTCCCCAAAAAGCGCAATGAACACGGCGTTTATCTTGCTCTCATTGGCACCGATACGGCGAAAGATACGCTTTATTCTCGACTTATTCAGACGCTCGAAACAGACTCGGCTCATGCAGCAGGCATGTTTCATTGGCCGATTAACGACGAATACAGCTTGCAGTTCTTCGAGCAACTCACGAATGAAAAGCGCAAGCTTAAATATGTCAAAGGTCGTCCTGAAATTGTTTGGGATGCTGGCGGTCGACGTAATGAACCGTGGGATTTGGCGGTTTATAACCTCGCAGCAATTCGCTATTTGCAACAGCGTAAAGGCATTGATCTTTCGCAATACAAAAACACTCAGCGCGTCGATTCCGACGACGAGCAAGACGAAATCGAAGAAACCACTCCGAAGCAATCTGGGCGCTCGCTCAAAGAGATTGCTGCTAGCATGAAAAATAGAGGCTAACCATGACAGTAGACGAACGCATCAGTGAAGCAGAGGACGCGTTACATGAATTAATGCTGGGGCGGCGCGCTGTTACAGTCACTAGAAGTGGTAAAACGGTGACGTTTACTCAAACAAATCGTGTTGATTTGGAGTTATACATTGCCAAGTTAAAGCAATCTAAATCTGGCGCTAGACGCCGCCCAATGAGGCCGTTTCTATGAGTGAAATAAAATTACTCGACCGATACGGTAAACCGATGGCCAGCAGCTACGAAGGGGCTGGGCACGGAACAGCGGGGCAATTGCGAGACTGGCACCCGCAGGCGCGCACTGCCGATGCGGCGATATTGCCAACGCTAGCAGAGGGGAATGCTCGAGCTGACGACATCGTTCGTAATAACGCTTTTGGAGCGAATGCGGTCCAGCTACATGTTGATAACATCGTTGGGCATCTCTTTCGATTGTCTTACAAGCCAAACTCTCGCCGTCTTGGCATCAATGAAGACGATGCGCGCGACTTTGCGAAAGACGTTGAGCAGGTGTGGAAAGAGATCAGCGATGATCCAAACTGTTATCTGGATGCAGAGCGTAAGCGTACCTTTACCATGATGATTCGCGAAGGGGTTGCCACGCATACCCGCTGCGGTGAAATCATGCAAAACCCATTATGGATTGATCGCAAAGATTCGCCTGTAAAAACGGCGTTCCAGATGATCAACCCCATGCAAGTCAGTAACCCAAACGGGATGGATGATACAGACCGTATAAAAGGCGGCATCGAGCAAGATAAATATGGTGCCGCAATCGCGGCCCATGTCCAAGTCTCGTCAAGCATGGGAGTGGGAAACGGTCTTGGTTGGACGTGGCAGCGGATCCCCACTCAAACCCCGTGGGGGCGAACGGGTTTCATTCAGATTTTTGAACCCTCGGCTGCGGGTCAAACCCGTGGTGCTAACCAGTTTTTAACTGTGCTTGAGCAGATGAAAATTCTGCCAAAAATGCAAAATATTAAACTGCAAAACGCAGCGGTGGGAGCCATGTTTGCCGCCACCATTGAAAGTGCGTTGAGTCCTGAAGATGCTTTTGAAGCTCTTGGTGGCTCTGCAGATAGTCAAACATTGCAAAATATTTTGAGTCGTGTTCAGGACTATCATAGCGAAGTAGGACTAAAGCTTGGCGGGGTAACTATTCCTCATCTTTTGCCAAACGAACAGCTTAAACTTCACACATCGGGCAATGTTGATAACGGCTACACCGATCTTGAATCCAGCGTTTTGCGCTGGGGTGCTGCGGGGCTGAATGTTGCTTATGAGCCGTTTTCGAAGGACTGGAAAAACACCTCTTACTCGACTATTCGAGCATCCATTTTGGAAAACTGGCGCTACTTCATGGGGCGTCGAAAAATGATAGCGGCGCGTCTAGCGACCATCATGTTTCGTCTGGTATTTGAAGAGTTCGTACATCGTAAATTAATCACGCTACCGAAAGGGGCGCGTTTTGGTTTGTACGATGGTGGTCTTGCTGCGTGGACAAACTGCGAATGGATCGGAACAGGTCGCATTGCAATTGACGGTCTAAAAGAAGTTAAAGAGGCGGTTTTGCGTATTGAATCAGGTTTATCCAGTTACGAAAAAGAATTTGCCATTATGGGCGAAGATTATCAAGAAACCTTTGCTCAGCAAGTACGCGAAATGAAAGAGCGCAAAGAGGCGGGTTTGCCATCGGCAAGCTGGGCGGCGGCGGAGAAATTTGCACCCGCTGAGCCACAAGAAATAACACCACAAAAGGTAGGGGCGTAACATGCCAACAAACTTAACAAATATTGAGGGCAGATTTCTTAACTCTCCTCTATTTCTAGAGAGAGCAGCAGCGCGCACCTTTTTTTCAACGCTGTCTAAGCAGCTAAACATAAAGCAAATGTTGGATGAAGAAGGTGAGGTGCCGCTTGGTGAGAAGATCCACCTTGCTGCGTCTAGTTTTTCTGTTTCGAGAGAGCATGAGCGATGTTATGAAGTAGTTGATGGTGTCGCCGTTATTCCAGTGTATGGAACCCTGATTAATAAATTAGGCTTTCTAAAGCCATTTTGGGGAATGACCGGCTACGACGGCATTGTTGCGAGGTGTAAGTTCGCCTTAAGTGATGTTGATGTTAAGGGCGTCTTGCTCGATATGAACACTCATGGTGGTGAGGTATCGGGCTGCTTTGATGCTGTTGAAACAATCAAATCTATGTTTGCTGGTTCGGGTAAAGCGCTTTGGGTAATTATTGATGCTATGGCGTGTTCTGCAGGTATGGCGATTGCCAGCGCGGCAGAACGTCGTCTTATCACACAAAGCTCGAAAGCAGGCTCGGTCGGTGTGGTTATGGCGCATCATTCATACGGTGAGTATCTCAAAGAAAGCGGAATAGAAGTGACATTAATACACTCAGGTTCGCATAAAGTGGAAGGCAACCCATACGAATCTTTGCCAAAAAATGTGCTTGCTGATTTTCAAGCAAGCACAGATAAGCTACGCGATGAATTCGCTACGCTTGTTGCTGTAAACATGGGCCTTTCAAAAGAGGCTGTTTTAGCCACTGAGGCGGCGGTGTATCGCGGCCAAGAGGCCATCGATATCGGCTTTGCTGATCAACTGGTAAACGGCAACGAGGCAATAGCCATCTTTGCTGATTACTTAAAAAAACAATCTAAAACAACTTTATCAGGAGTGACTATGTCAGCCCAACCAAACGCAACACAAACAGCGGAAACGCAACCAGAATCAGCGCCAGTAGCGACGAACCCAGTGACAGAACCTGTTGCCACTGCGCCAGCCGTAGACGAAAAGGCGCGTATTGAAGGCATCCTAACGAGTGCGGAAGCCAAAGGCCGCGAAGCGCAAGCTAATCATTTGGCATTCAAAACAAGCATGAGCGTTGAGGATGCTGTATCTCTATTAGCTACCGCACCGATCGCTGCTGCTTCACCAGAAGCTCACGGCACCAAACTCGATGAGCTAATGGCATCTCATCAAAACCCAGTGATTGAGACGGGGCCAGAAGGTTCGGCAGAAGTAAGTGAGGTTGATCAAATTATGGCGGCATACAACATGGCGCGCGGAGAATAGCTTCACATTCTGATTTACTTTTTCAAACCCTTTTATTGGAGATAGTCACCATGGCTAAAGAAACTTATACACCAAACCAAGAGCTAGCAGGCTCAGAACAGCCGCACTTTGCCTCCGCAACAGTGGAAAGTGGTATCACATGTGCTCGATTGACGCCACTTGGTCAAGTTACGGCAACAGGCTCGCTAGCAATTTGGGCACCTGGGGCAAGTGATGGCTCAGAGAAAGCCGTTTATTTGGCAGGCTATGCAGTTGATACGTCAGGGGGGGCAAAACGACACAAAGTTATTAAATCCGGTCACTGGAATAGTGACGCGATTCAATGGCCAGATGGAACAACCGACTTACAAAAAGCCCTTGCCTTTGTTGGTACGCCAATCAGTCACGAAACGCTTTAATCCTCCCTTCAAATCTTACATAAACCCTTTTTTTAAATTTAATGCCGTTTGCTCGGTAGGAGACTGCTATGTCTTTATATTCTACAACAACGCTTTTAGGTGTGAAAAAAAATCAAAAGCCATTTACTAGCTTTTTTAAAACGCTCTTTTTTAGTCGCGAATCATTTTCTGATTCTGAAAAGGTCGCCATTGATGAAGTGGTGCCAAACCTTCGATTAGCCCCATTTGTATCACCAATGGTTGCGGGAAAGGTTCGCAAGCAAGACGGTTATTCGACAACCTTATATGCTCCGCCTTACTTAAAACCTAAAGATGTGGTTAACCCTAAAAAGATGCAGTCTCGTATGGCGGGTGAAGCATTGAATGGCTCAATGACCGCAGCTCAGCGTCTTAATGCCACGGTTGCGTTTTTGTTGGATGACCAAGAAAAGGCGATTGAACGTACAGAAGAAAAAATGTGCGTCGATGCTGTTCTGACAGGTAAATTCATCGTAGAAGATTCAGAAGAGCATGAAGCGATGGAGGTTGACTATAGTCGTTCGGCTAGCAACAACGTTGCTCTTGTTGGTGCTGCACGTTGGTCTCAGCTAGATAAAGACACAACGGATATGGCAACCATCATTAATGATTATGCTGAGCTGTCTAGCGGCCTAGCAAGCATCATTATTTTTGATAAAAAGGCGTTTTCTCTATTTACTAAATTCAAAGGCGTTCAAGACTCTTTAAACAAGACTGTGGCAAATGGCGATAGCGATATCATGTTAGCGCCACAGCTTAAGCGTGAAGTTCAGTTTAAGGGGCGTTATGGCGAGTATGCCATTTATGTTTATGCTGGTTACTACGAGTTAGAAAACAAAACTAAAAAGTACTTTATGCCAGACAACACCATGGTTTTGGCTCCAGCCCAGTATGATGGCGTGATGGCCTATGGCGCTATTCAAGATGTTGAGGCGGGGTCAGACGGTATGGCCATGGTTAAGCGTTGGCCGAAAAGCTGGATTACTCCAGAACCAAGCGCACGCTACTTAATGACCCAGTCTGCACCTTTGCCAATTATGCCGGATGCGGATGAATTTGTTGTGGTTACGGTCGACGGTCCAGTATAACCATCCCTAAGAATTAACACGAAAAGAGGCGCTTAATTGCGCCTTTTTCGTTTCTGTCATTTGAAAAGTTAGGAGTCACCATGACTGCGAAAAAGATAAGCGCCACAGCCAAGGCTACAGCTCAAAAAACAGCAGCAGAAATCAAGGCCGACGAAATTGCGGCCATGATGGGGGATGATATTGAAACGCCAGCCACTCAAAAGCCAACCCCACCGCCAACTCTAAAAGGTGCGGTTAAGCCCGAACTAGAAGCCGAAGAAAAGACGCCTGAAGAAACCGAAGATCAGACCGAAATAGTCGATCAAACGGGCAATGAAAGCGGTGATGAAAATGATGGCCTTGATACGGATGAAGGTGAATCCGACGATGAGCAACCTGAATTCCAGCATGCCAAAGTTGGCCACATGGTCATTCTTTCTAAAACCATTCATACCAAAGACGCCAGCGGTAATGATGTGAAATTCATCGCGTCAAAAGACCCTCAAGACCTGGGTGAGTACTCTGAAATGGCGATCAAGGCAGGTTGTGCTAAACCGCACAAAGCGGGTTAGTCATGGCTGATCCATTTTCCGAATTAGACGCTGTGATTCACGCGCAACTGGGGGCGGATTTCATTGTTGAGCGTGCGAATGCTCCTACGGGCGACACGGTGCGCATTTGCATAGATGAAAGCCCCGATGAGAACCACTACGGTGGGAACCGAGCACCAAACGTCCAAGTTATTGGTGAAATATTGCCCATCGATTATGCCAAAGTGCGCGAGGGGGATTATCTCAGTGATAGCGAAAGCCGCTACAAAATCACAGAGATCATGCCCGCTGTCGAAGGCAGTAAAGACCTCTATTTGAAAAAGGTGTAAATCATGAAAGTTAAATTACATTCCACGTCTGATGTCATCATTAATGACAAAGTAGAGACGCTAAAAGCGGGTGAGCATAACGTATCTGACCATGTTGCCCGAAAGTTAATTAAAAATGGGGTGGCAAGTGAAGTGTTGGCCACCCCAGTAAAAGCCACGAAAACCAAGGCTTCGGGCGATGAAACTTAAAGGTATCGATAAGTTTCAGCGAAAGCTAAAACGAATCGGTGGTACAGAGCTGCGACGCGCAGCGTCTTCGGCACTAAACAAAACGGGGGCACTGGCCAGAACTCGTATTATAAAAGGGGTAGCGGCGTCAGCTAAGGTGCCAGTTGGTCAAGTTCGTAAGCGTGTTTATTTGGCTCGATCAACAGCCAGAACGCTAAAAATTGTTCAAATTGGCTACGCTAGGCCCATTAGTCTCGTTGCGTTAATAAGAAACCCAATGCCGGACCAAGGGCAGCGCCGCAAACGTCAGCTAAGAGTGAATAAGAAGGCGTACCCCAACGCCTTTATTCGCCAAGGTGTTGGCGGTAAAACTCAAGTATTCGAGCGAAATGGAAAAAAAGGACGGCAAGGAAAAGGCCGCTGGGCAAAATATAAAAACTTAGAGCGATTGGACAAAGTAGGTATTGAAATACAGCCAACCGTTGAGAAGGTGCTTCCGAAAGTGCAACGACGAGTCTATAACGCCAATTTTCGGCGTCTTTTTGCTCATGAATATAATTTCCGCCTGTCTAAACTCTAAGCGAGTCCACCATGTTTGATCAGTTACAGCCAATTCGAGAGGCGTTGGTCGCCGCGATTGAAGAGCTGGGCGTTGACGTGTTCGCTCAGCGAAAAATTCCAGAAGATGACATCAAAGACGATCGATTTGTCGCCCTTAGCCTGCCTCGATCCGATGATGACAGCGATGGTGTGAGTGAATCATGGCTGATAACCATGGTTTTGGGAGTCTATATTTCCAACCCTGCGACCGATGCCGCTTTGGAATCGTTTGCTAGTCAAGTCATTGAGCAAATCAAGAATAGTGCGGCGCTTAATGCGCTGGTGTCCGGTGTTCTGTTTGCTGGACATGAATACCCAGAAGAGCAAGGTGAGGCGTTCGCCTCGCTCGATATTCAATACACCCTTTATTTATAACTAGGAGAAACTCATGATACCAACAGTAGTGAGTGAAAGAGCAAAAGTCGGTGCGGGCACAGAGCTGCAAATGAATTATGGCACACCAGAATCCCCGGAGTGGCGATTACTAAAGGGCGTCGCTTCGTCTGGCGACTGGGGATATGATCAAGACTTTCAAGACGATACGGACATCTCTGAAATTGATCACACGTACGTGCCCGGGGATGCCAAAGCAAAAGAAATTCTCGTCACTATGAAGCACATGCCAGGTGATACGGATCAAAAAGCCTTTCTTGATAAATCCAATGCGAATGAAGAAGTTCAGCTTCGTAAAGTGTATACCACGGGGTTTACGCAAACAGGCACATTTTTACTGTCTAAGCCTTATTATTCCGATCCAACCCGATCAGACTTTGGCAAAGTCTCCGTTAAAGCCACACCCCAGCTAGGGCTCACTGATGGCACCATCGTTTAATGCATTCACCTAAAGAAAAGGCCGCTGTTTGCGGCCTTTTCTTTATTCAAAGACATCCTTTTAGAGAAAATATCATGAAATCTCTCGATACACTTAAACGCATTTCAATTAAGCGAAGCACGGAAATTGAGGGGCAAGTCTTTCCCATGCACGAATTTGTGGCTTCGGAATGGGATTTGATCGTACAGCCTGTTCGTTACCCAAAAAGTGATATGGAAATTGAAGAAATGATAGAAGCGGGTCTCAACGTCATTATTGTGGGTATGGAAGGCCAAGGCTATGTACCAACGCAAGAAGATCGAGACGCACTGAACAAAATTCTATCAAAAGGCGTTTTGCGCGAATACATGCACCGCCTCTGTCAGTTAAATGATTTTGGTATTGATACGGTGCGAGAAGCGGAAAAAAACTACGCAGCAGCCCAATCAAGCGCTACGAAACAGAGCTAGCCATTCGATTGGGCTGCACGCCAAGACAAATCAATACCATTTTAACAGCAAGTGAAAAGGCCGAAATGATCGCGCATATCATGATGGATAACGGTGGCACATTAGACCCTGACATCATTGAGCAAATGGAACTAGAAGAACATGAGCAAGCAGCGAAAGCGCATTTTGGTATGAATTAGAGGTCAATATGGGTGCAGCAATAGACAAAATTCAAGCCGAGATTACCCTCAATGACAACGGCTTTCTTGATGCAATTGATAGAGTAGATAAGCGAACCGTTAAATACAAAAAAGCCGCGAACGATGCCAAGGTAGGAAATGAAGCGCTTGCGGGGTCCTTTCGCAGTGTGGCGCAGGGTATTGCGGTAGTAGATGGCCCCTTTGGTGGTGTTGCTTCTCGTGTTTCCTCTGTCAGCAGTCTAATAAATGGGACGACGCTGGCGGTTGTAGGCTTTGGTGCGGCATTGGCTGCTACGGGTGTGATCGCAGCGAAAGCCATTAGTGCAGGCCAAGATTTGGAGCAGCAGCTTTACAAGCAGCAGGCCATACTAAGAGCAACCGGCTTTGCGGCAGGCTGGAATGCTGAGCAGCTTGATCAAATGGCACGACAAACGGCTTTTGCAACGTTGGCCAGCGTAAAAGACATTCGAGAAGCGCAAAACGTCATGCTGACGTTTAAAAGTGTGCAGAAAAGTGTCTTTGTCGAAGCGGTAAATCTTTCTCAAGATCTTGCTGTTGTAATGGGTGGCACTGCCGCGAGTAATGCCAAAATGCTGGGGAAAGCATTAGAAGACCCTATCGCGGGTATAACCGCTATGTCTCGAGCCGGAGTATCGTTTACTCAGTCTCAAAAAGACGCCATCAAAGCCATGGTGGAAACAGGCAACAAGGCCGAAGCTCAGCGCACCATATTGGCTGAGTTGCAAAAGCAAGTGGGGGGAACGGGGGCTGGTGAAGCGTCAGGTTTGTCTGGGTCTCTTGATACACTGGGACAAAATTTTGAAACGCTTTATGAAAACATTAATAAAGCCACAGGCGCCTCAAAAGGCTTTGAAATTGTCGTTAAAGGCTGGAATGAAATTATTGCTCGTGCTGTAGACGCGACCGCAGAAGACCCAATTGGCGTCAAACTGTCTAAACTGTTTCAGAAGCGTCTAGAGTTACAGCACAAAGCGAATGATGCTCAGAATAAGCTAATGCATGATCAATACATGGAAGAATATGCGGCAGTCACTAAGCAAATGAATGCACTTGAAGCATTACAGAAAAAAAACGCCCAAAAGGGCATGGCAGAATATCAAAAAGGTGTGGAAACTCGCCGTCAACTTGAGCAGCAAGCAGCGGATAATATACGAAAAGCCAAGGAAGCGGCAGGGGCAAAATCCCTTGCTACGATTGACACTCAGCTCGCTAGTGAACAAGAGAAAATTACTAATGCATACGTGAAGCGGCGTGCCGAAGTTGATAGCTTGGTGTTATCCGAAGAAGAGGTCAAAAAGCGAGGGTATAAAAGCCTAGCAGCGCTGCGTCTGGGTTACCAAGTTAAGCTAGACGACCAGTATCAAAAAGAGCTGAATGCCCTCAACGAAAAGCTAAGCAAAGAGCAACAGGCTAAAGATGCGGCTGAACAGCGAGATAAGGAACGCTTAGCGCGTCAAAAAGAACGCTCGTTAGCGTATTTCAGCAAAATTGATGATCAGTATGCTCAAAGCTTTCTTTCAAAAGAAGCTTATGAGAATCGAGATTATCAAAAAACGCTGGATAAAATGGCGAGTGAGCGTCAGGCGCTGGTTGATCAAAATGCCTGGTCAGCGGCGGATCAAGCAAGCTATGACAAAACTGCAGAAAATGCGAAATCTCTGCATGAGAAAAAACTGACTGACATTCAAAAAGCAGAGCATCAGGAACGGATTGATGCGCAGCGTGACTTTGCTAATATCTTTGTGGGAATGGCAGACAGCAAGAACAAAGAGCTCGCAGCGATCGGTAAAGCGGCAGCTATATATAATATTGGTATATCGACTGCTGAGGGTGTTATGGATGCGTGGGCAACTTCGATGCAGCTTGGGCCAATTGCAGGGCCAATAGTCGGCGGAATCTTATCGGCGGCACTCATTGGTTACGGTGCAGAGCAGATGGCGAATGTTAAAAGCCAAAAATACCACACTGGGGGGATCGCGGGGCAGGCGTCAGACAACTTCGGCGCCATGCTAAAGAGTGGTGAAATCAATGCCACTTTAATGCGGGGCGAGGAAATCTTAACAACGGACGACCCACGCCACCGTAATAATTTAGTGGGTGATGTTTATGAATCCAGCTCGTTAAACTCATCATCATCTAATGTTCTGAGTGTTGGCGACATCTATATCAAAATCGATGCAGCAGGGTCTCAAGACCCAAACGCCTTGGCTCAAGTCGTTGGTCAGCAAATCAATGCAACACTGAATCGGTTTGTTAACTCGTCGAGTTTTCGAAATGCTACGGTTGGCGCCGTGAGTAAATATGCTAAGCAAAATTCAGGGCGCATACCCGGTGTTAGGGTGTAAGAGAATGTTATGATTGAATCAAAAATCAGCTCGGTACAGCTTACCAGCGTGGACCCGTCTAGCCAGACGGTATCCCGCTCAGGGCGGCGCTATAGTCGCTCGCTCATGCGTCAATATTGGCGAGTGAGTGTGACATGGGTAAAAATGAAAAACCGAGAGGCTCAAGCTCTTTATGCTAAGCTTGTCTCCATGCAGGGCATGCACGGCGAATCTGTGCTTAGTCTGCCATTGGTGGGTGAACACCCAGCATTAAGCGGCACAATCGCTGTGGATGGCGTGGCAATGGCAGGCGAAAGTAAAATAACAATTAATGGTTTTGAAGGGGCTTTCTCCGTTGGTGGTGTATTCAATTTTAGCGGTCATAACAAGCTTTATATGGTTGTAGAGCACCAAGGCGGCTTATTGACGTTTGCGCCTCCGCTTCGTAAAGCGGTGAATAACGACACTATCAATTACGCTGCCCCAACGATCAAACTGCATCGCACCAAAGAAGATATGGGGTGGAAGCAAGATCGAGTTAACAGTCAGCTAACCGACGAATTTGAAGAAGTGCTGGAATAAATAAAACCTTGCAATATTAAAAAACCTTGCCTAGTATCCATCTTGAGGCGTCGAAACCTCTTGTAAGCGGATGAGTAACCAACCCCGTTAGTGTTGGCTTTTTTATGTCTGTAATTTATTACTTGCATAATCTCCTGTTAAGTCGGGAGGGCAGTAGTCATAAAATACCTTCGGGGAAAGCTACTCGCGGTGTCTTACAGCCGTTTCGAACCTCCTGACACCCAATCAGTTATTGGGTAATTCGGAAAAAATGTAAGGAGATCATAATGATCAAAAAAGCCAGAATGGCATCTTACCCAACGCGCTTTGGTTTATCTCTAGACCATGCAGGCGCCAATCTTTCTAACAGTAACTGGGCAGTAATGCCTACCTCCAACTATCGAAAAGCCAACCGCTTTGGTCGTGAAATGGCCGCACACTTCTTGCAACAGCTAAAAGACGACCCCGACAATGTGGGGGCGGGTGTGCTGGGGCATATCGCGGGGGATATCGATTTTCAAGACAAAACCGCCACAAAGGGCTATTGGGTGGGCTTTTTTAGCTATTTAGAGCGACACCTTTACCGATCTGCCAAGCGGTGCGATGTGTTTGTGGATTTGGCCTTTGTGCAGGCCGAATACGATCATAGAGCACAATATGCAACCGAACTGGCTAGAATGGAGGGATAAACGATGCAATCACTTGTTATTAAACAAAATGGATGCCCGGTGACCACTTCATTGGCCATCGCTGATGGTGTGGGTAACCCTCATGCCACGGTTATAAAATTAGTTCGACAGAATGCCGATGATTTTGAGGAGTTTGGAAGGGTTGGATTTGAAATCCGACCCTTTGAAACAAATGGCGGTATTCAACAACGAGAAATTGCAATACTCAATGAGCAGCAAGCAACACTACTGCTGACTTATATGCGCAATAATGAGACGGTAAAGGAGTTTAAAAAACGCCTGGTTAAAGCCTTCTTTGAAATGCGCGACCAGTTGCAATCAAGCGAACAGGGCGACAAGCAGTTAAGCAAGATGGACATTCTCAAGCTGGCCATGGAATCCGAAGAGCAACGTTTAAAATTGGAGCAGGTAAACCAGCAGCTTTCAGCAAAAGTAGAGCAAGACGCGCCAAAGGTGCAATTTGCCGAACGAGTATATATTTCACCTGATGCGATCAGTGTAGGGGAAGCCGCTAAGATAATCGGCACTGGCCAGCGGCGATTATTTGATTTTCTGCGCAATATTGGCTGGATTTCTCGACGAAACGAGCCATACCAACAGAAGATAGAGCAAGGCTTGCTGAATGTGAAACTTAGCAACTTTCAACATCCAGAGCACGGATTAAAACAATCTGTCACCACAGTGGTGACAGGAAAGGGCCTAACAAAGCTTAAACAGTTATGGGATAGCGAACATCCTAAGATCCATTAAGTTGTAAAAATAAACTCCCTTTTAGTACTATGACCCTTTTACTAAAAGGGAGTTTTTATGAAAATTATCATTCGGATTTTGCTTTTTCTGATAGTTATTTTAATTGTGATATGTGCAATTGGAGCGTTTTACTACCAGTCGGCAAAAAACGATAGGGATGTTTATGGCGTGGACTTGTCCAGTGACTGGACGGCTAAAGATGTATGTTTTGAGATTTATAATAGATTTAAAAACAATAAAAATCTCTCATCCTATACCAGAAAAACGCTTAAAAACTCACGTTGTGGAGTAAAGAAGCTTGATAAGGATTTGCCTGGGCTTATGTCTTTTTATAGTCCGTACGCAGTAATTTACGACAATGCCTTTGCAGCTAGAGTTACTATCAAAGATGGTAGTCTTGTGGTAGTTGGATATTCGGATGGAGGTATTCCTAAAAGCTGGCAATGATTTCCTTGAAAAGGGAAGTTAGTGGGGTTAAATTATTCATACTGCGGTTTTTGTAGCCGTTTCATCTCTTTTCTTTTAAAAGCTCGCCTCGGCGGGCTTTTTTTGTGCCTGTCAGTTGGTTTTTCTTATGTCCGATTTTATCAATCTTATTCGCATTGGTTTCCCTGAGCCGCTTTTGCTGGCGGATTGCGGCCATGATGTGACCTTCAATTCTGAGCTGTATCGAGCGGATTCAACGTTGCTGATTGAGATCGGTGATGTGACAGAGGAAAACCAGCTTAATACCACTACATTCGATGTGACGTTAGCCGGTGCGCCTGAGCTTGTTTTATTGGTTCGCACGGGGCAGTGGCTTAATTTGCCCATTACTTATTATCGCGTTTGGTACGAAAACGGGGTTCAGTCTGATGTCGATGTGGTCTTTCGGGGCCGCTTAACAGAGCAAACAGAAACAGACGGCGAGGATCAGCAAACTATTCAATTTTCTTGCTCTAGTCATTTTATTGATTGGCAGAGCAAGGGCGGTCGTGTTGCAACCAATGCCAGTCAACAGGTTTATGCACCCGGTGATAAAGGGTTTGAGCATGCCGGAAAAGAGAAGCAAAATGTGAAGTGGGGCCGCTAATGGGTTTTTTTAGCAAGATATTTCGTGAAGTAAAGCGCGCTGTTCATAATGTTGTTGATGTCGTTGAAGATACCGCTAAAAATCTCGGTGTTGTTCTCGGTGTAAAAGAGCAAGACATTCCAAAAACCGATTTAGCGACGACTTCAAGTGAAGGGGTTTTGCTTAACAAGACCGCCGCAACATCCAGTATTAATGTCATTATTGGTACGCGCCGAAGTGGCGGTACTCGTGTTTTATTGCACACGCAAGGCAATAAAAATGCGGATTTATACAGCGTTTTGGTCTTTGCAGAGGGGCCAATTTCAGGCATTCGTGATATCGAAATAAACGACGAAAAGCCCAGTGCCTTTGGTGGTTCTGATAGTTACAATGTCTCTGATAATTCACGCTTTTCATTAACGCCGGATGTGAGCTTCTGTGCGCATTTTGGTGCATGGACTCAATCAGCAGACGCACTGTTTTCTGCAAATCTTGGCAATATCTGGACGTCTGCCCATAAATTAACTGGGCTGGCTTACTCTGCTACAAAATACACCTATAACGCTGAAAAAATATCCAGCCTACCGACTCAGACTGCCGTTATTGATGGCGCGCTATTGTATGACCCAAGAGATGGGCAACAGAAATTCAGTTCCAATGCAGCGTTGGCCATCTTATTTTATATGCGCTCCGATGTATTTGGTGAGCGTGTACCTGATGATGAAATTGATTTCGAATCCTTCAAGGTGGCCGCTGACGTAGCCGATCGCACGGCGGAAACCTTTGCAGGGGCTGGTCAGCACTATAAGCCTATTGATATCAATGCGGTAATTGATACGAGCAAAGGCCGTTTAGACAATATGAAAGCGTTGCTTGCTCATGCGCACGCAAGCCTGCCGTATTCTGAGGGTAAATACCGTCTTGTCATTCGCTCAGCGACCGAATCCTCGTTTGAATTTACTGACGATAATATTGTTGGCGATATTAGCGTTGGCTCGTCTGGGGCGAGTGATAAATACAATCGCGCTACGGTAACGTTTATCGACCCTGATTTGAATTGGCAAGAAAATACCGTGGTTTATCCTACTGATGACGCCGAACATCAGCAGTTATTAGCGGAAGACAACGGTATTGAAAAGAACGGCGAAGTCACCGCCGACATGATCACCAACAAATACCAGGCGCTGGATTATGCGCGTCGTTATGTTTACGAGTCTCGTAAATCGCTCAATATTTCGTTTAGTGCCACGGTAGAGGCGCGAAAGGTATTACCAGGTCAAGTGGTGACTGTCACGACATCTCAACTGGGATCATTTTTATTCTCTATTGAAAAACGAGTTGTCACAGCGGATGGCGAATATAAATTCACGCTAAAAGAATACGACCCCAGCCTGTATAGCTGGATCAATCTCACTGAAATTTCAGCGGGTTATACGCCGACACTGCCCAATGTTTACAACTTGCCAGCGCCACAAAATTTGGTGTTTTCGGCCGTTGAATATAATGCAAATTATCAGGGCGTTTTAAGCTGGAACGAGTCAAATTCCGCTTTTGTTACTCGTTATAAGATTGATATTTATAATACTGTAACGGGCCTTTTGGCTTGGTCTAATACGGTAACTGATAATAATGTGCAGGTTCCAAACCTGCCAGCGGGTAATTATCGGGCTGATATAAAGGGGCTTTCTGAGGTTTCAGCTACGCCGATTTCGTCAGTCAGCTGGACATACTCTGTGCCAGTGTTGCCGATTGTTTCTGGCTTGGTTCAAGTCGGTGAGTTTGATGCGGATTTATCTTTGTCTTGGTCACATGTCAGCAACCATGCTGCATTACGCTCGTATCGTGTTGAGTTGCTTATAGATGATCTTGTCATTTTTTCTACGATGTCTTCGACAGAAAATATCACGATCACTAACGCACAATTTCAATCAATCGGTTACCCGCGCGATTTTGATGTGCACGTCAGTGCGGTTAACGTCGCGTTGAGCAATGGGCCAGCGGCAAGCTTATCGATTAAGAAACCCGCGCCAGCGCCGCCGCTTTCTGTATCGTTCACGCCATCATCTGATGCATTGATTGTTCGCACTGTAAAAGCCGCTAATGCAAAGGGCATGACAGCATGGCTATCGACGGTTTCTCCCGTTGAACAAGTGACCGAAAATCAGGTTTACAGCGGGATTTCAACCCGCTTTGATATTGGTGACCTGTCACCATTAACACAATATTACGTCAAATTGGCCTCTTACGACGCCTTTGGCCTTGGTGAGTCAAGCGCTCACACTGTTACGACGTTAAATGATGCTGTGGCTGATGCTATTAACCAGTTAACAGAACGTGATTTATCACTGTCTGATGACATTGAACAAGTCGCGAAAGCGGCGGCTGAACGAGTGCAAAAGCAGCAGGTTGAGACAGATGATGTTGCTGAGCAGTTGTTTAAATCGGCTGCTCGTGCAGCTGAAATGCAACGCTATCAACTCAGTCAGAACGATGAGTACTATCGCATCCTGAATGCCGTTGTTGAAATCGATCCGTCAAACGGAACCATCACAAATCGTGCTTACGAATACACTAATAACAAGTTCAGTGAAGCGTCATTGCTGATCGATGGGGTTAATTCTGCCATCGCGTTGCAAGCTTCTCGCATTGATACCACAAACGACCGCTTGACCGACGCTGAATCTGAGCTATCAGTACAAGCGGGGCTGATCAATCAGCGGGCAACGTTCACGCAGCTAACAGAAACCGTGGCGGGGGCTATTGCCGCCATTCAACCGGCTTACGTCACCACGTTTAACACTGGTTTAGATGGCTGGGTCGCGCAAAGTGGCACGGCAGTTTACAACGCTGGTGCATGGGTTGATTTAACGCTGGGCGATATCGCTGCGACAATGGATTACAGCGGCGCAGATAACCATGTTATTCAGTTATCAATTGCGCGAGAAAGTGGGGCAGTGTGGGCAGGTAAAGTCCAATATAAAACCGCTTCGCACGACTACTCGTCCGATTATGAAATGGACATTCCTGAAATATTGGACGATGGCCAGCTGTACACAGTGACTGTTGATTTTGGTGATGTAGAGGATTACACAGCAAGCAATATCACTGGATTGCGCATTATCTTGGGTGAAACCACGGATGATATGTATCAGCTCCACAGTTTGCAGGCAGGGAAGCGCACTGCCGCACAAGCAGCAATTGAAGGGCTCCAAGGTCGTGTTAGCTCAGCAGAGCAAAATATTGATGCAGTCAGCGGCCAATTGTCTAACTATGTGACCACCACGTTTTATGAGCAAAATACTCTAACTCAAAACGATGTTCAGCAGACTTTAGATAGTTGGAACGCTCAGTACAGCGTCATTGCGAAGCTTACGGAGCTTGACGAAAACGGCACGGTCACCAAGGCCAATTCAGCAGAGCAATGGATTGACGGTGCTGAAGCATTGATTTCGCAAATCGCACAATCGACAACACAGCAAGAGTATGGAGCTCGAGTAAGTGCAGTTGAGCAAACGCTCGATGCACAGGCGGGGTCTATCTCTCAGCAAATTGTTAGCACCCATCAATCTCAAGTCGATAATGATGATCTTTCTGAAAATGCATTTTTAGAAGCCGCCAATGCTGCATCATCTGCTCGTGAGCAGCTTAAGCAAAACGATACTATTGCTTTGGCTCGCAGTGAGACAAAAGCGGTGGCCAGCGAAACCACAGCACTGGCTCAAACAGTTGATGAGTTAGAAGTGGTGGTTGATGAGAATAAAGCCGAGTTTAGCGATTACCGCCGCGCTGCCATCGGCTATTGTGTTGATGCCAATGGCAACCCAACAAGCCATGAAACAGCCGCATCTTGTGAGCTCGCTGGTAATACATGGAGAGGTAATTCGTCTATTGCCGAAGCGTTGCGAAACGTCAAAGTGACAGGCACTAACTCAGCTGGAGAAACCGTCGAAATATCAGCCGGGAATATGTATCAAACGATACTAGAAGCAGACGGTCGTGGCGCCGCAACAGCCGCTTTGCTTGCGGTTTATGGGGATCAGCTGGCAGGGGTGTTTGCCAATGCCGGTGAAGATGGAAGCTCGCTTGAATTCATTGCAAATCAGATGAAGTTCAAGACGCAGAACGGCACAAAAACGCCGTTTCGTGTTGAGGGTGACCAAGTCTATGCGAATGAATTGATTGTCGATGGTGCCAGTATCAAAGATGCCACGATCACATCAGAAAAGGTTGTCAACTCTGCTATCACTAATGCGCAGATCGCCAATGCATCTATCACGTCGGCAAAAATTGCGAACGGGCAAATCACAAATGCTCACATAGCTAATGCAGCTATCACGTCAGCAAATATTGCGAATGGACAAATCACAAATGCTCATATCGCTAATGCTGCTATTACGTCAGCAAAAATAGGTGATGGACAAATCACGAATGCAAAAATAGGCGATGTGATTCAGTCTGCTAACTATTCGCCTGGTGTATCGGGCTGGCGGATTTTGAAGAATGGATCAGCTGAGTTTAACGGCGTTGTTGTATCGCGTGAAATGACCGTGGCAAGCGGAACATTTTCGTTGGGGAGAGTTCAAGGCGGTGATGGTACGATAAAATATGATGCCATTCTTGATACAGGGTATCCGGCAAACGCATGGAGCGGCAGCAAATTTTATACGGGTGTTGCCGTAGGTTTTGTCAATACTGGTGTTCAATCAAATACTCCCTCGACTTCGGCATGGGGAGTGTCCGCAGAAGTTATCCCATTAACTCGTTTCTACAGTCAAGCGACCATTAATCTAAGAATTAGAGTATATGGTGCGTACAACGTGACGTTGGATCCATGCAATATCAGCTGGCGCCTTCTTAGAGTTACTTAATCAAATTTGGAGTTTAAAATGGCTAATTGGTTATATTTGCCGTCTATTTCTGTCGCTTTCGGGGACGTTACCGTCTCCGTCGGCGGCAGCGTAGACCTGTCTGGTGTTAAATCAGGGTGGGCGTTAATAGTAAATGGAGCCCCCACTGAAATCGCCAGCGGCACATCTATTGATGGCAGTGGTAATAGCACACTTTCGCTTGCGAAACCATGGAGTATGGCGACAGTAACTAATCAGCCTGCCGCTGTGCAGCCTACTGGCGCGCCATTTTTAGAAGGGATTGCAGCGCTTCGTGAGACAAATGAATTTGCAGCAAAAACGCATCAAGTTCTTGAAGAAATGGTCACACAAGATAAGGACGTTTCGATCACTGATGCATCCGGCACGATGCATACGTTTGCGTCGCTCGTAAAACTTGATCGTGAAATAGCAGCACAGCGATCAAGTCTTGCAAATGACTATGCAGATAAAACCGCATCACTAACTATTTCAGCAACCATGGGCTACAGAAATGCAGTCGAAAAAGCGTCCGGTGGTCGTAATACTCTCATAACCGACGCACAAGGGAACGATAATATCATGGTTGTGATTCCTAGATTTAATTACGAGGATTTAGAGTTGCCAGAGCTTAATTTAGGCACTGGCACAATGACTGCGTTTTTAACAAATGGTGCCCCACGATCCGAAGTAATGATTTCAAAGTACATCAACTCGACACTATCAACTGGCGGATTTGCAAGCATTGGCGGGGCAATCCCTCGAAACTATATTAATTTCGACACCGCAAAATCGTTATGCACAAACAAAGGTTCGGGCTGGCATATGATGTCGCAGCACGAGTGGGAAGCCCTGCGTCTAATATCTCTCAAGTTCAACGCAGAAATGCGCGGCAATACGTACTGGGGCCGAACGCATGACTCTCGATTTGAAAATGCCACACGAACTGACGCGCGCGCAGCGGGTGATACAACGGGCGATGGTCGAACAAAAACGGGACAAGGGCCGTTGTCATGGACGCACGATGGCTCGCCTTACGGAGTCTGCGATTTAGTTGGCAATGTGTGGGAATGGGTGGATCAGCTTAAAATCGTTGACGGCCAAATCATTTGCACATTAGACAATAATCCATCCGCTGCGGAAGCAGATTGGATCGCGCAAGCCGCTTTTTATGATAATGCGACCGGCACTCCAAAGCTAAACAGCCAAGTCGTCTCACAGTCTGACGGCAGTCAATACAGCTACAGCGCACTAAACAGTAACGTAACAAAGGACGCCAGCTATGTGTTAAATGAGCTAATGCGGCGACTTGGTGTTGAGCATGCCGCACCCAGTTCAAAGGGCGCCATCTACGCACGAAACGCGGGTGAACGACTCCCGCTCCGCGGCGGCCACTGGTACAACACGTCCGATGCTGGCCCGGCGGCGTTGGCATTGAATAATGCTCGTTCCTATTCGAGCAACTTCCTCGGGTCTCGCTCCGCTTTCTTTGCGTAACTGCCCCCTTTTCCTTTGATTTCCGCGCGAACAAGCAATATCGAGGTCATTAATAATGAACGAATTTACATACATCTACGATGGACAAAACTACACAGACACAACTCAAGAATTTATGCTAAGTCTTGGGATGGATGAAAAAACACAGGAAGACTTATTAAGGCAGAAAGAATTTGAAGAAGAGCAAGCGAAAGCGCAGCGACTCAAACGCCGAGAAGATGCTTACCGTCGTATTAGTGATCCTCACTTTCTAGAAGCGCAGAGGAAAAGTGCTGCAGGTGATGAAGAAGGCGCAGAAGTAGCAAGAACGCTGGGTCTTCAAGCTGTTGATCGAATAAAAACGCAATACCCGATTTAACTATCAAAATAGCCTATATCGAAAAATTAATTTATGGGTTGCACTTGATTTATTGCTTATCCAAGTATTTTTTAAGTAATTGATTCTATTGTTAATAAATAGCATTAAAATAAAGCGTAAAATAAGTGTATTTTTCTTTTATAATCATTGTCTTACGGTAAAAGTAAGTAAACTTTGACATGGTAGAGGTCAGCAGTTCGAATCTGCTTAGTCCTACCACCGAATTTAGTAATAAAATTAAGGGCTTACATTTATTTGCAAGCCCTTTTTTGTTTTTGTGTTCCATTCTTGTTCCAAACGAGCCAAATTATAAGGGCTGGGTTAGTCCGTTTTTCGTCTTTTTTTAAAGGCATTTTGCTTGCGTTAAATCGATGACAAAATCGATCATGAGTATGAGACAAAAAAAGAGGGCGGTTTAGCCCTCTTCAACCCGAACCAGTGCAACAATCCTTACCCGCCCCGATCTAAGACGACGAAAACTCAAACTCATTTACGACATCGTTTTATCGTTGGGCATCAAAGAAAACGTCGTGGTTGTGCCATACATCGACATCATGGGCATGATCCAAACCATCCGCTGCTACCAAATCTCCGTCGCCCAACTCCAAAACAACCCCGCATACCATCGAACGTGTCAAAAACGCCACAGGCCGACACCTTGGGGATGATTGTTAGAGTAGGGAAGAGCAAGGGGCGAAAGCCCCCTTGGTTTAAGGGATTTTTGGGGGTTTATAGATGTTTTTTAATAGAGTTGTATTTATTATGAAATTCTTTTTGGAAACCTGTTATAAGTTTCTTTGACTCTGTAAATGAAATAGTAAAAGTCTCTTTTTTGTGTAGTTCTTCGATTTTATTAAAAAGGTTTACGACGTCGATAGGTAATATACCTGTGAATTCACCAACCTCCCAAGACAAGTCGAGTTTTGCAACTGCGTGTGTATATTCGGCACAAGCTTGAGAATTTTTTTCTCTTGTTTGGTCTTGAATCATAGTTGAGTGATGGTTACCTTGACGCTTTGCATATTCAATATCCTCTAGCTTTCTAAGGAAAAGCATCATGGTCCAAAAGGCTTTTGTACCAGCCACATAGAACTGTTCCAAGCTGTCTCTTTTTGCTGATTCAATAATTTGCTCTTTCCAGCTTCTAGCAGTAAAACAAGCTAATACTAAAAGTCCAACTGTCCCAGCCCCTGACAGCATCCCACCTATATCAGCAAAGGTTACATCGCCTTTCTTCAAAAACTTAATGTAGGCCAAGGTAAAAATCGATCCTGCGAAGGCACCTGTGAGTAGCACCAAGAATAATTCAGTTAGGTCTTTGTTGATGCTTCTGAGCATTTTGAGCATGATGCCTTCCGTGAGTGGGTGATAGCGCCATTTTACCCTAGTGCTCGCTATTCCTGAAATCCCGCCTCATTTCTGGTCGAAAAATCGGAAATGAATATCCTGAAAAAACACAAGTGAAATATCTGATTTTTAAGTTGTTGTTTTCAGTTATTTCACTTATTATTAGTGCCACAGGTGTTGAAACGAGTAACACAATTTGCTGGCATCGCTGGATGCCTCTAGGACTAATATGATTGGAAATTAAAGCTCCAGCTAAGAGCGAAACTTAACCTGCTAAAAGCTAAGTGGGATAAAGTAGTAGTGGATCTTTGTTATTATTTATCAAAGATTTAGTGAAAATTATAAACCTCTGGGAAATTTGAGAGTTCTAAGCTTCGGCTTGCTTCCATAGTGCTAGAGGAAGGAGTTATGAATGATTAAGGAACGTTTAAATGTTGAACCGGACGTTAGCGCAATAATGAGAGCGCAACAGTATCTAACACAGCACCAAGCGGATCTAGACAAGTTAAAAATTGATGTGCTTCTAAAAAATGGCCAAAAAGCCGAATTTGAAGTGCCAACACTAACCCTTGATGTATTTGTTCAGGTGTTAAGTCAATTGGCTAAAAATGGGAACAGTGAAAACTTTGAAGTGCAACAGATTGATCCAAATCAAATGGTTAGTCCGGCTATTGCAGCGAAATACCTTGGAATGTCACGACCAAAAGTAACAGGTTATATTTTGGCTGGGCAAATTCCATCTATGAAGGTAGGCACTCATCACCGTGTAAAAATGGCAGATGTGATGTTATTCAGAGAAAAGCTTTCTAACGCGAAGATGTCGCGTGATGAAACCCTTAGTTTAATTGCTAACTTTGAACAGGAGTCAGATTCTATGTAAGATAATACCATGAGTGATAAAGTTTTATTGGATGCAAATGTCTTGTATTCACAGCCATTGAGAATGATGCTTCTCAATTTGGTTGATTTAGATGAGTGTTCAGTTCAATTGTTTTGGACAGATAAGATAGATGCGGAATGGTCTGATGCTTTAAATCGTAAGCATCCTGAAGGCAGAGACAGTGTTATCAGGCAAGTTAAGTCTATTAAGGCTTCCTTTTTTGATCGTTACGTTTTAGATTACGAACCATTGATAGATCAGCTTGAGCTTCCTGATCCAGATGACCGCCATGTTCTCGCTGCCGCTATAAAGACGGGTTGTAACATTATTGCGACAGATAACATTAAAGATTTTCCAGCAGAATTATTGGCTGAGTATGGCATTAGAACGATGACAAGAGACGAATTGATGTGTTTCTTGTTCACTAATGAAAAAGATAGTGTCATGAAAGCTTTAGATAATTTTGCTCGCGTACATAAAGACCCGGAGCTTACAGTCGAAGACTTGCTAATAAAGCTTGATCGTTCAGTGCCAAGTTTTACACACTTAGTAAGAGAGTCATGACTTAAAAATCCTGTATAGCTTTAAAAATACCACCTTCGGGTGGTTTTTTTATGCCTAAACAAAACATATTCATCAAAAAAGACTTGTGATTTGCCGCCAACATGCCGCCATTGAGTTGTTAAGGGGTTTTGCTCTAGCCCAATAAACACAAGGCTTTTACTATAAAGTGTCGCTTTCATAAGAAGAGAACGACATTTTGTTTTTTCGCGCGCGGGGCTTGCTAGGCTATGAGTTAGGTGTTAAAGAATTTCGGTATCAAGATAAAAAATAGCGCCTAGTCTTAATCGACCCCAAACAACTCCACGAGCAAAAACACCTTTCCGCCACCTCAGCCGACACAGCCCTGCTGGAAGCCGAGAGCGATTCCCTCAAGGAAAGTGATTGATCAACAACATCGTCACTGCCATGAAACTGGAAAGCAATCCCATTGTCCTCCCCGCCAGCGACCTAAATGACACGGTACAAGCCATCCGCACTTTCCCAGAAAAATAAGCAACAGTAAATCGCACAGCTACACACACCAAACTGGGTAAACGACAACGTCGAGCGGATCTCTTATTACAAATAATAAAACCAAACCAAGGCTCTCAGGCGATGGCTTTGGTGGTTGTTTATCATGGGGTAAAAGGGTAGGTTTTGGATTGGGTTAGATGGCGTTGGCCGTTTTTGTAAGCTTTGATGTTGTTTTAAAACGTTGCTTAATGGAATACCACTCTCTGGGAATATCGCCAATGATGAGTTTTAAAGAAAGATATGAGCATATATATCAGTCAAACAATGAGTTTATTAAAGACAATCAAATCAATATAGATCCTTTACCTGTTGATGGAGATAGCAGATGGGGAGTGAGTGCCGTATTTCGCCCCAAAATACCTTTGGAAGTGTGGAGAGATCTCGATAAGTTAAAACCATTACTTGGCGAAAATCATTTTTATTATTGTGATAACAATGTACACGTTACTTTTAGGTCGCTAGAAGCCTACAGGCAAACTGTTTATGAGTCAGATAACTTAGTAAAACGGTATGCGGAAGTGTTAAAAACAACATTTAGTGATGTCGGTCGAATGCGTATTTCCTTGCGTGGGATAGTTGGTGTTAAAAGCGGTTTAATCTTGTGTGGCATTCCTGATTTTAATATAGCAGATCTCAGACAAGGTTTCTTTGAGAGGTTACAACAAAGCAACCTTGTCACATCGGGGCCTGAAACATCTATCAGTAAGTTAAGAAATACTTGCCATGCAAGCCTTTCGGTGTTTTCTTCTGAATTAGACCTTCCTGCTGAAAGTCATGAGATGCTTTCAAATTTGCGTCATAAAGACTACGGCGAGGTTGATGTAACTGATATAGAAATTGTGTCATATAGAAGAACTTTTGATGTTATTAATGTTCAGTCTTTGACAAAAATTGATCTTTCATAAGGATAAAGGCAGAGCATGGGCGTCGTTGGACTATTTGCTGATGTCAAAGACGATGATCTTGTTATGTTCTAGCAGAATTATGGCTTTATTTTCCTTCAGAAAGAGGAACACAGTGTCAAACTTTGTGGGCCGATCGAATCCATTGTGACGTTTTTCAAAGATTGAGAATAACCTATTAAGGCAGCAATCCATTGTGGATTGCTGCCTTAACGGCTAACTCTTAGGATTGGTTACGTTGTTCCCTGAGAGGGTACAGCATCGTTTCGTCTAAAACTTGGCTGGCCAAACAGTATCTAAATTTAACGTTCATCCTGTTAATTGTGCATGACTTGTCCCAATTTCCTGTAATATCCACTGTCTGAAGGCTTCGGCATTGGGGTGAGGGATTTGTTTGATTGGCCTCGCAAGATAAAAGGCTTCTGAGGTTTCTATGCTGTGTTCGAAGGGGGAGATGAGTTTCCCGCTAGACAGCATTCCTTCGACGAGAGACGAACGTCCCAGGGCAACACCTTCGCCTTGTGCGGCGGTTTCCAGTGCGGAGATCAATGTATCAAACTGGATATTGGAAGCGGCTTCCACGTGCCCGTATCCGGTTTTGTTAAGCCAATGCCCCCAACCTTCCTCGTATCCGAGTACATGCAGAAGCGTACATTGTGATAATTCTTCAACCGAAACGGGAGGGCGTTGCAAACTCCTTAGTTTTGGAGCGCAAACGGGGATCAAGCGATCCCAAGTTAGGCGTTCACAGATCATTCCTTGCCAGTCACCATGCCCATAACGAATTTCCATGTCCGCATCCTTTTGATCAACCTCATTCACCCAAATGTTGCTGGTGAAACGTAGAGAAATGTTGGGATGGGCTTCACGAAAGCGGGCAAGCCTAAACACTAGCCAGCAGGTGTAGAATACTAAACTGACTTTTAAGGTTAATGGGCGATGTCGAACCTGACCGAATATTTCATCTGTTGCAGCCGACATGCGTGCTATTGAATCACGAATCACTGGTAGATAGGCAAGACCAGAATCTGTTAATTCAAGCCCTCTTGGTAGGCGCTTAAATAATGTGCAGCCTAATTGTGATTCGAGCCCTCTTATTTGCTGGCTTACGGCGGCTTGAGTAAGGTTTAGCTCTGTGGCTGCCAGAGTGAAGTTTAAATGACGAGCAGCAACATCAAAAGAGTGCAACCAATTTAAAGGCGGGAGACGCTTTTTCATATTTGTTAGGGGTCTCAGAACAAAGTCTAAAGCGGAGCTTAGTATCATTTACTTTTTTATGAAACGCTACAAAAAAATACTCGTCCACTAAGCTCATTATTTTTTGTAATTGGCGGCTCTTATAAAGCCGCCAGCCAAGGTTACTTCATAGTCGGCATTGAGAACTCGATACCCTCCCGTACACCAGCAGAGGGCCAGCGTTGAGTGATTGTCTTACGCTTAGTATAGAAGCGAACGGCATCCGGTCCATAGGCATGTAAGTCACCAAATAAGGAACGTTTCCAACCACCGAAACTGTGATAAGCCACTGGTACTGGCAGCGGCACGTTGATGCCCACCATACCAACCTGAATATGATCACTGAAATAGCGGGCCGCTTCTCCGTCACGAGTGAAAATGCACGTACCGTTACCGTATTCATGTGCGTCAATCAGATCCATTGCTTCCTGCATCGTCTTAACACGAACTACCTGCAAGACTGGGCCAAAGATCTCTTCTTTATAGCTCAACATGTCAGGTGTTACACGATCAATCAGCGTACCGCCGACAAAGAAACCGTTCTCGTATCCGGGCACCTGAGGATTGCGTCCATCAACGACCACTTCGGCACCATTCTCTTCTGCGCTATTAATATAACCAACCACTTTATCTTTGTGAGCGCAGGTAATCACGGGGCCAAAATCATTGCTTTTATCACTATGGTTTCCAACCTTGAGGCTGACCATTGCTTCTTTCATTTTACTAACGAGTTGGTCGGCAGCCGCATCTCCGACAGCGACGGCGACGGACAATGCCATACAACGTTCACCAGAGGAGCCAAAGGCCGCGCCAAGTAGTTGATTGACCGCATTGTCCATGTCTGCGTCAGGCATGACAATGGCATGGTTTTTTGCGCCACCGAGGGCTTGGCAACGTTTACCATGGGCGTTAGCAGTGCTGTAAATGTACTCTGCGATGGGGGTAGAACCGACAAAACTGACGGCTTTTACTCGGTCATCGGTCAGCAGCGTATCCACCGCTTCTTTTCCGCCATTTACCACATTGAATACGCCCTCTGGTAGGCCTGCTTCCTGCAGCAACTGTGCGACAAACAATGTTGAGCTTGGGTCGCGTTCTGATGGTTTCAAGACAAAGGTGTTGCCGCAAGCGAGTGCCATAGGGTACATCCACAGCGGTACCATTACAGGGAAGTTGAATGGCGTAATACCAGCAACCACACCAAGAGGTTGGAATTCGCTCCAAGAATCGATACTAGGACCCACATTTTTACTGTATTCGCCCTTTAGTAGTTCTGGTATGCCACAGGCATACTCAACATTTTCAATACCACGCTGGAGTTCGCCAGCTGCGTCATGAACGATTTTGCCATGCTCTTCGCCTACCAGTTCACAGATCTTGTCAGCATGTTCTTCCAGAAGCTGCTTGAACTTGAACATAATTCGTGCACGCTTCATCGGTGGCGTGTTGCGCCAAGCAGGGTAAGCTGCCTGAGCTGAGGCAATTGCTTCTTCGACGGTGCTTTTAGAGGCTAAATCAACCTTTTTAGTCGCTTCTCCTGTCGCTGGGTTAAATACATCCTGGCTTTGGCTGCCTTCAACAACTATTTTGCCATTGATCAAATGTCCGATAGTGTTCATGTTATTTCCTATTTAATAATAAATTAATGTTTGTTATTTCAAGTCCAAAGAGAGCGGTATATTTCAACAATCTCGTTGTCACTAGGAATTCTAGGGTTGTTTCCAGGAGAGCCAGATGCCAGTGCCTGTTGAGCCATTGTGGGCATCAATTCTAGAAAGTGTTCACGGTTGATACCGAATTGCTCAGGTGTGGGGACTTGTAGCTCACTATTCAAGTCGCGAAGTTCCTGAAGCAGTTTTTGGTTTGCTTGGTCAACACTGTCTGTTTCTTTGGCAATCCCCATCGCTTTGGCGCAATCAGCATAACGATCTGGTGCTGCGGGAATGGAAAACTCGGTAACACTTGGTAAAAGCATGGCGTTGGACAGTCCGTGTGGAACATGGAATGCTGCCCCAATAGGACGACTCATGCCATGTACTAAGGCAACGGAGGCATTCGAAAAGGCCACCCCCGCCATGGTTGCGCCAAGCATCATCGCTTCCCGTGCTTGTTCATCTTTACCATTGTGGTAAGCCTTGCGAAGGTTTGGTGCCAGTAGTTTCATGGCCGCGAGCGCTTGACTATCACTGTAAGGACTTGCTTTACGGCTGACATAAGCTTCTATTGCATGGGTAAGGGCATCTATGCCGGTATCAGCGGTAATGCGTTGTGGCAAACTGAGGGTGAGTTTGTAATCCACGAGGGCGGCGATGGGCATGAAACCGATACCGACACATAACATTTTCTCGTCATTGGTTTCATCGGTAATAATGGTAAAACGAGTTACCTCGGATCCTGTGCCAGCCGTTGTGGGCACGGCAATGACTGGCAGACCGGCTTCGTTTACGACGCGAGGGAATTTATAATCTCGCATGGTTCCCCCAAAGTGCGCGAGAATGCCGATTGCCTTAGCGCTATCAATTGGGCTACCACCGCCCAGAGCAATAATACAGTCGTAATTACCATCGCGTGCTTTTTCAACACCTGCCTGAATGGAGGCGACTGTTGGCTCGGGAATGGTGTCGTCGAAGACATCAGCATTTAGCTCATTATCATTGAGCAGGGTTTGTATAATGCTGGCATAACCAAGTTGTACCATCATCTTGTCGGTGATAATCAGTGGTCTTGTGCAACCGAGCCCTGCAAGGATATTGGGGATCTCTTTAGTTGCATCCGCACCGACCTGCATAACTCTTGGCAGTATAATTTGAGCAGACATATCAACTCCTTGATTTTATAAAATACAGAGGCAGCCATTTTCTTTGGATGATATAGACAACCAAAATCAACTTAGGTCTCTGAGTTAAGTTCCATCTCTTAATCAAATAAGAGATGGTGTTAAATTTTTGTTGTTAAAGGTTTTTATTTACTCGATGCAGTTACTGCTTGCACACTGTCACCGCTCTCTGTGAGTTTTCTAGACCGTTCACGCAAGGCCTTCTCTGATTCTTCAGAAAACTCCGCCTTCAGAGACTTATACAGTCCGACGACGGCAAGGATGATAATGACTGAGAAGGGCAGCGCGGCCACAATAGATGCCGTTTGCAGCGCCTTGAGCCCCCCAGCAATCAAGAGTGCGGCGGCAACGGCCCCAACGGCAACTCCCCAGAAAATGCGGTAACGTGCACGAGGATGTTCATCGCCCATAGCCAGCAGTGTACAAATAACCAAAGTCGCAGAGTCGGCAGAGGTAACGAAATAGGTAATCAGCATCAAAGTACAGAGGCCAGCCATCAGCAGGGTTATTGTTTGACCGTTACCCAGTAGCTCGATTGTCTTAAAGAGCGCTGTAGTGGTGTCTTTGTTAACAGCTTGGACAATGCCGCCGCCGCCGAACAATTGGAGGTACATAGCAGAATCACCAAAGATCGTGATCCAAAGTGCAGCAAGAAGTGTTGGTGCAATCAGAACGCCGAGAACGAATTCACGAATAGTACGGCCTTTGGAGATACGGGCGATAAATATGCCGCAGAAAGGAGACCAAGCAATCCACCACCCCCAGTAAAAGATAGTCCACCAGCCTTGCCACTGGCTTTTGGGTGTCGTGTCAACCCAAAGTCCTAGCTGTACGACGTGGGACATATAGTCGCCAAGATTGTTAAAAATTGAGCCTAGGATATAAGTGGTTGGTCCGAAAATAACAAACAATCCAAGCATCACTGCGGTCATTTGCATATTCAGTTCACTGAGAATTCGGATGCCTTTTTTTAGACCACTGAGTACTGATAGCGTTGCGAAAACAGATAGTAAGGCAATCAGTCCTACTTGTGTTCCGACCGACATTTTGACGCCAAATAAATAGTTCAACCCCGAGTTCATTTGTTGGGCTCCTAACCCAAGTGAGGTTGCTATTCCGAACACCGTACCAAACACGGCTAGAAGGTCAGCTGCGTGTCCGATTGGACCGTATATACGCTCTCCAAACAGCGGGTACAAGCAGGAGCGAATTGAAAGAGGGAGACCTTTGCGGTACGAGAAGTAAGCTAGGGCCATGCCTATTACCGAGAACAGTGCCCAACCATGTAATCCCCAGTGGAAGATCGTAAGGCGCATCGCGACCTGAGCGGCTTCCGCCGTTTGTTGTTGAGCGACAGTAATAAAGGGGTTGCTTTGAAAATGGTCGATAGGCTCCGCAATACTCCAAAACAATATGCCGATACCGATACCTGCACCGAATAACATGGAGAACCAAGAAAAATAACCAAATTCAGGACGATCTGTGTCCTTACCAAGACGGATATCCCCATAACGGCTGAAGACGAGCCAAACCGAGAAAAATAGCATAAAACTCATTAGGCCGATGTAGTACCAACTGAGTTTAGTCGTAATAAAGCTCTGTGCCGCGTTATACACGGAGCTGGCATAGGTTGGATTAGCAATTGTAAAGATGACAAATGCAAACACAAGAACCGCTGAACCGATTGCCATAACTGGATGGACGCCAGCCAATATGCCTGATTGCGGTATTTTATAATTTTTATTATTCATAATGTTTTACTCTCCATTTTGTTACGCACCACCATCACTGAACATTGGGCATGGCGCATTACTTTCTCTGCATTAGCCCCGATTAAATAATCCGCCAGACCAGGGTTGTGGGAGGCCATAACGATTAGGTCAGTATTTAAATCAGATGCAATGTGCAGGATTCCAGAATAGATTCGCCCCTGTCCCACTATGGACTGAACCCTAATATCTTGAGGTACATGCTCGGCAATAAATTGATTAAGCCGATTTGCCCCTTCTTCACGAAGGTGTTCATCAATCTCTTTCGGCAAATAATTAGCGATGGTGGGAATGTCTGAGTCTGGGACGATAGTGGTGATCGTCAGCTGAGCGTCGTGACGCCGAGCGAGATCGATGGCAGCCGGTAGCGAGCTTTGCCACGAGCTTTCGTGGTCCAAGTCTATCGGCACGAGGATGCATTTATACGTTGTATTCATTGGTGCTGCTCCTAACGGTTTGTATTTTTCTTATTTAATTAATCCCGTGGCAGTGATGCTCGAAATGGGCAATTAGATCTCATTTCGATATCGAGGCCCATTATTTAAAAAGTGTCTGAAGCAGAAAAGAAATAAAAAGGCACTCTTAGACTAAAAATTATTTATGGCTGAGCGTGTTTTTACCGCGATAAACCGGATTAGGGAATTAAAACGCTCGTTACTCATAAAAAAACTTAACCCTAAGGGAGAGTATTTATTGCTGGTAGACAACCCAAGCCATTTCTAGACTCGGCTCCTATCCAGAGTGTGACAACGTTATCGGTTGTTGGTTTAGCGAAATCAGAAAGTCAGTAGTCATCTTGGTTATTGCGAGATTAAAGCAACCCTCACTTTTTGTTAGAAAACGCTTTACATAGATAGGAAAGGTGAAAATGAATAATAACAATGAATTGCCTTTGAAAGGTGTCCGTGTTGTAGATTTTGGCCAACAGATTGCCGGCCCAGCCGCCGCGATGGCGTTGGCTGATTTTGGTGCCACCGTTATCCATATTGATCCACCAGGTGGGCCAACTTGGAAAAATCCTGCCAATGAAATTCTCAACCGCAATAAACTGAGTCTAGAGCTGGATTTGAAATCCGAAGAAGGCCTTTCTCAGGCACTAACCTTGATCGACAAAGCGGATATTGTTATAGAAAACTTCCGCCCAGGCGTTATGAAAAAGTTAGGGATCGATTTTGAGGCTCTACGTTTGGCTAGACCCGAACTGATTACACTGTCGATACCAGGCTTTGCTAGTAACGATACATTGCGTCGAGAATGGAAAGCGACGGAAGCGGTCGTTGCCGCTACCTGTGGCGGTTATACCGATATGGGGTTCAATCGTGTATTGATGGGGTTGAACCCAAGTTTTTCACCGCTCCCACTAGGGTCATCTTATGCGACGGCACTGTCGGCAGCTTCTGCTGTTCTTGCCCTATACGAGCGAGAAAAAACGGGGCGAGGTGATCATATTGAGGTCCCTATTGCTGCAGCCATGATGGAAGGACTGTCCTATAACTCCTATGTTATTGATGGGTTGCCTGAACGCTACAAAACCATGCGTGAGCATGAGATTGAATACCGCCGCAACAACAACATTCCGTTGAATCTTTCGTACGAGGATCTACAAGAGTATCTAGATCCCTTCTATCGTACTTATGAATGTGCTGACGGACGTAAATTTTATTGTGTCTGTCCTTCTCATCGTAACCATGCCAAACGGGCGTTAACCGTCTTAGGCATTTATGATGAACTGGTTGCCGAAGGGTTACCGGAAGTCGCCGATTTACACCTCCCTATCAGTGAATGGGATGGTGAGACATCCATTGGTGTTTACCCATTACCGAAAAAGTGGGCGGATATTATCGCCGCCAAAATGAAAGCGGCTTTTCTTACTAAAACCTCTGAAGAGTGGGGACGTATTTTTGGTGAAGTGTCGATTCCAGGCGCCCCTCATCGTACGACTGAAGAATGGGTACAAGACGAGCATACTAACGCTGCGGGTCTAATTGTTGAGGTAGACACACCGGATTACGGCATCATGAAACAACCTGGCCCTATTGCTTGGCTGGAAAATGAAGCCGATGCCATGCTGACACCGCGAGCGTGTCGCCATGTCGATTTCAATGAAGCCTTGGCTGAGTTGAATGAGGTAGCGGCTCACGAAAAAGTCACTCGGCCCACTGGAGCAGACATTCAACCAGCATCAGGTAAGGGTTGGCTGGAAGATTTGCGCATTCTAGATTTGACGAATGTTATCGCAGGTCCTCACTCCGCTGCCTTCTTGACGCGCTTTGGGGCTGAAGTGATTAAGTTGGATCCCGTCACACCACTCTACGATCCACTAATCGGCACCATGTACACGTTCCAGTCAGGGGTCAATAAGCGTAGCGCAGTTGTCAATATCTCCACTGAAGAAGGTCGTGAGATCTTCAATAGGTTGGTGCGGTCAGTGGATATGGTTGTCATGAATGCACCTCAGCGACAGATCGTCCAATTGGGATTGGATGAAGAGACGTTGAAGAGCATCAAACCCGATCTACTGTTTTGTCGTCTGGACTGCTTGGGCGGGCCGCGTGTGGGGCCAATGTCGGAATACATCGGTTACGACGATATTATCCAAGCCATCAGTGGCATTATGAGTCGTTTTGGCGGAATTGAAACACCTGAAGAACATGCACACATTGGCACACTTGATGTCAATTGCGGTTTTGCAGCGGGTTTGGCAACGGCTGTGGCTTTGTACCAAAAATTGAGAACAGGCAAGTGTTCTCGTGCCCGTACCTCACTTTCGGCGGTCACTAATTTGTTGCAGATTCCTTATTGTTACGACTATGCGGGACGTCCCCCATTTAATGAACCTTCTGGAAGAGGAGTGATGGGTTTTGGTCCGTTGGCACACTTTTATAAAACCAGTGATGGCTGGATCTATCTAGACTCCAATAGTCTAGAGTTGGAAAAAATAATGGCCATTGAGGGGTTAGAAGGCGTTGGCGAAGTGAAGGATATTCAATCCTTCCTGACCAAGCAGTTCGCTAAGGCGCCATCTGAATATTGGACAGATAAGCTACGGGAAAACGATATCGCTGCAGCTATTCCTGAGTCGATTGAACATCTACGTACGGAAAATAGTCGCCTTAGCGATGGAACCACAGGCATTGACCGAGGTAGCTTTGCGTTTACGATCTTCCCTGATCACCCTTGTGGTCATCAAGTGACTCAAATTGATCATTATGCGATTCGTCCCACAGAGGCGGCTATTCGTCCATTGAAACCAACAGAGCGAACTGGTCATTCGACGCGAGAGATCGTAGCAGAAGTTGGGTACGATGTGGCTGAGATCAACTCCATGCTCAAACGCAAGATTATAGGGTTAGGCTGGGGGAAAGAGTTCTTACCAAGCTAATATTTTTGGCGGGCTTATGCCCGCCCGTTTTTCTTTTGTTAAGAGTAGAGGGGCGATGAAAAAGTACTTTGTCTTCATCGAACCCAAGTGACTCCATCAGCAAAAATAACGGTCTGGCTTCATTATAAGCGACCTGTTAGGTATTGAGATTCGCCAAATCCAAAGCTCCAGTCGACGTCAGTATTGGTGATGACTGAGATGAGAATATCCTTAGGCGATAGCCCAATAGCGTTGCCAAGCTGCTCAGTGACATGCTTGTAGAACTGGGTTTTCATCACCGTCGCACGGGGGCTGGTGAAAACTTGAATGACGATGGCGTCTTCGCTGCGCTCGAACCCTAATCCTGTATCAAGCAGCACCATACGTCCCGGTTTGTGTTCGGTCACTATCTGGTAGCGATCATTTTTGGGCACATTAAAGGCGTCAACAACGCAATCTTGAATGGTATCCATGATAGTTTTTATCTCATCATCCGAACGACCTTCGTTTAAATCAATTCTTACTAGTGGCATGTTACCTCCATCAGTTGGTCTCTATTTGTTTATTAGCATACAGATTATCCTTTGCGATTGATGGCTAAGGCCGAGGTTTCCCTAATTGAATCACGTTACTTGGAAATTTGAAGTTTGTGAGATTTGCCGTCAGATGAAAAATATCGCGTAGTCTTCTTAGCCCCCAAAGCGATGACAACCCAGTTCCCGCCTACAAGAGGCGACAGCAAAGCAGGGTATCGGTATTCTTTGATAGAGAGTGATGTCCATCAAGCTCACTATCAACTCTGTTATTCCCACGAGTTATTTTGTTTGGAATATTTAACTGATTGATTTATATAAAATATATTTGATTTTGAAAATATATTTTTTTATAAACGTTTTCTTGTTATTCTTTATTTTTATTTGTCTATCCGTTTTGATGGGGATTTTTCGAGTCGCCAATCAAATTAAATAAAGCTAAGATAGCTTGGTAGAAAAACAAACAATCATATTCATTTAGGATGGTTTTTAATGACGTCGTTAACTTCATTAGAGATATATAGAACAGAGCACGTTCGTATTGCTGGTAACAAGTACACAATCAAGTTAGCTTCAGCTGAAGATGGGCATGAACATGCTTTGATAGTAGAAAATGATAAGACTAAGCAGAATGTTTCCTATCATTTAAGTGCAAAAGAAGCACACTATATCAACCTCCATCGCAATGAAGAGCTTGAAGCAAAGTTGCTCGAAATCATTAAAAGTGATCTAGACAGTAAGCATTTATAAACTAGCTTTCTCTCCTACTGATTTAATGTCGATCATTAGGATATGGGGGCTGATGAAAATCTTCATCAGTCCCAAAAGTATTCAACGAACAAAACTTACTTCCTACCACTTCGACCGACTCCTCTGTACTGGAAAGAGTCCCCTAACCAAAGATGGCTGTGATTACTGTCATGCTTCTGGACATGAAACTCGATCTCAACACCACTCCTAATGAACACGCTTATTTAATCATTTCTTGATATTTATCGGCTAGTCTGTTGGTTCTCTACTCAGACCATGAAAGATGAGTTTAAAATGAGTAAGCGCTTTTGGTTTTTTCAGTGGTATTAGTTACTTTCTCACGCAACTCTATTTATTTGATGGCTTTGAGGTTATTTGATGGCTTTGAGGGGAGTTGTTAAGGCTCTGCTAGCGTGGCGTAGTGCAGATTATTATGTAGTCAGAGTAAGGTTGTTTTTTTATATTGAGATCGTGGCCTAAACTGTGCCGCTTTGTCTGGAGATCGGCGATATAATTGACTTATTATGATGTTATCGCAATAAGTTATACCTTTTAATTAAGTACGTTATTGTTGGTTTTCGTCTTCTACTGAGGTTGTCGGAATGATGTCTTTTCGTTTGGGACAAGAGTTGCAGGGGTCTTTTACATCACGTGTTAGACAAGGTGTTGTGTTGTTATTTTGTGTGGCGCTGGCGGGCTGTAGTGAGCCAAAAAAAATCGAACCAGAGCAACCTAGACCCGTGAAAACCGTGCTGTTGTCATCGGATTCATCAGCCGATCAGGTGAGCTTGATTGGAGATGTTGAGCCAGAACAAGAGACTATTTTAGGGTTTCGCATAGGCGGTCGCATTATTGAGCGCAAAGTGGATGTGGGGGATAAGGTATCTAAGGGCGAGCTGTTGGCGGCGCTGGATACCAGTGATGCCAAAAATCAGTTAGCCAATGCCCAAGCGAAATTAGTGAGTGCACAATCCAGTTTGAATTTGGCGAAGATTACCTACGAACGCTATAAAAAACTGCTGTCAACGCACGTTATTTCCCAATCGCAATTCGACATGAAAAAGTCCGATTATGATACTGCCTTGTCGCAATATGAAAGCGCAAAATCGGCCGTCAAAGAAGCATCTGATAATGTGAGTTATACCAAGTTGCTGGCACCGGAAAGTGGGGTAGTGACCCTGGTCAGTGGTAATGTTGGACAAGTGGTTTCAGCTGGACAGGAGGTGGTGAAACTGGCTTCTCTGACCCAGCGCAATGCGGTGTTTGACGTGCCGGAGGAGATGATTACCAATACGCCTCCCCATAGCGAGATCACCGTGTCTTTATTATCTGACCCGAGCATTAAAACCACTGGAACGGTGCGAGATGTCAGCCCTCAGGCGAATACGAATACAAGAACCTATCGAGTTCGTATTAAGTTAACGACCATTCCAAAAGAAATGGTGTTGGGCGCTATTGTGAAAGGCTCGGTTCGTCTTCGTGAAACCAATATTATTCAATTACCAGCATTAGCGCTAACGCGCCAGGGCAAGCAGCCTGCCGTGTATGTTTTTGATCAATCAACCCAGTCTGTTCACTTGCAGCCTGTAACAATTGCGCGTTACAGCAATGACAGTATTTTTGTGTCAAAAGGCCTATCGACTGGTATGCGTGTTGTGGTGGCGGGCGTTTCGACATTGCGTCCTGGCATGAAAGTCACCCTGTTTAAGGATGAGAACTGATGTCTGACCCACGCAAGCGTTTTAACTTATCCGAATGGGCTTTGAATAATCAACAAATGGTCAGCTTCTTGATGATGGTTGTGGTCGTCATGGGCGTGCTCAGCTATATCAATCTGCCCCGAAATGAGGATCCCTCTTTTACGATCAAAAAAGCCGTTGTGTCGACCGTCTGGCCTGGCGCGTCGGTTCAAGATACCACGCAATTTGTTACCGATGTGGTGGAAAAGAAACTGCAAGAAGTCCCTTACCTGGATTATTTAAAAAGCTACACCCGTGAAGGTGAGTCCGTTGTGTTTGTGAATCTTCGGGATGATACGCCGCCTAAAATGGTGCCGGAGATTTGGTATCAGGTTCGTAAAAAAATGAAGGATTTATCCCCTAGTTTGCCATCGGGGGCCAGTGATCCGGCGGTGGATGATGAGTTTGATGATACCTACGGAACCATCTATGGTTTTACCGGAACAGGCTTTACCGATCGTGAACTGCGAGATGTGGTAGACCGTATTCGGGATCGGCTATTGGGTGTGGCAGACGTGAGTAAAATAAAGGTGCTGGGGGCGCAAGATGAGCAAATTAATATTGCCTTTTCGCCTGAAAAACTAGCGGGTTTAGGGTTAAGTCTTAAGCAAGTGACGACCATGCTACAACAGCAAAATGCCATTGTTCCTGCTGGAGTGATTCGTACAGGAAGTGAGCGTATTGATTTGCAAGTGTCGGGGGCCTTTAAGTCAGAAAAAAGTTTGCAAAATATTGTGCTGCATATCGATGGTCATTTTGTGCCGTTAACGCAAATTGCCACCATTCATCGAGTGTTAAAAACACCACCGGAACCCGAGTTTCGAGTCAATGGGCAGCCTGCCATAGGGCTGGCCATTTCCATGTCAAAAACAGGCAACATGTTGGATTTCGGTCAGCGGCTTGACCAAGAAATGGATAAGGTTAAGTGGCTTTTACCCCATGGTATGCATGTCTTTACGGTGGCTAATCAATCCAAGGTGGTAAAAGGGGCGGTGAACGGCTTCGTCAAAGTGCTGGTGGAAGCCATTGTGATTGTGTTAGCGGTCTCGTTTATTTCTTTAGGTATGAGAGCAGGCTTAGTGGTCGCCTTTTCTATTCCCATCGTATTGGCGATGACCTTTGTTGGCATGGAAATCGTTGGGATTGGGTTGCAACGTATTTCCTTGGGGGCTTTGATTATTGCATTAGGTTTATTGGTCGATGATGCGATGATTACTGTTGAGACCATGGTGTCCCGGTTGGAACAAGGTTGGCAACGAAAAGAAGCCGCCGTGTACGCGTTTAAGAGTACGGCTTTTCCAATGTTAACGGGTACGTTGGTGATGGTGTCAGGCTTTATTCCCGTGGGTTTTGCCGCTTCCAGTGCGGGTGAGTACTGTTATTCCATGTTTGTCGTGGTGTTGATTGCCTTGTCGAGTTCTTGGGTGGTGGCAATTTTATTCTCACCTTTGTTAGGCGTTTGGCTCTTGCCACGAACACTGGTTTCTCACAAAGATAAGGTCAGCTTCCACTCAAGGATGTTTAGTCGTTTGTTATCTTATTCACTCTCTAAGCCTAAGAGTGTGATTCTGCTTGCCTGTGTTTTGCTTGGTCTGTCCATTGTCGGGATGGGCCAGTTGAAGTCGGTTTTTTTTCCATCATCAGATCGCCCCGAATTGCTGGTGGATTTGACTTTGCCGCAAAACGCCACGCAAAGTGCCACCCGAGAAAAAGTCATAGCGCTTGAAAAGTGGCTTAAGACACAGCCAAACGTGGCACATTTTTCCTCCTATGTTGGCTCTGGAGCGGTACGCTTTTATTTGCCGATGGATGTCTTACTCAGTCATGAGAATGTGGCTGAACTGGTGGTCGTGGCGAAGTCTACTGACGTTCGAGATAGGCTGAGTGCTGATATCAAGCGTTATCTGAATCAGCATGATTCGGATATCGTTAGTCGTGTAGCGCCATTAGAGCTTGGCCCACCAGTGGGGTGGCCTGTGCGTTATCGTATTATGGGGCCGGATTTGGATAAAGTGCGTTCATTGGCAATGGATCTGTCCGTATTAATAGGAAAAGATCCGCAGGCGCGTGATATTAACTTGACCAGCGGCGAGCCAGAACGTCGCATCGCCATTGATATTAATCAAACTCAAGCTCGGGCGGTGGGGTTAAGTTCTGAACAAGTGGCCAATACACTGGCTAATATCTTTTCCGGTGACGTGATTACTTCGCTCCGTGATCATAATCGTATGGTAAATGTGGTGGTGCAAGGCAATAAAGAAGCTAAGGAAAATGTATCCACCATCAGTAACTTGCAAATCCCCATAAGCAATGGGCAAACAGTACCACTAAGACAGATTGCCACCATTCAATACGGCATAACCGATCCCATTGTGTGGCGCTGGAATCGAGAGCCCTATATTAGCGTGCAATTAGATGCAGTGTCGGGTGAGTTGCCGCAAGCCTTGTCCAATGAGTTGGCTCCCATCGTTCAGCAATTTACGGATAAACTGCCACCGGGTTATCAGTTAAAAGAAGCGGGAGCCGTTGCAGAGTCAAGTAAGGGAAACCGGTCAGTCTATGATGTATTGCCTGTGACCATTTTATGCATGCTGACATTATTAATGATTCAACTACGTCGCTTTTCTCGGATGTTATTGGCTATATTTATCGCGCCTTTTGGCTTAATCGGGGTCGTGATCGCCATGTTGCCGACAGGCACCCCCATGGGATTCGTCGCTTTACTGGGGATTATCGCTCTGTTTGGTATGATCATTCGCAATGCGATTATTTTAATTTCTGAGGTGGATCGTAATATTCAAGAAGGCGTATCCATTCATGAGGCCATTACACGAGGAGCAATACATCGCTCTCGTCCTATTTTATTGACGGCTTGTGCGGCGATTTTAGGGATGGTGCCGATTTCCCGAGAAGTCTTTTGGCAACCAATGGCGTATGCCATTATTGGTGGATTATTTATTGCCACCCTCATTACCTTATTGGTGCTGCCTGCGGCGTTAAAACTTGTCATGCAGTGGGAAAGTGCGCGTCGAGGTGACAACGCGCTTTAGTAAATAATAAAACCGCATAGCTTGAGTTCTCTTAAGGGCGACTCTTTAGTGGCAGTGGCACGGCTTCTGACATAAAAGATTAATTTTTATCTTCATGCATGATAAAGGATAGTAGCTTGATTGGGACTTGTTCAAGCACCTCGGGGCCATGAGGAATATCGGCGTCAAATGACAACGAATCTCCTGCTTGCATGCTATATAAGTGATTACCATGACGGTAAAGTATCTTACCCTCAAGTAAATATATAAATTCTTGTCCTGGATGAGAGAAAGTAGGAAAAACCTCACTTTCATCATCCATAGTAATTAAGAAGGGTTCATAGAGCTGCTTTTTACCACGGTTATAGCTAAGTAGCTGATAGGTGTGACCTTTTTCTGTTCCTCTTCGTACTACTTCCATGCCTTGGCCTGATTTAGTTAATAGGGCACCTCCCTCTGGGCGGTCATAATCAGCAAATAATTGTGAGATTGATAAGCCAATGGCATTACAAAGACGGCTAAGGGTATCAAGGCTTGTCGATACTTGGGCATTTTCTATTTTACTCACCATTCCTTGGCTTAATTTTGCAATACGTGCGACGTCAGCAATTTTTAAGTCCTGTGCTATGCGTTTGCGTCTTACCTGCATAGCAATGTATTCCTCAAGCTTTAATTTTGGTGAAGCCTCTCTTGTTTGAATAATCTCGCCCTCATTTAGGGCGCTGGCGTGTCTAGATGGTGCGGTTTTTTTCATTGCTGTTGGCCTTCTTGCCTCTTACTAATGGGTCACTTTGCCCGTTATGTGATTTTAGATCATATAAATCATTATCTTACACTGTTAATAAAAAAAAATTCCTAAAAATTAAATTTTGGCAAATATGTTGCTTTCCCATAAGGAAATAAAAATTCCCTTAGAGAATATTTTGGGCTTTTTATTCGGTGTTATCTACTCTAGCAAGATTGATAAGGGTCATTACTAACTGCATTAGTAAGACTTTTGGATAGTTTGCTTTGGTTGTTTGATTCACCAATAAGAACACACATTACGTTCACCATAAGTTAGGAGATCAGCCATGCAATCAGATGCAGTAGAAGACTTTCTTAAAGGCAATAATATCAAATATGTTTTAGCGCAGTTTGTGGATATTCATGGTGTGGCAAAAACAAAATCTGTGCCTGCAAAGAATATTTTTGATGTCGTTGATAAGGGGGCTGGCTTTGCTGGTTTTGCCGTTAGTGGTCTTGCTATGGCACCTCACGGGCCTGATTTTATGGCGCGTGGCGATCTGTCTACTTTGAGTATCGTTCCATGGCAGCCTGGCTATGCAAGATTAGTCTGTGACGGTTATGTTAATAATGAACCGCACGTATATTGTTCACGAGTTGCTTTAAAAAACCATATTAAACGCTTAGAAGCTAAAGGTTGGACATTGAACACCGGGCTTGAGCCAGAGTTTTATTTGTTCAAGAAAGGAGAACAAGGAGAGCTACTTCCTGTTGATCAATCCGATACGCTTGCTAAGCCCTGTTATGACTATAAAGGACTCTCTCGTTCTCGTGAGTTCCTAGAACGTTTGGTGGAGGCCTTGCAAGCCGTTAACTTTGATGTTTATCAAATTGATCATGAAGATGCCAATGGCCAGTTTGAAATCAATTACACCTATGGTGATGCATTAGAGTCTGCCGATCGATTTACTTTCGTTCGGATGGCCGCCGGTGAAATTGCGAATGATATGGGGATCATTTGTTCCTTTATGCCGAAGCCTGCTCCAGATAAAACAGGCAATGGTATGCATTTCCATTTATCTATCACTGATGAGTCGGGTAAGAATTTATTCAACGATGACAGTGATAAAAATGGCATGGGGCTTTCAAAATTAGCTTATCACTTTACAGCAGGTATTCTGGCACACGCTAAAGCGATTTGTGCTTTTGCCGCTCCGACAGCTAACTCCTATAAGCGTTTAGTGGTTGGCGGCAATAGTTCAGGTGCCACTTGGGCGCCAGCCTATGTTTGCTACGGCGACAATAACCGTTCAGCGCTAGTTCGTGTGCCCTATGGCCGCTTAGAGTTCCGTCTACCTGACTCAGGTTGTAACCCTTACCTCGTTCATTCTGCCTTAATTGCTGCGGGTCTCGATGGTGTTGAGCGTGAACTGGATCCTGGTGAGCCAATGAACATAAACCTTTATGACCTATCTTTGGAAGAAATCCTTGCCAAAAATATTTCTATTCTTCCTCAATCTCTTGGCGATGCGCTGGATGAATTAGAAAAAGACACCGTTTTCGTTGACGCCATGGGCAAAGATCTTGTCGCGGAATTCCTTAAAGTGAAGCGTGCTGAGTGGAATGAGTATTCGCGCCAAGTTTCCTCTTGGGAAGTCGAAAAATATGCCGAGTTCTTTTAATTATCCAGTGCTAAGTTTTAAAAATATATTGAGGTTTCTACTATGTGTGGAATTGTTGGGCTTTATTTAAAAAACGATAAATTTGAAAAAAAATTGGGTGAGTTGTTTGAGCCAATGCTGATTTCAATGACGGATCGTGGTCCAGATAGTGCGGGTTTTGCTATTTATGGTGATGAGGTTGGCGAGAATTGGGTCAAGTTAACGTTAAGACACCCTGACGAGGCCTTTAGCTGGGAAACGCTGAGTGACAAGCTATCAGTGTCATTAGGTTGCGAAGTCAAATGGATGCAAAACGCGAATGTCGCTGTGTTAAAAATTAACACGGATGAAAGGTCTGCCCGTAGTGCCTTGAATGAACTGTATCCCGATGTGTTGATTTTGAGCGCTGGCTCCTCCATCGAAATTCTAAAAGAAGTTGGGTTGCCTGAAAACATCGCGTCGAAATTTAACCTAAGTGGAATGCAGGGCAGTCATATCATTGGTCATACGCGTATGGCAACAGAGTCTGCAGTCACTATGGAAGGTAGCCATCCTTTTTCGACAGGTTCTGATTTGTGTCTTGTCCATAATGGTTCGTTATCAAACCACAATCGCCTGCGCGATAAACTCAAGCGAGAAGGCATTACGTTTGAAACGGAAAACGATTCCGAAGTGGCGGCTGGCTATTTGACATGGCGTCTTAACCAAGGCGATACCCTGAAAGAAGCCTTGGAAAATGCGCTGAAAGATCTTGATGGCTTTTTTACGTTTACGATTGGCACTAAAGACGGGTTTGCTGTTATGCGTGATCCTATTGCTTGTAAGCCGGCAGTACTTGCTGAAACCGATGATTACGTTGCAATGGCATCAGAGTATCAAGCTTTGGTTACCTTACCGGGTATCGAAAACGCGAAAGTTTGGGAACCGGAGCCTGCGACTTTCTACATTTGGGAACGTAAATAGTTTTGGGAGAATTGGGAAATGATGACTGTTGATTTAGCGGCTCAATCTGTACGAGATTTGAATAAAGCCTTACATGAGTGCAAAGATAATTTAACGGAAAAAGAATGGATAGTGACAAACCCTAAAGGCAATCACAACATTGCGGTTGGGTTGGATGCGGATATCTCGGTCGATGTTCACGGGCATGCAGGTTATTTCTGTGCTGGTATGAATAAAAAGGCCAACATTACGGTTCATGGTAATGCTGGCCAAGGTGTTGCCGAGAATATGATGTCCGGTGTTGTGCGTATCAAGGGCGATGCATCTCAAGCCGCTGGGGCAACGGCCCACGGTGGGCTGTTGGTTATTGAAGGTAATGCGGGAGCGCGTTGTGGTATTTCGATGAAAGGCGTCGATATTGTGGTGAAAGGCAATATTGGTCATATGAGCTGTTTTATGGGGCAGTCTGGATCACTTGTGGTGTGTGGCGATGCCGGTGAAGCGCTCGGTGATTCCTTGTATGAAGTTCATATTTATGTGAAAGGGACGGTGAAGTCTCTTGGGGCAGACTGCATCGAAAAAGAAATGCGTAGCGAACATATTGCGGAGTTGAAAAGCTTATTGGAGAAAGCGGGCGTTGATGAAAATCCGCTTGATTTCAAACGTTATGGTTCGGCTCGTCAGCTTTACACCTTCAAAGTTGACAATGCATCGGCTTACTAATTTTTGAGAGATTTTTATTATGAGCAATGACACAAACAACAACCCTAGCTTAAAAGAGTCCGCCACCTTTGATCGCGCCACAATGGCTGAAATTCGCCGTGCGGCCAATACAGGCATTTACGATATTCGGGGTTTTGGGGCAAAACGTAAGGTGCCTCATTTTGATGACCTTTTGTTTTTAGGAGCGAGTATGTCTCGCTACCCTTTAGAGGGGTATCGTGAGACCTGTAACACTTCGGTTATTTTGGGTGATCGCTTCGCAAAGAAACCCATTAAGTTAGATATACCCGTGACCATCGCGGGGATGAGCTTTGGTGCTTTATCGGCGAATGCGAAAGAGGCATTAGGACGAGGAGCTTCGATCGTTGGTACATCGACAACCACGGGCGATGGTGGTATGACGCCGGAAGAGCGTGGTCAATCTAGTAAATTGGTTTATCAGTATCTGCCTTCTCGCTATGGCATGAACCCAGACGATCTACGCAAAGCGGATGCGATTGAAGTGGTTCTAGGACAAGGCGCTAAACCTGGTGGTGGCGGTATGCTACTTGGACAAAAAATTACTGATCGGGTGGCAAGCATGCGCAACCTCCCCAAAGGGATTGATCAGCGCTCTGCTTGCCGTCATCCCGATTGGACTGGTCCTGATGACCTTGCTATTAAGATCCAAGAATTACGAGAAATTACCGACTGGGAAGTCCCTATTTACATTAAAGTGGGGGCTACACGCACTTATTATGATGTGAAATTAGCGGTTAAGGCGGGTGCGGACGTGATTGTTGTGGATGGCATGCAAGGGGGGACTGCTGCAACGCAAGACGTTTTTATCGAACATGTCGGTATCCCAACCATGGCGGCCATTCCCCAAGCGGTTCAAGCGTTACAAGAAATGGGCATGCATCGTAAAGTGCAGCTTATTGTTTCTGGTGGTATCCGAAATGGCGCCGATGTGGCTAAGTGTATGGCGCTGGGTGCCGATGCGGTAGCCATTGGAACAGCGGCGTTGGTGGCTTTAGGGTGTAATGATCCTAAATGGGATGAAGAGTATAAAGCGATTGGTTCTGCTGCGGGTTTTTATGATGACTACCAAGAAGGTAAAGATCCAGCGGGTATCTCCACTCAGGACCCTGAACTCATGAAACGTCTAGATCCTGTGGATGCGGGTCGTCGTTTAGCGAATTACCTTCGTGTATTAACGCTTGAGGCTCAGACATTGGCGCGTGCTTGCGGCAAGAATGATTTACGTAATTTGGAGCCAGAAGACCTGGTGGCTTTGACCGTTGAATCGGCAGCCATGGCACGTGTTCCTTTGGCGGGAACAAACTGGATTCCCGGTCAAAAATTCTAAATTAATTGAATGTCCCCAGTTTTGGCCACGTTTCTGACGTGGCTTTTTTTTGTGCAAAATTTATTTTTGTGATGCTTTCTAGTGCCTAACTGTTGTTGTTCTTTTGCTTATATAAACTTTCATTCCGTATATCAAATATTAATAAATTACTTCTTACTTTTCAGTATCTTAAATAATGTTGGCCTAGATCTTGAAGTTATCTTATTAAGAAATTTCTTTTCTTATTAGTGAATTTTTTGTTTCTCAACTTGGAGCTTATATCTATGGGCAATATGGTGATGGAAGTTAGCTATGCGCTAGATACATTTTATTTTCTGATGTGTGCTGCGCTAGTCATGTGGATGGGCGCTGGTTTTGCGATGTTAGAAGCAGGGCTTGTTCGTGGTAAAAATACAGTAGAGATATTAAACAAAAACGCACTACTTTATGGTATTGCGTGCTTTGTTTATCTATGTGTTGGCTACAACATCATGTATCCAGCGGAGCCTATTAGTGCCTACATTCCTGGCATTAACTTTTTCTTGGGGAGCGATCATAGTGTTGATGCTGTTATAGGAGGAGCTGATGGCGCTCCGTATTATTCATCTATGGCTGACTTTATTTTTCAAGCTGTTTTTGCCGCTGCAACCATGTCAATTGTTTCTGGTGCTGTTGCAGAAAGGATGCGCTTATGGCCTTTTCTGGTTTTTGCTGTGGTAATGGTTGCCGTTATTTATCCTGTAGAAGGGTATTGGAAATGGGGCGGTGGCTTTTTAGATCAATTGGGCTTTCAGGATTTTGCTGGATCGGTTGTTGTTCATATGGCGGGTGCCTCTGCCGCACTGGCTGCTGTGATTATGGTCGGTCCGCGTAAAGGTCGTTATGGGAAGAACGGAGAAATTCGTGCTATTCCAGGTGCGAACTTGCCACTTGCGACATTAGGTATGTTTATTCTTTGGATGGGATGGTTTGGTTTCAATGGTGGCTCGGAACTCAAAATATCCAATGTTGAAGAGGCTAACGCGGTTGCCAAAATTTTTGTTAATACCAATGCGGCAGCGGCAACAGGAATGATAGTAGCGGCTCTTTTTGCGCGCTTCTTGTTTGGTAAGACGGATTTAACCATGACAATTAATGGTGCGTTAGCGGGTCTAGTGGCTATTACCGCTGAACCACTTGCACCTTCAGCGGCTATGTCATCATTGATTGGTGCCGTTGGCGGTATTGTTGTTGTGCTGTCTGTTTTAGCAATGGATAAATTGAAAATTGATGATCCAGTGGGTGCGATTTCTGTTCATGGTTCAGCTGGTATTTGGGGTATCTTTGCTGTTTTGATATCTAATGAGGATGCGACTTTTATCGGTCAATTCACTGGCATGATTTGTACCTTTATTTGGATGTTTGTGATGACCATTATTTCCTTGTGGATTATTAAGAAAATAATGGGACTTCGTGCTAGTGAAGAGGAAGAATTAGAGGGAATGGATATGCATGAGTGTGGTATGCATGCTTACCCAGAGTTTGGTGTAGAAGCCAATAAGTAGTGTTTTACGCTACTATATGTCGCGCCCCCCGATAGCGTGACCTAAAGGCTCCGAAAGGGGCCTTTTATTATCTATTCCCTTCAAATTCCTTTTAATTCCCCAGCCTTTATAACGCATCAGTAATGTATTGATTGAAAGACGTTTAGTATAAAAAGGGGAATGGATATCCCATTCCCCTAAAGTGGCTATTTATCCTTTGTAGGATTATTGGGAGGCATTCTTATTAATATCACTTTGCTCCCATTTTGAATACAGAGAACTATGTTTGCTATTCCACCGAATGAAAACCGTTGATCCCGGTTCTAAATCTGGCTGCTCCGTTGCGATATTCTTACTGATTAGCTGATGACCCGATGGCGTTGTGATGCTACAGGTTAGACTTTCACCAAGAAAAACCGATTCATTGACAGTACCTGATATTTGATTAAACCCGTCTAATAACACCTCGTTTTCAGCTTGTTGATGAGTGAGTACCTGTAGGTTTTCTGGTCGTATCATTAATAGTGCTTGCTGGTTTATTGGCATCTCATGTAAATCATCCAATATAATGTGATGTTTATCGAGTTGTGCAGAAGTTGGTCCTGTCACATTTACTTTTAAGAAATTTGAATTTCCTAAAAACGAAGCAACAAAAGCATTGGGTGGTTTGCGATATAAATCTTTCCCCGTTCCTAAGCCAACGATTCCACCTTCTTTGAAAATGGCTATTCGCTCAGACAAACGCATTGCTTCATCTTGGTCATGGGTGACGTATACTATGGTTATGCCAAGCCTTTTATGTAATAAGCGAAGCTCATCCTGCAAATCCTCTCTTAGTTTTTTATCCAATGCTCCTAAGGGTTCATCCATTAATAGTATTTCAGGCTCGTAAACCAAGGCTCTAGCAATGGCAACACGTTGTTTTTGCCCCCCAGATAACATTGATGGGCGGCGATCTGCAAATGCTCCCAGTTGCACTAAATTTAATATTTCGTCTACTTTTTTATCGCGCTCTCCTTTTTCGACCTTACGAATATCAAGAGGAAAGCCAATGTTGTCTCTCACACTCATATGTGGAAATAAAGAGTAGTGTTGAAAGACCATGCCAATACCTCGCTTATGGGAGGGAATATTAATAAGAGACGTGTCATTCAATAATATTTCGCCTGATGTCGGTGTTTCAAAACCGGCAATCATGGACAGTGTTGTGCTTTTACCCGAGCCGCTGGAGCCTAAAAAGGTTAAAAATTCGCCTTTTCTAATGTCTAGATTGATGTGGTCTACCGCCGTAAAGTTACCGTATTCTTTATTCAATTCTCGTAAACAAACTAAAGGGGATTGAGTCATCGTGTTTGTCTGTAAGCCCATAATATGTCTCCTAGTGTCGATTACTTTGTTTACGAACAAAGCTGGCAATAATCATAATGAACAACGAAAGTATAATAAGCGCGGTCGATGCGACGGCTATCACCGGGGTCAGGTCCTGTCGAAGGGTTGACCACATCTTGACGGGAAGCGTTTGTAGGTCGGGGCTGGCCATCATGACACTGATAACGACTTCATCCCAGGATGCCAAAAAGGCAAACAATGCGCCTGATACAATCCCAGGTTTAATTAAAGGGAAAGTCACTTTAAATATCGCTTGTAAACGGCTTGCTCCGCATATTACTGCAGCGTCTTCAATGGATTTATCGAATAACCTTAATGAGTTAATAATGGAAATGATGGCAAAAGGAAGTGCTACGATAATGTGGCTGACCACAAAGGCGAACATTGTTCCAGTCAATCCTAACGTTAAAAATACGCTATACAATGCAACGGCAATAATGACGACTGGAATCATCATTGGTAGAGTGAAAAAACTATATAAATAATCTCTTCCCTTAAACCGTCCTCTAACTAAAGCAAACGACGCAGGCATAGCAATCAAAGTGGCAATGATAGAGGTCAGACAAGCCACTTCAAGACTGGTGATGGCTGCGTCTATCCATTCTGGGTTATTAAAAAATTGAATATACCACTTTAAAGTCCAAGCTGGTGGTGGAAATATTAGCCATTGAGATGACCCAAACGATAAAAAAACGATAAAAATTATGGGCAGTACCAAGAAGGCTGCAATTGCACCACTGGTAACATAAAGCGAATATTTTAATTTCCAACCCAAAGAGTTATGAGAAAGTAACATAATTAAGCGCCTGTATTGGAAGAAACGGGGGAGTCGGTTTGTACTTTTAAGTAGACATAAAACATCGCCATAGTAATAATGACTAACACAACCGCTGATGCACTTGCCATTCCCCAATTCAAGAAGTTTTGTACTTGCTCAATAATGAACTCGGGTAGCATCATATCATTCACACCGCCTAGGAGCGCTGGTGTGATGTAATAACCTAACGACATGACAAATACCATCAATCCACCTGAGAATAGTCCTGGTTTGCACAGGGGTAAAAACACCCGAAAGAAAATGGTTTTTGCGGATGCACCGCAAATAGATGCCGCCTGCAATACCATAGGATCAATAGCAGACATACAGGCTTGTAACGGTAAGACAATAAATGGAATCATTATATAACTCATACCAATGATGACCCCTGTCATATTATGTACCATTTCAATTGGCTGATCGATAATCCCTAGTGCCATGAGTATCTTATTAATAACTCCTGAGGATTGAAGTAACACGAGCCAAGAGTAGGTTCGAGCTAATAAACTTGTCCACATGGATAGCAATATTATATTTAATAAAATTCTTCCCCATCCTTTTGGCACTAAGGTAATACACCAAGCTAAAGGGAAGCCTAATAAAAGAGAAATGCTTGTTACAAGGATCGAGACGAGAAAGGTATTGTATAAAACTTTAGCATAAGTTGTGGTTGCTAAGAGCTGAGCAAAGTTTTGCATGCCAAATTTTGGGTCCGTAATACTATGAAGTAATAAACCGACCAGTGGAATAATAAAAAAACTGCACAAAAAAACTAATATAGGCAGTAAAAGCATACCAACACGCCATTTTTTTATTGAAAAAGCCATAAACATGGTTGAGGCACCTCAATTTTGTTTGGATGGTGTGAATACACCACCCAAACCAATGGTAAAAATGAAATAACCGAAGATATTATTTTAGTAACCAAGCATTCCAGCGTTTTGCAATTTCTTCTCCATGTTTCGCCCAATACTTGTAATTGAGTGAGACTTGCTCTTTCGAGTAATGGGTAGGCAGATAGGTTGTTAGGCCTTTTTCCATCAATGCTGGGCTGTCTTCATTGATCGGGGCGTAGGCTGTCAATGAGGCAAAGTCTGCTTGTCCTTGAGGGCTAGAGGAGTAGGCAAGAAACTTCATCGCTGCATTTTTGTTCTTAGCGCCTTTTGGAATAACAAGAAAATCTGCCATGACTAAATTTTGATTCCAACTGATTCCAACTGGCATACCGTCTGATTGGAGGGCAAATATACGTCCATTCCAGAACTGACCAAGTGACACTTCACCTGAGGCAAGAAGTTGTTGAGATTGGGCACCACTGCCCCACCACACAATATCTTTTTTTATTGTGTCGAGTTTTTTAAATGCTCGGTCTAGATCAAGAGGGTAAAGGTCTTTAGGTTTGACACCATCAGCCAGTAAGGCAAGCTCTAAGACTCCTGGACTTGGCCACTTATAAAGGGCGCGTTTTCCTGGATAGTCTTTCGTATCAAACAGTGCATTCCAATTTGTGGGTTGGGCACCATGAATTTTGCTTTTGTTGTACGCTAACACAAAAGAAAAGTAGAAAGAGCCTATGCCGTATTTAGAGACAAAGCGAGGATCAATTTTGGATTTATTGATCACAGAGAAATCAAGAGGTTCAAGAAGTCCTTCCGCTGCTGCACGATAAGCAAAGTCGGCCTCAACATCGACTACGTCCCATTGTACATTGCCACTTTCTACCATGGCTTTTAGTTTACCGTAATTCGTAGGGCCATCTTGAATCACTTTAATACCGGTTTTGTTGCTGAAAGGTATTGCCCATGCCTGCTTTTGAGCATCTTGAGTGGATCCCCCCCAACTTACAAACGTTATGCTGTCTTGAGCATAGCATTGCATAGCGCCGACACTGCAGATGGAGGCGATAAGTGCGCCTTTTAGTAGTTTTCTCATCGTCTGTTCCTTTTGCTTTTTTATGTACGTGAGTGTTTGCTGCTAAGGTCTTTTTTGCCTCCATAGTGAGAGTTGAGCAAAAAACAACCTTAGAAGCCCATAATATGGTATACCATATTATATGCAAGCATATGTTTACGTTTTTTTATGAGTGCAGTCTTTTTTGACAGAAGTAACAAATGCAGTAGCGTGAGCGAATGGAGGAAGGTTGAGATATTTCGTTAGCCATGCTGCCGCCGTCATTAACGGGTAGATCCAGAGGGGGAATTTTGCTTGTGTCCAGCGGTAATTGATCGCTGGGAAGAGTTCTTTGGTGGCGGTGGAGAGTTTTCTTTTATTGATGCGAGGACGTATAGAAACGTCCTGTTACATACAGAATGGGATTAACTTAGACCATGCATAATTAAAATATTGGCCTGGGCACAGTTAACTCTGTGCTTTCTGGCTGCTTGATATTCCTCTGAGTGATAGCAGTTTAAGGCACTCTCGTAGCTATCAAACTCAAATACGACGGCTCTATCCGGTGGCGATTCAAACCCCTCTATAGCGGTCACGCCTTCACCTCTAGAAAGAAGTTTCGCTCCATATTTTTTGAGTGCAGCAGGAGCAAGATCCAAATAATCTTGATACGCCACTTTATCATTAACGTTAACAAATGCGACCCAGTAGCCTTTCATAGTAACAGCTCCTCATGGTTGGTTTAGGACTTTAGTAAGCCCTTATCGGTTAAAACAACACGTGCTATTCGAAAGCATTCCACGCCTTGTGGAACGCCACAATAGATGGCAATGGCATGAATAACCGCGCGTACTTCTTCTACGGTTACACCATTGTTTAGGGCGCCTTTAAGGTGTAACTCCCATTCTTCCATTTTTCCTAACGCGGCAATCATAGTAAGGTTCATCATCGAGCGGGTTTTGGCGTTTATGGTCTCATCTCCCCATCCAAATCCCCAACACCATTCCGTCATCGCCTCTTGAAAAGGGCGATTAAACTCATCGGCTTTCGCTAAGTTCTTCTCAACGTATTCAGCGCCTAGGGTTTCTTTACGTTTGCTGATTCCTAATTCAAATAATTCTTTATTCATTGTTTGATTCCTTAGTCAGTTTGCATGGCGATTTCATAAGCTTCTTTTAAGTGGCGAGCACAAATTTCTACCGCCTTCTCAGAATCTTTCTCTTCCATTGCCTTGATGATGCCGTATAAATCTTTTGGTCCTGATGTTTTTCGTCCTGTTGAACTCAAGGTTAGGGCCCTTAACCGAGAAATACGGGAGTTGAGCTGCTCAACTAGATCCCAAGAGACGTGTTTTTCGGCCGTTTTAAAAATGATCTCATAGTAGTCTTTTGTTATTTTCAAGGCTGTACTGACATCATCATTAAGCAGGTGAGTGGCTATTTCATCATGTAGTTCATAGAGTTGTTGAATGACTTCTGGTGTCGCTTTTTGACTGCACTCTCTTACCGCAGAGCATTCAAGTAAGGTGCGAATATCGTAAATTTCTTTGACTTCTGCATCACTGATGGAAGCGACAATAAAACCAGAATTTGGTATCCCTACAACAAGTCTTTCGCTTTCTAAGTGTCGAATGCATTCTCTAACAACCGTTCGACTCACTCCCATGCTTTCGCACAGGGTTCTTTCTACTAGCCTGTCTCCTGGTTTTAATAGGTTGCTTGTTATGGCATTTCTTAAGGATTCAAGAGCACTTTCTTTTAGTGTTTTTGGGCGCTCAACTTTTTGCATCCGGTTTTCCTCTAATAAAGTATCGATCAATTACTTCGAGATCATAGCATATTTATTGTTGCACCTCGTAAGATTGTATGTTTAATATTATGTAATATGGTATACCATATTACAAATAATTTTCCATATTAGGTGCCAACATGACTATAGAGATTCGCAAAATCGTTAGTTTTGAAGAAGAAACATTGATCGAAGGCTATAAAGAAACGGATAAGCCTCTACGGATGTTTGCTGTTGCCGCTGTTGTGAAAAACCCATGGGCAGGAAGGTATGTTGAAGATTTAAAGCCTATTGTGTTGGAATACGGGCCGCAGCTCGGAAAGCTATTAACCGATAGAATCTGCGCGTTAGCAGGCGGCGCTGACAAGATAGAAGCCTTCGGTAAAGCCGCGCTTGTTGGCTTGAACGGAGAGATAGAGCATGCCTCTGCTCTGATTCATACCTTACATTTTGGCAATTTCTATAGAGAAGCCGTAGAAGCGAAATCCTTCCTATCTTTCACCAATACTCGCGGCACTGCCAATGCTTCTATCTGTGTTCCTATGATGGACAAGAACGATGGCGGTAGACGCTCCCACTATTTGACACTGCAATTCAATATTAATGATGCTCCAAACGCTGATGAAGTCGTGGTGGTATTAGGTGGCGCAACGGGCGGTCGACCACATCACCGTATTGGCGATCGTTATCAGGAATTGAAGGAGCTAGGGCATGATATTGACAACCCTGCAGCGGTTTAAATCTTCGACGGGGCTTTCCTATGTGAAACTAGGGCAAGGGCCTTCTCTTGTGCTAGTTCATGGGGTAGGGCTTAGATTAGAAGCTTGGGGTAATCAATTCGAAGCCTTGTCTAAAAATTATACCGTCTATGCTGTTGATATGCCTGGTCATGGCGAGAGTCGTCTGATGAAAGAATGTACTGATATTTCCAAATACACAGATGTGATTGCTCGCTGGATAAAAACAGAGTTGAAGTCATCTGTTGTGATGGCTGGTCATTCGATGGGCTCGATGATCGCGCTTAACTTTGCTATTCGCTATTCAGAGCTTTGCTCTGGAGTGATAGCGCTCAACTCTGTTTATCGCCGGTCTGTAGAGGCTAAAAAAGCTGTTTTGGCAAGAGTTCAGCAAATTAAAAATGACATTAACCCCCAAAATGTGACAGCCCCAGTAACTCGTTGGTTTGATTATCCAGTACAAGGTGATGATGCTCTTTACGCGGACTTGTGTTGTCAGTGGTTAAGCCAAGCACCGTTAGATGGTTATCGACAAGCCTATGAAGTTTTTTGTTTAAATGATGGCCCAGCCGAAAGTGATCTAAAGGCCCTTGGAGTGCCTGCCATATTCATTACGAGTCGTAATGATCCCAACTCTCAGCCTTCGATGTCTGAGAGTATGGCAACCATCTGCCCACAAGGTCAGTCATATATCATTGAAAATGCTAAACATATGGCACCATTGACCCATTCAAATGAAATAAACCCTATCATGATTGATTTTGCCTCTCGCTGCTTTAGTCAATCAGAGGAGATGTCTTATGAGTGATTTTGACGTACGCGAACTACGCAATGCGTTTGGTTCCTTTATGACTGGCGTCACCGTTGTTACCGCAGTGAGTAAAACAGGAGAAAAAGTTGGTTTTACGGCGAACTCGTTTACATCGGTATCAATGGAGCCACCTTTATTACTGGTTTGCCCAGCGATGCGTTTGTCGAGTTATGAGATCTTTGAATCTTGTGATCATTTTGCCGTTAGTGTTCTTGCCGAGGATCAGCAGCATGCATCAAATACATTTGCGGGCTCCAAAGGCGACCGTTTTGCTGAGGTGGAATGGCACGCGGACGAGTTTGGGACGCCTCTTATTGCGGGGGCGGTAGCACATTTTTCGTGCTCCTCTTTCCAAAAAGTTGAGGCGGGCGATCATTTATTGTTGATGGGAAAAGTTGAGTACTTTTCAAGCAATGAAAAGTTTGGACTCGGTTACGCTAAAGGTGGTTATTTTAGTTTAGGCATGGAGCATAAAGCGGAAGAAATCGCTTACGAACAATATGCGCAAGTTGGCGCTTTAGTGGAATGTAATGGCAAGCTGTTGTTGAAAAAAACTGACAAAGGTTTCAGCTTACCACAAGGAAAAATGCAGACAGATATCTCTTCTCTACAAACTCTAAAGAATATGCTTGTTTCTTTAGGTATAGAAGCGGAAGTTGGGCAGGTGTTTTCTGTTTATGAAAGGTCTACCGCTGGAAACTTTGTCGCGTTTTATCGTGCAGAGAGTGCGACAGAGAAAGAAATCGAAGGCTATGAGTACGTTGCAATAGATGAGCTGTCTGGTGTGGTGTTTGCCTCTTCAGATATAACGTCTATGGTCACTCGATTTGTTCATGAAAAGAGTAATGGTGTTTTCCGTTTATATGTCGGTAATGAATTGGAAGGAGATGTGCGATGAAATTTTCACTTTTTGCCCATATGGAAAGAGTAGATGAACAGCAACGTCAAAAAGACCTTTACGATGAGTTTATGTCACTTTGTAAAATGGCTGACGAAGGGGGGATGACAACGGTTTGGACAGGAGAGCATCATGGTATGGACTTTACCATCGCACCTAATCCCTTTTTGAATTTAATTGATCTCTCCCATCAAACTCAGCATGTACGCTTGGGGACGGGGACGGTTGTTGCCCCATACTGGCATCCCATAAAGTTGGCTGGCGAAGCGGCGATGACAGACATCATCACCAAGGGGCGTCTGGAGTTGGGCATTGCCCGTGGCGCTTATGCTTTTGAATATGAGCGTATGGTTCCTGGCGGAATGGATGCTTGGAGTGCTGGTGAGTGCTTAAGAGAAATGGTGCCCGCTATTAAAGGTCTATGGAAGGGAGATCATACTCAAGAAAGCAAACATTATAATTTTCCTAAAACGACGTCATCACCTAAACCTCTAACAGAAGATGGTCCGCCAATCTGGATTGCCGCACGGGATATTAATAGTCATGAGTTTGCCATTAGTCACGATTGTAATGTGCAAGTTACGCCTTTATGGCAAGGTTTAGAAGAAGTCGAAGGGCTCATTAAAAAGTACAATGAAGCCTGCGCTAAGTTTGACCGCCGTACTAAAATCATGATTTTGCAGCATGCTTTTGTCGCAAAGGATGATATAGAGGCAGACAAAGCGGCGAGTAAGTTACATGAATTTTATTGTTATTTTGGTGCCTGGTTTAAGAATGAACGCCCAATCAGTCAAGGTTTAATCCAACCTCTTACTCAAGAAGAAATTGATAATCATCCGTTCTACAAAAAAGAAGCGATTAAAAACGATCTTATGATAGGCACATCAAAACAGATCATTGAACGCCTTAAGCACTATGAAGCGCTTGGTTATGATGAGTTTGCCTATTGGTCTGATTCTGGTATGAGTCGTGAAGAGAAAGAAACGTCTCTACGCCGCTTTATTGATGAAGTCATGCCCGCTTTTAATTAAGGAGTTACCCCATGATGTCTAATAACAAGTTACCGCATTATAAGTTGCTCATTGATGGTGACTGGGTCGATGGTGCAAAGGCTCGCTCTATGACAACAACCAATCCAGCGACTGGTGAACCCTGGGCAACCTTTGCTATGGCAGAAGTGGAAGATGTTGATCGCGCCGTTAAAGCCGCTCGTCAAACTCTTGCTAAGAAGGAGTGGGGGGGATTAAATCCAACACAGCGGGGGGCTTTACTGCATAAATTGGCCGATTTGTTAGAGCAGCATTCGGAAGTGTTAGGTGAAATAGAAACGACGGATAGCGGTAAATTGGCAGCGGAAACCAAAAGCCAGGCGAAGTACGTAGCCAGTTATTATCGTTATTACGCAGGTTTAGCGGACAAAATAGAAGGTCACACCTTACCTATCGATAAACCTGATATGCATGTGTTTACCAAGCCTGAACCGATTGGTGTCGTGGCGGCCGTTGTGCCTTGGAATGCGCAAATGTTTTTAACCGCCACCAAGCTTGCTCCCGCTTTAGCGGCGGGTTGTACCGTGGTGATCAAGGCTTCTGAAATGGCGCCAATTGCCATTTTAGAGTTTGCCAAATTGATCGAGAAAGCTGGATTTCCAAGTGGTGTTGTCTCTGTTATTACGGGTGATGCTGAAGGTTGCGCGATTCCACTGACCTCTCATCCAGACATTGATCGTCTCGCCTTTACTGGTGGTCCTGAGACGGCAAAACATGTGGTCAGAAATACTGCTAATAACTTCGCCGTGACTTCACTTGAGTTGGGAGGGAAATCACCAATTTTAGTTTTTGATGATGCCAATATTGAAAGTGCGGCGAACGGCATTATCGCAGGTAATTTTGGCGCTTCGGGTCAGTCCTGTGTTGCGGGGTCGCGAGTCTATGTGCAGCGAGCTATTTACCCCAAAATTTTAGCTCGATTGTTAGAAAAAACCGCGGCTATTGTGGTGGGGAATCCATTGGATGCGACAAGTCATATCGGCCCCTTATGTACATTAGCGCAAATTGATGGCATTGAGCGAGTGTTAGAAAAAGCCAAAAAGCAAGGCGGCAAAATTCTAACAGGAGGAACACGCTTAACAGACTTAGGGTCTGCATATTACTTTGCTCCAACGATTGTTGAGTGTCCGACGAACGATATTGAAACCTTGCATGTTGAGCTGTTTGGCCCGGTTTTATCCATAGCATGCTTTGACACGGAAGAAGAGGCCATTGCATTAGCGAATGACTCTGAGTTTGGTCTTGGATCCGGTGTCTTTACTGAAAATTTAGCTCGTGCTATGCGTGTTTCTCAGCAAATTCAGTCTGGCATATGCTGGGTTAATACCTATCGAGCGGTGTCTCCTATAGCCCCTTTTGGTGGTGTTAATCAATCCGGTTATGGGCGTGAAGCGGGCATTCAGGCGATTCAAGATTACATAAGAGTCCGCACCACTTGGATCAGCACCTCAAGTGAACCTATGGGGAATCCCTTTGTAATGCGGTAAATATTTGCTATCTGTGTCTTTAAGCAAACTCAGACATCGCCTTTTTCAAATGAAGTGATTGCTTCATACCGAGAAATAGACTGAAAAGAATGCGTCTAAGATCTTATCTTGAATGTGTTAGTGATGTCCTTTTTTAGGGGGTTAACTGTGAAATCGCTTTTGCCGTATTGAGTAACTCCTCTTTTGCGGCTTCAAATTGTTCTTGGTTATTCATGACTTGGTCTGCCCCCGATATATTAATGGCGGCGACTATCTTGCCTAAATAATTCGTGATTGGTACGGCAATGGCGGTGGCGTTGTCAGAGCGATTACTTGAGTAGCCTTGTTGCCATTCTTTTTTCAAAAGCGCTTTTAACTCAGGAAATGATTGAGGGTAGGGGCCAGGGTAGGTGTCTAATTGTTGGGTTTGATACATGGCATTGAGTTCAATATCACTGAGTTGCTGTAAGAGCACTCTCCCCATAGCGTTAGTATGGCAAGGCAAGCGTGAACCGAGAGGAATGTTAACGGATAAGCGTTGAGAGGCTTGAGATCGGTATATGTAGACCGTTTCTAATCCGTCGCGTATGCCTAGATGACAGGAGATAGACGTTCTGTCTCTTAGCTCATTTAGATGAGGGGCGGCGATATCAACTAAGTCTTTGCCCGCTAAAAAGGCAAAGCCGCGAGACACTATTTGGGGGCCTAGCTCGTAAGCATTTCTAGTGACTTTCTTCAGATACCCCATATCCAATAAAGTTTGAACAATGCGATAGGTGGAGGAGGCACTCACTCCCAAATTGTCAGCAAAATCTTGCGTGTTTAATACCCTTTTTTCTTTGTCAAACATCTCAATTATTTGTAGCCCTCTCGATAACGCGGGAACGTGGTAGTCAGTGTTTTTTGTCATATTTTATTCCATATATGATTAATTTTTTTGTATAAGTATTAGTTTTTGGTTTTTTTAAAGTTTTTAGGCTTTTTACTTTCAAAAATATTTAAATTTAATATATTTGAAAACAACTGATTTTTAAAGTGAAAAAATCAAGCTTTTTTATTCATATATAAAGAAAATTTTCATATTTGAGGTTTTGGCGGTATGTCTAAAGATTTTATTTTAAAGGCTTCTTGTGATGCGAGCAGTGGCATTGTCGCGACGGTGTCTTCTTATCTTGCCGAGCATGATTGCTATATCTCTGAAATGCATCAATTTGATGACGAAGAGAGTTGTCGCTTTTTTATGCGCGCCGAGTGTCGAATAGAAGGCCATGTTCAGTCTATTGAGTCAATTCGAAATGGCTTTGACGAACAGGTTGCCCGCTTCAATATGGACTGGGAAATTTTAGATAAAGAGCAGCCCGTAAAAGCGCTGCTTATGGTCAGTAAGTTTGACCATTGTCTGGATGACCTGCTCTACCGTCACCGCAAAGGTGAATTGCCAATGACCATCACTGCCGTGGTGTCAAATCATAAAGATCTAAGACCGATGGTGGAGCGAGAAGGCATTCGTTTCGTTCATTTACCCGTTAATAAAGAGAATAAAACGGAACAAGAAGCCGCTTTGCTGGACATCATCACAGAAACCAAAACGGATCTAGTGGTTCTAGCTCGCTATATGCAGATCTTATCGGACGCGCTTTGTAAAAAGCTACATGGCCGAGCCATCAATATCCATCATTCCTTTTTGCCAGGGTTTAAAGGGGCTAAGCCATATCATCAGGCTCATCAGCGGGGCGTTAAGCTCATTGGTGCGACGGCACATTACGTCACATCGGATCTGGATGAAGGGCCAATCATAGCGCAGTCCGTCCAGCCTGTAGATCACACTTATTCACCCGAACGGTTAGTTGCTGTGGGTCGCGATACAGAAACCGTGGCATTGGCGACGGCGGTTAGGATGCATCTTGAGCACCGTGTGTTTATGTACGGTAATAAAACGGTTGTCTTTAAGTAGACCAGTGGAGAGCACCATGACAGTTATGATTGATGGCAAAGCGCTTGCAGATGAAATCGTCCAACACGTGGCGCAAGAAGTCTCTGCTTTTAAACTAAAACATAAGGTAACGCCTGGATTAGCCGTTGTTTTAGTGGGCGACGATCCGGCAAGCGCTGTGTATGTGCGCAATAAAATCAAACGTACAGAGCAGGCTGGGCTGCAATCCATCGCACATTATTTGCCAGCAGAAACAACTCAACAACAGTTGGATGAATTAATTGATCAGTTGAATCGAGATGACTCTGTCCATGGCATCTTGGTGCAACTTCCTTTACCAGCACACTTGTCTGAAAGCCGAGTAATCGAAGCCATTTCACCGGAAAAAGACGTTGATGGTTTTCACCCTGAGAATGTTGGCAAGCTAGTAACTGGTCAGCAAGTCCTTGTGCCATGTACACCACTGGGTTGCATGATCATGCTGAAACGACATATTGATGATTTATCGGGTAAGCACGCTGTGGTGATTGGTCGTTCCAATATAGTCGGGAAGCCGATTGCCAATTTGCTTTTGCAATCCCATTGTACCGTGACGATTGTTCATTCTCGGACGCAACATATTGAAGAAATCTGCCGTGCTGCAGACATTGTGGTGGCGGCTGTGGGTCAACCTCTGATGGTTAAAGAAGACTGGCTAAAGCCTAATGCCGTTGTCATCGATGTTGGTATCAATCAAATCTCATTGAATGGTAAAAGAAAATTAGTGGGGGATGTCGACTATCACGACGTGTTTTCAAAAGTGTCCGCAATAACACCTGTTCCTGGTGGCGTTGGTCCAATGACCATTGCTTGCCTTATGCAGAACACGTTAACCGCTGCCCAACACCAACTCAACTAGGTGTTAAGTCGAATACCCATTTAGATTTTCTAAGGAGCTGCTAAATGCCTTTTTCATTACTGAAATACGGTTTAAAAAACGACTATCCATTTGAAAATGATGCTGACTTACCATTACCGACTGAACTCAAGCAGCATTACGATGTGGTTATTATTGGTGGGGGTGGGCACGGTGTCGCAACGGCTTACTATCTTGCCAAGTACCATGGCATTACTAATATTGCCATTTTAGAAAAAGGGTATCTTGGAGGAGGCAATACAGCGCGAAATACGGCGGTTATTCGTTCTAATTACCTAACCTCCGAAGGGGTTAAGTTTTATAAAGAGTCCGTTGATATGTTTCAGGGGCTGTCAAATGAGTTCGACTTTAACATCATGTATTCCTCTCGCGGCCAATTAACTTTAGCCCACACGGATTCGACGGTTCGCTCATTTCGACAGCGTACAGAAGTGAATACCCACTTTGGTGGTAATACTGAGCTTATTGACCCTCAGCAAATTAAAGAACTGGTGCCAACCTTAAATATGAACCCGGCTGACATGCCTATTCTAGCTGGCTTGTGGCATATCGATGGGGCTACAGCACGGCACGATGCTGTGGCTTGGGGGTACGCCAAAGGAGCCACGCAACGTGGCGTCGAGCTTCATCAATTGACGGAAGTCACGGATGTTATTGTCGAAAATGGTAAGGCGAAAGGCGTAAAAACCAACCGAGGGACGGTTACTTGCGGTTGTATTGTTCAAGCCGTAGCGGGTCATAGCTCCATTGTTGCGGCCATGGCGGGCATTAAAATGCCGATTACCACTTATCCGCTGCAAGCCATGGTGACTCAGCCAGTTAAACCTTTCCTTGATCCATTGGTGAGTTCGTCCGCACTGCATTGTTATGTGCAGCAAACAGGCCGAGGTGAAATCGTATTTGGCGGCGGATCTGACCCTTATCCACTTTATAACACACGCTCGACGCTTGATTTAAAAGAAAGCTTAATGGCAAGCGCGGTGGAAATGTTTCCGTTTATGGCAAATTTGAAATTGATGCGTCAATGGGCGGGTATTACAGACATGACCTCAGATTACAGTCCAATCATGGGTTTAAGCCCCGTTGAGAATTATTACCTTGATGCCGGGTGGGGGACATGGGGATTCAAATCAACCCCTATTTGCGGGAAATCAATGGCCGAGCTCGTGGCTAGTGGCGGCAAAGTGCCAGAGTTAATTGCGCCATTTTCTATGGATCGTTTCGATGTGTTTCGTCAAGTGAATGAAATGGGTGCCACAGCGGCCAGTCACTAAGTGATTTCCTAGAATAGGAGGCATTATGAAAATTATGAACTGCCCGTTAAATGGGCCAAGAAATATCAGTGAATTTGTTTATGGTGGCGAAGTGAAAACCATGCCCAATGCTTTAACCTGTTCGGATAAAGAGTGGGCTGAGTATGTGTTTTATTCTGAAAATACCGTTCGTGTGGTAACCGAGTGGTGGTTTCATTCACCTTCTGGCTATTGGTTTATTGCAGAGCGTCATACGGCCAGTGATGAAATTCTTAAAACCTATGATCCATCTGAGCTGTTTAATAAACGCGTAGAGTTTGAAAGCGCCCCTGCAAGCGTTGAGGAGAAGCCAGTATGAGCATGAATCGACTACCTGCCCCTTTAGGTTTATACATCAAGCGAGACAAGGTGATCAATTTCATGTTCGAGGGGCGGTCTTATCAAGGGTTTGAAGGTGATACGATTGCCAGTGCCTTGATCGCGAATGATCAGTGGCTAATGTCGCGCTCATTTAAATACCATCGACCACGCGGTCCATTAACCATGGCGGGTCAAGATGCGAATACGTTAGTGCAGCTCAAAAGCGAGCCGAATGTCTTAGCCGATAAGCAGCTTATTTGTGCTGATTTGGATGTGGTTGGGCAAAATTATAACGGCTCTCTGGAAAAAGATAAGGATGCAAGATTGTCCTATGCAGGACGGTTTATGCCAGTCGGGTTTTATTACCGTGCATTTTATAAACCTAAGGGGGTATGGGATAAATGGGAACCCTTTATACGCAAAAAAGCAGGTTTAGGCTTTGCTGATCTTACCTTTAAGCCTGTCTATCATGATAAAGCCTATCTGTTTCATGATATTGCAGTGATCGGTGCCGGCCCAGCGGGTCTTGCTGCGGCATTAAAAGCCGCTGATGCTGGCGCAACGGTGTTATTGGTTGATGAAAACCCTATTTTAGGGGGGGCTTTGACCTATCATCGTTTTGATGTTGAAGGTTTACGGGCCAACGAGTTAAGAACTCAGCTTACAGAGCAGGTTTTAAATCACTCCAATATCACGGTATTGAATAACGCGACTTGTAATGGCTGGTTTACCGATAACTATTTGCCCATTATTCAGGGCAATCGCATGTATAAAGCGCGAGCCAAGCAATGCATCGTCGCGTCAGGGGCGTTTGAACAACATGTTGTCTTTCGTAATAACGATGTGCCAGGAGTGGTGATGTCGAGTGCTGCCATGCGCCTTATGTCCCATTATGCGATTAAACCTGCAAACAAAGCCGTCGTTTTAACCGGCAATGATGATGGTTATTTGTGTGCACTGGCGTTAGTTAGAAATGGTGTGCAAGTCCCTCTTATTGTGGATATGCGTACCAATGGAGCGGATGACAGCTTGCAAAAAGCAGTGGCGCAACAAGGTATCAATGTGCGCTTAAATGCCACCGTGTATGAAGCTTTGCCAAGCTCGGATAAGACGCATTTATCTGCCGTTCAAGTCCATGACATCACCGGAACAGGGCAGGTGTCTGCTGGTGGCGTAACGATTCCTTGTGACATGTTATGTATGTCCGCAGGCTATATGCCCGTTTACCAATTGCTTTGTCAGGCTGGCGCGAAGCTGAGTTATAACGATGACAGTGCGCGTTTTTCATTGACTAACTTGCCGACAAACCTCTATGTGGCAGGGTCTGCAAATGGTGTTCATGAATTAGACGCCGTCATCCGCGATGGCCAGTTAGCCGCATACAAAAGTTTGACATCATTGGGTATCCCAAGTAGCGAGCCAGAAGCGGTGTCTTGTGTTAAGCAGACGAACTTTCCTTGGCCTATCTTCAAACACCCGAAGGGCAAAGATTTTGTCGATTTTGATGAAGACCTACAAGCTAAAGACATCGTCAATGCGACTCGTCTAGGTTATCGGGATATTCAATTAGTCAAAAGATTTTCCACTGTTGGGATGGGGCCATCTCAAGGTCGTCATTCTGCATTACCGACCGCTCGATTGGTCGCCGAGGCAACGAACCGAAGCGTGACCGAAACTGGCGTGACAACCGCTAGACCACCTTTTGTTCCCGAAAAATTAGCCAACATTGCCGGTCGTATATTCAGTCCTCATAAACATACGCCAATGCATAGACGTCATCTCGAACTGGGGGCTCATATGATTCCGGCGGGTATTTGGCGTCGCCCAGCCTATTACGGTCATCCAGAGAATCGCGATCAGTTGATTCAGCAGGAAGCACAAATGGTTCGTAATAGGGTTGGTATGATTGATGTCAGTACCTTGGGTGGCCTAGAAGTTCGAGGCCCAGATGCCGCAGAGTTTGTGAACCGTATTTATACGTTTGGCTTCTTGAAACAGCCCATTGGCAAAACACGCTATGCTGTTTTAACGAATGAGCAGGGCGTTGTGGTGGATGATGGGGTTGCTTGTCGCCTTGCTGAAGACCATTTTTACATTACGGCAACCACCAGTGGTGTCGATGCCGTGTATCGTGAAATGACCAAATGGAACGCCCAATGGCGTTTAAGCGTCGATATAGCCAATGTCACATCGGCTTTTTCTGCCGTTAATGTCGCAGGTCCTCTAGCGAGAAAAGTGTTGAGTAAGGTGTGTTTTGATGTGGATTTCTCCAATGAAGCCTTTCCCTATCTAGCTTACAAAGAAGGCACCATAGACGGTGTGCCCGTGCGTTTATTAAGGGTCGGATTCGTCGGCGAATTAGGGTATGAAATACATATGCCTAGCTTGTTTGGCGAAGGTATCTGGGATCGCTTAATGGAGGTCGGTCAAGAGTTTGATATGAAGCCATTTGGTGTTGAAACTCAGCGATTATTGCGCCTAGAAAAAGGCCATATCATTGTAAGCCAAGATACCGATGGCATGTCTCACCCCGGTGAGCTTTCTTTGCATTGGGCGATTAACCGCAAGAAGCCTTTCTTTGTTGGCAGTCGATCGGTTGATATTGTTATGGCGCGACAACAGACGCGAAAATTGGTTGGTTTTAAATTAGATGCCCAAGCAACACGACCTAAAGAGGGTCATCTCGTCTTGGCCAATGCCAGTCAAGCAGATTGCGCCATTACGGGCAATGTTACCTCTTCAGAGTATTCCAGTACGATTGGCGCAAACATTGGCATGGCCTTTGTCGGGGTTGATCAGCAGGAGGTCGGTTCAAGATTTCCAATTCGAGTGGATAAGGGGGAAATCGTGATGGCAGAAGTCGTGAAATTACCCTTTTATGATGCAAATAATGCGCGTCAGGAGGTGTTGTAATGGAATTTTTTAACTTAAGTGCGGTACCCAACTCGCGCAAAAGTCTGCTGGATGTAACTAATACTGAGTCACTTACCTCTAGTATCCAACGTCAGGATTGTACCCTGTATTCGAGAGTGGGTTTTCGGGGAATGGGGGCAGAAAGTTTTCTGATGTCGCACGGACTGCCGATTCCCAGTAAGCCAAATCAATCCCTTCTCTTTGAGCATGGTTTGGTCGTATTACGGCTAAGTAAATCCGAGTTTTGGTTAGTGGATCTTGACAATACCTATCATGAATTGATTGAAACGCTGGAGTTTGACGCGAAAGGGTTAGAGGATGTGTATCGCTTATTTTGTCAACATAGCCATGCTTGCTTCTTGTTTAAAGGCGAGCAAACGGCAGCCATGTTTTCCAAAGTGTGCGGCGTTGATTTAAGAAGCGATGCCTTCCCATTGGGGAGTGTTGCTCAAACGTCAGTTGCTCGTACCAATGGGATAGTGACGAAACAAGACAGCGACAGCCATGGGGAATTTTTTCTCTTACTGTCTGACTTGGCTAGCTCGCACTATTTATGGGAAGCACTAGCGGATGCTGCGTCCGAGTTTGTTTGAGTCTTTTCTGTCTACTGGCTGTTTAATTGGCGGTTTCAGTCGGGAGTAAATAATGAGGGCGCTTAATGATTTAAGCGCCCTCGTTGAATGTATGGAAATCAATGTCTTGGACTGTTAAGCGATGACAAATAAATCCATAAAGCGGTTAACTGGCGTGCTTTCTAGCGTGGCTTGATCTTTACACAGAGTAAAGATGGTTTGGCATTGGCGGTTCGGAAAGCGCGTTGCCAAGTTGTTTTTGAATTTCTTCTCCAAAAGCGGAATTCCTTCTTCGCGACGACGACGGTGCCCAACAGGGTATTCCACTACCACTTCTTCTGTGCTGCTTCCGTCTTTAAAGAACACTTGAATGGCGTTGGCAATGGAGCGTTTGTCGGCTTCTAGGTATTCGGCAGAGAAGCGTTTGTCTTCGACGATTTCCATTTTATCACGCAGTTCATCGATGATGGGGTTGGCGTCATGGAAGTCATCTTCATAGTGTTCGGCAATTAAATGACCAAAGGCTAATGGAACGGCGGCCATGTACTGCAAGCAGTGATCGCGGTCGGCAGCGTTTGCCAACGGGCCGGATTTAGAAATAATACGAATGGCCGATTCATGGGTGCGAATGACGATTTTATCAATGTCTGCCAAGCGGTCTTTCACTTGGGGGTGCAGTATCACAGCGGCTTCCGCTGCCGTTTGGGCATGGAACTCCGCCGGGAAAGAGATTTTAAACAAGACATTTTCCATCACGTAAGTGCCGTAGTCTTGTGAAAAAGCAAACTGACGTTGCGCTTCTGGTTTGATGGTTTGGTCTTTGTTGGTTTTCGAGAAAGACACATCATAAAACCCCCACTGTGGCGCCGTTAATACACCGGGAATGCCCATTTCGCCTCGCATGGACATATCGGCTAAGCGAACGGCTCGTGAAGTGGCATCCCCCGCCGCCCACGATTTACGAGAGCCTGCGTTAGGCGCATGGCGATAGGTACGCAGGGCGGAACCGTCCACCCATGCTTGGGAAATCGCTGCCATGATTTGCTCCCTGTCGCCTCCCATCATTTTGGTTACTACGGCAACCGAGGCAACCCGTACCAATAAAACGTGACACAAGCCCACACGGTTGAATGAGTTTTCGAGGGCGATGACGCCTTGAATCTCATGGGCCATGATCATGCCTTCTAAGACATCTCGCATGGTCAGCGGCTGTTCGCCTTTTGACAAACGTACTTGGGAAAGGTGATCCGCCACCGCCAAAATGCCCCCTAAGTTATCGGAAGGATGTCCCCACTCGGCGGCTAGCCAAGTGTCGTTGTAATCCAACCAACGAATGATGCAGCCTATGTCCCACGCGGCTTTGACTGGGTCGAGGGACAAAGACGTGCCGGGAACGCGGGCACCATTGGGGACAACTGTGCCTTGCACAATGGGGCCAAGATGCTTGGTACATTCAGGAAAGCGCAGGGCGAGTAAACCACAGCCGAGGGTATCCATTAAACAGTTACGAGCGGTATCCAGGGCTTCTTGGCTTTCTATTTTATAGTTCAGTACATAATCGGCGATGTCCTGGATGACTTGGTCGTAATCCGGACGGTTGTTTTGGTCTACGTTGGCACTCATTTTTGATCCTTACTTAGTATTTCTCTTGTCTATTTTTCGCTTAAGGACGGTCGTCAATATCCACCCAATCCGCATGGTCAGGTCCAATGTAATCGGCACTGGGGCGAATAATGCGATTGTTAGCGCGCTGTTCCATGACGTGGGCGGTCCAGCCTGTCACTCGGGCGCAAACGAAAATCGGCGTGAATAGCTTAGTGGGAATGCCCATGAAGCGGTAAGCGCTGGCGTGGAAAAAATCCGCATTACAAAAGAGCTTCTTCTCACGCCACATAACCGCTTCGCAGCGTTCAGACACCGCGTATAAGTGGTCGTCGCCGACGTCTTCACTGAGTTTTTTCGCCCATTTTTTAATAATGTCATTACGTGGATCTCGATCGCTGTAAATAGCATGACCAAAGCCCATGACTTTTTCTTTATTAGCCAGTTTTTGCAGTAGCGCAGCTTCGGCTTCGTCTGGGGTTTGCCAAGGTTCGATCATGTCCATTGCCGCTTCATTTGCGCCGCCGTGAAGCGGGCCGCGTAAGCTGCCAATACCACCTGTGACACAAGAATACATGTCTGACAACGTGGAAGCGCATACCCGAGCCGTGAAGGTCGAGGCATTGAATTCGTGCTCTGCGTACAAGATCAGCGAGGTGTTCATGACCTTTGCATGAAGCGCGCTAGGGGCTTTGTCGTGCAACATGGTGAGGAAATGCCCCGCCAAGGAAGGAACATGGTCATTGAGGGTATCAATGCGCACACCATCATGAATAAAGCGATACCAATACAACACGATGGCGGGTAGGGCGGCGATCAAACGATTCGCTGTATGGTGCGTTTCTTCGGTGTCCTGCTCTGGCTCTAGATTGCCTAAAAAGGAACAGCCCGTGCGCATGACATCCATTGGATGAGCTTCTGCGGGAATCAGTTCTAAGGCTTTTTTGAGGGTTTCAGGTAAGGCTCGCAAGCCCATAAGTTTTGCTTCATAGTCTCGCAGCTGAGCACGGTTCGGCAGTGCACCGTATAATAAAAGATAGGCGACTTCTTCAAAGCTCGCTTTATCGGCTAATACATCAATATCGTAGCCACGATAGGTTAATCCTGCGGCGGCTTTACCGACGGTACAGAGTGCGGTTTGGCCTGCGCTTTGGCCGCGTAGGCCTGCGCCGGAAAGAACTTTAGCCATGTTTCTACTCCTTACTTTAATTGTTATTGTTTAGAGAGAGTTTATTTTTTAGAGAAAAGCTCGTCTAATTTGTCTTCGTATTCATGATAGTTGAGAAAGTCGTAAAGCTCGTTACGTGTTTGCATACTGTCGACCACGTTACGTTGGTGGCCATCGTTCAGTAGGTGTTGGTAAACGTTAAGGGCAGCCTTATTCATGGCGCGAAATGCGCTCAAGGGGTAGAGCACCAAACCTACCCCAACGCTGGCTAATTCTTCTTTACTGAACAGCGGAGTGGCGCCAAATTCGGTGATATTGGCCAAGACAGGCACTTTGACGGCCTCGACAAATTCTTTGTATTGCTCCAAGGTAATCATGGCTTCTGGGAAAATCATGTCGGCACCCGCTTCCACACAGGCAATTGCCCGTTCAATGGCCGATTCCATACCTTCTACGGCGAGGGCATCCGTGCGGGCCATAATGACAAAACTTTCATCATGACGAGCATCGACACAAGCTTTTATGCGATCGACCATTTCGTCTTGGCTGACGATGGCTTTATTCGGGCGATGACCACAGCGTTTTTGCTGGACTTGGTCTTCAATGTGTACCGCTGCAACACCGGCTCTTTCCATTTGCTGTATGGTTCTGGTGATATTAAAAGCCCCACCAAAGCCCGTATCGATATCGACTAATAAGGGCAAGTCCGAAGCGGAAGTAATGCGCCGTACATCCTCTAGAACATCATGTAAATCCGTCATGCCCAGATCTGGTAAACCGTAGGAGGCATTGGAGACACCGCCGCCGGACAAGTAAATGGCATGGTGCCCTGTTTGCTCTGCCATCATGGCACAATAGGCGTTCACCGCGCCCACCACTTGTAAAGGGGCGTGCTCCTGTACTGCTTGTCTAAAACGTAATCCTGCTGAGTGTTTTGTCATTATTTTTCTCCCTTTCTCTTTATCTTTTGGGTTAAGGCTTAACGAGGCATTGCTCCATGGCTTGTTTCAGCAATTGACTGGCACGGCTGATATGCCGACGCATCAGTAATTCAGCAAGGTCGCCTTCGTGATTGGCTATGGCGTCTAAAATGGCCCTGTGCTCACGCAACGCTTGGCGCGGGTCGCGTCTTTGATCCGCCGTGTGATGTCGATACATGCGGATAACGGCATACAGCTCTTCTGTTAATAGACGAATAAGCTTGGTGTTGCCGCTAGCGTGAATGATGCGGAGATGAAAATCGTCGTTACCTCCTTGTTGCACATAATGCTCATCGTGGTTCGCATCCAGATAGGCTTGGTGCTCGTCTAGCAGATGATATAATCGAGTGACTTCCTCTTCGGGCATTTTTTCCGACGCCAGCCTAGCGGCCATGCCTTCTAATGCTTCTCGCATAGCAAAGGTTTCTAACATGTCATCAATATTGAGCTCTATCACCCGTGCCCCCACGTTTGCCGTGCGAGTGACCAAGCCAAGACCTTCTAATTTAACAATGGCCTCCCTAAGCGGCCCTCTTGATACACCGTATTGTTTGGCTAATTCCGCTTCAGAAATTTTGCTGCCTTGAGGAATATGACCTTGAACGATGGCACGACTTAACTGCTGGGCGATGTCTTCCGATAAGGTGGCAAATTTGACAGAAACAAGGTTACTCATAATGGCTACGTGTTCTATTTATTGTTGACAATATATGCAGTTTTAATCTTATTTTTGGTGTTTATCAAGTTGTATTGTCGACAATTTTTATTTATTAAACAAATTTTGAACATTTTTTAGTCGAGTAGAGAGTGCTGAACGGGCATTGCCGTGTGTGGCGCGACTAATCACTAAGTCCCTTCCCCTTTTTTAAGGGGAAGGTTAGGATGGGGTTGTTCTGTTTGTCGTCTCTCAATTGCTTTGTATTTATGAGCTTTATTCCGCTCTGCTGAGCGGGTAACTTTTTGCAAGCGCCCAAAAAGTAACCAAAAATTCGCTTTTAAGGGCAGCGCCTCGTTTCCTCATGGAGACATCATGCTGTCAATGCAGAGCCCCATCAAGGCATAGATTGGTTTTGAGGATAGGAGACAAGGTATTTTTAACTGACTCTGAAACACCATAAAGTCGCGCAACTTCGTTGCGTCGAAGACGATTTGTAGGTTGGACTTCAGTCCAACAATGGTTACCTCATTGGATTAAGGGGTCGAACACCTTTTCGACCTGATTAACCCTAACTATTCTGAAATGCTTTCACGAAAAGGGCTTTGACCCTGCGCTGAATCAAATATCAACATGTTCTAATTGGTACTTATTTGAAAATAGATTAGAGTGTAAACATGGCGTCTAGGATGACGAAAGCCACATATTTCTCTCCTCCTGATGCACGGTTATTAGACAAAACAATCATGCTTGTTTAAGCCGAAGCCTGAACGCTCATTATGATCTATTATTTTATATAAATCATGATGTTAGCTTAATTTATCTAAAAGGCTAAGACCAGAATAACGCGCACGCCGATTTATTGGATAAATGCGCATGCGCATTATTAAACTATTATAAAACGGAGATGTTCCATGGATGAGTTGAACGAAGCAATATCTATCTATGTGAAAGGTGCAAAGTCTGTAAATGAGGCTAGTCGAACTCTTGCGACATCTGAAAGAAGACTGCTGAGTATGTTCCCAAAAAAAATCATTACAGATGCTCAGTTAAGCCTTACAGATTTTTATACATCACTTGAAAATGCAGATAAAATATATACGGCTCAGCTCAAGTTGATAAAATCAGTATCCAGAGCACATGGTGGAAATGATGCAGTTGATCGGCTGGCCTCTCAAAGTATTGTAGTTGCAAATGCCAGACAAGTATTTGTAAAAAGTTTATCTAATTTTGAAAGCAATATTGCAAATATCGAAAATACTTTAAATTTTAGAATAAATACAACAATAGCCCTATTCGCAATAGTTGTCTCTGTAATTGGTATTTTATTATAAGG
>NZ_JAEMUI010000013.1 GCF_016461715.1 Marinomonas spartinae | reverse complement strand
ATCTTTTCTAGCAATTAATTGTGTTTTGTCATCAAACTGACTTTTTGATAGAGAAAAAACTCCAGAATTGGCTATTTATCAAACAAAAAAAGACGCACAAGCGCCTTTTTTTATCAATCTTCCGGTAGGTTAGATTAAAGAACAAATAAGTGATGCTTCTTCTTACCCAATTTCACAAGGAAGTATTTATTGTAGTAGCCATTATCAGCAGCAAAGATGTCTGCCGCACTCATATTATCTTCCATACCTTTCGACACGCCATTTACAAACACAGAGTTGCGTTGCAAGGCATCTTTTACTTGTTTACCACTTGCGGCCAAACCAGCGTCCGCCATCAGCGTTGTTAGCGGGGTTTCCGCAAGATCAATACCCACTAAGGAGCTGCTTGGCAAACCGTCTAGCTGAATTTGCGCTAAATCTTGTTCACTTAGTTGATCAGCTTCACCACTAAACAGCGCTTGAGTGATACGCTCTGCCGCTTGTAACCCCTCTTCACCATGTACAAGGCGAGTCGCTTCACGCGCTAAAACTGCTTGTGCTTGCGGTTTACCCGCACTTTCTTGGTCTGTTTTTTCAATGGCATCGATTTCCTCAAGGCTTAAGAAGGTAAAGAACTTGAGGAATTTATAAACGTCTGCATCCGCTGTATTCATCCAGAATTGGTAGAAAGCGTATTGACTTGTTTTAGTTGGATCAAGCCAAATGGCACCCGATTCAGTTTTACCAAATTTTGTGCCGTCTGCTTTTGTTACGAGCGGTACAGTCATACCAAATACTTGTGTTTGGTTTTGACGACGAGATAAATCGATGCCTCCAACGATGTTCCCCCATTGATCACTACCACCTACTTGAATGGTACAATTGTATGCACGATTCAACTCGGAAAAGTCCATACCCTGTAGCAAAGCGTAAGAGAATTCAGTAAAGGAAATACCGGAGCCCTCACGATTCAGGCGCTGCTGAACAGATTCTTTGTTGATCATGGCATTTACGGAGAAGTGCTTACCAATATCACGCAAAAAATCCAATACATTCATTTGCCCCGCCCAGTCCAAATTGTTCACCACACGGGCAGGGTTTGGCACTCCATCAAACTTGATAAACTGACTCACTTGGCTACGAATTTTCTCAGCCCAACTTGCCACAACATCCGCCGTGTTCAGTTGACGCTCTGCGGCTTTGAAACTTGGGTCGCCGATCAGACCAGTTGCCCCACCGACAAGCGCTATGGGATTATGTCCAGCATCTTGAAAGCGCTTTAGCACCAACAAAGGAACAAGATGACCAAGATGCAAGCTATCAGCCGTTGGATCAAAACCACAATAAAGCGTACGACTTCCACCAGCTATATGAGATTTCAGCTCTTCTTCGGCTGTCATTTGGGCGATCAGCCCACGAGCTTGCAAGTCTGTTAAAAGATCATTACTGCTTACTGTCATTTTTAGATCCATTTCCTAAAGTTAATTTTGATAAAGCTTTCAATTATAAAAGTAATATTGGTAGGATTATAAGGGTTTAATAAAGATTTTTGGATATTCATTTTGGCCAATATACTACCATCGAAACATATTTTTCTGATTGCGGTTATAAGCACAATGATCATCATACTGCTGGTCGCCTTTCCAGAAAAGAAAAAGCAAAGCAACCAAACACTTTCCATCGAAGCGAAACCACAGCCCCTTTCGCCCTCGGACACCTCTTCTCAGACAGCCAATAAACAAGCTAAAAACAGTCTATCCTATGAAACAGACGTCAATTCTCTAAACAGCACAACCACTACGATCAGTCCATCCCTACATAAAGTTAAAATCGCAAGTGGAGATTCGCTTTCTACCTTACTCTCGAAATACAAAATCTCTGCTCAGGATATCTATAAAGTCTCTCTAGCGGATAAAAAAGATGGGGACTTGATGAGAATGCGTCCAGGCCAGCAACTCACCTTCCAAATAGACCCAAAATCAGGACAGCTTCGCCAACTCACTCTCATTCAAAATCAATTGGAGAGTGTACAGTTTGAACGAGACAACGACACCTTTCATCGACATACAGTAACTAAAACTCCAGATATTATTCACACTTATAAAGAAGCCACTATTAACGACTCTTTATTTGTTGATGGTATGCTGGCAGATATCGACGAGTCCTTACTTATTAATATGGCGAACATTTTTGGTTGGGACATTGACTTTGCATTGGATCTTCGCAAAGGAGACCGCTTTAGCATTCTCTATGAAGACAAGTTATTGGATGGTCAGCGCATTGGTCATGGTAACATTTTGGCCGCACAGTTTATCAACAATGGACGCGTTTATCAGGCCATTCGCTATCAATCTAAAAAGGGAGTCCACTACTATACCCCTGACGGTTTGGCCATGCGAAAAGCCTTTTTAAGGACCCCTGTCGATTTTACTCGAATATCATCTGTTTTTAATCCGAATAGACTCCATCCTATTTTTAAAACCAGTCGCCCTCATCGTGGCGTGGACTATGCAGCTTCGAGCGGTACGCCAGTCAAAGCAGCGGGAGATGGACGTATTGCGTTTGCAGGAAAACAACGAGGCTATGGAAACGTCGTCATTATTGATCATGGAAAAGGTTACCAAACGCTTTATGCCCATTTGAAGGGCTTCGCAAGAAACATAAAACGCGGAAAATATACTAAGCAAGGTAATATCATTGCTTATGTTGGACAGACAGGCTGGGCAACGGGACCTCACCTTCACTACGAGTTTCGCATCAATGGTGTCCACAAAAATCCAGTAACAGTAAAACTTCCCAATGATGACCCAATGCCAAAATCAGATTTGAAACGCTACCTACCTTATGCTCAGAAGATGGTCGCTACATTAGCAAGTTCTCATTCCCCAGCTTTTTCTGAGCAATTAGCTTTACTAGAGGATTAAAAGAACAGGACAAGCCAAACAAAAAAAGCAGCCATAGATGACTGCTTTTTTATATTCAAAATGTTATCCAATCCATCACTTCAGATTAGATAGCACCGTTGATAAAGTCTGTAAGTTGTGTTTTAGAGACTGCACCCACTTTCGTACCAACCACTTCACCGCCTTTAACAACTAGCAAAGTTGGGATACCACGAACATTGTATTTAGGTGCCGTTTCTGTATTCTCATCGACGTTCAACTTAACAACTTTTAGTTTGCCTTCGTATTCCGCAGCAATGTCTTCAAGGACTGGCGCGATCATTTTGCAAGGTCCACACCAAGGAGCCCAAAAATCAACAACGACAGGCAGGTCAGACTTCAGCACTTCTTCTTCGAACTGAGCGTCTGTAATTTGGATAGTATTGTCACCCATGGTAATTCCTTAAAATCAGTTTTAACTAATGAATGAGCTTAGTATAACACTAAACACCTAGCGTAAACATGAGTTACTTCTAATAAGACAATAGAAAAGCACTATTGTAATAAAGACCTAATCACATCCGGTAATTCAAGCAACGAATGAACTTCTGCATCTGCTCGCACGCCCCAGGATTCATCCCAGCGCCGAGCACCATGGCGATTAAACCAAATCGCTTTTACTCCTGCCGCTGCTGCCCCAGAAACATCATCAACAGGATGATCGCCAATATGAACCATCTGAGTATAGTCAACTTCTGCTTTTTTCAAGGCTATTTCAAAAAGTATTGGGTCAGGCTTAGCCGCACCTATTTGATCCGCTCGGATCGCAAAATCAAAATACGATGCCAATCCAATATAAGGATGATATACATCCGCATTTCCGTTACTAATAGCAACTAATTGATAATCCTGGCGAAGTACTTCTAAAACATTTTTTACATGCGGGTATAGATCGACTTTTTGTCGCCACTCAGAAAAAACCATCATCGCCGACTCTGCAACGATGGCAGACTCTTCGCTCGACAATCCAAATTGTTTAAGTGCTTGCTTATAGGTTTCATAGCGTAATAATGTGACATTAAGCCCTAGAGAAGGTGTTTGTGCGATTAGAGCATTACGAATGTCCAAACGATTCGAGGCCGTAAAAAGCGACATAAAGCCAGGAAATCGCTCATTAAACCAAGACTCCATAGCGTATTCAGCACGCACAATCACAGGATCAACATCCCATAAAGTATTGTCTAAATCAAAGGCCACTAACTTTTTCATTCGATTAACCTCTGAAAAATCCCACTTAACATCTCAGTAAGATATTGCAAAAAGAGTGTCTCTTTTTCCTTAGAAAACGTATAGGGGGACTGAGATCCCAAAACCAATATACCAATGCAGTCCTTTTCATTTTCTTGGGAGCCAAGAATAGGAACCAATGCCGTCGAGAGGATAAGACGATGGGTTTCAGGAAATAAAAACTGTATTGCTGTTTTGTCTAACAACACACAAGAGCTTCTTTTTAAACTAGGCAAACCATTAAGGTGTTTATTTCTCTCTTCTTCGGAACAATATCGGATCGACGATCCTCGGTTAGTATCGAATAATAACAAAGCATGGTGAGATGCATCGAACTCCTCCCTCACCATATCATCAATCACAATGACCAAGTCATCCAATGAGGAACAGGCTACCCCAGCCAAAATAAGGCGACGGGTTTTTTGCATAATCGCTTCATTTTGCCGAGCCACCTCAACCAAGCGTTCAAACTCTTGGCGATAACTCGCCGTCGTTTTTCTAAGCAATGAAACTTGGTACTCAAGTAATGAAATAACATTACCACGCACCGGATGAGGAAGCGTTAAACTCTCCAATAGATCAGGATTTTTAACAAAAAAATCCGGCGACTTTGATAGGTACTGAACGACATCCTCTTCTTTCATATTTCCTCTATAGATAAATTTGCCCTTCAAACACTTTCTCAGCAGGGCCTGTCATTAAAATAGGACAGCCCTCGCCTTGCCATTCGATGTGTAAATCACCACCGCGCAAATGCGCCGTGACTCTTGGAGCCAACCAGCCTTGTTTGATTCCAGCCACAACCGCTGCACAAGCCCCCGTTCCACAGGCCTGAGTCTCACCAGCACCACGTTCATAGACTCGTAAAGCAATCTCTTCAGAGTTAATGACTTGCATAAAGCCAACATTAACCCGATTTTCAAAGCGCTCATGAGACTCTAATATCGGCCCAACTGTCGATACCAACTCATCAGATAAAGCATCCACTCTTAAAACGGCATGCGGATTACCGACGGACACTGGCGTTATTTGATGGAACTCGCCCCTCGCCTCAATCGTATATAAACCTAGTTGCTTTTCAGCAGTGAAAGGCAAATCTTTAGGGTCAAAACTTGGCGCTCCCATATCAACCGTCACCAAGCCTGCCTCCTCTACACGTAGCTGAATATGGCCTCGCTTGGTTTCCACATTGATAATGCGCTTGTTCGTCAGCTCGCGGTCCAAAACAAACTTGGCAAAGCAACGAGCACCGTTACCACAATGCTCAACCTCAGATCCATCCGCATTAAAGATACGATAACGGAAATCCATATCAGGATGAGTAGGTGGCTCAACGATCAATAGCTGATCAAAACCAATCCCTCGGTTACGATCACCTAAACGCTGAATTTGTTGCTTATTAAAAAATACTTTTCTGGAAACTGCATCCACCACAACAAAGTCATTTCCAAGCCCATGCATCTTGGTAAATTTTAACAACACAGCGTACTCCTTAGTCGGGCAATACTTGCTCGCCGGCCAATTGATGCTCTATTGTTTCTCGAACACGAATCAAGTGAGCGTTGTCCCCATCCACCATCACTTCTGCGGCACGGCTGCGGCTGTTGTAATTCGATGACATAGTAAATCCATAGGCACCAGCAGAACGCACAGCCAGTAAATCACCTGCTTGAATGTCCAACTCTCGATCTTTACCTAGAAAGTCTCCGGTTTCACACACAGGACCAACCAAGTCATAAGTACGTACACCCTCTGGAGTCGGTGCCAGAGAAACGGGAACAATATTCATCCACGCACCGTAGAGAGAGGGGCGAATCAAATCATTCATTGCACCATCAATCACTGCAAAGTTCTTATGAGGTGTACACTTAAGAAATTCGACTTTAGTCAATAAAATACCAGCATTAGCCGCAATAGAGCGACCTGGTTCAAAAGCAAGCGTGACAGGTCTATCTTTCACTTTTTCAAGAATCAGCTTCGCGTATTCCGCAGGCTCAGGCGGCACTTCATCGCGATAACGAACACCCAGGCCACCACCTAGATCCAAATGTTTAATAGTGATACCCGCTTCCGCCAACTCGTCCACCAGTCCAATCAGACGGTCAAATGTGTCCAAGAAAGGTGTCAGTTCTGTTAACTGTGAACCGATGTGGCAATCCACACCCATTACATTCAAATTGGGTAGCTTATGGGCAATTTTATAAATGCGTACGGCATCTTGAATATCGATACCAAACTTGTTTTCTTTTAGGCCCGTAGAAATATACGGGTGGGTTTTCGCGTCCACATCGGGGTTTACACGCAACGAAACCGGAGCCACTTTGCCCATTTCACCAGCCACATCATTAAGGCGGTAAAGCTCTGCTTCGGACTCCACATTAAAACAGTGGATACCAACCTCTAAAGCCCGCTTCATCTCATGGGCTTGCTTACCTAAACCCGAAAACATGACTTTAGAGGGGTCACCTCCCGCCTTCAAGACTCGCTCTAATTCACCAATCGAGACGATATCAAATCCAGAACCAAGGCGAGCCAACACATTCAAAATAGCAATATTCGAACAGGCTTTTACTGCATAGCAGATCAACGTAGGATGTGAAGCAAAAGCTTCAGCGTAGGCGTTATAGTGCCGCTCAAAGGTTGCACGGGAATACACGTAGCAAGGGGTGCCAAATTGTTCTGCAATTTGCGTTAATGCAACATTCTCTGCTTGCAATAGGCCATTGTTATAATTAAAAAAGTCCAAAGGGGAATCCTCAATTAGTCGAAGACGATTCTTGCTGGGTCGCTGTCCCACTAGTTGGTAGATAAAGGGGGCCTTTATTACCACAAGCACTGAGAAACACAGCTAAGATAAGCACAGAAAACCATTTAAACATCGTCTTTATCTCTTTAGTTTTTGATTTCAACAGTATACTGGTAGCCATCTCGTTTCCCAACCCTAAGCATACATTTAAAACAATATTCTTTACGAAGATGACAAATAACTTATGGACTTGAATCTGCTATATTGACACCCAGCTATAGAGATACAGCAACAAGGACTAGATAGAGAAGCTTATTTCCAGCTTTCAAACAACCATATGCCCATACACAGAAGCAGCAGCATCAAAAAATCTTGGCTGATAGCCTTATTCTGCGCCATCGCCATCCATGGTCTTATTTTGTTTGCAAGCAAAGACCAAAACTGGTTGGACTTATTGAAGCCTTCAGCTTTAACGTCAAAAAAAACGTTAGAGGTGTCTTTGCTCAAGCCAGAAGAGCAAGCACAAACCTCAACCAATAAACAAGAGCAAACGTCAGCTTTAGACATAAAGACATCTGAACAATCTTCTAACGCCACGGATCCAGAACGTCATATCACCCCAAGGACAGATCCAGCAAAAGCAGCAGACTCAACAACAAAACAAGGTGCGGAGTTTTTCCAAAGTACTTCCCCCTCTGATAGCATCCAGAAGAAGAATAAGCAGGATAGCCAGTTTGGTACAGTAAAGCGTAATGGCCTTTCCGTACCCGCAGGTAATCGCCATGGCTTAGATACTCACTTATTAACAAGCCAACAAACAGAAAACCTCATCGACAAACCTGAGTTGCTGGACATCTCCAAAATATCATTATCACCCGATGCAGATATACAAGCGACCAGTAAAATCTTTTCAAAAGAACTACGACAAAAAATAGCGGAATCAAAAGCCGCTCAACAAGAATATTTAAAAGGTGTAGATAAAAGCGACAACACAAACTATCCCATCACAGAAGACGCCGACGGCACACGATATGTCAATATTAAAGGGGTATGCTGGCGAATGCCAAAAGAAGACGCTACTGATGGTTCGAAAAAGGGCTGGGCGATTGTCTTTGATGGTTGCGGCATCAAATCAAAACTGTTTCATTTTGAGTTAAACATATCCCCTAGCATTTTAACAAACGAGCTATTAGGGCCAGATTCACCCTTTAACCTAGAACAGCAGCCTAAGTAAAAGCGATTTTTATAAGACAAACCAGCAGTCCGAAGTAAAATAAAACTGCTGGCTTTTTATTTTATAGCCCTTGTAAGCTTAAAAAGTTATCGCAGCGCAAGATCCGACTTTGCTCGCTCAACTGCTTTCAGTACTTGAGCAGGTGCCGTTCCGCCAATATGATCGCGAGCCGCTACAGAACCTTCTAACGTTAAGACATCAAAAACATCGTCTTTGATCATGCTCCCAAAGGCCTGCAATTCTTCTAGTGTCATTTCTGAAAGATCTTTGCCCTCTTTCACACCATATCCAACAGCTTTGCCCACCACTTCGTGAGCATCACGGAAAGCCACACCTTGACGAACTAAGTAATCCGCTAAATCCGTCGCGGTAGAGAAACCACGGCGCGCTGCTTCGTACATATTTTCCTGACGAGATTCAATCGCAGGAATCATATCCGCGAAGGCACGTAATGAACCTTTTAATGTATCAACAGTGTCAAACAATGGCTCTTTGTCCTCCTGATTGTCTTTGTTATAGGCCAAACATTGAGATTTCATCAAAGTCAGCAAGCCCATTAAATGCCCATAGACACGACCTGTTTTTCCTCGTACTAATTCTGGTACATCAGGGTTCTTTTTCTGAGGCATGATGGATGAACCAGTACAAAAACGATCTGGCAAGAAGATAAAGTTAAATTGAGCTGAGGCCCACATCACCATTTCTTCCGCCCAACGAGACAAATGCATCATGATGATAGAAGCCGTCGAGGTAAACTCAATGGCAAAATCACGATCACTAACAGAATCAAGAGAGTTATAAGTCGGGCGCTCAAAACCGAGTAATTCAGCGGTCATATTTCGATCAATCGGATAAGTCGTTCCAGCAAGCGCCGCCGCCCCAAGAGGTAAGATATTAATCCGCTTACGACAATCAACAAGACGTTCGTAGTCACGCTGTGCCATTTCGTACCAGGCCATAAGGTGGTGACCAAAGGTGACTGGCTGAGCCGTTTGCAAGTGAGTAAAACCTGGCATAATGGTATTCGCCTCTTTTTCGGCCAAGCTCAAAATACCTTGTTGCAAACGGGTAACTTCTTCCAATAAAAAATCTACTTCGTCACGCAAGTAGAGGCGAATGTCGGTGGCTACCTGATCATTACGGGAGCGTCCGGTATGCAGTTTTTTTCCAGTAATACCAATTTTTTGTGTCAGCCGTGCCTCGATGTTCATATGTACATCTTCCAGCTCAACTGACCATGCAAACTCACCACGAGCGATCTCTTCCTCGATTTCTGTCAGACCTTGAATAATCTGATCTCGCTCTTCTTCGGTCAAAACCCCCACACTGGCAAGCATTTTGCCATGCGCTATCGATCCTTGAATATCCTGCTTTGCCATACGCTGATCAAATTCAACAGACGCAGTAAAACGCGCCACAAACGCATCCACAGGCTCAGAAAAACGACCACCCCATTGCTGGTTTGTGGTTTTATTAGTATCAGTCATTCAGTTGGTTCCCACACAAATTCAAACAGACGCACAGAGTACCTTAAGCGTCACGACTTATAAAGTATAGAAAGATGACGCTCTCGACGTTAACGAGTATGATTAGCAGCATTGATCTCAAAGCAGATAGCCCATTTCTTCTGCCCACATTTAACTAGGAGATAGCGTGAAAGATAAGATAGTGATTGCCACTCGAGAAAGTCAGTTAGCCCTTTGGCAAGCCAACAAGGTGAAAGCTCAATTGGAGTCGTTATACCCGACGCTACGCGTTGAGTTGCTAGGCATGACAACGAAAGGAGATCAAATCTTAGATTCACCTTTATCGAAAATCGGCGGCAAAGGCCTGTTCGTAAAAGAACTGGAAAACGCTCTAATGGACGGACGAGCTGACATCGCAGTGCACTCAATGAAAGATGTACCCATGGCTTTCCCAGAAGGGTTAGGCTTAGCGGTAATTTGCGAGCGAGAAGATCCAACCGATGCTTTTGTGTCCAACCATTTTGCTACCATTGATGACCTTCCTGCTGGTAGCGTCATAGGTACATCTAGCTTGCGTCGCTCTTGTCAGCTTCGCATGAACCGTCCTGACCTGATTATCAAAGACCTACGTGGTAATGTGAACACTCGCTTACGGAAAATGGATGAAGGCGAATATGATGCCATAATATTAGCAACCGCTGGTCTCATTCGCTTAAACATGCAAGATCGTATTCGCTTGCGCATTCCTGTGGAAATCAGCTTGCCTGCTGGTGGTCAAGGTGCGATGGGAATTGAATGTCGTTCCGATGATATTGATACCATTGAACTCTTAACCCCCCTACAACACAATGATACGGCCATCCGTGTGACCGCGGAGCGCGCGGTTAATGAACGGCTCAATGGTGGCTGCCAAGCACCGATTGCCTGCTATGCGACCTTATCAGGAGATGACCTTTTTATCCGCGGCCTTGTTGGTAGCCCTGATGGAAAAACCATGATTGAAAGCCAAACCACTGGCCATAAAGACAACGCGAAAGCATTAGGTGTTGCAGTTGCCGAAGACTTGCTAACAAAAGGCGCTGACGCTATTTTGGCCGCTATTTATCAATAACATGACAATATGCAGTTAACGGAAGGTAAACAGGTGAATAAGCTAAGCATTTTAATCACTCGCCCTGAGCCAGAGAACAGCCTAAGCTGTCAACGAGCTAAGCAACATGGTTATTTACCCGTCCCTCTTCCGATGCTCTCTATTTCGCCCCTTACTGAGCCTAATCAAGTCGCCGCCATTCGCTCTCTTGTCTTTAATATAGATGAGTTCCATTATGTCATCTTCGTCAGCAAAAATGCCGTGCGCTTTGGTGTTGAATGGCTAGATGACTGCTGGCCAATGATCCCCGAAGGCATCCATTGGATTGGCATTGGCAAGGGCACAACTAAAGCATTACAGGAGCAAGGAATTCCAGCCATTGCCAATCCAGGTCATACCTCTGAGGCACTGCTAGAATGGCTGAAACCTGTCAAAATGCGCGACCAAAAAGTGCTCATTATTAAAGGGGAAGGCGGGAGAACGGAGCTCGGAGATCAGTTAATAAAACGGGGGGCGAGTATACAATACTTGTCCTTATATCAGAGACAACAACCTTCTTATGTTGCTCAAACGTTTCTTATGCTCCCTGACATTGATCTTATTTGGATCACCAGTGGTGAAAGCTTGGACAATTTAAACAGCTATACTGAACAATTTAAACCTGAGCTAAAAGCGCTTCCCATCCTAACTCCGAGTGCTAGAGTAAACGACCTAGCAATAGAAATGGGCTGGAAACAGGCAAAATGCGCTAATGGTGCCGATGACCAAAGCCTCATCTCAGCGACGGAACTTCACATAGGAAATAAGAATGACAGATAACAACAAAACCAACTTGGAAGAAAACGGCCAACCCTCTAAGGTGCTGCCAGAAGATACTCGATCTGGTGCCCAAAAGGCCCGTGACAGAAAACGTGAAGAGCAGAACTCACAAAGAGAAAAGAACACATTTTCAATGAATCAAACACTGCTTAGCGCTAGTATTGTCATCTCTCTTGCCTCGTTATCAGCAAGCGGTTGGCTGTTTTATCAAGCTCAACACCATAATCCCGCTGGAGCCATTGCACAGTTACAGCAGCAACAGGATAAGATAAACGATCAGCTTGTTGCCTATAACCAATCACGCTCTCAAATCAACACGCTTTCCAGTCAAGTTGTTCAAACAGAGCAACAAATTAAACAGCAAACAGAGCAAGTGGTTAGCGAACAAAGCCAGCAAAGCCAACAAATTAAAACCATCCAAAAACAATTAAGCCGAATTCACAACAATACAAAAGAAGACTGGAAATTAGCAGAAGCAGAATACCTTGTTCGCCTTGCCAACCAGCGCATTCTTTTGGAATCCGACGTAAAAGGAGCCATTGGCTTATTGTCCAGCGCTGACTCGATTTTAGCTGAACTGCAAGATCCCATGTTTTTTGCCGCTCGCAAAGCCATCGCAAAAGACATTCAGGCGCTTAAATCAACGCGACACTTTGATTTGCAAGGCCGCTACTTGCAGCTAGATGCGCTGTATGACCAAGTTAGTCAGCTTCCTCAACGGGAACCGTCTAAAGCTTGGCAACAAGATCATCAAGCGAACAATACAGAACCACAATCTCAAAAAATAACAGACAAAGTCACTGGTGTATTAAGCGAACTTTGGCAGTCGTTAAAATCGCTAGTCATTATCAACTACGATCATACCCCCATTAAAACCTTATTACCGCCAACCGAATACCAACAACTGGTAACAGGTTTGCAACTGCAACTTGATGTAGCACAAGTCGCCATGGTGAAAGGCGAATCAAAAATCTACCAAAATGCTCTTTCTCGTGTCGCCAAAGCCGTTACAGAACATTTTGATACGAAATCACAACAGGTTATTGCCTTCTTGGCCAGCATTACGTCATTGCAACAAGTGAACCCAGCACCAGATCTGCCACAACCTAATGACTCCCTTGAAGCAATGAAAACACTTATGAAGAATTGGAATGAGAGGACCCAATCCACAGAACAACCTCAAAAACCACTACAAGATTCAACTCCTGTAGAATCAACCACGCCTGCGGACTCAGCCCCTCCGGCAACAGAAACAAGCAAACAAAATATCGCTCCCCCTGCAACTCAAAGCTCCCCAAAAAATCAAAGTGATCAAGGAGCGAAAGCATGAGAAAACTTTTATTTATCCTTGTTATCATGATGGTCGTTGGCGGGGTGATTGGATTGCTAATGCGCCAAGACAGCGGCTATGTGCTAATTGCTTATAATGGTGTGACCGTCGAAACCAGTTTATGGGTGTTAGTGGCGGCAATCATTATTGCGCTGTTTGTATTGGGTTGGGTAAAAAAGATTTTGTTTATTGCCCTAAGGCCCAGCAGCTCACTGTCTAAAATTACTGACAACTTAGCCCATAAACGTGCCGCTAAAAACACGATTCGCGGCATGTTGGAACTGGTCGGCGGAAACTGGAAAAAAGCCGAAAAATTACTAACCAGTAGTGCAGGAAATGCCTCCTATCCACTTATCAACTATATTGGCGCTGCTTATGCTGCCAGTGAACAAGAAGAGCATGAACGTTCTAAAGCGCTACTTCGTACAGCTCACCAATCCACACCGGAGGCAGAATTCGCCATCGGCTTTGCACAAAGTCAAATTCAAATTCGACAAAAACATTACGAAGGCGCCCTCGCCTCTCTGTTACGATTACAAAAAATCAAACCAAAACACAGGCAGATCTTAAAAATGTTGGTATCAGTCTATACCAAATTAAAAGATTGGGATGCCTTACTCAGCCTCACACCGACGCTAAAAAAAGAGGGGATTTTCGATGAAGAAAATATGCTGGACTTAGAGCGTAATGCCTTTTTGGCTCTTTTGGAAAAAATTAAGTTCCGCAATAAGCTTGGTGAGAGTAATAAGTCGCTCGTCTCGGACGTCGAGTCTTTATGGAATAAACTCGACTCACTGTCCCAAGACGATCATATGCGCAAGCTATATGCCCAAACACTCATTGCCTTTAAAGACGAAGAAAAAGCAGAGTCCTTTATCCGTCAAAGCTTAAACAAAAGATGGTCAGAAGAACTCATCTACGAATATGGCAACTTACGCGAGCTCAATAGCAACAAACTGTTAAACAACTGCGAAAATTGGCTTAAGAAAGAGCCACGTAGCTCAAACCTGTATCTTGTTTGTGGGCGATTAAGTCAATCTATTCGTTTATGGGGCAAAGCCAAAGACTACTATGAAAACGCGTTTAACTTAAATGCAAATAGCGAAGCAATGGCTGAGCTGAGTCGCTTACTTCAAGCAATGGGGGATGCGAAAGGCAGTCAGAACATTGTGATGATGAGCATGAATCAGGCTAGTGAGCGCTTAAAACCTCTCCCTTTACCTTAGTTTCAACTATGTCTCAGTAAAAAGCCGAGTTGTGATCCAACTCGGCTTTTTAGTTTTTAACCCTTTCCATATAACAGTACCTCTGTCCTTAGAAGATCATGAATACATTTACTTAAAGCGAGTCACCAACTCATGCAAGTCTGAAGAAATAGTCAGCAACATCTGAATACTTTCCGAAGAACTGTTTGCCTTATCTAAACTTTCGGTTGCCAAATTAGAGATACGGACGATTTGCTGATTGATGTCCTCCGATACATGGGCTTGCTCCTCTACGGCTGCCGCCATCTGATTCGCCATATCCGCAATTCCAGAGACACCAGAAACAATAGACACTAATGAAGCTTCCGCCGCTAACATTTGCTGCACCCCTTTTTCCGCCCCAACTTTACCCTGATTGGCTTTTGCAACTGATTGTTTAGCGCTTTGTCTCAATACTTCGATGATGTCATGAATCTCTTGTGTCGAGCCTTGTGTTCGTTGCGCTAACTGACGCACCTCGTCCGCGACTACAGCAAATCCACGACCATGCTCACCGGCGCGAGCCGCTTCAATAGCCGCATTCAGTGCTAATAAATTCGTCTGCTCAGCAATTTGATCAATCATCTGTGCCACTTGAGCGATTTTCTCCGAGCGATCAGATAACTCTTCCACGGTATCACTGATTTCATTAACGGTTTGACTCAATGCTTCAATGGAGTGACGTGTCTCTTCAATTACTTTTCTGCCTTCTTGTGCGGAGTCTGAGGTTTCCTTTGCTCCGTCAGCAGTACTTTGCACATGAGCAGACACCTCACTGATAGTCGTCGTCATTTGGTGCATAGCTGCCGCCACATCTTGCGTTTCGTGCTGTTGACTCGTCATTTTTTGTGCCGATTCATCCGTCAGCCGATACCCGATATTTGCCTGATCAAATACTTTACTGGACTCATCTTCAATACGGGTTAACACCGCATCTAAACGCGATCTAAGACTTTTAATCCCCACATCCAACTTACCAGTAGAAAGTAATGCATCAGAATAGGTAATTGCCGCAAGAGGGTGCATAAACGAAGTTGATAACCTTTGTGTTAGCGTTTTGACAGAGTTGTTCCTCCCTATAAAAAGCAACGCATTCGACAATAAACTTGCCGCTAGGAAAACAGCCATCCCCTCCCAAAGCCCAGCGACAAGCCCTCCTACGACACCAAGCACTGCACCAATAATCAATATCAGCATAGGAAGCGAAAGTCCAACACGTGGCATCACACGCTTTCCAGCATTTATTCTTTTGTAGACTTTTTCAGCTCGTGCTACATCCGCTCGATCAGGCAAGGTTCGAACCGATTCATAACCAACCACCTTGCCATGCTCTGTAACGGGTGTGACATAAGCATCAACCCAATAAAAGTCACCATTTTTACAGCGATTTTTTACCATCCCCATCCAAGGTTCGCCGCGCTTTAAATGCTTCCACATCACATCAAATGCTTCAACTGGCATGTCTGGGTGACGAACGATATTATGAGGACTGCCAATAAGCTCTTCTTTATCAAATCCACTAATATCTAAAAACGCCTTGTTGCAATTTGTGATACGGCCTTTTAAATCTGTGGTGGAGATAAGTTTTACATCTTTGGCAAAGGTTTTCTCGTTTGTTGTAACCGGAGTATTGTTTCTCATTAGTATGGACCTTATTTAGCCACTCTTCTCTTTGTAAGTCTTACATTTCGAAGACAAACATCCTTTTTAATAACAATAACTTGAATAACAATGATTTCTATTGTCGCTTATTCACTTAATTTTTGTATGAATAATAAAACAACTCGAGACAATTTAATTCACCGTAAGATTAGCTTCTATCTTAAAGCTTTCAAGCATCTACAACAAAAAGTAACTAATTCGAGTATTTACAACAAAAATTAACCAATTTTACGAGAAAGGTAACGTGTGACCACTGGCAATAACGATGTTGGTATCTGAAGTGCGCCAGCAAGAGGCAAAAAAGCAGGCCCTAACAGCCCTCCAGCAATAGTATAGGTTAGTAAAACATTTCGATTGCCCGAAGTTATAGCTGCGGTTAATGCGAACTCCTTTCCTGATTTTCTATAAACCCAATAAGAAACAATAAAAAACACACAACATAACAATACTGCAACCATTAAATAAATGAAAGCATCATGTGGATTCCCATCGAACAGTTTTCTAAAACTGCCTACCAACCCAAAAGGAAAAGCCAATACAAACAATATCGTATAAGGAGAAATTCGATTCAAAATACTATTTAGCGTATTTTTCTGTATGGTTTTGTGAATAACAAATGAAAAAAACATTGGCCCAAATATAAATATAATCAACCGTGACATATAAGACGTTAAGTCAAGAGATATATGCCCAGAATGATATATCAGCAGGGTAATAAAAATAGCGGCAGGTAAAAGAAGGGTCGAAGCGATGGTCATCGCCATGGCTTCAATACTATCGAAGCCAAGCGCTCTAACAATCGCAGGTGTTGCGAATAAAGAGCCCGTTGCCGCCACAGACACCATCGCCAGCTGTAAATTTTTATCCAAATGAAAAAGGCCTGCAATACAGCCAACAAACAGCATGTAAACAGCACTGTGTATAAAAGCATACCCCCAGACACGGATTTTTTTTAATCGACGCAGCAACTCATTTTGTCTAATACCCAACAAGGTTAACGTCATTAAGCAAAACAAGGTATAAGGAAGAAAAACAAAAAAATGACCAGAGAGATCAGGCAGCGCAAACCCTAGTACCGCAGAGAGAAACATAAAAACCAAGGAATGGCGAATAAGAAAGGCAAACATAACAACAATGACCTTAGTCAACACAAAGAGAAGGTTAGTTTACAGCCAAACTTACTTTTTGTGGGCGTATTTTTTATTATTTTCCGGTAGCTCTGCAATTTCTAGCGGCCATTGCTCTCGCGCACGATCAAATGCGTCTCGCAATTCGATGAGATCTCTATCACTAATAGCATCATAAAAAGAACACTTGGGTGATCTTTTGTGTATGGGGAGGTAGATCAGATTATCAGCCATATCCTATCTCTATTACCATTAACTCTAGATATCTATCGACACTCTATGGATAATCTTTAACAAACGCAACATTTGAACCGATGGAATGTCTATGAAATTTTTAATATCCCCTGCCAAAACCCTCGATACAAGCTCCAAACCAAGTGTTGATGAAGTGTCTCAACCCGACTATCTGGACGACGCCCAACAACTGATCGAAACCATAAAGCCCTACACCCCCGCGCAAGTGGGGTCTTTAATGAAACTGAGCGATAAGTTGGCTACCCTCAATGTCGAGCGTTACCAATCTTGGGAAAAAACACACAGCAAAGACAACAGTCGTCCTGCTATCTATACCTTCATGGGGGATGTTTATACTGGACTGGATGCCTATAGCCTAAACAACAAAGAGATAAAATACGCCCAAGACCACTTACGCATACTCAGTGGATTGTATGGTCTGCTTAAACCACTTGATTTGATGCAAGCGTATCGTCTCGAAATGGGTACTCACCTAGAAAACCCTCGAGGTACAAACTTATACCAATTTTGGGGTGACACCATTGTCAACGCGCTCAATGAGCAACTAAGCGAGGGGGAATTATTAGTAAACCTTGCGTCTAATGAATACTTTAAAGCGGTCAATATTAAAAAACTCAATGCGCCATTGATTTCTCCAAACTTTTTAGATGAGAAGAATGGTAAATTTAAAGTCATTAGTTTTTATGCCAAAAAAGCGCGAGGTCTTATGGCTCGTTACTTAATTCAAAACCAATGTAAAACACTCGAAGACATTAAAGCCTTCAACGTAAATGGCTATCAATACGATGCCGCCCAGTCCACCAGCCAGGTTCCAGTATTTATTCGCCCAGAAAGCGCTCAACCACAAAAGTAAAAAAGTAACCTCCATCAGAAACAAGAAAGCCTTTCCATGATCTGTCTGAAAAGGCTTTTTAAGGACAATACTGTCAGCAGCAATAACCAACAACCAAAAGACGTGGCTGGCAATGATTGCTGAATTTGAAACAGCCTCTGGAGTGCTGCTGTGGTAGGGACAATCGATTCTGGAGCTGCTGGTAGCCAAGCGGCCTGTGAGCAGTTTGTTTCAGCAGCATAATTTATTTGAGCATTTGACGGTTCAGCAGAATTTAGCGCTAGGAATTAATGGTCGATTAAAGCTTGATCGTCATGAACAAGCGCATATTGATAAGATTGCAGAGCAATTAGGTATCGCGCAGTGGCTGGCCAGTTATCCTGGTGCTCTTTCCGGAGGGCAGAATCAACGGGCAGCGTTAGCTCGGGCATTGCTTCGTCAGCGGCCGATTTTGTTACTCGATGGACCATTTAGCACACTGGATCCGGTCTTGCGGGCGGATTGTTTAACGTTGGTTCGCAATCTGGCCAGTGAGCACCTACTGGCGGTGTTATTGGTGACCCACCAATTTAGTGATGCCTGTGCGATCGCCAATGTGTTTGCATTTATAGAACAAGGGCGGGTCATTCAACAATGCCCGCCTCAAGAGTTACAAACCAACCCGGCTAATGCTCAGGTGGCTCAATTTTTAGCAATTGCGGATAAAGGCGTTTTTCCCAGCAAAGACTGCAGCTGAGCCTAATTGTTGTTCAATCCGCATAAGCTGATTGTATTTTTCCACACGTTCACCACGACATGGTGCGCCTGTTTTGAGGTGTCCGGCGCGCATGGCAACGGTCATATCAGCGATGAAACTGTCGGTGGTTTCGCCACTGCGATGGGAGATAAATGTGCCCCAGTTGTTTTGATGACACAGGTTGACAGCATCGAAGGTTTCAGACAGTGAACCAATCTGATTTAATTTAATTAGGGCAGAATTGGCCAGTTGTTCATCAATCCCCCGTTGAATATAGGTAATATTGGTTACAAATATGTCATCACCGACGAGTTCAACGCGCCCAGCGAGTTTATTATACAGAACTTTCCAACCTTCCCAGTCATCTTCGGCTAAACCGTCTTCAAGCAGAACCACTGGAAAATCATCGATCAGCTTCGCATAGTAGTCACTCATCTGCGTGGCGTTCAGTTTGGCATTTTCTGTTTTTAGGGTGTAAATCCCGTTCTCAGCGAACTCACTAGAAGCTGGATCTATGCAAATTGCAACATCTTCTCCGGGTTTAAAGCCAGCGGCTTCAATCGCTTGGACAATGTACTCAAGTGGTTCACGGTTTGATTTAACTTGCGGTGCAAAACCACCTTCATCACCGATCCCTGTTGAGAGTCCTTTTTCTTTAAGTACATTGCGCAAGGCTTGATAGACTTCACTGCCCCAACGAACGGCTTCGCTGATACTACCTGCGCCCCAAGGTGCAATCATAAATTCCTGAAAGTCAGCACCCTGCCAGCGGGCGTGTACGCCACCATTAATAATGTTCATGCAGGGGACCGGTAGCAGGTTGGCACCAGTGCCGCCAAGATATTGGTACAGTGGTAAATCGGATTGCAAAGCCCCCAGTCGGGCACAAGCCAAGGACACACCTAAAATGGCGTTCGCACCAAGTTTAGCTTTGTTTTCAGTCCCATCTAATTCGATCATCTTGGCGTCAATCTGGCGCATTTGGCGGGCATCGCAGCCAATCAACGCCGGAGCAATGGTTTGGTTGATGTGTTCAATTGCTTGTAAAACACCTTTGCCGCCAAAACGACTTTTGTCATTATCACGAAATTCAATAGCTTCGCGAGAGCCTGTGCTGGCTCCCGATGGCACAGATGCACGAGCACTTCGCCCTGCCGTATCAAACACGTCGACTTCGATGGTAGGGTTACCACGAGAGTCAAGTATTTCACGGGCGGTGATCTGCTGAATCTGGTTATTCATAAAGCCTCCATTAAGGATTTTATTTTTTACTGTGAATATGTTGCATCAACACATCGATATCGATGCGATTAATAAACTCAAACGAATAGGATGATAAAACACCAAATAGACGGTTTTTATGACCGACGATTAAAAGGTCGATTTGGCGTTCGCTGATGAGATGGTCGATATATTTAAACCGAGTAATGCTGACCAGTTTTTCAATTCCAGCCGGAAAATCAATGTCTTTGGTAAGTTCTGAGAACATTTCTTTGGCTTCAATCACATGCTTGGATTGCTTATCAACAATGGTATTATCGTTGAGATACTGCAGTTCTCGGTAGTCAGAGCGAATGTGGCCAATGGTAATTTTTGTTCCCAGAGCATGAGCCATTTTGCAGCCATGAGTGAGTAAAACTTCTCCATCAATTGCATCGTGAGCAAGAACTAGGGCTTGGCGATAGTAGGTCATAACGACTTCCTTCTATATTAGAACTCTTCTCTCTAACTTTCTCTGCAACCTACCGTCACCCTGTCGTTTCCACCCAAATCTTGATACGTCTTAATACAACCATATCCTTTTGCTTCAAACAGGGCTTGTACCGCTTGCGATTGATCATAACCATGCTCTAACAACAAATAGGCCCCAACCTTAAGAAAGCGTGGCGCGGTCTCGATAATATGCTCAATATCCGCAAGACCATGATTCCCTGCAACCAGTGCACTTTTAGGTTCAAAACGCACATCCCCTTGGGATAAATGCGCATCATTAGGATCAATATAGGGAGGATTGGAGACGATCAAATCAAACAACTCATGACTTTCCAGTTCACTGCCTTCCAATACGCTAAACCAACAACTTTGCCGAAAGTCGACAATCAGCTGGTTTTTCTCCGCATTACGCCGAGCAAGCGCTACTGATTCATCAATCAGATCAACCCCCACCACTTGAGCATTAGGGCATTCCGATGCCAGCGCCAACGCAATGGCGCCTGTCCCAGTGCCTAAATCCAAAATTCGCAGCTTTTCACGGGGATTAATAAGCGACAGAGCCGTTTCTACTAAACATTCTGTATCCGCTCTTGGAATCAAAGTACAGGGGGCGACCTCTAGCGACAATGACCAGAATGCCTGTTGCTTAATTAAATAGGCAACCGGCTCACCCTGCTCTCGCCTTTTTAGCAGCGCCTCAAATTCTGCCGACACTTTTTCATTCAGCCGCTTGTCTGGCCAAGTATAAAAGTAGGCAGTCGTCACACCCAAGACATGGGCTAATAGCAACTGAGCATCCAGTTGCGCGGTATCAGACACAAAACGAAGGCGCTCGTAAGCGCCTTTCAAGAGTTCATCAATTCGCAACCCTGCCATTAATTATCGCCACTTAGAGCGGCCAACTGCTCAGCTTGGAACTCGTTCACCAGCGGGTTAATCAGCACATCTAGATCGCCTGTTACGATCTCATCTAATTTATACAAAGTTAAATTAATGCGGTGATCAGTAACACGACCTTGAGGATAGTTATAGGTTCGAATACGTTCAGAACGGTCACCACTGCCCACTAAAGATTTACGCGTTTCAGATTGTTCACTTGCCGCTTTCTCTTGTTCAGCTGCTAGCAGGCGAGAAGCCAGCAGTGACATAGCTTTAGCACGGTTTTTATGTTGCGAGCGTTCTTCTTGGCATTCCACCACCACACCGGTGGGGATATGAGTCAAACGAATCGCTGAGTCGGTTTTGTTGACGTGCTGACCACCCGCACCAGAAGCACGGAAGGTATCTATACGCAGATCATTTTTATTAATCACAATATCTGCTACCTCATCCATTTCCGGCATAATAGCCACAGTACAGGCAGAAGTATGGATACGTCCTTGAGATTCGGTAGCCGGCACCCGTTGTACTCGGTGTACACCAGACTCAAATTTCAGTTTAGAATACGCCCCCTCACCCACTATTCGAGCAATAATCTCTTTATAACCACCATGCTCACCGTCACTTGCACTAATGACTTCGACTTTCCATCGTTGCGTCTCTGCATAACGAGAGTACATACGGAATAAGTCGCCAGAAAAGATAGAGGCTTCGTCCCCCCCCGTCCCTGCCCGTACTTCTAGAAAGACGTTACGCGAATCATTTGGGTCTTTCGGCAATAACAGCTTTTGTAAAGCCAGCTGCAATGTCTCTTTTTGTTGCTCACCAGACTTCATTTCCTCTAACCCCATTTCCTTAATATCAGGGTCTGGGTCCGTCATCATCAGCTCAGCTTCTGCTAAATTCTCTTCCACTTGCTGGTATTCATTGAAACAATTTACCACAGGCTCCAGCTCGGCATATTCTTTTGAGTAGGAGCGGAATAGATCCTGATCCATAATCACCTCGGCGTCGCTTAATAAAGCGGCCAATTCATCATAACGATCAGACAAACTTTCTAACTTAAACTTGATCGAATCTTTCATTTTAAATTATCTTTATCTTCATTTAGGCCCAATACATTTGCGGCAATGGTTAATGCTTCTTGATTTGATTCGGCTCCGGCATCCCGTAAATAGCGCGTCGGGGAATGAATCAATTTATTCATCAGACCATGTGCAAGCTTATTAATCACTTGCTCTGGCGATTGGCCGGACTCCAAACCTTTCAATGCTTTTTCTAATTCTGCGTTTTTTATTTCATCCGCCGAGCGTCGGTACTGTACAATTAAGTCCGACACCTTTCTTGATTCAACAGCACGTCGGAATGTGTCAACGCCTTCCTCAATGATCAATTCAGCAGCTTGCGCGGCATCTTGCCTTGCTCGCACATTTTCTTCAATCACTGAATGCAAATCATCCACTGTATAAAGGTAGGCATCACTCACCTCCTCAACTTCTGGCTCAATGTCTCTAGGCACAGCAATGTCAATTAACAGCATAGGTGCAAAACGACGTTTTGATATAGCCTTTTCAACCAAGCCCTTACCAATAATGGGCAGTTGGCTCGCCGTTGAAGAAATAACGATATCCGCCTCAGATAAATGATCGCCAATATCTCCCAGTAAAATGGCTTCAGCACCTAATTCATCTGCCAAGCACTGAGCCCGGGCCAAAGTGCGGTTCGCAACAATGATACGCTTCACGCCTTGCTCTTTTAGGTGTCGAGCCACCAGCTCAATGGTTTGACCCGCCCCGATTAGCAGCGCTGTATTGTCTCTGACATCAGCAAAAATACGCTGTGCTAAACTGACTGCTGCAAACGCAATAGACACGGGATTTTCGCCGATGGCCGTATCAGTGCGCACCCGTTTAGCAACAGAAAAGGTTCGTTGGAAAAGAGACTGTAGGTCTGGCCCTATGCACTCCCCCTCTTTAGACACGGCATAAGCGGATTTGACCTGCCCCAAAATTTGCGGTTCACCAAGAATCAACGAATCCAACCCTGATGCAACACGCATAATATGGCGCACGCTATCATCGTTAAGATGAGCGTAGCAATACGGCTTAAGTTCTTCAAAATCAATTTGATGGTATTCACTTAACCAACGGACAATACTCTCAACATCGGCATCATTTTCGATAGAACAGTACAATTCCGTACGATTACACGTAGAGACGATGACGGCTTCTGACGCTTTTTTCCCGGAAACCAAAGACGACAAAGCGTCAATCATTTTTTCGGGAGCAAAAGCGACACGCTCACGAATCGCAACTGGCGCTGTTTTGTGGTTCACACCCACTGTAATTAGTGACATTCAGAAACTCTTCTCAAAGGTCGAGATATCAAGGTCAGGAAAGGAGGAACAAACACCCCACACGACTCTTTACATAAAGAACACACATTATACGAGGAATTCGCTTATTTTCGCACCCCATAGACTCAATAAATGTAATAGGATTAGTTTATAGTAAGTACTGACATCCCTCACAGCTAAAGATACCATAAGGACATTATGAATTTCGCACCGGGAACGCACATGCCATCATATTTGCACTACGCAACAAAAGTTTCGTCGAAATACACACACATTCGATTGCTACCTTCTTACCTATTAGTCTTTTGTACCTTAACGCTTTTAGGTTGTAGTCAGACACCTGTTTCCCAACAGAAGGTAGCACAAGAGCATCGCAACTCGGTATCGTCATCTGGCACATCCCCAATTCCCTCTAAAAGTAATATAACAAATAAAGGCGACACCACCAGTACGACAAAAGAAGCCGGGAACAAGCCCTCCAAAGCAGCCGAAGATACAACAACAGCGCAAATCAGTGACAAATATTTAAAAGCCGTTCTGGAAGCAGAATTCACCTTGCAACGAGAAGGCACGGAGAGAGCCTTCGAGCCTTTTTATAAACTCACTGAGCAAACCAGAAATACAGCATTAGCAGAACATTTGCTGCGCATTGCTACAGCGACTCAAAATAAACAAGACATCGAAAAAAGTGCTGACTTGGTCATGTCTATAGCACCGCAGGATCAGCAAGCCTATGCCCTCAAGTTTCAAGTGTTGGCACAATCCCAACGCCCTAGAGACGTTGCAAATTTATTGGAGAGCGCTGTAAGACATAACGTTAAGCTTGATTTCTTACCCGTCTACGCGGATGAGAACATTCGTTCTGATGAAATAATGGGCACTTTATCTGACACCTTTCTCTTGCTACCTGCCCAAATCAAACAAAATGAATTTATCCAAGCCACTAAAGCGCGCCTGCTTTTCAGTCAAGGCCATTATACAGAATCCGCAGCGCTGGCTAAAAAACTTATATCAGCAAGCAACCATCTACACAAAGCGCCTATCTATTTGATTCTTGCTTATAGTCAAGATCAATTAGGTAAGCGAAATGAAGCCATCAAGACCCTAGAACAAGGTTTCACTAAGTACCCGAGCGAACCCCAAATCATTACCCCATTACTGAATTTTTTAGTGCAAACGCACCAATTAAAAAAATCTGAGCATGTTTATCAGAACACTAAGCTTACACCGCTAGAACGAATCCAAACGGGTATTCGCTACAGCAATACATTACTCACCAATCAATATCCAGAACTCGCCCTTAAGACATTAAATCAATTACCTGCTAACCAGTATGGTTTACAAGATCAAATCCTCTACCTAAAAGCAACCGCGCTCTACCATACAGGTAACAAACAAGCTGCCATCCAGGCAATGCAAAATGTAAAAGGCGCCCTACTAAACAGCGCCACCAACCAAATGGCACTATGGATGTACGATGAAGGAAGACCAAAAGACATTAACAAAATGGTCCTAGAGCGCACGCCACGTCAATATATTTCTGACGTTGTCACTGCGATCAGTCAACTGCATGAAGAAAAACATCATCCAGATTTATCTTGGCAATTACTCACAGAGGCGCTAAAAAAATACCCTCAATCCAATGCGTTGCGATACCACAAAGCACTTTTAGCTGAAGGCATGGATCACTGGCACGACACCATCAAAGAGTTGAAGTTTTTACTCTCTAAAGAACCACACAACCCTCAGTATTTAAATGCGTTAGGCTATACCTTATTGACTCGAACCCCGAATACGAAACAAGCTATGGATTACATTCAAGAAGCTTATAAGTACGACCCGAAAGACCCAGCAATTGTTGATAGTTTGGGGTGGGGGTATTTCATGCAAGGCAAATTAAAACAAGCCACACACTATCTAAACCAAGCTTGGCAGCTGTATCCGGATTCAGACATTGCCGCCCATTTAGGAGAATCTCTATGGCAACAAAAAAACTACTCTCAAGCCGATAATATATGGCAACAGGCCCTACAAATACGTCAGTCATCACCTTTACTCATGGACACAATCAAACGTCTCAACCCTTCACTTATCGAGAAACACGTCACACCTCAGAAAAAGGAAAGTACACAATGATCTTGCGCTTCTTAGCCGTCACTGTTATCGCCAGCTTATTATCGGCTTGTAGCATGTTTCAAACGGCCCCAAAGCCACCTGCGCCTAAAAGCGTTCAAGCGATTACTCAGTGGGATACAGAAGGAAGAGTCGGTATTCGTACTCCCAATGACGCCGTCTCAGGAAATTTTAATTGGCATGAAAGCCCAACGAAATTTTCCCTCAATATATATGGCCCTTTTGGCCAAGGTGCCACCAAATTGAGTGGTATAAATGGCAAAAAAGTTACTCTAGCTTATGAAGATCAAACCATCATTGGCAAAGATGCTGCATCGTTACTAAAACAAAAACTTGGCTGGGAATTTCCGGTGAATCAAGTCACCTATTGGATGCGTGGCTTACCTTACCCGTATACGCCCCACCACTCAAAACGTAACGCCAAAACTCATCTTCTAGAACAATTACAGCAGGATGGTTGGACAATTACTTACAAGAAATTCTCTGAAGTAGAAGGCTTACAATTGCCACAAACGATGCAGGTATCGCGCCCACCTTACCGCGTTAACTTAATTATCACCGATTGGACGGTTCAGTAATCGTTATGAAGTTGCCCTCTCCAGCAAAACTCAACCTTTTTTTACACATCATTGGTCAACGAAAAAATGGCTATCATGACCTTCAAACTCTATTTCAAATTATTGACTTATGTGATCAGCTGACCTTTGCAATAAACCACGACAATGTTATTCGGCTATCACCTGCTATTGAAGGGGTCGCACTGGAAGATAATCTTATTTATAAAGCAGCATCACTGCTCCAAAAACATCGTCAAGATACGTCCCTTGGGGCTGATATTTTTCTTGAAAAACAACTTCCTATGGGGGGCGGCATTGGTGGTGGAAGTTCTAATGCTGCCACCACACTACTCGCCCTAAATACACTTTGGGAATGTCATTTATCATTACCTGAATTGGCTGAAATTGGATTACAGTTAGGTGCCGATGTACCAGTCTTTGTTATGGGGCATTCTGCTTTTGCTGAAGGGGTTGGCGAGCGCTTACAGAAGGTCGAACTGGAGACGCCGTATTTTTTGTTACTAAAACCCAACTGCCATGTCTCAACTGGTCAAATTTTTACCGATAAATATTTGACAAGAGACACCCCTCCGATCAAAATATCGCACGCCTTGAAGCTGGGTGGGCATAATGACTGTTTAAATGTTGTAAGAAAACACAATCCGCAGGTCGATGAAGCCTATTTATGGTTGAAAAATCATGGTGATGCTAAGTTGACTGGAACGGGGGCTTGTTTGTTTATCGCATTTAACCACAAGCAGGACGCTGAACGAGTAAAAGCGTTGACTCCCGAAAAATGGCAGGCTTGGGTTTGTCAGGGCTGCAACCTTTCCCCAACTCATTACGCATTAAACCAGTGGATTGAGCAAAACAGGGGATAAGCAACACTTTTACACAAACCTCCCCAGCCAATCTATATTCATCGCTACAAAATACAAAGGGTATACACAGTGTCCAAGTTGATGGTTTTTACCGGTAATGCCAACCCTGAACTCGCTCGCAGGGTGGTTCGCCGTCTAGGTCTGCCTATTGGAAATGCCACCGTAGGTAAATTCAGTGACGGTGAAATTACGGTCGAGATCAATGAAAACGTACGAGGTAAAGACGTTTTTATTATCCAGTCCACATGTGCACCAAGTAACGACAACTTGATGGAATTGATTGTCATGGCAGATGCTCTGCGTCGTGCTTCTGCAAGCCGTGTGACCGCTGTTGTTCCTTATTTTGGATACGCTCGCCAAGACCGTCGTGTACGATCTGCCCGTGTCCCGATTACCGCAAAAGTAGTAGCGGATATGATTTCTGCTGTTGGTATTAATCGCGTGTTGACCGTGGATCTTCACGCAGACCAAATCCAGGGATTTTTTGATATCCCTGTTGACAACGTCTATGCCACACCATTACTGCTTGATGATTTGCAACGCCAAGGCCATGAAAACATCGCGGTTGTTTCTCCAGATGTAGGCGGTGTGGTGCGCGCACGTGCCTTTGCAAAGTTACTAGACGATGCAGATTTAGCCATCATCGATAAGCGTCGCCCCCGTGCGAATGAAGCGCAGATCATGCATTTGATCGGTGATGTCGCAGGCAAAACATGCGTCCTGATTGATGACATGTGTGATACTGGTGGCACTTTATGCGCCGCCGCAAAAGCATTAAAAGAACACGGGGCGGCCAAAGTACTGGCCTACTGTACACACCCTGTTCTTTCTGGCAAAGCCATTGAAAACATTAAAAGTTCCGTGCTCGATGAGTTGGTCGTGACTGATACCATCCCATTGACACAAGAGGCGCAGAATTGCCCTCAAATACGCCAATTGTCGATGTCCGACATTTTGGCGGAAGCTGTTCGTCGCGTCTGCAACGAAGAGTCTATCAGCGCTATGTTTGGGGCCTAAACCAAACACTAACGCTCGGAACGGGTCGCAGTTCTGGGCACCATTTATTATTAACTAGGAAATTATCATGACATTATCTCTTAATGCCGTTGCACGTACTAATGAAGGTAAAGGTGCGAGCCGCCGCCTTCGTAACGAAGGCCTAGTGCCTGCTGTTATCTATGGCGCTGGCGTCGAGCCAAAATCTGTTGCAATGAAAGACAACGAAGTATTTAAAGCTGTGGGCACACCAGGCTTTTTGACTAGCGTTGTTGAAATTGTTGTTGAAGGTACGACTGAAAAAGTGATCGTTAAAGCACTTCAACGCCACCCTTCATCAGGTGACGTTATGCACATCGACCTTCTTCGCGTTTCTGAAGACAAAGTCATCACGACTCGTGTTCCTCTTAAATTCATCAACGCTGCCAAAAGCGAAGGTGTTAAGAGCCAAGGTGGTCGCTTGACTGTTGAAGCAAAATTAGCTGAAGTTCGCTGCCTACCAGCCAACCTTCCAGCAGAATTGATTGTTGACACTATCGATGGTCAGCTAGGTCAAATTTTCCACCTATCTGACGCAATCCTTCCTGAAGGCGTTGAATTGGTTGCTTTGCTTAAAGGCGAAGACCACAACCAACCAATCGGTCGTATCGACAAATCAAAACGTTAAGATATTGAAGGCGGCATTGTGACAGGTTTCAAATTATTAGTTGGTCTGGGTAACCCAGGTAGCGAATACGAGAATACTCGTCATAATGCAGGCGCTCAATGGATTGAAGCATTGGCTCGTCAGAGCCAATGCTCTTTGCGTACTGAAAAGAAGTTTTTTGGTCAATTTGGCAAAGTTTCTATAGCTGGTGAAGAATGTTATCTACTGATTCCCACCACCTATATGAATTTAAGCGGCAAAGCGGTTCAAGCAGTTTGCCAGTTCTATAAAATTCCTCCAGAAGAAATACTCGTCATTCACGACGAACTCGACATTCCACCCGGTACAGCCAAACTCAAAAAAGGCGGTGGTCATGGTGGTCATAATGGCTTAAAAGACATCATTGCAAGGCTGGCTAACAATCGAGAATTTGGTCGCCTGCGAATTGGTATCGGCCACCCAGGTCACGCCAGTCAAGTTGCGAATTACGTTCTTAAAAAAGCCTCCCCAGATGAATACCGCAAAATAGAGCAAACGATTGATGAATCTTTGCGTTATATTGATGATATTGTCGGTGGCAACCTAAATGCTGTCATGAATCAGCTGCACAGTTTTAAAGCATAATCACTTAATTATTCAGGAATCTCACTATGGGTTTTAATTGCGGCATCGTTGGGTTACCCAACGTTGGTAAATCGACTCTTTTTAACGCGCTAACCAAAGCGGGGATTGGCGCAGAAAACTTTCCATTTTGCACCATCGAGCCAAACGCAGGTGTGGTCGCAATGCCAGACCCACGACTAGATGCTTTAGCAGAAATTGTAAAGCCAGAACGCGTACTGGCCACCACCATGGAATTCGTAGACATCGCAGGTCTAGTGGAAGGCGCCTCTAAAGGTGAAGGCTTGGGCAATAAATTCCTCGCCAACATCCGTGAAACCGATGCCATTGCCCATGTTGTCCGTTGCTTTGAAGACGAGAACGTTATCCATGTTTCTAACCATGTGAATCCAAAGCTAGACATTGAAGTCATCAATCTTGAGTTAATTTTTGCTGACATCGAATCCATCGACAAGCAACTTTTACGCACTGCGAAAAACGCCAAAAGCGGCAACAAAGAAGCGATTGCTCACAAAGCTTTCCTAGAAAGTATTAAAGAGCACTTAGAGAATGGTCAACCTGTACGCTCTATGCAACTGACCAATGATCAAAAGAAAGAGGTAAAATTGCTTCATCTTTTGACAACGAAACCCACTATGTACATTGCCAACGTCGCTGAGGACGGATTTGAGAATAACCCTTATCTAGATCAAGTGCGTGAAATTGCTGAAGCAGAAGGCGCCATGGTCGTCCCTATCTGCAACCAGCTTGAAGCGGAGATCTCCGAACTCGATGCCGAAGAGATGCAAGAATTTCTAGACGAAATGGGAATGGAAGAGCCAGGACTGGATCGAGTGATCCGCGCAGGTTATGAGCTTCTAGGCCTTCAGACCTACTTTACAGCAGGTGTAAAAGAAGTACGAGCTTGGACTATAAAGCAAGGTGCAACCGCTCCACAAGCCGCTGGTGTGATCCACACAGACTTTGAGAAAGGTTTTATCCGTGCTGAAGTGGTTGGCTACAACGATTTCATTCAATATAAGGGTGAGAACGGCGCTAAGGAAGCGGGTAAGTGGCGCCTAGAAGGAAAGGAATACGTCGTCAAAGACGGTGATGTCATGCACTTCCGCTTTAATGTTTGATTTTTTTAAAAGTTTTCAACAAAAGACTTGACCCATTAACGGGTTATATGAATAATATCGCGCCACAGAGACAGAGTATCTTTTTAGAAAATTTGTTTCTGTGTCAGTCTGTTGGGGTATAGCCAAGCGGTAAGGCAACGGGTTTTGATCCCGTCATGCGTTGGTTCGAATCCAGCTACCCCAGCCAACAGACGAACGGCTATGTAGCTCAGTTGGTTAGAGCACATCACTCATAATGATGGGGTCACTAGTTCGAATCTAGTCATAGCCACCAACAATTAGGCAATTGGGGTATAGCCAAGCGGTAAGGCAACGGGTTTTGATCCCGTCATGCGTTGGTTCGAATCCAGCTACCCCAGCCACTCTCTTTAAGGCTATGTAGCTCAGTTGGTTAGAGCACATCACTCATAATGATGGGGTCACTAGTTCGAATCTAGTCATAGCCACCAATAAAAATTGATGGGGTATAGCCAAGCGGTAAGGCAACGGGTTTTGATCCCGTCATGCGTTGGTTCGAATCCAGCTACCCCAGCCAATATCAACTCTTGTTAACTCTCCTAAAAATCACATAATACGTCTGTAATTTTTACCTCATATCTAATTTGCTCCTCATTCGACTGGATTTTGTATTCTAAAGATCTATAATGACGTCAAACTGTCTTTTATGATCTATGGATGCACAATTATGAAAAAAGCGCTTCTTCTATCTACTCTTTTATTTGCTGGCGCCGCCAACGCTGACTTTCTTGGCGTTACTGCCGAAGCTGGTGCATTCTCACCAGATGTTAGCGATGCTAAATACGCCACACACGGTAATGTAAGCAGCCCAATGGATCTTGACGGCAAGACAGGTGCTTATTTTGGTATCGCCTTGGATCATCCCATTCCATTGATCCCAAACATTCGCTTGCAACACGTATCTCTAAAAGCAGATGGCAGTATGGGCTCAGCCCCTGCTAAGCTGGATTTATCCAATACGGACTACACTCTTTATTATCGCTTCTTAGACGGTCTATTCTGGTTAGACTTTGATGCTGGTGTCTCATTACGAAAAATTGATGGTTCTGCCACTATTAGCGGTAGTAAACATGACTTATCCGACACTCAACCATTAGGTTATGCTTCAGCTTTTGTGACACTCCCAGGTACCAGCCTGTCTTTTGGCGGGGAAGTAAAAGCAGGTGGTTATGGCGGCACAAGCATTACCGACACCACATTAAAAGTGAAATATGAAACACCTTTCTTTGTTGGTCTAGAAGGCGGATACCGTGCTATCTCTATGGATTTGAACGACATCGATAATCGTGATGTGAAAGCGGATTTCAAAGGTGCCTTCATTGGTGCCTTTGTTCACTTCTAAAGATTCATCAAAAAAGCAAAAAAAAGCCCTGTTACCAAAAGATAACAGGGCTTTTTTTATACCCAAGTCTAGCAATTTCTATTGCAAGAGCTGACCTTTTGCAAATACGATCTTCTCATTCTCAACATCAGCAACAATATTATCGCCCGTGACAAAATGTCCAGACAATAACTCATTGGCTAGCGGGTTTTCGATCCACTGTTGAATCGCCCGCTTTAACGGTCTTGCTCCATAAATAGGATCGTAACCCACTTCCGCCAAACGGTCTGAAGCCGCCTCTGAAAGCGTGAGCGTCATGCCCATTTCAGCCAATCGCTCGTTGAGATGCAGCAACTGAATTTTGGCAATACCTTTAATTTGCGATTGCATTAACTGATGGAAGACTACTGTTTCATCGATACGGTTAATAAACTCCGGACGGAAATGCATTCCCACCACTTCCATAACCTTAGATTTAATCTCTTCATACTGATCATCTGAACGATACTCCTGAATGACATCCGACCCTAGATTCGAAGTCATAACAACAACGGTATTTCTAAAATCAACCGTTCTGCCTTGTCCGTCTGTCAAACGACCATCATCCAACACTTGCAATAAGATATTAAAGACATCTGGATGCGCCTTCTCTATTTCATCCAACAGCAACACAGAGTAAGGACGACGACGAACCGCTTCCGTTAAATAGCCTCCTTCTTCATACCCAACATAACCTGGAGGCGCACCAATTAATCGAGCGACGGAGTGCTTCTCCATAAACTCTGACATATCAATGCGCACCATGGCTTGTTCCGTATCAAACAAGAACTTAGCCAATGACTTACAAAGCTCGGTTTTACCGACACCAGTAGGCCCTAGGAAGAGAAAGGAGCCATTGGGGCGGTTAGGGTCTGCCAAACCTGACCGAGAGCGCCTTACCGCATTAGACACAGCATGAACCGCCTCGTCTTGACCGATAACCGATTCATGCAATGCATCTTCCATACGCAGCAACTTATCACGCTCCCCCTCCAGCATTTTATCGACTGGAATACCTGTCCAACGAGAGACCACTGTCGCAATCTCTTCTTCGGTGACTCGATTTCTAAGCAATTTAGTTTCCGACTGTTGCTCTTCTGCCTTACTGGCTTTGTCGATTTCTGCTTCCAGCATAGGAATCACGCCATATTGCAACTCAGACATTTTCGCCAAGTTACCATTGCGACGCGCCTCCTCCATCTCTTGTTTAACAGCTTCCAAGTCTTCTTTGAGTTTCTGCGCTCCTTGAACCGCCGCTTTCTCAGCATTCCAGATTTCTTCTAAGTCTGAATATTGTTTTTGCAGTACATCAATTTCAGACTCAAGCTCTTCTAGACGCTGTTTTGAGGCCTTATCTTTTTCTTTTTTCAAGGCTTCTTGCTCAATCTTCAATTGAATCAAGCGACGCTCTAAGCGATCCATGTTTTCTGGCTTAGAATCCATTTCCATACGAATACGACTTGCCGCTTCATCAATCAAATCAATCGCCTTATCAGGTAACTGACGATCAGTGATGTAACGCTGAGACAACTTAGCCGCCGCAATGATCGCAGCATCAGTAATGTCCACACCGTGGTGCACTTCGTAGCGTTCTTTTAAACCACGCAAGATAGCAATGGAATCCAATACACTTGGCTCTTCCACTAAAACCTTTTGGAAACGACGCTCCAGTGCCGCGTCTTTTTCAATATACTGACGGTATTCATCCAATGTGGTCGCCCCCACACAGTGAAGTTCACCGCGTGCTAGAGCAGGCTTTAACATATTGCCCGCATCCATAGAGCCTTCAGATTTACCCGCACCCACCATGGTATGAATTTCATCAATAAAGAGGATAACTTGGCCCTCTTGTTTCGACAGTTCACTCAATACCGCTTTTAGACGCTCTTCAAACTCACCACGGTATTTGGCACCAGCAATCAAAGCGCCCATATCAAGTGCCAATACACGCTTATTTTTTAAGCCTTCTGGCACCTCAGCATTGATAATTCGCTGGGCCAACCCCTCGACAATAGCGGTCTTACCCACCCCAGGCTCACCAATTAATACAGGGTTATTTTTACGGCGACGCTGTAAAACCTGAATGGTACGACGAATTTCATCGTCCCGCCCAATCACAGGATCCAATTTACCTTCCGCCGCACGGGCCGTTAAATCCACGGTATACTTATCCAGCGCTTGGCGATTCTCCTCTGCATTGGGGTCATTCACAGAATCCCCGCCACGAACATGGTCAATTACAGAAGCAATATCCGCTTTGGTCACACCCGTCGCTTTCAATGCTTTAGCAAGATCATCTTTACCATCAAACATAGCCATCAAAACTAATTCCGACGAAATGTACTGGTCTTTACGCTTTTGCGCTTCTTTATCCGCAAGATTGAGAAGGCGACCCAATTCCGGTGACATTTGTACGTTACCATCATGATCACTGACGATAGGTAGACGAGTCAGTAACTCGTTTAGGCTTTCACGAAATTTGGCGACTTGAACACCAGCTTGCTGGAGAATGGGACGAGTACTGCCGCCCTGTTGATCCAACAACGCCATCATCAAGTGAATAGATTCAATATAGGAGTGGTCTTGGCCAAGCGCGATGGACTGCGCATCAGAAAGGGCCAGTTGTAGCTTGCTTGTTAAACGGTCAATTCGCATAGGAACGTCCTCATTGTAAATAGAAAAAATACGATAGTTACAACCTTAATAGGTACGCTTATTCGCTTTTCAATGAGAGAGTGTCATTTTTTTGACACCCATCAATAAAATCCACCGTCTTAAGTTTCAAACCAAATAACGGATGCCATGCGTCCTGTTTGACCATCACGCCGAAAAGAATAAAAAAGTGAAGACTCACTAAAGGTACAATGATCCCCTCCGTAGATTTGCACAACACCTTTAGCCGCAAGACGCTGTTTAGCAATCAGATACAAATCCCCCAGCCATTTGCCGTTTTCTTTGGCCTTAAACGCCAGCTCAGCTTGCGATTGCACAGCGACAAAAGCCTCCCGAACCTCTCCTCCCACTTCAAAAGCATTAGCTCCTATCCCAGGCCCTAACCACACCATGACTTTTTCAGGAGCATCAAAACACGCCAGAGTCTCTTCTAACACGCCAGCGCACAAACTCCGCCAACCTGCATGAGCCACCGCCACATTCTGCCCCGTCTCATCACAAAAGAAAACGGGCAAACAATCTGCCGTTAATATGGCACATACTTGGTTCTTTTGCTGAGTAAATGCAGCATCCGCACTTTCAATATCACTATCAAACGGTAGATGTGCCACTGTCACGCCATGGACTTGATTTAGCCATTGCACCGAATCAGGCATACTCGTTGCCAGAGCAAATAAGCGACGATTCTCATTGACATGCTCAATATTATCTCCCACATGTGCCCCTAAATTTAGCGCATCAAAAGGCGACTCACTGACACCACCAATACGTGTCGAAACAAAGGCTTTGATTTGTTTCGGGGCAGGCCATGTCGGCGAAAGAAACAATTCACTTGATACCCGTAACGCACGGTCTACATTACTCACACAATACCTCCAACCCATTGACCTTCAGCCGCTTTACTCTTATTAAAGCATCCTTTCAAGACAAGAAAAAAGCAGCCGAAGCTGCTTTGTCCATTTTGTCTTCTTAAAAATAATCCGAGTCTTCACTACCCGACTCGACCATGTCTTTTTTCAGCGCATCCAGCAAGTGCTGCATATCATCGGGAAGATCAACTTCCCAAACCATCCACTCCCCTGTTACCGGGTGGGACAATTCTAGTCTTTTAGCGTGCAACGCTTGTCGACGGAAACCACGCAACGCCTCTTGCAACTCAGGCGAGCAAGCTTTAGGCATTTTCAAACGACCACCATATTGTGGATCCCCCACTAATGGATATTGTATGAATGCCATGTGCACACGAATTTGGTGGGTTCTGCCCGTTTCCAACTTCAAACGAATGTGTGTGTGGTTTTTAAAACGCTGCACCAGCCGATAATGAGTCACCGCGTCTTTACCGTTAACCGGTTCAACCGCTTGCTTTTGTCGATTATGTGGATGGCGCCCAATGGGCTCATCGACAACACCACCGCCAGTCATTTCACCAATGGTAATGGCTTCGTATTCCCGCCCCATACTGCGTTCTTGCAGTTGTGCCACCAGATCTGTTTGCGCTGCCAACGTTTTCGCAACCACCATCAAACCTGTTGTTTCTTTATCCAGACGATGAACAATACCTGCACGAGGAACATGAGCCGTTTCAGGAGCATGATGCAAAATAGCATTCATCAAAGTCCCGTCGCGATTACCAACGGCTGGATGCACAACCAACCCTGCTGGTTTATTAATAACAATAATGTCATCATCTTCATAAACGATATCTAATGGCATCGCTTGTGCTTCATGTTCAGCCTGATCTTCCAGCTCCACATCCAAAACCATTCGCTCACCACCAAACAACTTTTCTTTTGGTTTGGTGACTTTGCCATCCACCAATAGCATCCCATCATTAATCCAGATTTTGATTCTAGATCGAGAATAGTCACTAAACAGCTCCGCTGCTATCTGATCAAATCGATTCCCTCCCAACTCAAACGGGACCTGGGCTTCTCTTACTATGCGCTCTGCCATACAATGTACTTTTATCGGTTGTTTTCAGCCTTATGGTTTAATCATAGTGACTGAAAGTGAAAAAAACGTTAGCATCTTGCCTATTACTGTTTTCGCTATAAAACGCAACAACATGCCGATTGAGGCTAATTTACCACAATATCAAGGTTTTGATTATACATGGGATTTCATCACTCGTTGCTTCGATTCGCAGGAATCGCAAGTTTTTCTTTGCTGATCGCCGCCTGTTCTAGCACTCAGGTTCAAACACCAGACCTTCCAGAGCATGTTTATTATGAAAAAGCTCAAAAAGCACTGGCCGACGATTTACCATCCACAGCCATAAAATACTTACAAGATCTCGATAACCGCTACCCCTTTGGTGAATACAGCACTCGGGCAGAGCTTGATCTTATTTATGCGCAATATAACGCAGGGGATTATGTATCTGCTCATGCCACTGCCGAGCGTTTCATTAAAGATCATCCAGACTATGAAACCCTTGACTATGCCTACTACATGCGTGCTTTATCAACCTTCACCGGCTCTCAAACTCTGTTAGAACGCTATCTAGATAGCGATCCAAGTAAGCGCGATATCAGTGATTTACAAAAAGCTTTTCAAGAGTTTGCCGATTTTCTTGCTCGCTACCCGAAAAGCAAATACGCTCCTGATGCAAAAGCTCGCATGATCTTTTTACGCAACACCATTGCACGCCATGAAATCGATGTTGCTCGCTATTATCTTAAACGCCAAGCCCCTTTATCGGCTCTGCGTCGTGGACAAGTGGTTATTGACCATTATCCGAGCTCAATGTCTGTAGAAGATGCACTAGCCATCACAATTCAATCTTACAATGATCTACATTTACCTCTCTTAGCCAACACCAACCTAGAGGTTCTGAAAAAGAGCTACCCTCATTCCTCCTATGTTGACAAAAATGGTCACTTCATTCCAATACCATTACCAAGCGATGCCGACCCAGGATTCTGGTATTGGATCAGTTTTGGCTTAATCAGCAAAAACTAAGATCAACAAGCGATAAAAAAAGAGCCATGCGCTCTTTTTTTATCCTACCTTTTTATCCTTAACAAGCCGTCACTCTAGCTCCCTATTTTCTCTGGTGGGAAATAAACGGTCTCTTGACCTTCTTTCCAAGCAGGCCATTTCGTCATGACATTCTGAAATAAGACACCCCCAACAAAGCTGGAAAGCCAAGACCTTACATTAGAGTAACGCGATGACTCAAACCACTGTTGATTCACAGCAGCAAATTGGCGCACAAAAGGAAACAGGCAAATATCGGCCAATGACATATCATCTGCCAATAAATACCGAGATTGAACTAGACGCCTTTCTAAGCGCTGCAAGAATCGCTCACCTTGTTGTCGATAATACATCTCCGTCTGCTCTGGGTATCGATCGGCGTATTTATATCGATCCAACCAATGTTTAAAAAAACGATCATTATAATGAATCCATGCCATAATCTTGTTCTGCCCCACCGTCTGACGGCGCCAAAGTGTCTCCTTTAGCTTATCATTTGAGCAATGCTTTAATGCCCAAAAAATGATATCCAAACTTTCAGGATAACGCTGACCATTGCGATCAATTAATTGCGGTACACTAGAGCGACCGCCTAAGCGAAGTAAAGCCTCAGGTTTTGATTTGAGAACAACCTCTCGTAACACCACCTTCACACCGACTAACGCCAACACATAACGAGCGCGAATAGCATAGGGACAACGTCGAAAGGAATATAAAACAGCAGTCAAGCCAAATACCTCATGAAAACAAGCAAAACAAAAAGCAACGAGAATGAACAGAGCAGACACTTATTATTTCAATAATGAAGAGAAAAGTACTTCCACAAGCATGACAATACACAAAACACGGACATAAAAAAACCACGCGGTTATAGCATGGTTTTTTCAGGAACAGGATTCAGACTTAGATAACAGAAACGTTTTCTGCCTGAGGGCCTTTTTGACCTTGTGTTACTTCAAAAGACACTTTTTGACCTTCCAGCAATGTACGACGGCCAGTGCCGTTAATAGCACGGAAATGAACGAAAACGTCTGGACCACCCTCACGCTCGATGAAACCAAAGCCTTTTTCATCGTTAAACCATTTAACAATACCGGAAACTAATTGACCTGACATAACAACCCCATATCTCACTTCTGCTGCTCTAAAAAGCAATTTACTTTTATAATCAAAACCTAAAACGGTTTTAACAATTTTTAGCTACTGAACCCATTAAACAATGGCATATATCACATATCAGTCGTTTGATAATAAGGGGTTCAAGACAAAATGGAAGATATATGCTTGAATAGTTTGTTAAAAAACGTAAACATTAAATTCAAAAAAATGAGAATAATATGTTTTATAATTTTATAATATAACTGACTTGACGGACAAATTACCGATACTATCAAGACTCAAAAAGGACCACCTACAGTGAAAATTTGGCTATTAACCCATAGCGAAGAGAAGAAAAAGAAAACAGGGACAGGCAAACTAGTGAAAGAAATATTAACGGATGAATGTAATATCATTGAATGGTCACGCGTTTTACCAAATAAAGATATCTTACAGCTTGATATAAGCCGTACCATACTGCTTTATCCACAAGAAGATAGCAGCCAACAGGCGACTATCATGCAAGACATTGAAAATATTATTATATTAGATGGAACCTGGCAGCAGGCACGGAAGATGTATAATCAATCTCCTTACCTGAAATTATTTCCCCATTATGAAATACGGGGAAAAGTCTCCGAATACACCAAAAGACGCAACCAAAAGCGAACAGGGCTATGCACTGCTGAAACGGTCATTCATCTACTAGAACAAAAAGGACATATTAAAGCACTTAGTCTAAAAAAGCATTTCGATGATTTTAATAGATAACCATTAAAATCATCGAGTAAATGTCACCTAAAACAATATTTTAGACAATTAAACCCATACAACCAGGAAAGGCTTTTTATAGAGACTTATCCAATACCCTTGCAATCAAGAAGGACTCACCACCTGTACAGAAATCTTACCTAACCCTTCTATACTTGCTTCCATCACATCCCCAGTAACAACCGGCCCTACATTTTCAGGAGTGCCAGTCATAATTAAGTCTCCCGGACGCAATTCAAATGCTTCTGACAACTTACACACAACCTCTTCAATAGACCAGGTAAGATTCGCGATATAGCTTGATTGCTTTACTTCCCCATTTACTTTTAGAACAATCTGACTTCGAGAAACGGCATCATCAGGTAGGTCTTGCTTGAGAAAAATGGGACTAATGGGCGCAGATTGAGAAAAGGATTTACCAATCTCCCAAGGTCGACCTTTCTTTTTTGCTTGAGATTGCAAGTCTCGCCTCGTCATATCCAACCCTATCGCATACCCCAAAACAGCATCGTTTGCTTGCTCCATCGTCAGATTTGCCCCCCCTTTTCCCAAAGCCACCACCAGCTCCACCTCATATTCAAATTGAGAGGTCATCGAGGGATAGGTAATGGTATTTACCTCATCAAAGAAAACCGGGACCACACAGGAGGCATCTTTACAAAAGAAAAATGGCGGATCACGATCTGGATCATCTCCCATCTCTCTAGAATGTTCCGCATAATTTCGTCCAACACAATAAATACGGGCAACTGGAAAATGCTGATCACGCCCTTTAATCGCTAAAGACACTCTCGGTGATTTTTCTATTATATAGTTCATTTGATACTCTTACTCAAAGAATAATTTTCTGCAAAGCAGCCATTAAAAATGCCCTGTTTTAAGCCAAAAAAAACAGGATGTTTGAACAATCCATTTGCTCAAATCAAAATCAGCTAACCTTAGCCACACACCAGGCCTCAAAGACAAGCCATCATATTCGGCCTGCCCCTCTAAAACAAACAGTTCAGCAGATGCAGCAGGAACAAGCGATTTCAAGTGGGTTGAAAGATGATCTTCTCGAACGAGATAAACACGCTCCGTACCATATTCATACAGTGGCACATAAGTAGGCTCCCCCACTCCCCAAATTGCAGAGGCATCAATCGACACACTATTGAGATCAAATGGGGCGAATTGATGGAGCTTGACTAACAGTAAGCAACCTTGCTTGCTGTAGGGTGCATGACTCGAACCCGGGGGATTACGAAAATAACTTCCTTTATGATAATCCCCTGAGTCATCAGAAAAGACGCCATCCAAAACCAATATCTCCTCACCTAAAGGGTGAGGATGGGGACGAAAAATAGAGCCTGCAGAATAGCGAACAAGACTCGTCGCATGGCCTCTTTCTGCCTCTTCTCTCGCCAAAGGCTTTCTATCCACCCCAGGTAGAGGACTATTTGACCACTCAGTCGCGTTTGTATCGACATAGACTAATCTAGAAAAATCCATGTTAAGCATCAGCATCACCAAGTGTCAGTAAACGTTCAGTTTACCGTCTTGTTCAAATAACAATCAAGAAAAAAGCGGCAAGTCTATGCCCATACTATGCCATTTTCATTACTTATCAATAAAGCCTCCCTCCTGGATAAAGAATACCCAAGATAAGACAATAAGTTAGCAAACTAAAGATAATACACAAAGTGGCACAAGCTTTGCTGTACAAAATAATCCAGTGCAAAAAGAGTTAAATAAGATGAATCAAGCTAAAAACAACATAGTTTATAATGCAGACTGTGGTGATAAAAAAAACGCAAAACGTTGCGTGAAAGCATTATTCGAAACAGAACAAAGCCATTACCCCACAAAGCTAGAAGAAGCTCTCCCCTCGGAAAGCGAATTACAGTATTTAATGGCGAGAATCACAGAGAAGACCGATAGAAAAGCTCTACCAGATGACACCAGCTTTTACAATGAATTAAGAGACAGACTTTGCTATAACTTTCGAGAAGCCCTGCTTAATTGGCTGGATAATAGATCTAACACAACGAATTGCACAAGACAGCACTTTATTAATCTAAACGGAGAAAGAATCGCGAAAAGCACACTAGACAGTGTTAGAAATGAATACCAAGCATCAGACTGTGCAAGATCCTATTGGGGAGATAAGGTTGGTTATTTCTCTTAAATCAGGCATAACATCAGAAAAACAACACTTAATGAGAGAGAAACAACTCCAACCAAAAAAAAGCGCTAGACCTTAGAAGGCCCAACGCATAATACTACTCATTATTCATCTATAAGAATAATTCTGTTACACACCTTGTTTAACATAAGGCTCCCTAAAGAAGCCTTAGAGTAAACAAGATCAAAGCCTAAAGAAAGCTCTCTAGGCTAGACAACTTTGCTAATTAGAAGTTGTAAGTCACACCCATCGCAGTGGTTTTAGCCTCGTTAGCACCAACACGACCTAGTTCAGTGTAAACATACATAGAAGAGTTGATACTATAAGTCACACCAAATGCGTATTCATTGTAAGTATCATGGCCATATATGTTATTTTTATTGTTTTTACCCATGTCAACATTCTCGTAAGAAGCGTACATATCACCCATGCCGTAGCCATAGCGAGTTGCTAAACCAAAAGCTTTTTGACCAGCATCAGATGAATCTGCGTCAGTCGTTTTTTCATACTTAGCTGACACAGATAGATTCTCAATCGGCATAACTGTTGCTGTTATACCCATAGTATCGCCAAGAGCTTTAGTAGCGCCTAGGATAGCTTTATTTTGGTTTGTTAGGCTATCATAACCCACAGCAACTGTTACAAGGTCGTTAGAGTATTTAACAACACCAGTGTAGGTAGTATTGCTGTTAGATTTGATAGATTTTACGCCAGTACCATCATCTTCACCTAGACCAGCAGATACCTGAACTTGGAAACCAGAAATAGTTGGCGAGAAGTAAGCAACTGTCTTACCTTTGGCAGACGTTTTGTTGTTCGTCATACCAATCCATTCTAATTGGTCAATTGGATCTTGGATAGCGTCATTATAGATACTGTCGTAAGAACCCACTTTCACGTTACCAAAATCACCCTTCGCACCAACAAAAGCTTTATCCATGGTGATATCAAGACCGTTGTCTGTATCCATGTTACGAGTCGCTGGTATTTTGTATTTCACATAGAAATAAGCAGTGGTCGCATCGCTAACTTTAGACTCGCCTTTAAAGCCAAAAGACGAACCATTATCTTTGAAACCATTAGTTGAGTTGCCAGAAGTAGGCTTTGTAGGATCAGCATATTTAGGATCTGTCGTAACATATGTGTATTGGATGTTACCAAAGAAGCCTACAGTCGTGTCTTCTGCAGCGTGAGCAGAGATAGAAGCAAAAGCAGCGCTAGAAACTGCAAGAGCGACAAGTGATTTTTTCATTCTCATTTTCCCTTATAGATGATGTTATTGCGTTCATTATTATGAGCGCTTGATATGTGCAAGCAACAGTCAAACAATCTAAACATTCCTAGAAAATAGGCAACAATGATTTACCGATTTACACAATTTATCCTTATTTTAATTTTTTTGTTTACATTTTTTATTCACAAAAAAGTCACAATTTTCGTGTATTTGATAAAAGCAATACAAATCAAGCATTTGAATATCATAGTTTTTACCAATAAAGAAAAAATAAAGGAAGGAATTGATTAAAGAGAAAATAAGGCTGACTAATAAGCCTCAAAAAGAAGGATTAAAAAAGAAAATACAAAGAAAGGTTTAGAAATCAATAACGTACAAACTTCATCGAAAAATGCGACGGAGGAGGACCTTTCACTCCGCCACTTTCTTCTAAGCTTTACCACATGAGGTCATCTGGAATCTGAAAGTCTGCGTAGGGATCCTCTTCGTCCTCAACAGTATCTACCCGATTGTTACAAACCAAAATGCACTCAGCATCGCGCTCACTGATCTTTACCGCCACTGGCTCGGGAATAAATTCATAAGCACCATCAAGAGCAACAATAGCCAAACGACCTTTCGTTAGGTCATCATGCATACCTTGGCTGATGTAGAGTTTCTTCACTTTTTTGTGATCCGTAAAGTGATAGGCAATGTCACCATCCTGTTTATTAATACGATTTTGCATAATCATTTGGCGGATTTGCCCTTGAATAGCCTTTTGCTCAAGTTCTCGCTGACGCTCTAAGTTTAGCGCTTTATCTTTCGCCGCCTTTTCCTCACGCTGCCTTTTGAGCTCGGCTTGGCGTTGGGCATCACTTTGATCAACCACCTTACCTTTTTTTACTTTTTGCTTGTGCTGCAACTTCTCAGCTTTTAACTTATTTACTTTCTTTTTATCGACCAGACCAGCTCCTAGTAGCTGTTCCTGTAATGATTTAGCCATACTCACCCTCTTTAACACTCAATGAGACCATACAATAACACATGAATATGCCATCATTTGACACATGCATCGAAGCTATCTTTATGAGCAACACTCATTTCATCAAGCACAAAAACAAAAAAAGCGACACAAGGTCGCTTTTTTGAGTTTTTTTGCTGAGAGACCTCAGCAACGCTTCCTTATAAAGGAGTAACGTTTTGAGCTTCTGGGCCTTTTTTGCCTTGAGCTACTTGGAATTCAACTTTTTGGCCTTCAGCCAAAGTTTTGAAGCCAGAAGTATTGATTGCAGAGAAATGAACAAATACATCTGGACCTGAATCCTGAGTGATGAAACCGAAACCTTTAGTTTCGTTGAAGAACTTTACTGTACCAGTTACTACGTCAGACATGTCTTTTTATCCTGTAGGTAAGTTAATTTATCCGCTAGCGATGATGCTAGCTCTGTTGTGCTAAAAAAACTCGGTATTACTTATGACTTAACAGGATCGAACATACATGACGTAATATTCGCAACTCTGGACATAAATATTGCCAACTCTTTTAAACGAATTTGATTGTAGACCTGTAACAGCGACTAGGTCAATCATGTTTTCAACAATTTTTTTCAAATAAGGAGACTTCATAATTATTTTGAGATAAATCAACAGACTAGCAAATCGAAACTCGCAAAAAATATATTTTATCTCTAGGCTTAGCGGATAAAGTTCCCGACTTAGACAATAAAATACATATACATCTTTCGCTAGACTTAACATTTTGACTTAATCGGATGATTTAATTGGACGGATATAATGAAAATTGCCATTTTTTCCTGTAAACCTTATGACAAACGCACACTTGAACATTTTTCTCAGACCTCAAAAGAACTTGAATTTAGTTTTTTTGAAAGCCGGCTTAGCCAAGAAACGATGACACTGGCAAGTGGTTTTGACGCCATTTGTTGCTTCGTCAATGATGATGTAAACAACACTGTTATTCGCTACTTAGCCAAACAAGGTATCACCGCCATTGCATTGCGCTGCGCAGGATTCAACAATGTCGATTTATCTGCTGCAAAAGCCTCCGGTATTAAGGTTTATCATGTACCAGACTATAGCCCGACTTCCGTTGCTGAACACGCACTGGCTTTAATCATGACTCTAACTCGTAAAACCCACATAGCCTACCAAAGAGTCAAAGCAGGCAATTTTGCCTTAGAAGGACTATTAGGTTTTAACTTACAAAGCAAAACAATAGGCTGTATCGGTACAGGCCGTATTGGGCAAGCGTTTTGCCGCATTATGAAAGGCTTTGGGTGCAATGTGCTGTGTTACGACGTATCTCCGAATGAAGCACTAATTGACTTAGGTTGCCATTATACCGACTTGGAAACACTTTATAAAAAAAGCGACATAATCAGCCTACATTGTCCATTGAACGCCTCAACCCATCATTTAATCAACAGGAAAAGTCTCAGTAAAATGAAAGACGGCGTGATGCTCATTAACACAAGCCGTGGCGCTTTAGTTAACGCCCAAGAAGCCATCGATGCTTTATACTCTGGAAAAATTGGCTACTTAGGCATGGACGTTTACGAACAAGAAAACAAAATATTTTTTGAAGACATGTCAACACACATCATACAGGATAGCGTGTTTCAGTTAATGCTCACTTTCCCAAATGTTGTTGTGACAGGTCATCAAGGCTTTTTCACTCAAGAAGCCCTAGATCATATCGCCATAACCACCATAGATAACTTGAACAAACATAGAAAAGGTGAAGTATGTCAGAGATTATTGAACCCATAATCTTGACCAACCACACAGAACTCTAACCATACGAAAACAACATTGAAAGGACGCCATATACCTATAGCCAGTATACTTTGCTATAAAAATAAACGACGGTAACGACAAAAACTACTACTCAAACAAAAGTCATTGCCGTTACAATAGACCAATGAGAATAACACTTAGACAACTACAAATATTTGAGGCCGTGGTTCACACAGGCTCCGTCACAGCCGCAGCCGAAATGGTCTCTATTAGCCAACCGGCAGCTAGCCAAGCGTTACGAGAATTAGAGGCACTACTAGGACGTCCTCTTTTTCGCCGCCATGGCAAAAGGTTACAAATTACTCCTCAAGCAAGACTCCTTCTACCTCAAGCGCGTTCAGTTCTAAGTCAAATTGAACAAATCGAAAGCATGGGCACTGATGATGAGCTAAGCGGCTCACTTCATCTCGCCTCAAGTGTCAGTGTTGGAAATTATCTGTTGCCAGAGCAGATGGCCTCATTTAGACAAAAGTACCCTAACATTCGCTTCAACTTAGACATAGGCAATACTCAACATGTGATTCAACAATTACTCACAGGCAAGGCCGAAGTCGGCTTTATCGAAGGGTATTGTCAGCATGCAGAGTTAACAACACAAATCTGGCGACGGGATGAACTGGTTGTTTTTGGTTCATCACAGGAGGAACGACCAGAAGACTTATCTTGGGAAGACCTTCAAGAAGCAGACTGGGTGATGCGAGAAGTAGGATCAGGTACACGCAATATTCTTGAGCAGGCCATAGGCAAATCAACGACTCAACTTAATGTTGTCTTATCACTCGCTCATATGGAAGCCGTTAAGCAAGCAGTCATTCATAAAATGGGATTAGGCTGCCTGTCACGCATGGCTATCTCTCAAGAACTCAACTCTGGTCTTATTCGCCTGTATAATACACCTCTTGAGCTGAATCGTAATTTATTGATTGTTATTCCCAAGAATACAACCCTCACCAAAAACGCTCAGGGCTTTGTGGATCAATGCTACGAAATGGTGTCGACTTAGTCCTCTTACCTAAATGAGCATCCCCAACTTTCTCATTTTTAAATGGGGCTTATTATCAGACAACTACAGCTATGGTGATACTACTTTAGCTCATCGTATTGCGGTAAATCATCATGAATGCCATACCATTGAGGCTTACTCTTAACGAATAAATGGTATTCAGGTGCAATATTCGGCTCTTCATCCAACACCCCTAAAGAAATTTCCATGTGGTTTGGAAAGTCTTTATGGTAGTAATAAATAGGGCTGCCGCAGTCTTTACAAAAACCTCGACGTCCGCGCTCGGATGACTCATAACGGCGAATTCTCTTCTTACTGTTTCCCCAGTCAATATCTTCTTTTAAACACGAACCATAAGCGGCTCCGACTCCGCCATGGGTTTTACGGCATTGCGAACAATGACAAATATTAGCACTAATAAAGGGGGAATTAATTGTAAACTCAACAGAACCACATAAGCAGGATGCTTTCATTTTTACCCCATGGTAGACACAGACAATTAAAGGAAAGGATAGACAATTATGAGACGACACTCCGTTCAAGCGCTCCAATTATGCCAGCCATTGACCTAAGCAACAATTCCTCAGCAGATTTATTCATACTATCTCGTCTAATTTGTTGTACTTTATGAACAAGCTAATACAATGGATTCACTAAATAGATGTAAACAGCGATAACTATCATAGCGATGAATATAAATAAAATAGACTTAAATCTGCTCATTTACCTCGATGTATTACTCAGAGAGTGCAACGTAACACGCTCGGCCAGTAAGTTAAACATTACACAACCCGCTATGAGCAATGGCTTAAAGCGTCTTAGAGATTTATTAGGTGATCCATTACTGGTTCGTACCAGCGAAGGCATGAAACCGACTGAAAAAGCGTTACGCTTACAGCCCATTGTTCGCAAAGTACTGCTAGAACTGGAAGAAGCGTTACAACCTGAAGCCGATTTCAACGAATCAACCAGTACTCGTGTGTTTCGAATTATGGCCAGTGACTATGCCGCCTCAACCGTCATTCCTCGTTTGCTGAATCGTCTTAGAGAAAAAGCCCCTGGCATTACATTGGACATTATGACCCCAAGCGATGTGACATTCCATGACGTGGAAGCAGGAAAAATAGATATGGCAATCAACCGTTTTGAAGAGTTGCCACAATCCTTTCACGAAAAAAGCATTTGGATGGACGACTTTGTCTGTATGATGAGTGCCTATAATCCGGTCATTGAAAACTTTAACTTGGAAAGCTACCTTCAATCACAGCATATTTGGGTCAGTAAAACAGGATTTGGCATAGGTGTGGGTATGGACCCAACCGACGTGCAAAAACTGGGATGGGTCGATGAAGCCCTCCAGAAACAGAACAGAAAGCGCAGTATACGTGTTTTCACACGCAGCTACCACACAGCCATGCATCTTGCCCTTGAACAGGATCTGATTGCCACCTTACCAAGAAAAGTGGCTCTTATTCAACTTAACAACCCAGACCTAGCAATTATGGAACCGCCTTTTCCCATTGCACCAATTGAATTGAAGATGATTTGGAGTCCCCTACTGCACCACGATGCCAGCCACATTTGGTTTAGACGACAAGTCATCGAATTAGCAGAAGAACTCAAGAGTCAAGGCAACAAGACACTCTCACAAAAACGCTAAGCGATTTTAGCAATACAGCATCCATTGTAGTACACAGGCATTAGCATGTTTCAGATATCCCATATTCACCATGTTGCCATTATTTGCTCAAATTATATGGTCTCAAAACACTTCTATAATCAAATACTTGGCTTCCCTATCATCAAAGAAACCTATCGAGCTGAACGACAATCTTATAAGTTAGATTTAAAAATCAGTGAACACGAACAAATTGAACTTTTTTCTTTTCCCTATCCACCAAGACGTCCTTCGCAGCCAGAAGCTCAAGGATTAAGACATTTAGCCTTTACTGTCACAGATTTGGAGCAGTGCATTACACATCTACAAGCACATAATATTCCAGTCGAAAACATCCGCATAGACGAACTAACAGGCAAACGTTTCACCTTTTTTGCTGACCCAGACAATCTGCCACTAGAGCTTTATGAGCAATAAACGACGTTTCAAACCAAAAACGCCTGCTCACGGAAATGAGCAGGCGTAATTTGCTTTCTTATATTCAACCAAATCGATTCAATATAAAAGTCTAAAACAGCGATCTAGAAGCCACTTATGGCTTTATAATTAGAGATTTTTGCTGCTTTCAGATAGGTAAGAAGCCACACCTTCTGGTGTATTAACCATACCTTTGTCACCTTTATTCCAGCCAGCTGGGCAAACCTGACCATTCTCCTCAAAGAATTGCAATGCATCGACAATACGAACCAACTCATCCATATTACGGCCAATAGGCTCATCGTTTACGATCTGAGAACGTACGATGCCTTTTTGGTCAATAACAAAAGACGCACGCATCGCCACACCAGCAGGATAGTAAGAATCTCCACCGTCAGACTCAATGCCATAGGCTTGAGCAATCGCATGGTTCATATCCCCTGCAAGTGTGTACTCAACAGGGCCAATTCCGCCTTCCTCTACTGGCGTATTACGCCAAGCATTATGCGTGAAGTGAGAGTCGATAGACACACCAATCACTTCTACACCCATCTCACGGAATTTCCCCATACGATGAGACATAGCAATGATTTCAGATGGACATACGAAAGTGAAATCTAACGGATAGAAAAACACGATAGCGTATTTTCCCTTGATAGCCTCGGCTAGATTGAAAGAATCCACAATTTGGCCATCAGCTAATACCGCTGGTGCAGTAAAGTCAGGTGCCTTTTTACCAACTAGAATAGACATAGTATAGAATCCCCTTATATACCGTCATTTAACATCAATAAAATCAGCCCGCCTAAACAGTAGGCTGATGATCACTTACTCTTGCTCTTGTTCTTTCTCGTCGCCGACCGCTTCTTTGATCAAGGTCTGCAACTCACCTGTGGAAGCCATTTCTACGATAATGTCACATCCACCTACAAGCTCACCTTTTACCCATAACTGCGGAAAAGTCGGCCAATTCGCATATTTAGGCAGCTCCGCACGGATATCAGGGTTTTCCAAAATATTTACAAATGCAAAACGCTCACCACACGACATTAACGCCTGAACAGCCTGAGAAGAAAATCCACACTGTGGCGCACGAGGATTTCCCTTCATGTACAGCAGAACATCGTTATTCTCAATTTGCTCTTTGATGGTGTCGATTGTTGTACTCATAATAGTGCCCTCACTAAATTCTGCTAGCTTACAATAAATACTCTCTATTCATTGTAAGAATCAAATAACTTGCTCCAGTTTATTGGGTCTATGTGTCTGTTTACAACCCCATACCCAACCTTTCCTTTGTTGTTTTCTGTGTCAATTATCCTTTACTCACCTACCTGAGTATATTAAATTGGCCGATTCCCCCTTTTAAAAAATCAGTACTAAGGAGTTTCACGTGTCGCCAAGACATTTTCTTACTCTCAAAGATTTATCTTCTGAGGAGTTAAAACAGTTGCTATCTCGAGCCACAGAGCTTAAGAAAATCCATCGCGAAGGCACACTATACGAACCATTAAAAAATCGTGTGTTAGGCATGATTTTTGAAAAATCCTCAACCCGAACGAGAGTCTCCTTTGAATCTGGCATGGCGCAGTTTGGTGGGCACGCACTCTTTTTATCCTCAAGAGACACTCAACTGGGCCGGGGTGAACCGATTGAAGACAGTGCTCGTGTTATTTCCAGCATGGTCGATGCCGTCATGATTCGAACATTTGAACACAGTATCGTAGAAACCTTTGCCCAATATTCTTCGGTTCCAGTCATCAATGCGTTGACTGATGATTATCACCCCTGCCAATTACTGGCCGACATGCAAACCTATCAAGAGCATCGCGGCTCCATCGAAGGAAAAAAAGTGGTTTGGGTTGGCGATGGCAACAATATGTGTAATTCATACATAAATGCGTCAGCATTATTAAACTTCACGCTAGTCATTGCTTGTCCTAAAGGCTATGAGCCGACCCCATCACTTGTTGAAGAAAACAAAGATCGAGTCACCGTCGTTCACAGTGCAATAGACGCAGCAAAAGATGCCGACTTAATTGTGACAGATGTCTTTGCTTCAATGGGTCAAGAAGATGAACAAGAAAAGCGTTTAAAAGACTTTGAAGGCTTTCAAGTAAATAGAGCTTTAATGGCACAAGCCCATCACGATGCTTTGTTCATGCACTGCTTACCAGCTCACCGAGGAGAAGAAGTAAGTGCAGATATCATGGACGATCCTGACTCCGTCGTCTGGGATGAAGCTGAAAATCGCCTTCACGCACAAAAGGCACTACTTGAATTTTTGCTGTGCCAATAAGACAATGAACCAAACCCGTGATTAGGCTTTTTCACGGGTTTTTTTCTATTATAAATACTGAATAACTCTCACTTACAGTGAATTATTATGAGCATTATTGAAGTTAGGCACTTAAAAACACTGACCGCACTGCGAGAAACTGGCAGTTTAGTCGAGGCAGCGGAGCGCGTCCATTTGACCCAATCTGCTCTCTCTCATCAATTAAAAGACCTAGAAGAAAAACTGGGCTGTGCACTTTTTATTCGTAAAACCAAGCCAGTTCGTTTCACCAGCGCAGGGCTGCGTTTATTGCAACTCGCGGATGATGTTTTATTAGCTTTTCGCTCGGCACAACGGGATATACAACGTTTTGCTGAAGGAGAAAGTGGCCGTTTACATATCGCCATCGAATGCCATAGCTGCTATGAATGGCTCATGCCCACCATTGACCACTTCCGTGAACATTGGCCAGATGTGGAACTTGATTTATCCACCGCCTTTAGCTTTATGCCATTACCTGCATTGGCTCGCGGTGATCTTGACCTTGTTGTCACATCAGACCCTCAAGAGCTGCCAAATATAGATTACATCCCTCTCTTTCAATACGAGTCCCAAGTTGCCTTATCACGGCACCACCCTTTAGCGAAAAAAGAATTTCTAGTACCTGAAGACTTCATCAAAGAAACTTTAATCACCTATCCCGTTGAGTCTGATCGTTTGGATATTTTTAAGCACTTTTTAAATCCTGCTGGCATCTCCCCAGCAAAAATTCGTCACAGTGAATTAACATTAATGATGATGCAACTGGTGGCCAGTGGCAGAGGTGTTTGCTGCTTACCGAACTGGGCACTAACAGAATACACGAATCGTCAATACGTCATCACTAAGTCACTTGGTGAAGAAGGTGTCTGGTGTAAGTTGTATTTGGCCATTAGACGAGATCAACGCCAAAACGCTTACATGGAAGATTTAATCACAACGGCCAGTAAAACCTGCTTCAAAAACCTAAAAGGCATTCTGTCACCAGAGCTTTAAGATATCTAATATAAATCTAGGTATAACGAAGGACTGTAGTATCATGAAAGGGATTTCTGATGCTGACTTTTCGACCAGATCAAACTGAATTTTGCACCACCATATTGGCTTTCATCAACTAATACCGCACCGCCGTGCCAAAAAGCAATACGCTGCACAATAGCCAAACCTAACCCATAGCCCCCTGATGCGCGTGTTCGACTATTATCTAAACGTTGAAATGGAATAAAGACCTTATCTCTATCCTCCAAAGGTATTCCAGGACCATCATCTTCAATGTCTATTTGCCAGCGGTCATTATCTGAAGAGAAAGCAATACAGATTTGGCTTGTGGCGTATTTCGCCGCATTCAGGATTAAGTTCTGTAGCGCCCTATGCAAGTGATGGGCATCGGCAATGACCTCATCATCACTGGCAATACTAACGTTAACCGTCAAATGCTGTAATAAAGGATCATTATGGCGAATAATGCCTTCAACTAGCTCTCGGATACCTGTTGAGGAAAAGTTCAACGCAAGAGAGCCTTCTTCTAATTTTCCATAAGTTAACACTTCATCCACTAAAGTGTTAAGCTCCTCAACATCATCCTCTAATGCCGTAATGGTATCAACAGCTGAGCCATCTACTTCATCTTTCACTACCTCAAGACCAAATCGAAGTCGCGCTATCGGCGTCCTAAGCTCATGGGAGATAGCATTAATCATTTCTCTTTGAACCTTAAGCAGCCGTTGAATATGAGATGACATTGAGTCAAAAGAATAGGCCAATTCTTTTAAGGTACCACTGCTATCCGGAATGCCTTTTGGCAAACCAATTTGACCCCGAGCAATTTGACGAGTGATGTTTTCAAAGGTTTTACGCTTTAAATCCAGCAACACCAGCTCACGCCAGATAAGCCCTATCATGACAGCAATACCAACCGCGACAATCACCACAATCGCCACTGATAAAGACAGCATTTTTTCAGGTAACAATGAAAGGTAATGAAGGTGATCAGAATTAGTCCCGCGCCATAAAAAGCCATATTCATTATGGATACCATGCACCAGTGAAATACCAGTAATACCGGATAAATCAACATATTTAGAGCTAGGGTATGAAGTAATCGAGATGCAAGACATGCTTTTGATTAACGCAATTTTCTCTTCATGGGGAAGAGAGGAATACAAAAGGTCTTTCAGAAGTCTTTCAAATTGATAGACATTACCTTTCTCACTAGTCGCAACACCTGTTATCTCAGGGGAATTTTTAGGGCCAAAAGAAACCTTATAATCCCCATTCGACAACTGCACCCAATGTCTCTGGGGGATAAGCGACACCACCTCCGCCGCAGTTAAGATCTTCTTCGGCTTCTGCCAATCAAATTTAGATTCTGGTAGGGATGTCTTCACACCAGTAGCTAGCAATGCCACACTTAGCTCAGCGTCAAGACACAACAATTGTTCTATACGAGCATTGTCAAAGCGAGACTTAGTAAAGTCTACTGCTACATAGCAGCAGACTAGTATAATCAGACACCCAATAAACAGGTGCAGATATAAGCGCTTAATCTCCTCGCGCATAAAACGCTTAGACCTCTTTTACAAAAAGATAGCCTTTACTGCGAATCGTTTTGATTCTGCGAGGATGAATAGGGTCATCACCGATTTTAGAACGAATACGAGAAATGCGCACATCCACAGAGCGGTCTTGCCCATCGTATTCTATGCCACGTAACTCTCCGAAGATTTCTTCACGACTTAAAATCCGCCCAGCACTGCTTGCTAACAACCACAACAGATCAAATTCAGCACTGGTCAACTCAACCTCTTCGCCCGATAACCAAGCTTCGCGACGAGAGTTGTCCACTACAAGAGGCCCAAAGGTTAGCGTCTGTTCTTTTTTATCGGACGCTTCAGACGTCAGGTCAACATCTTGCGTACTGCGGCGTAACAGGGATTGAATCCGTGCCAACAAAACACGGGGTTTAGCAGGCTTAGACACATAATCGTCCGCACCAATTTCAAGCCCTAAAATTTGGTCAACATCGTCACTGCGAGCCGTCAGCATTAAAATAGGCCCTTTATAGTCATTACGTACACTGCGACATACCGTAAAGCCATCGGCCCCAGGCAGCATCAAATCCAGCACCACCAACGAGGGCTGCTCCTCAACAATGCGTGAAATCGCCGCACGTCCATCTGCTTCAATATCAACAGAAAAACCGTTCTTTTCCAAATACTCTTTGGTTAAAGAGGCCAGTCTTTCGTCATCTTCTACAATTAAAATTGTTTGATTATCATCCACACTCATTTGCCGTCCTCATCCTTATACTTAATACTTCGTTGTTGCTGATATTATTGTTTAGCAAGAAACTCTCTGAGTTGTTCAATGCGCTTACGATTGACTCCCATATCAGAATAACCAACCCGTGAGGCCGAACGTACTTCAATTATTTTTTTAGACTCAGGTAAGTAAAACTCAACATCATCAATATAGCCAATTAGAGCGCTTTTTACCTCAAGATGCACATAGCCAAGGCGACTCGTAACAATGTCCGCATTACCTTTTTTCAAAAAGTATGACTCAATGGCCAATTGCACATCTTTACGATTCCCTGTGTAAGGTATGGAATCAGTGTAGTGGACTTTATCTGTTTTTTCAGCCTGACTGGACACACAATTCGGAGAAGTTGGGCAGGATTTAAACAGTCCGGCCGTCATACCTAAATCATCAGGCATTCGGTTATTTAACTTCACATAGACAAAGAAGCCTATCACCAAAGCAACGATGATTACTGCCATCCAACGAAACATGTTCTACTACTCCTAACTCACTTATTTACGCTAAGCCCGGTTTGCAATCATCAAAGAGTCGTTAATCAAACATCTTTTTAACGAAAAGATCGCTTACCCGGTTTTTTGGGCTTGAATTCTGGCTTATCACTGCTTTGCCAATCAAACCCTTTCGGGCGACGAGCCCCACCCGCTGTCGTCTTACTTTGCTGACGTTTGACTTCTTGTTTCTGCTGCTGTGTTTTTGGCTTACTCGTGACTTGGATATCAACCATGGCACACAAGGCATTGACCTCTGCGTCATCCATTTCCACCCAGCGGCCCATTTTCGCTTTTGATGGCAAGAAAACCGGACCAAAACGAACTCGCTTCAAGCGGTTCACTTTCACCCCTTGAGACTCCCACAAACGACGGACTTCACGATTACGACCTTCCATTAAGCACACATAAAACCAGCGGTTAATGCCTTCACCACCACCATCAACAATGTCGGTAAACTTAGCAATGCCGTCGTCTAACGTCACTCCTTTTTTCAGTGCTGCAATGTTTTCTTCAGAAACATCGCCCATCACTCGCACCAAATACTCTCGATCAATTTCAGTCGATGGATGCATCAAGCGGTTCGCTAACTCACCATCGGTGGTAAACAAAAGAAGACCTGATGTGTTGATATCCAAACGGCCAACAGCAATCCAGCGCTCGCCACGTAACCTAGGAAGTTTATCAAATACCGTGGGGCGGCCTTCTGGATCTTTGCGGGTACAAACTTCACCTTCTGGCTTGTTATAGATTATGACACGGCGCCCTTCCCCGGCTTCCGTCACTTTAACCGGATAGCCATCCAGCTCGATAACATCAGTCAAACTGACGCGATCCCCTAATGTTGCTACCGCACCATTAACTAGAACCCGCCCTTCACGAATACGGTTTTCCATTTCTCGACGCGAACCTTGGCCCGCTCTCGCTAATACTTTTTGTAATTTCTCGTCCATTACGAACCTCTTAGAGGGAATGCTTCTCAGCAACCCATTATATAAAACGGTATAACACAAATATGGGCAGCATTATAATCGTACATGGCATCGCATAACAGCGCCCTACCACACAATTTACTCAAATACGGACGGATCACCCGCGCCAACACGCACTACTTCAATCTGCTCCGAGTCCATCGCTACCACGGTAGTCGGTAATAAGCCACAAAAGCCGCCATCAATCACCAAATCCAACGCATGCTCTAAGCTGTCTCGTATATCATAAGGATCCGTTAGCGGCTCGTTTTCACCCGGCAAAATCAACGACACACTCATGATGGGCTCGCCTAGTTCTGCTAATAAGGCAGACACTATTCGGCTATCTGGTACACGGATACCAATGGTTTTCCGTTTAGGATGAAGCAACCGCCTTGGCACCTCAGAAGTAGCAGGAAAGATAAACGTATAAGGACCTGGGGTATTGTTTTTCAATAACCGATACAAGTGATTATCAAAGCGTGCATAGGTGGAAATCTCTGATAAATCACTGCACACTAAGGTAAAATTATGCTTATCGTCGAGACGTCGAATGGCTCGAATACGATCCAATGCCGACTTATCGCCCAACTGGCATCCAAGCGAATAGCCACAATCTGTTGGGTAAGCAATAACGCCACCACTGCGAATCACCTGAACGGCCTGCTTGATCAAGCGCGCCTGAGGGTTTTCTGGATGTATTTGAAAAAATTGACTCACTGCTTACTCCATCATTCGGCTAATCTTTGACATTTTCAGAGCCATAAATTATTACTGCACCTTAGAGCCCAAACAGTGGCTCCAAAAGATCAATAAAAATGCTCTTACATCAATTACATACTAGACTATAACGCGTCGAAAACCCAATAGATCTGCTCTTATCGATTCATCACCAATATTGATGAACCAAATCTATCCCCGACTCATTCACCTGGGTAAACTTTCCCACTTGTGTCCAAGGGCCAAACGGCCCGTGGAAATCGCTCCCCATCGATGCTTCAAGAGCGTATTCTTGAGACAAACGTTCCAATAGACGAACACTATCTGGCTTTTCATTGCCAGAGGCGACTTCCATGGCTGTCCCTCCCCATTTTTTAAAATCCGCTAACAAGTGTTTCAACTTGGTCACCGTCAACGGGTATCGTCTGGGGTGCGCTAGAATCAACGCCATATTTTGCTCTTTCAACTGCGTTAATACACTTTCCAAATCAAGCCAAACATCACGCAACTGCCCCAACCGTTTATTCCCTAGATATCGATCAAAGGCTTTATTAGCGTCTTTGACCAAACCTTTTTCAACCATCAAGGAGGCAAAGTGGGGGCGACCAAGTTGGCTAATTCCTGCCAACTCAACAGCTTCATCAAATAAATCCGGCAAGCCTTGTTTTACCAATAAATCCGCGATGCGACGCGCCCGCTGCAGGCGTATCGTTTGATTAGACTGAACAATCGCTAATAACGCCGAATTATCTGGTTCAAAATTCAGCGCAACCATATGCAATGGAATCCCCTTCCACTGGGTAGACAGTTCGACACCATTAATAAAACTCAACTGTTGCTGCTCTGCCCGTTGTCTGGCTTCTGGCAATCCATCTAATGTATCATGGTCAGTCAAGGCAAATAAGGATACCCCTTGCTCAACAGCTAGATCCACCAGCTCTGTGGGTGACAAACGCCCATCGGAACAAATAGAGTGTGTATGAAGATCAACTTTACGATAGCTCGCGGCTTCTGTCATAGATAGACTGTTCTTTAATGATAATGATGGTTATTATAAGTCCAGCATACATAAATTGGTTTTTATATGAAATTACTATTCGACTTTCTTCCTATCGTAGTGTTCTTTGTTGTCTACAAAATAACTGGGAATATTATTTTAGCCACCGCCATCTTGATCCCAGCGAGCATACTGCAAGTTGGCTACAACTGGTTCCGCCATAAAACAGTAGAAAAAATGCACTTGGTTTCTTTAGCTCTGGTGATTCTGCTGGGTGGTGCCACTGTACTGTTTAAAAACAGTGAATTTATCAAGTGGAAGCCCACTATTGTGAATTGGTTGTTTGCCCTAGCCTTTTTAGGCAGTCAGTTCATTGGTGATAAAAATATCATCCAACGTATTATGGGCGATAAAATTGACCTTCCTTTCAAAGTCTGGCGCACCTTAAACCTCGCATGGGTTGGCTTTTTCATCCTATCTGGTGCGGTGAATATTTATGTGGCCTTCTCATTCAGTGAGGATATCTGGGTTGATTTTAAATTATTTGGCCTACTCGGTATGACAGTGGTCTTTATTATCTTACAAGGCATCTACCTTTCTTCTCATATGCAAAATAAGGAATAACCATGCTCTACTCCATTATTAGCGACGACGTCGAAAACAGCTTACCGGCACGTCAGCAAGCTCGCCCTGCTCATTTAGAGCGCTTGCAAGTATTACAAAATGCAGGACGTCTCGTTCTAGCTGGTCCCAGTCCAGCCATCGATTCCGATAATCCAGGTGACGCAGGCTTTACAGGAAGTGTGGTGGTAGCAGAATTCCCCAGCCTAGAAGAAGCGCAAAAATGGGCCGATGCAGACCCTTATGTCGCCGCTGGCGTGTATCAGCGTGTCGTGGTAAAACCATTTAAACAGGTTTTTCCTAACTAGGCACTGCTTGCTTTACTTGCCATGCTTAGCAATAAAAAACGCGCTTAGTGTCCACATAAGATATAAGAACACAAGCGCGTTTTTTGGTTGCCGTATTATAGCGCCTTAACTTGAGGTTTTTACATCTGAATGCCCCAAGTTCCGCTCTGGATCAATCACATCTCGCATTCTCTGTTTTAGCACTTTCGCTTCCGGAAACCCGCCTTCCGATTTACGACACCAAATTTCTTCACCATTCACCCGTACTTTGAAAATACCGCCCTGCGAAGGAATCAGTGTGACGCTTTTAATGTCATCGTCAAATGTGGTCAATAGCTCCTGAGATAGCCAGGCTGCCCGCAACATCCAACGGCATAAGGTACAATATTCAATTTCAACAATGGCTGTTCGCATGCCATTTCTCCTGTAAAATACTCATTTTGAAACATACTGACAGTTTGACCAAACCGCTTGGCGTACGTTTATGCTCCCCATATTATGGGATTATTCACCATTTAAGGAAAACCACAATGCGCAAGACTCTCATCACAGGGCTTATTTTGACCAGCCTCTGTTTATTACAAGCCAATGCAACGGAAGTCGACATACAAACAAATAAGGGAACCATTCGGGTCGACCTTAATGATAAAGCCGCCCCTAAAACCGTCAAAAACTTCCTCAATTATGTTGATCAAGGCTTTTACAACGGCACCATTTTTCATCGTGTTATTCCAGGGTTTATGATTCAAGGTGGTGGATTCACAAAAGATCTGAAACAAAAAGCCACTCACGCTCCCATTGACTATGAAGGGGATAATGGCTTGCCGAATAACCGAGGAACCATTGCCATGGCTCGCACACAAGATCCAAACAGTGCCACCTCTCAGTTTTTCATCAACCTAAAAGATAATGACTTTTTGAACGATGGTGCGAGTGGTGGTCCTGGCTACACCGTATTTGGTCACGTTATTTCAGGTATGGCGGTCGTTGACGATATTGCTAACGTCCCCACAAAATCCGTAGGCCCGTACCGTAATGTACCAACCTCACCTGTCATTATTAAGAGCATCAAACGTGTTAACTAGCTACCGATTAGCACCGCCTACACTGACTTGGGGGGAAGATGGCGCCCCTCACTCAAACCAGTTTGATGATGTGTACTTTGATAAAGAAGCAGGATTAGAAGAAACCCGTTATGTCTTTTTGCAACACAATCATTTATCTGAACGTTGGAAAAACTTAACCACTCCTTCTTTTGCCATTGCTGAAACAGGCTTTGGTACCGGATTAAATTTTCTATGTGCGTGGCAGGCTTTTATTGAACAGGCTCCTGTGGATACGACACTGCATTTTATCTCAGTTGAAAAGTTCCCGCTCTCCAGGGAACAACTTATCAATGCCTTAAAAATGTGGCCTTCTCTTGCAAACCAGAGCCAAGAGCTGATCAAACATTACCCGCAATTAAGTCATGGTTTTCACCGTATTGAATTGGCTCAGGGGCGCATTCAGCTAACTCTTTGGTTTGGCGAAGCGCAAGACGGCTTATCGGAACTTAATGCCGACATCGATGCCTGGTTTTTGGATGGCTTCGCGCCGAGTAAAAACCCTGACATGTGGTCTCCCTCTTTATTCAAGCACATTAATCGTTTAAGCCATCAAGGCACTACTTTTGCGACCTTCACGGCGGCGGGCATTGTTCGCCGTGGCCTACAAGACGTTGGCTTTGAGGTACGCAAAGTCAAAGGCTTTGGTCATAAAAGAGAAATGGCAGTGGGAGAACTTAATCAATCAACCGCTTCGTTCCCAGAGCGCATGGTGCAAGGGCAAGCCTGGTTTAATGTTCGGTCAAACCATCCGCATGCTCATAAAGCATCTAAACATGTTTTAGTGGTAGGCTCTGGCTTAGCAGGGGCGACCACCGCCGCGTCACTGGCTCATCAAGGCATCAAAGTCACAGTATGGGAGCAAGGCAGAGAAATTGCTTGTCAAGCATCAGGTAACCCACAAGGCATGCTTTACCCTAAACTCAGTTCGCAAGACACCACTATCAATCGCTTTTATTTAGCCGCTTACCTGTTTGCTGCTCGGCTTTATTCGACCCTTGATGAAAATAAGGTGTTTTGGGATCAATGTGGTTTGATCCAACGACCAAACAATGAAAAAGAGCGTGCCCGATTCGCAACGATGTTAGCCAGCGAGCTTTACCCTGACACGGTTATGCAAGCTAAACAGGATGAAAAAGACAGCCTCTTTCTTCCTTTATCTGGCTGGGTTGTGCCTACTCGTCTGTGTGAAACACTGCTTAGCCATAAAAACATAGAGGTTCAATTAAATACGCAGCTTGTATCTCTCAACAAAGCGGAACATCCTTCGCTACCTTGGCAAGCGAGTCATCAAACGGGGACACACGCTTTTTCCGATATTGTCTTCTGCACCGCCAACGACACAAATCGTATTGATTATTTACCGAATACACCTGCTTACCCTATTCGCGGCCAAGTCTCTTACTTGCCATTAGAAGCGGCTCAAGACGCCTGTGAAGACCAAAACGAGTTACACACGCCCTATGTTATTTGCCAAGAAGGGTATGTTTCTCCCGCTCTTGAAGATACCTTTCATTTTGGGGCAACTTATGACCTAAAAGATCAAGATGAGAACGTCCGAGAAGAAGGCCATGCTAGAAACCTAAGAATGCTGGAAACCCTCCTAAAGCTCAAAGCGAATACTCTAAAGGTGAAAGATTGTGGTGGTCGGGTGTCCTTTCGTTGCGCGATTCCAGACTACACGCCGATGGTTGGGCCTGTCTTTAACCCTGAGATAATCGAATCTCATTACGCAACATTGAGCAAAAATGCCAAATGGAAAAGCGATAAGGTGGCACAGATGAACAATGGATTATTTCTAAACATTGGCCATGGCTCCCGTGGCCTAGTGTCCACACCTCTTAGTGCCTGCTATTTAACCAGTTTAATTACCGGTGAGGCCGCACCAATTGAGCAAAGAATTATCAATCGATTGCACCCTAGTCGATTCATCGTGAGAGATCTGAAACGTCAAGAGGCTGTCCAAAACAAGTAATCTAACGAGAGCACTTTACCCGAGGTAATAGGCAAAGTGCTCTATGTTTTACCTCTTACTGGTTTGCCTTACTCTTTAAACATTATTAACGCTCAAACAAGGTGCAAGCACTTGGAATTAACTCAATAAAACGATTGCGGGTTTGTGGACGTAATACACAACGATTCAAGTCTGGTAACAACCCTTTTAACTGATCACTTAATTGCAACACGCCCAAATTAATGGATTCATAAGGATAAATATGATCTTGCATACTTAATTTATGCAATTCGTCCAGCTCATCTTGTAGGATCATTTTCATCGCAAAAAAGCGATCCTTCTGATTAATATCGTTGGTTTCCCAATAAGCATCTGCAAACGTAGAGTTTAACTCGTAAAAGATATGCAGTGCATCGGCAACGGTTTTTGTAGTCATACTATCTCCATAAATCATTGGCAATCTTCGCCTTGGCCCTTGTTTTGTTTCGTCCTAACCCATAACCTATATTCTAGCCTCGAATCAACATAGGTAAATAGCTCTTGAGTAACACTATGTACAATGCCGTGACATCTGGCAACTTATGGTCGTCTTTACAAGCAGAAGCGGAGAAGCTTTCGCTCGATGAGCCCATCCTTGCCAGCTATTTTAATACCACTATCTTACGACACGATGGTTTAAGCTCAGCATTGAGCTTTTTGTTAGCCAGCAAGCTCGACAGCATTTCTATTCCTGCAATGGTTCTTCGAGAAGTATTTGAAGAAGCCATGGGGGATTCGCAATCTGGCATTGTTCCGTGTATTGAGCAAGATATTATATCAATAAAAGAACGCGATGCCGCCTGTGATTGCCTCACCACGCCTTTACTTTTCTTTAAAGGTTTTCACGCCTTACAAACCTATCGTGTGGCAAACTGGCTGTGGAAGCAAAATAGAAAAAGCTTAGCGCTGTATTTACAAGGCCAAATGTCCATGGTCTTTGGCGTAGATATTCACCCAGCCGCCACCATTGGTTGCGGTATCATGTTAGACCATGCAACGGGGTTGGTAGTCGGTGAAACCTGTGTCATTGAAGATAACGTCTCCATCCTGCAATCCGTTACATTGGGAGGAACAGGGAAAGAGCACGGCGACCGCCACCCGAAAATTCGCTCTGGCGTGTTAATTGGCGCAGGTGCCAAAATTTTAGGCAACATTGAGGTAGGTGAAGGCGCCAAAATCGGCGCAGGTAGCGTGGTGCTAGAACCCGTCGAGCCTTATACAACCGTCGCAGGCGTTCCTGCTAAAGTCGTTGGCCACAATACCGGAACGCAGCCTGCTAGGGACATGGACCACAACATCAACCATTGTGTTCGTGATCCTCAAGAATGCAATTAGCACAAAAACGTTCCTAACATTACGACTTCACGAGAAGTCGTAATGGCTTAGTGTGTCTTTCGGCACCATTTTAATGGTTTCGCTTTCTGTATCAAACAGCAACACGGCTTTACCGGATGTTAGCGCCCTGAGCGCTTGCTGACGTTTCTGATCGGCCGATAAATCATAGTCACCATAGTCCGTCCCTTCACGCGAAACAATATCGTCTAATATTGTTTCTAACGTGTCTTTTGCTAATGAGTCGTATGGAATCAAAGTATCCAATTAAAGTGCTCCATGTTCTTGCAATAATGCGATGACACCTGCTTCATCAATCACAGGCACATTGAGAGATTGGGCTTTGGTTAACTTTGAGCCAGCCTTCTCCCCCGCTACCAGACAATCTGTTTTCGAAGAGACTGAGCCACTCACTTTAGCCCCTAGGGATTGCAACTTGTCTTTCACTTGATCACGGGAAAACTGACTTAATGAGCCCGTTACCACATAGGTTTTGCCCTCCAATGGACGTTCTGAGGAGGCTTCTATCACCTTAGTCTCCCATTCAATACCCACTGCTAACAAGCCTTTAATCGTTGTGACATTCTGCTCTTGTTCGAAAAAGAGTTGTACATGCTGCGCCACAATGGGCCCAACATCATTGACTTTTACCAGGGCCTCTTGATCTGCCGACATCAAAGCCTCCAATTCAACAAAATGCGTCGTTAAGGCACGCGCAGTGGCCTCTCCCACTTCACGAATACCAAGCGCGTAGATAAAGCGATTAAATTGCGTTTTCTTAGACTTCTCAATAGCGGCCAATAAGTTCTCTACTGACTTTTGCCCCATTCTTTCCATAGACAGTAACGTGTCTTTTTTCTCATGAAGGGTAAAAATATCGACTGGCGTTTTCAATAAGTTTTGTTCAACTAACTGTTCGATTAATTTATCGCCTAGGCCATCAATATCCATGGCTTTACGAGACACAAAATGTTTGAGAGACTCTTTTAATTGCGCACCACAGACCAATCCGCCCGTACAACGCACCACCGCTTCCCCTTCGACTTGCTCAACATCCGAGCCACAGACCGGACAATTGTCTGGAAACACAACGGCCTTGCTTTGTGATTCATCACGACGCTCAAATAGCACCTGTACCACTTGAGGAATGACATCTCCGGCACGGCGAATTACCACATAATCGTTCACCTGAACACCAAGGCGTGCAATCTCATCCTTGTTATGGAGTGTCGCATTTGACACTGTCACCCCACCGACAAAGACAGGTTCAAGACGTGCCACTGGCGTAATGGCACCGGTACGACCCACCTGAAAATCCACGCCTAAAATTCGTGTAACTTCTTCTTGTGCTGGAAATTTTCTAGCAATCGCCCAACGCGGTGCTCGGGCAATAAACCCAAGCGTCTCTTGAAGAGAGATATCATCTACCTTATAGACAATGCCGTCGATGTCATAGGGTAAGGCAGGACGTTTGTCATTGAGCATTTGGTAATACTCAATGCAGCCTTGTGCCCCTTTGACAGTTTGCATCAGATCATTCACTCGAAACCCCCACTCCCCCAATTGCAGCAGGCCTTCGTAATGGCTAGCAGGTTGATCCCAACCTTCCACATAACCGATAGAATAAGCACACATTACCAAGGGTCTAGAGGCCGTGATTTTCGGGTCTAACTGACGCAGACTGCCCGCCGCCGCATTGCGCGGGTTCACAAAGGTTTTCTCTCCCCGTTCGGCGGCTTGCTGATTCAGCTTTTCAAATCCCTCTTTGGTCATATAAATCTCACCTCGTACCTCAATAACAGGGGGAGGCGTCTCAGTACGCAGCCGCAATGGGACGGAATAAATGGTTTTGATGTTTGATGTAATATCTTCGCCTGACAAGCCATCACCACGGGTGACACCGCGAACGAGTTGACCATTTTCATAACGCAAACTAATCGCCAAACCATCTAACTTTGGTTCACAACAATAGGTAACACTGGACTCATCAAACGCTAGTTGCTCATCGTCCTCTAAGGATTCGCGAATCAATTTACGAATGCGCTGGTCAAAATCACTTAATGATTCATCATCAAACGCATTGTCAAGAGACAACATGGGAACAGTATGGGCAATGTTGGCAAAACCACTGTCTGGCTTTTCTCCAACACGCTGAGTCGGTGAGTTGGATTGAATCCACTCTGGATGCTCTGCTTCAATGGCCTGTAACTGACGATAACAGCGGTCGTACTCGGCATCTGGTACTAATGGGTTATCTTTTACATGATAGGCATAACTGTAGTCATTCAACGTATTAATCAGATCAAGCATTTGCTCTTGGCTAATTTGATTAGATGGAGGAGTAGACTCTTTGCTCATAGAAAACACTCGATATAAAAACAGGAAAGAGATTAGAAACAATCAAGGCCCCTTAGGGCCTTGTAAAAACTTATGGGTTTATGATTTACGTCGTGTCAATCGACGCCTTTCAAAATCACGAATACGTTGTCGACAATGGGCAATCGTTTGTTCGCTCATCGGACTACGTCGTTCATCACGTAACTCACCACCAAGATTACGCACCAAGGCCTGCGCTGTTTCCAACATAAAATCAAAGGCCTTCATACTGTTCTTAGGTCCAGGTAAGCCCATAAAGAAACTCACACCTGGGCAATCGCTTTCTCCCATGGTATCAAGATCAAACGTACCAGGCTCAATGGCGTTGGCCATACTAAACTGTACACGACCACGATCAAAGCCTTCTTCATGTCGATGAAAAATATCCATTTCACCATAACGCATACCGCAATTAAGAACCAATTGAAGTAATTCAATGCCCGAAAAGGTTTCGCCTTCTGGGGCAAATACGTTAATTACGATGACTTCTTCAATCTCCGCCACATCATCACGGTGACCAGACGTATCATCGTCATCGAGACTCCGGCCCTGCAACGACGGCTGATCCATATCAATACTGGAATAGTTCCGCTCATAGTCGTTATCATCCAGCTCATCAACGGCTTCTTCACGGTCTAGCAAACCATCGTCCTTTACCGTTACATCCAGATCATCATAGTACTCATCGTATTCCTCTTGCTGAGTATCGGTATCTGAGTAATCATGATGAGATCCCCCCGTCTGCCTATTATCCCGTTCAGGAACCAAACTGGCTAACTCATCTAAATGCATTTCATCGTCTCGGTCTAAAGCAGGGCCCGAATAGACTTTATGGGGTACATCTGCCAATGGTGAATTAACCGTTTTGCGGGCATTTTCAAACGCATTGGCAATTGGATCAGTCTGTGCTTTCTTACTTTTTGACGATGCCGGACGAGCTCCACCATTTGGCAGTTCACTTTTAATCACCGCCTCTTTAGCAAGATCATCAGGGTCGAGAAACTCCTCATCTTCTTGGCTAAAGGTTTGCCCTTTTTTATACCGACGAAAACCATCTATCAAAATGACGATGATGATTAAGACGCCTATTAAGATTAGCCACTCACGCAAGCTAAATTCCATTACATTTTCCGAATAAGATCAATAAAGTTGACTGTATTATCAAACGAAGCTCGATAGGATTCAATTACAAGCTGACTTTGATTGAATAAATCGACTCACTGTTTGAAGGCAAAGCCCTTCTTATACCAATTACGCGCCCTTTTGTCAGGTCAGATGAATGAATACTAGACAATTTTACGAAAACATCGACCTTTTTTGTACTTGCCAGCGTCTGCGTTGACATTAAATTATCCAGATTTGTTAGTACGATGGGGCTATTAAGCGCTTGTGGTGATATTTTACGGATAGCAATGGGGATTTTCTGACCTGGAATACAAGCGTACACCAATAAAATATCATCAGCATGCCACGTTACCTTACTCGGATCCCATTCCACTTTCATCGCAATGGCATTCGTGATCACAGGAGGGACGTCTTGGTAAGAAATATTGCCCTCCTCTCTCGCTTTCATAATCGCCGATAATAAGGTATTTCGCTCCGTAATATTATGATTATGACGTGCGGCATTTTGCCAGGCTATTACCGCCTTTTTGTAGTCTTTACTAGAAAAATAGGCGACACCTTGAAGTCCAAGTGCTGTCGCTTGGTTGGGGTCAAGCGCTAACGCCTCGAGCACCACTTTTTCCATTTTGGGCGAACTTTTATTGCCATTAGCGTAAAATATGGATTGAGCATAAGCCACTAAGACATTCACGCGATCAGGCGACTCTTCAGGCAAAAGCGCTAGCGTTTTCAAATAAGATGCCTCTGCTTTGGCGTACTCACCTTGTTTCATATAATTATTCGCTTCGTAGTACCAATCCGCAGGTCGATTATAGCGATGACTACGGTAAGACAAAAAGGCTTCTACTTGCTTAGGTGTAACGGTTTTCGCTTGCAACTGTTCGGTAAACACTACCTCTTTGGCATAACCTAAGTATTGATAAAGACATACACTGCCCAGTATCACAAACGACGCCACAGCAGTTAACACAAAACGAGAAAAACGCGGTTCCATGATATTAAAGGATCTATGCTGCTCCTGTGCACGTCTCGTTTCTGAGGCAAGATCTTCCAATAATTGAGTCGACTCCTCATGAGACAAGCGCCCCACCTCTTCTTCCACCTGTATCTCGTGACGTCGCACATTATCAAATGTGTTAGCACTTACTTCCGATCGCCGCGTTTGCTCTTTTTGAACACTCGTAAATAAATACGCAATACTGACGACCAACATAAACGCCATTACCAACCAGGCGGTCATCATATAGTCTCTCCTTTGCGACGAAGTCGGTTCCTAATAATGACAACCGCAAAAATAACCAACCCGACTCCTAACAAAATAAAGGGACCATACCAGAGTGCAAAAGTCGCTGCATTGTGTTTGGGACGATACAGCACAAAATCGCCATATCGGGCGACCATGTAATCCACAATTTCCTTATCCGACTGACCGTTTTCAATCATGTCGTGAATTTTATGTCGAAGATCTTTTGCAATCCCCGATCCCGAATCGGCTATGTCTTGATTTTGGCATTTAGGACAACGTAACTCTTTCACTAACGCGTCATAACGCGTCTGATTAACAGGTGAGCTAAATGTCATCAACTCCTCTGCTTGCCCATAAGCAGTATAGGATAGGACCAGCCATACAATAAGTTTCATCAAACGACGAAAAATGACGGCGTCAATCATTGCATATACCCCTGAATGGTTTTCCAAGCCACATCATCTACCGCACCTTGATGTCGATATACAATGATCCCCTTACTATTGATAACAAAGGTTTCTGGTGCGCCCGTTACGCCCATATTGACGCCGAAATTCCCCAGTTCATCCAGCAACACCATTTTGTAGGGGTTGCCCTTATTACGTAACCATTGCTCCGCACTGGCCTTGTCATCTTTGTAATCAATACCGATAATGGGTACTCCCTGTTTTTCCAGTCTCATCAAATAGGGATGCTCTATTGCACAAGTTGGACACCAAGTTCCCCAAAAATTGATTAAATAGGGCCCTTTTGGTAACTCCACATTAGTGACAACTTGATCGGTGTCGAGCGAGACCAAGTGGATCTTTGGCACAGGCTTACCAACCAAAGCAGAGGGCATGTATTCAGGATTTTTGCCAAGCTGAAGATAAAACACGATCCCTAGCGCGATAAACACGACGAGAGGAATAAAAAAAATAACCTTACGCATGACGTCCCTCTACTCGAGTTCGATAACGCTTATCTAAAGCCGACAACACACCACCACACACCATTAAAATGCCACCAAACCAAATCCAACGAACAAAGGCTTTAACATAAATACGCATGCTCCAAGCCTGATCATCAAGCTTTTCTCCCAAAGACACGTAGAGATCCCGAGTTATCCCTGCGTTGAGAGAGGCTTCCGTCATCACTTGACGACGCGCTTCGTAAAAACGCTTTTCCGGTTTAAGTTGTGCCACCAACTTACCGTCCTGATAAACCGCAATATCAGCTTGATCCGCCACATAATTGGGCCCTTTTAGAGACTCAAATTGATTCAAAGTAAATTGATAACCTGCAAAGGATACCGTCTGTCCCGCCGCGATTTTTACCGTAGTTTCTTCACTGCAGGTACTGACCATTAAAATACCAATCAAACTCACTACCAGCCCTAAATGGGCTAACATCATGCCATAGTAATTACGCGGTAGTTGTCGAGCTCTGGGAATGATACCTTTCGACCCTGAGGAAACCTTTAAAAACCAATCTTTACACGTTAATAACACCACCAAAAACGCCACCGACAAACTCAGCCAAGCCATGCCACCTAAGTGATAAGCATAGCTAATAACACCAGCAAGCAAGATAGAGACAACGCCAGGCCACACACATAAACGCACTAATAAAGAGGGCTTGGTGTTATGCCATTTAGACAGAGGACCAATGGCCATAAACACCATTAGTAATAAGGCAAGGGGCGAGAAGACAGTATTAAAATAAGGCGCCCCAACCGAGATACGCCCAAGATCAAGAGCTTCAAACAACAAGGGATAAAGTGTGCCTAACAATACCGTCAGAGTGAGTACCGTTAGAATAATATTATTCAACAACAACCAAGCTTCGCGACCAGTTAGCCCAAAAGCCACTCCCGCTTTTACTTGGGACGCTCGTAAAGAGTACAATAACAAGCTGCTGCCGATTAACACAATCAACAGGGCAAGAATAAAAACGCCACGTGTTGGATCCGCCGCAAACGCATGCACAGAGGTTAATACACCAGAACGAACCAAAAAGGTGCCTAGCAAAGACAGGCTAAAAGTGAAAATGGCTAATAAAACCGTCCAACTTTTAAACACCCCGCGCTTTTCCGTCACTGCTAGAGAGTGAATCAACGCCGTGCCTGCCAACCAAGGCATAAGGGACGCATTTTCGACTGGATCCCAAAACCACCAGCCGCCCCAACCCAGTTCGTAATATGCCCACCAACTGCCTAGCGTAATCCCTAAGGTTAGAAATGCCCACGAGACAGCCGTCCAAGGACGTGCCCAGCGCGCCCATGACGAATTTAGGTTACCTGTAATTAACGCTGCAATCGCAAAGGCAAACGCCACTGAGAAGCCGACATAGCCCATGTACAACATCGGCGGATGAATCACCAGCCCAACGTCTTGCAAAAGCGGATTTAAGTCCTCACCATTGGCTGGCACATTAGGCAAGTCACGAACAAAAGGCGATGATGTGAATAACATAAAAAGTAGAAAACCCGTTGCCACCATTCCCAACACACTCAGCACAATGGGCCCTACCTCTTTGGGTAAGGTATGACTTTTCAAGGCAACAGCGGTACTCCAACCACATAGAATCAGCACCCACAGCAACAAGGAGCCTTCATGACTACCCCAAATGGCACTGAATTTATACCAAATAGGCAGGTTACTATTGGAATTTAAACTCACATACAAAACAGAAAAATCATTGGTCAAGAATGCAATGGCCAAAACAATAAAGCTTACCAAGACAAAACAAGACATTAATAAGGTCAAAGGACGTGCCGTGGATAACAAAATAGGGTTATGACGCCAATAGCCAGTAATGGGCACAATTGCTAAACTGCCAGCGAAGAACAGAGAGAGTATAAGAGAAAAATTACCCACTTCAGGAAGCATAAAAAAGCCTAATTATCATTATAGGGTTTGGATGGAGTGTTATCTTTGGCTTGTTTAAGCGCGTTAGCGACATCGGGCGGCATGTATTTTTCATCATGCTTTGCCAGCACTTGAGACGCGAGGAACGTACCATTTGACAACAACTTCCCTTGGGCAACAATACCCTGACCTTCACGGAACAAATCTGGCAAAATACCATGGTATTCAATGTGAACAGTATGCTTAAAATCGGTGACATTAAAGGAGACGAATAAGGTATTAATATCACGTTTAACACTCCCTTTCACCACCATCCCACCCGCACGAATATTGACACCTGTCGGAGCGTCACCCAAAGCAATTTGGGTCGGCGTATAAAATAAATTGATATTTTGCTGCAAAGCATACAGGACTAAGCCTATGGCACCGCTTAGCACCAATACAATAATAGCAATCGTAATAAGGCGTTTTCGTCTGACAGGGTGCACTAGGATTTAGACTCTCTTATATAGCGCTTTTTAAGCTTGTTAATTTCTTTGCGACGACTTATCAAGGTTTCCAACCCCAAGCCAACCAATGCCAACGCCCCTAATCCATAGGCAGACCATACATATACCCCATAGTTCCCCATTTGGAAAAAAGCGGTCCAACTATCAAATGCCATCGCCAACCACCTCTGTTTTCAGCCAGCTAGCACGATGTTCACGACGCAATATCTCCGTTTGCATGCGCCATATAACCAAACCCGCAACAAACAAATAAAAACTCACCACACAGATCAACAAAGGCATCCACATAACTTCAGGCATATCCGGCTTTTTCATAAAACTAAAGGTGGCAGGCTGATGAAGCGTATTCCACCAAACGACTGAATATTTAATAATGGGCAAATTAATAACCCCAACCACACAAATGACCGCAGCCGCTTTATCCGCTAACACCCTATCATCTAAGGCATTCTGGATCGCAATGATCCCCATATAAAGCATAAACAAAACCAATACTGACGTAAGTCGAGCATCCCAGACCCACCAAGTTCCCCAGGTGGGTTTCCCCCAAATAGAGCCAGAAAATAACGCAATGGCAGCCATTACTGCACCTATAGGGGCCATGGCTTTAATAAAAATGGGGGCCATTTTCATTTGCCAAACCAGAAAAACAAAACCTGCTATACCAAGTGATAAATAACAAGACTCAGCCAAAATAGCACTTGGCACATGCAAATAAATAATGCGAAAGACATTACCCTGTAGATAATCTTTAGGGGCGAACGCTAGCCCCCACGCCGTTCCTACTACTATGCCAAGCACTCCTAAGCAAAAAACGGGGGGCGCCCACTTTTTTGACCATTGGAAAAACCACTTTGGAGAGCCTAATTTATGAAACCAGCTCCAACTCATTAACGTACGCTCGCTTTTAAACAAATAGGTGTCATTAATGGCGACATAACCAGTGCTAATAACGATATGGCACCAATAATTGCTAATAATCCGCTATATGGCAGACCTGAGGCCACCGCCTGTATAGCCGAAGTAGAAAAGATAATAATCGGAAAATAAAAAGGCAGAATAAGCAACAACATCAATAACGCACCTTGCCTTAAGGATACCGTTAAAGAGGCGCCAATTGAACCAATCAAAAATAACCCAGGGGTACCAAGCAACAATGTCGTCATGAGCACACCTAACACGCCATCGGGGAGAAATAACATTTCAGAAAATATCGGTGTTAACAGCAGCAAAGGGATTATCATACCTAGCCAATGAACCAACACCTTGAGTAACACTAACCAAGAAATGGATAAGCCACTGACTAAAAGCTGTTCTAAAGAGCCATCGGCGTAGTCTTCTTTGAACATACTTTCTAAAGAAATCACCGTTGCCAGTGCCGCTGCGCACCAAATAATCCCCCCTGCTGCAGGGGCTAAGAATGCCTTAGATGGATCCACCCCAAGAGGGAACAGCACAATCACTAACGCAAAAAACAATAAAGCATTCACAAGATTTTGCTTGCGACGGAACAATACTAGGCACTCGGCTTTAAAGTAAGAAAAGTACGTCATGCCGTTAGCTCTACCCGCCTTGGCGATAATAGCGTTACGGGTTGATGAGAGGTAAAAAAAACTATCCCCCCCTGTTCAGCATGTTCTCTTATCCGTCCCTCCAATAATTGAATACTTACCATATCAAGAGCAGAAAAAGGCTCATCTAGAAACCAAACCGGTAAATCTGACAACCACAGCCTCGCCAAAGCAACCCGTCGAGTTTGTCCTGCCGATAGAGCTTTAATCGGAACGTCAAGGTAGCCCTCTATTTTCAATAAGGACAAGACACGCGCAATATCCGCTTCTGACACTTTAGGGAAGTACCAACGGATGTTCTCAAGCACAGTGAAGACACTCTTTAACCCCAAGGCATGACTAATATACAGAGACTGCTTCAATAATGGATCCCGGTAGCTCAATACATCCTCACCATTCAGTTGTACCTCGCCTTCTACAGGCGATACAAGCCCAAATAATGTTTTAAACAAAGAGCTCTTACCTGCGCCGTTGTCTCCAAGAATATGAATGATATCGCCCGATGTCGCCGTTAAAGAAAAACCTTTACAAAGATCTCTGTCGCCGCGCTCGATCCATAAATCTGATATGGTTAACGATATATTAGATTGCAAAAGAAATGTCCATTTGATCCGTTAAGGTCATAATAACGCCATTGTGTGTTTTGAAAACCCCAAGAATAGGTAAAAACGCCTATTATAAGAGAAAGTTCGTCAAATACCGAATGAGTATGTCTGCCTATGCTACCCACTATTAAAGGATCCAACACCCAGACAGCAAATCAGTCCAATGCCCAACCAGTGGTACAAAAACAAATTGGCCTTATCAGCAAACTCAACAGTGAGATAAAGCTGATCGAAAGCATGAGCATGATTCGCCTCACGGGCAGCGAAAAGCTCACTTTTCAGGGGAAACCCGCGCAACTTTTGCAGGCTACCACCCAACAGAACACCACCTTCAGCCTGATCAACACTGGCAAACCAATATCTATTTCAGGTAATGAAAACACGCAGATTCGATTAAATGGCGCCCACCAAGCCAGCCTCACTCTGCCACAATCAACAGCCAACAACCTTGTTTTAGCGTCTCGTGTGGTCAACTTAACCGTCCTCTCTGCCACGTTCCAAACCAACACCAATGGTCAAACACAGTACAGTGCTCAAGTATCAGATGGCCAAAATCACTTTACAATCACCTCGCAGACGGCGGTCAAAAAAGGCGATGTCCTCAGAGTGTTTGTTGATAATAAAAATCAGCTACAGGTCTTACCCTCAAATAGATCACAAGCAAGCAACCTGACTATTGAAGCCCTTAAACAAAGCCTCCCCAAACAACTATCGGCCAGCGAAATGGACCAATTATTAAAACAGTTGCAGTCTATTCAACACTCTACTACAGCGCCACTCCCCCCCAAAGTACAGCAGGCGCTGACGCAACTTATTCAGAACCTGCCCAATATCGATACACTAACCCAGTCACCAAACGCCATGAAGCAGGCGCTACAAACAAGTGGACAGTTTGCAGAGTCGCTGCTTAAAAACAACCATCCATTAGCCGCAGCAGATTTAAAACTTAATCTCTCAAGATTAAATACAACACACCAAGAAACAAGTTCGATAAAACCGTTCCCGACTGACCAAATTGCCAATGCCATTGAGCGTATCAGCACAAACCAATTAAGGCACTTTGCCGACAGCAATCAGTCCTATGCACAAATGTTCCCTATGCATATTGATTTACCCATCAAAGAGGGACAACAAAACCATCTTGTACAATTGGATATTGATCAAGATGCGTCAAGTAAAGAGCTTCCAAAAGAAGAGCGTCGCTGGCTAGTAAAGCTGAAGTTCGATTTCGAAGAAACGGGACGCTTTGATACTCGTCTCAGTATTCAAGGTAATAAAGTGGGTATTGTCTTTGCTGCCGAGCAAAAAGCCACTCAAACAGCGATTCGACAGCACATGGAAGAACTGAAACAAAAGCTTAGAGAAAAGGATATAGATGTGGAACGTTTGGACGTTTTCCAAAGTAAACTAAAAGATGATCCGCCCGTCAAACCCAAAAATACTACTTTGATCGATGAGAGGACTTAATGAAAAAAGCCGTTGCCCTTAAATACGATTACGCTGGCGCGCCTAAAGTCACAGCGAAAGGGGAGGGTTTAATTGCCAAGCGCATTTTAGAAATCGCGGAAGAGCATGATGTTATGCTTCATCAAAGCCCTGAACTCGTTGAAATGCTCAGCACCATTGAATTAGGCGAGGAAATTCCCGAATCACTCTATTTAGCGGTTGCAGAAATCATCGCCTTTGCTCACAACTTAAAGGAGCATCGCTGGTCGTGACAAGACTGAGACAAGCGTTAACTGCAAAAGTAGAAAAGCACGTTAGTGATAGTCTGAATTACGGCGCGATTCTTTCTTCAACAGACTAATTAACTCCGCTTCCGCTCTAATCAAGCCACACTTAGACACTAAATCATCGACAGTTGCCCCCATATCCAACAAATCCATCGCTCGATTATAGGAAATATTTCCTTCTTTAGAGAGAAGCTCTGACTGTCGCTCAACGGCGATATTCAATTTCTTCTCAATGGCAACCAAACGTCTTCCCATACCGATTGATCCAGACGCTAATACTTGAACTTGCTTTTTTTGATTCAAATCGGCTTCATGATGCATTTGTTGCATGCGCTTTACACGCCTAGATAAACGAAGTCCCCAAACAGCTAACGCAACTAACATTATAAATTGAAGCACGAGAAGAAGGTTAAACAACCATTGAGATTCCATCGAGTACAACTACCTTCGAATTTACATTGAACCTATGTCAGACCACTCATCTTCCGATAGAAGCTTATCGAGATCCACGAGAATCAACAGAATATCATTTTTATGGCATACACCTTGAATAAATTTTGAAGATTCGTCATTACCGACACTTGGAGAGACTTCAATTTCAGACTGGCGCAGATAAACAACCTCAGAAACCGCATCCACCAAAATACCAATGACATGCCCTTCCACTTCCATAATCATAATACGAGACGAATCCGTGATATCTCCTGAAGGCAGATCAAAACGCTGACGCGTATCGATAACCGTCACAACCGTACCACGTAAATGGATAATACCCAATACAAAACTGGGCGCCCCTGGAACAGGAGCAATCTCAGTGTATCGCAGGACCTCCTTGACTTGCATAACATTCACACCGTAGATCTCATTTTCTAAACGAAATGTCACCCATTGAAGAATTGGATCTTCCGATTGCTTAGACTCATTTAACGCTATGCTCTTTGTTGTCATCGTCTCTCTCCATGATCACTCAGCATGATCAATCAACTTTGTTTGAGGTGTTTTTTAAACCCATTGTCGGGGTCTTCCAAAAGCTCGATAAACCCCTGCACATCTAGTATGGCACACATATGATCAATTACCGTACCTGCCAGCCATGGACGTTTACTTCTATCGCTGCGCCACTTTACTTGTGATGGCTCTAACGAAATGGCTTCAGCCACTTTTTCACAAGCAATGGACCAATCAGATCGGTCCAGTTGAATCACAAATTTAAAATGTTCTTTTAAATCACCTTGATAGTGGTTCGGCATAACCCAGCGTGCTGTATCAACGGTACGCAAGTTGAAATCACCGACATTCGCGACCCCCATAAACCAATCAGGCTGTCCAAAAATGGTAGTAAGTTTTTCATGATTACTTTGGTGTATGCCTCCAAGCTCAACCAAAGGAACCGCCATTTTTAGCCCACCCACATAAAACAAGAGACATTCAAAACGACTCTTGGCCCAAGGTAAAGGTTCGGTTTTCGCCACCCATCGACTTTTTATTGGCTCTGGCTCTGGCTCTGGCTCTGGCTCTGGCTCTGGCTCAATAGCCTCTGCTTCAGTTGTACTTTCTTGCAAGGCCTCCCCTTGCATACCAGAAATGGCGTTCTCAAAATCGGCAAAGGAAGCATCTAACGCCTCAAGAGACGCTTCACTGTATTCTTTTTCAACACCATCCGCCGTTAACCCCCAGTCCTCAAGAGAAGGAGCTTCAGAGAAACTATCTTCTGAATCGGTGACCTGCTCCTCTTTTGTCTCTCGTTCTTCAGCGTCTTCTGTAACCTCACCAAATGAATCGTCTATATCTTCTTCATTGACTTTCTTTTCATCCGATGCTTCTTCTAATGCATCCGGTTCAGAAGATTCAGGCTCATCGGAATCAACGATCGTCGCCTCTTGCAGCAAATCATCAAGATACCGCTGCACCGCAAGTTGGGGACCAACCAATTGATCTTTTGTTTTCGTTTCTTTCATAACCATTTAACCCACTGGGTTCAATAAGGAGTCCATCAGACTCGCATACGCTTTTACACCTCGCGCACTCGCATCAAGCGCAGAAGGAGCAACACCTGCGGTACTGGCATCTCGTAACTTAGTGTCGACAGGGATGACAGAATGCCACACCAGTTCCTCATAAGAATCTTTCAGGCTTCTCAAGCTTTTATTGGACGCTTGCGTACGTCGGTCAAATAGAGTTGGCACAATCAAGTAAGGAACAGGGCGTTTCCTTGCACGGTTAATCATAGTCAAGGTGCGCACCATTCTCTCCAAACCTTTGATGGCCAAAAATTCGGTTTGTACCGGAATCACTAACTGTTGGCAAGCCGCCAATGCATTAATCATAAGTACCCCAAGAACAGGCGGACTATCAATCAATACATAGTCATAATCATCCCATAGAATCGCAAGTGTTTTGGAAATCACCAACCCCATACCACCCTGTGCTTGGGCATGACGTTCCAAGGTCGCTAATGCCGTTGAAGCAGGCAATAAAGAAAGATTAGGATGCCCCGTTTCTAGAATAAGTTGCCGTGGCAGAGTGTCTGGTATTTTCCCGCTGACTTGAAAAAGGTCATAAGCACTATGTTCAATCGAGTCTGGGTCAAAACGAAAATAACTCGTTAATGATCCATGTGGATCAAGATCTACCATCAGAACTCTGTTGCCAGCGTCTGCCAATAATCCTGCCAATGAAACCACCGTGGTTGTTTTTCCTACTCCACCTTTCTGATTTGCCACTGCCCAAATGTGCACTCTATGTCCCCTGAGTTCTATGCTATTATTTTGCTTACACTTTCATTGCAATCATATACAGTATTGCGCTATTTAAACAAGTAATCATAAAGATTATCGGAGTTACTTTTACTAATTCGCAAGGTAACACGGCGATTTTTTTGTCTATTCTCCTCGCTGGTATTACTGACTTTTGGATCTTCGCTGGCAAACCCAATCGGCGCAATTAGTTTTGGATTTACCCCTTGATACACCAATTCATCAACTACCGAAGCCGCCCTTAAACTAGACAAATGCCAATTCGACATTAATCGACTCGACTTCACAGGTAAATCATCGGTATTACCTACCACTAATACAGGGGATGGGTAAGCTTTTAATACCCTAGAAATAGCCATTAACACAGCAACGGCCTCATTTGTCAGCTGATATTCCCCTTCTCCAAACAATAAACTAGACTGGAATTCCAAATTAACCCAATGTTTTGATTGGCTCACAGCGATTTTTCCAGACTCACTTAATCCTTGAAATTGATTGCTAATAGTAGTGTTAAGCACGTCATAAATCGTCATCGGTAACGGGGAGGTATTGCTATCTTTTTTCTCGGTATTAGAGGGGGTTGTTGGAATCATTTTTGCGTCCACCGCCGCCTGCTCAGTTGACTGACCTATAATAGGCTTTCCAACACTAATCGGCTTAATCGATTTTTGCACCGCCTCAAACACACCATTTAGCGTTTCAGCTATTTTTTTATCATCCCCTTTGTGCTGAATAGAAATGGAATATAGAGCAACAAAGAAGGCGAATAATAAGGTAATAAAATCCGCATAGGATAGTATCCAACGATCTCGACTTTGGGCACTCGACGGTCGTTTCTTTTTTAGAACTCGCCGACGACGCGAGGGCTCAGGTGAAGAAACCTCATCACTCATAACTTGTTAGCTCTCGTTCTATGCGTTGCGGATGTTTACCTGTGGCGATACCGTAAACACCATCAATCAACAACTGATTATACAGCAGTTCTTGATCTGCGTAGCCAGACAGCTTTCTAACGATCGGGAACACAACCAGATTCGCGAACCCCTGACCGTAGAGCGTAGAAACAAATGCCACAGCGATACCATGCCCTAGTGCCTCAGGGCTATCAAGATTCGCCATTGCTTGGATCAACCCCAATACAGACCCCATAATCCCAAGCGTCGGCGCGTAACCACCAATGGATTCAATAAAGGTCACGCTGGACATCCGGCGGTCATGGATGCGATTAGCTTCATCATGCAAGCGATCTGCCAATGACTCGGGATCATCACCATCGATAGCCATTTGAAAAGCCCGCGTGGCAAACTCATTAGAGAGCTGGGTTATGTCGCTTTCTAATGCGATTAAAGAGAGTCGCCTTGCCTTATAGGCCAAGGTAATCATGGAAGATCTAGCAAACGAGAAATCAAAAGTGGGGGGGAACAAACTCCATTTAGCTAGAGAAATGGCTCTTGAAGCATCTTGAATATTACTTTGCATCAAGGTTGCGCCAAAGCTCCCCAAAATAACAATAATTGCAGAAGGTAAATTAAGGAGGAGAATGACTTCTCCTCCACCAAGCCAATTAGATAAAAGGACAGAGCCAAACGCGAGAAGAAGTCCAGCCAGCGTCACCAAATCCACTAGCTAACCTCACGCGCTAGGCGCTCACCAATATGATTGAGGTCGATAATATCATCAGCCAAATTGGCTTTTTCCACCGCCATTGGCATACCGTAAATGACACAGGATTCTTCACTCTGAATCCATACTCGAGAACCAGAGCTTTTCAACATACGTGCGCCTTCTCGACCATCCACCCCCATGCCGGTCATAACAACTGACAGCACTTTACCAGGATAACATTTAGAAGCGGATCCAAAGGTCACATCAACTGAAGGCTTATAATTGAGCCGCTCATCACCATCCAAAATACGGACACAACCCCCATTTCTAGAGTCCACCATCATTTGCTTACCACCCGGCGCCAATAAAGCAACGCCCGGCTGCAAACGATCGCCATCTTTGGCCTCTTTCACAGTAATCTTACAAATGTTATTCAATCTTTCAGCAAATGCGCCAGTAAACGCAGCTGGCATATGCTGAACCAACACCAAAGGGGCCGGAAAATTAGCGGGGAGTTTTGTTAGTACCGCTTGAAGGGCCATAGGCCCACCCGTTGACGTACCTATTGCCACTAAACTCACTTTCTTTCTAGAACGCGGGATAATCACCCCACGATCAGTAACGATAGGTTTTGGTGCCTCACGCGGCGCTAGACTCTGAACGGGCGCTCTTGACCCTCCTAGACGCGTTCGAGAAACCGTTAGCACCCGTTCCACTAACGTATGTTTCACCACCGCAGAATCTCGAGAAATATCCTCGAAATTCTTCGGCATAAAATCAACTGCCCCCGCTTCAAGCGCATCAAGGGTGACTTTGGCTCCTTCATGCGTCAAAGATGAAAACATTAATACAGGTGTTGGTTTGAGCTTCATAATATTAGCAACAGCGGAAATGCCATCTAAAACAGGCATTTCGTAATCCATTGTTACTACATCCGGCGACAAAGACTGTACTTTATCAACCGCTTCCTTGCCATTATTAGCTGTTCCAACAACGACTAATCTTGGATCTGCTTCGAAAATTTCTACTAAACGACGTCGGAAAAAACCGGAGTCATCTACAACCAGTACCTTTACCGGCATACCGCCACTCCCAAATCGAAATCTACCTACCTAGAGGCGTAACTCTTTAACATGCTAGGTACATCAAGAATTAATGCGATACGGCCATCACCAGTAATCGTCGCACCAGCCATGCCAGCGGTTCCTTGTAACATTCGGCCCAAAGGCTTAATCACCACCTCTTCTTGGCCAACCAACTGATCCACTACAAAGCCAACTTCATTAATACCCACTTGGACGACAACCACATGCGCTTCTTTTGGTGTTGTTTCACGCATTCCGCCTTTTATCAACCAACTTTTAAGATGGAAGATGGGAAGTGTTTTGCCGCGAATAACGACCACTTGTTGACCATCTACAATGTTGGTTTTTTGTAGATTCAAGTGGAATATTTCATTCACGCTAACCAGCGGGAAAGCAAACGATTGATCTGCCAAAGTCACCATCAAGGTCGGCATAATCGCCAAAGTTAATGGTACCTTGATAATAAAACGCGATCCTTGCCCTAAAACGGATTTAATCTGTAGCGTGCCGTTTAGCTGGGAGATTTTCGTTTTTACAACGTCCATTCCCACACCACGACCCGATACATCTGTAATCTCAACCTTGGTTGAAAAGCCTGGGGCAAATATTAAATTGAATGCTTCTTCGTCTGATAATCTTTCAGCAGCATCCGCATCCATCAAGCCTTTTTCTACGGCTTTTTTACGTAGCACATCAGGATCCATACCCGCACCATCGTCATCGATGGATAGTAGAATATGGTCGCCTTCCTGCTCAGCCGACAAAATAACATGGCCAACTCGTGGCTTACCTTTAGCTTCTCGTACATCAGGTGCTTCAACACCATGGTCAACAGAGTTTCTCACTAAGTGAACAAGTGGATCTGCGAGCGCTTCTACTAAGTTTTTATCTAGATCCGTTTCTTCACCACGAAGTTCAAGATTCACTTCTTTCTTCAGGTTTCGAGCCAAATCACGCACCACACGAGGAAACTTACCGAATACCTTTTTAATAGGCTGCATTCGGGTCTTCATCACGGCGTTTTGCAAATCCCCCGTGACTACGTCTAGGTTAGAAACCGCCTTACCCATGGACTCGTCTTCACTTTGCAAACCAAGACGAACCAGACGATTTCGTACTAAAACAAGCTCACCCACCATATTCATGATGTCATCAAGCCGTTTAGTATCCACTCGTACCGTTGCTTCTTGTGTTACTGGTACACCTGCAACTTTGTCTTTTGCCTGATGTGATGGCTGACTGTCTTCTGACTTAGGTACTCTTGGAGCTGGCTTAGGTTCCACTTTTGGCTCCACCTTTTTAGGTGCAGCTTTCGGTTTCGCTGTCTCTTCTTTCTTTGTACTAGCCGTATCAGTATTACCTTTAGGCGCGCCCTTCTTACCATGAAGACTGTCTAGTAAGGATTCAAATTCATCTTCTGTGATCAAATCGGAATCAGCTGCGGAGGCACTTGACTCACTGGCAGCCTTCTTATCTTCTGAAGACTTAGTACTGTCCTTTGCCTTAGCTTCTGTTGCCTTAGTCGTCTCCTGAACTTGATCAGAACCATCTAGGCCAGGTGCACTGCCTCCGTGCAATTGATCGAGTAGTTTTTCAAACTCGTCTTCTGTAATTTCATCTGATTCAGCAGACGATTCTTCTGATACATTTTCAGAAGCGTCACTGCTTTTGGCTTCCTTAGAACTATCAAGGCCAGGTGCTCCATTACCATGTAGCTTATCAAGCAGCTGATCAAACTCATCCTCGGTGATTTCATCAGAAGCATTATCTGAATTCACCTCAGCTTTAGTGGCTCCGCTGTCTGCTTTTTCTCCAGAAGTGTCCTCACCACCTAGAGCATTAAGCAAAGATTCAAATTCATCGTCGGTAATATCAACAGGCTCTTCTGACTCATTCGCATCGGATGAGTCATCGATTAGCTCTTCTTCAACAACTTCGTCTTCCTCAACCGCCATACTTTCATCAGACGAATCATCTTCTGGTTCCTCATCAGCATCAACACTACCTCCGGCTAACTCTTCAGCAGTGGGCGGTTTTGCATAGACACTAAGAGCCTGAATCAAATCAGGATCAGCACGCTCGGGCTCATTACCGGAGCGAACGGCTTCAAACATCTCATTGATTGCATCAAGAGCCTGTAGTACCACGTCCATTAAATCAGAGTTAATAGTACGCTGGCCATTACGCAAGATATCGAACACGTTTTCCGCATAATGACAACAATCGACCAATGCTGTTAACTGTAAAAACCCCGCCCCGCCTTTAACGGTATGGAAGCCCCTAAAGATAGCATTCAACAATTGCTTATCGTCCGGGTTTTGCTCTAGATCTACTAATTGTTCGGAAAGCTGTTCCAGGATCTCTCCAGCTTCTACCAAAAAATCCTGTAAAATTTCTTCATCGACCTCGAAACTCATCCTCAGCTCCCTTTAGAAACCAAGACTTGATAGCAAGTCGTCTACTTCGTCTTGACTATTCAGTACTTCTGGGTTGTTTTGTTTATTAATAGCTGGACCATGACCACGCGTGTCATCATGCTCGGCTTCGCTCTTGTCATGCTCCATTCCGGAGATACTATCAACTCGTCCTGCAACAGCAACGAGATGTACAAGACGTTCTTCTACATCTCGAATTAGATCATTCACTCTCGTAATTACTTGGCCAGTTAAGTCTTGATAACCTTGCTCTAAAAGAATTGTATTAAGATTGGAATGCAAGGTCGTCGCACTGTCATCCGCATACTTTAAAAACACATCAATACGTTTGTATAATTCACGGAACTCTTGAGGCGATAAATCACGTTGAATTAAACGATTCCAGTCTTTTCGTAACTCTCTCGCTTGATTTTGCAGCTCACTCGCCACAGGAACACTTCCATCCACCATATCCATGGTCTTATTGGCCGCCGAACTTGTTAATTCAATAACATACTTCAAACGATCAGAGGCATCTGTAATTTTGGTATTACCTGATCCAGCATGCTCTTCACCAACTACCAAGTCCATTGAATCAACTTGAAAATCGCGAATTGCGTCATGGAGACTTCTTGTTAGCGTCCCGACTTCTTTATAGAAACTATTATGTCGAGCCTCGCTAAGCTCTTGAATAACCTTTATCGCACTACTAAAGTCACCGACTTCAATGTGATTCAAAAGATCAACAGCACCATCCTTCACTAGGGATTCAAAATCCCCCAAGCCTGATCCAAGTTTCTTTGACATCAAAAGCCCCTATTTAGCAGCATCTATTCGTTCGAATATTTTCTCAATCTTTTCCTTGAGTGCGACGGCAGTAAAAGGCTTAACAACATAACCGTTCACCCCGGCTTGAGCCGCAGCAATAATCTGATCACGTTTGGCTTCCGCTGTTACCATCAATACAGGAATACTTTTGAGCTTATCATCAGCCCTAACCGCTCGAAGCAATTCAATTCCAGTCATACCTGGCATGTTCCAGTCGGTTACTAGGAAGTCAATTGTCCCTGCTTGAAGAATCGGTAATGCCGTCGTTCCATCATCCGCTTCAACTGTATTGGTAAATCCCAAATCCCGTAACAAGTTTTTGATGATACGTCTCATTGTCGAGAAATCATCAACAATCAGGATCTTCATGTTTTTATCCAATGCAACCTCCACAACCCAAAGGTAGTATTTCACAATTCATAATTTAATCTCGCCAATCACTTAATCGAGCTCTTAATCTAAGAGCAGCCTGACTATGAATTTGACTGACTCTCGATTCACTAACACCTAGAACAGCGCCAATTTCTTTTAAATTCAATTCGTCATTATAATATAAAGATAAGACAAGTTTTTCTCTTTCTGGTAATTGATCAATTTCATTTGCTAATTGATCTTGAAACCCACTTTCCTCAGCCAATAAGTAAGGAGTGCCACTTGCTTCATCACTGAATGTATCCAGTACACCACCATCATCTGACTCCAACATTTCTTCATAGCTAAAAAGCTGTGTTGTCATCGATGAATGAATGATATCGTGATATTCCTCAATACTGATATTCATATGGGCTGCTACTTCCATATCGGAAACATCACGCCCAGCTTTAGCCTCAAGTTCTTTAATCGCGGCACTTACGGCTCGTCCATTGCGCCTTACCGAACGTGGAGCCCAGTCAGTTTTACGAATTTCATCCATGATAGAGCCACGAATCCGAATACCGGCATAGGTTTCAAAACTGGCACCCTTATCAGACTCAAAACGTTTATAGGCCTCTATTAGCCCCATCATTCCGGCTTGTGTCAGATCATTTACATCCACAGTATTGGGTAAACGCGCTAACAAGTGATAAGCGATTTTTTTTACTAAATAGCCGTATTGCTCGACAATGGCATCAATCGATAATGTCGCTTTTCTAGTATAGGTGTCGTATCCGTTTTTGGTCTGCATAAAGATAAATCAGCAACCTTTTACTATTTGAGTCTGATGCACAGAATAACTGTACTACATAGTTCCATATCGCGCTCATCCAAATAACATAATTTTACTAACTACCATATCTTAGTGACCCATAGATCTGGCTGTAGTGCTCGGCGGTATAAACAGCTCGGCTGATTAAGTTATGCGCACGAGCAGGTTCTATGTCATCAGGAATTCTTTGTCCATCGGCGATGTAAACAACAGGTAAGCCCTCTTCGATAACCACGCTAATGGCTTCACCAAGAGACGCTGATTCGTCTAATTTACTTAATACACACCCGTCTAGCTGAACTTGAGAATACACATCAACGACAGACTTAAGCACCTGTCTTTGACTAGTACAAGGTAAAACTAACAATTTTTTCAAACTGGAACGCGCTCTTTTGATCATTAGCAATTGCCGCTCGAGGTTAGAATCTCTTGGATTCATACCTGCAGTGTCCACTAAAACTAAAGAATAATGAGCGTATTTAGCAAGTACTTCATTTAAATCAGAGTATTCATTCACCACTTCTACCGGAATATTTAAAATCCGGCCAAAGGTGCGTAACTGCTCATGAGCAGCAATCCGGTAAGTATCGGTTGTCACTAAGACTATGCTGTCTGAACCATATTTCAAAACATGCTGAGCCGCAATTTTACCAATGGAGGTTGTTTTTCCTACCCCTGTCGGCCCCATAAAAGCAATGCACCCTTTTAGCTCTGTCGAATTTGAACGCACTGGAATATAATCCGCAAGATGAGCAAGCAAACGATTCCAATCGTCCTCCCGACCTTTTAGGTCAATATCATCCAGCAAACGAGAGGTCACCAAATCAGACAAACCTAAACGCTTTAATTTTTCTCGGGCTTTCGCTTCAACTGAATTTTCTTTGGGCTGCGTTGCTGACTGCTGACGCTGTTGCTCCAACATTTCTTTGACACGGTGCAACTCCTGCTCCATGGCATGGAGCTGGTTATCGCTCCCTTTGTTCTGTTTTAGAGAGAGCGCTTCTTCCAACATCGGTTCGTCTTCATCATTTTCAATAGGTGGCATATCAAATGATGGGGATGATGCTCGGGGGCTATTAGTATCGGTTGGAGTTTGTTGCTTTGCCCTTTCTATACGTTCAAAATACTCAGCTGACGGGTCTTGATAAGCCTCTTTTCGTCGCTCTTTAGAGGGCCTATATGTTGATGTTGAAGGCTTTTTTTGCACCATACTAGAAGGCAAAGAGCCATCATAGTCCAACGCAATGACGATCTCTATCTCACCAGTAGGTAGGCGTTGATTCGATAAAATAACCGCATCAGGGCCCACAGCGTCACGGACTTTCCGTATCGCTTGGCGCATGTCGGGAGCTCGAAACCGCCTAATTTGCATGTATAATTGAATCCTTCTAGTGTATTTAACCTTACAAATCCATAGCTTACCCGAAAGACTTTGATAAATATAGAGACTAATTGATCACAATTGCTACAGACTATTGACCAATCACACCAACAACAGTAATTCGCTTATGATCTGGCACTTCTTGGTAAGACAGAACAGACATATTCACCATACCATAACGCATAAAACGAGCTAGCATTGGCCTGATTGGTGCTGACACTATCAGTATAGGAGTATTTCCCATTGCTTCCTGCTGTTCTGCAGACTGTTTAAGGGAAGCTTGTAATTGTTCGGCCATTTTCGGCTCTAAAATAAGCGCTTCTTCATTCTTAATACCAGATTGCTGACTCTGCTGAACCGTTTGCATCAGCATTTTTTCTAATTGAGGATCAAGCGTTAACACAGGAATTTCTTCTACCCCATCTGCCAAAGTTTGGATAATCAAACGAGATAAGGCCGTTCGAACAGCTGCGGTTAGTACCATAGGGTCCTGACTTTTCGGCTGCACTCCCATAATGGCTTCGGCGATAGTACGCATGTCGCGAAGCGGAACCCCCTCAATCAATAAGTTTTGCAGTACTTTTAACAAGATACTCAAAGGAATGGTATTCGGCACCAATTCCTCAGCCAGCTTCGGATTATATTGTTTAAGCAAGCTAAGCAATTGTTGCACTTCATCGTGACCAATTAACTCATAGGCATGTTTATGCATAATTTGGTTAATATGCGTTGCCACCACCGTACTCACATCCACTACAGTATAACCGTAGGTTTGTGCTTGATCGCGTTTTTTAGGATCAATCCAAACAGCATCCAAACCAAACGACGGATCCTTACCTGCAATCCCATCAATAGAACCAAATACTTGCCCAGGATCGATTGCCAAATCTTTATCTGGATGCACTTCCGCTTCCGCCAAGCTAACCCCCATCAGCGTGACACGATAGGCATTGGGCATCAAATCCAAGTTATCTCGAATATGAACACTGGGAACAAGAAAACCCAAGTCTTGCGACAACTTGCGACGAACCCCTTTAATCCTTGCTAATAACTCCCCGCCTTGAGATTTATCCACCAGAGGAATCAAGCGGTAGCCAACTTCTAAACCCAACATATCAACCGGCGCCACATCGTCCCAGCTAAGATCTTTGCTTTCTGCTGGAGGCGAGGCATCAGACGATGAGGATTTGCCTGTCGACAAAGCTCCAGCCATCGCTTTGCGCTTTTTGCGGTACTCAAGAAAGTAAGCGAAACTACCTAAAACGATGGCTAGGGACAAAAACGCAAAATGTGGCATGCCCGGTACAATGCCCATAATCCCCATAATCGCAGCGGCAATATACAATGCCTTTGGCGAACCAAACATTTGCGAGACAATCTGCGTCCCCATATCGCCCGACTCGTTAACCCGAGTCACCATGATGGCGGCCGCAGTAGAAAGCATCAAAGAAGGGAGCTGAGCCACCAGACCATCACCAATAGTCAGCAGAGAATAGCGCTGAATGGCTTCGGAAAAAGACAAACCGTGTTGCGACATACCAATCGCCAAACCACCGATTATATTGATCCCCAAAATCAGCACACCCGCAATAGCATCCCCTTTTACGAACTTAGAGGCACCGTCCATAGAGCCATAAAACTCTGCTTCTGAGGCGATTTCCATTCGCCGCTGTTTGGCTTGATCTGCATCGATCATCCCTGCGTTCAAATCCGCATCAATGGCCATTTGCTTACCCGGCATGGCATCCAAAGTAAATCGAGCACTTACCTCAGAGATACGCCCTGCCCCTTTTGTCACTACGGCGAAGTTGATGATCATTAAAATGGCAAAGACCACAAAGCCGACGACATAGTTGCCACCAATCACCACCTCACCGAAGGCTTGAATCACCTTACCAGCCGCATCTCCCCCCTCATGACCATACAATAAAACAACACGGGTAGAGGCCACGTTTAATGCCAAACGCATCAAGGTAGACACCAACAAAACAGTTGGAAAAACGGCAAAATCTAAAGGGCGCAAAGAGTAAATCGCGACTAATAAGACCACAATGGCGAGCGCAATATTAAAAGTAAATAAAACGTCGAGCAGAAACGCAGGAATCGGCAGTATCATCATGGCTAAAAGTGACAGAAGCAAAATAGGAATCCCCAGATTCCCGCTCACTATCCCTTTAAACTGACCAGTCACTTTTTGGCGATCAAAATTCACACGTGGTTCCCGCAGATATTAACAATCAATTTAGCTAGGATGGCGTATTACCATCCCATTGAAACTCTTCTGGCACATCAAAACGCGGCATGGTTTCCGGCCTTGGCGCACCATGTCGTGCATTACGCAGCTGATAAACATAAGCGAGCAATTGTGCGACTACTTTAAAGAGACCATGGGGAATCTCCTCTCCGATCTTCGTATGATGATAGATCGCTCGCGTTAGTGCGGGGGATTGTACCACAGGGATATCATAGTGATTGCCTACTTCACGAATTTTCAATGCCATAAAATCACTCCCCTTAGCAATCATTATAGGAGCCTGCCCCCCACTTTGATCGTATTTTAACGCCACAGAAAAGTGTGTTGGGTTGGTAATAATAACATCCGCTTCAGGAACATCGGACATCATGCGATTCATCGCAGCCTGACGCTGTAGCTGTCGGATACGCCCACGCACTTGCGGATCCCCTTCTTGCTGCTTGTACTCATCTTTCACTTCTTGTTTGGTCATTTTCAACTTTTCTTTGTGAGACCAAATCTGAAACGGCACATCTATCGCAGCAATCAGTGCCAAAGACAAACTAATAAAAATAAACGCCCACATCACCATATCAATACCGTGAGAAATGGCAGGACGTATGGACTGAAAGGTCAACTCCAGTGCTTCGGGTAAATAATGATAAATAACCAGTGTCGATACAAAAGCAACGAGGACAACTTTGGCTATAGACTTAAGCAATTCGACTAAAGATTGAACGGAAAACATTCTTTTTAAGCCAGTAATGGGATTAATCTTACTGAGCTTAGGCATTAAGGGCTCCCATGAAAAATTCAGCCCACCCAACATAATACTGCCAATAATCCCTGCTACAGCCAGTACCAACAAAGTCACGATTAACGATTTCATCATTTCAACCGTCGAACCGTAAAGATGAAAAATCATTCGACTAATATCAAACAGATCCGATCTATCTATATTAAAGTTGAAGCGAAATACATCCCCCAAGTCTTTCGCCATTAATACACCAGTACTGTATATCGCCACAGCAGCCACAATTAGCAACAGAGCAGAACTTAACTCTTTGGAGCGAGCGATATTGCCTTTTTTTCGAGCGTCTTCGAGTTTCTTACTACTGGCACTTTCCGTTTTTTCGCTACCGTCTTCGTTTTCAGCCATGTAAACGAGCCCCCCATGTATCTTTCATCCAAGCCGTTATCTCATGGAAAAATAAACGATAGATATCCAAAAAGTCCCCTAACATCATCCAGAAAAAGAACAGAGAAAAGAGCATAATGATAGGAAAGCCTAACGCAAAAACGTTTAACTGAGGGGAGGCCTTCGCCACTACCCCAAAGGCTAAGTTCATAATTAAAACAGCAATGGCCAAGGGTAACACCACTAGCAACGCCTTCTCAAACATCCAGCTCCCTAATTGAACCAGTTGCCAATAGTGTCGACTATCAAATCCACTGCCAATTGGCCAATACTTAAAACTCTCTGCTAAGTATTCGATCATCACCAAATGACCATCTGTACCTAAAAATGCTAAGGCTACCATCGACATATAGTATTGACCCATGGTTGCAACCGATACCCCATTTGCAGGGTCATTCGACATCGCAAAACCTAGCCCCGCCTTCATGGCTGCCAACTGCCCAGCCATGGAAAAGGTTTGGAATAAAATCGTCACGACAAACCCTAATGCAAAACCAATAACCAATTGCTCCGCAATAAGTACCACAAATGCAGGGGAAATCGGATCGTAATGGGGTACTTTCACAACAGGTGTAATAATGATAGCAACTAAAAATGAAAATGCGATACGGACACGGGTGTTGACCAGCCGACTACCAAACAGCGGCAACGCCATGAAAAAAGCACCGATACGAAAAAAAGGCAGTAAAAAGCTAACAACGAGATTAATCAATTGATCCGGATGAAGCTCAAGCATCAGCCAATCATCATTGGAATATTAATAAACAGATTAGTGGTGAAATCCATCAACTTAGTCAAAATCCAAGGACCAAGCTGCATAATGACCAAAATGGTCACAATTAAGCGAGGCAGAAATGATAGGGTTTGCTCGTTAATTTGTGTCGCAGCCTGAAAAACACTGACTATCAAACCAACAACCAAACTCGGTGCCATCACCGCTGCGACAATCACCACAATGAGATAAAAGCCTTGCCCATAAAGATCTAAAACAACTTGTGGATCCATAACTACATCCCAAAACTTGCTGCAAGCGTCCCCATAATCATAGACCAACCGTCTACCATTACAAAAAGCATGATCTTAAACGGTAAAGAAATGATCACCGGAGACAACATCATCATCCCCATTGCCATCAAGACGCTAGCCACCACCATGTCGACAATCAAAAATGGAATAAAGATCATAAAGCCAATTTGAAATGCCGTCTTTAACTCACTGGTCACAAAAGCAGGCATTAGGATTGTGAAAGGTAAAGTATTAAGCGACTGGATCTTCCCTTCTTTGCCTGCCAATTTCACAAACAAAGCAATGTCAGCTTTGCGGGTTTGAGCGAGCATAAAGTCCCGCATGGGCTTTTCTGCTGCCTCGACCGCCTGTAATGAGGTCATTTTATTATTCAAGTAAGGCTGTAAGGCCACAGCGTTTATCTTATTCATTGTTGGCGTCATAATAAACAAAGTCAAAAAAAGCGCCATACCAATCAGAATCTGGTTAGAAGGCGTCTGCTGCAAACCAATTGCCTGACGCAAAATGGCTAAGACCACAATAATTCTAGTAAAAGCCGTCATCATCATTAATGCCGCAGGCAACAAGGTCAGCGCGGTCATAATAAAGAGGATTTGCAGAGATACAGAATACTCTTGACTACCGTCCGGGTTAGTTACCACATTGACCGCAGGCAACCCCACCTCAGCCCACGAGACGGACGGCAGTATTAACAGACTAAGTAGCAGCAGAAGACGAATCACGATGATGCCCCGCGAGGTGAGACACTGTCATCTTGAGCAATATTATCGTCTGCTTTGTCTTGCAACGGCGCTTCTCCCATTAATTGAGCAAAGGCTTTACTATTCGGTGTGAAACTTTTGATGTGATTAATCGAATGCGATGTGACACCAATCAGAATTTTCTCGCCTTCCACTTCCACAAGAATCAATTTCTCTTTTGCCCCAAGCGACTGGCTACTAATAATTCGAATATCAGACTTACTCAATCTCATCTGAGCAAACTGCAACTTTTTCACAACCCAAAGGCTTGCAGGAATAAAAGCAATAATAAAAATCAGCGACGCAACCACCTTCCAGATGGAATAAGTCGATGTCATGGTAGGAATCGATCCTGAATCGGCTAAAGAATTAGCGTGCGCATAGGAAACAGCCATGCAAAGCATGGCTGTGATCAGAAATGTGTGCAATTTTCTATAAACAGTCACGGGGTTACTTCAATCTTCTAATACGCTCACTAGGGCTAACAACATCGGTTAGGCGGATACCATATTTATCATTCACCACAACAACTTCACCATGGGCAATCAGAGTACCGTTAACTAATACATCTAATGGCTCACCTGCAAAGCGATCTAGCTCAACGACAGATCCCTGCGTCAGCTGCATCAAATTTCGAATAGCAATTTCAGTGTTGCCAAGTTCCATTGACAGTGTAACAGGGATATCCATAATAAGATCAAGGTCAGAGCCGACCCCACCACTTGGAACAGATGGTGCAGACAATGACTCTAACTTAACAGGCTTCGCATCTTGTTCTGACATCGCGGCGGCCCATTCATCATCGACATCATCTTGTCCCCCAGTTTCTCCCGCTTCTGACATGGCAGCAGCCCACTCATCGGCAAGCCCTTCGTCCATCCCCTCTGCATCAGGATTTTGCTCTTCAGCCATATTACTTATTTACCTTGTTAGATTTAAAACTTTCTTCCATCTGAACTGCATAACGCTCATTACAGACGCCCAATTTTCCTTTAAAAGCAGGAACATTGTTTGCTCTTACCGTTACAAATTCGGGCATTTCAATAGGGATGATATCACCTGCTTTGAACTTTAAAACATCACCAAGCGAAATTTTACGGTTCGCTACATTTACTCTAAGGTTAACATTGATGTCCTTCACATCTTGCTCAAGGGATTTCCCCCAACGGTCATCCATCTCATCGACATCACTTTGCACCCCAGCATCCAACAGTTCACGCACAGGCTCAATCATCGAATAAGGTAGGGTTATATGCAGCTCACCGCCACCTCCATCTAATTCAATATGAAAGGTAGAGACCACCACTACTTCACTCGGACTGACGATATTTGCCATCGCCGGGTTAACTTCCGAGCTGATATATTCTAATTCAAGCTTTAATACCGGAGCCCAAGCTTCTGTCAGATCTTTAAACACTTGTTCTAACATAAGTTGAACAATGCGGATTTCTGTTGGGGTAAATTCACGCCCTTCAATTTTAGCGTGTCGGCCATCCCCACCAAAAAAGTTGTCAACTAATTTGAATACCAATTTAGCATCCAAGATAAATAGCGCCGTACTTCTTAGCGGGCGAAATTTCACCAAATTCAAGCTCGTCGGTACATACAAAGTATGCACATATTCGCCAAATTTCATAATTTGCAAACCACCAGACGAGACATCTGCCGTACGACGCAACAAATTAAACAAACTAATACGAGTATAACGAGCAAAACGCTCATTGATCATTTCCAGCGTAGGCATACGCCCACGGACGATGCGCTCTTGACTGGTTATATCATAAGAGGCGACACCATTGGCATCTCTATCGTCCTCTTCTTCCGGCTTTTCATCAGGGCCATGTAAGAGGGCGTCGATTTCATCTTGGGAAAGTAAATCTTGCGCTGACATAAGCGTTATTGCATCACAAAACTAGTGAATAAAACCGCATCGATACCACCTTTACCCGTCTGCTGTTCCAATAGCTTATTAATCGCTTCCAGAGCAGATTTTTTCAGAGCTAACTTACCCTTCATTGTTTTTAGATCGTTAAAGGATTGACTGGAAAAAAGCAGCACCAGACTATTACGAATTAAAGGCATGTTTTGTTTTAAAGCATCGATTTGAGACTGATCTTTGGATTTGACGGTCATATTTAGCTGCAAATAGCGCTGTTGACCATCGACGACAAAATCCAACACAAAAGGTTCATCAAATTTCAAATAAATAGAAGGCTGTTTAGAAAGGTCTGCAGCCGCTTCTGCCGATGCAGCTCCGCCTCCCGCTTCGGCGCTAGCGGCTTTATCGGATCCACTAAAAAAGAAAAAGTAAGCGGCCGCTCCACCACCGCCTAACAGCACCACAGCAAGAGCAATGATGATAATAAGCTTCTTCTTACCACCTTTTTTTCCTTCTTCGGCACCTACATCTAAATTATCTTCTTCTGCCATAATAAAACCCTTGGAAACACAGACTTATAAAACAACGCACAATACGCTTTAAGGAACCCTATTCTACAAAGAATAATGAATAGCACCATCACTTTCCTTCATTTTAGGCGTAGTAATCAATTCCTGCAGGTGTCACGTAGGACATATTACCAAGAACAGGCTCTTCTTCGTCGTTATCTTGCCCTGCTATAGAGCCTAGATTAAGCTGTGGCTGATCACCATCTGCTGTCTGATATTGAGTGCCGGACATGTCTTGCTGAGAAACATCTACATTAACATTGCCAAGATCCATTCCTTGCTGAGCTAACATGTCACGAAGACGTCCCATCTGACCTTCTAGTAAATCTCGAGCATGATGAGTCGCTGCTACAAAACTAACTTGGGTATTATTATTGTCACTGTCGACAGACACTTTCACCGTTAAACTGCCTAATTCGGGAGGATCAAGCTTAATATGTGCGCTGTGAGCGCCATTATGAGCAACCCAAGCCACTTTTTGACTCATCTCCCCTGCCCAACCAGGGTGATTTAGCGGAACAGACATGGCTAGGTTTTGTTGCTGAGTCGGTGTTGGCTGTGTTGGATTCGTTGCCCCTAATGCCGTTCCTGTCGCAGCTAAACGACCAACATTGTTAGCAAGAGAACTCCCCATTCCTCCTGTATCCGAATCCTTGCTCACACCATCCAATTGCCCGACCATTTTGCCGATCATAGCATCCTGCTCTTTTTTCCGCAGTTCTATAGGTTCATTGGTTAACAAGCTGGCCTTAGAAGACCCCTTGCCATTAAGAAGACCTGACGCTTCTGTCGTAGAATCAGCATTCGCTAAAATGAGAGGTGTATCAGGTGCCCCCGTCACTGAGCCTTTCAAAGCATTGGCTAGCGCCACTTGGTCTGCAACCTTACTGGTTGAAACCTGATCACCGATTGACTGCGTCACATTTGACGATTTCGACGCTGAACTTGTACCACGAGCAGTGGCTGCCATACCAGTCACCGCTGCACTTACAGGCGCGATAGGACTGGCTCCCATTTGCGATAACACCCAAGAGAGCTCTCCATCTCCCGACTTTTTAGTCTCTTTTTTATCATTGGAAGATGGATCCGTTACGTTTTCAGCCCCCTTCTCGGACGCCTTTTTAGCACTTGCTAACGCTTGTTTTTGAGCCATAGGAGACAAGGCACTTAAATCAACATTGGACGCAGTTGATTTTACTTTATCCTCTTTGTTTTCTGCCGCCATTAACGCCCGCACTTCTGGCGGTATTTTACTCATTTTTGACGAGACATCATTTGCTTTGCCTTCGTCACCATGAACGCCTCTTTGATTATGGGATATGGGACTACCGCCATTAGCGCTTAATAATAAGTCTGACGCATCCTCGGAAGAAGGCGAGGCAACCTCTCCTTGCCCTAATACTACAGTTTTATCCGTCACAGGTTTGCCGTTTTGATCAAGATGGACAGCACCCTCTAGTGACGCCTTTTTCACAGGATTACCGTTTTTATCAAGATGAACGGTATCCCCCAGTGATGCCTTTTTCACAAGGTTACCGCTTTGATCAAGATGAATGCCCCCCTCTAGTGACGCCTTTTTCACAGGATTGCCGTTTTGATCAAGCTGCACAGCAGTTGTCTGAGCATGTGTTGCTTCAGTCTTTAACGTTTTCAAACCAAGGTCACCTTCAACAGAAGAGGTTACGACCTTATTTCCCTTGGTATCAGCTTTTATGTCTAACTGCGGAGTCTGCTCTCCTTCCTGCTCCTTAATCGCCAGATGGCCCGGTCCCCCCTGAGAAGCAGCTTTACCCAAATGCAGATGAGGCTGACCGTCAACCATCTGTTGTACCATACCATTTTGATTGGATAGGCGAACTGTATTCTCTTGCCCTTTTGAAGGGGCTTCTTTACTGACCGCCTCATCTAGCTTACGGTCGCCAGATGCTCCTTCAGAACCAGTGAAATTTGGAGTGTTTTTAATTAGCTTACTTTGTTCAACTCCATCACTATTGATCCGATTATTCACAACATGATCATCAACACTCACCGTGCCATTGACAAGCTTACCCGCTTGCTCGCTGTTTACATGCTCCTGTGATGGCGTCGTGCCAGTTACTGAAGGGATTGTCTTCTCAGACTGGGGTAGATTGGAAGAAAGCTTTTCGAGCTGAGTATCTGAATCTGCCCCTACACCAGAAGATACCGCAATATGAGGACTGGTACTTTTACTTTTCGTTGCGCTTTCATCAGAGTTGGTATGCTTAAACTCCCCACCCGTTCCAGCGCTTTCTTCTGGCGAAGATTCACCTTCAAGCTGCAATCTATTGCCGCTTACGTCAGTTTTGCCTAATGCGTTACTGTCATGATTTGCAGACGATCTAGTCCCTTTTTTTAGGGTATTCTCTTGGACACTATCAGCATCTTTTGAGGGGGAGTCAGATGGTATAGATGAGTCCGTTTGACGAGAGCCTCTTTCCAACTCTTTCTCTGGAGGATTTTTGCTGGACGCAGACGAGTCTAAAGCTTGCTTTGCTCGGTTAAAGTCCTCAGCAAATTGGCCCTGTGATGACTCAGTCGTCTGAGGCGATAAGGTGGATTTAGATGACACATTTGATGTCGGTGATAACACCGAATTGACCGTTGATTGCATAATACCCTCCAGCGATAGGATGATCTATGCAAGACAGAGGCCAATCTAATTGTTTTTTTCTGGACGCCAATGAAAATGGGCGGTTACCGTTCGACCACCATTAGAAAAACCAATCTCCTGACAAATCTGATGCAACAATGCTAAGCCGCGATTATAAGGCACTTCAGTGGATCCCAAAGTAAAGTCTAACGATTCATAATCAAAGCCTCTACCACTGTCTTCCACTTCTAGAATCAACTGTCCTAACTGTTTGTCAGAAACTACCTTAGCAGAAATCTTCACAAAACCATTCTTCAAAGAAGCTAATGCCTGTTCGCGCTCTTTATAATAAACAGAGAAGCCATCTAATGTGTTTTTCTTACTGGAATCCAACTCTAATACACCATGTTCCAATGCATTAGAATATAGCTCCGACAATATCATAAATACCTGACTAGAATAACTACTCAGTCCCGGCACGGTGGTGATGATTTGTAAGACATAAGGTAGTGGATCCGTTGTTCTAAGCGACTCTGCGCTAAGTTTATATTCAAACGAAAAATCGGCCGGAAAATCCACCAAACCAGCAAACTCTTGGTCAGTCAGAGAGTTCGCACCGATACAGGTATCAAGAGATATGCCTAAACAGGAAATATCATCATGGGGATTGTCTAACACCCCCTCCGCCTTTAAACGATCAATCAACCAGTCGATACTATCACTGGGCTTAACATCCCCCCTATAAAGTGGTTTTAGAACTGACTCACAAAACATCACCTCATTCCGATCAGCCGCCTCATAGACACCGTCAGAGAAGGAAATGAGTGTGTCACCAGGCACATAAGAGATTGGTTCAACAACACACTCAAATATAGTAGGAGACACCGCTCCAAGGGGGAAATTTTTAGAAGTTAAGCGCCTTGGCTCCTTCTTCGATTGCGAAAAAAATAACAGATCTGGCAACCCACCATTCCAAACCTCAACATTTTTTTCATTCGCTTTAATATCAATAAAGGCAGCACTGCAAAACATATTCGCTGGCAAGATGCTTTTCAGACGAGCATTCATCTCCGGAATAATTTGGCGCATCAAAAAGCCTTTTTTTGTCCAATCAAAGAAAATATCGGCAAGCGGTAATGCACCAATAGCCGCAGATAAACCATGTCCCGTAAAATCTCCTAACAGTAAATGCATACCCCCATTAGGTTTATAAGCCGCTAAAATCACATCACCATTAAAGGTATGACTCGCATGATGATAAGTCGTTAAAGCAGGGTCATTAAGACAATTAGAATGGGTAATATTTTCATAAATTTCTTTCGCCATCTCCTGTTCATGAACCAACTGCTCATTGTACCAAGCCATGGCGTCACGCTGATCCTCCAGCGTTTTTTGCATCACTAACAAACGCGCAATAGCATTCAGCTTTGCCGTCACCAAGGCTGGATTATAAGGCTTGGCAATAAAGTCTGCCCCACCAACTTCGAGACAATTAGACAGCGCAACAGGATCTGTCACACCAGAAAGAAACACAATAGGAATAAAACTATCTAGAGAAAGGTTCTGAATTTCAACAGCGGCTTCCCAACCATTTTTATGCGGCATTCTGACATCTAAACAGACTAGCTGGATAACCGCTGGGTCAAAAAGGTCAACGGCCTCTTGCCCATCTTTGGCGACAACCACATGGTGACCAAACTGCTTAAGCATAGCGCCCAATAACAGCCGGTCGGATGGATTATCGTCAGCAATTAAAATAGTTAAAGCGCTTTTCATATACTACTCAGACATATCGAACAAACGGTTGAAGTTTGCCATTTTCAATAAATCATTAACCGCCTTTGAACTATTTGTTAAAGCAACATGGGCTTCTTCACCACCAGCATAGTCCCTTAACAAAAGCAACATCCCTAAAGCCGAACTATCAAGGTACTCCACATGCGAAAGATCCACTTCATAACTTTTGGCTCGGGGCGCCAAAACAAAAGCATCTCGAAAAACCTTATGGCAACTGTAATCAAAACGACCATTAACGCGTATTACGAGGTGCTCGACATTTGCATCAAATACATTTTCAACCACTATATACTCCTTGAGTTATAGCAATTGAAATCACTAGAACTCATCTATTTGGTCGCTATTGTCATTCTTGGAAATCAAGCCAATCGGTGAAGCCTCATCTTGTTGATAGGAACGCTCTTTGTCCAATAAGACATGAATACACTCCCCCAGCTCAACTACTGATTGTTTTGCCCGTTCCAGCCTAGCCAACCCAACACTCCTGTCTGCTGCTAACAGAGACAGAGTTGAATCAACCATTTCTTTAATAGACTCAATATGTCTTTGAACCGTATCAATGTCGTGATTCAGGTCCATCGAAAAACGACGACGCACCGTCTCACTTTCCCCTTCCGTTGCCGCTAAACTGGATAAGACCCCTGCTCTAACCTCATTCAGGCAACGATAGACTTCGTCAAGCAACATGGCATCGCCCGCGATATCTTTTTCTACCATTGTTAGCCTTTGCAACAGCAACTCATACCCAACTAATACAGAATCGTGGATCTGCTCAGATAAATACGACATAGATCCAAGCTCATCTAGCAACTGCACATCAGACAGAGGATGAACCACTTCTTTAGGCACCACTAAGACATCTTCATCATAGGAATGATTGTCGTTTATTTCTTTATTTAAAAGGGTTTCGATTTGTTGTAGTTTAGTAATCTTGACCTTATCATCAGCTAGATTTTGTTTCTCTTGTGCACACTCTATTAAGGACTGCACTCTCTGTCTTACCCCCTCCAAGTCTCTAGAAAAGGCAGAAAAAGGCGAGTCTTCGCGCAAAATACGGATAGGCAAACTCCACACATCTTGTCTCATTAGCGCTGCACTTTTGCGAATAACTTCGATCTCAGCCATATCAGACAAAGAGGTTAACGTCATCAAATAATAATCAGAAACTTCCTGCTCTTCTTCAACATTCGCCTTGCCATCACCAATGCGTTGAATATGAATAACATAATTACCCTCAATCAATAGCAAGCGTGCTTCGTTTAGTCCTAATAATACACGACTAGATAATTGCTCGCCTAACGGACTGTCCAAACCATCATCAATCTCAAAATATGCTTCAAATTTGTCAATGTTGTTTTTCCATAAAGTCATCAACCCCTGACTCACCCAAACAACATCACCGTTATGTTTAGCAATCAAGAATGGAGCATTCAATTGACCGATTGCCAACTGGATCACATCCAAGCAATCTTGAGCAGCTTGGCGATCAAACTCTCGCGCTGAGAGTTCATTATCCACAAGACGCCCTATGTCAGTGAATTCATCTATACGATGATAATTCGCATCCTGCGTCAAACCACCTTGTTTATGACGCTCAAGCACGAGCTGCAAATGAGACAAGCCTTTAGATAATCGTCTAACAAAATAATAACCAAACAGAATGACAACAATACTCAACCCGCTAAACACGGCAAAAAGTAACTCAGTCATTTTATGATTAAAGACCTCATCATTAAAATCATCAGATACCTCCACCTCCATTAGTTTAATGTCGATACGGTTATTCTTTTTAATAATGTCATAAATACTAGAACGCTCTTGGGCACTTATTGGAACATTCTCTTTTACCTTTTTTTCAAGCTTTTTCAGAAAAGACAACACGTCATCAACATTGAGGTCAGACAGTTGATAATCATCTTTTTTCAACACACTTAATTGCAAATTAATTTCAGAATATTCATTCATTAACGCGTTATGTATCTCCTCAACGGAGTGTGCGTTTTGCGGCGGGCTAACTTGACTATCACTGATAGAAAGCCACTCCAGCCAATCAATTTCAGCATGATGAAGCCTATTTTCTAACGACAGTAAATCATTATTATGAGAGGATCGCTGATCGGATCCAACATCCATGAACTTATACAAACCAAAAGCGCTAATAATCAACAGCAAAACAATGCAGAAAAAACCTTTTTGCACCGTGCTAACAAGCTGCGTTCTTGGCTGACTAAGAGGAGAATGTGGCTTTTTCATAATTCATTATTCCTTTGGTAAAGACAACGTTGGCCAAACAGAGGCAACAAAGTCAGCAACGTTTCTTGTATTAAGAATATAGTCTTTATTATTTTCATTATTACAAAGAGTCACAACATAATCCGTCTCTTTTTGCACTATAAAGGAAGCGTTTTCTTCACCCAGTTCTGCTGATATGTTCTCGTGCCATACACAGGTTTCCGTATCGATAACAAAACCGCCTAAAGCTTTTATTACTATAGAGAAAGCCGCTGTTTGCTCGTCTATCCCCCTAATAAACCGTTGAAAATACTGTATACCATAAATCAATATATTCCCTACTCTTTTACAAGTTTTATAGGGCAATATGGCTTGAACCAACGATGCTTCAAGCCAAATAGCAACACCAGATACGTTCAGCTGATAATAACCAATTTTTTCCATATTAATGGCATTATTCTTTTTTGGGACGATGTGATTTATAAACAATGTATTTTGCATCAGCCAAGGCTCTAAAAAGATGTCTCCATAGGCCGTCAACCAAATATTTTTTGCCAACGGCCCAATACAATCACAGTGCCCACATACCGCTTCAGAAATCGTCACCTTGGAACCAATAACCGCGTATAGCTTTCCCCCTTGTACAATCAAGACAACTTGCTCATTTCCCTCCAATGCAGCACTCTGATCACCCATTCCATCCAATGTCATGTCGGCAAATACAACCTTTGCCACTCGTCCTTCTTGACAGATATAGCACCATTGATTTTCATGCTCATCCGCCTGGTATAGAGCGGTAGCATTAAAAGGATAGACGCCTTGACAGTCTTCTTGATCAAAGACAAACACACGGTTTTGACTTTCTACCACATACACATTGGACGAGAGATGATCGCCTCCCAAATAAACAAGCTCATTGTGCTTATCTTGACTCAACATAAATGACGGATCACTCTGTTCATCTTGACAGCACACCCAAAAAGCACCAGAGATTCTTATTGGCGAAGCGGAAAGAGTAGAGCTTTTGAGCGATATGGGATGGGCTAAACCCCTAAAGGGTACCCGACGCGAAGCCTGTTCAATATGTCCCACAAAATGTACTTGAGAAAAGCACTCAGCAAAAACTTGGTAATCGTTAGAATGAATCCATGTCGCTAAAGCATCCAATACATAATAATGCTCTTGTCTTGGGAGATGCTTTGATAAAAAAAGACTTGAGTATGTGGCTACAGGGAAGGCTAGTTGCTGTACTGGATTCCTTTTCCTAGCATCTACCTCATCACATTGTCGCCATGTAAGTGTAAGATAAGCATGCTGTGATTGTAGCCAAGCCATTGGTTGGGGGGTTTTCAACTCAATAATACCGTTAAGTTCTCCCTGTGATAACACACTGTCGAGACGATAAGTTACCTCACCAATTTGAGCCAATGATTGCAACATCTTATTTAAAGGAAAGCGTGAAGACTCTTTGAACTCTGTATAATAATGACATACTGGTGAATAAGCTCGACGTCCAAGAGAGGCCTCTAATACCTGCCAACAAGTACGCTGTCGATCTAATAAAAACTGGGTTTGCTCAGCATAATCGCCTTCAAGAGAAGACGCATAAAAAACTTGCTCAAGGGCATCAGCTGCTGCAAAGAAAGCCTGATACAAATCGGCATCATAAACAGCGCCTAAACGAACCGAAGATACCGCAGCCTCCTGCATTAACTCTAAACGAGCCAGAAGAAAGGGGGAATGAAACTCTCGCTCTGTATGTTGGCGAAGTGAAGAAACTGCCTTTTCTAGCGCCTCCATCCCTTGTTTTGGTGAAGACGAATACAAATAAAGTGCCGAGGAAAGGCTACTCAGGGAGGAAAAAACGGTAGACGTATGGTTTTCTAGCAACATCCTTTAACCCCTCGCCCATCTTTTCCTTTCAACATTCAATATCTATTATCAAAAAAACGCCGTATAGAAAGCTCATCGTTTTGTCGCTGTTCCTTTCTATCTTCCTGCGTTTGCTCAGTTTTTTTATATTTACTTTTTAGCCAATCCATACTTTGCGTCTTAGCTTTTGCTGCCTGCCAACTCCGCATTGTCATATCCGCTTGCTGCTCAGATCGCCCTATGGCTGCTTCTTGCTGATGAATAGCCTGCTGAACACGATCCACAAAATGCTGATAGTTAGTTGTCAAATACGGGCTTAACCCTAACAAGTTGCGTTCTGACTCATATTGCCCAGCATACTCTTTAAGTTCGTTCAGTTTGTTTTTATCGTATTCCACTTTCGCTCTATCACTGGCAAGTTGCCTCGCAATGGCCTCCTCTTTTCGCTTAGCAACATCAATTAAAAGCTGTACTCGTTGTGATTTACGCGCCATGTCCATTCTCTTCTAAGTAAGCCCAACTCTCACATTCATCTGTATGCTTTAACTATTCAACAAAGGTTCATCTTGTCTTTTTTAGACAATAACAATAAAACAATAATGACATTCTATAGAAAAAAAGGGGATTTATTTGCACCTTTTATGCCTATTATCTATTAAATACTAGACGACATCAGGCTTCAATGCATAAATTGCTCACTAAAAGCTTACGCTAAAAGCATTCATTTACTCTTTTGTCATGGCCGCAACAAGGGCCTCTAGGCTTTCATCAATAGTGAATTTTTCAGTGAGGGACTGCTGAAGAAACGTTCTAATATCTGGCATACGATAAATCGCTTGATCCAAGTCAGGATCACTGCCCTGGTTATAAGCACCAATAGCGATTAAATCCTGATTTTGCTGGTATTTTGAATAAAGCTGCTTAATACGCATCGCACCTTGTAAATGGGCTTCGCTCACAATATTGGGCATGGCTCGAGAAATGGATGCCTCTATATCAATAGCGGGATAGTGCCCTTCCTCTGCCAAACGACGCGACAAAACTAAATGACCATCTAGAATCGCACGAGCAGCGTCGGCAATAGGGTCTTGTTGGTCATCTCCTTCTGTTAACACTGTATAAAAAGCCGTTATGGAGCCACCACCATCGCGACCATTTCCCGCCCGTTCGACCAGCTGAGGTAATTTCGAAAAAACCGAGGGTGGATAGCCTTTGGTTGCGGGCGGTTCGCCGACCGACAAGGCAATTTCCCTCTGTGCTTGAGCATATCGCGTTAATGAATCCATCAAAAGCAAAACACTTTTCCCTTGATCTCGGTAATACTCTGCAATACGCGTGGTAAGCATTGCTGCTCGCAAGCGCATCAATGCAGAATCATCCGCTGGAGAAGCCACAACAACAGAGCGAGCCAACCCCTCTTCTCCCAAAATTTGTTCTATAAACTCCTTTACTTCTCGCCCCCGCTCACCAATCAAACCAACAACGGTGATGTCCGCTTCTGTAAAGCGCGTCATCATGCCCAACAGCATGCTTTTGCCCACCCCACTGCCTGCAAACAAGCCCAAACGCTGCCCTCTACCCACCGTCAGCAAGCTATTAATGGCTTTAATACCGACATCCAGCGGTTCACTAATCGGTTTACGTTGCAAAGGGTTGATAGCATCACACTGCAAGCCCACAGTATCTTTGGCTTTGACTACACCTTTACCATCCAGTGGCTTACCTAAACCATTAATCACACGGCCTAATAGCTCTTCTCCAATTGGTAACTTGCCTTCTTCAAGCATCGGTCGGACACGCGCCCCAGGAGAAATGCCGTCAATGGCCTCTGTAGGCATTAAATAGGTTAGGTTACCAGTAAAGCCAACCACTTCGGATTCAACCCACCGATCTTTACGGACTTGAACTAGGCAACGATCCCCCAAGGCTACAATACAACCTACCGCTTCCATGGTTAGCCCTACCATGCGCGTTACTTTTCCCTCCAACTGGGGGAGTATAGGAACAGAGGAGATATTGAGTAGCTTTTGCAAACGTTCTTCGAGAGTGGACACCAATAAGGCCTTATTCTTCGGAACTAGAAAGGTAACGCAGCTCATTACAGACGGCTTCTAAACGCTGTTCGACACGACCATCAACGTGAAATGACTTACAGTCCAGCACAAAACCGCCTTCGATCAGACTGTCATCAGGCTCAACTTGTATAGCGAGACGGCCATCGACGTCCAAAGACGCCAATACATCAACCGTATCAGGGTGAAGTTTCAGGCGTATACGCCCCTCAAATTCCCCCATTTGGTCAAAAATACGCGCCAACTGATCTTTCAATACACGATGGCCTTCTTCTTTCATTTGCGATAAGCAAATATTTTCAACCATTCGTACCATCGTTTTGTACAACAGATCTTCCACACCAGCACGACTCTCTTCCAAGGGATGGACAATTTCCTGAACCACGTTGGCTAACACGTTCTCTAACGTTTCTAACTGTGTTTTAGCCAAGGCGATGGCTTCAGAACGACCTTCTTCCGTGCCTTTTTCAACGCCTTTTTCAAATCCGGATTCAAAGCCATCTATCTCGCCTTGCGCACGGCCATCCTCATAACCTTTTGCATGGCCTTCCGACTCTCCTTGAATGAAACCTTCTTCATAGGCTGCGGATCTTATCTCTTCCAACTGGGACGCTGTCAAGGGCTCGTAAACCAAGCTATCGTGGTCTACTTCTTCCATCGTAACCGTTTCTTCTTCTTTCTGAACAAGAATACCAGGAGAGAAAGTCTTTTTTTCTTGATTACTTTCTAAATGTGGTAACTCCCAGCGTTCATAAGCGGTTAGCTTACGCTCGGAATCATCCTTTTTCTTATCTGACATTACTTAATTAAACCATCTGCTCACCGCCGCCACCGAGTACGATTTCCCCGTTTTCAGCGAGACGTCTGGCAACCGCCAGAATTTCTTTTTGAGCAACTTCCACTTCACTGACTCGAACTGGACCTTTTGCCTCAAGATCATCTTTAAGCATGTCCGCTGCACGAGATGACATATTTTTGAAGATCTTTTCTTGCATATCAGGATCAGCACCTTTGAGCGCCAAAATCAACGTTTCAGACTCCACTTCACGCAGAATCACCTGAATGCCACGATCATCCACATCCAATAAGTTGTCAAAGACAAACATAAGATCCTGAATAGTATTGGCTAAGTCTTCATCCACATCACGAATGGACTCCATCAACTCAGACTCAACAGAGCTATCAATAAAGTTCATGATATTAGCAGCGGTACGAACCCCGCCAATCGAAGTTGATTGGGTAGATTGATTTCCAGAAAACTGCCTTTCGAGAATATCGTTTAGTTCTTGCAAAGCCGCTGGTTGCACTGTTTCCAGCGAAGCGACCCGAAGCACAATATCCAAACGCACACGCTCATCAAAGTTTGCTAAAATATCTGCAGCTTGATCAGGATCCAAATAAGAGATAACAATGGCTTGAATCTGCGGGTGCTCATAACGAATAACGTCAGCAACAGCGCGCGGTTCCATCCACTTGAGCGTATCAAGACCAGTAGTGTTTCCGCCCAACAATATGCGATCAATCAAGCTACCTGCTTTTTCATCACCCAGCGCTTCTTTCAACATATTTCGAATATAGCCATCGGCGCCCAAACCAAGACCCGTTTGATCGCCAACCAAGACTAAAAAATCGTCTAATACTTTTTCTACTTGATGACGCTGCACATTAGATAGCTGCGCCATCGTTTGACCAATGCGTTGAACTTCCTTTGGTCCCATGTGCTTTAGAATTTGCGCAGCATCAGACTCACCCAACGACATCAACAGGATGGCGGCTTTTTCCAAGGAGCTTAAATCAGTTTGCCCAGTATTGCTCATTTACCCTTCCATCACCCATTGTTTAACAACCTGCGCCACCCGCTCTGGCTCTTCAGCAATCAGGCCACGAATTGCGTTAATCTGACGGTCAATCTTCTCCGGTGAACCTGGTACCATCACGTCTTCTGCACTGACCAAAGACACTTGATCATCGGATATTTCATCGGTCTCATCGGAGAAAATATTCGCTTCGGTATCCTCTGCAACGGCGATCTTGTTCTGATCACTAAGGGATTTCAAAATTGGGCGAACCACCACCAGTAATAACAATAGAACAAAAATCCCAACTAAGCTTGGCTTCAACAAATCCAAGAACCAAGTTTGCTTGTAAAAAGGCGGCTCTGGTGCGGGCTCTTGGGATTCAACAGGGGCAAACGGTGAATTAATAACACTGACACTGTCCCCTCTTGATGGGTCATAACCTACCGCATCACGAACCAAGAGTGTTAGACGCCCCAATTCTTCATCACTCCAAGGCGTTCTGACTACTTTATTCGTTTTGGGATCAATGGAAGTAATGTCATCAACTACAACAGCCACGGACAAGCGTTTAATTTTCCCTTGCTGATGTTTGGTATAACTAATACTTCGATCAAGCTCAAAATTTCGCGTTGTCTCGACTTTAGACTGACCATCCGTTACTTTATTCGTTGTTGAAGCGCCAATGGGCGAACCATTTTGATCAACTGTTTCTGGCACAGAAACGGCTCCTGGAGGCTGATTACTCAACGCTCCTGGTATACCACCATTTGCTGCTCCCCCAGTTTTATTTTCTTTCAGAGTCTGCTCACTGCGCAACGCCAGCAAATCAGGATTGTATTGTTCTGCGGTTTGCTCAACGGCATTAAAATCCACATCTGCTGACACTTCAGCTTTAAAATGTCCGCTTCCGACCACCGGATCAAGAATACTATTAACGCGCTGTTGCAGCGCATCTTCTACTTTTCGAGTGTATTCAAATTGCTTTCCAGCCACAGACAGATCCGATGACTTATCTTTTTCAGTTAAGAGGGTGCCTCTTTGATCCACTACGGTAACATTATCATCGGTTAATTCAGGAATACTCGAAGACACTAAGTTAACAATGGCGTCCACCTGACCAGAATCCAAACGACGGCCTGGGTAAAGCTCTACAAACACGGAAGCCGTTGGCTTTCGCGTGTCACGAACAAATACTGACTCTTTGGGAATAGCCAGGTGTACTCGTGCCGATTTAACACTTTGTAAGCTAGCAATGGTTTTACTTAACTCTCCCTCCAAGCCTAGCCGGTAACGAGCATTCTCAACGAACTGAGAGGTACCGAAACCTTGGTTTTTATCCATGATTTCCATACCAATATTCCTGTCAGAGACAATACCGGAACCCGCTAACTTAAGACGAGCTTGTTGATATTTATCAGATGCCACCAACAAAGCACCTGTGTTTTCGTCAATTTTGAAGGGAATACCGTTAGAATTGAGAAGGTCTACGATTTGGTCAGCATTATAATTTGTAATACTGCTCAGAACAGGTTTGTAATCCGTTCCATTTGACCACAGCACTGCCGCAAGCGCGATGGCAATAGACGCAGCAAGACCGACCATTAATGCTAACTGTCTGATGACGGTTAATTTATTAAAGCCTGTCAGAAGCTCAAGGTAGAGCTTTTGTTCTGATTGTTCTGCAGGGACATTATCCATTTAAAAGCGCCAAGCGATGTATCATACCTAAATAGGCATATTCATGATTTTTTCATACGCGTCGACCAGTTTGTTTCGTACTTGGGTCATAGCTTCAAATGAAACACTCGATTTTTGCAGACCTATCATCACTTGAGGCAAATCCACCCCTTGGTCTCCTCGCTCATAAGCCTGAGCAAGATTTGACGCATTCTTCTGCAACTCATTCACATTGTCGACTGCCGTTTTTAACATTTCTGCAAAATCTGGGCGCGCAATGGTATTGCTATCATCACCTTGTTCACCACTAATTTTAGCAATATTTGGCATCGACAAGTCGGGTGCTTGAACCTGCGCTTTCATCTCTCTCATTTGAGAAAGAACTTGATTAATGTCTGGTCTATTAGTGACCATACTTCCCACCTACAAAAAACGTGTATATATAGCTTAGCATAACATTCATAAAACTTAGCATATACAGATTTAAAAGAAGACTCAAAAATCAATCTACATCAATCCCACATTCTCGCATTTTAGCAATTTTATAGCGCAATGTCCTTGGACTGATGCCCAGCTTATCCGCGACAAGCTTGCGTTTTCCATTCGCATCAATCAAAGCTTGTGCAATAATTCTAAATTCATGCTGCTGAACGCCTTTTCCTAAGATAGATGCAGCACTATTTTCTTCCGGCTCTTCGTTGATATCACTGGCGGCAGGCGCACTCATCATATCAAAAACAATATGATCTTCATGTATCTGGCCATTGGGGCTCAAAATTAACGCCCGTTGAATCACATTATCCAGTTCACGAACATTGCCAGGCCAAGGGTGTGCTTCAAGCTTACTTTGTGCAGAGGGCTTTAGTACCGCATTAGTCACACGCATTTTTGCAGAATGCCTTTCTAATGAACTTTGCGCAATAGGTAAAATATCACCTTTACGTTCTCGAATGGGCAACCAACGCAAAGGAAAGACATTCAGACGGTAATATAAGTCTTCTCGGAATCCCCCTTCACGAACATATTCCGCCAAGTCTCGGTTCGTTGTGGCAATAATACGCACATCTAATGGGATGGCCTTTTTTCCTCCTAACCGTTCAACTTCTTGTTCCTGCAAAACACGCAATATTTTCGCTTGTAAGCCAATATCCATTTCAGAAATTTCATCCAGCAACAACGTCCCACCGTTAGCCTGCTCAAACTTCCCTGCCTGAGACGATACCGCCCCAGTATAAGCGCCTTTTTCATAGCCAAATAAAATAGCTTCCAGCATATTCTCAGGTATTGCCGCGCAGTTAATGGCCACAAAAGGGGATTTATGACGGTTGGATTCCTGATGAATATAGTTCGCTAATACTTCTTTACCAGTCCCACTTTCACCACAAATAAGAACCGTTGAATCCGTCACCGCGACACGCTTCGCCAACTCCAACATAGCAATGCTGGATGGATCTTTAGCAATGGGTTGATTTCCCTGAGCCACAACCTTTTTGACCGTGTATTTTTCAATTGCAGAAAGCAACTCGCTCTCTTGAAACGGCTTTAATAAATAATCCACTGCTCCATCGCGCATGGCTTCCACCGCATGAGCAATGTCACCATAAGCGGTCATCAGCATCATAGGTAACTCTGGATAGGTATCGATTACATGGCGTAATAACTCGTAGCCATCCATACCTGGCAAATTAACATCGGATACCACCATATCAAAGGCGCTTTGCTTAAGGGCTATGACAGCGTCTTCTGCAGAAAAAACCAGCTTACATTGATAACCAGCTAACATAAGGGTATCTTCTAATGCTTCCGCCAGCCCTTTATCATCTTCAACAATCAGTAATTTAACATCAGACATATCACACCTTTATAAGAGGAAGTTGCAGTGTTGCCGTCGTTCCAACACCCTCTTTACTATCTATTTCAAAAATCCCATGATGCGCTCTGGCAATCGCCTTCACCACCATCAGACCTAACCCCGTACCATGCTGCTTTGTGGTAACAAACCCTTCTTGAACATGCGCTAACTGCTCAGAGGACATACCCTTGCCATTATCAACAAACGAAAAGCGGATGACACTGCCATCACAATACCAACGAAGAAGGATATTAGTCCCCTCCGACTGAGCATCGATGGCATTGTTCAATAAATTTAATAAAGCACCTTTTAGTGTATCTTTATTACAGTGTATCCACACAGACGTGTTATCGCCTTCCCCATCGACCGTAAGTGTCATATTTTTTTGTTCGCACACTTCACGTCCTTCAACTACTAATTCCTCAAGAAATACTGCGCCATTTACATGATCACTCAATTTAATGTCACTGCGAGAGAAAATCAGCATATCGCGAATTTGACGCTCAATATTCGCCAGACGATCTGCCAATTTATCCGCAAAACGCTGGCGCATAATAGGGGATAAATCTGTTTTTTGCAGATGCCCTGCGTAAAGAGTAGCAGAAGAAAGAGGGGTACGAACTTGATGAGCCAAGGCTGCTACCATTTTTCCCATCGTCGATAAGCGTTCGTGATGCGTGAGCTTTTTTTGCAACAAATACGCTTCGGTCAAATCCACAAAAATCAATAATTGACCAGGAACATCACCTAGCGATGCGGTTTCTACGCGAACACGTCGACCCGATGTCATACTCACCTCATGACCATCATCTTTTTGAGGAGTAAAACATACAGGCACAATATCAGACCAAGACTCCCCAACCAATGCCATGTCAAAAAGCCCATCCGCTACAGGGTTCGCCATCACGATAATGCCTTCCGCATTAAGTAACAAAACCCCCACAGGCATGGATTCAAAGAGTTGCTGGAACTGTTGAACCAAAATACGGTTTTTATCTTGTTCTTCTCGACGATCTTGCTCTGATTTTTCAAGTTGTGCAGACAATTGTTCAACTTGCTTTTGTAAATCCAAATAGGACTTAGCGAGGATCTCAGATGACTCAGAAAACGCATAAAAAGCAGCCTTTAACTCGGCGATTTCTTCATCCTTAGTCACTAAAACTCCGACTTATCAATATTGTAACGGCGCATTTTTTCAATCAAGGTAGTACGCTGAATCTGCAAGTTTTGAGCGGCTTTTGACACTACCCCTTGCGCAGACACTAGAGCCTGACGAATCAACAACGCCTCTAAATGACGAACATGCAGATTCAAGTTCACCCCAGATGGCTGAGGCATACGGCGCCTCTGCTGAATTTCTTTAAGAATGCTCCACAAAGTCTGAGAGCGCCAAGGCAAAGGGCAAAACCATACATTGTCTTGGGGTATTATAGACAAAGTCTCACTGAGAGATACAATAGAAATGGATTCATCTAACTCGATTGACTCAATAGACTGACCTATCACAACAAAATCAGGCAACTGAAACGCAGTGAAAGAGGTACTGTGCTCTATGCCGATAAACGTCAGCACACTTGATACAGACATTAACTCTTCATCATCTAACCCACATAACCAGGCCTTCACGTTGCTACCCTCTGTTAATCTCAATAAGGTGTGCGACACACCTCTTAACCTAAATAATGCGAATTTTATCTAAGGTTTCAACCCTTAACCGTTAAATAAGAGCCTAACTCTAAAAAGGTCTTTTGATTATAGCTGAGCCAAGATATGATCAAACTCCTTATTTGCCGCTGTCTCCTCATCTTGCCAACTCAACGTACCTAACAAGGGGGCAGATAGTAAAGCTTGTAAACTGGCCAAGTTTTCCTCATAACGGAGCATACTCTCTTGACCGCCATTCGCCACCCAACCGGCTAAAGGCAACCCGTCCCGAACAATTGCTTCGGCACTTAATAACGCATGATTCAAACAACCCAACTTCATATTAACAACAAGGATCACAGGAAAACCAAGCGATTTCGCCAAATCGGATAACATCTCTCTATCATTTAATGGCACACGCCAACCACCCGCGCCTTCAATCAGTGCCAAGTCATTAGGTGTTAACAAAGCGCCTTTTAAATAACCTTCCAATCGAGAAACCGTCACCAATCGCCTCTCATCCGCTGCGGCAATATGCGGTGCGATGGCAGATTCTAACACTACTGGGTTGACTTGCTCATAGGGCAATTGAACACTGCTTGAGGACTGAATCAGTAACGCATCGTCATTACGCAATATACCATCAATCTTATCCGCCCCCGCCGCAATCGGTTTAAGTCCAAGAGAGCGCAGACCCGCACGCCCCGCAGCTCTTAATAGCCCTGTAGTGACATAGGTTTTACCCGCATCTGTATCCGTTGCAGTAACAAAAAACTTCTTTCCCATAAAACACTCTACTCTCTTCTCTAACCAAAAAACCTTTCATTCCAAACATCTTTAAGCAAAGTGTTCGGTCAATTTCTAACAGGCTTTTTGCGCCACAATAAACGCCACTTGATAACTTAACGGCACCCCAGCAGTTTGACGCAACTGAGCGTATTGCCTTAAAAAGGCCCGCCATTTCGACGGCGACATACCTTTCGACGCTTGACCTCTTACCAACCCAGCACCTACTTTTTTAATAGAATCAACGGCCTCTTCTGGCGAATCAAACCACATGGTTATGGGTTCTAAAACAGCATCATCTATTGTCCAGCCGCCTTTCCCTACCTGCTCAAGCAAAGACGTATAAGTAGCGTATTGATTCACATGGATGTTGTCATCTAACCCTTTCCACGCCTGATCAATTTGTGGCATAGAGCCATGACAAAGAGTGGAAAACACTATATAACCACCAGGCTTGACAGCCCGATACAAACCATCAAATAAGACGTCAGGGCAAAGACACCATTGCAATGCAAGGCTCGATAACACCAAATCAAATGCTTCATCCACAAAGGGCAAAGCTTCGGCATCAGCACAGATAAAAGATGTCGCCTGAGAAGGGGCTGCCATTCTGGCTTGCGACAACATTTGCTGCGACAGATCCATGGCAACCAAACGATCAGGAGAGAATAAAGAGCGCAGCAAAGGAATAGCTCGTCCTGTCCCTGTCCCCAGATCTAACACAGAGTCCACCTTTATCATCGGCAGCACTTGGAATAGGCGCTCAAGAACTTGTTGCTGAAAACGTGCGTAAACATCATAAGTCACAGCTGCACGGTCAAAGCGCTGGGCAACTTGTTGCTTATACGACGTTAGATTTTCACGACTAGAGAGAGTTGGCATCAATAAATTGTTCAATATGACGTAAACAGACAGACTCATTTTCCATAAAACTTTGATGCGCCACATCAGGCATAACAATCACTTCTTGATGTGGATTCACATCGGCTTGAGTGGTTAATGTTTGATAAGAAACAAGCCCATCACACTGCCCAAGAATATGAAGATTAGGACGATCTAAAAGCGACCATTCGCGTCGCACATCTAACGTTCTCAACAAACGCAAACCACCTACCAAAGCCGCTTTGTTCAGCGTGCTAGTCGGTAACAAAGGCTGCAACTGTTTTACCAGTGTTCGCTCATTAGCCGCCCCTTTGGTTTGCAACATCACAAAACGCTTTAGACCTTGCTCTGGCTGATTCGCTGTTAACGTCGCAAAATCATCAAATAACGAGACCTCCATCCCATGAGGCCATCCCTCTCGCTGCAAGAAACTAGGCGAAGCGGATAAGGTGATCAATCCCTTCACACAACTTGAACGCCGTGCCGCCACATACGCCGACACCATGCCACCAAGCGACCAACCGATCCACCAGCAATGCTTCGGTGCCACCGCAATCAACTGCTCGCTCAACGCATCAATATCGTAATTAGGGCCAATTCGAGTACGGCTAATCCAACTTTCATCCAACGACACTCCTGGCAAGTTAGCCAAAACGACATAAAACCTACTACTCAAACGCTCCGCTAAAGGACGCATGGTTTCCTTTGGCATTCCCCAGCCAGGTACCATAAAAATTGCTGGATTCGTCGAATCCCCTAACTGCTCTGTTTCTATTGGTCTGCGCATGTTTCCCCTTCAGCTCAACTAACCTTTACTTAACTAGGACTTATTCGCACTTTGCCTTAACGACCAATACCGACTCTAGCGAATCACATAATAAAACCACATCTTCTTTACTATGTGAGGCACTCAACGTAATACGCAGTCGAGCACTGCCAATGGGAACCGTTGGCGGACGAATCGCCGTACACCATACCCCCAAGGCCTTTAATGCCTCGCTCGCTCTAAGCGCTTTATCACTATCACCAATAATAATTGGTTGTATCGCCGTATCTGATGACATCAAAAGAACAGGAAGTTCAGCCATTCGTTGACGGAAATAACGAATATGACTGGCTAAGATTGCTCGCCGCTCCTCCCCTTCATCTGACCGAATCAGACGCAAAGCCGCCAAGGTTGCACCCGCTATCGCAGGTGACATAGAGGTAGTGTATATGTAAGGGCGAGCAAATTGTGTCAAATAATCAGCAATTTCATTCGATGTGGCCACAAAAGCCCCTGATGTGCCAAATGCTTTGCCAAAGGTACCCACCAAGACAGGTACAGAATGTGAATCCAAGCTCTCTAGAGAAAGACTGCCGCGCCCATTATTGCCCAAACAACCTAATCCATGGGCATCATCGACCATAAAAAGCCAATCTTCTTCCTGAGCTAATGCCGCTAAGGAGGCTAAGGGAGCAAGATCGCCATCCATACTAAACACGCCATCTGTCACCAATAAACCGGGGGTTGCGATTTTCTGCAGCAATCTTCGAGCACTGGACACATCACCATGAAGGTAACGGCGTAGTGGTGATTGAGCCAATACGCTACCATCAATTAAAGAGGCATGATTAAGCTTATCTTGAACCACTGGTCGCGATTTCGCAGCCAACGCAGAAATCACGCCTAAATTGGCCATATAACCAGTACTAAATAACATCACCCTCTCATAACCGAGCCAATCAGCCAACGCATCTTCTAACGCTTGATGGGGAGCTAAATGACCACAAACTAAATGCGATGCGCCCCCACCGACACCATATTGCTCTGCGCTAGCCTGTACAGCTCGAATCAAATCAGGGTGATTAGCCAATCCCAAGTAATCATTTGAACAAAAAGAAGTATAAGTAGAACCGTTAAATCGCGCAGTTGGTGTTTGTGGACCATCTAATGTCACCGTTTGACGCAGTAAGGCCTGTTGACGGCGCTCGTCAAGTGCCGTCTTTATCCAGGATGGTGTATTAGGCATTGGCATCGTAAAACAGTTTAGATTCTTCCTGCTTCACAACCTGATCAGCAATGGCTTCCATCACTGCTTGGTCTGAATGCTCTTCACGCTTTTCAGGAGTAATACCCAATTTGCTGAATAAATTCATGTCTTTATCCGCTTCTGGGTTGGCTGTAGTCAGTAATTTTTCACCATAAAAAATAGAATTAGCACCCGCCATAAAACACAAGGCTTGCGTTTGCTCACTCATACCTTGGCGACCAGCGGACAAGCGCACATGAGACATCGGCATGACAATACGCGCTACCGCAATGGTGCGGATAAACTCGAACTCATCAAGGTCCTCCACATTAGCCATTGGCGTCCCTTCCACTTTTACCAACATATTAATTGGCACACTTTCAGGGTGGGGTGTCATTTGAGACAACTGGCGAATCAGACCCACACGATCTTTTTGCTCTTCTCCCATCCCCATAATACCGCCACAGCATAATTTAATGCCTGAATCACGTACTCGAGACAAGGTATCTAGACGATCTTGATAAGTACGGGTCGTGATAATACTGTCGTAAAATTCTGCCGACGTATCCAAGTTGTGGTTGTAATAATCTAAGCCAACGTCTGATAAACGCTGTGCTTGCTCATCGCTCAACGTACCGAGCGTGACACAAGATTCAAGCCCTAAGGCTTTTACACCTTTGATCATTTCGAGTACATAGGGAAAATCTTTTTCTGAGGGATGCTTCCAAGCTGCCCCCATACAGAAACGGCTCGCGCCCTTTTCTTTGGCCAACTGTGCATCTTCCAGCACCTTTTGAACTTCCATCAGTTTCTCTTTTTCCAGCTCTGTATTGTAATGCCCACTCTGTGGGCAATATTTACAATCCTCTGGACAAGCACCCGTCTTAATTGATAATAACGTACTCACCTGAACTTCATTGGGTGCAAAGTTTTGACGATGGACCGTTTGAGCGCGAAACATCAGATCCATAAAAGGTAGATTAAAAAGCTCTGTAATTTCAGCATGAGTCCAATCAAAACGTGGCTCAATCAAGTTAGTGACAGGCATAATATCCTCAAAAAATATAGCGTTAAGGATGGCAATACTAATGGACTGGAGACAACTGTCAACCTCATTTTTACCCAAGGTTTACTATAGTATATTTTCAAAACAATGCAGTATTTGCCAATCTCACAGTCAAACAGCCGTTTGTAAGTATTGCAAAGTAGGGTTTGAACACAATCGCCATGCTTGTTCTGTCTGCCAACGCCCCCTATCGCAACAACAGATAGCGCAACAACAGATAGCCCAACATGCCTCCCAACAAAGTCTATGTGGAAAATGCCAAGTAGCCCCACCCCCCTATTATCGCTGTTTAGCTCCCTTACGCTACGAAGGGACAACAAGAATCTTGATTCAAAATATTAAATTTCACCAACAAGCCCACTTTATTCAACCACTAATGGAAATAGTGAGAGATCACCTCGTCACCTATTATTCACAAAACGCACCTTGGCCAAACCAAATAGTATTCGTACCAAGCCATCCGCAGCGCATAAAAGAACGCGGTTTCTGTCAAACCCAAATAATGGTCAACACATTGCATTCCCTTCTCAAATCCACCCTAACCAGCGACCTCCCTTACATAGCTACTCGCAACCCAATACACAAAAGTGTTCACACACAAGCACAACACACTTTAAGTCGAAAACTGCGCATACAAAACCAACAAGGTGTGTACCAAGTTCAAGGACCAATAGAAGAACACGTTGCGTTATTCGACGACGTCATGACCACAGGCAGCACATTAGAGAGCTGCACTAAGGCACTACAAAGAAAAGGCGCAAAACGCGTCGACATATGGGTTATTGCTAGAACCCCCGATGATAAACACGGCTAAATTGTCCCGTCTCAGAGTCAGTTTACTCTCTTTGAACACGACAGACTGGTGGCAAAGATACGTCGCTTTGTTTAGACTCCAAGCGCCTCTACAAGAAGAAATGGTTTTACAATGCAAGATTATCCCTCCCATCAAAACTATATAGAGCTAGACAAACAACTGCTTTGGCACCCTTATACCTCAATGAGCACACCAACGCCCCAGTATTTGGTGGAACGTGCTTTAGGCTGCGAAATTCATTTGGCTAGCGGTCAAACACTGATCGATGGTATGTCCTCTTGGTGGAGCGTCATCCATGGCTATAACCACCCAACCATGAACCAAGCAATGAAACAGCAGATCGATCAATTTTCCCATGTTATGTTTGGCGGGCTGACACACAAACCCGCCATTGACCTCGCCCAAAAATTGGTTGCTATGACAGCAAAGTCCCTGACGCGCGTATTCTTCTCCGACTCGGGTTCCGTCTCGGTAGAGGTAGCATTAAAAATGGCCATCCAGTATTGGCATACCCAAGGTAAAGCAGACAAACAATTCTTTGCCACCCCCAAAAGTGGTTACCATGGCGATACTTTTGCTGCCATGTCTGTCTGCGATCCTGAAAATGGCATGCATAACTTATTCAATGGAGCTGTCACCCAGCAGTACTTTGTCTCTCCACCACCAACAGGCATAGACACTCCCATTAAAGACAGTTATATCGACGAAATTCGTGCTCTTTTCACTACCAAACATAACAAGATTGCCGGTTTTATCATTGAGCCCGTCGTACAAAATGCGGGCGGTATGCGTTTCTACAATCCCGACTATCTCAACCGTCTTCGAGCACTCTGTGATGAGTTTGATATTCTCTTAATTTTCGATGAAATCGCCACCGGATTTGGCCGGACAGGCAAACCATTTGCAACAGATCACACCGCCATTAGCCCAGACATCATGTGTGTTGGCAAAGCGCTAACCGGGGGTTATATTACCTTAGCCGCCACACTGGCCAGCGACAAAGTCGCCCTTGGCATCAGTGATAATGGCGGCGTCTTTATGCATGGCCCAACCTTCATGGGAAACCCTCTAGCTTGTTCTGCGGCCAATGCTAGCCTCGAATTATTGGCGAGCTACGACATAGAAAAGACTGTCAAACGAATAGAAGATTGGATGAAGGAGGCACTAGAACCTTGCCGCACCTTAGATCAGGTACAAGATGTGCGCTGCTTTGGAGCAATTGGTGTCGTTGAGTTAAAACAAGCGGTTAATCAGCATGAAATACAACCAAAATTTGTTGAACAGGGTGTTTGGATAAGGCCATTTGGCAAACTGATTTACTTGATGCCTCCCTATATCATCACTAAAGAACAAATCAACACGTTAGGAAAAGCAATTTACAAAGTCGCCAGTGAAGAAGCCAACCCAGTATAAAGGTTGGCCTCTCTATCAACTTACAAACCTAACGACCATCAAAACTGACCTATCGCCAAAACCAACGGCTAGAAAATCTCACCTGGCGATAAATCAAACTTCTTCAAGTCCGATTTGTCGTATTCAATGGCCCCATCATTAATGGGTTTATCATCCGTTTGCATTTTCGGTCTCGACAGATCATTTTGCCTGATAACGATTTCCACACGTCGATTCATTGCTCGATGTGCTGGCGTATCATTTGGCACCAAAGGTCGGGTATCAGCGTAACCAACTACCGCAAAGCGATTTTGATCCAACCTACCATCAGCAAATAACTCTTCCGCCACTGACAAGGCACGGGCGGATGATAATGCCCAGTTTGATTTAAACTTCTTACTGACAATAGGCACATTATCGGTATGCCCCTCAACAGAGATTGTCCCTTTAATACCGACTAAAACATCACGAATCATATCGATCACGGGGATAAAATCGTAGTTTAATTCCGCCGACCCAGATTTAAATGAGCCATTATCTTTCAAACGAATCGTGATAGTTTGTTCCTGCGTTTCAACCTCAACGGTTCCTTTAGAAATTTCCTCTCGCAATACAGAAGCTACTTGCTGCGCATCTTCTTCCGTTTGCTTAATTTTCTTTTCTTGTTCCAAGTTCGCTTTCGATTGGTCCACAAAAATCTGTTTAGACGGCAAACCAGCACTGTCTTTATTGTTTAAATCCGCTTGACCTGGTTTACACAGAACTTCTAGCGTATTTTTAGGAACGTTATCCGTTTTTTGTCTAACCTCGTTAATAGGTGTAGGATCCGGCCTTCCGGGACTAAACTCTTGGGCAATAATGGATGTTCCCATAGGAATGGATTCAGCCTTTACCTCTTTTTGAACGCCAAATGCCTCACGCATGGACCCAGCTAGTTGTTTAAATTTTAAAACATCCATTTCAGAAAAAGACAGTAACAGCACAAAGAAACACATCAATAGAGACATTAAGTCTGCGAATGTCCCCATATAAGCTGGTAAGCCTTCTACGCACTCAGGACATTCTTGTTCTTCTTCATCACTCATTTAGTTAATCCGGTCACAACTTGACAATTCATTAACAGCTGGGTTATTCGCGTTCAACACGCTTACCTTCTGCAATATAGGTTTTCAACACGCCGTCGATAACACGAGGATTTTGCCCAGTTTGAATGGCTAACAAGGCATCAAGAATCAGCTTCTGGCAGGTTAACTCTTCGTTTGCACGATTCATTAGTTTCGCTTGTAGAGGCAAACACACCATGTTTGCTAACATCGCACCATATAAGGTAGTCAGCAATGCAACGGCCATAGCAGGACCTATGGCCTTAGGGTCACTCATATTGGCCAACATCTGCACCAGCCCCACTAGTGTTCCGATCATCCCCATGGCTGGGCCTGTGTCACCAAACGCTTTAAAGATTTTCGCGCCATTGTCATGACGGGTAAACGACATACTCATGTCTTTAGACAGTTGGGCACGAACCACACTGCCATCGTGACCATCGACGAGCATTTGAATACCTTTAGATAAAAAAGGATGGCTAACCTCCTTGCCTTCCAAAGATAATAAACCACCTTTTCGAGCTTCATCAGCTAAAGCATAAATTTCATCGATTAATGCATCTAGAGGCACACTTTTAAACATAAATGCTTTTACAACCACTTTGCCAGTTGATAAAAACTGACTTAAGGGATACTGAATGAGCACAACAAAAAGCGAACCAACCAGTACAATCAAGATGGAGGCTGGGTCGATAAACTCACCTAGCGATCCCCCTAACAGGATGGCCATAAAAACAATTGCTAACGAACCAACAAGCCCGATTAACGTTGCGATATCCACACACGTCTCCTACAAAAAAAGCTATAATGCTCAACAGTTTTCCTAATTCTAAACGAAAGAGAAGAGAAGGTTCACTCCTTGATCCTTTATTTTTGTAATTTCCCTACAATTGAACTCGAAGATTTCGTCTTTTTCTGTTAAAAATTGTAGATAACAACGAGAGATATTATCATGCCCCCTAAAACAGCGGTCCGTCACTTCGAAGACAACCTAACCGACTTGGACACCATAGTGACGCAACTAGAGTCAAATCAGTTATCCCTAGAAGACGCGCTTAAAGCCTTTGAAAAAGGGGTAAAATTAAGCCAAGAGTGCCAGCGAGTCTTAACCCAAGCCGAGCAAAAAGTGCAAATTCTACTCGATAAGCAAGATGGCGAACACTTAGAACCTTTTGATCCGGAAACAAATTCGTGAACCTAGACCAATTCTCCAACTACGCGCGTCAACGAGTCGATTGTTACTTAAAGCAAACATTAGACACATATCCGCCAGCCGCTTCCTTACAGGCTGCAATGAATTATAGTCTATTTAATGGGGGGAAGCGTATTCGCCCTATGCTGACATTCGCCAGTGCCGCCCTCTTTGCAGAACCCACCCCGCTGACGGATGCTTGTGCTGCGGCCATTGAGGCGATTCACGCCTACTCATTGATTCACGACGACCTACCAGCGATGGACGATGATGATTTACGCCGAGGCCAACCAACGTGCCATATTCAATTTGATGAGGCCACAGCGATTCTTGCAGGAGACGCCTTGCAAGCCTTCGCTTTTGAATTACTCAGCTGCCCATCCCTTAACCAAGCTCAGTGCCAATTACAACTCATTCAAGAGTTAGCCTGTGCCGCTGGACGACATGGGATGGTAACCGGACAAATGATAGATTTATCCAACGTTGGACAGGATATCGATATTCAGGCACTAGAAGAAATGCATGCCCATAAAACAGGCGCTCTGATCCGTGCCAGCGTTCGCATGGGAGCCATCAGTGTTGGGCTAAAGGATGCCAAACAGCTGGCTGCACTGGATGACTACGCCACTGCCATTGGATTGGCATTTCAAGTTCAAGACGACATTATCGACATTACCAGCGATACGCAAACCTTAGGAAAAACGCAATTTGCCGACGCCGATGCCAACAAGCCAACTTATCCTAAATTACTTGGCTTAGAAGGGGCAAAACATTTAGCAACAACCCTTAATCAACAAGCAATTGCAAAAATTTCGCCTTTTGGTGACGCTGCGCAACCTTTAATAGAGCTTGCGAACTATATTATTGGTCGCAACCACTGATATACTAGCCCGCTTATTATGACTTTATTAATGTGACCATACTGGTGCCCATGTTCGACGAAATCCCAACCTCACGACCTAACACTCCACTACTTGATCAGGTGAATTCTCCAGCGGACCTGCGCAAGTTAAAAAAAGAGCAGCTGCCTAAACTTGTACGCGAGCTTCGTGAATATATGCTCTTCAGTGTGGGCCAGACAGGTGGACACTTCGGAGCAGGCTTGGGCGTCATAGAACTGACGGTCGCCTTACATTATTTATACAATACTCCAGAAGACCGTATCGTGTGGGACGTTGGTCATCAGGCTTACCCACATAAAATATTAACTGGGCGCCGTGATGCACTACTGAATATTCGCCAAGAAAATGGCATTTCCGGCTTTCCAAAGCGCGAAGAAAGCGAATACGACACCTTTGGCGTCGGCCATTCCAGTACCTCCATTGGCGCCGCTTTAGGAATGTCACTCGCTTCTCGTCTTCTACACAAGCCACGTAAAGCAGTAGCTGTCATTGGCGATGGTGCGATGTCGGCCGGAATGGCCTTTGAAGCATTGAATCACGCAGGGGATGTGAAAGCCGATATGCTGGTTATCCTAAACGATAACGAAATGTCTATCTCCAAACCCGTTGGTGCATTATCCAGCTACTTTGCTCGCATGTGGGCCAGCAAAACTTACGATCACATTCGTAAAGGCGGTCAAAAAGTCTTTTCAGGCCTTCCTTCAGCGCTCGAAGAGCTTGCTCGTAAAGCAGAAGAACATATGAAAGGCTTGGTCTCTCCTGCCACTATGTTTGAAGAGTTAGGATTTAACTATATAGGCCCAATCGACGGTCACGATATGGACCATCTACTCACCACCATCAACAACATGAAAGATCGCTCTGGCCCGCAGTTCTTGCATATCATCACCAAAAAAGGCAAGGGCTTCGAACCCGCCGAAGGCGACCCGATTGGCTTCCATGCCATCAGTAAAATAGAACAAGATAATCCAAGTGCCCCCCCCAAAAAGAGCTTACCAAAATACTGCAACATCTTTGGTGAATGGATTTGTGATGCCGCTGAGCGCGATAGCCAGCTTGTTGCCATCACCCCTGCCATGAAAGAAGGTTCCGACCTGATAGCCTTCGCAGATCGCTTTCCAACACGCTACTTTGATGTCGCCATCGCCGAACAGCATGCCGTCACCTTAGCCGCTGGTATGGCCTGTGATGGCTTAAAACCTGTTGTCGCCATTTACTCCACTTTTTTACAGCGCGCTTATGACCAATTGATTCACGATGTCGCTCTGCAAAATCTCGATGTTCTTTTTGCCATCGACCGTGCTGGACTAGTAGGGGAAGATGGTCCCACCCATGCAGGCGCCTATGATTTAAGTTATTTACGCTGCATTCCTAACATGGTGATCATGGCCCCCTCTGATGAAGATGAATGCCGCAAAATGCTACAAACGGGGTACGAATACCAAGGGCCAGCAGCCGTTCGCTACCCACGCGGCACCGGAAGAGGCATCGAGACAGAAAACACCCTTGAGACCATTCCTATAGGCGAAGCCCGAACACTCTATACTGGCCACTCCGACATTGCCATTTTTGGTTTTGGACGACCCACCTACGATGCGCTACAAGCGGCTAAACATTTAGATGCGACACTACTGGACATGCGCTTTGTTAAACCATTGGACAAAGCAGCCTTACTGAAGCATCAACATGCCAAACTTATCGTGACAGTGGAAGAAAATGCGATTATGGGCGGTGCTGGCTCAGCAGTCAGTGAATTCTTACTCTCTAATAATATCAATGTTCCAACCCTACATATCGGACTGCCGGACCAATACGAAGAACATGCTAGCCATGGGGCAATGCTTAAACGCATCGGGTTAGATGCTGACGGTATCGAACAACAGATCAAACAGAAATTAGAACAAATCTAATTCACTGCCTTTTTCTACAACGCAATCCAATATGAAAAGCCGACGTAAAAATCGGCTTTTCATGTTCAGCAACCTACCTAAAAATGTCCATCAAGTATGCAAACCTCAGCCAAGGGGTTTAACTTTGAGACTCTCGCCTAATATAGTAGGTAAAGGCAACTAACTTAGGGAGTCAGGTAATGAGTAAAACCTTAATCATTGGTGCAAGTGGCCAAATTGGTAACATCATCACGCAAACAATGGCACAAACAAATGAACCTGCACGAGCGCTTGTCCGTGACAAAAGCAAACTCAGTCACATCACGGGTAAGCAACTTGAAGTCATAGAAATGGATCTAGAAGGAGATTTTAGCGCCGCCTTTGAAGGGATTGATCGCGTCATTTTTACAGCAGGCTCTGGAGCTAAAACCGGACCAGACAAAACCCTGCTGATTGATTTATGGGCAGCGAAAAAAGCCGTAGACTATGCAAAAGACGCCCAAGTCAAACAATTCATCTTAGTAAGCAGCATAGGCGCCGATGATCCAGATGCACTAGAATCTAACATCAAACCTTACCTTGTTGCGAAACACATGGCGGATGATTACCTAATAAAATCTGGTGTTCCGTATACCATTGTTCGCCCAGGCCCTCTTACAAATGACAAAAGCCAAGGTAAAATCACTATCAAACGTCCTGATTCACGTGCAGAAATGGCCATACCCCGTGCCGATGTGGCCAAAGCTGTTATGTTTATTCTCAGTAAAGACAATTTGAACGGAAAGGTATTTGAACTGTTCAACGGCACCTACGACTTTGATAACGTATTGGTCCCATCTGCTTAATTTAATCTCTAATGCTAATAAACAAGCATTCCCCAAACTGAGGCAGACACTCAGTTTGGGGAATTTTATCCTATTCAATTAGCTAATAATAAGGTTACGTTCTGGAATGTTTGCCAAACAGTAGCTTTTTATTCCATTATGAAGTGCATTGGCAATCTTGTTTTGGAATGCTTTTGTTCTCAACTTCTTCTCTTGAGTCGGATTGGAAATAAAGGCGGTTTCCACTAAAGCAGATGGAATATCAGGCGATTTCAAAACAACAAACGCCGCTCGCTCTACCTTGCGGTGAAGTACGCGTTCACTTTCTGCCAAATTATGGATCATAGTATGGGCAAGATCGGAACTGGCCGATATGGTTCCCGTCTGAGACAAATCTAATAAGACTTTAGCCAACATACTACCCTTATCTTTTAGCGATACACCACCAATTAGATCAGAGTCGTTTTCTCTATCCGCCAAACGACGTGCCATCACACTACTAGCACCTTTATTTGACAAAATATAGACCGAGGAACCTTTTACAGAACGATCATCACAGGCATCCGCATGAACCGAGACAAAAACATCAGCTTTGTGCTTATGAGCAATATTAACTCGTTGACGTAATGGAATAAAAATATCCTTGTCCCGTGTCATCACAACTCTAAAGCCTGGCGTATTATCCAACTTACGTTTCAGCATGCGACTAATTTCTAACACCACATTTTTTTCATGAGTGCCGTATTTTCCGGTGGCACCTGGATCTTTGCCACCATGTCCAGGATCCACAACCACAATAATATCACGCTTAACCGGGTGCCTTTCCATGACGGCATGATGCACCAAGTTATTGCTAAAATCTAAAGCCAGATGCCCAGTGCGTTTATCAATAGAAGCACCATCGAAAGAGGTTTGATGCGGTAAGTCAAAAACCACCCGTAGCGTTTTATCATGGTGGACAGCCCAGCGAACATTATCGAATAGACCGCTTCTTTTTAGCGAATCCAGATTGCTGCTATTGGTTGTATCATGTAAATCCACCACCAACCTTGCAGGGTTTGATAGTGTAAAAACGTCGTAATGGGGGACTTTTGCCAAATCAAATGTTAGGCGAGTTAGTTTGCCATCATGAGTGGAATGAACCGCTTTTAAAATGTTAGAGCGATTCGCTGCCAAAACCGGGGCAGATAATAAAACAGCGCCAGATGCCATTAGGAGCCGCTGAATAAATTCACGTCGAGTAGTGCTTGACATAGGAAATACGCCATCTTCGTTTGAGCAAATTGTTTACAACAACAAAGCCTATGGGAGAAGAGGAAGATGGGGCCTCTATTATCTATCTCAAGTTTTTCGAAAAACGTCAAAGAGCGCGTTTTAAAAGCCAGTATTTACTGCAAATCGCCTCGATCAATAGGTCTACTATTTACACGGGACGCGTGCTCCAAGGAGCAAACTTTTTGTTCAAACTCAGAGAAAAGAGAACCAATTCATACCTTCCCAAGACTAAGTTAACACAGTTATGTAACCACGAATAAATCAAAATCTCAAAAAAATACCCAGCACTTCCAAAAACTTTACGCTAGAATTACGACCAGAAAAAGCAGCATCCCCCACCAAATTTCCGTAAAACACTGCATAATAATCAAAAAAAGGACCAAGACAGCATCGCTATTTTGGTCCTTTTTTTGTGTCATTTCTTCTCAAAGAAAAACGCAACAAAAGCTTAGATAGGGTTAGCAACCAAGTCTAAACGTCTTCTAAAGCCCATGACAGCAAGGCTAGCTAACACCCCAACACCGCATACAAAAGCCACATAATAAGCAGGTGCAAGTGGGTCTTCTCTTAACAAGGTACTCACGACTAACGGCGTCGTCCCACCGAAAATGGCATAAGCCAAATTATAAGAGAAAGACAACCCTGAAAAACGAATCGCAGCAGGAAAGCTCTTTACCGCGATGGCTGGTACCACACCCGTCAACCCGACAAAGAAGCCGACCAATGCATACATCGGAAACAACAAGGACGTGTCATGCAACATGGTGCTGTAAAACATCCAATAGCTCACGCCCAGACCAATACTGAAAATCGCCAAAATAGGGCCATTACCAAAACGATCCGCCAATGCACCACAAACCCAGCAGCCGATGATAACGCAAATAATCGCTAAGCTGTTTGCTTCTAGCGAGGTTTGAGGGTCCAGATGAATCAACTTCTGTAACAAGGCTGGCGTCATTAAAATCGTCACCACTACAGCAGCCGTTAATACCCAAGTCACCGCCATAGAAATCAACACAGAAGGAATGTGTTTTTTAACCACAGATTTAATAGGCAACTCTTGCGCTAATTCTTTACGCGATTCCATTTCCTTAAAGACAGGCGTTTCCTGTAGCCAACGACGTAAGTACATGGTAATAAAACCAAACAAACCACCTAGAATAAAAGGATAACGCCAAGCATAACTGTGAATCTCAGCAGCACTGTAAATAGAATGCATAAAGGTGGCGACCAAAGACCCAATCAAAATCCCTGCCACAAGACCCGACGACAAGACCCCACATGCAAATCCCACATGACGCTTAGACACGTGCTCTGTCACAAAGACCCACGCCCCAGGCGCTTCACCACCAATCGCGGCACCTTGCAAGACACGGAAGAACAACAAGAGTAAAGGTGCGGCAATACCAATCGTCTCATAGGTTGGCATAAGACCAATGGCTAAGGTAGGTACAGCCATCAGCAAAATACTCATCATAAACATACGTTTACGACCCAGTATGTCACCAAAGTGCGCCATAATAACGCCGCCCAATGGACGAGCTAAGTAACCCGCAGCGAAAATTCCGTAGGTTTGTACTTGGCGAAGCCATTCGGGCATATCAGCGGGAAAGAAAAGACTGCCAACGACATTGGCAAAATAAACGAAAATAACAAAATCGTAAAACTCCAACGCGCCACCAAGGGCGGATAGACTTAACGTTTTTGCATCACTTCGATTTAGACGACGATGAGCATCTGACCCACCCTCGGTTTGATTAGGTTGAGAGTTTGTTTTTGTATTCATGATTGATAGACAACTACTTTTAAAGGATACTTTTGTTTAAGAGTCCTGCCTGCTTCTACCACGGTTATATTTTATGTCATGAACGCAAATTCACGAGTGCGATATGAAGTATTTTCAAACAGGGGGGAATGAAGTTTACTGATGAGACACAACAAAATAAAGGCATTTTGTTGGTTTTGTCGACAAATTATTCCGTAGACGCAGAAAAAAGCCTAAATGTATTTTCAGCTCAATTAAAAAGTGCACAATCCAAGAAAATAGGCCATTTTCAAGAACCAACAATAAGGCAATGCTGTTAATGATTTACAGCCATATATAGGCACTTTAGCCATATTCAGTCCATCAGACTAAAGAAATACCTCCATCCACCACTAACGTATGCCCAACAATATAATTTGCTTTATCAGAAGATAAAAACTCAATCGCATCTGCAATTTCTTCTACCTCTGCAAAGCGTTTAATGGGCACCACATCAGATACCTCTTCTTTGATCCTTGGGGTTTCTCGTTGCCGTTCTTGCCAACGAGGTGTCCAGGTCACTCCAGGAGCAACCCCATTGACACGCACACCTTTTTCAATGGCCTCTAAAGCAACAGAACGCGTTAAACCTTCTAATCCATGCTTTGCCGAACTGTACATGGCAGCGTTGGGGGTTGGACGCAAGCCATTAACCGAGCTGATATTCACCACTCTGGCCCCAGCGGACATCAACGCCAGCTCATACTTAAGGCATAATACATACGACCAATAATCATTGAGCATGGTTTCTTTTAATGCGTCCACACAAACCGATTCAAAACGCCCCTTAGAGGCTAATAGCGGTGAGGCATTATTAATCGCAATATCTAACTTGCCATACTGTGTTTCAATATAAGCAAATAATTGAGAGACCGCTTCTTCTTTCGATAAATCTGCCTGGACATAATCAACAGCATGAAGTTCAGAATGCTGAGACAACACGTCACTCCATACTGCCGGTTCACGAGAGCACGTAACCACTTGATAGCCCAGTTCAACAAAACGCAATACAGAAGCAAGTCCGATGCCTTTACTTCCACCTGAAACAAATACAACTTTCATAAAACCCCTTTTCTGCGTTTAGCATCCGTTCTCACAAATAAAATAAATAAGAGACAACCTATTAATGAGTATCTATAGGAGTGATAATTTCATGTATTGAACATTAGACTCTTTGGATAACGCTTGATCTAAGCGATAGCCCAAACCTTGATACCAGCCAAAAGCGGTTTTATTAGACGGTTCAACACCTAGCACTAAGGTTTTAATAGAACAGTCTAGAGACACAGTTTCCATAAACCTCATCAATGCCCTGCCGATCCCCAAATGTTGACTGGTCGGCTTCACGTACATTTGAATAATTTCACCAGCGTTTGGCAATAGTGTTGTTTCAAAGGTTACACCACAAATTCCGACAAGCTCAGCATTGATAAACGCGCCTGCCATCTTTCCTTTCATAGAACCTTCCTTTATCAAACGCTCAAAGTACATGGTTGGCAAGGCTTTTTGCTGCTCATAATCCGCCGCAAAACAATCTGGATAAGTGTTTAGCGCTTCTAGCCTAATCTCTCGATAAACACTGGCTTCATGGGGCTCAAGCAATCTTATTTTATACACCGGATAATGTCTCATTCAGACACAGAAAGCGCAAAGGCAACAGCCGCATCCGCATGCAGTTTGGTCGTATCATACAAGGGCACATGGGTATGACGCTGCTGCACCAACAGCCCAATCTCAGTACAACCTAAAATCACCGCTTGGGCGCCACGTTTATGAAGCAAATCAATGATGGCTAAATAGCGCTCTCGCGACTCCGTATAAATTTGCCCTTGGCACAATTCATCATAAATAATAGTGTGCACGGACTCTCGATCCGCTTCCCCAGGGACCACCACATCAATGCCAAAATGCTCGATTAAGCGATTTTTATAAAAGTCCTGCTCCATGGTAAAACGTGTTCCCAACAAGCCCACCTTAGTAATGCCATCGGCTTTTAACGCGTCCGCTGTTGCGTCGGCTATGTGCAAAATGGGGATGGAAATCTGCTCGGCAATATAAGGCGCCACTTGATGCATAGTATTCGTACAGATCAGTAGAAAATCCGCCCCACCCGCTTCGACAGACTTTGCTCCATTGGCTAAAATGGCCGCCGTTTCCACCCACTTTCCCTCATGTTGTAAGGTTTTAATCTCCTCAAAATCCACGCTATGAAGACAAATTTTCGCAGAATGTAAACCACCTAATGCGGCTTTGATTCCTTTATTGAGCGCCTCGTAGTAAGTCACGGTTGATTCCCAACTCATGCCTCCTAACATACCAATCGTTTTCATGATCTCTCCATATCGTTTTAGATATAAATAAACAAACACAGGTTGAAAATATTGGGTGGCATCGACGACATTTGCTCCTCGAAGCATTTAAAACACGCCTTTGATAGACTGCAACTTAATCTGCATTAACCCAAGTATTTTCTCTTACGTTATAATGGGTTACATAATGATCCGGTTGTAACTCATACTTATCATCTTCTGGGTAGAGCTTTGCTACCCCAATGTCTTCACCAGAAAAAGCTTTTATACTCTCAACATCCGTCCAATAAGTAATCAAGGTGATTTCGGCCCCTTCACTACTATCACGATTAAATATTTGGGCGCCAAGAAAGCCATCCGTTTTAGCGGTATCTTTTACACCTGTTTCATATAAATACGCAATGAAGCCTTCTTCATGTATTTTTGGGCATTTGGCTTTCCATTCACGAGCAATCACTTACACCTCCTTAACCACTTCAATAAACCACTTTGGCTGCATTTCAGCAAAATCTGTTCGACTGTTAGAGGGGAGGTAACTGGCAGAATCCAGAACGACAGGCTGACCGTTGAATCGCTTAAATACAACCCAATGCCAAAAATCCTTGCCATCTTCTTGATGATGCTTAATCGCTAACAACGCCAAATCCGGCAAGGCGTCCCAAGAGACAAATGGTGCTTCATTGTCTGAGGCTTTCACCCCGCATGCCAGCAACATGCGTCTAACATAACCCGTATCAGACCATAGCGAGGTATCTGAGGCAAAAATACCTAAATTATTAGCAATTGTTTTCATTTGTGAATAGGTTTTGCCAACAATATTCGCCACTGACGCAATGCCACAGCCCGTCGCTTCTTCTTGGATCACAATAGTCAAACTCACTCTCCATTATTGATTTTTATAAAGCACTCTCTCCAGAGCGCTTTATTTGGCAGCAAAATGCCTCCAGCCCGGCCTTTAGCATTCCTGATAATTCAGGATTTTCAAGAATCCCCTCTTTATCCAGTTCGCTACTTAATAAAGGAATCGAGACAAACGCACTGTCGATAATGACACCCGACATAGTCGTTAATACTTCCCGCAAAGCCGCCAAACCGTGACTAGCTCGTGGCGAGGTATTAATCAACATAATGGGCTTATAGGGAAACTCTACCCCGCTGACCAACCAGTCCAATGCGTTTTTCATGGGGCCACTGATGCCGTGTGCGTATTCTGGACTAGCTATAATTAAACCGGAGGCTTGTGCAAGCTGTGCTTTTAACCTCTGTAGTGCTGGAATCTGAGCCTCATCCAAATCAGGGTTAAACAAAGGAAGGGCTTTAATCTCACCTATTTCCACGATCACATCATCAGGTGAAAGCTCACCTAAGGCTTTAAGTGCCGCCGTATTATAAGAACATTCACGCAAACTGCCTGATAAGGCGAGTATTTTCATTCCTTCGATCCTTTTCCTACCATTCAATTAATAACCTATGACTTGCCAACCACACACTGAACCAATAATTTCAATCGATCTACATCGGTAGGGTCATCATAAACATCGTAAAATAACTGATAAGCAACGGCATCATTTTCTTGCAAATAACGCAGGCTTTTCTTAGGGCCAAAAAACCATAACCCGCGAAGCTGAAAATAGATTTCTAATAACTCAAACTGCAACCAATGGCGTCGATATTTCCCTTCCAAGTCATCTAATTCAATTCGAGACAACATTTTAGAGATCCATTCAAAAGTATGTGAACGGTCTGTCTCATCTAATATCTCCGGCCCTGCCTCGATTCGCTCTTGGATCGCCGCAAGGTACTGACCACCAAGGCCTCGTTGATCCAATAAACAGATGCCATCACCAAAACGCAATGCATCGTCCGAGACTAAGGTCATCTTCTCAGAGGGATATACCCAAGCGTCCAAATACACACCATGAAACACACGCGCCTCTTTGGTTTCCGTACCGCTATCTACAAAACATGCGATATCAATATCACTCGCCTGCGTCGCCTCGCCCCTTGCTCTAGAGCCGTAGAGAATAATGGTATGTGGCTGATAACGCTTTATCAGATCCTCAACAGCTAAACGGATCAGTTTATCCATAAAATAGCAGCCTCTTTACCTTGTTGAATAGACACAGATTTCATCATTTTTTACCCGCAGGTGTCTTACTAGAGGGTTCAATCAATCTTGCTAAGCAGGGCTCTCATAATAAATATCAAACTCCTCTTCATGTGTTTTTATAAAGCCATTATTGATATAAAAATCATTGGAGCGGCTGCCTTTAAGCGCACCTAACCGAACAGGCAACCCTTTTTTATGAGCCATTGAAACAATCTTTTGAAGCGCCAATTTACCAAGTGCTCTACCTTGATGTTCTGGCTTGATATACAGATGATCCAAGTAATGATGGTCTGCTTTGACGCGTACTACAAAGAAGCCCAATAACGTCTCATCATCCACTATTTTGAAGGTATCACTCGGCGTGAAGGTCTCTAGAAAACGGCTTCTCACTCGCTTTTCATCAAAACGACCTAATGCTTCGAGGCTTGGCCGCATCGCTAAAGCCCGAACTTCAGCTAATTCATAACCATCGTCTTTAACCGCTTGTGTGTATTCCATATAACGCCCTTCAATGTATTAACAGACTTGCCACTTACCTCGTAAGCCAATGAGGTTACCAAAAGGATCCGCTACCTGGCACATGCCAAAGCCGCTCTCTATTGCCATTGGACCACGGTATAAACTCGCCCCTATGGATTCAAAATGCCTCAAGGATGCTTCAAGGGAATCAACAAACCAATACAGAACGGTTCCCGACTTTCCCGCTCCAACCTTTTCATCGGCCTGAACAATTTCTAGCGAAAACCCATTAATGTCCAAAACGGTAAAATCGAAATCAGCCAAGTATCTGGGTAACGCTGATGGAAAAGCCTTTTGATACCAAGCTACCCCTAATGATACATCGGGTACATGCACTAATATTGCCGTAGGTGTCATATTCTCTCCGAGACTTTTACACACTTGCTGTGTAAAAGTTTCTCTCCCTAATAAACGAATAAAAAATCAGCTATACATTACGACTCATGGAGCTATTAAAGGAATACATGCGAACTTCATCCCGAGGAAACCACCCAAGCATTTCATAAAAGCCTTGGGCATTTAGATTGTCGTTGTGAACAAATAGATGGGTTTTATGAATGCCAATCAATGCCAACGCTTTAATCGATTTATCCACGAGCGCTTGGCCAATCTTTTGACCACGCAATGGTAATGAAACAGCGAGATGCTGCAAGTAGCCACGTCGCCCATCGGTTCCCACCAATACAGCGCCGACAACCTCATCCTCATTCAGCGCTACAAAACTCAGCCCTTCATTGCGATTAAGATAACGCTCAATACTCTCGCGTGAATCCGCCTCTCGTAACGACATACTTTCCGTCTGACGCCACAGTTCAATAACAGCGTCGTAATCTGTTATTGTCATTTCACGAATAACAACCATCTTCTTCTCCTGCAGGGACAACCCCAACCTATCGTCAATTACGCTATATTAATCAGTCCAACTGACTCGAAGAAATAAAAGCAAACAATAGTAATAAGCACATACAGACAAACTGATAAGATAATAATACCAAGCACTTTCCAAGTAGATTGAAGGTCAAATTCTGAGGATTGCTCTATTTGCATTTTTGTTAAAAAGTAGTCCTTGGAAAGCAATAAAACGGGAATAACATAGAAAAATGCTAAACTCACACTTGGTACACCATCAGGTATATAAGGACTTAGAAAAATAAAGACAAACATAGCGGCAATTCCAATCCACAAAGACCGCTTTGCAAAATCCTGTCTCCCGATTGCATTAAATCCCGTTACTAAAAAGTAGATTGCAGCAACAGGCCCTCCAAAAAAGCTTCCCCACATCATTTGCTTAGCAGTATAGATTTTTTTCATTTCAACTTCCTATTAGAGAATTTCCCTATAAAATGATGTCCCACATCATGCAAATACATTCCAATAAGTCTCATCACTCGACCGCTCAGTCAAAGCAAGCCGAGTGAAACGCAATGCTACCCTTGAGTGTTATCCAATGCTAATTGCTTAGCAGCTTTAAAGTCGAGTTTGCCGCTTCCTAAAATAGGTAACGCATCAACTTGAATAATCTCACTGGGCATCATTAAAGCAGGCATTTTCGCCTCGACCAAAGATTGGCGGATATCCTCAGAGTTCGCGTCATCACCCACCAGTAAGATTACCCTTTCGCCTTTTTTCTCATCCGGCACATTCACTGCCACCATGGATAAATCAGTCGACTGTAGAATTGTCCGAATCTGCTGTTCCACCGCACCTAAGCTAACCATCTCTCCGCCTAACTTGGCAAAACGCGAATAGCGATCCACCACGGTTAAATAGCCGTCTTCATCTAAGTGTCCTTTATCACCTGTTTTATACCAGCGTAATCCATCCATTTCGACAATCACATCAGCGGTTTTTTCTGGATCCTCTAAGTAGCCTTTCATAATTTGCGCACCACCAATCAGAATCAGTCCATCTTCCCCAACAGGCAGCGTTTCCAATGAATTGGGATCAACAATACGGAAGGTTGTGCCTGGTAATGCCATACCGACCGTCCCAGTACGAGCCGCTTCCTGCACTTGAGCTGTATCACGATTAATGTAGCCTGGCAGATTCACACTGGCTACCGGAGTGGTTTCCGTCGTGCCATAGCCTTCTAAGATCGTTTTACCAAACCGCTGGGTGAAAGCATCTCTTACTTGTGGGTCTAATTTCTCTGCACCACTTACGACAGCTCGCAAACTACTGAACATAAGAGGATGAATACGACGATTACGGGTGTACAGCCGTAAAAAGGTTGACGTAGCACACATCAAAGTCGCTTCATGTTTCGTCACTGCTTTGGCAATGTTTAAACCATCGGTAGGATCAGGGTGGCAAATCGCGGGAACGCCTTCAAGCAATGGTAATAACCCCGTGACAGTTAGACCAAAAGCATGAAACAGTGGCAATGTGGCCATGATGCGGTCATTGTCGCGCACATTTAACACATCAGACACTTGACGAATATTCGCCATAATATTCCTATGGCTTAATACTACTCCTTTAGGCGTACCTTCACTGCCCGATGAAAACAAAATCGCGGCGGCATCATCTAGCTCACAATGGGAACACCATAACCACTGCAACCAACTAGTGGGCAAAAGTGCCGCCATAACAGCGGTACTCACCGCCTCGACTTTATTAAGTCCCTTATGGAAATCTTCTAGATAAATAACGTCTTTACCCGCCAATAATGCCTGACAATCAATACCTCGTTTTTCTAACTGCTGAATAAACCGATGGGCGGTGACAAAACCCTGAATATCCGCCTGTTTTACGGCATGAAGCTGCGCCTCAGGTGTGGACGTATAGTTAATGTTCACTATCGTCTTACCCGCCATTAATGCTGCCATATTAGCCGCTACGCCAGGAGAAGACGTTGGCACAAGTAGGCCAAGATTTTTCCCCGGTAATTTTTTAATACGACGTTGCAATAATGCGGTCATGGTCAGTAGTTTTTGGTGGCCCAATGGTTCACCTTTACTGTCAACAATGGCCCAATCTGTTGGTTTTGCTTTCGCAGTACGAATCCACGAATGGGCTAAGGGCTCAAGCGTATCGGTATAATCGTTCCAGCTCGTCACTGACATCTCAAATACCTTTTGCTTCACTGTCTCCGCTGTGGAATGAATATCCATAGGCGTGCCAAACGCGATGGTCACATCTCGTTTCAGACCACTTTTTCTCAACTGAGACAGTTTTTGCGATGAGCGAGAAAAGACGCTCCCCCACATACCCCGTAGATAAAAAGGCACAATGACACCTTTTGAGTCTGCGCAAGCGCGCTCAAAACCGTGTTTAAATTCGCCAAGTTGCCCCAAATGGCTGATCGCCCCTTCGGGAAACAGACACACTACTTCACCTTGGTTAAGTAACTCAGTTACTTGTTCTAAAGCCTGACGACTTTGCCCACCGGAAATAGGAATCACCTTATAGCGATCAAAAAACCACTTCAAATACCAACGCTGGTAAATACCTCTATCCATCACAAAATGCACATGACGCGGGCAGGCCATTTGCACCATAGCCCAATCCAACCAACTGATGTGATTACCCAATAACAAAACGCCCTGACCTGACTGCTTTAAATGCTCTAAACCAAGCACATTTAGACGATATTTACGGGCGAGAATAATTGCCATAACACCACGAAGTAAGGCTTCTGGGAGGATATGTATGGCTGCTAACGTCCCAGCTAAAACAATGAACCCCAATCCCCATAACAGATAGCTTACATCTAGATCAGTAAGCGCAAAGATAATAGTGAGACCTAAAAAGGCCAACATACCAATGTTTTGAATATAATTGCTGCCCGCCAAGGTGCGACCTAGCTGATCATTCCTAGCGTGGAACTGAATCAACGCATTTAATGGCACACTAAACATGGCCCCAAACAGACCGATGATAAAAAAAGCACAGGCCAAGATAAGAAAAGAGTGTGCCATTGGGATGATAAAGGCACCAAGAGTCACCCCCGCGATCCCAACCGGAATAAGAGATAAGTTGATTTGATTGCGTGACATACTATTGGCCCACATAGAGCCCAATAAAACCCCAATGCCAGATACAGCAATGGTTGCTTGAATGACAAAGGCGTTAGTCATTCCCAAATGCTCTTTGCTATAAGCGGGAAAAACGGCTAGTAGCACCTGACTTATAGACCAAAACAATGTCAAACCAAGAATTGACTGCCAAATAGCCTTATGCCTACCCAGCAAGGATATATTCTGTTTTAAGGTGCGACCACGAGCATAGTTAGACCAATTGAACGCCTCTGATGAGGTCACTGCATTCCCTTCCGGTAAGCGCAATGTTAAATAAAACTCAAAGCAGGAGCCGATAACCAGCAGCCAGCCTAATGGCGCAATGGCACTGAACACACTATCAGGAGAGTACATACTCTGCGTCGGCAGCAAGAGTTCAAATAAAGCAGAAAAGACCACGATACCGCTTAAGATAGCGATCATAGTGACCCCTTGGATCCAGCCATTACCTTCGCTTAAACGGTTTACTCCCGCCATTTCACGAATATAGCCATATTTAGCAGGGGAATAAATGGCACTTTGTAGCCCCAAAATAAAGGTAAAGGCAAATGCCTCTATAAAGCGCCCATGGTAATAGCACCACGTTATCATGAGAGTGATAACAATCGCGATGGCTGCGGACATTTGCATCACGCGCTTTTTCTTATAACGATCAGATAAAAAACCAGCGGGAGTCACTAATAAGATATAGGGTAATAGCACGAGGGCATTAACCAACGCCGTCAATAAAACTTGATAACTGCCATCGTAACTTTTAAATAAGGTATTCTGAATAATAATTTTGTGGCCTAAATCAACAAAGCTATTGAGAAAAGCCACACTAATAAAAGCAGCAAAACCGCGAACCTTATACAAACTGTTCATTGGTGCTCTCCTGTATCCAATGTGTTAAATAATGAGTCAATAAGTTATCAATCAATGCATCCGTTTGATCCCCTTCAAGAAACAGCTTACCTCGGGAACTCAGCGCGGCAATACCATGAACCCCACACCACAAGGTTCGTACCGCAAGCTGTAGTGACTCTTCACTGACATTGGGTGCTAATTGACGCAACGGCGCCTGAACAAAGTCAAACAATTCGTTAACTGCATGAATTAACCAATCAGGGCAAATAATACTTTCTGGAGTATGATGTTCAAACATCAACGCCCAACGATTAGGCCACTCAGCGGAAAAGTTAAGGTAGGTTTTTGCAATAATACGCAAGGTTTCTTGAGGTAGGTGGTTTACTTTTTCTTGTTCAATTTGAGTCGACAGTAGGCCATTCAACATGGCCATGGTTCGGCCGTTGATGTGCCAGCATAAATCGTCCAAATTGGTAAAAACCAAATACAATGCACCAGCGGAATAGCCAATTTTCTGGGCAACTTTTCGTGCTGACAGTGCATGAATACCGCCTTCATCTATCAGCTGTTCGCCAGCAATTAATGCCAACTCCTTTAACTCTTCTCGACTATGATCGTTACGGCGAGCCATTTTTTATCCCTGTTAAGCCATATTAAACACTGTTCAATAAATATAATGAACAGTGTTTAATAAGTCAATAGAGTTCACTCAAAAACCAAACTCTAGCCCATGGACATTCCCCATTAACCTATAACAAACCTTTAACATTAATTGATATTGATTATCATTATCGATATTATCTTGATTATATAAACAATGGAGACTGTTTACGTGCACAAGCCAGCATTAAGTAAGTTAATCACAAATCCACTGCTTGCTGACGCTTTACGACCCAGCGCAACAAAGCTTGCTAGCGGCGCGCTTTTCTCATCATTATCAGGCATAACAATGCTGGCAGCGTTATGGAGCTTGATTCAGTTACTGGACGATTTGTCCTCTATTTGGTTATTCACTGCTTCCCTATTATGGCTCTTTGGCGCGCTATTTGCTGCCCTTGCCTCTTGGTTAGCACACGATGGCGAAGCCGCTTTTTCCGCTAGATTGCGACGTAAAGTAGCCAATCACTTATTAAGACTCCCTGAATCCTCGCTTGCCAAGCAAGGAGATCAAGAAGTACGAAATTTAGTCTCTAGTGATATTGAGAAGCTGCATCATATGGTGGCTCACTTACCTGCCGAAATTGCCAGCTTTTTGGTCACACCGATCGCTGCGATATGTCTTTTGATCAATATGGCAGGGGTATCAGCCTTATGGGTTCTACTACCTGGCGTACTTGCTTCTTTATATTATCTGGTTGTCGTACCTCACATTAACGCACGTGATGGTGAAGTGCGACGACAGATCATGGGCGAGATCATCACAGCAGTCGATAACTACGCCCGAGGCATCCGAGTCAATCGAATATATGGTCAGCTGTCCGGTGCATTAGCCGACTACGATAGTGCTACAAAGCGCTTTACCAACAACATGGTCCTCTGGGTCAGTAAAGTCGCCACTTTAGCTGGTACCGCCGTGGCATTACTGCAAGCCGCTGCCACTTTTGCTATCGCTTACTTAATTGCCTATGACACCAGTATTCCATCCCTCGCCGCCACATTGTTTTTTAGTTTTGCTATTGTTACCCCAGCGCTTAGACTTGGCCATGGCCTTGATTACGTCAGTGCTGGTCGATTAGCAATGGGGAGACTGATCGCGCTACTACAGTTGCCGACTTTACCAACAGGACAAGTCACGACATTACCTCAGCCTCCCACACTCACCTTACAAAACGTCCGTCTCACGATTAATGGATCGCAACTGCTAGATGTGATTAATGAGACCTTTCCGAGCAACGCCCTGAGTGCCATTACAGGAGCAAGTGGCATCGGTAAAACGACGTTATTGCGAGTTATGGCTGGACATGAACCATTATCGAGCGGGCAAATAAAACTGGCGCAGACCGACATCACACAGCTAAATGAGTCAACCCTGCATCAATCAATACTGCTCATTCCTCAAGGAGGCGATACACTACCCGCAACAGTCGAAGAGAACTTACGCCTTTCAGCACCACAAGCAAACACTGCTGAGCTTAATGACGCCCTACTCCGTGCTCAATTAAACACAACACTTGATACCCATACCGACATACTTTCCGGCGGTGAACGTCAGCGCTTAAGTATCGCCAGAGCGTTCTTATCTGACGCTCACATCATACTTCTCGATGAGCCAACTAGTGCACTCGATGCAACAAGAGCAAGCGGATTAATTCGTGAATTAGAGCATTTAGCTCAAAAGCAAGAAAAAACGATTGTCATGGTTACCCATGATGAGGAATTGGCGGCCAATACCGCAAAAGTCCTCAAACTCAAACGGATGACCATCGCAGAGGATCAGCAATGAAATACGGTGCAGACAGTTCAAATCATTCGCCAATCCTAGCGCTACCCTCTGCTGCACGTAAGCGTTTACTCTATGTCGGCTTAGGCTGGATCTTAGTTGCGGCTTTAGAAGCTTGGGCTTATACCGTGCTAGCGTTGGGTATCACCCATCATTGGCCCCCTTTGTGGATTCTAATCAGTACAGGGATGGCCATTCTTGTCTCAATTGCCGTGAACCGCTCTGGCTATTTAACGGGTGTGCGACTTGCTGGCGATTTATATAAAACACTAGGTCACGCCTTGGCTCAAAGCAAACTTTCTTGGTTTACCCACAATAATCGAACCAAAATAGCTAACATAGCTGGTCAAGGCATTCCAGGGTTCATGAGCATCCCCGCCCACCAACTACAAAGCTTTCTTCATGCTCCCTGTTTACCACTGTGTTTAGTCGTCGGTATAGGCGTGGTGGCAGGTCTGGAGATTGCCCTAGTAGCCAGTGTTTTATTAATACTGGCGTTGTTAGGACTTTTTCTTTCACAGCGGGCCCTGAAACGTGCTGATGCTCAGCGTCAGACCGCACAAAATAATGCCTCTGCCGCAACACTTGAATTTGTTGACCATCTTGAGTTATTACGCACGGCAGCAGGCCCCATCAAGGCCATTGAACGCATTGAACAGCGTTGGCAAGCTCAAGAACAAGCCCTGAGTAAAACCAACTGGTCCTCAGCATTCGCCATCTTTGTCTCCACTCTGGCGAGCGTCCTCCCTATCGCTGGTATGGCCTCTTTTATGGTCCTCCAAGACGACACGAACATCACCACGCTACTAGCCGTGTTAATGCTCATTGGACGCGCCGCCGCACCTCTTGGGGAATTGGCCACAGCAGGGTTAAGCATTAATGATTTAAAAGCTTCATTAGACAATTACAAACAAGCGACGACCGCGCCACAGCTCCCCGAGCCTAGGCAGCCTAAAACCATGACAAGCGATCATCAGATCCGTATCGAGGGCATCGCTCACGGACCAGTATTAAACAATATTAATGCAACGATTCCTGCTGGCAGCCGAGTGCGCATTTTAGGCCCAAGTGGAAGCGGCAAAAGTACGTTATTAGAGCTATTAATGCGGTTTGATGACCCTGAAAAAGGTGTCATTACGATTGGAGGTGTTAAACTCAGAGATATAACATACGAAGAACTTGCCAGCCATATCGCTTATGTCCCTCAGGACCCAGTTGTATTTACAGGCACCCTTGCCGATAACATACGTATCGGTAATCCGACAGCCAGTGACCTCGAAGTAGAAACCGCCGCTAGACACGCGTCATTGGACACTATCATTGACCGCTCTCCAGACGGTATACACCAATTAGTCGGACAGCAAGGCATGGCATTATCGGGTGGTGAGCGTCAACGTGTCACCATCGCACGGGCGTTAATCAAAAAGGCCCCCATCTTAATATTGGATGAAGCCACTTCGGCTCTCGACAGCACTACGGAACAGGCAATTGTTAACACCCTTCACACTCTCGATGCGACCATTTTGTTTGTCACACACAAAGACATTTCTGATTGGCGCCCGAATCAAGTGATTGATTTAACAGGTTATATCAATCACTCCCCACCTAGTTAGAAAGGGAGTGATAACACATTCCCTTCCCTTATTAGACGAAAAACTGGCAAATCTCTCAGTAAGTGATTGTTGCGAGCGCTCGATCACACTTTGATCTCAGGCCGCACGACGGTGAGATCAGGCCGCACGACGGTGAGATCAGGCCGCACGACGGTGAGATCAGGCCACAACTGCAACCAACGCTTACTATTAATACGCTGATCAAAATCAATCGGCTTAAGACGATCAGGGTTCATGGTGATGTGCTTTCTAAACAACACATCGACTCCAAAAGGAGCCACCAGCTTTACCTGACCAGAAGACGATAACCGAGCCCCTATGGCTGTTTCTAGCTCGACCCAATAGCTCATGGCGTGACTGGTTGACCGATAGGGTGCATCACTATTACGGTGATGCATACGAGCTTGATTCTTAACAGACCATGGTAAAGTAGAATGAGAAGTCAGCTCATCTTCAATACGCTCGTCTGCTTCGACACTGGTGTTTACTGGGTCAAAATAGATTAAGTCCAGATCATTCAATGGGGTTGTCTCTTCATAACCATGGAGCTTATCCCAGATTAAATTTCTCACAAAACCAGCCCCGATACACCAATCATTCAGTCCAACTTGCTGGGCGATTTGTAAAGCTTCCATACGCATTTTATCTTGCTCAAGCCAAGCAATTACTCGCTGTTCATGATTCACGACGACTTCCCCTCTGGAGAATATGATAAGCACAACCGAGAGAGTAAGATAGAGAAGCAAACCATCAGAAAATCCACGCCTTATTTTGAATAAATCATTTGGAGAGATTATCTTTTTATTGCACAAACATCAATAACTATAGGTTTATAATTTGTTCTTACATTATACGACGCATTAAAAATCATTTAATAATGCATCGTACAATAAAGAAATGTAATTTAAAATTTATCCTACAATTGGTTTAAGTTTAGAAAGTGAGCCTTTTTTCAATAAATCTGACTGAGCTAAGACATTATCTAGCCCATAATAATGACCTGCATTTTTCACTGCTAACATAATTAATACAATACAGTAAATAATATGTGAATCAATGATAAAGTTGTGGTGATCTACGACATATGGAAAATCCATGTTTGCCATCCAATACATGAATAGAACCAAAGCGCCAAAAGGCGCACTGATACGGACAAACAAACCAAAAAGCAAAGACAAACCAATCGCTAAATGGCCATAAGCCACCATAAACGACACGATAGGTGCAATGACAGGCCCTGTGAAGTAAGAAAAGAAACCATGAAAAGTCTTCGTACTGTTTAAAAAACCAACGATACTAAAATTGGGGTCAAATACTTGATGAGAACAAGCATATAAAAACGTCCAAGCCATCCCTAAGCGTAAAGCAAGCAAAAAACGTTTATCGATTACATTAGACATATCAACACTCCTTTTTAAAATTTAGTGATGACAGTATATTTATATTGAAATTATAAAATATTGACATAAATCAG
>NZ_JAEMUI010000012.1 GCF_016461715.1 Marinomonas spartinae | reverse complement strand
AATTTAAAGAATAATAAAAGATACAATATATAAAATTTGACTTTTATAGGTTTTTTATTCTATTTTGAATTTTTATTCATATTCGTATAAAGAGGCGCTCAATGGACAATAACAATAAAAAAATGGTCATTTGTGGTGGTAACAAAGGCATTGGTCTTGGCATTACCAAACGGTTTTTAGCGGACGGTTATGATGTTGTCGTTGGCACTATTGATGATGACTACACAGACACACTGATCATGCTTAGTAAACTTTACAACCATCAGATCATTCAGTTTCTTCATTGTGATGTTAGCGAAGTCAAGTCAATTAGCCATTTTTACCAACAGGCTCACCACATACTGGGCCGATTTGATGTTGCCATTAATAACGCTGGTGTAATTCGTATATCTAAGTTAGAAGACCTAACTGAACAAGACTGGGACATCACGCTAGATGTGAACACTAAGGGAATGATGTTTTCATGCAAAGAAGTGATCCAGTATATGAGGGAAGATAAGAAAGGTGGGCGGATTATAAACACCGCATCGGGTCAGGCTCGCGATGGCTTCATTTACACACCTCACTATGCCGCTAGCAAATTCGGTGTAATGGGTATGACACAAAGTCTAGCAAAAGAAGTCGCGCAAGATGGTATTACCGTCAATGCTATCTGTCCGGGCATCATTCACACAGATATGTGGGACTATAACGACAGAGTATGGGGTAAACTAATGGGGAATTACCAACCAGGTGAACTCATGGCGACTTGGGTAGAAAACATTCCCATGAAACGAGCTGGCAAGGTAGAAGAAGTCGCCGGTTTAGTAGCCTTTCTAGCAGGGCCTGATGCCGCTTATATAACGGGCCAAGCCATCAATATTGATGGCGGACTCATTATGTCTTAACCCCGTCACTTAGCCCTCTATTTTAGGGGGCTTTTTGCTTAAGGTTTTAGGCTTTTTTTCCCAGCGCAGTTTGATGTCCACTTGTTGGCGATCATCCCCATCTGACGCACTGACTTTTAAGTACAGTAGCCCTTGAGGGCCAAGGGATAAGGTACCTTTATCGTCCGAGAATTCTAATTTACCTTTTCCCAACCCCTTGGAGATGGCTTTTAGTACATCCTGAATATCCTCAGGATCAAGCAAAGCTTCGTGTTTAAATTCGGTTTTTGACTTCATGGTTTATCCATAAATGGCACTTAATTCAGTGGGTTTGAGAACTTTCGCGGTAGGGTAATCACAACTTATGCCTATTAATCCCTGCTTTTTATTGATCAAGGTTGCGCCAATACCAAAGCCTAAGAGCCCTTCTCGCTGGCGAGAATGTTCATCAAGGGTAATATCGGCTTCAATATGAATCAGGCCTTTTTTTATGGCAATTCGTTGACCTTCCTGGCGGTTGATATGGCCTTGTACCACAAAGTGAATTCCCGCTTTGTGAACGGCATTTACACCACGCTCTGTCAAAGGAAGATCCACATCGCGGTATTTTGTTCTAAATGTGTTAGCAATGGAACTATAGTAGAAACCAAAGAGATCCATATGCTTTAAATTGCGATGGAACGCCTTATTGGCATAGGACGTACCATTTTTTAGCAGCAACTCACCCATGGCATCATCTAAACCAGCGTGTAAAAACAAGAAGGAACCACGCTTTTCCACCAAGCGCATTTTACGGAAAAACCAGTTAAACTCGCCTTTTTTATGCAAAAAAAGCTTTTGACACTGTAGTGCAGCAGCATAAACATGTCTTAACGATAACCCCACCGTATGACAGTGTTGTTCAAAGCTGTTGGCCTTGTTGTGCATCTTATGCACTTCTCGCTCAACCCCTTCCGCCGTTAAAATCCCTGCGGCATGGTAAGGAAACTCTTTAAACCACTTATCATCGGGGAACAGGATTTTACGACAGGTATCCTCATCAGGAATCTTCTTATCCCACTTAGTGCCTTCTAAATACTCTTCGAACACTTCTTTAAATAAGGGAACGACCTTTTTACCCATACGAACAAAAAAATGTTGATTACCGATATTATGCTTTGAGCTTTTTAGCGCCAATAACCCCATCAACAAGCGCAAATCGTGGTTCCCTGCCAATAAGGTGACTCGCGCATCCAATTTGTATAAATGCTTAACACTGCGTAAAAGAGATAAGTTGCTTGGCCCTTTATCCAGACAATCGCCACCGATAATGATCTCCGTTTTGCGCCCTGTTTTTGTGAGTTTTAAATGCCGTAAACCTGCTTTTTTTTGCTGCACCACACCAGAGGCGATCAAAGAAGCTTCAAAGGCTGTCGCATCCGCATGGGGATCCGAAATAAACACCACAGGACGCTTTGGCCATTTCAATTTACGCTTACGAAATCTATCTGGCATTTTGCTCGGCTTTCTAGCAATCGAATTACAAGAACTTTTATCTTGCGGCCAAGTGGACCATTCTGTAGGCAATCTGGAAATGATGTCACGGTGCTCGTGACGCTCTGAAATGATGGGCAATAAAGATTTTTTCGGTTTTTTCGTTGTGGTGTTCTCTTCAACAGTTTGCATGTTAGGTTCTCAGTTCGGGGCTATCAATCAGGTACATCTTGAATCTGGCGCTGTTTCCACTCTCCATAAAGTCGGTTTGGCGCTTGATTATCGGCGAATTCCATGACAATCGGATGGCCGTAATGCATGCTAAATCGTTTAATATCGCAAAAATTTATGACATTAAGATGACAAGCGCCATGGCGAAACGCAGCACCATGACCAATAAACAATTTAATGCCAGCTTCGGCCTTTGCATGCCAAGAGCAGATGTGATCCGCCACTCGTTTACCCGCTTGGTTTAATGACTCGGCACCGTCAAAGGGTAAACAATATTCACTGTTAGACTTCCAGTTTTCCGGGGGCAAGTCAAACCTTGGATCCAGTGCCAAAATCCGCTCAATCTCTTTGATCGTCAAATTAGCAACGGCACCAACACTACGCTCGCACAAGCTAAATGTACTGTGAATACGAGGTTCGCCCAGAAAAAAGGGCCGCAGTTCTTCTATATAAAGCCCTCCTGTCTGGAAGGCTCTTAACAAGGTTGAAGTGTCGACTACAGGATTCAGTCTTTGATTCGTCTGGGTTAACCATTGAGCAAAGGCCCGTGCTTGGCGACGTACCTCTTCTTCCCCTTCCGCTGTCAGTGGAAAGGGCTGTAAGGCACTGGGCACATCGGTCAGTTGCTGGTAAGCACCGTGACGAATCAATGCAAATCTTGCTGTCATACTGAATCCATGGAGTCCATAAGAGCAAAGGCTTTATCAAAATCTATTGCCCCTGTTAAACGAAATACTTGTATGCTTTTCAGCGTATCACAGTATGTCTTCACGGAATCACAGGCATATAAATCCGCAAATGCCCCTGATTCGTCCTGATAAAAGGGGCCAGGACGTTTACGCAATCCTTCAATGCTATCCGGCGATCTGTTTAAATCCACACGCTCTAACTGCGTTGGCTGGGTTGAATCTAAAGACCAATCCAACATCACCAAGTTGCTTAACTTGCCAGTTAACTCAACACGGTTCGGACCGTATTTATCTTCAATTTGCACATCATATTTTTCTTCCAACTGCCATAAATCCTGCTTCGTCATGGTCAACAGTTCTTCCTGTCTGTTAGTTGGTAAGATGGGCTTAAGGCGTTCTGAATTCAGTAACGTACCAGGATTCACCCGTGGTAACTTGGCAACTCCTACTGCTTCGACCCCTTCATCCGATGAGCGCATCAAAATACGGTCATTGGTCAAAAACTGACGATTGGCTTTTTCTAAACAACGTAACATCAGTGTAGATTTTCCGCCCCCAGAGCCCGCCGCAATAGCCGTGATGTTTCCATCTACACTGAAAGCCGCCGCATGCCCCAATAAAAAGCCATTACGAAGGTGAAGGTTTAAAAATTGATTGTTAATAAAGTTAATAACCTGCGCTAAATTTGCCTGACAAGGCCCAACCACCACCGGGTTTTCAAGTCGCTGTAGCATAAGCATGCCGGTCTTAAACTTTTTAATCCAACGCCCTGCAAACGCACCTTGTTCAGAGAGGTGGTCTAAATAGCCTTCTTTGCGGCCGCGTTTTCCCACTTCTCTTGGCACATCTTGCCAATCCGCAGCGGTAGCCACTGACTCGTGGTCGACCACATACACATCTATGGCGTGAGCGCCCAGTTTTCCTGCACGATAACTTTTATAATACTCGTTGAGTTCCGTTAAAACAGCACGGTTATTACCATGAACTCTTACTGTTAACACGCCAAATATCAGAATAAGCTGATGCTGACAATTGTCCATCATTGTCTTTAATGTAAGATTATCCAGAGGCCCTTGAGTCATACTTAACTCCCCTTTTGACTGTCTATAGAGCTTAGCACATAGTTGGCATAGGCCTCAGCCGCATCTAAGTGACAGCCATCTAATGCGCCTTTAAAGCCACCAAAAGCCGAGACCTCGAACACCACAGGCCCCTCGTCTGTCAATGCAATATCTACGGTGGTAAAACTCAAATCAAAGCAGGCTTGGGAGCGACGACCCAATTCAATCAACTCGGCATCTGGTTCGAACGGTTCATAACGTCCACCACTGTTGATAGTGGTATTCCAAGCATCAGCATTCCCCACCCGAGCATAGGTACAAAAATACTCGCCACCAATAAACACCATACCCAGATCACGCCCATGCAGATTAAGCGCCTGTTGGATATACAGCAAGGGTTGTGTCTGTTGATACTCTGTTAGCTGAGCACGCACGGTATCATCACTGTCTTCTTCTCGCAGATAGACCATACCTCTCGCTTTCGTCGAATATAAAGGTTTCAAAATAGCGGAGCCAAATTCGCGCACTATCTCAAAGGCCGCCTCAACGGACTCGGTAATGCGTGTCTTCGGCATCGGAATGCCCCCTTGCTCCAATGCCAGCGTACCGCTTAATCGATTGATTAACTTGCCCATGCTCTGGGTTGGGCTGAATACTGGTACACCAAGCGATTCAAGATGAGACAAAATATGAATTCTGTCTTCCGTGGTTGGGGAATAAACTTGGCTGATTTTTTTGATAATCACACCATCCAGTTCCGTCAAATCCAGTCCTTTGCAAAAAACTTTATTCGTATCCAAGTGCAAGGCAATATCTCTTACATCCATAACAGCTCGAAAGCCAGTTTTTGCCTCAAGACGATCTGCTAATACCTCAGTAGACCATTTTCCTGGAATACCAATCACACCAACCTTTAAGTTGCTCAGTTGCTCTGACTTATTCAACATACAATTCCTTAATGGGAAGTTTGAAATTCAGTTCTTGTTCCGTTGTGATTTGCGCCAAATGCTCAAGTAAATAGCGAGCCCGTAAATGCATGCGCGAGGCAAGTTTTTTATCAAAAATAAAACGCGTTGAAGTGGCAAATGAACGAGCTAAGCCCGCCGCCAACCTCAACTCAAAATAGTCATCGTTTTGGCGCTTGGCAAAGCGACGGCCAAAATGGTAAATCTGCATGGCACTTTGCATCATAAGTTCACGGGTGGAGCCACTCAGTACCTGCAAACGATAGATGGACACCATTAAAACAGACAAATCTTGCACATAATCAAAATACGCCGATCGATGAAGATCAATAAAATAAATGCGCTTTTCAACAGAATCGTAAATCACATTATCAACATTAAAATCCCCATGAATCAGCACCGAAAAGTTCACTCGCCAATGGACCTCCTTCTCTTCCACCTCTCGCATTAATGCGGTAAAGCTGGGACGAACTTGCCCGCAGATACGATGTTCTGGCGTGAAAAAGTCTGGATGAACCCGAATACTGTCATCAATTCGTTTGGCCAATTGTTGCATAAAGCGAGCTTGGCAATGTTCTGGTGTATAGGTCGCTTTCCAGATTCGATTGAGGGTTTTAAACAGCACAGAAAGCGCGGTGTTCACCGTCTCTTTACGTTCTTCAAAGGCTTTATCGCTGTCTTTGTAGTGATCAATAAGCAAGGCTTCTAAGGTTTTACCAGGTAAATGTTCGATTAGCAGAGATGAAGAACGACCATTAGAAGTGGTATGTGCCAATACATCGGGAGCAAGCTGAGGATCCACATTGCGCCAGTGCTTCATGCCTTCGACTTCTTCGGCGAGTTTATTGTGATCCCCCTCTTTGTAAACCGCCAGAATGTCTTTACCCGATTCATCTTTATGGGAAATCGCGGCAATAGCACTGCCGGATCGAGTTAACGCTAAACGGCGCACTTTTAAGTCATTCAGACTGTAGTTAAGAGAAGAAACAGAATCACGAAGATGGTCGTAGTTCTGTAAACTGACCACTTGACCCAAATCTGCTTTGATCAAGGATTCACCCACAACGGCTAATTGTTGAATGGCACACTTAAGGGCGTAATTACTCAAAATAGCGGATTTTAATTGTGTGTCGGTCAAGCGATCTTTAGCCGCTAACGTGACATTTTGAATCTCATCGTACATCGCCAATAATCCCTGAGTGCTGCGTCCTAGTTTGATACCAATACGACGCTGGGATTTATCCAAACCGACTTTTACTAGATTAAGAGAGCGATCCATTCGTCGCAGTAATTTACTGCAAGTAAGGGCAGCTGGATGTTCATAATGATCTTCTAATGTCCCTTCCTGAACACAATCCAGATAATGCTGAGCAACCCCCTCAAGAGCAGCGGCAAGGGAACGAACAGCCTCAACTCGAATCGCATAGGCTGTTCCAGGCTTACGCCGTTTGGTCAATTCAGAACATTTTATTTCAATTTTCTCGCGCAGGGTTTGCATATAACCACGACGTGCGTAAATACGGGGAAGCACATCCAGAGACTGGGTTTTAAAAAACTGATCGACGAGGAAATAATGTTTTTCGACTTCATTTAGCAAAAAATAGAGATTCTCTTGGATCACCAAGGGATGAGATGGCATAGCGTCCTACCGTTACAATGTGAAATTAATTATAGCACTAAACTCAAGCCTACAAAGTTACCTTTATATGACAACCTCCTGTTCTCCATAAAGTTATTGATTAGATTGCCCGCTTACCTCTCAGTATTCATGCTTTTACGCCATACAGTCTACAACACAGCATATGACAGAACGACGTTGTCAAAATCAGTTTTTTTCTCGATAGGCATAGGTGGCATCAAATCGCGATTGTATCCAATCACCGCTTAAAATTGGCGCATACTTAGCAGGATTATCAGCAGAAAAGCAGCTAGGCACACACGCCACATTGGTTTCATAATCCGGCTCTACAAAGAAGGGAAACGAATAGCGATCCACACCAGACAAAGGCGATACCACACGATGAGAGGTGGAAACATACTCATCATTCGTCCAGCGCTGCATCAGATCCCCAATGTTCACGACCAGGGCATTTTCGACTGGTGTCGCATCCACCCATTCGCCACGACGGTTTTTCACCTGCAGTCCACCAATCATGTCTTGTAATAACAAGGTGATACAACCGTAATCCGTATGGGCACCGGCGCCGTTATGATGATCGTCCGCAGGACGGGGTGGGTAGTGAATCATGCGTAAAACCGTTACATGATCGGTAAAACACTGGGTAAAAAAGTCGGCTTCAAGTTTCAGTGCTTGCGCCATAGCCGTCAGTACCTTTTGAGCCACCTCAAAAGCCGCCACGTAATAGTCCTGTAAAACTTCAACCACCAGTGGATCGCTCGGATTCTGATTTGGTCCATACATGGTTGGGTATTTGCCCACTAGCGGATGATCTTTTGCTAAGTCCAACGCCATATCAAAAGTCTCTTTCCAATCCGCATGGGACACTTCGTCTAACTGTTCTTCACCAATGCCACCATAGCCCCGATGATTGGGACTATTTTTGATATCAATCGCTCGTTTTACCTCGTCAGGCTGTGCAAAAAAACGTTGAGCAGCGCCCATTAATTTTTTCATTAGGGCAGGAGAAAGGCTGGAGTTAACCAAATAAAAAAAACCAATTTCACGACAGGCGGAGTCCAATGCCTGTATTTCGGCCTGACTCACAGTTTGGTTTGAACTCGTTAATTTTTCAAAATCAATCAATGGGATAGACATGGTTTCTCCAACAATCTAATAACGACAATATATATGTTTGTGATACGAAAGATCTATGAGCGAGAGGACAACTTCACCAGCTGAGTTTGTCGAGGGTTGAATCGTTTCAAACCTTGCTCACCAAAATCCACAAAAATCATTCGCTTACCTTCTTGTTCCTGGCGCACCACGACGCCCTGACCAAATCGATCATGCCGCACTTTATCCCCGGCTTTTAAGCTTTGGGTCTGGTCACTTAGCTGGTGGCGAAAAATCAATCTCGGTGCCGAATCAACACGACTCAAATAGCGCTGAAACACCGTGCCTTTTGCTGTATCAATGGGCTCATCATTGCTATCTTCGTGCCAACGCTGACAAATGTGACTAACAGCGTAAGGCTGAGCTTCAAATACAAAACGTGACAGTGCCATGTTTTTCAACGTAGCCTGAGGGATATCTCCCCGTTTCATCCGTTTATTTTCATCTGCCGTAGGCGTTTCTAAAATCACCAATTGCTGCTTAGCCCGAGTAATCGCCACATAAAATAAGCGGCGTTCAGACTGCATTTGGCTGGCGGCCTGTTGGTCAATACGGCTTAAGTCCTCATCGTAATAGGGAAAACGCCCTTCTTGCAGGCCAGACAATAACACTAAGTCGAACTCCAACCCCTTGGATTTATGAATGGTCATTAGATGAACACCGTTCGTATCATCGGTGTGTCGTTCATTCAACGCTGCCAACTGAGTTAAAATATCTTGCGCATGCCCACCAACACCGCGCACATAGGCGATAAAAGCATCGCAAGTGGCAATCTTCTCTTGGGTCTGAATATCTTTATTACTGGTGCTTTCAAAGTATCGATAGATTCCCAACTTCTCTAACGTGTAGGCTAACCCTTGTGCTGGGTCAGAGCGATACATGGTCAAACTACGCAACCAATCGGCACGTTCGTAGAGCTTTTTTGCCCGCCAGCCGTCGGCCTGATCCGCCACGGTATCGATCATTTGAGGCAACAAGTGTGGCGATTGTTTTGCCTGTTGAATCAAGGTTTTTCGTTGTGCCATAGAACCGCCTAAGCTGGGAACACTCAGTAGGAATTCCACATCATCGCGACGAAAAAACAACTCGGGATTCTCTAAGCCACCCGCAATCACCCCTAAATACGCCACCAGCATTCGAATCTGGCGGTTTTCCATTAAAGGGGAATCACCGTGTAATTGGTAAGGGACCGCTTTGTGCATCAAAGCCAACTGGATAGGCACCATGTCACTGTACAAACGCACCAAAACAGCACTTTCACTCAATGCTCGCCCTTCTTCGACCCAAGTTTTGAGTTCCCTCAATAGCGCTTTGCCTGTTTTTGGTGCGCGGGCAAACGATACCCGCGTACGATCCCCTTCGCCGATGACCAAGGCATCCGGATCGTTTTCACTGATCACGCTCGATGCCATCAATCCCACGGAATGCCCAAAACGAAAGCTGGTACTGAGTGGGTAAGTTTGCACAGACTGAAAGTCCCTATCAAACTGGGTCGCCATAATATCAGGGCTTGCACCACGCCATTCGTAGATACACTGCTGAACGTCTCCGACAATCATCCATTGACAAGGCGCGGGATAAAGCATTTTTAGCAACTCGTACTGACAAGGGTTAATATCTTGAAATTCATCAATCAACAAATAGCGAAAAGCGGGCACAAAACCTTGTATTTGGTGGCGCTCTTCTTCATTCAACGCAAATAACAATTCGTAGGGGTCAGACAATAAATCGGAGAAAAAACGTATATTATGACGTTTACGAAGGCTTTCTAATTCATTATAGAGCACCGGAAAAAACTGACGTTCTTTCGACCAACCGAGACGATTGAATACCTCTTGGGCGGGCTCAGCAGATGCTTTCACTTGGTCAATAAACAGCAACACATCTTCAAGCCAATCCTTTTCATCTTGAAGCGTCACTTTCTCGCCTTTGCGAACTAAGAGACTCATGGCCTCTCGTAACATTTTTACCAAACTAAAATCATCGGTGACTAACTTTGCATTGGGTAACCAACCTTGCTGCTCCATACGACGACACAGTTTTAAACCAAACCCATGAAACGTCATCACGCTGGGGGAACGCATAAAACCATTTAATGACAAGTGCTGACTTAAGCGTTCGGTAAATTCTTCTTGAGCACTTTTGTTAAACATGAACACGCCAATCTGTGAGGCATCCACCCCTTGCATCAACAAATACTCAATGCGCGAAATCAGTGTGGTGGTTTTACCCGCCCCCGCCACGGCAATGACCTTGGCTGGCGTGGCTAAATCGTGTTGCACAACACACTGTTGTTCTTGGGTGAGCTGTCGTTTCTGGCTGGCTTGTTCTGTCACTCAATACTCTCAATACTAAAATACAATCGTTGTCTTCTCTTTGGCCGTTTAAGCCAATCCGCTACTTCGATATCAGTCCTCAAACAAACGACCAATTTCACGATAAGCAAGGTGTTCTCGTCCCGCAATTTTAGCCACAGATTCCCCACACATGACTAATCGGCGTTGGTAACGGGCAAACAATACACCATTCGTACGTGCCACTAATGGGTAGCGCGAGGTTGTCACATCATCTTCCATTAAATTGACCACTTCACCAATCACCTCGCCAGCTTCCACCTCGTCGCCAATTTGTTTGTTATAGCAGACAATACCCGCACAAGGCGCTTTCACCAGATCCATGGCATCCAACGGATAATAAACAACCGCTGAATCGTCTCTCTTTGAGCTATCACCTTGAGTGACCTCTTCGTGAACGACACCACGCATCACCAGATACTCAAGCAGCGCTTTGGCATCGTGTTCGGCCACCTCATCGGAAATATCATTCTCCCCCCGTAGTTCAATGGTCATCGAACGACAACCCCACGGGATAAGATGGGCATAGTGCCCTTTCAGCTCACGCCAAACACTTACATTAGTCTCGTCAAATGAGGCCGCCCCCGTTTCTAACTCTGACAAACCAACTTTTGCCCCAAGTAATCCTAACAATGGCTTAAAATAGTCTTCAAATTCCTGTGGTAAATAGCCATGGAGCATCGCTTCACCGGAACAATGCAAATCCAGTACTTCATCGGCGTCCATGGAGAGTGCTAAGAGCGTCTTCTTCATGCCTTGCAGCTCAGTCATATCCGGCAATTGCTTCAACTCTTCTCGAATGGCTTCACGCACCAGCACTTTATTTTCTTCAACATCCCCTGTAATGGAGGATTGAATACGCTTGGCGACCTGTTGACCGATTTGCGGCCAGTTACGATTAAAGTTGCCGCCCCCATCGGAAAAAGCAAACCGACCGGGGACATAACCATGGAAGTTTTGTGCTAAGCCAATTGGATTCGCCACGGGGACAATCACAATTTCCCCTTGAATCAACCCTGCTTCATCGGCTTTTTTTAAATACTTAAGTAACGTATTCAGCAGCAAAAAACCGGGCCATTCGTCCGCATGCAACCCAGCTTGTAAATAGACTTTTGGTCGAGCACCTTGCTCACCAAAATGATGGGCTTTAATAATACGCTGGGTGCCCAGCGAAGCACTGGGTAATACGTGAGAGAAAATTTGATATGACATAAAACCTCATCCTTTAAACACGTCGACCATGGAAAATCGTCATTATTTTACGCTAAATGATTGAACTTATGGATATAAATTGCATCCAACCACTAAACTTACTACTTTATATTTACCTTAATCATCGCAATAAACCAGATACATTAGCTGAGCTTGATTAATCAGCCCCTATAATGCAGGAACCTTTCTACCATGACGTTTATGAAGACTATAAAGATGGCCAGCTTTTTGTCTGCCAGCCTAATGGCCTTATCACTTTCAAGCAACCTGATGGCACAAAGCTGGTCAGACACCTTAAAAGAAGCCAAAGGTGAAACGGTCTATTTCAATGCCTGGGGCGGCGCGGATAATATTAACGATTATATTCAATGGGCAGCCAATCAAGTCAAAAAGAAATACGACATCACCTTAAAACAGGTCAAACTGAGTGATACCGCAGACGCCGTCAATCGTATTTTGGCCGAAAAAGCAGCGGGGAAAAACACACACGGCTCTGTAGATCTAATCTGGATCAATGGCGAAAACTTTCGTGCAATGAAAGACCATCACCTGTTATACGGCCCTTTTAGTCATAATTTGCCCAATTATAAAAAATACGTCGATCCAAACGCGCGGGAAAGTTTAACAAACGATTTCGGCACTCCCGTCGATGGGATGGAATCCCCTTGGGGCATGGCGCAAGTCGTTTTTATGTATGACACCGCCACCCTAAAAAATCCACCTAAATCCATGAAAGCTTTGCTCGCTTACGCCCAAGCCCATCCAGGCCGAGTAACTTATCCTGCACCACCACAATTCTTAGGGGTTACCTTTTTAAAACAAGCCCTATACGAATTAACAAACGATCGTGCCGCACTGCTTAAACCCGTCAATCAAGCGACCTTTCAAAAGGTAACTGCACCTCTTTGGGTGTACCTTGATAAACTCAATAAGGTTGCTTGGCGCGATGGAAAGACCTTCCCAAAAGATTCTCAGGCGATGATGCGTTTATTAAACGATCAAGAAATCGATATTGCGTTTAGTTTCGATGTCTCCGCCGCATCCGTACAAATCGCCAAGGGGAATTTGCCAGACAGCGTTCGCTCTTACGTCTTCACCAATGGCACCATTGGCAACACACACTTCTTAGCCATTCCTTACAACAGTAGCGCCAAAGCCGCTGCACAGGTGGTGGCCAACTTTATGCTTTCGCCAGAGGCGCAAATAGAGAAACAAAAACCAACTGTATGGGGGGATTTAAGTGTCTTGTCTTATGCCAAACTCCCGCCAGCCGATCAAGCGAAATTTGATGCCATACCAAAAGGCATCGCCACTCTCAGTATCAAGCAACTAGGCAAAACACTCCCAGAACCTAATAGCACCTGGGTGAATGCCTTAGAAAAAGAATGGCGCAAACGTTATGCCCAATAAAACGAGGCAAGCCATTGATAGAAGTGAAAACATGAGCAAACCTTTTCCATGCCGTTGAAACACCCAAAGCAGGTTGCAAGTTTGCTGGTTTTTCTACTAGCCATGCCCATTGCCGTGGGGCTAGTCGGCACCGTGTTACCTGCTTTTCAGTATTTTCCGCCCTTAGGTAGCCATCAATTTTCACTCGTCCCTTGGCTCACCCTCTTTCATTCTGAAGAGTTCTACTCAAGCCTTAAACTCACCCTAATTTCTGGCATTGGCGCTCCATTATTAGCGGTTTGGCTGGCCTTATCCTTGCTCGCTTGGGGGTATGAAAAGCCGCCTTTCCGTCGCATTGAAGCCATGCTTGCGCCCATTTTGGCCATCCCCCATGCCGCCATCGCCATTGGCTTGTTGTTTTTACTTAGCCCATCGGGTTGGTTACTTCGCCTTTTTAGCCCTTGGTTAACAGGCTTTGAACGCCCGCCTAATTGGATCACCACCCAAGACCCCTATGCTCTTTCGCTGATCTTCGCTCTCGTTATCAAAGAGATGCCTTATTTGTTGTTTGTGATGTTGGCCAGTTTGCAAACCATGCAAGCCAGACAGAGTTTACAAGTCTGTCGGACGCTCGGTTATAGCCGGCTAACCACATGGCGAAAGATCCTGATTCCGCAGCTCTATCCCATTGTGAGACTGCCTATCTTTATCGTCATTGCCTTTAGTCTCACAGTGGTCGATTTGGCTATGATTATCGGACCCAATACTCCCTCCACGCTGTCCGTCACACTGTTACGTTGGTTTAATGCTCCTGACCTTTCTATGCGCTATATCGCCAGTGCAGGTGCGGTGGTATTAATGGTCGTCATTGCCATCGTCTTGGCGGGTTGGGAGTTTGGTCACCGTGTATTACAACAACTGACGACGCCAGAACGCAGTAACGGCAAACGCCAAGGGGCAACAGATTATCTCGTCCAGCTCGGGGCAATACTCGGCGTCTTATCGTTAATCACGGCCTTTTTAGCCCTTTTGGTATTGCCAATGTGGTCGCTAACACGCCGTTGGCGCTTTCCTGATGCCCTGCCCAGTCAATGGACATGGGACAACATCCACAGTGCCATCCCTTTATTAATTCAATTATCCAGCAATACATTACTCATAGCCTTAGCTGCGACGGGTATCGCCTGTTTAATGAGCTTGCTCATGCTGGAAAGCAAACGCGCGTCATACACTAAAGAGACGCCGCCAAAACACCATCCCTTTGATTGGCTGATCTACGTACCGATTCTGTTACCTCAAGTTGGCTTTCTGTTTGGGGTCTCCGTCCTCATGCTACAAACCAATCTCAATGGCTCCTTTCTGGCCATTATCGCCATGCATTTGTTGTATGTATTGCCTTATGTCTATTTGACCTTAAAAGGCCCCTATTTGGCTTATCAAGAAGAGTATCTGTATCAGGCAAACCGCTTACGCTACCAACCTTGGCGCAACTATCTATTCATTAAACTTGCTATGCTAAAACCCGCCCTCTTTACCGCCTTTGCCATTGGCTTTTCCGTTAGTGTCGCGCAATATTTACCGACCCTGATCGCAGGCGAAGGTCGCCATAGCACACTGACCACGGAAGCCGTGGCAAGAGCCGCTTCAGGCGACCGAAAACAAGTTGGTAGTATGGCCTTATTACAAGCCTTCTTCCCTGTTTTTGTTTTTTGGCTGTCACAACAGCTTCCGCGCCATTGGACACAATGGCGATTGGCGTTAAAAACGTCATTTAATATGAGGAAAAAATCCTCTATCGATAAAAAGTAACTGTATACAGAGACCTTTGAACGATGTCACGAGCGACGCCAAGACGCGGCAAAAACAGACGAGAAAGCGGAGTTTATACCTATAAATGAGCATTTTGAGTCTGTTTTTAACAAACTATTGGCAAGCGCAGTAGTCGTGCAAAAGTCTCATACAGATAAAAAAGCCAGCAGAAGGACGATAATGTGCTCAGTGTAAACGCGTTTTCCTTGTCATTAGACGGTAAACGACTGATTGACAATTTAAGCTTCAAGATTGAAAGCGGACAAGTTCTCTCCATCATGGGGCCAAGCGGCATTGGCAAATCCAGCTTACTCAACTTTTTGAGCGGCTCACTCACGTCTCATCTTAGCGCTTCAGGCGAGATCTATCTCAAGGATCAAGCCTTGCACTTATTACCCACTCAAGAGCGCCAAGTCGGCTTGCTACAGCAAATGCCTTTGCTCTTTCCACATATGAGCATCATAGAAAATTTACTTTTCGCCATCCCCTCTCGAGTCAAAAAAAGTGAGCGTCAAGTACTTGCTATCAAGGCCCTTGCTCGACTCGATATCGAAAACAAAGCCAACGCCCTACCCAAAGAACTCTCCGGCGGCCAACAAGCTCGTGTCGCCCTGCTGCGTACTCTACTGGCTGAACCGAAATATCTGCTCCTAGACGAACCCTTTAGCAAACTTGATCCTGCTCTTCGACGCGACGTGCGAGCCTTTGTATTGGACGAAATACGCCAAGCCAACATACCCGCACTGCTTGTCACCCATGACCCTGAGGACGCGAAAGCCATGGAAGGAGAATGTTTGGAATTGAAGAACGTAACAAGTGTTAGCGCGGTGGAATCATAAAAATATTAGACTAATGCAATGTGAAGCTGATATACATTTATGGAAACTAAATGTCAAAAGAGCCATAAAGCAAAGTGAACGGAAGAAGCCCATATGATAAGACGAGCTGAAAAAAGCGATTGCTTAAACTTAGCAGCACTTTCACTACAAGTCTGGCTGAATACTTACGCCACCGAAGGGATTCGAAAAAAGATATCCGAATATGCTTTATCAACATTTACTGAAAGTCATTTTCTTAAGCTACTTGATCAGGCATCGTGCAATATTCTTGTGTATGAAGAGGAAGATCACCTTGTGGGTTTTGTCCTTGTTGATGTTGAGTCTAGGTTCAATGAAAGCTCAAGCGCAGGGTATGAAGTGGTCACACTGTATGTCTCCACACATTTCCAAGGACAAGGCATCGGTAAAAAGCTGTTAAAGAAAATAGAATCTTTGTATGGCTCCCCTTTTTGGCTATCGACTTGGATAAACAATCACGGAGCCATCGCATTTTATAAAAAGCTGGGATTTCAAATCATTGGAGAACTCAATTTTAATCTTGAAGGCGAACTCCATAGTAATCATGTACTGTCCTACACAGGAACATAAGTAACGTTAGAATAATCGTCTTTCGTAGCAATTATATTGTTACCTATAAAGAGCCAAGGTTACCCTCAACCTGAAAATCAATATTCAAGGAGCAAAATCTAATGTCTAATTTGCAAGATGAAAAAGCCATCGCGGAAGGCTTCTTAAAAGAAATGCTGAAAGCAGACGAGACTGGTGACTATGAGCTGTTCATAAAACATTATGAAGAAAAAGATCTGGTCGATTTTTCTCGAGCGCGTTTTGAAGATGATATAAAACACATGAACGCGAGAAATGGTAAGAACCTAAGTTACGAGTATTTTGGTTCGTTACAAGGCTACCGTGATGACGATCACGACGGATGCTACCGTTTTGTATGGAAAGGCATTTACGAAAAACGCGAAGGACTTATTGTCATTGGCATTCACCGGAAAAATGATACTTGGTTTGTGAACACATCAACTCTTACGTGTTAAACATAATTCGAATAGCTGCCTTTGGTACAAATACACGACGACACCAAGTAGAACCGCATATTGACTTTTCTGCCGCGACATAACAATGTACTTAGATGGATCTAGATTCAATACCATCACATTCAAAGGGAGAACGTTGTGTCGACATTGAATAGAACCAGCTCACTCATTCTGGGAGTCTGTATTATTATTGGCCTGTCCTCGCTTGGCTATCTGCTTGGTCATGCCGCCATCCAATACAAGGAATTAGAGCGAACGGTGACCGTAAAAGGACTATCCGAACGAGAATACAAAGCCGACATTGTTATTTGGCCCATTCAGTTTAATATCGCCGGCAACGACCTTGAAAAAGTATACGACGAGATTGATAACAACACCGCAAAAATCAAAGCCTTTCTGGAAAAATCAGGCATTGGAGCGAATGAAATCTCTTTCTCTTCTCCCTCAATCATTGATAAATCTGCCCAACAATACGGCAATGATAGCCAAGCTAAATTCAGATATACCGCCACCCAAACCGTCACTGTCTATTCCAAAAATATAGACCTTGTGCGCCGTGTTATGGAGAATATGTCAGACTTAGGAAAACAAGGCATCGTCTTTACTGGCAACAATTATCAGGCGCAAACAGAATACCTTTTCACTCGCCTAAACGAAGTAAAACCCAAAATGATTGAAGAGGCGACCCAAAACGCTCGTGAGGTTGCCGAGAAATTTGCTTCCGACTCAAAAAGCACATTGGGTAAAATTAAAACTGCTTCACAAGGTCAATTTAGCATTAGCGAAAGAGACAAGAACAACCCTCAAATCAAAAAAGTTAGAGTTGTTTCAACCGTGACTTACTATCTATCAGACTAGCGTTATCCCATATAACGAGAAAGCTCGCTCTCTGGAATTGAGGACGGTAAAGTGACAACTGATCACAATAGCAAACAACCAAATTACACTATTCATGATGACATGTATGTTCAGGCGAAAAACGCAGGTTGGGCGGGCTGGGGTGGCAACGAGCGACTGGCTAATTCAGAACAGGTAATAATCGATGGCAACGGCTTGCACTGCATTATTGGTGACGATAGACGAACCTTTCTAAAAAAAGTACATGACTATTTAGCAGACCCGCGCGAGGGCTCTTTAGCAGACCCGCATGAAGGCGCTTTACAAGAAGCGAGCGTCTTTTTTGTCAGTAGCCTATGTTCAAAAGGTGATAGCTATCAGCTTTTTAAAGATGGTATCGTTTATCGTCATATTAGCTCCGCTGAAGATCTCGTTGCTGAGCTAGAACTATCAGGCTTTAGTATACTAGACATCCAACGCTATGAACGAGAAACAAACGATCACATAACGATTCATGCCGTTAAAAGCGGCTAGGGACAATTTATGGAATCCTTGCCCTATCTAAAAGAAATTGAGCTGAAAAGGAAAACCATCGATTCATTCGATGTCTACCCCTTCTCAATCCCGGCGGTCAAAGAGCTGGATTTTTTAGAATTTGACAAAGAAGTCACCATATTAGTTGGTGAAAACGGCAGTGGTAAATCAACCCTGCTCGAGGCCATTGCGGTGGGTCTAGGATTCAACGCCGAAGGCGGTACAAAGAACTTTAACTTTGGCACTCGTAGCACCCATTCTGAACTACATCGTTACTTGCGATTTTCAAAGTCTTTTAAGCGCTATAAAGATGGCTTTTTTCTTCGGGCAGAAAGCTTCTATAACGTCGCTACCAATATTGACGAGTTAGACGAGGCTGCTTTTCCCTATATTAATCCACCTGCAATTAAAGACAGTTATGGTGGGAAATCGCTACACCATCAATCCCACGGAGAATCCTTTCTATCACTTATGATAAAGCGCTTCTCTGGCGATGGACTTTATCTGCTTGACGAACCGGAAGCGGCTCTTTCACCGACTCGACAACTAGCTATTTTAAGCAGAATGCATCAACTCGTGACACAGCGGTCGCAGTTCATTATTGCAACCCATTCCCCCATTTTAATGGCTTACCCCGGCGCTAAAATTTATCAAATCGACAAGTCGGGACTGTATCCAATAAAATACCAAGATACAGAACATTATGAGGTCACTAAAGCATTTTTAAACAACCCTGAGCCAATGCTAAAAGAGCTGTTTTCTGAGGAATAGCTCCATTAAATTGAATGTTGAACGACTGGTGCGTGAGTAGACCCACAGTGTTTTTACAATACGCATTATCACAATAATACTGTCATCTTCTCCACTTGCATGAGGAAATAAATATGCTCTCTTTACTTAGTATCGGTCTCGCTTTCTTTGTGATTGCGGTATCACCTGGACCTGCCACGGTTTCTAATGCCACCGTGGCCATGCGTTTAGGAAGAAAAACCAGCTTAATCTATGGAGCGGGACTATCCACGGGGTTGGTATTTTGGGGCGTTATTGCCGCAAGCGGCCTAGGTGTGGTTCTGCAAAGTTCTGTTTATTTACTTATGGCGCTTAAAGTGTTCGCAGGTCTCTATCTCATCTGGCTAGCTTTTTTATCCGCTAAATCCGCGATACATCCCGATAACAACATGGGCCAAGTTGAAATAGGCACAAGATCCCTTATGAGCTGGTTTATTAAAGGCGTCTTCCTCAATGTATCGAACCCTAAAACAGTAATCGCTTGGATGGCCGCCCTGTCCGTAGGCCTAGGAGCTAACGATAGCACGGCGTTTCTTGTACTAGGCGTTTTTGTGTGCGTACTCGTTGGCTTTTTCACGAATGCCCTCTACTCCATTGTGTTTTCTTTGAACGGTGTCATGAATGGCTATAAGAAAGCGAGTCGCTGGATTGATGCCTCTGTTTCAGGGCTTTTTGCATTAGCGGGTATTGGCCTGATTCGCTCTGCCTTTATAAAACAAGTTTGACTCGTCGTGACACTGGCATTAGCATACTTTTTCTTTTTATATTAAGTGTCCTACACCATGAATAAACTCAGTTTTGACCAACTTTCCGCGCTTAGCGATGACGCTCGACTATCACCCCGTCTGCGAATGAATCACAATATTCATAGTGATTTATCAGACCCCGTTCAACGTTTAGCCATCGCGATGGAGCCAGACACCTACATTCGCCCTCATCGTCATATGGAAACATGGGAGCTGCTCACAGCATTGCGTGGTCGTTTCATCGTCCTGACTTTTGACGATGAGGGCGTAGTGATCAACCGTGCCGTCTTAGGAGAAGAAGACTCCGTTATTGAAACACCTGTTGCGGGCTGGCACGCCGTACTCTCACTGGACACCGATGCGGTCATCTTTGAAGTAAAACAAGGCCCTTATAAAGCCTTCAAAGAAGAGGATTTTGCCCCATGGTCACCAGCGGCTGACGATGATAATCATAAAGTGTTAATGCGTTGGTACCGCGAGGCCCAAGTAGGACAACGCTGGTCGGGCTGCTAGACTCAAGCTATAAATCGAGACTTATTCATTGCGCAGTTGGAATTGATATGACAGCAGGTAAAATCACCGTTGCTATTGTTTTTGGTGGGCGTTCGGCGGAACATGAAGTTTCCTTACAGTCGGCTCAGAATGTGATTCGTTCTCTTGATCCTGAGCGGTTCACGCCAATTCTCATTGGCATAGACCGTGATGGACGCTGGTTCCTAAACGAAGAGTCCATAAAGTTATTTCATGCGGATAACCCAAAAGACATTGCTCTTAATGTGTCCTCCCCCCAAGTGGGCCTGATACCAAATGGCCCAGAAAGACAGCTGGTGCGTATGGACAATAAAGAGGCACTTGGGCAAATCGATGTATTATTTCCCGTCCTGCATGGGCCTTATGGCGAAGATGGTGCGGTTCAAGGGTTGGCTAAAATGGCGAATTTGCCCTGTGTCGGTGCCGATGTCACCGCCAGTGCGGTCGGCATGGATAAAGACATCATGAAACGCCTACTACGGGATGCTGGCATCCATAACGCGGCGTTTACAACACTCTATCATTGGCAAAAGGAATGGCCAATCGATGAGATCGAAGCCCAATATGGCTACCCGGTGTTTGTCAAACCGTCAAACATGGGGTCTTCCATTGGTGTCAGCCGAGCAAGCGATACAGAAACCCTGATCCAAGCCATAACCCATGCTTTCCAATTCGATCAAAAAGTACTGGTCGAACAAGCCGTAGACGGACGTGAACTGGAAGTCGCCATTCTTGGCAACGATCAGGTAATGGCCTCCAGCGTCGGCGAGATCCTTACCCGTGACAAATTTTATAGCTATGAAAGCAAATATCTGGATGCCGATGCCACCGAACTGAACATTCCCGCCGACATTAGCGCAAGCCAAACGGCTAGAATTCAAGCCACGGCCATTCAGGTCTATCAGCTACTGGGCTGTTCTGGACTCGCACGGGTAGACATGTTTTTAACACCAGATGATGAGATTTTCATTAATGAGATCAATACATTACCTGGTTTTACCAACATTAGCATGTACCCAAAACTGTGGGAACATTCTGGTCTATCACAGCAGTCACTCGTTACCCAGCTGATAGAGCTTGCCATCGAGCGGTTTCAGCAAAAACACAACCTTAAAGTCACCCGATAATCAGACGCACTGATCATTCAGCGCTCCGATGAATTAGAACCTGCCAATGCTTATCAGCCGGATATTAATCCGGCTGATTCAACACCATATAAAGACAAGTTGCCAAGCAGCCCGATTTATTCAGCGCTTTAATGGCGCTTCAGTCGGTGTTTTTTGAGCAAATGCTTTTGTTTCTTCTGTCACCTCTTTACTGCCCGATAAAGGGTAAATATGCCCTTCTTCGCGATAAAATCCCAAGTCCTTTAAGAAATGATTATCTAGGTGACGAAAGGCTCGTTTTGTCCGACGCGTTTCTAGATATTCTTTCGCTAAGTTAAAAAGGGCGATAATACTCATTAGAAATCTCCATAACTGCTTATTGGTATTGAATGCCTCATGTATTGAAGCAAGCATAAAACCTCAGGTTAACTTGAGGTCAATAGCAAATACTGGTTTTCTTTCGTTTTAATCAGCACAGTAAAAATGACGCTATTGCTACAGCCTGAATAAGCGGTGACTACTTAAAGAAATGACGAATAAAGACAGGCTTTCCTTTAGATCACAGTCGAAGCATTGGCAAGCAAATAACGCTTGCGATATTGACTGGGCGTGCAGGCAAACAAGCTCTTAAAGGCAAAAATATAGGCTGAATCAGACTGGTAACCCAAATCCAAGGCCACTTCATGAACAGCTCGATTTTTTTCGAGTCGCTCTAGCGATAGCACCAATCTAATATTTTGCCGCCATAATGAAAAAGATTGATTGAATTCCCTTGCGCAAAGTCGCGAGAGTGTTCGCTGGGAGGCCCCCACTCTCTGGGCCCATTCTGCTAGGGTGAACGACAGGTCTGGCTGTTGATTCAACTCATTAAAGATAGACAGTAGCCTTCTATCCCTAGGAATCAACAAAGGAATTTCATAGCGTTCAGCAAGGGCTATTTGATCCCACAATACACGCAGCAAATTGGTCGTCATTTGCTGCAAATGGTTGTCCACCCCCTGTTTCACTAATAATACGATGAGTTCTTTTAAAAACGGTGTGACTAAACAGGATTTCGGTTCATTTCCGTAATGCACATGACACTTCGGGTTGAGATAAACCGCTAAAAACTGTGTTCTTGTCACAGAAATGGACTTATGTATGGTGTGTGCTGGCACAAAGAGTATCCCATTATGCGGAACAATCACGCTTTTATTATCAATAGTTGACTGCAATAGCCCTGAAATAGGAAAGATGATTTGATGCCAAGGATGCTCATGGGGTTGCTCGACAAAATGCGGTGGCATATCCATGGACAACGAAATGACTTGGTGATCGGCAAATTTTTGAATCAATTCGTTCGATTTCATACTTGGCAACTTATCTAGGTTTTATGTCTTATAGTGTAAATTAAGCCATCCTCTTTTCCTATAGCATGATCTCTCCTTAGCAATCTTATCAGTTGCCTTTCTCAATAAACCTAAAGGGAGAAGCCCCATGAGCATGCAAGTCTGGTTAGTGTATTTAATGACAGTCCTCGCTTTTATGTGCATACCGGGACCAAGCCATATTCTTATGCTTTCGAACAGTTTAACTAACGGCTTTCAGAGATCAACGGCGACAGCCGTGGGAGATCTGTCAGCCAATTTCTTGCAAATGCTTGCCGCAGCGGTTGGATTAGCAAGCCTTCTTCAGTCATCACAAAATTACTTTGTCGCGATCAAATGGGCGGGGGTCGCCTATCTCACCTATGCGGGTATTCGACTATTTTTTACCAAACATTCTCCGATTAAATCGGCCTCTCAGCGCTCAGCCCCTTCTTTATATTGGCAGGGATTTATCACCTCAGCAGCCAACCCAAAGGCGATCATCTTTTTCGCTGCCTTATTTCCTCAGTTTTTATCGCAATCCCAACCCATGGCAGCGCAATTTTTCATTCTAAGCATCACTTACCTTACGATTGATGGCTTGTTTTTATGTGGTTACGGCAGGTTTGCTGATTTTCTAGCCGCCAAGTACCGATCTCATCTAGGTCACTATTTCAATCAAATGTCAGGAAGTTTATTTGTCTTAGCCGCCTTTCTGCTCGCCATCAAAAACGTTGCAAGCAAATGATCCGCTCACAGAAAAAGACAAGTGAATGATAAACCGCACAAGAGACAGATGGGAGAAAGCAAATGCAGCTTATATCATTGAACGTATCGCAACCTAAAATGGTTGAACATAATGGGACAAGCGTGCTGACAGGAATCTTTAAACAGCCCTGTACAGGTAAAAAGCTTGTCACAAGCAACAACATTGAGGGAGATGGACAAGGTGACATGGTAAGACATGGCGGCGTTCACAAAGCGGTCTATGCTTTTTCCTACCATCACTACGATTACTGGCGTCATACTCTCAATAACCAGAACTTAACACCCGGCGCCTTTGGCGAAAATCTCACGATATCGTGTCTAGATGAGTCCGATATTTTTATTGGCGACCGTTTCCGTTTAGGTGAGTGTCTCTTGGAAGTCAGTCAGCCAAGAATGCCGTGCTATAAACTTGGTATTGCTTTAAATAATGCCCTTGCCATAAAACTCTTTATCGACCATTACTATACTGGTGTGTATTTTAGAGTGATAGAAGAAGGCTTTATTGAACAAGGTGACGAGCTGATAAAAGTCGGCCAATTAGCCGAATCCGTGAGTGTGAAAACCCTCTTTCAAGCCTTCATGGATAAACAATATAAGAATGCTCATCACGTTTTTTCACAGGCTCTTCTTATTAAAGAGTTAGGACCTGAATGGCAAAAAGCACTCGCCAGCCGAGTTTAAGATCGACTGGCCGATTAAGACACTATAGTGTGTTTATGTTTTCTATTAGTGCCCGATAGTGTTTTAACACCGTCGCCCTTTGGTACTCATTCACCTGTGGTGCCGTGGTTTCCTCATTAACAAGCAGCACAATGCGATCCACCGCGGCAGTGGCTTCCTTTGCGATATCATTTAAATGACTATCATAAAGATAAGCTGGCCCAAAGAGTTCTGGGTACACTTGTCGAGCAGGTAAAACGGGCACACACCCAAGAGCAACGGCTTCAAGAACCGCTAGCCCTTGAAATTCATGCAAGGCCGTAGAGAGCACGATATCCGACGTAGCCAAAAAACCAAGATACTCATCTCGGCTTGGTGCGAAACCAAATTGTCGGATACAGGAAGCAAAGCGATGTTGAATAACCTCAAACGCTTTAGGTATGGTACGAAATTGTTCGCCTAAAATAGCGATTTCAAAATCCACACCTCGGGACTGTAACGCCTGCAAGATGGCCAGCAATCGTTCAGGCCCTTTATCAAACTCCCAACGGGCATTCCATACTAATCTAAGCGGAGAATTATTTTGAAAGAGATTTGTTCGGCTCCGTTCGCCTCTATTTTTCCAATCAATGTCTATTGGCACAGGTACAACATGGGCGTTGCCTTCTATGTTACTCAACCAGTCTGGCGAGACGTAATCTGGCAATTTTTTGAGCAAGCGACGAGCGCCCTCGAAAAAAGAATGTTTATTAAAATGACTATTAAAGACACACTGATTCGCCGCTAAAGCGCTGTATAAAGTGACCATTTGCATTTCAACCAGACCTTGTTGTTTGTCGCTGGCGGGATAGGCAAATTGGTTTTCGTGAAAATACAATAACCAAGGAATAGACTGTAAGTTTGGGCAGAAGGCTTTTAGCCCAACGCAATCCGTCATGGACGTTGCGATCACCAAGTCGTACGCTTGTTCAATCGAGGGTTTGAATACTTTATCAAACGCAAAACTCATGGCGTTACCACGAATACGCCAAGCAAAATGCCTTGGCGGAAGCGCTAGGTAGGTCCAATCATGCTCACCCAACCCATTCATCAGGCTATTTGCCCAGGCTTTGTGACTGCTCGCCTCATAGGCACTAAGTAATAATATTCGCACGCCTTGCTTCCGCTTATTAGGTTAATAGACACGGCATTTTAGATTAACTGACTGAGTATGTCTGGCCCATCCTCGCAGGCTCGAATATCATAGAGCCATCTTTGGCTATTCAAACACGACTTTTCGTAAGGAATTTCATGATCATTCAAAAACACGATGTTAATCTTAACACGCCGACAGGAACCATGCGCTGCACTGTCTATCGACCTCAAGGGGATGGAAAATTCCCTTGTATTATCTTTTACTCTGAAATTTTCCAGCAAACAGCCCCCATTGCTCGCTCTGCAGCGATGATGGCTGGGCATGGTTTCGTGGTTATCGTGCCGGAAGTCTTTCATGAACTAAACCCAATTGGTACTGTATTGGGTTACGATGATCAAGGCAAAGATAAAGGCAACGCCGATAAGTTTACCAAGCCTCTAGAATCTCACGATAGTGATACCGTTGCCATCTTAGACTTTTTTGCTAAAGCAGAGTATTGCACCGGACAGTTTGGCAGCATGGGCGTGTGCTTAGGTGGCCACCTTGCCTACCGCGCCGCGCTTAATCCGCGCATACAAGCGACCTTCTGCCTGTATGCAACGGACATCCACTCGAATACCATCCCTTGTGGTGAAGGTAATGACTCTTTCACTCGCACAGGGGAGATTCAAGGGGAAATTGTCATGGTGTGGGGCAAACAAGACCCTCATGTGCCCATCGAAGGCCGGCAGAAAATTTATCAACAATTGATCGATACCAATCGTTTATTCAGCTGGCATGAATTTAATGCTCAGCACGCCTTTATGCGCGACGAAGGAGATCGCTATGATCCCGCTCTTGCACTGGAATGCTATACAAAAGCGGTAGCCTTATTTCAAAGAGCTCTGCACAAGGCCTAATCAAGACGCGAGGTCGGCTTATTGCCCGCCTCGCCATACTGGGTGCAGGGTGCATTCACCTACATCACTAGAAACCCACATGTCGCCATCTTGCACCGTCACGTTTAATTGCATAGAGCGGGTACATAAGGCTGCCAGCTTTTGCACTTGCGACTCGGCAAATTGCAATACTCGTAGATTATCAAATCGACTGTTTTTGCTTTTGTTCTGTTCCCACCAAATATCAGACTTATCGTTGTAATTCACTACCACTACTTGCTGAGCACGACCACAGGCCTTACGCAGGCGCTTCTCATCTGGCTGACCTAATTCTATCCACATTAAAATGTCGTCTGAAAAATTCTTCTGCCACAGATCCGGTTCATCTTCCGTGCTAATTCCCTTCGTAAAACTTAACTGCTCCGCCCCTTCCTTTTCATCAGCCAATAATGCAAAGGTGGCTAAACGTACCATCATGCGTTCTTCTGTTTCAGATGGATGAAGCGCTAAGGTTAAGTCATAACTTTGGTAATGCTGACGGTCCATATCGGACACTTGAAGGGAGGCTTTATACACCGTTGCTTTGATTGCCATGCTTGTTCACTTACTGCTAAAAGTGGAAATAGACAAGAACAGAGCACCTGAGAGGATCAACACTGCTCTGCCAATATAAAGATGCGCGTATTGTACAGCAAATGATGCTATTCCGGTAAATTACCACACAATACCATCAAAATGAGACACAAAAATCCTGACCGAATGGTTAAATAAAATGCGAATAAGTCGTCTAAAACCAAGGCTTATAAGGCATTGCCAATTAAGGCACAACGCCCCTTAAAATTTTTTTCAGTTATTTATTTATTTTTATTTGACATAAAGCAAAGATTAAGGCGTAATAGGTTTTATTCTATTTAGCCCTAAAATCAACACAGTTTTTTAGCCTAAATGGAATATCAAACATTACATAGAGTTTAACGCAAATAAACGGAGGAAGTTATTATGATCATTACTAACCATAATCATTTTACTTCCTCAACAGTCAATCGAGAAACCCGATACTGTTAACGTTTTTCGCATAACTTGCTGGATTAATACGTAGAAATGGAGGACGCAATGATGATGAACGCCAAACGTAATAACGTTCCGTCTTCAGTTGCATTCCTTTTGTCTCGTAATAATGGGCAAGCCTTGCATCCTACGCGTTCAATGTCTATGTAATATCACATTGACCGCGGAATTTACGCGGTCTATATCTCTAGGCAAACATTAAACCTCGTAAATTCCGCCAAAATAGTATTTTTGGAGAATTAGAATGAGTATTATCGCCCTATTTAACCTAGCAAAAGACTACTTAGAAGCTCGCAGAACCAAACAAGCGTTTCGCCATCTTGATGACCATTTTCTAAAAGATATTGGTTTTCATCGTGAAAATGGCCAAATTCGTCCATTGTCTGGCTCAAAAGATGTCAACCAAGATACAAACGAGCTTATTCAAGAGCCGCCGGGGAAACACTCGAGTCATAGTTGATTAGATCGTCCTGCTACCGTAACAACAAGGCGGCAGCAGGACGGTAAACAACGACAGGGAAACAATAGAAAACCGCATCATAAAAGGCAAAGATAAGCCTTAATTAGTTAGTGCTTTTTATTGGTTCTCAACGGCCCCTATGGGCTAAAAAAATCCCGATCAGTTACCTTCTGTCTTTCATATTAAAAAGCAAAAGGTAACAGGTCGGGATTTTTTATTGAATGCCTGACGATCTAAGGCATTCAATATGAAGAAACGTGACTATAATAAATTAATTTTTATTTGCTCAGGTACAAAACCAATTTTCAAGGCCACACTAACCGCTTGGTCGTATTCTAGAATATTCAAACAACCTCCCTGCTCATTTTCGATAATATATTCCTGCTGCTGACCATGGCTTGATATTACGACCAAGTTTAAATAGGCGATATCATTCATCGACCGCCTAAATTCACATCGATCCAATTGACCATTTTTTAGCAACTCAACCGCCCGCTCTAATCGGCACATTGACTTACTGACAATCTCTTCCATGACTAACCTCAAACATAAACTACCAACCAGCAAAGACCTATCCGAAAACCATTTTTAGAAACAGATGTATCAGAACATTCTCTAGGAAAGAGAGCTAAGTCCTATCATTATAATTCTGCTTTTTCTTCTACTGTCGACTGATGAATCACATTAACAACCACTCCTAAAACATCCAACCCAGATACTTTCATTGATGCCGCCGCTGGGTAAGCCTTATTTTTGGGGCGCAGCAATACATCGGGTTGTAACATGAGGGTATGTACCGTTATTTCACCATTCACACGCGCCAGAACAATATCCCCACTGCGTGCGGTTAAAGATCGATCCACCACTAAAATATCGCCCGATTGAATGCCAAATTCTTTCATTGCACTGCCTTGAGCACGCACAAAGAAGATGGTCATTGAATGTGGACTCGTTGTTTGCATAACGGATTCATCAACGAAGGAGAACTGAGAATGAACCAACGCTTGTGCCCTGCTCATAGCAAGGACGGAAGCTGATTCAGAAGAGCCAAGATAAGATACACGCATAACAGCATCACTCATACTTTATATTTTTCCAGAATAAGGTTTGTCATAGAGAATAGCCAAGCGAATTTTTTTCATCACAAAGACCCTCTTTCACACAAAGATCCTATTTGCAAAAATACCATTCTGTGTTCTCAGCCTAAACATCGTCGAAAAGGTGATAAACACGCCATTAAGTCGTTAAAAAGGCTCCCCCCCTTCTTTACTCATCATTTTTAAGAGAACCTTTTTTCTTAGGATAAAAAATTGCTTCGCCGCTTAATTGCACAGGTGGAAAACCGTCGCAGCCATAAAATCCATCACAACCATAGAATCCACAGCAACCGTAAAATCTATGCCTATAATTCATTCCTCCCATCCAAGGCATACCTCTAAAAAAATAGGTACCAGTATGGCTTCGCATATAGGATGCTAAAAACATCTCAGTATTGCCAATAATGACACCATTTGCCCCCAGTGCGGCTGCTCTTCTTTTCAACCCATGGATGGCACTCGCTACAATGGTATGTCGATCAAAGGTATCAAAGGCAGGTGAGCTAATCATGCCAATGACTTCATAAGAAAAATCCGGCGCCTGTTTAAAGACCTTCACCTGGCTTACATCAATCGGATCACGGGCATTAGGGTACACATCTTGAACAGCGCAAGCAGATAAACAACACGTTAGCAACACACAGAAGATTGATCGACCAAGCATTAACACATACTCCCAACCTGTTATTAGTAGCCACTAGAATGATCATAAAAAGCACTAATAGCAATCACTAAGACTAGCTCCCCCTTTGTCATGATATACCAGTCAGCTTGTATACGACTAAAGTCGAACTGACGAATGATCTGAAACCAGACACTATAGATCAGACGCCAACATCAGGCATCGGAAATACGTTAGATTCCGAAAGCTGATTGTGGTGCTAAAACGTTTTTGGGTAAAAATACAATCACTAAAATAAATATAATAAGAAGGTATCTATGGAAAACGTCACGTCTTCAATCAAAAATGTCGATTTGTCAGCCAACCCAGCCCCATTGGGTCTGCTTGCTTTTGGTATGACAACCATCTTGTTGAACTTACATAACTCTGGTTTGTTTCCTTTAGGCTCAATGATACTGGCCATGGGGATCTTCTATGGCGGCTTGGCTCAAGTGATTGCCGGCATTATGGAATGGAAAAAAGGCAATACCTTTGGTACCACCGCTTTTATCTCTTACGGTTTTTTCTGGCTGACTCTCGTTGCACTAATCACTTTACCCAAAATGGGGTTGTCTGATGGGCCCAAAGGCTCATCGATGGTCGCCTATCTTATCCTGTGGGGAGTGTTTACAGGCGGTCTATTTATTGGCACCCTGCGATTAAGCAAATCTCTGCAAGTCGTCTTCGCTACCTTAACCGTTCTGTTTTTCCTACTCGCACTGGGTGATTACACAGGAAGTGCGACTATTGCGCATTTAGCAGGCTACGAAGGACTTATCTGTGGAGCGTCTGCAGTGTATGCAGGGATGTCCCAAATTTGGGATGAGATCTACCAAAAGTAGTCGGTCAACACACTTTCTGACATTACGCCTTCTCTAATGCTCACATTCCCATGTGAGCATTAGTTCCTAAAGATCATCATACAAAATCAAGATTTATCCTGACAACAAACCACATCGCGCTGAAGCACGACCTACCAAACCTTAGAACTTTTATAGGCTGGACTTTAGTCAAGGGTCATTGTCGAGATGAATCTCGACCTAAGTCGTAGAGGATTCTGGAATAAGCTATGTTACATTGGCGAATTATCATAATAAGTCTTAGCACAGGTAATGTAATCGATGACGCTTTTTTGGGCCCTATTAGCCATACTTTATATTCTGGGTTTATATTGGATCGCTCTATGGGGAGATAAGGAAAGCCCAACCGCGAAGAAGCTGACTCGACACCCCGTTGTTTACAGCCTTTCACTGGCGATTTACTGTACGGCTTGGACCTTTTACGGCGCGGTTGGCGAAGCCTCTCGGTCTGGTTGGAATTACTTACCCGTTTTACTTGGCCCGATTTTGCTGTACTTGTTTGCCTTTCCCTTTATCCGCAAGATGATTGCCGTCAGTCACAAGCAGAATATCACCTCCATTGTCGACTTTATCTCTTCTCGCTATGGTAAACGGCCATTAACCGCACCTCTGGTGATTTTAATTGCCATGGTGGCCATCATTCCTTACATCGCTTTGCAACTCAAAGCACTGGGCTCTAACTTCGCTTTATTTGTCAATCAGGATGAGCCTTCGGCGAACCTTGTGGTGTTGATCGCAACCATCTTGATTGGTGGATTTGCGATGTTATTTGGTACCCGGAAAGTGGAAGTGACCGAGTATCGCTCTGGCATGATGTTGGCCATAGGGGCGGAGTCTTTATTTAAACTGATTGCGATTGTCGGTGTGGGGGTCGTGGCCGTCGTCGCAATGAGAAAAAACCTGCCAGAGTTAACCCCTATCACCCTCGACCTAAGTGCATGGCACTCGAATCAGCTTATTTCTTTTTCTTTTGTGATGCAGACCCTCATGTCTGCTGCAGCGGTGATTTGCTTACCAAGACAATTCCATGTCACGGTAGTCGACCATCAGAATAAGCGCCAATCCAATATGGCACGTCTGCTTTTTCCTTTGTATTTATTAATCTTTGCGCTGATTATTCCCCCTATTGCGATTGCTGGACAAAGTTTATTCTCAAGTGACATCAATGCCGACACCTATGTGATTCAATTTGCTCTGGCATCGGATAATTTACCCCTGAAAATGCTGATCTTTCTGGGCGGCATGTCTGCGACCACCGCGATGGTCATTATCTCAACCTTTGCCTTAAGCATCATGATCAGTAACGATGTGGTGCTGCCTTTAATGCTGGCGCGCAGCAACGCCCAACAAGCCTTACCCTTTTATAGGCGTCGCATTTTAATCATTCGACGCCTCGCCATGATGGGGATTTTAACCCTGTCTTTTCTGTATTATCAGAAAATGGCAAACAGCGAATCCCTGGCGGGAATAGGCTTAATTGCTTTTTCTTTGGTACTGCAATTACTCCCCTCCGTCATCGGAGGACTTTATTGGAAGCGAGGTCATGCATACGGAGTCTACGCAGGCTTAATTCTGGGCTTTTTATGTTGGAGTGTATTACTCATGATGCCTCTCACAGGCAACATGAACTGGACATTACATGACGAAAAATCTTGGTCCATGTTGCTCAGCCATGGGGCTTTTATTAGTTTAATCGTCAATATCATAGGATATATCGTCGGCTCTCTCTTATCGACAGAGCGTTTAATTGATCGGATACAAGCCACCGCTTTTGTCAGCCCCACTGCGGAGATTGAGCACCGTTTTTTCAAACCTAAAAGCAAAGCCCTAAACAGTGACCTTTTTGTCCTGTTGGAAACCTTCTTAGGCGCCCAAAAATGCCAACAAGTCTTAACCACTTTTGAAACTGAGCACGCTCATCACCTTTCTGCCAATATGCCCCCTGATAGCCATTTTATCGATTATTGCGAGCGTATTTTAGGCGGCGTTCTAGGTGGTTCATCGGCAAGGACCATCATTAATTCGGTCTTAGTGGATAAGCGTATCAAGGTAGAAGAAATGGTAACCTACCTAGATGAAACCACTCAGGCGATCCAGTTTAATCAAAATTTATTGTTTATTTCGATGGACAATTTAGACCACGGCATCAGTGTGATCGACAAAGAATTACGCATGGTGGCTTGGAACAAAACCTACTTAACACTTTACCCTTATCCAGAAGGTCTGTTGAAAATTGGCTTACCCGTTGAAAACTTGATTCGCCATAATGCTGAGCGCGGAGAATGTGGCGTAGGCGAAGTGGAAGATCTGGTCAACAAACGTTTAGGCTATTTACGCAAAGGCTGCGCCCATCGTTTTTTACGACGCCGAGCCAATGGACAAGTGATTGAAATGGTCGGAAACCCGCTGCCTGGCGGTGGCTTTGTCACCAGTTTTACCGATGTCACGGAGCACATTGAAAGTCAGCAAGCCCTTAAAGAAGCCAATATCGATCTAGAAAAACGCGTTAAAGCCCGTACAGTAGAAGTACAGGGCATCAACCAAGCCTTAATGGAAGAGATAGAACGTCGTAATATCGCGGAAAAAGCCTTGATAAAAGCCAAAGCGGAAGCCGAGCATGCTAACGCCTCGAAAACCGAATTCTTAGCCCTTGCCAGTCACGACATTCTCCAACCGTTAAACGCAGCAAAACTCTATATGGGGGTGTTGCAATCCAGCGAATTGGCTGCCAATACTGCAAACGTTGTTGATAAATTATCCGACTCTCTCGAATCAACTGAATCCCTTATTTCTACCCTATTGGAAATCGCACGCTTAGATCAAGGGGCCATTAAACCCAATTTAGTCGATTGTAATCTAGAAGAAATCTTGTCACCTATTATTGCGGAGTTTGGTGTCATTGCTGACAATAAATCCCTCACCTTATCCACTCGTATTTTACCCTTACATGTCCATAGCGATCCGATTTACCTACGCCGTATCATTCAGAACTTTGTCTCCAATGCCGTAAAATACACCGCCAAAGGACGAATTCTTTTATGCACACGTAAGCGAAAAGATTATGTATTACTGCAAGTATGGGACACAGGTATTGGTATTCCCGAATCGGAACAGAAAAAAGTGTTTGACGATTTTTATCGTTGGGAAAACACCAAAGAACAAGGGATGGGGTTAGGGTTGGGCCTAGTTCGACGCCTGCAAAGTAAATTAGGTCTGGAAACTCAGTTACGCTCTACTCCAACAAAAGGCAGCTGTTTTTCGATTCGCATTCCTCATGCCATCCATAAACAGAAAAGCGCCCTTAACCTGCCCTTAACATCGACAGACAAGCCTCTTCATCTCGCCCACTGTTACGTCTGGTGCATCGACGATGATCCAAATAACCTCACAGCGATGACCTCTTTATTAAGTCACTGGCAATGTGACTGCCAAACCTTTAAAAGTGCGGCGGATGCCAGACAAGCAGAAGGAGAAGCAGAACTATTGTTGGTCGATTATCAACTGGAACAGGGGCAAGACGGCTTATCGCTTATTCGTGAGCTACGCCACAAGGCCAATAGGGATATCCCAGCGGTACTCATCACAGCACAGCGAGAACCAGAGCTTGTGGATCACTGTAAAGAGAATAACGTGATCTATATGGCTAAACCGGCTAAACCAGCAAAATTACGCGCCTTGATTCAACACATCCATAAACAAAGAGAAAGCCAAGCAAACACCTTTGTCTAAGCCCTTGAATATATTGATAACTCCATATGACACAAACAGTGAGCAAGCTCAATGAATAAGCCCTTATCAGCCTGCATAACATATCAACTCTAGGTTACGCATCACATCTGCAGCTTTAACTCACTGGCCACCAGCACCGCTTGTGTACGATTATTAATCTCAAGCTTGCGAAAAATAGCCGTAATGTGGGCTTTTACCGTCGCTTCGGATATGGATAATTCATGGGCAATTTGCTTATTGAGCAGCCCTTCATGAAGATAACAAAGCACCTTATATTGCTGAGGGGTGAGCTCTGCTACTCGGTGTTGCATGCTCAAATCCGGGGTGGGTTGGTCTTGTAATGCAGATTGTAGATAATCGGGCAGCCAAATATCGCCCGCTAAAATGGCGTGAATCGCACGGCTATAAACCGCTGGTTCACTGGTTTTGGGGATAAATCCCAACGCACCAGCTTCGATGACTTGCGCGACCATTGCGCTATCGTCGCTACCAGAAATCACCGCCACAGGAACATCAGGAAAATCGGTACGAATACGTATCAAGCCAAACAGCTCGCCGCTGCCAGGCATCTTTAAATCCAACAAAAGCAGATCGACCTCCTCCATCTCGCTTAAACAGCGCAATGTCGAATCCAAGTCGTCTGCTTCTTCTATGGTAATACCGTTTATTTCTGCACGAAGCGCACCACTTAGTGCGCTTCGGAACAGAGGATGATCATCTGCGATAATAAGTGAAATCACTCACAATCCTTGTAAAAGGTTATTAGGATTTCATATTTAAACGGTTATCGATTAAATCATCAACCACACTTGGGTCCGCCAAGGTACTTGTGTCTCCTAATTGATCCTGTTCATTGGCCGCAATCTTACGCAAAATACGGCGCATAATTTTGCCTGAGCGAGTTTTTGGCAACCCTTTGTTCGCCCACTGAATCAAATCAGGTGTGGCAATAGGCCCAATCTCACTACGCACAAACTGCTTGAGCTCTTTCATCAAGTCATCACTTGGCTGAACACCGTCTACCAAGGTCACGTACACATAAATACCCTGCCCTTTGATGTCGTGTGGATAACCAACCAGTGCGGCTTCTGCAACCGATGGATGAGCAACCAGCGCACTTTCTATCTCAGCGGTACCAAGACGATGGCCAGAGACATTCAATACATCGTCCATGCGACCAGTAATCCAATAATGACCATCTTCATCCCGGGAAGCACCATCACCAGTGAAATACATGCCTTCAAAAGTGCTGAAATAGGTCTGTTCAAAACGCTCATGATCACCATACACAGTACGCGCTTGACCAGGCCAAGAATCGACAATAACTAAGCCGCCTTCAGCAGGTCCATTGCCTTGCTGTAATTCACCTTGAGCATCGACAAGAGCAGGCTGAACGCCAAACAAAGGCCCAGTACATGACCCAGGCTTCGCATTGGTTTGCACAACACGGGGGGTCATCATCATGCCACCAGTCTCCGTTTGCCACCAAGTATCGACAATCGGACAATTGCTCTTACCAAACTGAGTGAAATACCAAGACCAAGCTTCAGGGTTAATCGGTTCACCCACACTGCCCAATACACGTAACGAATCACGTCGGCTGCTGCTGATTGGCTCATCCCCTTTTGCCATCAAGGCACGAATGGCCGTTGGCGCCGTGTAAAGAAGCGACACCTGGTATTTATCCACGACACGACCAATGCGACCAGAATCAGGGTAAGTGGGCACCCCTTCAAACAAGACGCTGGTTGCTCCGTTAACAAGTGGGCCGTAAACCATATAACTGTGTCCGGTAATCCAACCAACATCCGCAGCACACCAATAGACATCGTCAGGTTTTAGATCAAAGGCGACCTCATGGGTTAAAGAGGCGTACACCAAATAGCCGCCCGTGGTGTGCACGACGCCCTTTGGCTTGCCCGTTGAACCAGATGTGTACAGAATAAACAAAGGATCTTCCGCATTCATAGGTTCAGCCGGACATAAGGTCGACTCTTTTGCTACTTCTGCGGCCCAATCCAAATCGCGCCCTTCCACCCAAGGCACGTCTTTTTGGGTATAACGATAAACCAGAACACACTCAACCGAAGGGCATTTATTGTTCTCAAGAGCGGCATCGACATTATGCTTAAGAGGTATAGTATTGCCTGCACGGCGGCCTTCATCTGACGTCATTACCAATTTAACGCTACTGTCATTCAAGCGGTCCGCAATGGCGTTGGCTGAAAAGCCACCAAAAATAACGGAGTGAATCGCCCCAATACGGGCACAAGCCAACATACTATAAACGGCCTGTGGAATCATCGGCATATAAATGGCCACTCGATCACCTTTTTTAATGCCTTGACGTTTCAACACATTAGCAAGTCGACCCACTTCATCATGTAATGTTTGATAGGTAATGGCGCTCTTATCGGCATTTTCGCCATCCCCTTCTAGATAGTAGGCGATTTTATTAGCATGTTTTTCCAAATGACGATCAATACAGTTGTAAGCCGCGTTTAACTCGCCGTCTTCAAACCATTTGATGCTCACGTTGCCACGTGCGAAGGAGGTATTTTTTACTTTGGTGTAGGGAGTAAACCAATCTAGACGTTGGCCTTCTTTTGCCCAGAACGCATCTGGGTTCTGTACTGACTCTTGATAGCGAGCGTTAAACTCCGACTCACTGATGTTTGCGTTCTTTACGACTGAATGCGATGGTGACAATGACTCCATGATCCGCTCCATTATTAAAGTTGTTTTGAGGATGCTAAGAGCAACTATAGCCAATAAAAAGAGAAGGTCTATTAAACTTTAGTCTTAGAGCCTTAGCTGTGTACATAAATGAGTGTCCCATACATCCTCTACTTTGATGCGATCTAAGTCAATATTTCACCAGCACACAAAAAAAGCGTCTCATTTGAAACGCTTTTTGTACACAAAGCTATTTAATCGCCCCAATCGCTACGATACCTTCCCTGCGTTCGCTTGACGGGCTTGATGAAGTTTTTTATAGCTTTCAATCAAGCGTAAATGAGGCTCGATGCCTTCAAGCTGCATGCTGGTTTTTGTCAGGCCATAAAAACGCACCTCACCCGTCACGGAGCCAACGACGTTTTCCATCACCTCTTTGCCAAACATGCGATTAAAACTATGAATAAAGTCTTCCAACGCTAACTCATCGTCTAACGTCACTTCTAACACGCAATTCATGGCTTGATAGAAGAGGCCACGTTTTACGGTGTTGTCATTAAATTGTAGATACTCACCAACTAGCTCTAACGCCTCTTCGTGTTCACCCAGGGCCAAATAAATCAGTATCTTCAGTTCAATGATGGTTAACTGGCCCCACACCGTATTGTCATCAAACACAATACCAATCAGCGTAGCAATGTCGGTGTAGTTATCGAGCTGACTGTCTTCTAAACGCGTCACTAAGTCGGCAAGCTGTTTGTCACTTAACGAATGCAGATTGAGAATATCTTCACGGTAATCCAAAGCCTTATTGGTGTTATCCCAGACTAAATCTTCCACTGGATACACTTCAGAATAATCTGGAACCAAAATACGGCAAGCGGACGAACCTAAGTCACTGAGTTGTGCAACATACACCTCTTTGCCTAAGCCTTCCAAGATGCCAAACAGTGCACTGGACTCTTCCTCACTGGTGCCAGAGAAATCCCACTCACAGAACTCGTAATCCTGCTTATCACTGAAGAAACGCCAAGAGATCACACCAGTAGAATCGATAAAGTGTTCAACAAAGTTTTCAGGCTCACTCACCGCCATGCTGTTAAATGTGGGTTTAGGTACGTCGTTCAAACCTTCGAAACTACGGCCTTGCATTAATTCCGTTAGGCTACGCTCCAAAGCCACTTCAAAACTTGGGTGCGCCCCAAACGAGGCAAAGACACCACCCGTTTTAGGATTCATCAGCGTCACATTCATTACCGGGAATTGCCCCCCTAGGGAAGCGTCTTTCACTAGGATGGGAAAGCCTTGCTCCTCCAGAGCCTGAATTCCTGCCAGAATACTTGGGTATTTCGCCAAGACTTCCATAGGCACATCAGGCAAAACAATTTCGTCTTCGATAATTTGGCGTTTAACGGCACGCTCTAAAATCTCCGACAAGCACTGAACCTGTGCTTCTTGTTGGTTATTACCCGCGCTCATGCCATTACTTAGAAACAAGTTTTCGATCAGGTTTGACGGGAAATACACCGTTTCGCCATCAGACTGGCGTGTATAAGGAATGGCACAAATACCACGCTCTTTATTACCTGAATTGGTATCGATTAAATGGGAACCACGCAGTTCGTCATCTGGGTTATAAATGTCCAGACAGTAATCATCTAAGATGCCTTCTGGCAGAGCGTCGTCTTCTGTTAGTGCAAACCATTTTTCATTGGGGTAATGGACAAATTCGCTGTTGGCGATTTCCAGCCCAAAGAATTGATCATTGTAGAAAAAGTTATTGTTCAAACGCTCGATAAATTCACCAAGAGCCGAGCATAATGCACTCTCTTTCGATGCCCCTTTACCATTGGTAAAACACATTGGCGATGCGGCATCACGAATATGCAGCGACCACACATTGGGCACGATATTACGCCATGATGAGATTTCAATCTTCATACCAAGGTCTGCCAGCAGCGCCGTCATATTGGCAATAGTTTGCTCTAGCGGTAAGTCTTTCCCAGGAATAAAGGTGTTGGACGAACCATCAGGCTGCCCCATTAACATCGCGTTAGCATCGGCATCCAGATTGGCAACGGTTTCAATCTTAAATTCCGGCCCTGTTTGCACCACCTTCTTAACAGTACAGCGTTCAATAGAACGTAAAATTCCTTGGCGATCTTTATCGGATATATCGTCCGGTAACTCAACCTGAATCTGGAAAATTTGATTGTAACGGTCTTCTGGATCGACAATATTATTCTGTGACAAGCGGATATTATCCGTCGAGATATCACGCGCTTTGCAATACACCTTAACGAAATATGCCGCGCACAACGCGGAAGACGCTAAAAAGTAATCAAATGGGCTTGGCGCAGAACCATCCCCTTTGTAGCGAATCGGCTGATCGGTGATCACGGTAAAATCATCAAACTTGGCTTCAAGTCTCAAATTGTCGAGAAAATTAACTTTGATTTCCATTAAACAGGGTTTCCACTTTTTGTATGCGAGTTGCTCACCCAACACCGTTTATCGGCTAGGGTGAGTCATTAGCGGGAATTATCCGTGATAGATGGGGGGCGAGTAAAATCAAATCGGCTTTTTAAGGAAATTAGATGATCTGACAGCCACTTTTCAATAATGATGGCTTGCACCCCTTCGTTTACATCACTGGTGAAGAGACATTTTTGTTTGGTGGGGTGTTTTCGCAACCCAAGAAATAAAAGCCTTGCAGTCCGCGTTGGACTTTGCTAGTGCCGGACTCTGTAGTGCAAGATTACGGCATCTCACATTGGTCATTCGTGTTAATGATTAAGTTGGAGAGCTCATGAACAAGAGTCTGAAACTTACTGTCTTCGTTCTGTCCGACACGATAACGAGGGGCAGTCCATCCCGTTCAGTTCAATTTGGAACCCTTGACCTTGAGAGCGTGCTATAAACCCAGATCAGCCCACATTTTATGTTGTTTGTTATCTATTTCCTTTTATTGGATTTTACATACGATTTTTTACCGATAACAAGAAAGAAAAAGTGAACAATACCCCCCACCAAATTGCAAACACCCAAAATGCAGGTTCAAGTTCACTCCAAGCAGTGATATTTATAACTGCAAAATAAAATAATCCCAATGAAATAAATGGTAATATAAATAAAGAGTAAAAAAGACATATAATAGAATGTGACAGTAATTTTTGACACATATTTTCAGTTGAAGATTTATACTCTATAAGACTAAAAATACATTGGGTAGATAAAAACAAAATAAAAACCTGTAGTAAACTCCAGCCTAAAGCGGCAAGAATAGCAATCCACTGCATTCATACTCTCCAATTATATGGACACTGACACATAACATTAAGCTCAGTGGCTGCAAACGCCCCACTAAACCTAACATAACCACCGTAAACACATAAAACTGATTTGAACGAAAGCCGCCCCGCGCTTGCTGTCCGTCTTAAGCGCCTTGTATGTGCGAACTTAAAGCGTCACCACGACTTCTATTTCTATTTGCCAATCTGGATGAATTAACTTTGATACTTCAATAAGTGAGCAAGCCGGAAGACATCCATCGTAGAATCGAAAAAGTTGCTCTCGGATTGAGACTAACAAGCCAATATCTCTTACAAACATTATGAGTTTTATTAAATCACTCTTGACCGCTGTTCACATTCAAGAATTGCAGCTATTTGACCCAGAATTTCAGTACTTTACACTACTAAACCCGATGATTGTGCACCTGTTCCGCATGCATCAAATCCAGATATATAAGGCGTTTTATTATGCTTTTTCGCATGTAGATATGAACCCGCTATTTGAGGGAATCCTTCGTAATTTATCGTTTCAATCAATTGATTTCTCCTAAGAATATAACAATCAAGGGTAATACAGCTGCGGCTATAACCCACTGTTGAACGGCTGAGTACTTTATATAGGGAGTGTGCTTTTTCATGGCGTGACCTCCCTGTTATATTCTGTCGCTAAAAACCAAGATTAATCTAAGCATCTTTGCCAGATGACCTGAGTTCGCCGCTATTTTGATCTTAATTTCTTACTTTTTTAGCGCGATTCGACTCTTAAGGCAAGACTATTCTCTCAGCCCCCAAACGCCCAAATTCCTTTATTTGGTTTGAGATTGTAGCGATACAACGCTTTGCTGAGCCACTGATACCGGATAGCTGAAAGAAGCCATGGATGACTCCGAAATAACGCTCGCAGTATGCTTCAACCCCTTGTGAAAGCATTAACTTGTAAAGTTGCTCACCCTCGTCACGCAACGGGTCAAACTCTGCGGTGATAATAGTCGTAACAGGCAACCCGCTGAAGTCACTACTTAAAAGATTAAGTTCTGGTTCTATAATTATTCTAGAATCACTGTTTGCATATAAATCAAAACCAGAAAGAAGCATATTTGCAGTGATAAGATAATCCGAACCATTTTCTCTGTAACTCTGTGAATTACCTGTAGGTTCCAACATTGGGTAGATAAGAATTTGCTGGCGTGGCAACCAGTGTTGTAACTTTTTTAGCCTGAGCGTCGTAGCTAAAGCTAATTGCCCTCCTGCACTATCACCAACAAATACTAAGCACTTTGGGTCACCACCATACTTGTGACCATTGTCTTTAATACCAAGTACAGCTTGGTATACATCATCATGTGCTGCAGGATAAGTATGTTCCGGTGCAAGCCTGTATTTAATGCAAATAACTATCGAATTGGACAGAAGTGCAATTTGTCTTAACTGAACATCATGTGTTTCAAAGCCACCACTGACGAAACAACCGCCATGAAAATAAACCGTAATAGGTAAGTTCGTCTCTTTTGTTGGCTTATAAACTTTAATCTGAATACCATTAACTATATCTAAGAATTCACTTTCTACTTTGGGACTCTCACCAGCTAAGGCGACACTGCTAATATAGCCAGCACGACGATCAGCGATTGTTTGCGTTGAAGGGCAAGGTTTGCCATTAGATTGGAATTTTTCGACTAGCTCTCTGATGCCAGCCTCTAGATAATTGGTCATATTTTAATTCTATAATTAAAAAACTGAGGAGTAATATACCAACACAGAGTCACGTATACGTACAGTTTAAATGTGTGATGCGGATATCCTTATTCCTTGATACTAAACACTTTCTCGCATTCTTCCAACAAAAAAAACAAACCACTTCACTCGCTACCACGGTACACCGAAACCCTGCTTTGCTGTCACCTCGGGCGGTGACTTTGTCTATGGACCAGTTGCCTTTCATTTCGGGTGGGAAGGTGTCGTTTAAGGTGAGGATGCCTTCTGCGACGAGTTTGATTGCCCGTATCTAGTCAATAAGAGCGTCGAGGGTGACGCTGGAGCCTTGGCGTTGGCATTTGATGAGGTCGTCTTGGCAGGCTTGTTGGGCGGTGGTTGGGTTGGCGGAGTTTTTTGAACGGTGCGGTGCCGACCTGTACGGTGTGTTCTTCCCCTGTGTTGTGGTTTGTCCAGTTGGCTTTGACGCCGGTGATGGCACTACGGCTGGGTCGGTCGAGTTGGCAGTTGATGAATTGGCCTTCGCTCGGTGTGTTCTGGCTGGGTAAGCTGACGACGACGGGGGGCATGGTTTGCCCTGTGATGGTCTTCACTTGGCCGCGTTTGGCGAGGACGTACAGGTCGTTGACGGGTTTGGCGATGGCGTCCCGTTCCCGTGCGAGGCGGGTTAGGAAGGCGCTGTCGGTTTCGTCGGTTTGGTCCATGTGCTCGAGGACGATGCTTTCAAACTCTTTGGCCACCCGTGGGCTGAATCCGTGGGGCGTGACGACTTGGCGGAACAGGTCGGCAAGGCTGACGTTTTCGAAGGTGCGTGTGCGGCGCTCTTTAAAGCCGGTCTTGTCTTCCACCTGAAACGGCGCGGCGGTGGCCACGATGGTGACGCTGGGCGGAAACAGTTTCGGCACGATGCGGGTGATTTTGAATTGGTCTTTGTCGATGAGGTTGTCGCCGTAGCCTTCTAGCCATGTGAGCACCGCGCCCTCTTTTGGCAAGCATGTTTGCCCTGTGGTGTCGATGTGTATGGTGAGTTGGTCGCTTTGGGTGCCTGCGGCGTCGATGCGCTCACCCGCTCCGCTCACGCGCACGCTTGGTAAGTAGTTGGGTTGGTTGTTTAGTCCCATATGTTGGTCACCGTCTCGGCTGCTTTGTTTGGCAAGTTGGGGATTTCGATAATAACGCCAGCGGGAAGCACTGGCCCGTAGGCTTCTAAGCCGGGGTTGAGTTCGAACAAGGCTTCTTCCGCCTCGTCATCGTTGCGTTTTAGGGCGATCCACAGGATGTTGGAAATGGTGTCGCCGTCACGGCTACGAATGGTGGTCATTGGCGTATTCCTCTAACTCGATGGTGAAGGCGAGGACGAAGGCGGTGCCGTCGTCGATGATCTTGTCTTGCTTTTCTTGCAAGCGTTTGATGGTCCATTGGCCTAAGTTATTGCCGTAGCCATCGGCCAGCACCAAAGGCGCTCGCTGGTTTTGTAAGGCGCGTAAGGCGTTGAGATTCGCCATGCCATCGCCTTGAAACCACGTCCCTGTGACGGTGATGTTTTCCAACTGTTGGCCCGTGTTTTGGCTCATGGGCTTTTGGCCGTATCGCGCCACCGCGACCCAACCGCCGTCGCTAGTGCGCTGCAAACCCTCATATGGCGTGCCTCCGCTCAGCGAAAACACAAAACCACCGAGCGACATCATCTGACGCATGATTACTCCTTAGATAAAAATGGAAGGACAGAAACGAAAAAGCCCATCGGAAGGATGGGCTTGGGGGTGTTTGGTTTGGTTATATTAAGAGGTTAAAGGGTGTTTTTTGTCTGATTCCAAATTTAAAACCCTTGGTATGAATGGGGTTGAGAGGTGGTTGTCCTGTTAAGACCATGCTACTTTTCAAGAAGATGTGTCAGGTCTAGTCGGGACTAATACAACTACACTTAAGTAGTGCTGCATTCTTTGGCTTTGATAATTAACCGGGGACATCATCATTCATTAAACTGATATTGCAAAGTTCAGTTTAATGGAAACACTAATGTTCCCCGTAGATACTATTCAAGGCAGCTAACAGTTGAAAGTTGCCATCGCAATGATCGCACAAAGTTGCGAACCTAGTTTTTTAAGCGGCAATATTAACCAAATCGTCATAACTATCAATTAAGATAAAATCCATCTTATCAGCGATTTCTACATATTCATCAGCAGTCTTTTCAATCTCCTTAAGTTTACTAATAATCTTATCAATGAAAGTGACTCTCAACTGCTGTTTTGTATCAAAAATCAACTTATTTAGCTTACCGCTTGTTGAAAAGTTTTTACTGATATTTTCAAAACTCGATCTGATGAGAGCAATATCTTCACTAAGTGTTTTTAAATCATTGTTAGCCTGATTTATTAATTTATCAAGACTATTCAAAAATCCACTTGTTTTCTCTAGGTTACCCAGTTTGTCATGCTCTGAATACAATTCTTTCAAGTTTCCTTTATAGTCATCTATCGCAAGTGCAATACCACTGCCGGCTAAAGCCAATAAGGGAGAAAACGGTATAGTCACAACCAGTATGGTAGAGCCTCCAGCCACACCGAATGTCCAGTCTCGTGCTTTTCTCAAATCATCTAATTTGGACTCTAGCTTTTTAATCTTCTTGTTCACAGACTCCGTTTTGTCTTTAATAATTTGCTCAGGGTCTTTTCCTTCTCTTATTTCTTTTGAATATTCGTCTCGGACAAGAGACGCAATTATTTCTTTGTGTGACGTTTTGACTTTTTTCGCACTCTCCAATAAATCACCAATTTCGCCCTGAGCGATAAGAATAGATGCCGTTAGGTCATCACAGGATTTCTTACCATCAGCTAATTGGTTTCCTAATTCCTTCCAGAAATCTTCCACTTCTGCCATGTCATCAGTATCGAGCGAATCCTTATCACACGCCTCTTTTATCGATTCTGCAAGTGTAATACAGATATTGGCTATATCACCGTAGTCTTTAGCATGCTGACAAAAACCAATGGTAAATTTATCTTTGTAATATTCACCAAACTTATTTACATCATCCTGATATGACCACATATTGTAACTTGGCCATGAGTCGTAATTGATTGTATTTTTTTTAGGGGCTTCAAAATGTCTTAAACTATGTAATCTAGCTCTAATATCGAGCATCGCTTTGGATAACTCACTTTCTTTCTGCCCAAGAGCTATTAGATCTGCCATAAAAACTTTTTCACTTTGGTCACTCATCACTTCATCTCCATTTATTTAACTACATTCAACTTAATTAGTTTTACACTGGACTCCCAAAAAAGAGTTTGCAACTCACGCCATGCTGCAGTATCAAGTTCAGCGGTCTCAAACATATCCACATTTGTTCTGCTGGCATTGATAAACTCTTTTTGAAGTTCTGAAAACAACTGTAAGTACCCACCCAAAAGGGAATCGGATGAGGATATATTTGGACTTAAATAGGCAAGTAATTGATTAACGCAATTTATATCTCTTTGAGAGAAATCACTTGTTCCCGCGCCTAATAATCCTTCACCTGAGATATTTGGTTCTAGAAAATTTTGCAAAGTTACTAATGGCGTGGTGAATTCTAACTTCCATTTGCATGATAAATCTTCAAGCAATAATGTTACTTCTTTATTCAGTAACGTTTCAGCCACATCCATGTCCACTGACTCAAACGTTAAAATTACGTTTTCGATGCATTCCGATAATCCTCTGTAAGTCTCAATAACATTTTCTACTAGCGTATTTATTGCGTGCTTAACGTCAGTATGAAACTTGCCTAAACCAGACAATAACGGCTGAAGAGTGATAACTAAACTATATGGGTTTTCAGATATCGATGGCTGAATCAGATATTTTTGAGTCTTTAAGATACGGTCAGGAATCGCTGTCCAATCCATCAACTGCGGTAACAAGTGTATTCCAAGCTGATCAGTATCTGGCGAAGCGGTTAAAAAAGCCTTAGGATTTGAATGCAATGCTTCTAATAGTCCGTTTGATAAATTCAATCGTTTTATGATGTCGGCTTTTATATCAATTAGACTCTGTTTGCTCTCAACAAATGTTTGACTAGAGTGATGATCTATTGCCCACTGAATGTCTTCCTGAAGAGACAGAAATCGCTGAATTCGCCTGTGAATTTGTAAAGAAAAAAGCTCGTATTGCTTAACTAAACTTGATTGTATTGAAGGAAAAGTAAAATCAGTCAGTGCCCAAGGTTTAATTATCGCAAACAATGGACGTCCGTTGTTCGCGACCTTCTGAGGAAAGTCATCGGCATCTTTGAGCAACTCTTTTAGGTCTGTTAAATTGAGCTTTCCTGATGCACCAACTCGACGAATATCTATTTTTAATTCTACGTTTTCTAATTTAGCGACCTTTTCTAGCATAAATTTCAAGCCATTTCCAGTCGACTCTTTGTCACTGTCTGAATCAGATTTGCTTTTATCTTCATCTTTACTTGCTGTCCCAGCGTCTTTTTTGTCTTTTGCTTGGTCTTTTTGATTTGCACTTAATTTGGAAAGAACTTCCTGCTTTTTTTCTTCTGTATCCGTTTTAATTTCAATGATCGCTAGATAAAACCCCCCTGTAATATAACCATTAATAAAATGGTCACCATATAGGCGTTCTGTATTATTTTCTGTAAGGTTTTCATCTACTTTGATTATGTCAAAATCACTACTAATAACCTCTTCGTAATTTTGTACATTTATAGTGAGCGTAATATAAATATTAAATTTATTTATCTTTACATTGTCGACAAACTGGGAAATGAAGCTAAATGACGAAGATGGATTAGAACCTGCAATATTAAAATCAATTGTTAGATTCTTAATCAGTTCCTCTTTTTTTTCAATTCTCTGATAGTTAGAAACGACAGATTGCCAACCTCGGCCATCCCCAGTAGATGGCTTACTTTGCAACGATTTCGGATTTTTGATAGCTGATTTTCTAATTTGCTTTGAAAAAAAGTCGACACCGTATCCCAGTTCATATGACCCCAGCCATGGCACTATTTTTGTGGAAAGATCTGTGTTGCTCATTGACATAACTCCTTTTAACGTTCGAAATTTCCTTACCGTTTAAAAACAATTAACCACCTAGGAAATGACACTTTTGGTATTAACCCAGCGGGGTTTTATATCTGCTAAGCGACATAGCAAATTGACCTATGCTTAAAGTACTTTTTAACTCGATCTGGATGCTTCTGTAACATTCTCATATGTGAGATCACTCTTCCTTTTAAAGCTGACAATTGGGGTCAGATGAAAATTAAAAACTATTTTTCATCTGACCCCAAATTCTATCCTATGAAGAAATTAACTTCTGGTTTCACCAACAAGACTATTCACTAAGTGTAAGCGTAGCAATTACACCTTATTACACGAACGAAAAGCCCACGCTCGGTGGGCTTTTTGTGTTTGTTACTTATGCTTGGGCATTGGCCAGTCGTCTAGGAAGGTGCGGTTGGCGTATTCCTTGATGTGGTCGACGTTGTCGTTTACCCAGTCGGGTGTGCGTAGCTGTGCGATTTGCTGTTGGTACATGCGGATGGCTTGTACCATGTCGTTTAGGTCGCTGGCTGGGAGGACGACTGGGTTGCTGGAGAGTTTCATGGAGGTGACGATGTTGTTGATCAATTTGTACTTCTCGGTTTCCAGTACGGCGGTGTCGGCCGAGGTGGCGGGAAGTTGTTTTTGCTCGTTGAGTTGTACTAGCCCCTTTCCCCTGAAAGCTTTTGGCTTCACTGAATACTGTCGTCCCAGCCTTTGATATACGAATTTGAGCTACATGAACAACAGACCCATCTACTCTCTTTCTTATTTTAAAAGTTGCCATACCAGTTAGAGATTCCGAAATTTTGTGACATAATAGGCACCTATATATAGGCGCTAGGCGGTAGTTTTGTAATAAAATTAGAAACCAGCGAAAATGCTATTTGCTACAAAAATAAAATGTAGCAATTCTGTAGCATTATAGCACCTAAAACGCCAATTCTTAACCCAAAATGACCTTATTAATGCTACAAGAAAAAGCAAGAAAATCAGAGTTAAACCCAGTAAAATCAATGGATTCAGTGGATAGACGCTTTAGTGTTGCACCCATGATGGACTGGACCACAAGCGATTATCGAGTGTTCGCTAGGACGCTTAGTAAAAATACGCTACTTTATACTGAGATGGTTACCACAGGGGCGTTATTGCAGGGCAATAATCCTGAAAGATTCTTACATTATAATGAATGTGAGCATCCTATCGCCTTACAACTCGGCGGTGCTGATGCGGTAGCGCTGGGCAAATGCGCGAAGATGGCGGAAGACTACGGCTACGATGAAGTCAATTTAAACGTCGGTTGTCCGAGTGATCGAGTGCAAAACAGTTTAATTGGCGCTTGTTTGATGGCTTATCCAGACAAGGTAAAAGACGCCATGCGTGCTATGCAGGATGCGTCTAGCCTACCGATCACGGTGAAGCATCGTATCGGGCTCGATGATCAAGAAGAATACAGCGTGGTGCGAGACTTTGTGGGTGATGTGGCGACAACGGGCGTTAAGACATTTATTGTCCACGCGCGTAATGCCATTTTGGCGGGCTTAAGCCCAAAAGAGAATCGCGAGATTCCTCCACTAAAGTACGATTATGTGTACCAGTTGAAGAAAGATTTCCCAGACCTTGAAATCATTATAAACGGTGGCATTAAAACACTAGAGGAATGCGAACAGCACTTACAATTTGTCGATGGTGTCATGGTGGGTCGCGAGGCGTATCAAAACCCTTGGTTACTGAGCCAAGTAGACAGCTGCCTATTCGGCCAAAATGACCGTTTCGATAACCGCTTTGATGCATTGATGGCCTTTGTGCCTTATGCGAAACAGCAACTCGCCAAAGGCGAGCGTTTGATGCATCTCACTCGCCATATTTTAGGCCTTTTCCAAGGCGAGCCCGGCGGTAAACAATTTCGCCGCTACCTTTCTGAGAAAGGTCATAAAGCGGACGCAAATATAGACGTATTATTAGAGGCCATTGACTTGGTCAAACAACACCAACGTAAAGGATAAGAGCAATGAGCAATAAGTTATCTCAATTAAAAGAGTTCACGACCATTGTAGCGGATACGGGTGATATCACGGCAATCAAAGAGTATTTGCCAGAAGATGCCACTACGAACCCTTCTTTGATGCTAAAAGCGTCTCAAATTCCTGAATACGCACCTTTTCTAGATCAAGCCGTTGCATGGGCTAAAGAGCAAAGTAACGACAAAGAGCAACAATTGATCGACGCCAGCGACAAGCTAGCGGTTATCGTCGGTACGGAAATTCTAAAATACGTACCTGGCCGCATTTCGACAGAAGTCGATGCACGTTTATCTTACGATACCAATGCTACTATTGAAAAAGCCCATCGCTTGATCAAACTCTACGAAGAAGCCGGCGTGTCGCGTGACCGTATTTTGATCAAAACCGCGTCGACTTGGGAAGGTATCAAAGCCGCTGAGCAACTGGAAAAAGACGGCATCAACTGTAACCTGACCCTACTGTTCTCTTTCGCTCAAGCGCAAGCTTGTGCCGAAGCAGGTGTATTCCTGATCTCTCCATTTGTGGGCCGTATCCTTGACTGGTACAAAAAGTCTACTGGCGAAGAATACACCGCTGAAACGGACCCAGGCGTAGTGTCGGTTACTGAAATTTATAACTACTACAAAGACCACGGCTACAACACCGTTGTGATGGGCGCGAGCTTCCGTAACATTGGTGAGATCGAACAGCTAGCGGGCTGTGACCGATTGACCATTAGCCCTGCTCTACTTGAAGAATTGAAAAAAGACGAAGGGAAGCTAGAGCGTAAATTAATCCCTGCTAAAGAGATTAAACCAGCGCCTGAAGCAATTACTGAACAGGCATTCCGTTGGGCAATGAATGAAGACGCTATGGCAACTGAAAAACTTGCGGAAGGTATCCGCAATTTTGCGGCCGACCAACGTAAGCTAGAAAAAACGCTGGCAGCTATGCTGTAAGCAATCGGCTTAACGATAATACTATCTAAAACGCGGCTTCGGTCGCGTTTTTTATGTGTCCCATTCATCAGTCTCTATAACAATGAGTAATCCTACTCAGGGAGCGATTAACCAGCTATGACAGAATTTGAAAAGATGAAAAGCGGGGAACCATTTAATGGCCTAGATAAAGACCTTAGATTGCGTCGAGAAGCCGCTCGCCTTGCTTGCGCTAAATACAACGCTCACCCAAGCAAAGGCAATTTACGTCATATCACCCGACTCTTTGCTAAGTTTGGCAGTGTCGTCATTGAGCCTGGCTTTCAATGTGATTATGGGACGCAAATTCACATCGGTGAGCGTTGCTATATTAATTTCAATTGTGTGTTTTTAGACAGCGCGGCCATTTATATCGGCAATGATGTACTGATTGGCCCAGGCTGCCACCTTTATGCGGTGGATCATCCACGAGCCCCTCAAGCAAGAGCCGACGGAAAGTGCTTTGCCAAACCGATTACCATTGGCAATAACGTCTGGATTGGTGGGGGAGCAAAAATACTTCCAGGGGTAAGCATCGGCGATAACGCCATTATCGCAGCAAATGCCGTGGTAAGACGTGATGTTTTACCAAACGAACGCTATATAGGGTGACGCCTTCTCTATGAAAAATTTCACTACTAGGCAAGTAATTGGCAATGATTGAGGAACGCCAGCAGTGCAAACAGCATAATGCCATTTTTTATATATACTCAGAGAACATATTTGAGAGATTAACTTGTTATGAAAACTTGGCTGTTATGCATTTCACTTTTGTTGAGCTTGCAAGTAGATGCGCAAATGGTCACCACCAGTGGCCCACTCAAAGTAAAACAGGTCACCCAATTTAACGGTATTCCTTGGGGAATCGCCCTACTTAGCAATAAAGAAGCCATTGTCACCATCAAAAAAGGGGAAGCTTACAAAGTTGACCTAAAAAATGGCGCCAAACACGCCCTCAGTGGATTGCCAAAGGTGGATAATCGAGGCCAAGGTGGCTTATTCGATGTGGCGAAAGCACCTAACTTTGAACAAAGCAAGTTACTCTATTTCACTTATGCCAAACCCACACCAAAAGGCGCAACAACGACTTTGGCTCGTGCCAAATTAGTGGGGAATAAGCTAACAAACTGGCAAGATATTTTTATCTCCGATGCAGCCACTAAAACCAACCGACACTTTGGTGGACGGATTGCCTTCGATGATGCGGGACATGTCTTTTTCACCATTGGTGATCGCGGTATAAGAAAAAACGCACAGGATCTAACCAATGATGCTGGTAGCATTTTACGTTTAACGTTGGATGGCAAAGTTCCAGCAGACAATCCATTTATAAACAACAGCCGAGTGAGAAATGAGATTTGGAGCTATGGGCATCGTAATCCCCAGGGTATTTATTACGATACAAAAGATCATAAACTGTGGTCAAACGAACACGGGCCTAGAGGGGGCGATGAAGTCAACTTAATTCGTCGCGGCGCGAATTATGGTTGGCCGATTGTGTCCCATGGCAAAGAGTACATCAACAACAATCCCGTAGGTGAGGCCAAGGAAAAAGACGGCATTGTCAAACCACTCAAAGTCTACATTCCCTCTATCGCCCCTAGCTCACTTATTCGCTATCGGGGAAATTTATTCGCCGACTGGGATGGCAGCTTTTTATCAACAGCTTTAGTGCTGAAACACCTCAATCGCATTGAGATGAAAGACAATAATGAAACAAAGGAAACACGCTACCTTGAGTCATTACATGAACGCTTACGCTCCATGGCGGAAAGCAAAGATGGCGCCCTCTATATTGGAACGGATTCAGGCAAGTTATTAGAAGTCACGCCTCTACAATGATTCAGACTAATAAGCGTTTAGCGTCGTGTTTTACTTAAATGCTTTGATAGAGCAAGAGCGCTGATATACCCCATAAAATATATCAGTAGCGTTGTTAACCCCTCACGCCGATGGCTATAGATTAACAACGCTACTGAGCTTCAAGTACCCACTCAACAACCTCATTTCTGAGTATTTTTTGAACTATCCGTATTTTGCGGTATTAACTTTTTAGCGCTATCAGCCTTTGTTGGTGAAGTGCTTTGTGCATCAGCCTTAACCTTAGGTTCTGTTGATTGAGTTGGTGTAGTTGCAGCGGGTTTTGCAGGGACTGGGTCGCCCCAGCTATCCGTTGCTTGAGGCTTAGCCGGAATAGGATCGCCCCAGCTATCTGTTGCTTGAGGCTCAGAAGAACTCGAATCGCCCCAGCTATCAGTCGTGGAATCATCCCCCCAACTGTCGCTTGCATCAGGTTGTGAGTTGTTCGGTGGATTACCGTCATGTACGTTATAATCATGGGTTTGGAAGTACACATCGCGAACGAAGGTATAGGGATCGCCCACAATCAAGTTTTCAGCCCCTAACAAACTGGCTCGTTTATTGATTGCCTGTAAGCCTAATAGACCCCAACGTTGGTCACGGTTCAGCCCCACTTCATCTTGTGGACGGTAATTACTGTAGTCAACAACCATGCCGCTCGCATCTCGAACGGTGGATGGTCCAAAGAAGGGTAAAACGAGATAAGGGCCACTGGGAACGCCCCAGTATCCTAAGGTTTGACCGAAGTCTTCATCGTATTGACGAAGCCCTAATGCACTGGCTACATCGAACAGACCGAAAATACCAATGGTGCTGTTAATCACGAAACGCCAGGTCGACGCGACAAAGCCATTTTTCTTGCCTTGTAGCGCATTATTGGTAATGTTCGACACCTCACCAAGGTTAGAAAAAAAGTTACTCACCCCTCGCCTAACAATCACGGGGGTATAGTCCACATAGCCTTTGGCAATAGGTTTAAAGAAATGGGTATCTAGGGTGGTATTAAAGTTAAATACCTTACGGTTCCAACTTTCCCATGGATCCTGTTTGCTTTCATCTGCTGCCGCAAAAGTGGCTTGGGAGAAAACCAAAAGGCAAGCGATCAATACGCCGCCCACTCGTTGCAAAAGTGAATTTGTCATTAACCTTTCCTAAACCAGTTTTTTAACTTCTTGCCATTGTTTACTAAGCCGTTTATCCGAAATGGGTTCCAGCGTCCCTACCGATTGAGCAAAAAGCGAAATACGGTATTCTTCTAACATCCAGCGATATTTAACCAGCTCAGGGTCATATAACGCTTTTTCATCATGGGCTTTCTTTTGTTTAATATAGGTTTGCCATAGCCCCTCTAATTGGGACACATAACTGTTCTCTTTATTCAAATGATTCTGGAAGCGCTCTAAACGCACTTCGATTCCTTTAAAATAGCGAGGCAGTTGGCCCAACCAAAACAAGGGTGTATTCCCGATAAAACCGGGATAGACTAAGTTTTCGAGCTGCAGTTTAATGTCACCATAGACCCTTGTCCACGGTAATGGAATATTGCCTTTCATTTTCTTGGCAACTCCTTGGTAAGAAGACAACACTCTATACAGTTGATTCGCCATTTCATTGCCGACGCTGACCAATTGCTGTTTGTTATCAGCAATGCATGTTTCAAAGTCAGCCTTACGGCGCGGCAGTGTTCGACCATCTAAAAACACTTTATCCAGAATAGCGTTGAGTAAATCGTCTAATAGCAGCTCTTTTTTACCAATGGGCGCAAAAATCAACATGGACTCTTTTAGCTTAGGCAAATTCTTTTGCAAATAGCGCACGTCTTTGTACAAAGTGAGCTTGAGTAACGTAATTACCCCTTTGCGATGGGTTTCGACCGCCGTTTGCTGATCGTCAAACATTTTCAACGCCACACTTTCCCCTTGAGGCACCAAGGCAGGAAAGGCGGTGACTTTAATCCCAGCCTGCTGGATCTCTTGTCGTTCAGGGATATTTTGATCAGGCCAATGGGTTAAATTCTCTTGCTCGTGCTGTTTGGTGCCGAACTTAGCAAAGCTTTCTTCTACCAAATCACCAAATTGCGTTTGCAGCTGCGCAAGGTCTTTGCCTATACCAAGCACTTTCCCCCGCTCATCGACCACTTCCAAGTTCAAGGTTAAGTGTGTGTCCAGCTTATCCGAATTCCACTCATTAAGGGGAATATCAATCAAGGTTTCACGTTTTATCTGCAAACTAAGCTGTTCTAGCAAATCTCCCTTATCTTTAGACAAATTGGGATAAATTCGTTCGACAAATTGCGGAATGGGGACAAATCGTCGACGCAAGGCTTTTGGTAGCGCTCTCAAAAGGGCTTCGCAGCGCTCTTTGATAAAACCAGGCACCGCCCAACCTAAATCCTCTAAACTTAACTGACGCAACAAACCAACGGGCACTTTTAGTGTGGCGCCATCGGTCTTTTGACCTGGTTCAAAGCGATAATCAATCGGAAGCGCAACACCATTAAGACCATAGGAATCCGGGAACGCTATATCATCAACGTTCACATCCTGATTAATTAGGTCCTCACGGGTCATCACCAAGGCCTCAGGTGAGGTTTTTGCAAAGTACTCCAAGCCTTTTTGATTATAAATATCTTTGGGGATACGTTGATCATAAAACTGGAAAACGGCTTCATCATCCACCAGAATATCGCGAGTTCTCAGTTTGGCCTCTTGTGTTTCTAACTGCTCAATCAACGCCTTATTTTTTCGATAAAAGGCCTGTTTGGAGCGCATCTCGCCTTCTACCAAACCTTGTCTGATCAAAATTTCACGGGCCTCTGGCTGATTAACATGACCGTAATCAATACGGCGCTTGGCAACGATAATCAGCCCATATAACGACACCTGCTCATTGGCCATCACTCGGCCTTGATTACGCTCAAAATGGGGATCAAAATATTGGCGCTTCACAAAAGGCTCGGCGTATTCTTCGATCCAAGCGGGATCAATACGCGCCGATACACGAGCATATAACTTACTGGTTTCGACCAACTCCGCCGCCATGATCCATTGCGGTGGTTTTTTGAACAACATAGAACCAGGAAAAATCGATACTTTCCGAGAACGACAGCCAAGCATCTCTTTACTGTCATCCATTTTATTCGCCACCTGAGTAAACAAACCCGCTAATAAAGAACGGTGGATGGCTTCGTAATTTCGATTTTCATGGCTGACTTCTTTAAAGCCCAATTGCTTGCAGGCGATAATGATCTGACGGTGAATATCGCGCCATTCACGCATCCGTAAAAAGTTCAAAAATTGCTTACGGCAATACTGACGTAATTGATTTTGAGAGAGGGCTTGACGCTGCTCCTCATAGCGCTCCCAAAGATTTAAGAACACGATAAAATCCGAGTCTTCATCTTTGTCTTGAGCGTGAGCTTGATCCGATTGCGTTTTTTTATCTTGCGGACGTTCTCGCGGGTCTGGAATCGATAAAGCACTGACGACCACCGAGACTTCTTTCAGCACCGAATGCTGCTGAGCGGCAATTAAAATTCGCCCTAGTTTGGGGTCAATCGGCAGCTTAGCAAGCTGACGGCCAATGGGCGTCATTTTATCGCCTTTGATCGCTCCCAGTTCGGTCAACGCACGATAACCATCATTAATCATGCGTTTTTCTGGCATTTCAACAAAAGGAAATTTATCGACAGCACCAAGGCGTAAATTCGCCATTTGCAAAATGACCGAGGCCAAGTTGGTACGGAAAATTTCCGGGTCGGTAAATTCAGCACGAGCGGTAAAGTCAGCTTCGTCGTATAAGCGAATACAAATACCATCCGCAACACGACCGCAACGCCCTGCTCGCTGATTTGCACTGGCCTGACTGATTTTCTCAATGGGTAATTGCTGCACTTTCGAGCGCACACTGTAGCGACTAATACGCGCTAAACCTGGATCGATCACATAACGAATGCCAGGCACAGTTAAGGAGGTTTCCGCCACGTTGGTGGATAACACCACTCGACGCCCAGAATGGGACTTAAATATGCGCTGTTGTTCGCTCACACTCAAACGCGCATACAAAGGTAAAACTTCGGTATTACGTAACTCAGCGCGGCGCAAAATCTCTGCAGTTTCCCGAATTTCACGTTCACCCGGTAAAAATACCAAGATATCGCCAGCCCCTCGATAACCGGATTGACGCTCTTCTTGAATTAAACTCTCCACCGCATCAAGAATACCCTGCTCCATACTCTGGTCTTCGTCTAACTCTTCCGAATCGGATTTGCTCAACAAAGGCTGATAACGGATTTCTACCGGATAAGTCCGGCCTGATACTTCAATAATTGGCGCGTTATTAAAATGCTTGGAGAAACGTTCCACATCAATCGTGGCAGAGGTCACAATGACCTTAAGGTCAGGACGCTGAGCCAGCACGCGTTTAAGATAGCCCAACAAAAAATCAATATTTAAGCTTCGCTCGTGGGCTTCGTCTATGATGATGGTGTCGTAACGATAAAGCAGGCGATCTTGTTGGATTTCAGCCAACAAAATACCGTCTGTCATTAATTTAATCAGGGTTTCATCATTGCTCTCATCATTGAAACGTACCTGAAAACCAACTTGTTCCCCCAAGGTGACCTGCATTTCATCACTGATACGCTGCGCCACACTGCGTGCTGCAATACGCCTTGGTTGCGTGTGTCCAATCAACCCCGCAATACCGCGTCCGGCCTGTAAGCACATTTTCGGAAGTTGCGTCGTTTTACCGGAACCCGTTTCCCCTGCGATGATGACCACTTGGTTATTCTGGATCGCCTCAACAATCTCTTCAGAACGCGCCGCCACGGGCAACGATTCGTCATAGGTGACCTTCGGCAAACGTGCCATGCGAGCTTGATATAGGGTTTCTGATTGCTCGATCATGGTATTCAATTCAGCTTGCATCCGGTCAAAAGGCAAACCATCCTTTTGGCGTTTTAGAAGCTGAGCGTGTTTTTGATCAATAAGATGACGATCACGCGTCATTACGTCATTTGTCGACATGATAAGTAAACTAGTATCCTTTTGCTGGGCGCAGATGATAACTTGCAAAGCAACAAAGCTTGCAAAAACAGTGAATAAGGCGCGCCGTTTCTATCTATATAGTTGTAAATTCTAACATCAATCGCTAAGTAAGGGTTATAGTGAACAGACTTAAGCGCACATCTACTACGGTGTCACATCCATAACCAGATCAACGAATAAGGAAGCATCATGTCTCAACAAGTATACGACGATAATTCATTGACTATTGGTAACACCCCACTCGTTCGTCTCAACCATATTGGTAAGGGTAATATTTGGGCGAAGCTAGAATCTCGCAACCCTGCTTTCTCGGTAAAATGCCGTATTGGGGCGAACATGGTGTGGGATGCTGAAAAAAAAGGCATTTTAACCAAAGGCAAATCCATCGTTGAAGCGTCCAGTGGTAACACTGGGATCGCACTGTGCTTTGTTGCAGCCTCGCGCGGTTACCCTATTACCATCACCATGCCATCCAGCATGAGTGTTGAACGTCGTCAAGTGATGAAAGCATTAGGGGCAACTATCGTTCTGACTGAGCCTGCCAAAGGTATGAAAGGCGCCATCGAAAAAGCCGAAGAAATTGCTCAAGACGACAACTTCGTCCTACTGAAACAATTTGAAAACCCTGCTAACCCCGAAATCCACGAGAAAACTACTGGTCCAGAAATCTGGGAAGACACCAATGGCGAAATCGATGTTTTTGTTGCTGGTGTGGGCACAGGCGGCACCATTACAGGCGTCACACGCTATATTAAGAAAGTCCAAGGTAAGCCCATTACCAGTGTTGCGGTTGAACCAGCCAGCTCCCCTGTTATCAGCCAAACCCTTCATGGTGTCACGCCGACACCAGCGCCTCATAAAATCCAAGGTATCGGTGCGGGCTTTATACCACAAAACTTGGACCTTTCCTTGGTGGATCGTGTTGAACAAGTCGAAAACGACGACGCCATTCAAATGGCACGTCGACTGATGCGAGAAGAAGGTATCTTGTGTGGTATTTCATGCGGTGCCGCCGTGGTTGCCGCAGAGCGCCTGAGCAAACTGGACGAATTTGCTGACAAAAAGATCGTCGTGATACTGCCTGATTCCGGTGAACGTTACCTTTCTACTGCCCTTTTCGAAGGCGAATTCACTGACAATGAATTGGTTCAATAGTCATTAACCAGAACCCCACTCTGCTGCCACCTTCCCAAGGGTGAGGGGCAAACAATTCCCTCCCCTTATGTCTTCCAAGGGGAGGGTTAGGGAGGGGTTACTGTCTTCCATTAATGTGGCTTTTTAAGGCCGTAGCGAACCATATCCTTACCGTTTTCAAATACCTCATTGGTTACCCAACGCCCCAACACCAGCTGCTGATTATCATCCAGCACGGCCACAAATGGACGACCATTGGCGTTATTCGTCGCCAAAGCCACCCCCGCCGCATTATCAAGCGCCAAACTGCCCGATTCAACCAAACGTAAAAACGCCTCAAGCTCATCTAAGGTTTCGATTACTTCATTATCATTAATCATTATCACTACTCTATTACATCAATAATGGTGCCAGAATAACAGTTATCGAAGTTCGATAAAAATAGAACGACATATCACCACCTTGTCATTCTGTCTATTTTTAGCTGCTTCGTGGAGGTTCTTCTATACTTAATAAGCAACAGGGATGTTGAAATTGAATAATGTAACAAGACACATTCCTATGTGCCATTTTTGGTATTAAGTAACCAATGCATTTCAATTAATACAGAAGATAGTAAATGTCGAAACTCATTCTTTGTTTAGATGGCGGTGGAATTCGTGGGGCTGCTACCACCCAATTTTTAATGCAAGTTGATCAACTGCTTGGCGAGAAATATCAAAAATCACTGCGTGACTGTGTGGACTTTTATGCTGGAAACAGTACTGGCAGCATCATCGCCTTGGCACTAGCAAACACCAATATGCCGATGCAAGATATTAATGAGTTATATAACGAAGAAACGGCAAAACAAATATTCACAGAAAATCGCGGTTTACTTGAAATTGATGGTGTTAATGCCCCCAAATATGAGGCATCAGGTAAAACCAATACACTGAAATCCAAACTGGGTGAAGCCAAACTGGGTGAAGCCAAACTAGGTGATGTCAAAGAGGGGAAACATGTACTAGCCATTACTTATGGCGTAGAAAAACGCAAGCCCTTTATTCTTAAATCCACCAAAGACTATTATCGCGATATACCATCTTACCAAGTAGCTGATGCATCGAGTGCTGCGCCAACGTATTTCCCCACCGTAGAAGCTTATTTCCCCTATGACGAGGAAAATTACTGGTTAGTAGATGGTGGCGTCGTTGCAAACAACCCAACTATGTGTGCTATTGCCGAAGCCAAACGAGAATGGCCAACCGTGTCGATGGATGAACTGAGGGTATTGTCAATTGGCACGGGTACCGTTACTCGAAAGATCAATGGACCAGAATCCCGCAAATGGGGGGGCGGTGCAATGGATGCTAAAAGGCAACATGATTGATTTACTATCCGATGAAAAGGTAGTCGCCTATCAAGCCATAACCATAACTCGCCCAGGCAATTATATTCGAGTCAATGCAGAAATGCGCTCACAACCCGGTTTGCCCAATCCCCCAGACGATGCCATGGACGATATTAGCCAAAGCAATATAAACCGTTTAAAAGACCTAGGTGCTTTTTGGTTTAGCCAATATGGTGAAGCTACCGTTGAATTATTAAATAATAGTTACGCTGGCCCCTCACTTGACCGCATCGATCCAAACACTGGTACACCAGTAATATATAATCCTACAACGTGACAAAATGGCTTATAAGTGGTGTCGTTTGGGATTACGATAATAAGACTTATAGAAACATCTCTTCGTAATTTTCGATGACTTTTATTGCACTACTGAGATCGTTTTTGACATTAAAGTTATGCCTAAAGGCAATGACTTCGCAACCAGCGGCTCGCCCAGCATTTAATCCTGCTGTGGAGTCCTCAAATATGATTGTTTCATATGGGGAAGCTGATAACTTAGATAACGCTAGTTCGTAAGCCTCAGGATCCGGCTTATGTTTAGTAACATGATCTTGAGTTATTATGATGTCAAAAACGGTTCTCAAATTGAGAGACTCTAGAATATTGTCTACCATCCAAGTAGCCGCAGAGCTGACAACACCACACCTCTTTCCCGTTTGTTTTAAACGATCAATATAAGCCCTTGCACCTTTGTTCAACTCTAGCTGCTCTTGAAGCATTTTTTCATAGTGACTACGAAAGTATTTATTAAACGCGGTTAAGTCAGGGGAAATCTTTGCTGACTCAAAAAAGTGGCCCGTTACCACCTGCCAATTTTCTCCCATTACGTCTTTGTAAATGCTGTAATCAACATTTACTCCATACTCTGCACAAGCTAAGGCAAGCGCCTTTCCTTTTAGCGGCTCAGAATTCACTAAAGTACCGTCCATATCGAACAAGTACACATCATAGTCTTTCAAATTTAGACTCCATATTAATTTGTGCGAGCTTATATAATGTCTATATAAAAGGGGCATCAGAAACACCCAATCTTAAAGGCAATTTTTGATGCGCTTGTTAAGTGCGGCTTTTTCCATAAACATCTGTTTGTAAGATTGAGTTTGTAAAGCCTCTTTGGTTAAGCCAAATTGCTGCGCCAGAGCTTCGATCTGAGCTTTATAATCGGGCAGCTTCAACTCATCGTCGGTCATAATGGCAAATTCCGCAAAATCCCCGATGCCCTCTAATGAATCCACCGTAATATGGAACGCTCCGACAAAATAAATACTGCGAGTTTTCTGAGCTTTTAACACAACCTCAAAGCCCATGGTTTCCAACATGCTGATGGCATTTGAGGCATTTGTAATATTGGTGGCTTCACACCTATCGGGCTCTGGCCCTTTAACAATCCATAACTTAATGCCGGACGGCTCCATGGTACGGATGCAGATACTTTTATTATCCGCTTCTAACGACTTATCAGGACGATCAAAATACCAGTCACTTTCAATATTGTCTTGCAGCATAACTTCATGAGGAATGCCACTCAATGTCTTTAGAAATTCAGCTTTTGAGTGTAAGCAGAACTTTAGCTCCACTTCATACTTACCTTGGAAATGCTTGTTTGTCATATAGCGTTTTCGCCCTACAATCAGAATTTCAGAAGTATTTTGTTTTACCGCAATAAATGGCTAGCTCTGGTTGATCTCCTTTAACGGCGAAACCATCATCCACTACACAGATTAATTTAAAGAGGAAGGATTTTTGATGCGCTTGTTAAGTGCGGATGAATCCCGGAAGTTCTTTCATTGAATGGAAGCTAACAACTGACAAAAGTTACCCGCTCAGCAGAGCGGAACTGAACTCGCAAACACCAAGCGAATCAGAAAAACCCAATCAAATCTGCAACACCAGATCCCCCTTCCCCTAAAAAAAGTACAAGAAACCTAGATTATGCAGTATCTGACAGGTCTTTAGGTTTGATCTGACTAACCACTTCCCCACCTTTAAACACGCATAATTCCCCTTCTAGCATTTGTTGCCAAGTTTCATCATGGGTTAATGGCTGGGTGGCGATCACGGTAACAACGTCTTTGTCCGTGGTAACCTCTTTAAAATCAACAATCACATCTTCATCGGATAAGGTCGCTTTTCTAAAGGGAGCTCGTCGAGTGATCCAGTGCAGTTTCGTGGTACAAAAGCAATATAAACGCACGCCATCAGACAGCATCATATTAAAGACACCTTTGTCTTTAAGCTGTGAGGCAAGTTCAAAGATGGCGACACTTAATACATCCAGTTCTGGCTCGGTATCGCCAAATTGCTGGGAGAGCTGTTCTACAATCCAACAAAAGGCGCGCTCTGAGTCGGTATTGCCAAGGGGTTGATGAATGCCAACGGGCAACCCTTGGAAACCTTCTAACTGTCCATTGTGAGCATAGGACCACGTTTTGTCCCATAAAATACGACAAAAAGGATGGGTGTTGGGTAAGCTCACCATGCCCACGTTCGCTTGACGAATGTGGCTGATCACGATGTCACATTTAAGCGACGTTTTACTCATCACTTCTGCCATGTCCGAATCGGCACTAGGGCGCGGATCATGAATGGCCCAGACTTGTCCGTCCCGATACATTGCCATGCCCCAGCCATCCTTGTGAGGCCCCGTTCGGCCCCCCCGTGCACGTAAGCCTGAAAAACTAAAACAAATGTCCGTTGGGACATTGGCACTCATACCTAATAACTCACACATCGTCTAGATCATCATCCTGGAAGTCGTCGTAGCGATTACGGCGACGGCTACGTCGAATTACGAAAACTATCACCGCTAATAATAAGACAACCCCAGCAGCAATGCCCAAGTAGAGTAGCAAACTGTCGGCACCAAAGGTTTCTGCGTCTTGTGCGCTGTCATCCCCTTGGTTATTTCCGCCTGTATCATTGGCCGCTTGTTGATTACCCGTTGTTGGAGTATTGCCCACTAACTCAACATTTGGCTCAACCAAAACAGGTGCCACATTTTGTTCAGACTCAACTGAAACTGTCGAGGTGGGTGGTGTAGACGAAGCAACACTGCCCTTTTCCACATAAACTGGGTCTGACCCATTGCGGTGGATGGTCCAAGTGGGCGTCCAGTATTCAATACGCGTACCGGACTGGGTAAACCCTATTAATCTTGCCCGAGCCTTGATATTGGAATTGCTAGCAACAGGAATCACTTTATTCCAATCACCATCTTTCAATTTAGCCATTTGATCAAATTGTTTGGTACCATCCGCGAAGGTTAATTCCAAACGCACATTGGAACGTTTAATATCCAGTTTGCCATTAGAAGGGGTAGCAGAGACCGTCACTAAGTTATCGCTGCTACTTTTAATCGTAAAGTTAACGGGTGGGCGGATCGCAAAATATTGACTCATTTTACGATCCAGATTTTTTCCAATAAAGTCCGTTGTTAAAACATACTCACCCGGTTGTGATAGTCCCTCTATGCGATTTTTAAAACGGCCTTTTAAGGCATCCAAATCTGTCTTAAAAATAACTTCCTTGCTGCTACCTACCAGACGGGTCAATATCTGTTCAACATCACCACGGGGAATTTGTGCGCCTTTTAAAGCCTGATCATCTCGAAACAAAGACGCCGTTGAATGAATAGGCTCGTTAACAAAAGTCACAGGGGCGATTTTAGTCACTCTTAAATTCAAATCAGAAATCGCGCGCACTTTCACTCGGGACAAATTCACATCATCTACGTGCCATTCGCCAACTGCCGGATTGGTAATAGTAATCACCGTAAAATGAGGACCCTCGCTCACTGAAACATCGGAACGGTTTGATAACACTAAATTTTTGCCATTGGGCTGTACAATCGTCGGCAATCCTCCCGCTTCGTGAAGTGACTCAATGGAAATTTGACTAACGGATGGATCCACTTTGAAATGGTCATCGATAAGCGGTAGCTCTTGATAAGGCATGCTCTGCGAGAAAATACGATCAAACGCATCCAGCATGTTTTCTGGCACGGCGGCTTCTGTATGGGTCGCGTTGGTTCTAAAAGACAGGTGATCCAATAAAGCTCTATCGGAATACCCTGTTAGTGAGATGGTATGAAGATGAATGCCTCGCTCTTCCAACTGTTTGGTTATGTCCGTCCAAATACGCTGACGGGAAGCTTGGTTCACACTTTCATCCAAGCTTAAATCGACATTGCCATCGGTGATTAAAATCCAATCTTGTCGGAACCCAGGCTTGAGCGAACCTGCAGCGGGCGTCTTCAGTAAAAGATCTAGAATGGACTCCACATCTGTCTTTAAGTCTTGCGTCACATAGCTTTTAAGATAATTCGCCAATTTTACTCGGCTGGCTTCCGTAACATCCGTTTCAGGAAATAAAACCCTTGGCTGTTCACCAAAAAGCCAAACGCCAATCGTCGCTTTTCCCTCTGGTGCAAGCTGGGATAAAAGCTGAATCGCTTCTGGGGTAATTCTGTCGGGATCGCTGGTTTGCATGCTGCCAGAAGCATCAACCAGAATACGAAATTGCGTATCTGCTCGACTAAGAGAAGACCACGTCGAGACAACAACAAGAGTCAATACTGCATAGACTTTAAACCATTTCACGTCTGGTAACTCCTTAGCATAAACACAATAAACGTATCATTTCGCTGAGTCTCTGATCTCAAAAACAGAACTGATGAAACCGTACTAAGCAAGTGTGACCAGGTCACGTTTAGCCAAGTCAGTGTACGAATCGAACAGTACTAAGACACGGCGTGCCAGCATACAGAGAGTCGCCATAATCAAGCGACATCATAAGGTTTCGGCATACCATGAACCCATTTAATTGCATGGGTTTCCCACTCTTCTTCCTCCACCTTATTCTCACTGATCGCATAATCACGAACCGTCAGTCCCTGGCGCAACATCTCACGTTGACTTCCTACGACCAAGGGATGCCAATTTGGCAAATCCCCTGTTTCTTTTAACACTCGATAGCTACAAGTATCTGGCAGCCAATCGAACTCGTCAATTTGTTCCGGCGTCAACGTGATACAAGAGGCTACTTTCTCTTGTCGAGTGGCATAGACTTTACATTGGCACCGACCAATATCAAGCTGTTCACAAGCCAAATCGGTATACACGACTTCACCGGTGTCTTCATCTTCTAACTTTTGAAGACAGCATTTACCACACCCATCACATAGGGATTCCCATTCGTCTTTGGACATATCAAACAACGAAGTGGTTCGCCAAAATGGTTCATAACGCTTGGCAATCATGGTTAATAAACCGCCTCAGTCGGCGTTTTGTACAAATCCAACAGATAGTCTTCTTTCGCTGGTGGAAGTTGTAAATAGAAACCCTTTTCCTCAATGTCTTTAATGACACTTTCAGCATTGGCTCGTGCCAATTTACTTTCTTTGGTCAGCAACATCGTCATGGCACTAATACCGGTGCCAAAACGCTTCATCAAATCTTCTGGAATCTCTTTTAAACCAACGCGTTTTTCCACATACAAGTACATGCCATCCTTTTTAGAGGAGCGAAATACTTCAACGATTAAGTGCTGTTTCATAGTGTTCTCAAGGTTACGGTTTTTCGGATTTAAAACGTTCTAGAATCGGATTAATAATCGCCTCACGACGCCATCCGTTCATCGCAGGATTGTGCCAATCGATTGGTGTTCCATCAAACAAGTGGCGCACAATAGGATCCAACAGTTTTCGTTTCATCATCGCTTCTGGTGCAATCTGTAACTCAGTAGCGCGCTCTCGCACAAAAGCTTTAATCTCCTTGGTCAACTCCCCTGCTTGAGAAGGCAGCGGCATCTCTAAGGGAAATTGAAGCTCATCACGGGAAAGACTCTTAACTATGGCGACTTTTTTGAGTATCTCATCACCATAAAGTCGGTGTTGTCGCCCCGTCAGCTCTTCCGTGTTAGCAATCGCCTTATGGTGATCGGGTAAATTTTTCCCCAAGGCCCATAAGGTTCTGTCTTTCAAGATCTGCCCTTTGGGAACATCTTCCTTGCGCGCCTGTTCGTCCCGCCATATGTACAATAAGCGCAGTAACGTTAATCCCTCAGGCGAAAGGCGCCAAGCGGCTTTCACACCGTCCCAGTTTTGCTCAGGATCGGCGTTCATTTGGTATTGCCATTTCAGGGATTCACAATCCTCAAGCACCCAATCTAGCATGTTTTTTTCTTGTAAACGTGCCACTTGCAGTGGGTATACCTCGGCCAAATACACAACATCTAACGCCGCATAGCGTTTTTGCGCATCCGTCAATGGGCGCTGAGTCCAGTCAGAACGGGTCTCATCTTTTGCCACTTCAATTTGCAAGTATTCTTGGATCAACCTTACATAGCTAAGAGACCATTGCCCTCCTGCGTAGGCTTCACCAATTTGAGTATCATAAAAAGGTGCTGGCAATACCCCTAACAAACGATCAAACACATCTAAATCTTCAGAACAGGCGTGGAACACCTTCATAACAGACGGATTGACCATCAATTCTCGCAAAGGTTCCCACGCATCAATCGTGAGCGGGTCGATCAACACCGCCTTGTCACCTTCGCTGATTTGAATTAGCCCTGTAATGGGAAAATAGGTCGTACGACGGATAAATTCCGTATCCACAGCAATAACGGGCAACTCAGCCCAATATTGACACCATGTAGCCAGCGACTCGTTATCGTCCACCCAGACAATATTTAAAGTGTGTTCTTGGTTATCCATGCTAGAGTTTTTTCCTACCCTCTAGCGCCAAAGCCAGAGTGTTGCCATCCACGTATTCCAGTTCACCGCCCATAGGCACGCCATGAGCGATACGACTAACGTTGATGTTTTTGGATTTAAGTTTTTCAGCGATGTAATGGCAGGTTGCTTCGCCTTCGACCGTTGAATTGGTTGCGATAATCGCTTCTTCCACTTGGTTATATTCGACCATTTTTTCCAAATGATCGAGGCCCAGCTCTTCCGGCCCAATACCATCAATGGGAGACAGATGCCCAAGTAAGACAAAATAGCGACCATCAAACGTACCCGCTGACTCAATCGCAATCACATCGGCTGGTGTTTCCACTATACACAGTCTCTTGGGATCGCGCTCTTCATCACGACAAATACTGCACTCGGATTCTTCTGTTAAGGTGCGGCAGCTAGAACAGCGGCCGACCTTGTCCAAAGCATTACGTAGTGCACTAGCTAGCCTATCCGCCCCTTGATGCTCTCGTTCTAAAAGATATAACGCCATCTTTTGAGCCGATTTGGGGCCAACACCGGGTAAGCACCGTAATGATTCAATCAGCTCTTTAATTAAGGGACTAAACAAACGCTTCTCCTAGAAGGGCATTTTGAAACCAGGTGGCAGAGACATGCCCGCAGTCGCCGCTTCCATTTTTTCTTTTTGACCCACTTCGATTTTACGAACGGCATCGTTCATCGCGGCGGCCACCAAATCTTCTAGCATTTCTTTGTCGTCTTCAAACAAAGAATCGTCGATGGAAACACGTTTGACATCATGACGGCCAGTCATAACCACTTTCACAAGGCCTGCACCTGCTTGGCCTTCAACTTCCATATTAGCCACTTCTTCTTGGGCTTTTTGCATGTTTTCCTGCATTTTCTGCGCTTGGCGCATCATGTTACCCATTCCACCTTTAAACATAGTCGTCTCCAATTAAGCTTTGACTTTAACAGTATCATAAATCAGTTGTGCGCCCATCGTCTGCGATAGAGCTTGCACAACTGGGTGCGAATTAAGATGATCAATCGCCACTTGCAACGCTTCTGCGCGCTTGCTGGCGGCAAACTCCTCAGCAGTGACTCCCCTAGTATCTTCGACCGTATCAATGATCAAAGGGACATGCAGAGAGAAAAAGTCGCTTAAGGCGCCTTGTATTTGCTCATAGCGTGTTTGGTTCAACATATGACCATATTCTAATGGCACTTCCAAACGAACTCCTTGCTCGCTGGCGTCAACCAAACTCGAATTCATTAGTATATTTTGTACCAGCCCCGTTAATGGCAACCTTGGGGCCACCAGCCACCAAAGCTCCATAGAGAGATCCTGATAATGAGCAATCTCGGGCAGCGGTATCCCTAATGCTGGCTGAGACACCGTATCTTGTTTTCTATGGGCGGGCACATTGGCCTCGGCTTCTTCCGCCTCAGCCTCTTCCACCTCAGTAGAAGGTTCATCACTATCGGAATGGCCTAGGGCTTCGACTAAATCCGCCGCTGGATTAAAAGGATCAGACACATCGGCAATGGCTCGTTCTTCCGCCTCTTCTTCATCCTCTTCGTCGTCCTCATCCTCTTCTATAGCGGCAGCTTTTACTTTTTCAACGACCGCTTCAATATGCTTGCTCGATGGTGGTATGGCATCCTGCGTCTGACTTTCGTCTGTATCATTTCCCAGCTCTGGTTCCATGACGGGCTCAGAGGAGAAATCCGTTTTTATTTGAGCATGCTCACTGGTGGTATTATCGACATCAGATACCGACGAAACCTCATCATCTTGCGGGACCAGCGGCCCCAGTTCAGGAGAGTCTTCCCAAGGGGGACGCTCAGATTCAGGCACTGACTCGCTGATAGGATTGGACAACTCAGCGTCGCCTCTAGCCGATTCAAACCTGTCTTCGGTCAATTCAGGACTATTTCTAGACAACTCAGCTCTGTCTTCAGATTGCACAGTACGCTGTTCAGACAAGTCAGCCTCTGGAGACACTGGCGAATGCGCTTGAGTCGGCGCATCTGCAACGGCCGCCTGCTGAGCAACCTCTGTCTGGTACGATTGAGGGGGGGCAGCATGACTCACCCTCATAGGCGGTGCTGGGCGAAAAGCGATCAAGCGGAGCATCAACATCTCAAAGCCAGAGCGCGCGGTGTGTGCCAAGTGCAAATCACGGCGACCAATCAATAAACTTTGGTACATCATCTGAATTTCTTCAGGGCTGACCGTAGCAGCAATCTGCTGAATACGAGCAAGATCGCCCAACTGATCCAACAAAGCACCTGGCACTTGCTGCTCAATCGCCACACGATGCAAGACGTCCAATAAACTGCCACAAATGGCGGAAAAATCCGGCTGATAGTCTGCTAGCAATTCCACTCGCTGTAACACGTCAGCAGCATTCTTAGCGGCCACACTTTCCAGCAAATCCATCACTTGAGATTGATTCACCAATCCCAGCATGGCCGTCACACCGGATTCTGTGATAGTGCCATTGCCAAAGGCTATGGCTTGATCCGTCAAACTTAACGCATCGCGCATACTGCCGTTCGCAGCTTGACCGATTTGCCATAACGCAGGCATATCAAAGGAAACTTGTTCGGAATTCAGTACCGTTTGTAGATAGTCCACCACTCGCTGTGGCGACATATTTTTCAGATTAAACTGCAAACAGCGCGACAAAATCGTCACAGGAAGCTTTTGTGGATCCGTCGTCGCTAATAAGAATTTAACATGTGGCGGCGGTTCTTCCAGGGTTTTTAACAAGGCGTTAAAAGAATGGGTCGAGAGCATGTGCACTTCGTCGATCAAATAGACTTTGAAGCGGCCGCGAGTGGGCGCATATTGCACATTTTCCAGAAGTTCGCGGGTATCTTCGACCTTGGTTCGAGACGCCGCATCGACCTCAATCAAATCGACGAAACGCCCTTCAGCAATTTCGACACAGCTGTCGCACGTGCCGCAAGGCTCAGGAGAAATACCATGGGTTTCGCAGTTTAAGCATTTAGCAAAAATACGGGCGATAGTAGTTTTCCCCACACCGCGTGTGCCACTAAATAAATAAGCGTGATGAAGACGCTGCTGGCGTAAAGCATTGACCAACGCTTGAAGGACATGGTCTTGCCCAGCCATTTCAAGAAACGTCTGCGGACGCCATTTACGTGCTAAAACTTGATAACTCATGATAGATACTGGCTAATAAAAAGCGATTTTTTATTGTACGGTAGTCCGAGCAATTTCGAAACCATTCAAACTCAAGTTTTGCAGCGTTAAAACGGGGATAATATTAAAAATATCATTTTACAGATCAGTAGGTTAGCATTTAATCAATTGACTCACCCAGATGCGCTGAGTGAGCCATAGACAATTAATTTACCTTTGACTCATGAATTTTACGCTGGCGCTCACGCTCTAGCTCTTTTTCACGACGGTGCTTTTCCACGGCGCCCATGACTTCCGCTCCAATATGGGCTTCGCCACGCTCTTTGGCCAGCTGCACTTGGCGCTCACGCTCAATAAAACGCTGACGCTGTTCATCTGTGTATTTATCAAAACAGTGTGGGCAGCTCACTCCTTGCTGGTAACGCTCGTCTTGCTTTTCTTCTTCAGTGATCGGCATACGACAGGCATGACACTGGTCATATTGCCCTTTTTCCAAGCTATGATTCACTGAAACGCGATTATCAAACACAAAACAATCGCCTTCCCATAGGGACTCTTCTTGCGGCACCTCTTCTAAATACTTAAGAATACCTCCTTCAAGATGGTAAACCTCTTCAAAGCCTTTTTCTTTTAAGAAAGCGGTAGATTTCTCGCAACGAATTCCCCCCGTGCAAAACATGGCCACTTTTTTGTGTTTAGCTGGGTCTAAATTTTCTTCCACATAACTTGGGAATTGACGGAAAGTATCCGTTTTCGGGTTCACTGCATTTTTGAAGGTACCGATTTGGTATTCGTAATCGTTACGGGTATCAATCAACACCACATCCGGATCAGAGATAAGATTGTTCCATTCCGTTGGTTTGACGTACGTCCCCACCACACGTTTAGGGTCAATGCCTTCAATCCCCATGGTGACAATTTCTTTTTTCAACTTCACCTTAGTGCGATAGAAAGGCATACTGTCGTCGAAAGATTCTTTATAGCCAATGTTTTCTAAGCCAGGTTGTTGATCCAACCACGCCAACATCGCATCGATTCCTTCACGAGAACCCGCCACCGTACCATTAATGCCTTCGCTAGCCAGCAATAAGGTACCGCGAATCCCATTGTCTTCTAACACCGTCTGTAGCGGTTCACGTAAAGATTCAAAATGGGGCAGCTCAACAAATTTGTAGAGCGCACAAACAACAACTTTAGACACTTTCTTTCTCCTATGCGGTCTGGAACGTAAAACCAGAGCAATTAAACAAGCGGCGCATTATAGAGATTTTTTCAGGATATTTCGAGTCTGATTTGCGGCTTCGTGCACGGGGTGACCTAGGCGACACAAAAGAGAAAATGGTTATTGATCCGGGTCGAGGGTCTTCGCAGTGGTATTATTAACACGAAACCACCCAGCAATACTGTGACGCGTGCGCTGCGCAACTTTCACCTCGTGGTAAAAATTTTCGCTTAAAAACACCGCCAACCGCCCCTTTTTCGGGAAAAAACGCCCAATTTCTACATCAGGATTATGCTCATCATACACCACAAGCTCACCACCATCCCCTTCTTGCCAATCGTCATTAAGGTACAAAACCGTAGACAATACGCGGTTGCTTTTACCTTTAAAGGCATCAAGATGTTTTTCGTAAAACGCGCCTTTTTCATAACGAGCAAAGTGCGCTTCGTAATCAAACAAACCTAAGAAAAACTGGCGATTCAGCACAACGCGCAGCGCTTCCATTTCATCCAGAAAGGTTTTACGAGTAGCATTGATTGGGTCAATCCATTGAATATAATCACGGCGGGCATCCAAGGCGACTTGGTGATCCTGTTTACGGCCAATACCCGCCTGCGACATGGCCACATTACGAATGCTTTCTGCCTCTTCCATCAGTTTTTCCGTAAACGCCTGCGAAAAAAAATCGTCCTGAATACTCCAACCTTTTGTCTGCAGATCGTTCAACAACAGAGCGAACGGCTCAATGCGGCTAAACGCAGGTAATAAAGTTTCAGGCAAGTCATCTGGCAGCAGCTCAGTAGCATCAAACGGGGAAAGCGTCGTATTACAGGTCATATCAATTTCATTCACATCAACAACGGCATCATTGCCAAAGCATTAATGATACTGTAGCACGCCTCAGAACACACGAATTTCGTTACTGATAAGTGACTCGCGTCATGCTTTCCAACAACGCTGAGACATGCTATTTTCGCAGCCATGAAACAGCCTTATGTTCTTCGCGATTATCAGCAACAAGCAGTCAACGCGACCTTATCCCATTTTCGAAAAAGTGCCGATCCAGCCGTTATCGTCTTACCGACGGGGGCAGGCAAAAGCCTAGTGATCGCCGAACTCAGTCGCCTAGCACGCGGCCGTGTGATTTGTTTAGCCCACGTCAAAGAATTAGTCGAGCAAAATCACGCCAAGTTTCTTGCGACGGGTTTGCAAGCGGGCATTTTTTCTGCGGGACTAAACCAAAAGAACACTACGGAAAAAACCACCTTCGCCAGCATTCAGTCTATTTCGGCTCATCTGGATGCTTTTCAGCAACCCGCCAGTCTTGTCATTATTGACGAATGCCACCGTGTTGAAATGGAAGAAGGCAGCCAATACCAAAAAACCCTCGCTCATTTTTTGGCATTAAACCCCAACACCAGAATACTGGGGTTAACTGCCACGCCCTATCGATTGGGTTCTGGTTGGATTTATCAAAGTCATTATCACGGCTTTGTCCGCGATGCCAACAATACATTTTTTAAACGCTGCATCTATGAACTCCCCCTCCAACACATGGTCAAACAGGGTTATTTAACCAAACCCATTCACTACGATGCCGCCATTGCCCATTACGACTTTAGCTTGCTCACCGAAAGCTTAGATGGCGAACAAGACACCGATGCCATTGCGCTAAATGAACTCATCCACAAACACCCGCGAGTCACACAGGCTATTACGGAACAAATCGTGCAGCTAAGTCAGGATCGCCAAGGCGTGATGATCTTTGCCTCCACCATCGAACACGCCATTGAGATTCTAGGGTATTTAAACCATTTAGAAGACAACCAGGCAGACCCGACAAAAGAACCGTCTGTCGCCCTTATCACAGGCAAAACCCCCAACAAAGAACGGGATCGATTAATCAACGAATTCAAAGCCAGAAAAATTAAATATTTGGTGAACGTATCGGTCCTGACCACAGGGTTCGATGCTCCCCATGTGGATGTCATCGCCATTTTACGTCCGACCCAATCCATTAGTTTATTTCAACAAATCGTCGGCCGAGGACTGCGCTTAAGTCCTGGCAAAAAAGACTGTTTGATTTTGGATTACACCAACAATGGCTACAACATTTTTCAACCAGAAGTGGGCGAAAAGAAACCCACCAAAGACTCAGAAGCCGTACTAGTGCATTGCCCTGAATGCGACTTTGCCAACATATTTTGGGGAAGAAAAGACAGCGAGGGTAATATCATTGAGCACTTTGGACGTCGCTGTCACGGCTTGATGGAGACGCCACACGGTGAAGAAGCGTGCACCTATCGATTTACTTTCAAACGCTGCCCGCACTGTAATGAAGAAAACGATATCGCAGCACGTCATTGCACTCATTGCCATGAACGATTAATCGATCCAGACGACCAACTGCGTAACGCGCTCAACTTAAAAAACAACAAAGTCTTGCGCTGCTCCGGCATCACACTCACCTTATTAAAGGCTGAGCACGCCATCAAAGTGACCTACCACGACGAAGACGGTAGCACGCTCAGTGAGTCTTTCTTTTTTAACCAGAAAAAGTCCAAACAACGCTTTAACGAGCATTTTGGTAGGCGCATTGCCAACGGCACTCAGCCATTGACGTTTGACACGCCAGAAGACGCCATAAAGTTTGAGCCCTATTTTCCTGCGCCAGACTTTGTCATCGCTAAAAAACAGAAAAATCACTGGCAAGTCAGTGAACGATTATTTGATTACCAAGGGCCTTATCGAAAAGCAAACGAATCCCACTAACCGGCCTTTTTTTGCGCATTTTTAAACGACACATCAAAGGGCAAGTTTAAATTACTCAAACGCTCAAGCGCTTTCGTCCCTAATACGCCAGAAGGCAAACCGTCAAACAGCACCATACAAAAATTCGCCGCCATGTTTTCAGCAAAAATGACGGCAGTCTTTTCATCCACTCCTACGCGTTTAAAACGCTTAGTGACCCCCTCCGTCATCACGGACAGCTGTTTACTGTGAAAGCCACCATGAGCCAAGCTGTCAAACAAAGCCAAACGGGCAAACTCAGCGTATCGATCATAAAAAGCGAAGAGAACCTGAGCCATTTGCAGCAAGTAATCGGTTGGGGATTGAGAATGTGTTTGTGCGTCCGCCGCCTCACGAAGGGCGACATCCATTTCATCGAAGAAAATATCTTTAACGAGGGAAAGTTTATCAGGGAAATGAACAAATAAGGTGCCAACTGACACACCCGCCTGAGCGCTTAAATAACGCGTACTCGTATTCTCTATGCCATTGTCTAAAAACGCTTGTTTGGCGATACGTTTAATTTTGGCGCGAGTATTGGCCTTTTGAGTTTGACGCAAGCTCACAAAACATCCCTCTTGGTAACGGTACGCCTTGGAGTTTATCCTGTCCCAATTATGAACACGAGTCTATTTTTCACTCAAAAGGCGACAAAAACAATTTATCGCCTAGCCTTCGTATTAATTGAGAAAACGCAAACGCTGCATTTGATCTAAATTAAGGCTTTCTGACAACGCCGACATGAACTTAACAATGCGCCTTGCGTTGACACCATAATCCCCTTTACCAACACGCGAACAAGAGCGCATATCCACACGAGTCTTGCCATCCTTTGTCGTCATCAGACGTATCACCACATCGTCGCGAAAACCAAAGACGGGGGTTCTTGCCGTCGCTTCGATCAAGCCGACTTCTGGATAGGAGGCGACCAACAGCCAATCATTATCCAACACCAGCTTCAAGGCTTTTTGAAACACAACCTCTTTGCTCTTGCTGGTCACAAGAGGCTTTACATTGGGATAAAACTTTTTCTGAATGCTCGCCCATTCTTTATGATATGTCAGGCTATTTTCACCAGAGTGTCGCAAAAAATTGATGTTTATATAGGCAGGAGGGGTCACAGTATCCGTTGTGATATCGTTAATATCTGGCAATCCGGAGCGTTGCACATAAAAGATAATCCACATGGCGCTGTATAACACGGTTAACACCAACACCAAATAAAAGAAGCGATTCGTCGCTGCATTGCATTCTTTACGGCAGACAATCAAAGAAATCACTGCCAAAAAAGACAATACAAGAGAAGAAATGACACTCTTTTTTAATAACGAAAAACCTGTAACAGGGTCAAAAAGCCCGACTCTAACACCAGCGATGGATATAAAAGCTAAACAACCTACCAACATCAGGAGTACATATAACACGGGCGAGATGTAGCGACTCATAAAATACTCAGATAACAGATATATGACTCACACCTTAGCCTGCTAACGCCGCCTCGAACAGAACAACGCCTAACCTTTAGATCTTATTCCTCAATATTTGCTTATTTTTCGTCAATATATACGCAAATTGCTGCAAAAAAATCATCCTAGTTATTGATTTTCAATGACTCTGCCAAAAAAAACGCTAAAATACTGCCCTCGAAAAAAAACACCTCAATGCAGCCCAAAGACACATTATGCCCTTAAAACACCCACCTCACTGCGTTGACAAACTGCGCCAACAATGTCAAGAAAGTGCGATGCGCCCTTTTATCGCCCGTGGCGCCAATGCCATTCGCTGTCCCTCTTGTTTGATGGCGGAATTTGCCTGTTTTTGCCAACATAGAAAAACCAGCGACGCCCCCTTCCAGTTTATTTTACTCTTCCACCGTGATGAGATACATAAACCAACCAACAGTGGCAGACTGATTGCCGATTTGTACCCGAACGACACGCAGGCTTTTCTTTGGCACAGAACGCAGCCCCCTGCCGCCCTTCTAAAGCAGCTTAAAGCCATCCAGGGACATTGCTCCATCTTGTTTCCCAACACCCCGACCGCACAGTCACAAAATCGACCACCACAACCCTTGCCACTGCCCACCCCAGAAGAGGGCAGCAAACATACCTTTATTGTGCTAGACGGAACTTGGAAACAGGCCAGCAAAATGTTTCATCAAAGTGAATGGTTAAAAGCCATTCCCCATCTCGAAATCAACAGTGAAGCGCAACGGTCTTTTTTAGTCAGACACTCCAGCCATCGCATGCAATTTGCCACCGCTGAAGTGGTCGCATTATTGATGGACAGCCTAGGGTACCAACAAGAAGCCGCAAAACTGCTAACTTATAACAATGTATTCAATACACATTGTCTTAACAGTCGAAAACGAAGCAATGAAAAGACAGACGACTTAACGGCGTAATAACAAGGTCGCCATGCCATCAGAATGAAATTGTACCGCTTGATTCTTTTTGCGCCCCACGAGAATCGGGCCATTATCCAGAAATAGAAAAGCCTTCCAAGTGCGTTTAAATACCGCCCAAGGCATTTCAAATACCAGCTCGTTATGACAGCAGAAAAAGACTTTTGTCTCCTCTCCCCAAGCAGCAAAATGAGCCAAAATCTCCTCAGGCAACGCCTCCTCGGTGGCGTCCCAACGTTTTTCCCATGCCACTTTCATCACTTGTCGCTCAACGGCATTCGGCCAATCTTGCTCCGTAAAATGATCAGGGTGGATTTGGCTATCACTAATATAGTCGCGCCACACCGATGCCGCGCTTTGCTCATCCAGCAAGCGAATCTCTGCAAGATCCTGCACCGCGACCTTCGGATCTTCGCGTCTAAAAATCCAACTCTTTGAAAAACTGTCTAACGATGTGTGTGCCATTATTTCCTTCGTAAACCGTGAATGATGAAAAAAACTAACCAAATAGATGAAAAAGGATCGTTTGTTTGTAAGCCAATCCCCCTCTATTATTATAATTGTTGTAATAAAACAACATTTTGAACCAAGAGCGCTAGCAAGTGCTCATTAAAAACACTCAATAAAGGAGTACCATTATGGATTCTCAAGACCAATACGAAGCACTATTAAAAGCATGGGGGTTTGAAGACCGCAGTGTAGAACGCCAAGCACGTCGAGAAAAAATTGCTCGCGTAGCCAAAATTGTCTTATCTTTTTGTAAGGATATGATTCTTCACGCTCGCAAACCACGTTCACACGCAACAAGCCACTAATGCTGAACAGCACATTGAAACAAATAATAATACTTAGACCCAATTATCGGGTAACAGTATAACCTATTTGATACATTTTAAGGGGAGAAAAACAATAAAACCCCCTCCCTTCCTCTTCGTTACCCTCACACCCTCACCACACCTTTTATCTTAACCTTACACCTTCTTTCATACTTTGAAATTCGCTATCATCCAAGCTCACACATAACCTAAATTGTTTTTTTATGACTGATCAATACAAAGCCATTCTTTTTGACTGCGACGGTGTCATTGTTGACACAGAAAACATCTCTAACCGAATATTAAAAAGACAATTTGCTCGATATGGCCTCATCGTTGACGATGCCATGCTGCACGAGCGCTTCTCAGGCTATAGCAGCAAAAAGAACATTGAGACAGCAGAACAAATGCTTGGTAAGGCTTTACCAGAGTCATTTGAAAGAGAGTTCAGAGAAGAGTTTCAAGACACCATTAACCATCATTTAGAGCCTATTCATGGCGTTTGCCAGTTATTAAGCAAAATAACAGTACCAATCGCCATGGCAACAAATGCCCGACGGGATGAAATGGAGTTCAAACTCCAAAAAATTGGCCTAGCAGAACGCTTTGCAACTCGTTTTAGCTTTGATGATGTGGCCAATGGTAAACCTTTTCCCGACCTCTACCTAAAAGCCGCCGCGGCATTGGGGGTTGCCCCGGAAGATTGCATTGTCATTGAAGACTCCATTGCCGGGATTACCGCAGGGCGAGCCGCCGGCATGCGTGTTTTTGCCTTTAGCGAAACACTATCCGCTAACAAACAAACCGCCGCTGGCGCAACGGTTTGTTTTAACACCATGGAAGAACTCGAAAAGCTGCTCGGTTTACACTAGTTTGGCGGCGCTTCTTGCTCGCCAAACCAGTAAAAAGACCTATTAGCTCATGGATTTTAATTGCTTTAGCAGACTCTTTGGCAACTCTTTAATAGTAAGAGTGCCAGTGTCTGCATCAAAGTGAATGGACTCGCCAAGCAGATCGCTGTCAAAACTCATGGTTAATGCTCGTGAGCTCCCAGAAAGGCGCGTTAGTTTTTTCAACCCAGCCTTCTCCACGAAAATTTCTTTTTCCATTTTAAAACTGTCTGAATCGGCGATTTCCAGAAACTTATTGGCCTGCTCCACCGAAAAGCGAGTTTCCACTTCACGAGCAATGTCCTTAATCTCCAACGGCTCCCGTTCTTCCGCTTTGCTTTGACAATGCTCCGATACAACACGTTTAAAATCATTTGCCTGTTTCGATGGTAAGCCTTCAGATTGGCAAAATGCAGAAGTCAAATCCACCAACTTACGGGTTTCTTTGGCTGCCGCCTTTGGCTCATCACAACCAATAAATTGCGTAAAGTACTCACTTTCAAATTTAGGCGCGCGACCAAAACGAAAGGCTATGTAGCGTCCCTCATCCTCCGCCTGCCAAGCACTAAGATTAATACGCAACGCCATATGAAGCTTTTCTATTTCAATTTGCTCAACTTGCGACAAACTCAAATCCGCCCCAAGACCAATGCCTTGCTTGCGTTTTAACAATACAATGTATAAAAAATGCGCGTCATGCAGCTCATAATGGTTAAACCACAACAACCCGCCTTCCGCTTCTTCAACATTTTCTAAGTACTTTAAATACTCAGCAGCACACTCTTTAGAAAATCCAGCAAAATCCAAAAACGCACCATCTTTAAAATGCTTCGTCAGCAGTGCAGGCAATTGTGATCCCTCCTCACTGCCATGTGGATTCGAAAAGCGCCCCGTATTCATACCTGAGCGGTTAAACAAATTAATGACCTGCTCAGAAAGTGCTTGGGCCTGCATATCGACCGGATTTTCATTAGGACGCGCAATCAATATTGCTTTACGTTCACCTTCATGCTTTTGAATTTCATGCACAATTAAGTTGGTAATAGACACCAGCAACCTCTTACGTTTAGTATGAATAGATTATGACCACGCCCTTAGAAAAGGCAATTCAACACCGATAGCACGACTTATGATCAAACCTAAAAGCACAAAGAAAGACACACGCAAAGAGATTGATTCTCTCGTCGAGGAATTCATCAAAGCTAAAGGACAGATCCAGCAAGTTGAGATGGGAGAATCTGGTCTTGTTGACGGCAAGTATAACACGAGCCACATAGGCTTTACCGAGCCCAAAAAAGAGCGTACACCACTAAATCACATTGTGGCCGCTCTAGATGAGCGTAAACACCCAAAAAACAAATCATCCAGTATTAAGAAACGCCCTAAAAAGAAAATCATCTACGACGATTTTGGCGAACCGATACGCTGGGTATGGGAAGAATAGTGCAAATATTTCCCTTGAGGTGTTTTTCATGGCCCAATACCTTTATTATATCGATATATCTCAATATATGGGCATCTTAAAAGCGATCAATAAGGAGTACTCATGTCAGCACGATACCTACATGCCATGATCAGAACCGACAAACCGGAAGAAAGCCATACCTTCTACACCCAAGGCCTAGGGCTTATCCAGACGCGCCGCATGGACAGTGAAAAAGGACAATTTTCGCTTATCTATTACGCGACAGAAAAAGGTGCACCAGAAGTGGAACTTACTCACAACTGGGATGATCGAACTTACAGCGGCGGTGATCAATTTGGCCACCTTGCTTTTGAAGTAGACAATATCTATGACGTCTGTGCCAACTTACAATCCATGGGCGTCACCATCTTGCGTCCCCCACGGGATGGCCACATGGCATTTATCAAAGACCCAAACAACATCTCCATCGAGCTATTGCAAAAAGATGGCAGCCTGGAACCCGCTGAGCCTTGGTTATCCATGGAAAACACCGGCTCTTGGTAACATTCCTATTTGAATAAACAGCCTGATTACAAAACATTTATTTTACTTACATTTGATTACAAAAAATGTTTTGTAACAGGCTCCTACTACATTTGCACTACAGTCCAGCCCACCTAAATCTCCTAACCTGTATACAGTCAGAAGTTGAGCAGTGCTTTTTTCTTCTCGTAAAAGCTAAAAAAACACACTCAAAATATATGAGCCTAGTCAGTTAGGAGACTCTAATGAACCGCTATCGTTTTATGACGCTTTGTGCCATGACCAGCTTATTTGCTCTTGTACAGAATGTCTTTGCTGAGACAAATGCTCAACCGTTCCCCAAAGACAGTGTCTACAACAACAATGCCAGACTCTACAGCAGCGCGATTCAAACAAGACTCAATGACCAAGATGGAGACGGCGTCATCGATGGACGTGACCTATGCCCGAATACGCCGCCCAATGCTGTCGTTAACAATGATGGCTGCTCTATTCAATCCTCTAAACTATTCAGTCTAGACATGAAAGTCCTATTTGACTCAGGCAAAGCCGTTGTCAGACCGCAATTTTATCCGCAAGTCAAAAAGCTGGCCGATTTCTTAAAAAAATACCCGAAAAGCACGGTAAATATTGAAGGCTACACGGATAATATTGGCAATCAAGCCTACAACTTAAACCTATCCCAACAACGAGCTTCTGCCATCGCCGATGTATTGATTCATATTTTTGGCATTTCTCCAATGCGAGTAGAAGCCATTGGGCATGGTCAGAACAACCCTATTGCTTCCAATGACACCGCCGCAGGAAGGGAGCGTAATCGCCGAGTGGTTGCTGAAGTCTTTGCGAAACAAAAAGCCAACAACCTCCGCTGGACCATTTACAGCGTCGATCAAAACCAAAATACTGCCTTTAACACAAGAAATTAGGCCTCGTCTTTTAGATGTTTTGCGCCTACTAAAGGTAAAGGCTCGACCACAGCACCAAAAAACAGGCGTTATAAAGGCCGTTAAGCCTTTATAACGCAGTGTTATCCCTCTCTACACAATCTACCCATAACCCATAGACATATCTTAAATTCTACTTAACCGAAAAAAAACGCCTAAACTCTTGTTTTTCTTAACCGATTGTTCGAAAAATAACCGATAGAATGAGTGACTCAACTAAAAACCAAGTCTATACTACTTCTTTGCAGTTTCTTTAGTTTTGCAGGTTGTCATGGACAGAGTACGTTGTAATCAAAAGACCATATCTCACAATAACAATATAAACAAAATTTATATCACATTATTATCCATCTTAACCATCACCATGACGCTATCATCACCAAGTGCAGGTGCCATGACCGTCCATGCGATTTACGAAGCTCCATCGACAGACACCACCCCTATTTTAGAACTGGGGTTTCCAGAACATACAACGCTTGTATCCATGGCGGATATTGAAAGCTTGCCGCTATACAAAACGGACAACATGAACCACTTTGATGGCCCCTCTGGTCAGTTCTATGGTGTCTGGCTGAATGACCTGTTAGCAAAATACCATCTTGAGAATGCACCACGGCTGCGTTTTACCGCATTAGACGGGTACGAAGTTTTTATCGATCAAGCAAACCGCAAAAAGCGACAATATTTTTTAGCCACTCGATTAAACAACCTTCCCATTACAGCGGATAATCTGGGCCCATTGATGCTTCTTATCCCCTATGATCTCAACCTCCCAGTTAATCAAGCTGAATCCAAAAGCCGCTGGATTTGGGCCCTTCATACCATAATCGCCCAATGAAAATCGCCACTTCCGCAAAAAAAATGCGCGTCATTGTCTGGCTGGTTTTTATCTTCTTCTTAATGTTATGTATTGGATCCTTGTCATACTTCCAAAAACAGTCGCGCCAATTACTGGGCTCTAACTTTACGGCGCTGGTTATCGACGTAATGCAAGCTGAAGAAGATTCTCACTTATTAAAACGCGCCCTAATGCAATTAAAAAGCAACAGTCCCTATTTTGATAGCAATGAGCTGAAAGCTATTCGTTTAAGGTTGCAATATCGCTTTCCTATCATTGATAAAAAAATGCGCAACAGTTCATTTGAGCCAGAAACCTACATGCCTTATATAGAAAAACTACAGACATTAAAGGGGTTACTCCCAGAATTGGCCAAACGTATTGATAGCTTCCAGAAAGACCCAAGCACCAAACCCTCTCTTGTCGCTTTATTAACGACATTTGATGTCAATATGAGCTTCGCTTATAACGAATTACACACAATTATCCAGGTCAACTCAGACATCGAACGCCGCTTAAAAAACAAATTAACCTTGCTGATTTGGGGACTAGTCTTTGCGTTCCTTTGCACCCTGTTCGCCCTATGCATTGCCATTACGCATTTGTATTCCAAAAGAGAAGAACTCACCATACAAAGCAATGAGGATCACCTTACCCAATTACCCAACCGACGTTTTATTGCAGAAAAAGCCCAGGAGATCCTATCAGGCAACCCAGATTTTATTGGCTTGGCCATTTTAGACCTGGACCACTTCAAAAAAGTAAACGATTTATTTGGCCATCCAGCAGGAGACGAAGCGCTCAAGGCCATCGCCAACATTATCAAGCAATACACTACACCGCCTCATGTTGCAGCACGTCTTGGTGGCGAAGAATTCTGTATATTGTTTACCAATATTTCAGAAAGAAAAGCCAACGCTATTTGTGAAGATATCCGACAGGCCGTCGAAGAAACCAACATTCCGATCAACAATACCAGCACCCATATCACCATTAGTGTTGGTCTGTATTGCCAAGCTACACCTTGTGACGATCAAGCCTTTCGCCACATCTACCAGCTGGCTGACAGCGCACTCTATCTGGCGAAGAAACAAGGCAGAAACCAAGTCGTTTTGTTTCAAAAAGAAGTAATGGATCACGCTTAGCGCCATCACCTATCGGAAAGAGTAAGCAACCAATCGATTGAGATAGAAAAGGGAATCGTTACGATTCACTTCTAACCATGGAAAAACAGTATAAAGTTAAGCATAATACTGCCCATAAGGTCAGGGTTCTTGTTGTATGGAAGCAAAACAACGAACGTAGAGAGACCTTTGCACGATGCCACGAGCGACGCCAAGACGCGGCAAAAACAGACGAGAAAGCGGAGTTTATCGCTATAAATGGGCATTTTGAGTCTGTTTTTAACAAAGTATTTGCAAGCGCAGTCGTCGTGCAAAAGTCTCGTAGATTTTTTAAATGGCACTCCCCCTAATGCCAGTAACATGCCAAGCAACCACTAAGACAGGATTATCCTATATTCCGTATTAGCGAATGTGCTTGGGTTTCATAAATTATCAGTGGAAAGACTATGCTTCCGATACTTCATTTTATCTTTGCGTTGCTGGTTATCTTTGCTTTAGCCGCATTAGTCAGTTACGACCGCAAAAAGATCCGTTTTCAATACATCGCCCTCATGATTATTATTGAGCTTGCCATTACTTGGTTTCTGCTCAACTCATCATACGGCTTAGCCTCTATTCAAAGCGTTGCCACAGCGTTTGAGAAATTGATGAAATTTGCCGGAGAAGGCACCGACTTTGTCTTTGGCAATATGAACAAACAAGGTTTGGCATTTGTCTTTATCAATGTGCTTTGCCCTATCATCTTTATCTCGGCACTCATTGGTATTTTGCAACACTTTAAAATCTTGCCCTGGATTATTCGCATCATCGGTACGATTTTGTCTAAAGTGAATGGCATGGGGAAACTGGAATCCTTTAACGCCGTTAGCTCATTATTGCTTGGTCAATCAGAAAACTTTATTGCCTATAAAAGCATTTTGAGCAAACAGTCACCTCGTCGCATGTACACCATGGCTGCAACCGCCATGTCGACTGTGTCCATGTCCATCGTAGGGGCCTATATGACCATGCTAGAACCCAAATACGTGGTACTGGCACTTATTCTTAACCTCTTTAGTACCTTCATCATTCTTTCTATTATCAACCCATACCGCCCACACGAAGAGCCAGAACCAGAACTAAACGACATGCATGAATCGCAAACTTTCTTTGAAATGCTTGGCGATTACATTTTAGCGGGCTTCCGTGTGGCCATGATTGTCGCAGCCATGTTAATTGGTTTTATCGCCTTAATCGCCCTACTAAACGCAATATTTAGCAGCCTGTTCGGCTTAAGCTTTCAAGACATCATGGGCTACCTGTTCTACCCACTTGCTTGGGTCATCGGCATCCCTGCACACGATGCGTTGCAAGTTGGCAGCATCATGGCAACCAAACTGGTGTCCAACGAATTTGTCGCCATGCTAGAAGTTCAGAAAATTGCCACACAACTTGAACCCCGTAGCCTTGGCATTCTATCTGTCTTCCTAGTCTCCTTTGCCAACTTTGCATCCATCGGCATTGTGGCTGGCGCGATCAAAGGTGTCAGTGAAGAACAAGGTAATGTGGTGTCTCGCTTTGGCTTCCGTCTTGTTTACGGTGCAACGCTGGTGAGCTTGTTGTCTGCTGCTGTGGTGGGCGCGATTTTATAACTGCCCATAATAAAGACACAAAAAACCATTAAAAAAAGAGGTCAAGCGACCTCTTTTTTTTGATAAATACATTATGATATTTACAGATAACCAGAGCGTTTACCATTACAGACCCAACTAGAAGACAGATGACACTGACCCGACTCTAGAAGAAACGCACTAGAACGAGAACGCGATTAAAAAGACACACACTCAGGTGAATCCACACGCATCACAGACTCTTGTTGAAATTCCTTTCTGTACAAATTGCGCAGCGCTTCAATCTTTTCATTGCTGGCTTTGTCATTGGTAGGATAAATCAACATCAGCGCACGACTGTCTTCTTTCGCCACCTTACCGTCATTTCCCAACCATTGACCTTTCGCTGCAAACACCGTTAAACCATCACGAAAACGCGGTGTGACTTCTTTATCAACAAACCCTTGCCACTGAGCCTCAGTAACCACCCCGCCCGCAGGACGACTCATACCAAAATACAAGGTTGTCTGCTGCATTTGATCGCCCACTGTACACGCTATAGTAGGCGCCGCAGACGCCTCTTTAGAACCCATCTGCGCACAACCAGACATACCCAAAACCGCTACCGAGAAAACACCAACCACCACACTACGGCGAAAATAAGACTTCTTCATACTGTTTACCTTTTAGCCAAATACAAAGCGCCCGAAAACGCCAACAACGAAAATAAGAGACCTTACCGTTCCGTCGAAAAGCCACCCACTAAGAAATGAATTTGAGGAGCATTTTACTGTAAACCGTATAAAATTTGCCAGCAATAAGGAAAACAGAGAAAGCCAATAGCAAGCTCCCTCCTCAAGCACCACATCTTATCCAAAAATAAAAATGAAGCCTAAGAGCACTTTACGGTAGAATAAACAAAAGTTTGCCAGCATTAAGGAAGAGCATGATCCCTAACTACCAAGACTGCATGAGGCCTTTTTTGGAAGCCGTCAACAATGCATCGGATGCGGAAGTAAAATTAAGAGACATCATTACGGCCATTAGTGATCATTTCCAACTTTCAGAAGCGGAACGCTTTGAGCCTTTGCCCAGCGGCAAACAACCCATCATCGACAACCGTGTGGGTTGGGCTCGCACCTATCTGAGCAAAGCCGGTTTAATCGACAGCCCACGCCGCGCCCATTTTCAAATTACTCAACGCGGATTAAACGCCCTAAGTGACCCAAACGTAGAGATTAATACCCAATATTTAAAACAGTTTGAAGAATTCATCGACTTCACAAGCACCAGTGCAAAAACAAACGATGCCACACCACTAGAACAACAAAACGTCGAAACAAACGACACCCCCGACGAAGTATTGCGTAATGCCTACAAAACCATCAACGATGCCCTCGCCCAAGACATTCTAGAGCGTACTCGTAACGTCACGCCGGCTTTCTTTGAACAACTGCTTATCGATCTACTTATTGCCATGGGTTACGGCGGCACAGAAGAAGGCACAGCCCACGCGTTGGGCAAGTCAGGAGACAATGGCGTAGACGGTGTTATCAACCAAGACCCGCTCGGCGTAGATCAAATCTATATCCAAGCCAAACGTTATAAACAAGGCAATAACATCAGCTCTGGCGACATTCGCGACTTCTTCGGCGCACTCAACCTAAAAAATGCTCAGAAAGGTATTTTTATCACCACTTCAGACTTTACCACCTCTGCCGTAGAAACCGCCCAACGCCTGAATACACGCATTGTTTTAATCAATGGAAATGAACTCGCTAAGCTTATGTTGCGTTACAATATCGGCAGTCGAAACGAACAGACCTTACAGATCAAAAAGATAGACGAAGAATTTTTTGACCAAGTTTAAACCGTCATTGCAACAGTATAAGATTAAGGGCACTCAAGATGCTATTGGACAATAAACTCAATATTACTGACCAAATAGAACTCTCGAAAGCAGAGGAAAAAATCAGTAAGCAAAAAGCCAAGCAGCTATTTGACTCCAATGACATAGAAAAAATTGAGATCGGCACCTTTAAAGGCCTCGCCTATATCCATGCCTACTTGTTTGAGGATATCTACCACTTTGCGGGTAAAATTCGCGAGGTTAATATTGCCAAAGGGGCTGATCTTCAAAATATAAGCCGATTTGCTCCTCTTATGTATTTAGAGCCATCACTCAAACACATCGACGCCATGCCTCAGAACAATTTCGATGAGATCATCGAAAAATACGTCGAAATGAACATCGCCCACCCATTTCGAGAAGGCAATGGCCGCGCCACCCGCATCTGGCTTGATCTTATACTCAAAAAAGAAATCCAACAGGTCATCGACTGGAATGCCGTCGATAAAGACGACTACCTTTCTTCCATGCAGCGCAGCGTCGTCAAAGACGTTGAAATTAAAGTATTACTCAAACAAGCCCTAACCGACAAAATCCACGACCGTGCGTTATTTATGAAAGGTATAGACGTAAGTTACTACTACGAAGGCTACAGCGAGTTTAAGACCGAAGAGCTATAGCATCAGAATTTTTGACATTTAAATTATCACGCACTTATTAGAAGACCTATATGAACAACCAAGAACAGGAATACTTAAAAGAGTTAGAGAAAAAACTCTGGAACGCCGCCGACAAATTGCGTGCTTCACTAGATGCTTCACAATATAAACACGCCGTACTTGGACTGATATTCGTTAAATACGTGTCTGATGCCTTTACCATTCGTCAGGAAGAGATCAAAGCCGACCTTGCCAACCCAGAACACGAATACTATTTAGACCCAGAAGGCTTTAGCGCGGAAGAATTGGCCGAAGAAATCGCCATCGAGCTAGAGCAGCGGGACTACTACATCGAGAAAAACGTCTTTTGGCTACCGACCGAGTCGCGTTGGTCGTTCCTTCAAGATAATGGCCCAGTGGTGATCGGTGGTGCGGATCTAGAAATCGACGGTAAAACCAAAAAAATCACCTCAGTCGGTCACTTAATAGACAGCGCATTAGAAGGCATTGAGCGCGAAAACAAAAAGCTCAAAGGAGTGCTGAACAAACATTACGCTCAGCTGCGAATTGATCAAGCCAAGCTTAACGAGCTGATCAACCTGATAGCCACCATTCCGTTTAACCACAAATCGCTCAACAGCAAAGATATCCTAGGCCATATCTACGAGTACTTCCTCGGTCAATTTGCTCTAGCAGAAGGTAAAAAAGGCGGTCAGTTCTATACGCCTGCGTCTATTGTTAGCTTAATTGTAGAAATGATCGAGCCCTTCGAAGGTCGCGTCTACGACCCTGCCATGGGTTCTGGTGGTTTCTTTGTGCAATCGGAAAAGTTTATCGAACGTTATGCCAATCAATACGATATCGACCCGATCACACAAAAGCAGAAAATTTCCATCTATGGCCAAGAGTACAACTACACCACTTGGCAACTGGCGGCCATGAACATGGCGATTCGTGGCTTAGACTATGACTTCGGTAAAGAGCCAGCCAGTACCTATACCAATGATCAGCACCCCGATTTACGTGCTGACTTTATCATGGCGAATCCGCCCTTCAATATGAAGGAATGGAACACGGGCGTAGACGATAACGACCCACGCTGGAAATATGGCACACCACCCGCCGGTAACGCCAACTTCGCCTGGCTACAACATATGCTGCATCACCTTGCGGCGGATGGCTCCCAAGCCCTATTGCTTGCCAATGGCTCGATGAGTTCCACCACCAATAACGAAGGGGAGATTCGTAAAGCGCTGATCGAAAATGATCTTGTGGAGTGTATGGTCGCCCTACCCGGCCAGCTCTTTACCAACACACAAATCCCCGCTTGTATTTGGTTCCTCACCAAAAACAAAGGCATGCGTACCGACAAAGCCGGACGCAAACTACGTGACCGCTCGGAAGAGATCTTATTTATCGACGCTCGTAACCTTGGTTATATGAAAGACCGCGTACTACGCGACTTTACTTGGGACGACATTCGCAAAGTCGCCGATACTTTCCACGCTTGGAAGACCACCAAGGATGGTGGAAATATTGAAAATGCAGGAGCAATAAGCGACGAGGGAAGCGACCTTACGCCCTATTCCGATATCGCTGGTTTCTGTAAATCCGCTACCCTAGCCGACATCCAAAAACACGATTACGTCCTAACGCCAGGCCGCTATGTGGGCGCTGCGAATGTGGAAGATGACGGCATTCCCTTTGCAGAGAAAATGGCCGACCTAACGCAAAAACTCAGCGAACAATTTGCCGAATCCGCCAAACTAGAAGCGGAGATTAAAAAGAACCTAGCGGGGTTGGGTTATGAGCTTTGAGACTAAAACTTTAGGTGAAGTATGTTCTGTCGGTGATGGGGCTCACGCTAAAGTTCAAAGAGTAGAGTCTGGAATTCCGTACCTCACATCTAAAAACATTGGCGAAGGTGTGCTCAAATTAGACAAATTGGATTTTATATCAGAAGAGTCTTTTGGAAAGCTTTTTCCAGTAGCTAGTAGGGCTACACGTCGCCCACAAGCAGGAGATGTGCTGTTTGGAATTATCGGTTCATTTGGCAATACGTATCTTTATAAAAAATCAGATCACTTTGGATTTTCAAGTTCGATAGGAATTCTAAGACCAGATCCCGAATTACTTGATTCAAAATATTTGTTTTATGTCATGAGAAGCAGGCAGTTTAGAGATATTCATGCTAATCATAATTCTGGTTCAGTACAAGGATATACAAATATTCCAACTGTGAAGGGGCTCCCTATACCTTTACCCAACTTAGCAATACAACGAAAAATAGCAAATATACTTTCATCATTTGATTCGAAAATTCAATCAAACCTGCAAACAAACCAAACCCTAGAAGAAATGGCGCAAGCCATTTTTAAATCATGGTTTGTCGATTTTGATCCCGTCAAAGCCAAGATAAACGGTCAGCAGCCAGTCGGTATGGACGAAGCAACAGCAGCGCTTTTTCCAGATAAGTTTGTTGAGAGTGAACTAGGGCTGATACCGGAGGGGTGGGCTGTTAGGAAACTATCAGACATCTGTAAAAATCATTCTCAATCATATAATTTGAAAAATGTTACTAAAGTCATTTTCGTAAATACTGGGGATGTTTTGGAAGGAGATTTTCTACACAATGACTATTCTTCTGTTGAAGAGCTACCTGGGCAAGCAAAAAAAGCTATCAAGGAGGGAGATATTCTCTACAGTGAGATTAGACCAAAGAACAAGCGATATGCTTATGTCGATTCCAATGTAAGTGATTATGTTGTATCAACTAAGTTCATGGTTATTCAGACAAACGAAAAAATCCACCCTCGGTTGTTATATATGATTTTGACTCGTCAAAACACCATTGATGAATTTAATGTAATAGCTGACTCTCGCTCTGGTACGTTTCCGCAAATTACTTTTAAGGCTATCTCTAATCTCGAGTTTTGTATCGCGCCTAACGATGTTCAAGAAGTGTTTGTAGCTCAGGTAATGCCTCTCATCAAGCTCCAAAAGTCGTTAAAAGAGGAAAAGAAACAATTAGATGAACTACGAGACACCCTACTACCTAAATTATTATCCGGTGAACTTTCATTAGACCAAGCCCAAGATTTGACTGAGGTATCACCATAAACACCCGAGTTAAGATAATTATTAAAATCTTAAGAGATAATCCCCGATCAGAAGTTTACCGCTTGGGAGTTAGCAAAGGTGCTTTTCATTCGTTATCCCGCAGAAATAGCGGAGAACATAGACTTTCACCACTATGTTACGCAAGTTGGCATCTACACCCAAACATGTACAATCACAGAACAAGCTTGGAACCAATAGAACTAATTATAAAAGGGATTTATATATGTACGAAAGCTTACTTGTTAACATCAGTAAATATGCAGCAAGCGACAAAAACTCTCCTATTGAAAACTTTATAACAGAAGCTTTTGCTTGGTTATTACGTAACGACGGTTCAGTAAGAGAAGCCATCGCTACGTTCTTACACAACAAATCAAAAGAACAAAGTTTAGAAATCCCACTCGTTGGAAACTCAGGGCGCATTGATACCCAAGTTAATTTCAATGGTAAGTATCCAGATATGTGCTGGGAGTCTAAAGACCATTCTTTTCGCATTATTTTTGAACATAAGATTTGGTCAGAGCTTCACGATAAGCAGCTAGATAACTACCGTAAGTATGCCGAAGAAAAATTCTACGAAGCTTATGCTCTTGTGCTGATCACTGCTCATATAGGACAACACAAACAAAGCCCAGATTTAGCGCTATGTTGGTATCAAATCGCCGAAGAAATCGAAAAAGTCAAAGACGGTAATGACAAGGAAAAATGGGTTCGAGGAGAGTTTATCAACCTTTTAAAAAGTAATGGGTTAATAGATATGTCACCGATCAATCCCCTTTCTATATCCTACTACAACGATGTAAAAAAACTAGATAAGCAGCTCTATGATATCGCCATAAGAACGGCAAACAAAAGCTGGCCCATCCAGCAATTAGCTGATGAACATATTTCATACAATAAAGTAGCACTTCAACGTAAGGTAGGTATAAACGAAAGGATCGGTAGGTACGACGCTTGGGGCCGTATTGGCTTAGAATTTAACAATGTCACTGAAGAATACGAAGAAGGAGGTTGGGCTCCCGGATTCTTCTGCGGTTTTGTCATTGATGATGAGGATCACTGCATAAATGACCTTATGTCAACAGAGCCATTAGCCGTTTTAATTATGGACATTGATGAACCGCTACACCCAGCAATGAACTCTAATGTTTATTATAAGTCCTTAGTTAATGAACTCATTTTACCTAAGGGTTGGCATTTCAGTGACCGTACTACTAAAAATAAGAACGAAAACCCATGGCACCCTCTTATTATTTATCAAGGTCTCACAGACTTTATTGGTAATGCGACCACACTTGAACAACAAAGTGACATATTTTTCCAGCAGATGACAGAACTCCAACAAGCGCTACTCAATTGCGCGTCTTTTGTCGCTTTCTGTAAAGACATGCATCGCCTGTATGGGGAAAAACAATAATGATCAACGAAGATCAATTAGAACAGCTGTGCCTTGATTGGTTTAAAGAGCTTAACTACCAATATGTGAATGGCTATGACATCGCGCCCGATGGCACTTCTCCTGAACGAGAAGACTTTCAGCAAGTCACTTTGCACCAGCGTTTACTTGATCGACTGGTAAAGCTAAACCCTTTTTTGCCTTACGATAATCTAATAGAAGTCGCTAAAACAGTGGCAACCCCTGAAACACCTATTCTCATTAAAAACAACCGTATCTTTCATAAGTATTTGATCGAAGGCGTGCCGCTTGAATATTCCATTGAACAAAATGGCGAGCAGGTTACTAAGCATACTCATGTTCGCTTGATCGACTTTAATGAGCCAGATAACAACGAATTCTTGGTCGTTAATCAGTTCACCATTATAGGGACTAAAGGCAACCGTCGCCCAGATATTGTCGTGTTTATCAATGGTCTGCCAATGGCGGTGATCGAGCTTAAAAACCCCGCCAACGAACAAACCGATATTTGGAATGCTTACAACCAACTGCAAACCTATAAAGACGAAATCTCAGACTTGTTTGTCTTTAACGAAGCCTTAGTGGTAAGTGACGGTTGGGTGGCACGTGTTGGTTCTCTTACCGCGAATCAAGAGCGTTACTTACCTTGGAAAGCCATCAATAACGAAGACGATAAACCGTTATTAGAGTTTCAATTGGAAACCTTGATACGAGGCTTTTTCAAACCTGAGCTTTTGTTGGATTATCTACGATACTTTATCTTGTTTGAGAACGATGGCGACAAAGTAATCAAAAAGATTGCTGGCTATCATCAATTCCACGCTGTTCGTGCCGCGGTTAAAGCAACCGTCATCGCGGCAGATAGTCAAACGGGGCTTGGTGAGCGTCGCGCCACTTACCTTGAAAAAGTCAAACCTGGTAGCCGTAAAGCAGGGGTAGTTTGGCATACCCAAGGCAGCGGTAAAAGCATCTCTATGGTGTGTTATGCCAGCAAATTGTTACAACAGCCCGAGCTTAATAACCCAACGCTTGTGGTGGTAACGGATCGTAATGATTTGGATAGTCAGCTCTTCAACACCTTTTCCATGGCAAGTGAAACCTTAAAACAAACGCCGCTGCAAGCCGATGGACGCGACGAATTGCGTGAATTGCTACTAGACCGCCAATCCGGTGGCATTATCTTTACCACGGTTCAAAAGTTCTCGTTGTTGGAAAAAGAAACGGAGCATCCAAGGCTCTCTGAACGCTCAAACATTATTGTCATTTCAGATGAAGCCCACCGTAGCCAATATGGTAACAAGGCGCGCTTAGTCGATGTAAAAGACGAGAAAGGTGACGTCATTGGCAAGCGTTATGTTTACGGTTATTCCAAGTACATGCGTGATGCCCTACCCAATGCATCCTTTATCGGTTTCACTGGAACACCAATTGATAAAGATGACAAGGACACTCGAAGTGTCTTTGGTGATTATGTTTCGATTTATGATATTCAAGATGCCGTAGACGACGGCGCGACTGTGCCGATTTACTACGAATCTCGTTTAGCGAAGCTCGATATCAATCAAGACAAGATAGAAGCACTGAACGATGAAGTGGAAGACGAAATCGGTGAGGAAGAAGAAACCGCTAGCCGTGAGAGAATTAAATCCCAATGGTCTGCTCTCGAAAAACTGGTCGGTGCGCAACCGCGCATTGATGCAGTAGCAAAAGACCTTGTGGAGCATTTTACCACTCGCTGCGAAACCTTCCCTGGTAAAGCGATGATTGTTGGCATGAGCCGTGAAATCTGTGTCGATTTATACGATGCCATTATTAAGCTTAAACCAGAATGGCACGATGAGGATCCGAACAAAGGCGCCATTAAAATTGTCATGACAGGCTCAGCATCGGATCGCCAAAAGATGCAGGCGCATATCTATGATAAGAAAACCAAAAAGCTCTTTGAAAAGCGCTTTAAAGATACAGACGATGAGCTAAAACTCGTCATTGTGCGGGATATGTGGCTCACTGGCTTTGATGCGCCTTGTTGTCACACCATGTACATCGACAAGCCAATGAAAGGCCATAATCTGATGCAGGCCATTGCGCGTGTAAACCGCGTTTTTAAAGACAAACCCGGTGGCTTAGTAGTGGATTACCTCGGCATTGCCAACGACCTGAAAGATGCACTAAAAACCTATACCAATAGCAAAGGTAAAGGCCAGCCTACCGTTGATACCGCAGAGGCGTTCGCTTACCTAGAAGAGCGCATCGATATCATCCGTGGCATGTTTGCCACACCGTCTGATAACGGTTCCGTCTTCTCCTATCTTGACGATTACGAAAGTAAGCCTCTTCAGCTATTACCAGGGGCGGTAAACCATATATCCGGTTTGAGCCACACTAACCGAGAAGGCAAAGAAGTACGTGACGGAAAGCGCCGCTTTCTTGATGCGATGGCACAGCTAAACAAAGCTTATTCCTTATGTAATACCCTTGACGAAGTCGAACCATATAAAAGTGAAATTGCCTTTTACGGCGCCGTTAAAACGGCGTTTTTAAAGCACTCTTCAGTGGATCAAAAACGCAGTGATGAATTACGTAATTCAGCCCTTCGTCAGATTTTAAATAACGCCATTGTTTCTGATGGCGTGGATGATATTTTTTCAACAGTTGGCTTAGACAAGCCCAATATTGGCTTGTTGTCTGACGAGTTCTTAGAAGACATGAAACACATGAAAGAGAAGAACCTCGCCGTTGAATTATTAGAGAAGCTTCTTCGGGATGAAGTCAAAGCCAGAATGAAAACGGACAAAGTACAAGAGAAAAAGTACTCCGACCGGATCATGGCAACCCTTCAGAAATATCATAATCGCAGCATCGAAACGGCACAGGTCATTGAAGAGCTGATCCAATGGGCGAAAGAAATGCAAGCTGATGCTGAGATGATGAAGAAAATGAATCTAACAGCTGATGAAATCGCCTTCTATCGCGCCTTAGTTGCCAATGAAGCCTCTGTCAGAGAATTAGGCGATGACAACTTGCGCAAACTCGCCATTGAACTCACGCACCAGCTAAGAAAATCTGCAACGGTTGATTGGTCGAAACGAGACAGCGTTCGCGCTCGTATGAGAAATCTCGTACGTCGTCTGCTGCGTCGTTTTAAATATCCGCCAGACAGATCTGATGAAGCCATTCGCTTAGTGCTAGAACAAGCTGAGGCACTGTCCGACAGCTGGGCTTAATAAAGAGTATATGGAAGACATGAGTATCATCATTCCTCTAATAGCCAGTTACTTATTCTTCGTTGGTTGCCTGGGCACTTTCATTTGGCTTGGAATCGTCATTTATTTAAAGAAAAAATGGCTCTCTGAACTAGAAGATATATTGGATAATGGCTGTCGCACTTTCAGCAGTTTAGGCTTATTCTTTGCTGGGCAAGGCGTTCTTCAATACGCCACTGTGTTCCTATGCCGCTTTCACGCTAAACGCTTTGGTATGTTGGAGAAAAGAGATAAGGTGCCTAAACATATCCAGCGATGGTTTATCTTTGCTTTTTACTGGTTAATGACAAGTGGCCTACTTATGTTTGGCTCTGGTGCGGTTTTGCATTTTTACTCTTAAGCTTATTAGTTTGCGCCTTCGGAGCGCCTCTCAAATACGTGAGGGTCAGTTCCACAATCCCCCAAAATCACACTAGTCATAGAAAAACCCAACGGTGAATGATGAGTTTCTGCTTTCTTCCCTAGGCCAGCATGGGTATGCTGGTAAGCAAAAATAAATTGGGATCCGCTGTACCACTTTAAGGATTGATAATGACCGCTTTGTTGAGCTTCTTCACTACCCGCATTCACTCCAATGCCTATATCTTACTGATTTTATGCACTCTGTTTTGGGGTGGGAATACCATTGCAGGCCGTCTGGCGATTGCTCAGGTCTCACCACTGTCCGTGGTGTCTCTACGCTGGCTGATTGTGAGTGCCGTGATGTGGTTATTTTATGGCCGTCAAGTACGTCAGGAATGGCACATAATACGTCCCCATTTGTTAAAAATGGTACTGATGGCGACCTTGGGCTTCACCTGTTTTAACTCCCTGTTTTACATTGCCGCTTACCAGACCACCGCCATTAATATTGGGATCATTCAAGGCAGTGTGCCAGTATTGGTCCTGCTCGGAGCCATGTTGCTGTTTCGGGAAAAAGTCCATCTTTTGCAGGCAATTGGCATTATTCTCACCTTACTGGGAGTAACTCTAGTGGCCACCCAAGGTCACTTAACCAAACTGTTAGAGCTGTCCATTAATCCGGGGGACGGCTATATATTGATAGCCTGCCTCTGTTATGCCATTTACACTCTGGCCCTACGTAGTAAACCAAACGTCTCCGCCATGGTGTTCTTTACGGTTCTGTCCTCTATCGGTGCGATCACGGCGCTGCCCGCGCTGGTCTATGAAATAGCCACTGGAGCGGCTTACTGGCCCACTCCGAAAGGCTGGCTGATTGTGTTGTATATTTCGTTCTTTCCCTCTCTGATTTCTCAGGTATTTTTTATGCGTGGAGTGGAGTTGATCGGCCCTGCCAGAGCCGGAGTGTTTATTAATTTTGTGCCGATTTTCGCCCCTATTTTAGCGGTACTACTGCTACACGAGACATTCCATTTTTACCATGCTATCGCCTTGGCCATGGTATTGGCAGGGATCTGGCTGTCGGAAGGCAAAAAAAGAGCAGTCAAATAAACTTATCAAGACTTTAAACTTACATTGCCAGCATCACCCAGATGCCTGCCAACACAAAGCTTATCAGGGTAACTGGCACACCAATGCGGGCAAACTCGCCAAAGCTAATATGAATATCATGAGCTTTGGCTTGCTCAATCACAATAATATTGGCCACACTGCCGACGATCAGCAAGTTACCCGCCAGAGTACTGAAAATAGCCAGACTGTAAAGCAGATGATCCGGCCAATGCCCCATGGGCAATAGCAACATGACCCAGGGTACGTTACCGATGGTATTACTTCCCACTAGGGACAGGCCCGCCAGCACAGCGGTATGATCAATATTCACTGCACTGAGCAGATGCTGAAATTCGCCAGCTAGCGTCGGTGCATTGGCCAAGGCACCGGTAACGATAAACAGACAGGTAAAGAGCGCTAGTAGCTGCCAGTCCACCTGTTGCAGCAGGCGCTCGGTTCCAAGCTTTCGGTTAAGCAATAACAACGCCACAATCAGCAATGACCAGCTCCCCCTATCTTCTACGAAAATAAAAATCGCAATGAGCGCTATGGTCGCCAATACGGCTTTCAGCAACAGACGTGGCTTAAGCTGACATGGCTGAGACGATTTGTGTTCTCTTGGTGCAATCGCGTGGTTAGCATCCATGAACCTAGAACGGCCGATCACCAGATACACCACCCCCATGGCTAACAAGGCCGGTACAATACAGCGTCCTACGAAGGTCAGAAAATGCAGATCCCCCACATGGGCGATCAGCAGATTCTGCGGATTACCAATCATGGTAGCCACTGAGCCGGCATTGGCTGCACAAGCTAGAGCAATCAGATAGGGTTTGGGGTCCAGCCCTCTTTCCAGTAGGCCTCGGATCAGCACTGGCGTGGTGGCCCACACCACTACATCATTCGTCATTAAGGCGGACAACACACCAGCGATGACAATTACCACACCTAATAGATAACGGGATGATAAAGGCATATGTGTGATGCGGTCGGCCACCCAGTCAAAGAAACCACTGGCGGCGTACTGACCGGACAGCACCATCAGGGTAAGTAACACCGCTAGAGTGGAAAAGTCAATTGATTCAAGGGCCTGAGAGCCGGACAAGGCCTGTGTCACCATCAACACCACGGCGCCGATCATAGCAACCCCAGTACGGTTAATGGCAAAACCCGGCCAGCGGCCCAGGGCCATACCAAGATAAACGGCAACAAAGACAGCGATAATCAGGCCATTCATTGGCGGTTCCTTAAACAAAAAGTGTTAGTAAATTAACCTGTGGTGTATTTGCATGACAAAACGCAAGATAAAAGGAATATAAACGCCCTCATTTCTTCAACCCCTCCCTAACCCTCCCCTTAAATAAGGGGAGTGAACGGGAAATGTCTCAATAAAAGGCTCCTCCCCCACGACTCCCCCTTACTAAGGGGGAGGCTGGGAGGGGGTTATAAGGGGTCAATGCATTTGCTTTATAGTTTACGAAAACTATCTAAATGCACCACGGGGTTAGCAAATTCATAAATTCTGGGAGAGCATATCACTGATTCACTTAGCAACGTATGAGTCTCGAATAATTTCCTGAGCGCAAACATAAAGAAATGTCACCTGGCCCCGCTCAACTCATGAAGCCTTCATTAAATATTTACAAAATATTCGTGAAACATTCGTTAAATATTCGTTAAATATTCGTAAAGAGCATTCTTGTTATGATTCTTTTACAAAATTGGAGTATTTTATAGCCCTCTCCAAGAAGTAGTCCGAACATGAAGGATATTGATCAATGGCCAACCCTATCCCCTTACGAGATAGAAAACACACTCTCGAACTGGATCGTTGGCTCAAAAATCAAGCTAAAGCTGTTAAAAACCCGCTCAATATCGCTATCTCGCTTGGTAGTGTTAATGGCTTTTTCTTAATCGCTCAATGCTGGCTGTTGGCCCATGTGCTGAACGCCACCGCCATCGAACACCAACCTATTATGGCGGTTTGGCCCTATTTGGCTGGGATTGTCGGGGTATTTCTTGTTCGCGCTATTCTCAATTACGGCAACCAACGGTTCACTTTTGAAGCGGCTGCCCGACTGCGTACGGATCTAAGAGCAAAACTATTCAATCATATTCATCATTTAGGGCCAGCATGGAGCCGGGAACAACGCTCTGGTGCTCGTGCAACCGAGTTGGTGGATGGTGTCGAGGAGCTAGAAAAGTACTTCAGCCTATATTTGCCACAAAAGCAGCTGGCTATCATTATTCCTGTGGCTATTTTAGTCTTTGTCTTTCCATTTGACTGGGTATCTGGGCTTATTTTGGCCATCACCGCCCCCTTGTTACCCATCTTTATGATCATCATAGGAAGTCAGACAGAAAAGCTGAATCGTCAGCAATGGCGCAGCCTGACACGTATGGGCGCCCACTTTTTTGACATGATTGAGGGTCTGACAACGCTCAAGTTATTCAATGCAGCTCAAAAAGAAGCTCGCTTTATTGGTCAAATAGCCGAAGATTATCGTCTTCAGACCATGAAGGTGTTACGCATTGCGTTTCTTTCTTCCATGGTGTTGGAGTTCTTTGCCGCCATTAGTATTGCCATGGTCGCCGTGTATGTTGGTTTCCGGTTGATGTACGGCGATATCCATTACCTTAACGGTATTTTTGTCCTATTACTTGCGCCCGAGTTTTATCTGCCTTTACGCAGTATGGGCACTCAGTTTCATGCTCGAATGGATGCATTAGGTGCCGTTGAACCCATCATTGAGCTCCTGAATACTCAACCCCCTACTGAACATAGTGGTAATCTTGAGTTGTGCCTGAAACAGGCACCAAATATTACCCTTTCCAACCTTGTGTTTGCTTATCCAAATCGTGATCCTGTGCTTTGCGGTGTTAGCCTTAGTCTGCCAGCTGGTAGTCGTACAGCAATTATTGGTGTGAGCGGCGCGGGGAAATCCACATTAGGACAATTGTTGCTGGGCTTTTTGAATCCGACGCAAGGTGACATCATGATTGATGAAACGCCCTTAGCACACATTGCCCCAAGCAGTTGGTATCAGCATGTATCATGGCTACCACAAAATCCCACCTTATTTCATGGCACTATTGAAGAAAATATTGCCCTATCACCTCGTCTAGAAGGTCACGAGGCCGCATTACAGCAAGCGGCAGAGGATGCACACGCATTGGACTTTATTAATCGCCTTCCGCAAGGGTTTCAGACCGTCGTAGGAGACCGTGGACAAGGGTTGTCTGGAGGTGAAATTCAACGAATTGCCTTGGCTCGTGCGTTTTACAAAGATGCCCCCGTCGTACTGCTTGATGAGCCTTCAGCCAGTTTGGACCCTCATAGTGAAACCCTGATTACCGACGCCATCGCGAGGCTAGCGGTTGGCCGTACCCTACTCACCATTGCCCATCGGCTAACGACTATTGAGCAGAGTGATCAAATTGTGGTGTTGGACAGTGGAAAAATCATCGAACAAGGATCGCACGATGCATTAATGGCGTTAAATGGAGCTTACACAGAGCGCTATAACCAGTATCTCAAGGCCGGATTATGAAGCGTAAACGCAATAATAGAGAGCTCCGCTGGCTTATTAATATCAGCCGTCCCTACCTTGGTTGGATGATGGCTGGGGTTTTGCTCGCCACCACGGTAATTCTTGCCAATGTCGCCTTGCTTTCGGTATCTGGCTGGTTTATTACCGCCATGGCAATTAGTGGCTTGACAGGGGCTGCAATCAATTATTTCACTCCCGCTGCCGCCATTCGTGGCTTAGCGATTTTACGAACTGCGGGGAGATACCTTGAACGATTGATTACCCATGAAGCGACGTTTCGCTTGCTCGCAGGGTTACGCCAATGGTTTTTTGAAAAACTGGAACCTTTAGCGCCGGCACGCCTTCAGTATTATCAAGGGGGCGATTTATTAAGCCGCATACGGGCTGACATTGATAGTTTAGAAAATGCCTACTTGCGGTTATTCACTCCCTCTTTAGCGGCACTGCTTGCTAGCTTTTTAATGATCATGTTCCTTTTATTTTGGAGCCCGGCTATCGCTTTAACCAACCTTGTGGGGCTAATGATTGTTGGCGTAGTGTTGCCTTGGGCTGCCCTGCATTGGGGAGCAAACAGTGGTAAGAGAATTGTTGAAGCAAGAGCCGTATTACGACAACGCGTCAGTGAAACCGTACGAGGCTTGGCTGAAATAACCCTTTATGGCGACAGCCAACAGCGTATCGACAGTATTCAACAAGAGAACAAGGAACTAGTTGCGCCTCAAAGGCAACAAAACCGCATTAATGCCAGCAGCACCTCTTTGAATGGGCTGTTCAGTCAATTAACTTGGCTAGCGATGATCGTCATTGCTATTCCCTTGGTACAAAGTGGGCAGCTTGATGGTCCAGAACTGGTCATGCTGGCTTTTTTTGGCATGGCCAGCTTTGAAGCGGTTACGACCTTGCCTGCCGCTTTCCTTGCCTTGGGCGAAACTCGAAGTGCCGCTCGGCGCATTTTGGACCTAGTCGATGCAGAGCCTGCGGTTAGCGACCCTATTCACCCTTGCGCAGCCCCTGAACAATTTGACATACAATTTGATGCTGTCTGTTTTCGCTATCCGCAAAACACGCAACCTGCACTTCGCGAAGTCAGCTTCCGTTTAAAGCAAGGAGAAAAGCTGGCAATTCAAGGGGCAAGTGGTTCAGGTAAAACCAGCTTGACACAACTATTACTGAAATTTTGGGCAGCCGATAGCGGACAGATATCCATCGGTGCAACGAACCTAGAAGAATTAAGTGGCGACACGGTCCGCAAACTCTGCTCCGTCGTGTCTCAGCAAGTTCATTTGTTTAACACCACTCTGGCAGCAAACTTATGCCTTGCTAAACCCAATGCCACCCATGAGGAATTGGTTGAGGCTTGTCGTGCCGCAGCGATCCTTGACGATATTTTGGCTTTGCCTGATGGGTTTGATACCGAAGTAGGCGAAGCTGCCACGCGCTTATCAGGTGGACAAATCAGGCGCATCGGCATTGCTAGAGCGCTCCTTAAGGACGCTCCTATTGTCATTTTGGATGAACCCACAGAAGGTCTCGATGCCGCAACAGAACAGCAAGTAACCCAAGCGTTGGCGAGATTATTGCAGGGTCGTACAGCTATCATCATTACGCACCGTCCGCAGTTACTGACACTCGCGGATCATCGCTTGATGATGGATAACGGCCACATCGTTTTGTAATTTTAATTTTGTACATTGCGATAAGCGTGTTTAGGAAGACAAGTGACTTTTTAAACACTGAATAGAAAACTTTATGAATATAATATGAATTATAGTCATAAGGTTATAGCTATATCGTATAATAAGTCTATACAGATTAACGTTTGCTCTGGTTTCAATATGACCAATGCACCCCTTTTCACGCTGCCTCAGGACAGTTTTTTAGCTTCCAACTTCTGGAGAAAAAAATGATAGATCCATCACTCATGACTGACCTTGCAAGACTTGATTTTGCTTGGATCACGTCGATGCATATCCTTTACCCGCCGTTGACAATCGGTTTGGCCACCTTTCTATTTTTTAGCGAATGGCGATGGCTTAAAACGAACGATGACGAATGGTATCGACTCACACGTTTTTTTGAAAAACTCTTCATCATTAACTTTGGGGCAGGCGTCGCCACAGGGATTACCATGGAAATGTCTTTTGGCATTCTCTTTGCGCCCTTTTCTCAGGCGGCTGGGCCGTTTTTTGGCAATATTCTTGGTTACGAAACCATTACCGCCTTTATGTATGAGGCTGGCTTCATTGGCCTGATGATTTTTGGTTGGGGCAAAATCAGTAAGAAGATGCACCTTTTCGCGACATTTAACGTGGCGTTTTCTTCTATGCTGTCTGCCATGTGGATTTTGGTGGCCAATTCTTGGATGCAAACACCAACCGGTGTTCACTTAGAAAAAGGCTTATTTCTAGTAGATAGCTGGACACATGCCATTTTCAACCCTAATTTCTTGACTGCATTCCCTCACATGCTGATTGCCTGTTTTGAAATTGGGCTGTTCTTTGTGGCGTCTATTTCGGCTTGGATGATTTATAAAAATCGCCACGCCAAAATGTTTATGCGCACTTTGACCGCTTCCATTATGGCATTAGTGATTGTCGCGCCATTACAGGTCTACATGGGAGATACACTAGGACGAACCGTCGCTAAATATGACCCCGCAGCCTTAGCCGCAATGGAAGGACATTGGCATACTTATAATGCGGATGGCACCCCAAATACAAGCTGGAATGTCATTGCTTGGCCTAATGAAGAGAAAGGAACAAACGATTTTCAAATTGCCATTCCTCATGTTCTTAGCCTACTCGAAGACCATAAATGGGTGAGTACAGTGCCAGGCCTTGATCAATTTAAGAAAGCAGATCGCCCTCCTGTCGTAGTTCCATTTTACTCCTTCCGTATTATGGCTGCGGCTGGAGCGGCACTCATGTTAGTGGCTTTTTGGGCTCTCTACTTACGCCTTCGAGGACAATTTACTGTCGAAAAGCTACAGAGTCGCCCTTGGTTTTTACGCATTGTTATCTTAAGTTCTATTCTACCTTATCTTGCCGTTTGGACCGGATGGTGGACCCGTGAAGTTGCACGCCAACCTTGGCTTATTAATGGATTAATGCGCACTTCTGAAGGGGTAAGTCAAATGAGCATTGGCGCAGAAATCGTCTGGTTTATTGGTTTCATGCTCTTCGATATTCTTGTCTGGTTCGGGGCTTGGTACTTCTTCTCCAAAGTTATCCGTAAAGGGCCTGACATGAATGCTGAGGTTATCCATGGTATCACACCAGAACCCATGCATTTGGGTGATATGCCCCACGAAGAAGTGGCTGAAGGAAAACCTTTGTTTGAGCGTCCTACCCTCTAATAGACATAGAAGAGAATTAATATGCAACATGTTATGGACTTTACAAACGGCGACCATTGGATAACCCTTGTTTGGTGGGCTCTAATTGGTATATTTGTCGTGATTTACATTATTCTTGATGGTTCCGACTTGGGAGCTGGCATCTATTCTTTATTCCATTCGGACAGTAAAGAAAAAGGGGCCATTATGGCCTCGATGGCAGGGACTTGGGATGCCAATGAAACCTGGCTCGTTATTGTAGGGGGGGCTCTTTTTGGCACCTTCCCTATGGTTTATGGTTCGGTATTCCACTATTTAATGATTCCTTTGATGTTTGTACTCTGGGGAATCATCCTCCGAGCGGTATCTTTAGAGTTTCATCACTACTCAAAAACCAGTAGAAAGTATTGGGATTGGGGTTTTGGGATTGGCAGTCTGATGGTGGCATTTTTTGCGGGCGTTTCGTTAGGAGCATTCCTGCAAGGCTTCCCAATGACGAAGGGCGAAGTACCCACATTTGGTGGTAGCTACTTAGAGTTCTTATCCCCCTTTAGTCTTTGGACTGGGGTAACCGCGACGATTGCCGCATCACTGGCAGGCGGCGTTTACATTCGTGCTCGCTTTGAGCGAAACAGTGACACTTACCATAAGGCCCTGAAATGGACTAATTTGATGTTCTATTTAGCCTTAGTCGCCATTCTTAGCACCGTCATCTGGACATTCGTTCAGTTTCCATGGGCGAAAAGTAAATGGGCTGGACCTTACTGGTGGTTCTTTGTCCTCTCTGGTGCTGTGGTCCTTTTTGCCACTTGGTCTATGCGTCGTGCATCACATCAAAAACGAGATGTGGCAGCTATGGTTTGGCTCGCAATCATTGTCTTCATTAACTTTGCTATCATGATGATCACGATCTTCCCTTGGTTTGTACCGAATACCATAACGATTTTCGATGCGGCTAATCCATCCAACTCAACGGGTGCGTTTACCTATTCGATGCTGTTCTTTATTCCCGTTATGCTTTCGTACAATTTCTATCAAGCTTGGGTTTTCCGTGCTCGTCTTGGCAAATTGGCAGGCTATGGTGACCACGACTAATGTAACGGTAGGGAGGCTATTCTAATGGCCTCCCTAAGATCATCATCTCCTAGCATACAAGCGTTATGGCGATTACGCGCCATGGCGCTGTTCTTAATCGGACCCGCCGCAGGGATTGTTCTAGTGCAATGCATCTTCGGGCTACCCACGGTTCTATGGTGGTCCGCTGGTGGCATGAGCCTATTCATGTTCACTATTTTCTTTACCCTGTTTTTGAAAGAACGCACGCTGCTTGTCAATCAGACAAAAGCTTCCTCCCCCAATAAACAGTGACCAAAGCTAAATTGGTCACTGTTTATTGACCAAACTAGCTTTGGTCAATAATTTATGTTTTGATAGTCTATATGAAAAGCCGTTAAGACTTTGCCATGTTAGAGCTTGTCATAGGAGGAGAGTTCGATGACATCGCTAAACAGTGTTGGAACCGTCAATAATACAGCTTATGGTATGTGTACAGGTGGGGTGATCACGGGAGACATTGTCAATTCCAGTGCCCTATCAGATGCGGAGCATCAAGCGTGTTTGCAGCAAATTGAGCAGACGATTGCTGTTTTGCAGGAAACCTTTCACGCCCAAGGCGACGTGTTTCGCGGCGATGAGTTCCAAGTATTTGTCCCCAACCCAAAAGATGCCTTACGCTGTGCAGTGCTATTAAGGCTCACCCTGATGAAATCCGTTAAAGGTGCAGACGCCCGTGTCTCTGTTGGCATTGGTGGCTATAAACAGATCGAAAGCGAACTGAGAAAAACTGCCAAGGGCGAAGCCTTTCAACTGTCTGGCAGAGCGTTAAAAGACATGAAAGAAGAGCGACTCAAAATCTCTTTGCCCACAACCCATAATATTAACCCCAGCGATGAATTATTGGTACGCTACTTAGACTCTATTCTCACTGGACTGAGTGAAAAACAGGCTGAAGTCTTGTTCCCTCGCCTCCTCTACCCCGACTTAACTCAAGATGCGTTGTCAGAAAAAACAGGCATTCATCGCCGATCACTCGCATCAAGGTTGCAACGGGCGAATGCCACCTTGATACTAGACACCTTGGCGGTATTAGAAACCACGATCATATCAGTCAGAAATAAGTGACACATACTTTTTAAATTTTGCAGCTAAAACTTAAGTGAGATTGAGTGCAAACTCCAGTGGAGCGTCAATTCCCTTGTTAAGGGCTTCTGGTGAATGGCGTATAGTATAGTCAGGCGCTATTCCTACTCGAATAAAATCATTTGGTTGGCAAATGAAATCATGTTTCGCTGAAATTTGGCACCAATAATCTCCTCCTAGATCCAGATTGATTGGCAAACCCGAGCTACCAGCAGATGTTTCACCAATTATTACGCAATTATCCATTTGCTTAGCATATATAAGAAAGTCTTCTGCTGCTGAGATTGTTTCACTATCAATCAATATACAAATATTTTTAACCGATATCGGTTGATTTGGAAAAACAATCTCAGATTCCCCCTCATACCAATCTGAATTATTTGAAATATTTTGCTTAGGATCAATATTATTAAAATACGCCGTATAGAATGCATTAAATGCTAAAGCTCGCCAACGGGCACCATGTAAGTTTTTACTCGTAAGCGAGGATAAAAGCTTCATACAGAAAAGTCCATTTCCTCCACTGTTACCTCTTAAATCAATGATAAGCTTTGACGTCACAGAAAGACTTCTAAGTTTATCTGAAATATCATTAATTTCAGTTTCATTAGTAAAAGATGAAAGATGTATGTAAGCCGTATCTCTATTAAATCTATTCATTTTAGACGTAAAGGATGGAATACTACCGTTTAAAGAAAACTCATTTAAACCATATAACTCATTAAGCTTTACATCCTTACGGTTTCCATTTGGTTCAGTGATTGTAATGACTGGATTGTTGCAGTGTCTGTCACTAAAAATGAACTTAAGAGCACGTGATATCCCATGTTCTCGACGTGAATATGAAACTCTTTTCATATTTTCATCCACGACACTCAGCAAGTCTTTATTGTTTATCTTCAATACTTCTGAGCCAATCGATATTGTTCCTTTTAAACGGTCTGACACACCTAAAACAATAAATTTTGAATCATGAAACTTTACATTAATACCGTAGTTCTTTGTCTCATTTCGATTCTTTTTAAATACATCGGTATGGGCATCGTTCAAACAATGGAGTAATTCTCTAAAAATACTGTCAGTGTTGTTAGGCTTGAAGTTAGCTACAGCATCAAAAAATATTCTGTCAAATCGAGATTTATGCTCATCATTTATAAAATTACAGAAAAACCTATGAGTATTTTTCCAAAAAACCAGGATACTCTCTAAATCTTTCATAAAAACCCTTCCCCTTATCAAGACCCAGCTCTCACCCTTTAAAAGATACAAGACCTATAGTTTTTAAGCTCTATGAGCGTCAACCCTTCCATATTGTCTAATATTGCGTCAAGTTTGTTTATTAATCTAGTCATTCCACTTCATCTTTAAACTCTCTTGTATTGAAAAAACAGCGTGTTCTGATATGTTTCAACCAAATAGGTTACTTAAAAACTTATTAATCCGACACTTAGGTTGTATTCTAACTGGGCCAAGTGAAAAATAGACTCTCATCGTCACTCGTTCGCGACACGGTTGCAACGGGCGAATGCCACCTTGATACTAGACACCTTGGCGGTATTAGAAACTGGCTTATAAAGGAGATTGGGATGCTTCAGGTCGATGGTTTGTCTGTGTTGCTAATGTTGTTGCTTGGGCATGTGCTTGGCGATTTCTTTTTACAACCCGATTCTTGGGTGAAAGATAAAAACGTGCGTCAAGGCCGCTCGCGCTTTTTGTACTGTCATGCCCTTGTTCATGGGGTGATTGTGTTGCTGATCTTGGCATGCGCGACCACTACCAGCCTCTCAGCTTCACTCTTTATCGGTATCATCATTGCCCTCGCCCATGGAGTGATCGATTACGCAAAAATCAAAATAGGCCGAGGTTTTCGCTGGTTCCTGCTTGACCAGTTTCTCCATATCGTCACCCTTGTGTTCGTATGGCTCTATCTATACGCGAACGCGTTTTCGCAACTCTCCCTGCTCGCGGATAAAGTCGATTACAACCACTTTTTCCTTATCACCTTAGCTTATGTGATGATGCTCAAACCTGCCTCTATTGTGGTCGGTGAAATACTGTCTAAATGGTCGGCTGATTTAAACACCACTGGCGCCATCACCCATGACAAAAAAGCAGAATCCTTAACCAACGCAGGCCAATATTTAGGTTACATTGAGCGCGTGTTAGTCCTGACCTTTGTGTTAAACGGTCAATACACGGCGGTTGGATTTGTGCTCGCGGCTAAGTCCATTTTTCGTATGGGAGACCTACGAGAAGCCCACGATAGGAAGTTTACCGAATACGTTATGCTAGGCTCACTATTTTCCATGAGCATCGCTTTATTTACTGGCTTTGTGATAGCCAAGCTATTGCCCTGAACGGTCAAGCCCGACCATTACTCCACCCTACTCAATACTGAAAATCAATAATCCCTAGAGAAAATTTCGTAATTGAAGCCACCGCTCAAAAAAACAATGATGAAGATGAGATAAGAACAAAAAATTCATCAGGAGTTCAACATGAGCGAGATCTTCCAAAACATCCCTTTTGTACAATACGAGGGTACCGAGTCACACAATCCTTTTGCCTTTAAACATTATGATGCCAAAAGGGTCATCATGGGCAAAAGCATGGCGGAACACCTAAGAATGGCAGCCTGTTACTGGCATAACTTCTGTTGGTCTGGGAGCGATGTGTTTGGTGCGAATACCTTTGACCGCCCTTGGAACAAGCCGTCTAATCCAATGGAGGCAGCCAAGCTAAAAGCGGATGCAGCCTTTGAGTTTTTTAGCAAACTGGGCATTGGTTACTATAGTTTTCACGATGTGGACGTTAGCCCAGAAGGATCATCTCTAAAAGAATACATTCGTAATTTTTCCGAGATGGTAGAAGTGCTACAAGCCAAACAAGAAACAACAGGCTTAAAGCTGTTGTGGGGCACTGCCAATGCCTTTTCTCATCCTCGCTATATGTCAGGAGCGGCCTCTAACCCAAATCCAGACATTTTTACCTATGCCGCAACGCAAGTCTTTCATGCGATGAATGCGACTCATGCCCTTAACGGTGAAAACTACGTGTTATGGGGTGGCCGCGAAGGCTACGAAACCCTGCTCAATACCGACCTAAAACGAGAGAGGGCTCAGTTGGGACGCTTTATGCAAATGGTGGTCGAACATAAACACAAAATAGGCTTTGCTGGCACCTTACTGATCGAACCCAAACCCGCTGAGCCAACCAAACACCAATACGATTACGATACCGCCACGGTTTATGGCTTCCTAAAAGAGTTTGGGCTTGAGAAAGAAATCAAAGTCAATATCGAGGCCAACCATGCCACCCTAGCGGGCCACAGCTTCCACCATGAAATCGCCACCGCTTGTTCTTTGGGGATTTTAGGCTCGGTGGATGCCAACCAAGGGGATGCGCAACTGGGCTGGGATACCGATCAATTTCCAACCAGCGTGGAAGAATACACCCTAGTCACTTATGAGATTCTCAAAGCGGGAGGATTTAAAACCGGTGGCTATATGTTCGACACCAAACTACGTCGCCAATCCACTGACCTTGAAGACATGTTCCACGCACACATTGGTGCCATGGATACCCTCGCCTTGTCTCTGCAACGTGCGGTGAAGATGATCGAAGGGGAAACCCTGTCTAAGCTTGTTGAGCAACGCTACGCCAAGTGGAACGACACACTCGGCAGCAACATTCTCAGTGGCAAACTCTCGCTACAAGATCTTGCCAACTACGCTGTTGAACATGATCTCGACCCTAAACCTGTCTCGGGCCGTCAGGAGATGTTAGAGAACATGGTCAATGGTTATATTTATCCTTGATTAGAAACATACACCATACTTCTCTATTCATAATAAACTTTGACTCCGCTTTCTTTATAGCCAAAGGGTTATAGAGAAAGCGGACCGAATGCCACTTAACGTCCTTGGCAAGCCGCGACGACACGTGATATTTCAATCCACCCAAGTTACGCTTTTTCATCATCAACAAGGATTTTAAATCATGTATTTACGAATCTATTGCCTTGGTGATAGAGGCTTAGAGATCCCCGTTCTTCACTAAAGAGCCGGGGGGACCTTTTCTTTTAAACCATTGACGGCGTTGTTTTTGGCTAGAAGAAGTGGCGCTGTCTCATGCAGCCAAAGACCCAGTATGCTCACTACGATTGCGCATCCAGCTTGCAACAATAGCGGTGCACTCAATCCGTGAAGGTCGGCGAGCCAACCACCGATTATCGGGCTGAGTACGCCACCGAAGATTTCACCCATCCCCATGACTAAACCGACGCAGGCAGCAACTCGGTACGCGGGGACCGTTTCAGACGGGATCGTCGCCATGAAGATAGGAGCAACACCGCTGGCAGACCAGGTAATGAACAGCAAGCAGCAAAAAACCCAGAATGGCCCTTGGAAGTACAGCGCAGTAAGCGGCGTCAGCGCTCCGATCAACGAAAAGACCACCACCACTGTGCGACGGCCAATGCGATCTGACAGTGCTGGGACGATAAAGCTGCAAAACGTGGCGCTGGCCCCGAGTACGCTCATCAAAATGCTCATATCATTGGAGCTGAAATGGCGTTCATTAATATAGTACATTGGCATAAAGGCCCAGCCCAATACCATCCATGCCACATAAAAACAGGCAATAACCATACTCAGCCAGACATTTCGGTAGCGTATCAGGTCTAGCAGTGAGCTGCTCGGCGTCGCGGCTTGAGAAGTTTGAGAAATAGTTGGGGTGATGATCGTGGGGGCTGGTTCACGCACATACTTCCAGATCATGTAAGCAGCGATCAAACCAGGTATGCCCGCGACGAAAAAGGCAATATGCCAGTCGTAATGGCTGGCGATGGCAACAAGCGCCAACGGAGCAATACACGACCCCAGCAGGTTACTCCCGAAGTTTTGCATGATCCCCATATTCTGTCCACGGCGCGTCTGCGTGGAGTTCATAGCCATCAAAGTTTGCGAAATGGGCAGGATAGAGCCCTCGGCTGCCCCCATCAGCAAACGCGCAGCCAACAGCATAAAGAATGAGCCCGCCAACCCGGATACGAATGAGCAAGCTGAAAACACCACGACGGCCACTAGCAGATAAGGTTTGCGTCGACCACTACGATCCGAATGGGCGCCCAATAGGTACCCTGACAGTGCCCATGTGAAGGACAGTGCAGAAACCAAGATGCCTACTTGCGTATCGCTCAATTTCAGGTCTCGGGCGACAAAGGGGGCTAAAAAACTCATAGCATTGCGGTCAAAAAAGACAAAGCCAAAACTCAGGCTGAGGATTAATAGTAAACGATTTTCATAATGAGATAACCAGTGGCGCATAGCAAATCTCCCGGTACGATTATTGTTATTAGAGGGCGCTGACCTTGATGTCTCGTCAAGCAGTTATTCAAAAGGCAAGCATCATGCCAGTTACATTGGAAGGCGCTAAACGGCTGGATTTGCGAGAGTTTAGTTTAGTCGAGCGTACGTCAGCTTGATCTTTGTTGATGAACATGGGAAAGTTTGATGATCAAAATTAATGTCTCTCATCCTCTCGCAGCAATCGCTGCGTACAAAAAAAATAACTAGGAGAAAGCATGAGCCATTCAACCCTTACCCCCGTCGTCGAGCCCTTTATTAGAGCCATTCAGGCATATGAAACGAGCACCCCAACACCCGCTGACCTCCGGCGTTATCTACGTTTCTCTGACGAAGATGCTCGTATTTGGTTCGATGATCAGAGCATGGTTATGCTGCGCTCTTCTGCATTCGGAGCATTACGCCATGAGCTAATTGAGAGTGTAGGGGTCGAGGGTGCTAAATGTATCATGATGCGCATAGGCTACTCAGCTGGCTCTCTGGACGCTGAATTGGTTCGCAAACGCTGGCCAGGCTCTGACGACCGCAGTTCGTTTATTGCAGGTGGACGACTGCATGCGCTGCAAGGTATGGTGAGAGTAGAAACAGTGAAACTAGACCTCGACATAGAGAACGGCTATTTTCATGGCGAATACCTGTGGCATGACTCCCGTGAAGCCCATGAACACATCACCCACTATGGCGTCGGAGATGAGGCTGTGTGCTGGATGACTCTGGGTTATGCTGCGGGCTACGCTAGTTCCTTTATCGGCAAGCTGGTGGTGTTTCGTGAAGTGGAGTGCGTGGCGGCGGGCGGTAAAGTTTGTCGCATTGTCGGTGACACCGCTGACTGCTTATCTGACGACGAGCAAGATGCCGAATTGCGCTACTGGGATCCATCCTATTTCATACAAATGAACTCAAACTGGTCACCACCAGAGCATGTTCAGGCACACTTGGCCTCTACCTCAAACAGTTTACCGATACAAGACGATATGGTTGGAATATCAGTGGGCTTCAGTGTTGCACGTCATCAAATCGAACAAGTCTCACCCACTCGCGCGACCGTACTGTTCAGCGGTGAATCTGGGGTCGGAAAAGAAGTTTTTGCCAAATGCCTGCATCAGCTCAGTTCTCGAGCTGACCGCCCTTTAGTTGCCGTTAACTGCGCGGCACTGCCTGAAAGTTTGCTGGAGGCCGAGCTATTCGGCGCCGAAAAAGGTGCATATACTGGGGCCACTCAAAGCCGTGCTGGGCGTTTTGAGAGAGCCTCGGGCGGCACACTGTTTCTCGACGAAATCCAAGCTTTGAGCCTGAGCGCCCAGAGTAAGTTGTTGCGCGCCTTGCAGGAAGGCGAGATCGAACGGGTTGGTGGTAACCGGCCGATCAAGGTTGATTTGCGGGTGATCGCGGCGACTAATTGCAATCTGAAGCAGGCTATTATTCAGGGAACCTTTCGGGAAGATTTGTTTTTTCGTCTGAATGTTTTCCCCATTCACCTGCCCCCCTTGCGCGAGCGCCGCGACGACATTCCTTTGCTGATGGAGCATTTCTTCAAGCATTTCACCAAACTGTACGACAAACAAGTTACGGGGTTCAGCGCACGGGCGGTGGAAGCTTTGCTTAACTATGACTACCCAGGCAACATTCGCGAGCTACAGAACTTGGTCGAACGTGGAGTGATCGCCGCGACCAACAATGACTGCATCCGTTCCCAACATATGTTCCCCAATGGCGAACAGTCACCTCGGTCTGGTCTGAGTGTTGGTGGCGACGGTAGCTTGTGTAGCCCAGCGAACGGACATAGCGCCGACCTCGATGTACCGGTGCCGCCAATGACAGAACTCAAGCACTCGATTCACAGTCAGCAATTGGAGCATTACCTGCAAGTGCTTCAAGAATGCGGGGGCAACCTCTCTGCGGCAGCTCGGCAGTTGGGGATTACCCGTCCGCAATTGGCCTACCGATTGAAAACTCACGGTAATGCTTGAGTTTGAACAAATTTGCCAATCCAACCTCCCGCCGTAGCGGGAGGTTGCTAATCACAGATCAAACAATTTATTGCGACTAGACCATATGGGTAAAGATACTTATTGTTGTTCTCCTGTATGGGACATTTATGAGACGGCACAGTGCGCGTAGCAATTGCTAGGATAAAAATTTGATTATGGCGCTACCAGCACTTTACATTGCTGGGTACGATGACGTAATGCGCTAAAAGCCTCAGGCATTTGCGCCAAGCTTACGGTGTCGCTAACCAATGCCAAGGGTGTTGCGTGGGGGCCCTCCAGTGCGTCGATAGCAGCGCAGAATTCAGCATGGTTGAAGAACGCCGAGGTCAGCAAATTGACCTCCTTGGATAACACTCGAAACGGTATGAAACTATCCGCTACCGTGCACAACCCAAGAATCACCACGTTGCCTCGAGGCTTGACGTACTCTATCGCCTGGGATATCAGCCCCGGCAGGCCAACGCACTCAAAGACAATATCAGGCGATCCATCAAGCTGCTGATTAATGCGCCGTGGCAGGTTGGCATCGTCCACTAGCAAGTCGCTCGCACCCAACTGTAAAGCGCGCTCGCGCTGCCATTCGCCCAAATCGGTAATGACCACTTTGGCTGCGCCTAATCGTCTGGCCCAGAAAGCGACAGCCAAGCCGATGGCCCCAGTTCCCAGAATAAGCACCTTGGCTCCAGGCTTCAGTCCCGAACGCATGACACCATGTAAGGCTACCGCCAATGGTTCGGCCAAAGCGCTGTTCGCTAAGCCCACCCCCGCAGGTAGAGTCACGCATTGATGTACCTTAGCAGTGGCTAACTGGGCGAACCCACCTCCTTGCAAACTGAATTCGCTACACCACGCTGGTTCGCCTCGAAGGCAACTAATGCAATGGCCACAACCGCGTAACGGCGCGACAGCAACGTGGTCGCCGACCCGCAGGCGGTCTACTGCACTGCCGCATTCCACAACACGACCGCAGTACTCGTGACCAAGAATACTACCGGGGCTGATTCCAAACGACGGATCTTCAGTCATGTGCAGGTCGCTACCACAAATACCGCACCGACACACTTCAATCAGCACCTCGTCGGCAGCCGGTTGTGGTGTCGCGACAGTAGCCAGCTGCAAGGGAGTGTGTAGCTCGTTGAATACAATAGCTTGCATATAGAATCTCCTTAGTCGACTAGGCCGAGCATCTGCCCGCCATCGATAACAATTTGTGCGCCAGTCACGTAACTGGAGGCGGGCGAGGCGAGGAACAACGCGAGGCCTTTGATTTCCTCCGTAGAAGCGATCCGATGTTGCGGTACGCGCTTGGCGAACGCGCTTCGGTCGGCCTCATTGTGCAGGCGGCCGCCAGCGATGTTGGTAACAAATGGCCCGGGAGCAATGGCATTGACATTAATACCATAGCGTGCCAATTCCATGGCTGCCTGCCGCACCAGTGAGGCTGCGCCAGCTTTGGCTGGCATGTACGGCGTGCCAACAATGGCTTCATTGATAATCGCAGCGTTAGAGGTGGTGACAATGATGCGGCCATGTCCCTGGGGTTTCATTAAGCGCGTAGCAGCACGCAGGGTGATAAAAACTGCCGTGAGGTTAATCGCAAGGACTTTATCCCAGTGTTCCTCTGTGAGGTTTTCCAAGGCTCCATCAGTGGAGCGCTGGCCTTCGCTGTCAAGAAAACCTGGTCCTGCGTCGATACCAGCATTGGCGAATACCACGTCTAGGCCGCCATAGCGCTCACCGATGCGGGCAAAACTGGCATACATTGCGGCGCGATCGGTGACATCAACCACTTCCCCTTCAACTGAGTAGCCTGCTTTCGTTAGTCGCTGAACCTGCTCCTGTAACGACGTGGCATCGATGTCCAGCAAGGTCACCCGCGCGCCAGCATCACACATGACTTCGGCATAGGCTAGGCCGATGCCACTGGCACCGCCCGTAACCACACAGCTCAACCCCTCTACTGAGAATCTCTGCCAAAATTTCATACCATTCTCCTTATTTGGTTGAGTCCACATCTTACTCATAAAAACAGTGCCTTATTGATCGCTAATCCGTGTTTTTCGCAGTGGCTGATGTAGTGATTGATGAACCAGAATACATCGGTGGTTTCGGTATACACGCCATTATCATCAAAAAATTCGATGGGGCCGTGTATCCAAAACAGAGCTTTCATGCCCTTAGGGTCATCGCTATAGAGGGTGTGGGCTGCGCCAGGGTGTTCGTAGACATAGCTGCCAGGGCGCGCAACCCAGTCGTATTCGTAGTATCCCCAACTACCTTCTAGGGTCACCGCCGATACTGCCGAGCGATGGCGGTGGGTGCCGATTTTGCCCCCGCCTTTAACCCAGAGGATATTGCATACACTTCCGGTACGTACATCGAAGCTGAGATGACGAATTGCTGCGCTATCGCCAAACGGAACCCACGGAGATTCGTCTTCTCCGATACCTATATGACCGCCCTCTAAGCCGTAGCGATCGATAATGGCGGCATTGGGGTCGACGGGAAGCTGGACGATATTTGACTCTTTGGAATTGGACATAAAAGTGGCCTCTTTGATTATTTTTATTGAGTTTAGCCAGCACACTTCACTAGCTGCAGAAGACAATAAGCACAGGCTATGCCAATTGACGGAAGCCTTGAATTGACAGGAGTGGAAGGAATTTTACGAAGTCTGATGATGACGCGAAGTCATCTAGACTCATGATGTTGATGATCAATTTTGATCAAATATATTGTTCGGGTCACTTGGGTTGGTATAAAGTCATTTTTCCGGTTTCGCTTATATAGACGACGATCCGTAAGCGTAGATTGTACCTATTGGATGACTCGGAGGAAGTAGTCTTATTTAGAGGTTAAAGCGCGTCTAACACGAGCAATCAAACGAGTCAGCAGCATGACTTATAAGCAAAGAACGGAGATTTCCAAGCCCCGACATCCAATACGAAAAACGAATAAATTTAACGCTTTCTGCAATCTTCATTATCGGCTGCGCATTGGCATACACTGATATCGGCATACTAGCGGTCAAAGCGACTTTGAGAAAACAAGTGTCAGCTAAGTCACGCAGAGGATTAGAAACCGCTTCCTAATTGCTCTATGTCTTTACTCCTTAGCAAGCCGCGACGACACACGGTATTCTCCTGGCGTCATGCCAAGGTTTTTCCTTGTGACTGTGTACATGTATTGCACGGAAGGGTAACCACAGGTGCGGGCGATTTCATCAAAGGGCAAATCGGTGGAAGTAATCAGTTCACAAGCGCGGTAAAACTTGGTCATGTGCAGCTGTTCATGCATAGAACAGCCTATTTCCTCAGTAAAGCGGGTTTCTAGGTTGGTACGGGAAATGCCCACAAAGTCGACGACTTGTGCAACTTTCACCCCTCGACAAGCATTATGACGAATAAAGTGCATCGCTTGCATGACATAAGGGTCTTTTAATGCGCGAAAATCCGACGACTGACGATCTTCTATGCCCACAGGGCTGACCACCACGAGCGCCTTTTCAGCGGCGTATCCTTGCAAGTTTCGATGCAGTATTTTGGCGGCCTCGTAGCCCATTTGCTTACAACCCTGCTGCACCGATGACAAAGCCGTACGGTTTAAATATCTGGCCATGTTTTCGTTGTCTATGCCGACCACCGCCACTTCTTCAGGTACAAGAATATTCAGGTGATCACAGGCTTGTAATAGATGACGGGCACGGGAATCCGTAACAGCAATGATGCCAATGGGTTTTGGCAAGCTCATTAACCAGCCTTCTAAATCCTGCTGGGCGCTTTGCCAACACTCCGCCGAGGTACAAAGCCCCTGATACACATAAGGCTCAAAGCCATCCGCACTGACCTGCTCAACAAAGGCGTATTCCCGCTCATTGGACCAACGGGTAAACGGGGTACTCGGTACGCCGTAAAAAGCAAACTGAGGTAAACCTTTACGCTTTAAGTGGTCATAAGCCAGCTTGACCAAGGCTCCATTATCGGTCGCCACATAAGGAAAACGTGGATAGTCTTCTTTGTGATGGTAGGAGCCACCCACGGCGACCATCGGAATTGTTGTGTCCTTAAGGAGTTCTTCCACTTCTGGATTATCAAAATCAGCAATAATTCCGTCTCCTTGCCAGTTTTTGAGCCCATCTAAGCGATAACGAAAATCGTCTTCAAAGTACACGTCCCAATCACATTGAGCCGCTTGCAAATATTCGCCAATCCCTTCGATTACTTGTCTGTCGTATACCTTATTGGCATTAAAAACCAAGTTAAGTCGATAACGTTTTTCAAACATATTCCATCTCTTATTTTTATTAACGTCGGTGATAGATAGTTGAATTTCTCAGCTAAAGCAAACTTATAAGAGTCCTTTTACTCCTTGATATAAAGACTGAAAACGAGCCCGTTTTTCCTCGTATTGATCCAGCATATGAACACGGGGTTCATAACGTTTTATCAATTCCGGCTGAAAGCAAACCTCATGAACAGACGCCAAGCCTTGCACACCCAGTGCCGCTAAACGGGCTGCTCCTAAAGACGGGCCAACGTCACCCCCTTGCCGGTAATCCATGGGCACAGCCAATATATCCGCTAGCAGTTGCAACCAATAGGCACTTTTTGCCCCACCCCCAATCACATCAATACTGTCCCCAATACTTTGTACCGAGCGCACGGCATCCAGACCGTCCAGTAAGGCAAAAGTCACGCCTTCTAATACGGCATTGACCAGATCCAGCGCCTCAGTTTCGTGAGTCATCCCCCAAAACACGCCTTTAGCATTGGGGTCATTATGGGGCGTTCGCTCGCCACTCAAATAAGGTAAAAACGTTACTGGGCGAAAAGCCCCTTGATGTGCTTCTAGGGCTTGAAATGCCCCAGGCACACTCGTAAAACCTGTGAGTTTTGCGCCCCAGTCCATACAGCTGGCAGCACTTAAAATCACCGACATAGTATGCCATGTATTGGGTAACGCATGCCCAAAGCTGTGAAGCGCCATTGCAGGGTTCGCCGTAAAACCATCACTCACAGAGAAGATCACCCCAGAGGTACCCAGAGACAACATGGTTTGTCCCTCTGACACCACGCCCATGCCCACCGCGCCGGCGGCATTGTCACCTCCTCCAGCGACCACGGGCACCACGGGTAAAGACCAACGCTGGGCCAAGGTTTTATCTAACTCTCCGGTGATTTCTGGCCCTTCAAATACTTTTGGCATCTGCTCTACTGTAAGACCCGTTGCCGCCAGCATGCGCTTACTCCAAGTTCTCTGCTCCATGTCTAGCCAGAGGGTGCCAGAGGCATCCGACACATCTGTGGCAAATTCCCCTGTCATGCGCAGGCGCAAATAATCTTTGGGTAATAATACCTTCGCGGTTTGTTGGTAAATCTCCGGCTCATGCTGTTTAACCCAAAGCAATTTCGGTGCAGTAAAGCCTGGCATGACTAGATTGCCAGTAATCCCCTGAACATCGGGACAGTGTTGCAGTAATCGTTGGCAGGCGTCAAAGGAACGGCCATCGTTCCATAAGATGGCAGGCCTTAGCACCCTATTGTCTTTATCTAGCAAAGTGGCTCCATGCATTTGTCCCGACAGGCCAATGGATTTAACCTCCTGCAAATTATGTTCAGCCGCCAGGGCCAGCATGGCGTCATCAGTAGCCTGCCACCAAGCCTCTGGGTTTTGCTCAGACCATAAGGCGTGGGGTCTTGAGACACTTAATGGGGCGGAGTAACTCGCGGCGACACGCCCTGCTTCTGTCAATAAAATCACTTTAACGGCGGAGGTACCAAGGTCGATTCCTAAATACATAATTGTGCTCTCTTCTCAAATAGTTAAACGTGGCTTAGCGGGCTTTTTTGGTTTTTACATCCAGCCAAACGGCCAATAATAAAATCGCCCCTTTCACGATCAATTGCCAAAAAGTTGGCACATCTAACATACTCATGCCGTTATCCAAGCTCGACATAATAAGCGCCCCCATAATGGCACCGAAGACGGTACCAACTCCGCCCGCCAAGCTGGTTCCGCCAATCACACACGCAGCAATGGCATCCAGCTCTGCCATGTTTCCTGCCGCTGGCGAGCCTGCCCCTAAGCGAGAGGTTAAAATTAAGGCGGCCACCGCCACCATGATGCCATTTAGCCCAAACACCAACATTTTAGTGCGCTCAACATTCACACCAGACATGCGTGTCGCTTCGATATTACCGCCAATGGCATAGACTCGACGACCGAAAGCCGTACGTTTGGCAACATAGGTCAGGATTATGATCAAACCACCCATAAGCAAAATAGGCGTTGGAATGCCCCGGTAATGGTCCAAAATAAAGACTAAAGCCAGTAGTGCCACCACCATAGCAATGGCTTTGCTGTATTCAAACTTGGCGGATTGATTGCGCACACCGTGCTGTTGTTTAGCCTTACGACGCGAATATACCCTTGCCAATAGCCCCAAACATAATAGGCTGACCACGCTGATGCCCCAGCTAAATGGTATATAACTTTGACCAATCACAGACATGGCGCTGGATGTCGGCGCCACCGTCACGCCATCGGTAAAACCAACTAGGACACCACGAAAAGCCAGCATGCCTGCCAAGGTCACAATAAACGATGGCACCCGCTGATAGGCAACCCACCAGCCGTTAAATAGCCCCAGAAGCAAACCGATTCCCAAGGTCAACAAAATGGTAAGCACAATGGGAAAGTGAAACCAAACATCGAAAATCGCGGCAATACCGCCCAACAAGCCCATCATGGAACCGACGGACAAATCGATTTCCGCACTGACAATGACAAATACCATGCCAATCGCAAGTACGCCGACAATGGCCGTTTGACGCAGTAAATTGGAAATATTACGAGGAGAAATAAAAGACCCATCGGTCATGACGGTAAAAAACACGACAATAAACAAAATCGCCGCCACCATGGCGAACAGCTGTAGCTGGTTGGTTTTTATTTTTATAAACATCCTAGGCACCTTCTTTGATAGCACAATTCATAATGATTTCTTGAGTTAACCCTTGGTGATCAAATTCCCCTTTTAATTTCCCTTCGTGCATGACCAACACGCGATCACTAATACCGATCACTTCCGGTAACTCAGACGACACCATGATGATGGACACGCCCTCTTTCACCAGTGAATACATCAACTTGTAGATTTCGTACTTCGCCCCCACATCGATGCCACGCGTCGGCTCGTCTAAAATCAAAATCTTGGGATGGGTTAACAGGCATTTGGCAATGATGGCTTTTTGTTGATTGCCACCGCTGAGATGTTTGATGGCCAGTTCAGGAGAGGCCGTTTTGACCTTTAAGCGAGCAATGTACTCTTCTATGTCTTGATATTCTTTGTCTTCATCCACGCTCCCAAACACAGAGCTGAAATGATTCGCCTTGTAGTTATCCAATACTGACAAGGTCATATTGCGTCCAACGCTCATAATGGGAACGATGCCGTGACGCTTGCGATCTTCTGGCACCATGGCAATACCCGCCGCCAAGGCACTACGCTGGGAACGAATCTGTTTTGTCTGCCCCTCTAACTCAATGCTGGCTCGATACTGACCGTTATAGCAGCCATATAAGCACTGCATTAACTCGGTTCGACCGGAACCAATTAAACCCGCAATGCCCAGAATTTCCCCACGATGCAGTTCAAAACTGACCTCATCAACTTGCGGTCGAAAGGCACCAGCTTGTATTGCAGTGGCCTTATTAACTCGTAATACCACCTCGCCTATTTCATGATCCTCACGGGGAAACAGCTCCTCTAGCTGACGTCCCACCATCATCGCGATGATGTCGTGTTGCGTTAGCTCAGAAGCCGCCTTGGTGGCAATGTGGTCACCATCTCGAATCACCGCCACCCAATCAGACAATGCCAACACCTCATCCAATTTATGGGAAATGTAAATGCAGGCAATCCCTTGGGCTTTCAGCTCACCAACAATATTGAGCAAAATGCGAATGTCAGCACTGGTCAAAGAGGACGTCGGTTCATCTAAAATCAACAGTTTGACGTTTTTGTTCAGTGCCTTGGCAATTTCGACTAACTGCTGTTGGCCCACACCTAGCTCACGCACCAAGGTATCGGGTTGTATGTCTAGCTTCACACGCGCTAATAGTTCACTGGCGCGATGATGCATGGCCTCGTCGTTCAAACGTGCAAACGAGCCGATTTCATTGCCTAAAAAAATATTCTCCATCACGGAAAGTTCTTGGACCAGCGCTAGTTCCTGGTGAATGATCACAATGCCTAAAGCTTCGGTATCTCGAATACCGTTTGCCTGAATAAGTTTACCTTGAAAATAGATCTCGCCTTCATAGGAACCATAGGGCCAGACACCACTTAACACTTTCATTAAGGTCGACTTGCCCGAACCATTTTCACCGCAAACCGACAATACCTCGCCTTCGCCAAGGGTTATGCTGACACCGTTTAACGCCCGCACACCGGAAAAACTCTTCACTATATCGCGCATATCCAATAGGGGTTGTTTCATATCGACACTCTCTTGAAAGCAAAGGCGCCCAGATGAGCGCCTTATCATCAATAAATTAAGGGTTGTAAACGTCTTTATGAGAATGGAAACCGTCAGCAATAACGGTACTGTCGATGTTGCTCTTATCCACTGCGATAGGGGTGAGTAAGACGGAGGGCACGTTCATTTTGCCGTTATTCACTGTACCAGTGGTTTTGATTTTTTCACCTTTTGCCAGTTTCACCGCCAGCTCGGCACTGATGGTCGCTTCTTTTTTAATGGGCTTATAAACCGTCATGGTTTGCGTACCAGCAACAATACGACGCACTGCAGCTAAATCGGCATCTTGACCGGAAATCGCCACTTTGCCCGCCAAGCCTTGTGCATCAAGTGCTTGAACCGCTCCGCCCGCCGTTGAGTCATTGGAAGCAACCACCGCATCAATCTTGTTATTATTAGCGGTTAACGCATTTTCCATGATGTTCATTGCCGCTTGCGCCGACCATCCGGTGGCCCATTGATCTCCAACAATCTTGATATTGCCATCATCGATAGACGGTTGAAGCACCTTCATTTGTCCTTCACGGAACATTTTGGCGTTATTATCCGTTGGGGAGCCGCCCAGTAAGAAATAGTTACCTTTAGGGACACGATTCAACAAGGCTTGCGCTTGCATTTCTCCCACACGAACGTTATCGAAGGACACATACAGGTCAACGTGAGCAAACTTAATCAGTCGGTCATAGGCGAGTACTTTGATGCCTGCCGCTTTGGCTTCAGAAAGAACACTGCCTAGCACTTCGCCATTTTGCGGCACGATCACTAGGACATCCACACCCCGTGATATCATGTTTTCGATTTGCGAGATCTGGGTAGTGGCATCACCATTGGCAGATTGGGTATATACCTTAGCTCCTAAGGATTCCGCTTCTGTGGTAAAAAAATCACGGTCTTTTTGCCAACGTTCAAGACGCAAGTCAGACATCAGCAAACCGATCTTTTCACCTGCCGCCATCACTGGCACAGACGCAACGAGGCAACTGGCAATCAAACTCATAGAAAGGATCTTTTTCATCGTCTTCATTCCTTTTATTTTTATTCATTGAAGGATCTCCATAAGAGAGTAAGCAGACTGTAAATTGATGCTTTCACGAGAAGTATTATCTTTTTTTGTTTTGGTTTAGCGTTTTTGCAAAAAAGCCCTTTGAGAGGATTTTCAAAGGGCTTAAAGATGATGTGTGTCAATAACAACACAGACATTAAAAGAGGATAGACCTAACCTGGCAATAAAGCTCTTACCGCCAAGAACAACACAGAAGGCCCTAAAAGACAGCCCAAAGCAGTATAGAAAGCCGCCGTTAAACAGCCATAAGGCACCAGTTTCGCATCTGTTGCCGCCAATCCGGCTGCCACACCGCTCGACGTGCCCATTAGACCACCAAAGATCACCGCCGTTCTTGGGTTATTAAGTTGAATAAGGGGAGCAACGAACGGCGTCACCACCATCACTAAAATAGATTTAACCAAACCAGCGGCAATGGAAAGCGCCATCACCTCGGAGCTAGCGCCAATAGCCGCCCCTGTCACTGGGCCCACTATATAAGTAATCGCCCCCGCGCCAATGGTTGTGATGCTAACGGCATCTGTATAACCAAACGCCATGGCAATGGCTGCCCCAGCGATAAAAGAAGAAAAGATGCCAAAGAAAAGTGCCAATACGCCACTTTTCCCTGCGCGTTTGATTTCTTCTATTTTGACGCCAAAACCGGTCGCGACAATTGCAAAGTCACGCAGCATCGAGCCACCCAGCAAACCTATCCCTGACAACAGGGGAACATCCACCACCCCTTTGTGCCCACCCGTAAAGGCACCACTGAAGTACGCCATGGTTAAACCTAAGAGAATCGCGATGGCGGAGCCATGAACCCGTCCACGGGTGAACTTTGCGGACAGCCAGTAAGAAAACCACATGGTCAAACCGATCACGGCAAAACCGACGATTAAGCTGTATTTTGTGCTCACTAACAATAAAGACTCAAACATAGTGCCACCTTAGACGCGGTCAGTAGAGGGAGACGAAATGGACTTTGACGCTTGCGTCTTCTCTTTGCCCATACGATCGAGCACTGGCACCAAGGCAAAACCAAGAACAACTGCGGTCACACCTGCACTAATCGCCATGGCACCGCCACTAAAGGCTCCAAATACATTTTGCTTTGCCGCCATCGCCACCACGACAGGAATATACACCGCACTCCAAAACTCAACACCCTGTTCCGTTTTTGGATCGATCACCCCTTTTTTATTGAGATAACTGCCAGACAGAATCAATAAAATCATCGCGATGCCGACACCACCCACATTAGCAGGAAGGCCCAATAAGTGCCCTAACACCTGCCCGATACTGATACCGACTAACGTACAGATTGCTAATAATGCCACTCCATAAATAATCATACTGCTCTCCAATTTTGTAATTTTTGTTTTACTGGATAAAAAGGTTTTCTTCTTCGTTACCTTATCTTGAGTCCATTACCGTTTATCTTTGCTTTCTCCCTCCATTTACTGTCTTCCTCCAAAATATAAAGTATTCAACTTGGTATTTTCGACGCTGTAACACACACCGTGACGAAGCGTGTTACGAAACAAACTGGTTAATGTGCTCCCTGGCGGCATTTCAATGGCTTTGCTCACACCGCGTTCGACGAGCATTTCGCAGCTATCATGCCAGTGCAGTTGTTGCGCCATATTAAGCGCTAAATCCTCCTTTATGGCGCTCGCTTGTTTGATAACTCTGGCTTTAGCGGCGCTGACGTAACGTACAACAGGCTCGTTTAGCTCGATGTGCTGAAATGTTTCCAACAGCTGCTGAGATGGCTCACTGAGTAAAGGGCAATGAGACGGGACGGCCACATCAAGCAGCGAGCTGGTCCCCGAACCTTTTTTACGAACCCTCTCTGCCGCTTGTTTGAGTGATGCTTGATCGCCTGCTAACACAAATTGCTTCGGAGCATTTAAGTTCGCTAGATAAATACGCTTGCCCTGATTTTGGAGTACTTCTACCACCGCTTGCAATTGTTCAAACACCGTACCTGTGATGGCGAGCATGCCATAGCCAGACGGATAAGCGCTTTTCATTAATTCTCCTCGCGTTTTCACCAAAGATAAGGCATCAGCAAAACGCAAACAGCCAGCCACAACAGCGGCAGGATAGGCACCAATGGATAAGCCCAAAACATAGGCGGGGGTGATGTCATTCGCTTGCAGGTAACGCCCCCAAGCAACCCCACAGATAAGCAAACTCAGCTGTACATTCACGGTGTCTTTTAATGCCTCAGCAGAATCTAGAGCGCCTAACGAAACACCTAACCCCTCTTCTGCTTGCTCAATCACCTCCCTCACTTGTGAATGCTTGGGTAAATGTTGCAGCATCAATGGCCGCTGCGCCCCCTGTCCGGGAAAAGTAAATACCGTGGTCATAAGCTCACCTCTTCTCGCCAAGGATCCCTCACCAAAAAAGGGCCAGTTTCCGATTTCAGCAACACTGTTTGACTCTGCCCCGCCCACTCCAATAACGCGATGGCCCCCGTAGGGGTTTCGATTTGAATATCCAAGCGACAGGGTAATTCACCGAAGTTTTGCCATATGTCCCGAGCGCAAGATTTGGTTAATGGCTCAGGGGATTGGATCACTAAATCAAGATCACTGTCCGCGTGTATTTGCTGCTCTCCTGTCGCTAGCTCATAGCCAAGGCTGCCCGTTATTCCCCATGGTAAATCGTATCCATCCAGCACTGGGGCGACGCTTGCCAACGCCTGCAACACGGGCATGGTGAATCGATCCGGATGCTCCATCCAAGCTTGCCCCTTGGCTATGTCATAGGGTGTGATGCTTGATTGCACAGCACCCACAGACGCATAGGCGGCGTAACGCTGGCGTTTATTGGCACCACGCACACCAACGGCAATCAACGTGGTTGTTGCCATTTTTTCGCGGCGCACGACAACAGGGCCATTTCCCTCGGTTACCCAATAAGGCAAGCCTTGTGTTTCGTCTTTGGCAATCAACGAAGAACGATCAAGCCAAAGTAAATCGTGCGCCTGCCAAGTCATCATTTTGGTGCCGCGCTTTTCCATTGGGCACGAAGCCGTTCACGTACCAAACGGGATGCCCCTCGATTTTCCCCTTGCAATCGCTTAGTGATTTGGGTGTCACCACCAAGGTTTTTCACCGCTTGAACCAATTGTCTTTGTACTAACTCAATGTCTTCAGGTGAGGGAGCAATGGCACTGCTAACATCGATAAAGTCGTCGATAAGCCCCAAGGTGGCAAAGCTTTTAAGATCGTAAGCCATAGGTGGTACGGTTTTGGCCAGTTCGTCCAGCGCGTCTTCCGAACGCATAGTGATGCGTGCGGCGGCCGCTTTGCCCATGGCATGCACCATGACGCCTGAGTCATTCAACGCCAAAATACTATTGGCCTGATAACCGTGTGCTAAAAATGCCCCCGACATGGCTTTCCCCACTAATAGAGAAATAACCGGATGGCCTGCTTGCCTCGCTTGGGCGTAAGCGGATACCGCACCAGCCAAGGCTTGATGAATGCCCAATGCTTCTTCTCTACGCCCATAAGCTTGGCTAGGCACATCAACGATAGCGATAATGGCCGATTTATGTACTGGCTCAACCGTCGCTTCTTGCGACACAATATGGCTAACTGCCTCTGCTAAAGCCCAGCCTTCTAACAGCCCCACTTCCCCATGACGTGCTCGCGGATAGCGATTATGGGCATCGGGCTGAATCAACAATAGAGAACAGGTTCGTCCGGATAGCTCACCCTCACCAATCAAAAGAGAAGGCACCGCACCTTCTTTGACGGTCATTTGTGCTGCGAGCAAATCAAACCAAATACGGCCACGATGGGATGCCAATATATTCATAGGGACGCCTCCTTAGACAAGATCGCACGGGCCATTTCCGCTGTTATTTGTGAGCGGGTGTCCACCTTTTTCAGTCGATCTAAAGAGGATTGAATTGCTTCGCTACGAAATGCCTTCGGCACACCTTTACTCAGATATTCTTGGACTTTTTGGCGAACTTTGATGACATCCGAGTCAATAAAATCGTCAATCAAGCCCGTAGCATCGCGTTGTTCACCTCCTGTTAATCCCCAAATAAAGGGGCGATCCTGAGAGTCGTACTCGCTGACTCCTGCTTCTTGCTCAATCACCTGAGGCCCATTCAAACCAAGGCGACCTTCGCGGGTCATTAATAGATAACTACATAAGCCTGCCGTAATAGACATGCCACCAAAGCAACCCACGGGGCCTGTAATCAAAGCGACAACTGGCTGAAACTGACGCAAGGCAACTATCGCCGATTGAATTTCAGCAATCGCCGCCAAGCCTAAGTTGGCCTCTTGAAGCCGCACGCCACCGGTTTCTAATATCAGTACCGCTGCAATGGATTCCCCTGCTTGATTCGCCTCGACCGCTAACTCAAGTGTGCCAGCTATTTTTGCCCCGGCCACTTCCCCCAAGCTACCGCCCTGAAAACTGCCGTCGACGGCGATGGCCACCACCGATTTTCCATCAATCGAACCGCGAGTCGTCACTACACCATCATCAAACTGCGGCACTATACCTTGCATTTCTAACCAATGAGAGGTGACACGATCGAACGGCGTCACCATTTCCCTCATGGAACCCGCATCCAGTATGTGTTCAACGCGTTTTCTCGCACTTTGCTCAACAAAACTGATGGCCAATCTTGGATCATTTCCATTACTCATAAGACAACTCCTTGGCTAAGGCTTGCTCTAAAGCCTGCTCTAAACGCAAACGAATCACCCCCGGTGTAGCAGAAAAATCATGGATATCCATGCGCATTGCAGGTAATGGATGTGCCACTTCAAGACGCTCAATGATGCTTAACCAACGTTGCTCTCCCTGCTCAGCGGATGAATGAATATAAATATCCGCTTGGGGCTGATCGCTGTTGTCGATCATGACTTCTAGGTCTCCTGATCCCACATAGCCAACTAGGGCTCGATCAATTGGCACGTTACGGGCCGGACGAGTAAAATGAAAAGTATTCATAGAAGCTCCTAAATTAGCGGTTCGCTTGATGTTTGAGCAGGCTGTCGATCAAACAGACCATCGATAAAAAGCGTGGCTGCCAGTAAATCGGCGGCACCACCAGGCGAGGCATTACATGACAAGAGTGTGTGTTCTAAATCGCTTAGTAACTGACGACCCAACGAGGTGCCTACGCCGCCTGCATTAAGCACGGCACTGGCGCCTTGCTGCATCGCCTCTAATCCTTCCAGCCCTGAACGAGATGCTACACAGGTGTCTGACAGTCTCGTCATGATGGCTAATAGCCCATTGAGTTGTGCATGGGATTCGCTATCGCCTCGGGCTCGACTCTGTAACAACATGGGCAAACCAAGTTCTTTCACATGGGGAAACCCTAATTGGGCCTCTTCTTTGGCGCCGGATAGACCATATTGGTGACGTACCTGTAAACCATTACTTAAATAGACTGTATTAAGGCCTGAGTCTGGTAGCATCGCTAAGTGCGCGGCATGATCAAACAGCTCATCAAGGGTGTTGGCTTGTGTTGCCGCTGAGACCAATAATCCCAGCGCCCAAATAGCGCCTTTATGGGTATTAACGCCATTTGTTTCTTGTAACATGGCCTTTTCAGCATCCCGCCCAATGGCACCAATATGCCGACGCAATTCAGGACCTATGGGGTATGCGAGCGCCTTATCCGCCATCTCACAAAAGTAAGGTTGAAGACAACGGGCCGATATTAATAACAGGGCCATGTCCATATCCAAATGAGCACCGGAACCGCGACGATCCACCAACGCAGGTTTAGGCGTTAGCGTGGCTTCTTGCACTAATGCGTTGTAAGCAAGGTGAGCGAGATCCACCGCGTCAAGACGCCTTAACGAGATCCCACCAATGCCTTGCTGTGTGTCTTTTTTTAAATAGCTTCCCATTACCAGCTCCGGAATTTTGCAGGTGGCTTATAAAGCCCGTTTGACCAAGTTTCCAAATCCGCAATACTGGAAGCTGCCAGTAAATCCCGGCTGGCATCACTGCGCCTGATCCCTAAATCTTGCGGGTAAGCAACCAAACCATCGCGACGTAATTGCGCGGTTACTTCCGGGTCTTGGCTGAGCCCAAGTGGTGTTACCCCTGCCACAGCGGCAATCATGGCTCTTCGTTGTTCCAAGGATTGGGCTTTGTATACATAAGCAATCCCTTCCTCGGTCAGTACATGGGTCACATCACTGGCATAGATCATCACTGGCGCCAAGGGCATGCGGTAATCTCGGGCCATTGCCAAAGCATCCAGTTCTTCAACAAAAGTCGATTTACTACTGTCTTGGTAAGTTTCCACCATCTGCACCACCAGCTTGCGGCCTTTTGTTAGCAAGGAGTCGTCTGCTTTCATATCCAGCCATGCGGGGGAGGAATGACGACGACCGCCAGGGTCGTGGCCCATATTCGGTGCCCCACCAAAGCCAGCTAAACGCCCGCGCGTTACGGTAGACGAATTGCCATCCCCATCGATTTGCAAGGTGGAGCCTATAAACATATCCACCGCGTACTGCCCTGCTAGCTGACAAAAAGCGCGGTTGGAGCGCATAGAACCGTCTTTTCCGGTAAAGAAAACATCTGGCCGCTGGGCAATGTAATCTTCCATGCCCAGTTCCGTACCAAAGCAATGCACACTCTCGACCCAGCCAGTTTCAATGGCGGGTATCAAAGTCGGATGAGGGTTCAACGTCCAGTGTCGACAGATTTTGCCTTTTAGCCCTAAGGACTCACCATAGGTTGGCAGTAACAATTCAATCGCCGCAGTATTAAAACCAATGCCATGATTAAGGGACTGCACTTGATGTTTTTCGTAAATGCCACGGATCGCCATCATGCCCATCAACACTTGCAATGGCGTAATTAAACGTGGATCCCGTGTAAAAAGAGGCTCGATAAAGAAAGGTTGATCGGCCTGTACAATGTAGTCTACCCAAGAGGCCGGAATGTCCACTCGGGGTAAATCAGAGGCATCGTCAACGATCTCGTTGACTTGAAAAATCACGATGCCATCACGAAAGGCCGTTGCTTCCACCAAGGCAGGCGTATCTTCTGTACTGGCCCCAGTGTAGATATTACCTAGTTTGTCCGCCTTAAAACCCGCCAACAGCGCCACATTGGGATTCAGATCAACGTACAAACGCGCATACAGCTCAATATACGTATGTATTGCCCCCACCTCTAAAAGGTCATCTTCCATCAATTGACCGATGCGTAGGCTTTGTGGACCAGAGAAAGAAAAGTCTAATTTACGCGCGATACCCGCCTCAAAAAGGTCCAAATGTTCGGGACGGCTGACGCTGGGCATAATCATATGCAGATTATGGATTTTTTCGGGAGAGACGCTCGCTAAAGAGCGAGAAAGAAAATCGGCCTGTTTTTGGTTATTCCCCTCAAGCACCACCTTATCGCTCGGTTTTATTAGTCGCTCCATGGCGGCGACTATGTTTGATGTAGGAATGATAGAACCGTCGACTAGATCACTCAGTTCTAACATACGACTTTCTTTGTTCTGACGGCGACTGAACCAATTGCGTTCAGAATCAGTGTTCATTTGCATCGCATTTCATCCTGTTTTTTCTTTTACAGTATGAAGGAAACACGATGCCATCAATCAAGCTGCTTGAAGCTTCATTACTCTCATGCTAATAATCGTTTAAACAGCCCACAGAGAGTCAACTCTCTCCTCTAGAACACTCTTACAAGATTTAGGATGCCTTATGTTTGATGAAATGATTACATTGAAAAAGCTGGAAATTTTTCTGACTTTTATGAAAGTAGGCACCTTGTCTGAAGCCGCCAACCAATTGCAACTGAGCTCTGTCAGTGTACACAGAGCCATTCATTCCTTAGAGGAAGGCTTAAAATGCCCTTTGTTTCGCCAAGAAGGACGCCTGCTCACGCCGCTGCCCAGCGCTAGAGTGCTGGAAGAACGAGTCACTCAAGTGCTCAATGATTTACAAGATGGCATTACCAGCACCCGGGAAGTGGCGGGCATCTATTCCAATCAATTTAAGTTAGGTGCCTTATACTCGCTGACCATTAATACCTTGCCGCAACTGATTGCAGGGCTAAAACGACGCAAAAGTGACTTAAATATAGAACTGTCACTCGGATCAAATTCCTCTTTGCTAAGTAAACTGAGGAACTTCGAGCTCGATGTCATCATTATTTCGTCGGAAAAAACATTGGAGGATGACGAATTTACCTCTCTGCCCTTGTTTGAAGATGAGCTGATGCTGGCGGTCAGTCGTGATTCGCCTCTTGCCAAGCAGCGCAGCATCAAGTTAGAAACGTTTCAGAACGAAAATTTTGTCACCCTTTCAAGTGGCTTTGCTACGGCAGAGGACACCCAAAAAGTGTTCCAGCGTGCCAGTATACAACCCAATGTCGTGATGGAAGTAGGCGATATATTCTCGCTAATGAGCATGGTCAGTGGCAACGTTGGTTACGCCATTTTACCGCGCCGCGTAGAACATGTTTTTGATAATAAAATCAAACTCTTGTCGATAGAAAATATGCCAGACATGAAGCAACACGTGGTCATGGTGTGCCTTGCCAGTCGAGAACGAGACCCGCGTATTCTCAATTGCATCGTCGAATGTCGTCATTATGCGAGAAACCATAAACGTTAAGACACACAAAGTCAGGAGGCTAGCAACGCCCCTCGCCAACGTACTGACTTCCACTCGGTTTATAAAGGGAATGACCGCGTTGAATAAAGCCGTCTGTTTTTGCCGCATCTTAGCGTCGCTCGCGACATCGTGCAAAGGTTCCAGTTAGAACATTATTTACAAACTCTGCCTTTTTCTATTTGTTACAATGGTGGAAATATCACTAAGAAAGAGGGTTTTATGGCTAGTGTTGGATTTTTAGGTTTGGGCATTATGGGTAAAGCGATGGCGTTAAATTTACTCAACGCCGGATTTGATGTGACGGTTTGGAATCGCAACCCGGAAAAATGTACTGAATTAGTCGTTAAGGGTGCCCATCAAGGTATCTCACCGAAAGACGTTGCTGCGAACTGTGACATTACCTTTGCCATGGTCTCAGATCCAGACGCCGCTTTGGCACTTTGCCAAGGGCCAGATGGCGTTGCTGCTGGCATTGGCTCAGGTCGTGGCTATGTTGATATGTCGACCGTAGATGACGGCACATCAAAAACAATCGCGCATTTAATTACTCAAGCAGGCGGCCGCTTTTTAGAAGCCCCCGTGTCTGGTACCAAAAAACCCGCAGAAGACGGTACGTTAATCATCTTAGCGGCGGGTGATCAATCCCTGTATGACGATGCCAAATCCGCTTTTGACGTGATGGGTAAAATGTCCCCCTATCTTGGCGAAGTCGGCCAAGGGGCCAACATGAAACTTGTGGTGAACATGATGATGGGCGGCATGTTGAGCATCTTCAGCGAAGGTCTGTCTTTAGGCCAAAAAGCAGGATTAGACGGCCAGCAGATTTTAGACATCCTTGATGCTGGCGCCATGGCGAACCCCATGTTTAAAGGCAAAGGGGCCATGCTGTTGAATGAAGATTACACGACCAGCTTTCCTCTTAAACACATGCAAAAAGACATGCGACTTGCGGTTGCGTTAGGGGATCAGCTTAATCAGCCTCTGCCAACGGCCGCTATTGCCAACGAAGCCTTCAAACAAGCCATGAAAGCAGGTTTTGCAGATGAAGACATCGCAGCGGTTTATAAGGTGGTAAAATAGTCACGACTTGAGAACAACTTAAAGGTAAGAGGAAAGCTTCGAACGCTCTCCTCTTACTCCCTTTATCTAGGCATTTGCCGTCACGCTCACCCTTGGCAAATCCGACCCATCATAATAATTAACGTAAAAGGTTAACCCCCCACCCGTGTAGGTAACGGACTCCCCTGCGGTGACTCTTTTATCAACAACCGCTTTTTTGTTTTGAAAAATAGCAAAGTTAGCCGTCCCTTCTGCTGAAGGATCTAGCGTTAATGTCAACGTTGTAGCATCAAAAAATGATGCGGTAAATAGTGAGCGTTGAGTACTCGTATCTAAGGCCAAACGTGCATATAGCTGTCGGAAGGATGACATATGATATTCCCTTTGTTGTGTATTTGAGTGAAACGTAAGCCAATTATCTGTCCCAAGAGGAAAGATAAAAAAAACATCACCATCACTCAATTACACGGGATTACATGAGATCATCCTTTCCTAGCCAACGATGCTAAAATTCTCCACCAATCAGCCCGCTTTTCTAACCAAGGTTAAAATGTCATAGCTGGCAACCAGCTCATCGCGCTGGTTGGTGACTTGAACGTCCCACACCACGACACCTTGTGGCTCACCTTTAGGACTTAGTTTGCCTTGATCAATTTTGCGTTTACAGGTTAAACGCGCACGAATGGTGTCGCCCATTGGAACAGGTGTAATAAAGCGCAACGTATCCAAGCCATAATTCGCCAATACAGGGCCTTCGCCCGGAGAGACAAATAAACCCGCGGCAGCGGATAGCACAAAATAGCCATGAGCAATACGCTGTTCAAACTGAGAATCTCGTGCGGCAATATCGTCGAAGTGCATATAGAAATGGTCGCCAGACAAGCAGCCGAAGTTCACGATGTCGGCTTCCGTGACCGTACGTCGATGAGTCAGTAGAGACTCGCCAATGCGAAGGTCTTCAAAATAACGACGGAAAGGATGCACATCGGTCTCATAGGTCTCGCCACCACGAACGTACTCTCCCGTTACAGCGGATAGCATGGTCGGTGAACCCTGAATAGCAGCACGTTGCATATAATGTTTTACACCACGAATTCCCCCCAGTTCTTCACCGCCACCAGCACGTCCAGGGCCACCATGTTTTAACATGGGCAATGGCGAACCGTGTCCGGTGGATTCTTTTGAGGAGGCCTCATTCAAGATATGCACTCGACCATGATACGCAGCCAAAGCAGGCACCACTTTTCTGGCAACATCTGGGTCTTGTGTGACTAAGGTTGTGACCAAAGAGCCTTTACCGCGCGCAGAAAGCGCAATAGCGTGATCAAGATCTTTATACGGCATTAACGTACTAATCGGACCGAAGGCCTCTATGTCGTGCGCTCCGCCTTCGGCATCTGGGTCATTACTCAGTAGCAAGGTAGGTTGTACAAACGCCCCCTTTTCAGAGCCGTTGCCAAGACATTCAAAAGAGGCATTATGACCATAAACGACCTGACTGCTTTCTAACAACAGGTTGAGTTGAGATAACACATCCTCTTTTTGCTCAAAAGACGCCAATGCACCCATGCGTACCGAGTCTAAATGGGGATCACCAATCGACACTTTGGCAAGACGGGCGGTTAGACGTTCAGATACCGCCTGAACTTGATTTTCAGGGATCAAGACACGACGAATCGCCGTACATTTTTGCCCCGCTTTCACGGTCATTTCCCGCGCCACTTCTTTAACAAAAAGATCAAACTCAGGACTGTCGACTGATACGTCCGGCGCTAAGATAGCGCAGTTCAGTGAATCCGCTTCGGCGTTAAAAGGAATGCCGTTATTAATTAAGTTCGGTGTGGCTTTCAACTTGGCGGCAGTGCTTGCAGATCCGGTGAAGGTCACCACATCTTGCCCCTCCAAACGATCCAATAAATCACCGGTACGACCTATTACCAGCTGTAGACTGCCCTCTGGCAATACACCAGACTCTTGCATCAGGCGCACACACGCTTCGGTCAAATAGGAAGTGGATGTAGCAGGCTTAACAATACAGGGCATCCCCGCGAGGAAATTGGCAGCAAACTTTTCTAACATGCCCCAAACAGGGAAGTTAAAGGCGTTAATATGTACGGCCACACCGTGACGTGGCACCAAAATATGGGAGCCATAGAACTGTCCTTCTCGGCCTAACGGAAAGGCATTGTCTTCATGAATCAGGTTGCCTGATGGCAATTCTCGTCGCCCTAAACTCGCGTAGGTAAATAACGTCCCCGCACCGCCTTCAATGTCTACCCAGCTATCAGTCCGAGTGGCACCGGTTAATAAAGAAATCGCGTACAATGATTCTTTGTGTTCGAGTAAATATTTACCTAAATCTCGTAAACAAGACGCCCGACTCTGAAAGTCCATCGCCATCAAAGCAGCGCGACCTTTGCTACGAGCAAATTTCAGGGAGCAGCCAAAATCAATGGTTTCAGCGTGGGTATGATAAATCGTTTCACCGTTAACAGGGCTAACTAACGCTTGTCCAGCTTGGTTACCTAACCACTCGCCTGCAATAAAACTTTGTAAGATAGGACTTTGACTCATAATGTTCTCTCTCCATCGGTGGCTTAGTACCACCGTCATCTTTGTTATTATGATGTACTGATCGTATTGTTCGGTTGTTAACTGTCTTTATGCTTTCTATGCAATAAGACGAACGATCAAGCTGAATTAGATTTGGTCAAAATCCAACACAACCTTTTTGGACACAGGGTAAGACTGACAAGAAAGCACGTAACCGGCTTCCACTTCGTAGTCTTCAAGACCAATACTAATGTCCATGTCCACTTCGCCTTCAACCACCTTGCATTTACAGGTAGAACACACGCCTGCTCGACATGAAAACGGTAGGTCTGCACCGTGTTCGTTGCCCGCATTCAGCAAGTTCTCGGTATTTTGTTTCAACTCAAAAGTCATCCCATGACCATCACGAATAACGGTGATTTCTGACATATCTGCATGGGCGGCAGCCTGAGCACGTTTTTCTCGTTTGCGCTCATTGCCAGCGGCGGCAAACAGTTCAAAGTGAATGTTTTCGTCTGGCATACCTAACGTTTTCAAGACATCCTGAACGGTTTCTGTCATGGATTGAGGGCCACAAATAAACGCCCCTGTTAGCGCTTTCACATCCAGCCAACGATCAAATAGAACACGACATTTATCCGCATCAATATGGCCGTTATACAAGTCGATATCCTGCTGTTCACGGCTCAATACAAAGATCAAATTCAAGCGATCCATATAAGCGTTTTTGAGATCGGCAAGTTGGTCTCGGAACATGGTAGAAGACGTGGAGCGGTTACCATATAACAGGGTGACTTTACTGTGCGGCTCGGTGGCCAAGGTGGTTTTCGCAATGGACAGGATCGGGGTAATACCGCTGCCTGCGGCAACCAATAAATAGTCACCATGACGAGCGGGATCAAGCTCTGAATAAAAATGCCCTAACGGAGGCATGACCTCAATAACATCACCCACTTTAATCGAGTCATTCGCAAACGTAGAAAACAGTCCATCAGGTACGCGCTTAATGGCCACCCGCATTTCATTATCGTGAACACCACTGCAAATGGAGTAAGAACGGCGCACTTCTTGACCATCAAGATGAGTGCGTAATGTTAAATACTGACCTTGTTTAAATTGATAGGCCTTTGCTAAATCCGCAGGGATGTCAAAAGCTAGGGAAATAGAGTCCCGCGTTTCACGGCGTAAATCTGAAACAGTAAGTGGGTGAAATTGATTCATCTGTGTCTCCACGGCCAAATTATTGTTATCTATGGCTCAAATGCATTTAAAATAGTCAAACGGTTCTAAACAGGACTTACAGCGATATAACGCTTTACAGGCTGTCGAGCCGAATTCACTGATTTGCTCCGTGTCTTTGCTGCCACAATGTGGGCATTCAACTTGTGTTATTCCCGACAACAAAGAGCGCTTATTTGAGCTCCCAACTGGGGGAGCGATGCCGTATGCTTTAAGGCGATTTCGACCTTGTTCGTTAATCCAATCCGTTGTCCAAGCAGGGTCTAAGCGCTGGGATACTTTCGGATGAGCAAAACCCGCTTCTTGCAGCGCATCCCGTATCGATGTTTCGATATATTCCGTCGCGGGACAGCCTGAATAAGTTGGTGTCACAACCACCTTAAGGTGCCCATCAACCCAACTGACGTCCCGCACGATACCAAGGTCCATGACACTCACCACCGGCACTTCTGGATCCATTACCTCTTCCAGCACCTTGTAGGCTTGCTGGATATCGGCCTCGCCTCCAGAACGACCCTGTTGGTCGGTGGTAATTAACTCACCAGCTCGCATCGGGATATGCTCGTTGTAAGAATTGCATTTCTGCTAATAAGATGCCCAAATACTCAGTATGCATGCCAGTTCGCGCACTCAAATAGAAAGTGCTTGGTGCATCAGGAACCGTCAAGGTCGCTTTAGCGAAGACCTTATTGACTGTCGCTAACCATTGCTCAGGCAGCTCGGCAAGGGATGGGATATCACCCGACTCAGCTAAAGCCATCTCGGCAGCGTTTTTCTCAACCAACTCAACAGTAAAGCGCCAAACCGCATCAATCGCTTTTTCCATGCGTTGATGGCTTTCGTCAGTACCGTCTCCTAAACGCTCAACCCATTGAGAAGAACGACGCAAATGGTAGATCACTTCTTTTAATGACTTTGTGGCAATCGCTGAAATGCGCTCGTCTTTTGCGTCTTTAAGTATTGTCAGTAGGTGAAATTGCCAAGCGTCATAAAAAAACTGCTTTGTCATGGTGACGGCAAAATCACCATTTGGTTGTTCAACTAATAACAAGTTGCGGAACGCACGCTCATCACGACGAAACGCTAATACATCGGCATCGGTGCCATCGTTAATACGCTCAGCCGCATATTCATACCAATTGCGCGCTTGGCCTACCAAATCAAGCCCAACGTTCATCATCCCCATTTCTTCTTCAATAGCTGGGGCGCGGCCTGTCCATTCACACAAGCGCTGAGCTTGGATCAAGGCGCTGTCGCCGAGGCGCAGTAAAAACTCGGTTAATTCATCGTACTGTGTCATAACCACCTCACATATGTCCGACTTCATCGGGCAATTCATAAAAACTGGCATGACGGTAGACTTTGTCTTCTGCTGGATCAAACAAAGGCTCTTTCTCATCACTCGCCGTTGCCGTAATGGCGGCGGATGGCACAACCCAAATACTCACACCTTCATTGCGGCGTGTGTACAAATCTCGTGCATTTTCAATGGCCATTTCAGCATCGGCTGCATGCACACTGCCCACATGCTTGTGATTAAGACCGTGCTTACTGCGGATAAAGACTTCAAAAAGTGTCCATTCAGACATGGTAAATACCTCAAATTCGTTAGGCTGCAGCCTGTTGTTTTTGTTTTTTGTTGGCATGAGCGACCGCCGCTTCACGTACCCACGCTCCGTCTTGGATGGCATTTCGGCGTGTTTCCAAGCGTTCGCGATTACAAGGCCCATTACCTTTCAGTACCTCGTAGAACTCTTCCCATTGGATTTCTCCAAAGTCGTAATGACCGCGCTCTTCATTCCACTTCAAGTCTGGATCTGGCGCTGTACAACCCAATATTTCTAACTGAGGAACCGTCTGATCGATAAAGCGTTGACGCAGTTCATCATTGGTGTGACGCTTGATTTTCCATGCCATGGATTGGGCTGAGTTTGGCGACTCCGCATCACTTGGACCAAACATCATTAGCGATGGCCACCACAAGCGATTGATTGCGTCTTGCACCATGTCTTTTTGCGCTTGCGTGCCGTGGCGCATCATATGCAAAAGGATTTCGTAACCTTGGCGCTGGTGGAAACTTTCTTCCTTACAAATACGAATCATGGCACGTGAATAAGGACCATAGGACGTACGCTGCAACACCACCTGATTGACAATAGCAGCACCATCGACTAGCCAACCCACGGCTCCCATATCCGCCCAATTTAAGGTGGGATAGTTAAAAATACTGGAGTATTTAGCACGACCGGAATGAAGCTTTTCGATCTCTTCATCACGATCTGCGCCCAAGGTTTCCATTGCGCTATACAGATACAAACCGTGCCCGGCTTCATCCTGAATTTTCGCCATCAGTTGCAATTTACGTTTCAAGGTTGGGGCACGTGTGACCCAGTTACCTTCTGGCAACATTCCCACAATTTCTGAGTGAGCATGTTGCGAAATTTGACGAATCAAGGTCTTACGATAGTTATCTGGCATCCAGTTTTTTGCCTCGATTTTAATCTCGGCATCAATTTTTTCCTGAAAGGCCCTTTCTTCTGGCCCCATTTCAGCCAAGGATTTTACCGCTTTCACCCCTGTTTCAACTTGTTGTGCATACATACAAACCTCCGCAAAGTCGTAGCAATGAACTCTATTGCTTTCTTATAAGAATACATTAACGACACAATAAAACAATATTTTTTTAAATTAATGTATCATAATAATCGATAATAAAGCCTCTTTCTTCCTCAAAAGAGGCAACTCTCTACTATCAAACAAGAAAAAGATCGTTAAGCGGACGCTCGCTCATCATAAACATGTTTGGCCTTACCCTCTGAACGAGCAATAGTGCCTATTTCTCTGAGCTTAACGTTGATACTAATGCCCACAGACGACTTCACATGGTGGCGCAACTGATTGATTGCGTCGTTGATTTTTTGCTCATCAAAATCCGCACATTCAGGACGCAGTTCAACATGCACATCCATACCATCCATATTCCCTTTGCGATACAAATGTATTTCATAGCTCTCTGAAAAATGATTTACTTTAATCACTTCTTCTTCGATTTGCGTTGGAAAAACGTTCACCCCACGAATAATCATCATGTCATCGCTTCTGCCAGTAATTTTGTCAATGCGGCGCATGCGACGAGCGGTGCCCGGTAATAAGCGAGTTAAATCCCGTGTACGGTAACGAATCATTGGCAGAGCTTCTTTACTGAGGCTGGTAAACACCAATTCTCCCATCTCACCATCTGGCAATACTTCACCCGTATTTGGATCAACAATTTCAGGATAGAAATGATCTTCCCATACCGTTGGTCCATCCTGACTTTCTGCGCATTCCATCGCCACCCCTGGTCCCATAATTTCCGACAAGCCATAAATATCCATGGCACGGATACCGGCTCGCTCTTCAACTGAACGGCGTAACTCATGCGTCCACGGCTCAGCACCAAAAATGCCTAGGCGTAGCTTAAGGCCGAGGGGATCAATACCTTGTTTTTCCATTTCATCCAGCAAATTCAACATATAAGATGGCGTCACCATAATAATGTCAGGCTGAAAATCTTGAATCAGACGCACTTGCTTTTCGGTTTGCCCACCAGACATAGGGATTACCGTGCAACCAAGACGCTCGGCACCATAATGTGCCCCCAGGCCCCCAGTAAACAAACCGTAACCATAGGCATTGTGCAAAATATCCCCTTTGCGTCCGCCCGCAGCACGGATCGAGCGAGCCACAATATTGGCCCAATTATCGATGTCATTTTGGGTGTATCCAACGACCGTTGGTTTACCCGTTGTACCACTTGAAGCGTGAAGGCGAACCAGTTGATTCACGGGTGTGGCAAACATTCCGAATGGATAGTTATCACGTAGATCTGATTTGGTAGTGAAAGGAAGTTTGGCAAGATCGTCCAAGGTTTTAATATCGTCTGGGTGCAACCCCAACTGATCAAAACGCTGTTTATACATAGGAACATTGTTATAGGCATGATTCACCGACCACTGCAAACGCTCTAATTGATGGGCTCGCAACTCATCAATACTAGCAACTTCCATTGGGTCAAGTTGATCTGGATTAAACCGGCTACGAATATCCATTATTACACTCTCTCTATTTATTATTTTTAGAATTCAGTCTTCACGGTTGCATTCACTCTTGGTAATACAACCTCATGATTTTGACGTCTAGATTCATTAATTTTTTACGACTACGGCGTGGCCCACAACGCCACGACGTCACGAACAGAGCCTTAATTTAAGCGCTCAATCACCATTGCTATCCCCTGCCCTACACCAATACACATAGTGCACAAGGCATAACGCTTCTGTTTAACTTCCAACTCATTCAACGCCGTTGTGATCAGTCGCGCACCGCTCATTCCCAGTGGATGACCTAATGCAATGGCACCACCGTTTGGATTGACTCGAGCATCGTCATCGGCTAAACCCAGTTCACGCAATACCGCCAAGCTTTGCGATGCAAAGGCTTCGTTTAATTCAATAACATCCATATCTGCTAGGGTAAGACCGACTTGTTCGAGCACCTTTTTAGACGCCGGAGCGGGACCGATTCCCATAATGCGCGGTTCAACCCCCGCCGCCGCCATCCCTAATACTCGTCCACGGGCTTTTAAGCCGTAGGCCTTAGCGACCGCTTCACTTGCCAACAACAAAGCACAAGCCCCATCATTCACACCCGACGCATTTCCTGCGGTAACGGATCCGTTGCCATCTTTTCGAAAAGGCGTTCCAAGCTTCGACAATACTTCTAAGCTAGTGTCTGCGCGAGGATGCTCATCCTGACTCACTACGACTGGGTCACCTTTACGTTGCGGAATAACAACGGGCACAATCTCTTGCGATAAACGCCCATTCTCTTGAGCAATTGCGGTTTTTTGCTGACTACGCACCGCGAATAAATCTTGATCAGCACGGGAAATGCGAAAATCTTCCGCCACGTTTTCAGCGGTTTCAGGCATAGAGTGGACGCCATATTGCTCCTTCATCAGCTTGTTCACAAAGCGCCAGCCAATGGTCGTGTCATACATTTCTGCTTGACGAGAAAAAGCTTGATCCGCTTTTCCTACAACAAACGGAGCTCGCGACATGGACTCCACGCCACCGGCAATCATCAATCCCGCTTCGCCAGCGCGAATGGCTCTGGCCGCCGCGCCAACCGCATCCATACCAGAACCACACAAACGGTTTATCGTCGAGCCTGGCACATTATGTGGCAGCCCTGCTAACAAGGAAGACATGCGCGCCACATTGCGATTGTCTTCACCAGCTTGGTTCGCACAGCCATACAAGACATCATCAACTTTTGACCAATCCACTGTCGGGTTTCGTTCCATGAGTGTTCTAATAGGAATGGCCCCCAAATCGTCTGCCCTGACTTTAGAAAGCGCACCACCGTAACGTCCGATTGGCGTACGAATAGCATCAATAATAAGCGCATCAGTCATTTACGTTCTCCTGTGAAAGTATTTCACCTTTAAGGCGGTAAGATTTACCGTGAAATAGAGCGATCAATTGATCTTGTTGGTTATGAATCTCGACATCGTAATTTCCGGTACGGCCACCACGACTTTTCTCATGGCATCTTGCTGTCAGTACATCCCCTTGAAAAGCGGGAGCGACATAATCAATGGAACAACCAAGGGCAACGGTCGGTTGGTTATAGGTATTACAAGCAAACGCAAAGGCCGAATCCGCCAAGGTAAACATATAGCCACCATGACAGGTTTTATGCCCTTGCAGCATAAAGTCTTGCACGGTCATTTTGACCAAAGACTCGCCAGGTGCCGAATCCAGCAACTCAATGTTCAGATGTTGTGTTGCCACATCACGGCGATAAAGTTCCTGAGCGCACTCTTTTGCCAGCACAAGTGCATCGGTTTGAGTATCGTTATTTGTTTTCATAAAACCCTTTCCCTTGATCTGACAATCGCTTCAACAGTAGAGAGGTTCGATAACGATCTTCCCCGTAAGAAGATTGCAAGGCATTAAGCACCTGCTGGACACGGTCAATACCAATCCGATCAGCCCATGCCAGTAGCCCTAGTGGATAATTCACGCCGTAGCGCATCGCGTTATCGACCCCTTCCACACTGGACACACCATTTAGTACGGCATCCGCTGCTTCGTTCGCCAACATGGCAACGGTACGCATCACCACCAAAGCAGGAGAATCCGTTATCTCGGAAACCTTAATCCCTGCGGCAAAGAACGCATCAACGACCTGTTGAAAAACATCATCTGGCGTATTGTGAGCACGTGATAAAGCAAGATGTGTTGTCTTTTGATAATCCAAAGCCAGATCCACTAGCACCAAATTCTCTAGCGACTCGCTATTGGCTCGCTCGCTTGCCATGCGTCCATCGGTCAATACCACTGTCGCATCGCCGATTTTTAAAGCATTAAGCGCTGATGAAGGGTTTTGCTCGATGGTAATGCCCGCACCACTGAGACGCATAACTAATGCAGACAGAGCATCAAGGTTCCCCATAGCCACACATGAAGGCGCAGGATGATGGGAAGGAGGAACACAATGCGGCTCAGGTTTTACCGCACCTTCTTTATAAGAGTAAAAGCCTTCGCCACTTTTACGACCAAGGTAACCGGCATCGACCAAATCTTTTTGAATCAAGGAAGGTTGAAAACGAAAGTCACCATAATAAGCATCAAAAACCGAACAGGTCACAGCATAGTTAACATCTTGACCAATTAAATCAGTCAGTTCAAAGGCCCCCATTCGAAAGCCTCCCGCCTCGCGCATTAAGGCATCTAACGTCGCACAATCGGCTACCTGTTCCTGCTTTAGTCGCAGACTTTCTGCATAAAATGGACGTGCCACTCGATTCACAATGAACCCCGGTGTCGATGCCGCATACACAGGGACTTTCCCCCAAGCGGCTGCTGTATCAAATACCGTTGTCGCGATCTCTTTCGAGGTAACCAAACCTGAGACCACTTCCACCAGCTTCATAATCGGGGCGGGGTTAAAGAAGTGCATTCCCACCATACGCTCTGGATGTTTCATTCCCGCTGCTAAACGGGTAATGGAAATAGACGAGGTGTTTGTCGCTAAAATACATTGTGCAGAGCAAATAGACTCTAGTTCCGCAAAGACCGCTTGCTTCACGTCCCTATTTTCAACAATCGCCTCAATCACTAGGCCAGCATGTTCAAAATCCGCTAATTCATTTGCTACTTGTAGGTTGGCGACTGTTTGCTGAACTTGCTCTAGGGTGAATTTTTTACGTTCGACTAAGCGCTTCAGTTGCTTTTCAATGGAAGCGATGGCTTCTTTTGCAGCATCAGCACGATTATCATAAAGCTTCACAATATGACCTGATTGAGCCGCTACTTGGGCAATGCCAGCGCCCATGGCACCAGCCCCAATCACACCAATCATCATTGATTTGTCTAAAGCAGCCATCATTATTCTCCTTTAAACTCAGGAGTACGTTTCGCCATAAAAGCAGCCACCCCTTCACGATAATCTTGGGTTTGTCCCGCTAAGCGCTGCAAATCACGCTCTAAAAGCAATTGCTCTTCAAAGCCATGATCAAATGTCTGATTTAACGCCCGCTTAATATAAGCCAACCCTTTTGTAGGTTGCGTCGCCAAATGCTGAGCCAGGGTTAAGGCTTCTTGTCGAAGTAATTCATCATCCACAACGCGGTTGACTAATCCCATTTCCAACGCGGCGTCGGCACTGACTGGTTCACCCAATAACGCCATTTCTTTTGCCTTTGCCATCCCTACTAAGCGCGGCAAAAACCAAGTACCACCCGAGTCTGGAATCAGCCCAATTTTACAAAACGCTTGGATAAACTTGGCTGAACGCGCCGCAATAATCAGATCACAGGCTAGAGGAAGGTTAGCACCGGCCCCCGCTGCGACACCGTTCACCGCACAGATAACAGGCATAGGCAAGGCTTGAATGGCTTTAATCAGAGGGTTGTAAAATTTCTCGATTGAGAGACCTAGGTCGGGTGCATCAGCAGTGGGATCCACATTGCGATCAGACAAATCCTGTCCGGCACAAAATCCTCGACCTTCCCCAGTCAAAACCAAGGCACGCACTTGTTTATCACTTTTAATTTGTTTAAACGCCTCACGCACCTCTAAGTGCATGGCCTCATTAAAACTATTAAGTGATTTAGGACGATTCAGGCTAAGCAATGCCACACCCGAGTCCACTGAATATAAGATATGTTGGAAGCTCATTAAGATAACGCTCCTATTATTATAGTTGGACACTTTGAACACGGCGTAGTGCAAAGGCCTCTTCTAAATTATTGACCCGTAAATTTGGCAGGACGTTTTTCTAAGAAAGCAGCAATGCCCTCTTCACGGTCTTTGGTGCCAGCCAATACCGTAAAAGCATGCCTTTCGAAACGTAGACCCGTACTGAGGTCTGTCTCCATGCCTTTTAGTATGGACTCTTTCGCAAGACGTAATGCCAATGGACTTTTCTTAGCAATCTGGGAGGCGACTTCCATCGCTCGGGTAAGGGTTAATTCTGGTTGGGTAATTTCACTAATAAGACCCGCCTCTTTTGCTTGAAGCGCGTTAATCGGCTGGCCTGTCAGTACCATTTGCATGGCAAGGGATTTACCGACGGCGCGTACAAGGCGTTGGGTACCACCAGCTCCGGGCATGATGCCTAGATTAATCTCTGGCTGACCAAATTTGGCATCGGTTCCGGCGATAAGAATATCGGCGTGCATTGCGAGTTCGCAGCCACCCCCTAAACAGTAACCATTAATGGCTGCAATAAGGGGCTTAGGAAAACGACTGATACTTTGCCAGCTTTGTTGACGAGGGTCCTTTAGAATCCCCACCATATCTCGCTCGGCCATTTCTTTTACATCTGCCCCTGCCGCAAACACACGGGCAGAACCAGTTAGTACGACAACTTTCACTGACTCATTCGCTTCAGCTTCATCTAATGCCAGCGCCAACTCACCCAGCATGGCGGTTGTCAATGCATTTAGCGCTTCAGGACGATGTAACTGAATTTGCTGTACACCATTGGCCGGTGAATGAACATCTAGCATGCTATATAGACTATTGGACATTTGACCTAACTCACTATTTGTTTAACGCACGGTTTATTTTTTTATTTGTCAGCCTTAAAGACGCGATACATTGATCTAAGTCATGATCAGCCATTATAAGATGAACCAAAAAGAGACACAGTTCAATGTTTTTTTTAATTTTTTTTGTATCACTT
>NZ_JAEMUI010000011.1 GCF_016461715.1 Marinomonas spartinae | reverse complement strand
GGCTTTATTTTCCTCTGATGTGGTGAAGTTTTGGTTTTTTTCTGAATCAATTTTCTTATTTTTCTTTTTTGTGTCATTAATTACTTTCTGTGCTTCTAATGCTGAAAAGGCATCTACCCATTGTGCTTGTACTGACTCATCACATATCTCTTTAAACATTAACTTAATGGTGTTTCTAGCTTGAATCCCTGGAAAGGTTTTATTGTTATAGCTTTTAAGACTGTCAGATGAAATGGCGGTATGTCTATAAACCCCTTTGGTTAACTCTTCTGTTATTTCAGAGTAGGTATCTTTAGTGATGCCAGCAAACCCCATAAAGGCGTTTAATAAGGCACCTAAATTTTGAGTTTCAGGTGGCGGCTGTGTCACGGTAGCGTATTTTTGCTTGTTCATAATATGCTTCCTTAGCATTATGAAGTAAAAGTTGAATAAGTTTGATGCTTCATCGGAGCAAGCTGCTCATCGTGTAATAAATACTATCGACTTTTATTACATAGGTCATCTCTGAATAGAGGCGATGAATTTATTAAGCCGTTTTATTTTTCGATTAGTCGCTAGTTGCTCTGAGGAGTATTAGAGGCGAGATGGTAGGGAAAGAGTCAATCACTCTGATGGCGTGCATTAGCACGCATAGCTAAAGCAAAGTTTGAGTCTCAACGGCCAATCACTCTGAGGGGGGGGCGACAGTGTTTCAAGCCACTGGCCCATTTCGTCTTAACGGCCTAAGCGGCCAATCACTCTGAGGGGAAATGTTTACTTCTCTCAAAGTGGAAAAGCTATGTCTCAACGGCCTAAGCGGCCAATCACTCTGAGGGTCAAAGCTTTTTCAGCGACGGCGGAACGACTAACAAGTCTCAACGGCCTAAGCGGCCAATCACTCTGAGGGCTGAGGACGGCGTATACCTTAGAATTATTTCAAGTGGTGTCTCAACGGCCTAAGCGGCCAATCACTCTGAGGGTTGAAGAGGCCCTATCACAAAAAACCTCAATTAATGCGTCTCAACGGCCTAAGCGGCCAATCACTCTGAGGGATTTTACGCCAACACATAATTGAAATTATCCTTGCGTCTCAACGGCCTAAGCGGCCAATCACTCTGAGGGATTTGGAACAACCTTGAATCTCAATCTAAAGTAGAGTCTCAACGGCCTAAGCGGCCAATCACTCTGAGGGGCCTTAAACCAGTTGTTTTTGAAAAAGGGCGCGACTGTCTCAACGGCCTAAGCGGCCAATCACTCTGAGGGGTAAAGCAAGCTCTGGATGTGGCGGAGAAAGTGTTAAGTCTCAACGGCCTAAGCGGCCAATCACTCTGAGGGGTAAAGCAAGCTCTGGATGTGGCGGAGAAAGTGTTAAGTCTCAACGGCCTAAGCGGCCAATCACTCTGAGGGAGTACCCTCTTTTTTCTTAATTATTTCAAACAGTTAAAAGCTGATTTCCCCCGCCCTCAAGTTATTCACAAGTGAGTTCTTTAAAAATAGCGAAAAAGACATAAAAAATCAAGCTAACTTATTGATTTTTCATCTATTCCCGCCCTATTGATTAAAAATATCTAAAGGGCTGGTTTTAACAGGTTGTTGTTAAAGAACATTTGGTAGTTATCCACAGAAAGAGCGTTTTTATACTGCAAGGGCGGAGGAAGTAGGGGTGAATCTTGTTCCCTCTACTGATTTGCTTTTTTTACGCCTAGAGCTAAGTATCGACCTTTTTTCTATTTATTAGGAATATCAGGTCTCCTTTGTTGTTTTTTGTTTTAGAATAGCGGCCTTAATTTATCGGTAGGGTCTTCCCATATTATTAAAAGGAAATTAAATGTCCAGCTCCTCCTCTTACAGATTAAATGCAGAGACAAAAACCCATTGGTTTGAGGTAGTTTTATTATGGGTTTCTGGGGTGGCGGCGGCGATGCAGTTCGCGAAGTTTTCCATTTCTTATGATGAACTGTTAACTCATTATCAAGCCGGGCCTGCTTGGACCGGGGCGTTGATTTCTGTGGTGGGGATTGTCGGCTTGATTTTTGGGGCGTCTGCAGGTGTGGTCGCAGGGCGCATGGGGTATCTCAATGTGTTAGTGGGTGCTCTAGCCATTGGTTCTTTGTTGTCCGTTCTTGAATCCTTTTTGCCATCCTTTATGACAATGCTGGTACTTCGCGTATTAGAAGGCATGTCGCAGTTAGGTGTCGTGGTGGCTGCGCCAACCATGATTGCGCGATTAAGTGCCCCTCAACACCGTTCTATTACCATGGGCCTGTGGGGTACCTTCTTCGGAGTGGCGTTTGCTATAACCGGTTGGCTAGGCAATAAATTACTGAGTGCCTATGGTCTACAGGGGCTTTTGCTTGTCCATGGGGTGCTCATTGGCAGTATGGCGCTTGTTTTATGGTGGCTGCTCAGTCAATACAAATCGGTTTATGAGAATCAAAGTGCTCCGTCCTCGTTAGGTTTTTGGACGCAATTACGCAATATGTATAAGACGCCCCGTACATTGCTGCCTGCTTTGGTGTTTTTGTTTTACACCTGTATGTTGGTGTCGCTTCTGACGTATATTCCGACATTGATTTCGGACGAGAAACTGAGAAATTTGTTGCGTATCACCTTGCCGTTAACCAGTACGGCTGGCACGTTTTTGGCAGGGGCGTTATCCCAATATGTGATGCGCCCACAACGCGTCGCCTTGTTGGCGTTTTCCTCGGTTGCTGTGGGGGCAGTATTTGCCCATTTTAGTCAGTCTTATCCTATTATTTTTGCGCTGTCTGTTAGCTTGATGGTGCTATCGGCGGGTATGGTGCCTGGGTCGGCTTTGTCGATGATTCCATTGGTTACTCGGTCTGCGGGCGAACAGGCCCAAGGCTACGGTTTAATAGCCCAGTTAGGAAATTTAGGAGCCACCATTGGGCCGCCAAGTTTCGCTGCTATGATTGCCTTAATGAATACTGAAGGCTTGGTATTGCTGGTGCTGTTTTTGTGTGTGCTAGGTGGGCTTTTTAGTTTCTTAGCAGGTCGTTTACCTTCAAATCCTTCTTAGAACCTCTTGTCGTTCGTCTTATTGTGCATGGGTTAATGCGCTTCTTGAATATATTGAGTAAATGCATGCTTTCTCCGTAAGAAATCGACCTGTTCTAACGTCTAATGCGTATACTCAGTAACATAGACTTAATGGATTTGCTATATGAAAAAAATCGGGCTGCTTGTTGTCATTGTGCTGATGGTAGTCGGCTTTTTCTATTTTGATTTAAACCGTCTGCTGACACTGGATGGCTTAAAATCAGGGTTAGAACAGTTTGAAGTGTGGCGTAATAAGAGCCCTTTTTTGGTGTATGGTGCCTTCTTTTTACTCTACATTGCGGTTACCGCGCTGTCTTTACCTGGCGCTGCCATTATGACATTGGCGGCAGGGGCCTTATTTGGTCTAGGGTGGGGGGTGTTGATGGTGTCCTTTGCCAGTTCGATTGGTGCGACTTGCGCTTTTCTCGTATCCCGTTATTTGCTGCAAGATGTGGTACAGGCCCGTTTTGGTAGCCGTCTTAGTACGATTAACGAAGGTATTGAGCGAGACGGTGCTTTTTATCTGTTTACTTTGCGCTTGGTGCCTGTTTTCCCTTTCTTTTTAATTAATTTATTAATGGGGCTAACTAGGATCCGAGCGGTGACCTTTTATTGGGTGAGTCAAGTCGGGATGCTTGCGGGAACGCTTGTGTATGTGAATGCCGGCACTCAGATCGGTCACTTGGACAGTTTGTCTGGCATTTTGTCGCCGTCCTTATTGCTGTCTTTTGTGTTGCTCGGCGTGTTTCCTCTGTTGGCAAAAAAATTGACGGAGGCAATTAAATCCCGACGCGTTTATCGCGCTTACACCAAGCCAAAACAGTTTGATCGTAATTTGGTTGTTATTGGTGCAGGTGCGGGTGGATTGGTGAGTGCTTACATTGCGGCAACAGTAAAAGCCAAAGTCAGTTTGGTTGAGGCGCATAAAATGGGCGGTGATTGCCTAAATTATGGCTGTGTGCCCAGTAAAGCGTTAATCAAGAGTGCCAAAGTGGCCCATCAAATGCGCCACGGAGCGAATTATGGTTTAGAAGGTTGTGAGCCGCGATTTTCCTTTCGTTCTGTCATGGAACGGATTCAAGAGATTATCGAGGAAATAGAGCCCCACGATAGTGTGGAACGATACACTCAGCTCGGTGTCGATGTCATTCAAGGTTATGCCAAAGTCATTGATCCTTGGACGGTAGAAATACAGCGTCAGGATGGGAAAACACAGCGCTTAACCACGCGTAGCATTGTACTGGCGACGGGTTCTAAACCTTCTGTACCGGATATCCCAGGATTAGAAGAGGTTGGGTATCTGACCAGTGATACCTTATGGGAAACGTTCTCGCAGTTAGACGAAGCACCAAAGCGTTTGGTGGTGTTGGGTGGTGGGCCAATTGGTTGTGAGTTAGCGCAGAGCTTTGCTCGTCTTGGTTCTCACGTGACACAAGTTGAATCCTCAGAACGTATTCTTAGTCGAGAAGATACGGATGTGAGTGAGTTTGCTAGAGCGACCCTCACGAACGATGGGGTGACTGTGCTGACGGAACATAAGGCGGTTCGCTGTGAGATGAATAACGGACAAAAATGCGTATGGCTTGAGCATAATGGCTCAGAAGTGAGAGTCGAATACGATGCGCTCATTTGTGCTGTAGGCAGAGAAGCGCGATTAACGGGCTATGGCTTGGAAGAATTGGGCATCGAAACCAAACGACATCTAGTAACAAATGACTATTTACAGACCTTGTTCCCGAACATTTTAGCAGCAGGTGATGTGGCTGGCCCTTACCAATTTACCCACGTGGCGGCCCACCAAGCTTGGTACGCAGCGGTTAATGGATTATTTGGGCAATTTAAGAAGTTTCGTGCGGATTATCGAGTGATTCCTTGGACAACCTTTATTGATCCTGAAGTGGCGCGAGTTGGCTTAAATGAACAAGATGCCAAAGCGAAGGGCGTTGCTTTTGAGAAGGTGTGTTATGGCGTAGATGATTTGGATCGTGCGATTACTGAAAGCGAAGCGAAAGGTTTTGTAAAGGTGCTAACGGTGCCGGGAAAAGACACTATTCTGGGTGTGACCATTGTTGGTGAGCATGCTGGAGAATTACTGGCCGAATTTGTACTGGCCATGAAGCATGGGCTGGGGCTGAATAAGATATTGGGGACGATTCATACCTATCCAACATGGGCAGAAGCAAATAAATATGCAGCGGGAGAGTGGAAGCGTGCCCATGCCCCAGATAGGTTGCTACGTTGGGTAGAGAAATACCACACATGGCGTCGCGGCTAGGAAGGGGATTCTAGGGCATTCTTAATGTTGCCTCATGTTTAGGGGAAGTCGCAAAGAAAGCGGTTAGGTACTATTGGGAAGAATGTATGGCATATCATATTAAAGACGCAATCCAAGTTAAAGGGTTGAAAATAAAAACGACAGCTCATAATGAGATGACAACGCTAGGGAAGATTGGCCCATTGTGGGATCATTTTATGACTGAAATTTTGCCACAATTAGAGGAGGATTGTCAGTTATACGGTGTTTGTCATTATCGTAATAGCAATACGCATAATGACTTAGATTTTGTTCTTGGTGCGAAAGTGGAGGATATGGACAAGCAGCCAATTCAAACGGCTCATGAGCTTACCAGCATAACGATAGAGGCGGGGGGCTTCTTATCATTTGCCGCAATGGGTGAACACCGACCGTCGGTGATGAGGGCTTGGCAGCAAGCGCACCAATTTTTTAATGAAGAGGGGTGTCTTTATGCTCGTACCTATAAAACGGACTATGTGCATTATATAGATACTCACATGGCAACGCTTTATGTGTCGGCGATTAAAAAAACAGCGGAATAAGGGGGACGTAAGGGAGAACTGGGTTCGACAAAAGTCTTATCGTGTTGTTATTTATATAGGTGATAACTTTTTCAATTTTTTGAAAAATGCATAATTTCGATGAAAACTTGCAAATACATCTCTAAAAGTCATGTCATTGTTTTACCCTTCTCGCTCCGCTTAGCTTTCGTCTTTTGGTACGGTGACGTTTTTCATAAATTCCCAGAATAGGTTCGCTTGAGAGCTTTGAGTTTGCTGGCGTAAGCGAATCATAAAAATAGGCATACTGTTATGAGAGGTGAAGTTCTCAATTTCTATGGTGACTAGAATGCGTTTCTCGAGTTCTGTCTCTATCATATAACGTGGTATGCGTCCCCATCCCAGCCCTTGAAATAGCAGAGACTTTTTTGCTTGGAAGTCATTAATATACCAGCGTTTCCCAGTATCAAGGACATATCGGTGGCCTTTGTCTCCTTGATGGTTATTTGTCCCTCCCACCATGATCTGTGGAGTAGAATACAGCTGCGGCTGTTTTACCTTGTTGTTCCCTCCATTGATGGAAAGCAGCAGTTCTGGCGTGGCGACGGTAACCATTTCAATTCGCGTGATTTCAATAAAAGCATGTTGGTCATCTAATCCATAACGGGGGCCAATGGCGATGTCGGCATTGTCTTTTTTGAGGCTTTCTTGAACGCCATGGAGGTGATCTGTAGTGATCTCTAAGGGAACGTCAGGGTAAGCGTGTTGAAAGCGTTTAATGAGCACCAAACACTCATCTGATAGGCTCATTTGTCCCACGCAAAGTCGTAATGGTGTGGCAGCTCCGTGGGCTAGGTCGTGGCCTAGGTGTTCTAGCTGTTGCACCTGAGACATAAGCTTTTTGCTTTGTCGAAAAAAGGCATGTCCTTCAGAGGTCAAGGTTGGGCGATAACTGTCCCGATCAAAAAGTTGCAGACCATAGCGTGTCTCTAATGCTTTGACGGCAGCACTGATACTGGGTTGCGTTTTATGAATGCTGTCCGCCGCTGAACGAAAGCTCCCCGCTTCGACAACGGCGATGAAAGCCCGTATTTGATCCAGTTTCATGATATTTATACCTGATCATTATAATAATAAAATGAAATTATTTTTAACTCATTATTTCTTTTATCATAGTCGTCATCAAAAGCCGAGCCTTGTTGCTAATAATAAGGCTTAGAAAGTGAAATAAGTGGAGAGTAAAATTGGATACCACATTTTGGGTATTATCTGTCGCTGGTTTAATTACCGGCTTTTCTAAATTTTCTGTCGGCGGAATGGGTTTACTGATATTGCCGGTGGTGATGATGGTGTTTCCTGGGCCTGAGGCACTCGGTATTCTGATTCCTTTGTATATCATTACCGATATGATGGCCGTGTACAGCTATCGCGAACAAATTTCATGGCGTGTATTAGCGCGTTTTCTGCCCTTAGCATTCTTAGGGGTGTTAATTGGGGGGCATTTTTTATCAAACATCGATGCCCATCAGTTTGTGAGTTTTTTGGGGGCCATCATTGTTGCCATGATTGCTTTAGGTTTGTATTTAGATCTTCGTCCGGCGACCTTTATGCGTAATCCATTGGCGGCTTATGGCATGGGATTTATGGGGGGCGTTGTGAGCACGATTGCGAACGCTGCTGGCCCTTTATTTAGTTTGTTTTTGTTAGAGCAGAAGCTGGGAAAAGAGTCGTATGTCAGTACGCGGGCATGGGGATTTTTCATTATCAATCTGGCGAAAATTCCTATGTACATCAGCTTAGGCTTACTCAGCGCTAAGACGACCGAAATCAGTTTGCAAGCGTTGCCAGGATTGGCCATCGGGGCATTTATTGGTTTTCACTTTCTGAAAAAAGTGAACCCTTCACAATTCAAATGGTTAATTCGTGTTATGTCACTGATGGCAGCCGCTAAATTGTTTCTGTTTTCTTAGCCGTTGGAGGGCTTTGTTCAAGTAGAGGTTCATCATTAAGCAACTTTTCAGGTTTGCGCAGCTTGCGAATGGAGTCAAAGATGAGTAACGCCAGCGCGGTCCAAATCAGACCAAAAGTGATTAATTTGGCGGGGGCTAAGGGTTCGTGGTAAAGGAACACGGCGAGAATAAACATGCCACTTGGCCCTATGTATTGAAAAAAGCCGAGAGTGGTTAGACTGACTCGGTTGGCGGCAGCACCAAAAAACATGAGTGGTACCATAGTGACTGGGCCGGATGCAAATAAGAGCCAATTGGTTAAATCGGTATTTTCCAGCATATTGGAGGTGGGCGTATGGATACTAAACAAATACACCAAGGCGACTGGTAATAGGAGAACCGTTTCTACCGCCATGCCCGTAAAGCTGTCTACCGCCACTTTTTTGCGCACCAATCCATAAAACCCAAAGGTCAGAGCGAGTAACAACGCGATCCAAGGTAATGAACCAAAGCGGATGACCTCAAATGTCACTGCAATAAAGCATAAAACAACAGCGGCTTTACGCACCCGGTCCAACTTTTCTTTAAAGAAAATCATACCCAATAGGATGCTGATTAAAGGGTTGATGTAGTACCCCAAGCTGGCACTGAGTAGCATGTTGTTGGCGATAGCCCAGATAAAGGTTCCCCAATTGAGACCAATCAACAAGGTGGATATGGCCATGAAGAAAATGGTCTGTTTGGAGGCAAATACAGCTTTGACCTTGCTGGTTTTGCCCATGGCGATGATGAGTACAAACACAATTAAGCAAGACCAAATAATACGATGGGCAAGAATTTCGATGGGAGGAACAAAGGACATAACTTTGAAATACATAGGCGCAATCGCCCATATGCCAAATGCGGCGAGAGCATAGGCAACGCCGCTTTTAGAAGAAGAGTTTGGCATTATCGTCCTTATTGTTTTCCATGAATCAACCACTTGTCTGGTACTTTTAGCACTTATTGGTTACAAAGTCAGCTAATTTATACGGTTGAAAAATGCGTCTATGGTAGCGGGAGATAAGAGATACCGCCAATAATAAAAAGCCAGCCATCAAGCGCTCACTTATAATGGCTGGCTTTTGTTGCTTGCTCTTTTTCTATTGAGTTAGTTCTGGGGGCTATTCACCGTAGCAGTGTTCTAACTCAGTAAATTTATAAAAGTAACTGCCTTTTTGGATCGGCTGGCACTGGCTTGAAAACGGAATTTCTTTTTCGTTATATAACATTCTAACAAGAAGCGTGCCAGCTTTGTCTTTATATACATCCCACTGAATGTTCGCACTATATGGAGACACCCAAGAGCCACGCCATGGGTTGTTTTCATAGCGATATAGCTGGCCTTTCGCAACGCTTTTAGTACTACCTTCTAAATGCATTTGAGCGGCAAATGGTATCACCGTTTCGGCATGAGCAAAGCGAATTTTTGCCGCTTTTTTATTACTGCCGTTTTGAATACCTTTTACCTCCTTAAAGAAATCATCCTCTAAGACTTTTGCCATGCGGTAGGTAATGTCTGTGCCAGCAAAGCTTGGCCCTTTCTCGTAGAAGTCTTTTCCGTCGAGCACATAAGTAAACCATTGTGACTCAGCTGGTGTGACAAAATCGATAAACTGCCAAGGCTGTTTACCTGCTTCATAGGAAAGCCCTGGTGCTGCTAAGTATAAGTTGAATAATTGTATCGCTGCGTCAACGTCGTTGTAAATGGTTGGCTTGCTTTTGTTTTTCTGCAGAAAAGATAATTTCCCCGCCGCTAATTGCGCAACGAAAGCGGGTGTGTAAACCCGCTCTAGCATTTGTTGCGCCATTGCATGGGTTTTAGGCAGGTTCATTAACTGTTTAATGGCTGCTTGCAGGGCTGGATCATGCTTTTTATAGTCTTGATAATACTGGTTGCTTTTTTGTTTATGAAAATAGAGCTGGGCTTTGTTTATAATGGGTTTGCTGACTAACGAGCGTATGGCGGGGTTCTCTTGTTCCATACCTGATATAAAGGCTAAGCCACTGTCTTTTGCGCGTTTTTTCCCCGAATATTCCATTTCAATGGGTTGGTGGTTGTTTACTGCACGCTCGAATAGGCTTTTGTCTCGCATCACAAGACGTTCACCGATCATTTTTTGTTCTAACTTGCCACGTTTAGATAAATTACCGTACCCCATTTTTTGGTTAGCTGCCATAAAACGCTCTATTTCTGGCCCAAGACGTTTGCCCAATGGGGTTAAGGCGTTTTGGGCTTTGGCGGCTTGCCAAATTTTTAGGCTGATATAGTCATATTTAGGGCTGGATAAAGCACGTGACCCATGACGAGCAAGCAGTTCAGTATAAACCAAATGATAGCCGTTTGGAGTGGCTTGGTAATGAGCCGATGAGGCTTGTGGTTGATAAACAGATTTGGTCCCATACGCATAATGTTTGGACGGCACCTGTTTTTGGTCTAATGTACTGCAGCCAGACAGAGGGATAACGATAGTGAACAGCAAAAATAGGGACTTTTTCATAAGCAACCTTTTTAATCTCTTATTCGTTAGCGAATGCACATAGGATCAATTTGTGCGCCAAGAGTAGGGTATTTCAATTGCATTTTTGTTACGCAGAGAGAACAGAGACTAAGGTCCACAAGAGACGAGACTCCGCACTGTGGATGAATAACCACGGTGCGGGCATTGGGGCAGCAAGCTAGCAAGTCGTTTCGGGGCTTAAAAGCCAATCGGCTGATCGGTTAGGGTGGCAGTAGACAATAAGTGTTGTTCGTTTAAATAGTTCAATAGCTCGGTATTAACATCACTTTGTATACTGGCGATGCCTTGGTTGCCAAAAATACGATTTATTTCGATAACATAAGGGGTTGCGCCTACCATGGCGATATCGAATCCTGCGTGGTTAATATCCAACGATTGCGCTAGGTAGGTGACAAGATCTTGTGCCTCTTTGGGGATGAGCCCGATTTCTACTTGGCCACCTTGGCTAATATTGTTATGAAAGCCATTGTCGGATTGTAAGCGCCAATAGCCATTAACGATTTTATTACCCACCCAAATGACGCGTATGTCTCTATCAATGGGCAAATATTCCTGTGCGTATAACACATCCGTCTTTTCCAGATAGTCGCGCCATTGGCCAATGGTCTCGATAAGAAAAACCCCATTTCCCATGCTACTTTTAGGAATTTTTGCGACGAAGGGTAGGAACATGGTATCCCAGATTTTATCCGCTTCGTAAGGAGTGTTTGCCGTAATAATAGTATAGGGGTGATGTTGCGGCGTCACTACTCGAAACGTTCGTGTCATCTCTACTTTGTCATGGCCTATCATATAAGATGCCAGACTGGGAAAAATGCGTTTTTTTAACCCGTGCACCAAGGCGTTCAGTTGCCAATATTGTGGGAATAGCAACCAGTCTGCCTGTTTAATGTCTTCCAAATGGTCATACATGGATTCGGGTTTGATGTAACGGACATTCGGTAAGTGTAAGGTGCGTAGGGCGTCAAAAGAGATGATGTTCATTTATTCATAGTCAGTAGCGAAACATCGCGCGATTTTAGAGCCAAACCGCTTAAAAAAGAAACGATTTTTTCACTTATTACGAATATTAAAGGTGATGATGGAAAGCAGGGATGGTTGAGAGGGGCCAAAGGAAGAAGGGATAGAAAAATGATACATAAACAAGCGAGAGTCTCGGAGAAAATTGCGTTTGCATTATTATTTTAAAAAATAGCCAGTATAGGAAAATAAAAAATTAATATATTAAAACAATGAGTTGTGACTTTTTTCTGCTCTGCTTTCTATTGGGAATACAAAATTTTGTATTAATATTACAAAATATCACATTTGGTACCTTGCGGGTTTCTATTGTGGGTGTCATTTTTAAATAGATGTTGCAAATTTAAGGAGACGTTGAAGGCTTATATATAGGAAAGTTTGCCTCGCAACAGGATTAAATCACAAAATGGATTTTGTGCTTATTTCAATATGAAGTAAGGCAGATCCAAACAGGGAAGCCACTAATATGTTAACCCTTTCAACTATTCGAGCTAAATATACGGTTGCCTTTGGTATTCTTACCTTTGTTTTTTTAAGTGTTGTCATTGCTACATTTATGTTGGTTTCCTACCTGCAAAGTAGTGTTGGAAAGTTTGCTGATGGGGCATCTCTTATTCAAAATGCCGATCGAGACTTATATCAGTCTCGCCTTGCGTTGGCGTCTTTAGTATTTGATAAAACGGCTAAGAATCCTGATGAATTAAAGCTTAAGGTCACGAGTAATGCCCAGCAAGCACTTGATCGTATGCAAGCATTTCTTTCTATGACTCAAGATGTCGACGAAATTCACCAAGCACTCAGTGTATTCGATACCTTATATAAAACTTGGAAAGATGACACTATGAGTATTATCGCTATGGTGGACAACAAACAATATGATGGCGCTACGCTTGCTTTTGTTGCCCAAAATCAAACTCATTTCACCAGTTTACGGAATCTCTATGACCAATCTGAGGAGTTGATTTCTAAGTATGCTGAGTTGGAACAAATCAGTATTGATGCTTACTCAAACAGTTTTAAGACGGCGGTCGGTGTTTTAGCGATGATTGTGTTGGCGTTTAGTATTTCATTGGCTTGGTTTGCTCCTAAAAACATTTCTAATTCGATTCGCCGAGTGACCTTTGGTGTGCGCCAAATTAGTTCAGGTGATGGGGATTTAACACGTCGTATTAATAGCGTTAAAAAGGACGAAACAGGAGAATTAAGCAGAGAGTTAGATGGCTTTGTCGCCCGTCTGGGTAAGCTCATTGGTGATGTAAGATACGGCTGTGAACATATTCGTGAAGAAATGCATCACCTTGGAGAATCTGCTTCGCAATCGGCTGGTTTAAGTGAAAGGCAAAATGTGGCGTTGGATTTTATTGTCACCGCTGTAGAAGAAATGGGCGGCGCGACAAGAGAAGTCGCTCATAATGCAACGCAAACGGTGGATGAAGTGGAAGCCTTAAATCGTTGTGCTGATGAGGGAGCGAAACAATTAAAAGCCTCACTTCAACAATTGGACGATCTAGCAAAACAAGTGAGTAATGCCTCCAGTGTGATTGAGCAATTGTCTACCCGTTCCGACCGTATTGCTTCTGTGCTTGATGTAATTTTAGGTATTGCCGAGCAAACTAATCTATTGGCTTTAAATGCAGCAATAGAAGCGGCTAGAGCGGGTGAGCAAGGTCGTGGCTTTGCCGTCGTGGCAGACGAAGTGCGTAATTTAGCGAGCAAAACCCAAGATTCTACGACAGATATTCAAAATATGATTAACGATCTGCAATCTGGGGTAACGGACGCTGTGCAATCCATTTCAGAGAGCGTCAAAATGTCGATGTTAACGGTAGATTTAACCCAAGAGACTGCCGCCTCAATTGATGTGATTAAGACATCGGCAACACGTATTTATGATTTCACCACGCAAACCGCCAGTGCCACGGAACAGCAAAGTAAAGTCACGGATGAGATCAATCAAAACCTGTCCAACTTAGCGGATATGTCCAAAGAGGTACTGGGGATTTCTCGCCGCATTAACGACTCTGTTAATGAAACGTTAACGAATTCCGATGCCTTAGCAAAGCAAGTCAAGCGTTTTACTGTCTAAGCATTTTGTCGTCTAGTGTGACAAAGGGTTAGTCAATATAGCGTTGCTTTCAGATTAAGTTGTCCTGAATAGTGACAGTAAATGATGATAAAGGACGATGATCATGTTATCTAGCATTCGTAGCCGATATACCGCCATTTTTAGTTTGTTGTCTCTGGTATTTTTACTCGTTGCGGGAGCGGCGTATTTTTTAGTGTCCTATCTGCAAACCAGTAGTAATAAGTACGTAGAAGGGGCGTCTTTTGTTCAAAATGCGGATCGAGATTTGTATCAGTCTCGCTTAGCACTAGCGGACATGGTGTTCGCTAAGCAGGATGTGTTGTCGAGTAACTTGGCTGACTATGAACAAAAAGTGGTGACAAATGGGCGTCAAGCGCTTGATCGTATGGCACGATTTAAGGCATTGACGGTGGATTTGCCTGATATTCAAGCAGTATTGGTTAAAGTTGATGCCTTATCCGATCTCTGGCGAGCCAGTAGCTTACATATCATTGAGTTGATCAAAGATGGCAAGCAGGCTGACGCTTTGGTCTTATTTCTTGGTAAAAACCAGCAGGAATTTGGTGCTTTACGTGAGCGCTACGATGTTTCTGGACAGTTGGTGATGAAGTATGCTGATTTGGAGCAGCAGGCGATACAAGCTTATTCATCCAGTTTTAAACTCATTGTAGGGGTGCTCTCTATCGTTGTCTTGGGAGGAAGTATGTTACTGGCTTGGTTTGCTCCGCAAACCATTTCACGGGCTATTCGTAAAGTGACTGATGGGGTGCGCGAAATGAATTCCGGAGACGGTGATTTAACCCGCCGCATTAACAGTAAAAAGAAGGATGAAACCGGAGAACTTAGCAACGAATTGGATCAGTTCGTTGGTCGATTGGGGGAATTGATTTTACAAATTAGAACGCGTTGTGATGATATTCGTGGTGCAATGGTTAGTTTAGAAAGTGCTACCGAGCAATCTGATCAACTCAGCATTCGACAAAATGAGGCGTTAGATTTTGTCATCACTGCAATAGAAGAAATGAGCTCAGCAACCACAGAAGTCGCTCGAAATGCCAATGATACCGTGTCAGAAGTGGGTGTGTTAAACCAGCAAGCGCAAAGTGGCGAAGCCAATGTGCAATCCTCTATTGATATGCTCAATCAGTTAGCCGCACAAATTGAAACCGCATCGAACGCCATTGAGCAACTGTCAAAACGCTCAGGTCAAATTACCACGGTACTGGATGTGATTTTAGACATTGCCGAGCAAACCAATTTATTGGCATTAAATGCGGCCATTGAAGCGGCCAGGGCGGGCGAAAAGGGGCGGGGTTTTGCGGTGGTGGCCGATGAAGTTCGTAACTTAGCCAGTAAAACACAAGCCTCTACGGCGGATATTCAAGAGATGATTAATGAGTTGCAATCAGGGGTTGGTAGTGCCGTCTCGGTAATTGCTGAAAGTGTTAATATGGCGCAGACAACAGTAACCAGTAGTCAACAAACCCATACGGCTATTTTGAATCTAAAACGCTCCGCTCAGAGTATTTATGACTATACAACTCAGACGGCCAGTGCAACAGAAGAGCAAAGTAAAGTCAGCGATGAAGTGAATGATAATTTGTCTCAGTTAGCTGAGATGACAAAAGAGATTGTGGTGATTTCACAAGCAATTAATCAAAGCGTGAGAGAAACGTTACGAGACTCCAGTGAAGTAACCACTCAAGTGAAACGTTTCACAGTCTAAACAGGTGTCTTTAGCATAAATTTATGGTGCTTTATTCATTACAGTATAATTTTAATACGATAGTTTTACCTTTTCTAAGCAAATTTTCTCTTTTTATTAAGATCAATTTGCGTAATCTATGAACTGAATTTCATTATCATAGAAAGGATGTTGTCATGATTGGTCGTTTAGTCAGTGCAGGGCTAGTATCGTGTGTGTTATTGGTGGCTGGTTGTGCCAGTTCCCCTTCAGCGCAAAAAACGGCAGTTAATGAAAAAGACATTGCCGTTACCGTTTTGCAAAAACTGGGTACGACGGATCCCAATTATTTAAATTATATCCGTGAGGATTATATTCAGCATAATTTGGGGGCTGCGACAGGTAAACAAGGACTGATTAATTTCCTGAAACAGTTTCCTTCGACGCCCGCTAAAGACAGTAAAAGTTATGCTGTGCGAGTATTACAAGATGGGAATTATGTGATTGTCCAATCCAATATTATTCCCTATAACTCGGTCGTATTTGATATTTTCCGTTTTGAAAATGGCAAAATTGCTGAACACTGGGATAATATCCAAAGCTTAGAAAAGCAGCCCAATCCAAGTGGGCATACGCAGACCGATGGCACGACGAAAATTGTTGACCGTGATAAGACCCTGTCCAATAAACGTTTGGTCAGAAACTTTGTACAGACGGTTTTGGTGGACGGCAAGAGTGATGAAATGCCCAAATTCATCAGCTCTACCCAATATATTCAGCATAATCCACATATCTCAGATGGGATGGCAGGCTTGAGAAAAGCCTTTGCCAATATGACAAAGCAAGGGCAACTTTCTCATTATCGTAAAATTGAGGCTGTCTTTGGTGAAGGAAACTTTGTGTTGGTGGTCAGTAGCGGTCAGGATAACAATAAGCCGATTGCTTTGTATGATTTATTTCGGGTTGCCAACAATAAAATCGTCGAGCATTGGGATGTGGTCGCTCCCATTCCGCCTAAAGCTCAGCAGAAGAATGATAATGGCAAATTTAATTTTCCTGACGCTGTCATGAAGTGACATTACATGCTTTTCGTATAGAGTCTGCTATGCATGGACCATTGATAAAATGCTTTCTAAAGTAACCATTTTATCAATGAATTAAAGGTTGTCTTTGGGATGTGTAATAAGGCTGTAATTTATCACTAAACACCCTGTTTTAAGCTTGAAATGCTTTGGCGGTATGAGGGATGCTTTGCTGATTAGTATGACTGGATGGAAACGAAAAATGTCTTCAAATATTGTCGCAGTGTATGACTCGCTCAGATTTGGTTTTAGTGATCACGAAATGATTGTTGATAGTCAACCTATCGGTAAAGGCTGGCTAACAGGATTTCGAATGTTCAACCTTGGACAGTATCCTGGTGTAGTGAAAACCTACGAGGAGAATCAACGGGTTCGTGTGGAATGGTATAAGGTGAGTGATAGTACTCTTGAGGCTTTGGATCGTATGAAGGAGTATGATCCAAATTCTCCGGATGACTCTCTGTTTGTTCGTGTGCGAGTTCATTCGCCTTATGGTAGAGGCAGTATGTACATTTATAATCAATCCCTTCAACAGTCGACGCCTGTTGAAGGGGGAGATTGGGAAAGAGCCATAGCTCGTACTACGCGTCGAGAAATACCAGTGGTGTAGTGTTTACTTGGCACGTTTGTCTGGCTTGCAAAGCGTCAATACGCGCTTTGCTTGCTATGACTTGGTGCTCATCTGTTAACAGTCCAAAACGTACCATAAAATGTTTTGTTTCCCCTGCCTGAATGGTGGGGACTAACCCCAGCTCGCGTTGGTAACGGCGGTTATAAGCAAAACTGGTTCCTGGCTCAATGCCGACAACATAACCTTGTTCTTCTGTGTCTGTGTTTTTCCAAATCGTTAATACTGGCAAGGTATCAGTCTGGTAAGTCACTTCTATTCCCGACGTAGCATTGGCATTGTGTAGCAAGGCGCAGCTTAAGTGATTTTCATCACTGATCGGGCGCACATTAAACACCATTTCATCAAAGTCCTTAGTGGGAGCTGGCATTTGATTCCAGTGCTCTAATCCTTGGGCGGCATAATTATTAAAGGGGGATATTTCTGTTGCAGGTACATGCAATTGGGCCCCTTTTTCTAAAATAGGTTGGGCGAAGTTATTGTGGTAAATCGCTTGATATTCACGTTCGTAACTTCCCTTGTTGATTAAGGTGTCCTCTATCGTCAAATAAGGCTCATCAATGGAAAGGGACAAACAGGTTTCGATTTCAAAGTTGGTGGATTTGAAGCGTTTTTCGTCCACCCGTCCACGGAGTGTCACTCGGTAAGGCGGGGTTTGTTCAATTTCGAGCACGACTTCGTCAGCGGGTGTATTTTGAATGCGACCATGTAGTGTTAAAAACTCATCACCGTCTTGTCCTGGATGCCCTGCCCATTGATAACCACATCGTACGACCATTTCATTAAAACCATCTAACCAACCTGATCCACCAGAGGCTTCTTGATTGATAAAGCTTGGATGGACGATTTCTTTTACGGGGGACTGCCAGCCAAAGCGCACGCCGTTTCGAACTGCATCTAATATTGCCATGGCACGGGTCGGGACAATGCGAACGGTTGTTTCACCCACGGTTAGGGTGATGATTCGGGAGCCAGCCTGTTTACCGCCAACTAAGCAGGATTGAGCAATATGGATTGGTAACTCTTTTGGCAAGCCCATTTGTTCGGCATTTAGGGAAAAGTTAGCAACATCAACTTTCTGTTGATGGCTAAGAATAGCAAGTGTAAACATGAAACGTCTCCAAGTTAGGTTTGACTATGCTAGCGTGGGTCATCATAAAAAACCATACGACTTGTAGAGCGCAAAGAAGAGGGGTTTTACCTTGTCGGCTTGTATGGTTTAGGAGGGTCGTATTGATTGTTATTGGTTGCCAGAGCAAAATGTAAAATTAGAGGTGTATTTCTTTATCTTATACTGACAAAATATTTGCGTTATCTCTGTTAAGTAACATTTGACTGGGATGATGTGATTACATTGATGTAAAGCAAAAAATGGACAGGATGCCCATATGTCCCGTTTGGTTTTTTTGTTAAGTAACTCTTGTTTGAAAAACATGGAGACAGCATGAAGCCCACCTTGAAAATTCGCCAGCAAATCACTATTGGTCTGCTTGCTATTCTTATTTTAGCCTTAGCCTGTATTTATGCCGTTGTCGAGTTTAAGGTAAAGCCAGATCTTACCTCAGAACGTCAAAAACAAATTGCCGTTAATCAAGAGGCACTATCCGATTTACTGAGTGCCAAATTAGACAAAATTCAGGTGCTCACCAGTACTCTGGCATTACTTAGTGCGCGTTTGCCTAAGGATGAAGCGTTATTCAAGACACTTTTCCCCAGTGTTATAGACAATCATGGCGATACCAGCATTGCTGGTGGGGGGATCTGGCCTGAGCCAAATGCCTTCACAAAAGGCGTTGATCGTCGTAGCTTTTTTTGGGCGCGTTCCGATTCTGGTATGAAGTACCTTGATGACTATAATGATCCTTCTGGCCCAGGCTATCACAACGATAGCTGGTATACCGTGGGACGTAATGCACCAGTGAACCGCTGCTCTTGGTCCGATGCCTATATTGATCCTGTTACCAAAACCCCTATGGTGACTTGTACTGTACCAATTAAAGAGAAAGGCCAGTTCTCGGGGGTGGCTACGATCGATATGATGTTGGCGGATATTACCAAATCATTAGAAGCCTATGGAGCTGAAAACCGAGGTTATGTGTTTGCCATTGACCCTATAGGGCAAGTGATCAGCTTTCCGAAAGGCAAAGCCAATCTTGTCAAAAGCGATGGTAGCATGTTAACGGTTGCCAATTTAGCTGAGCAATACCCATCGTTAGCCCTCGCTTTAAACTATTACAATCAATCTGGTCAACAACAAGGTTTTGAAGAAGGAAAGGACTCTATTTTAGGTGGGGCGGCTTATGTGAATGTGATTAAGCTGCCTAATACTGGTTGGACCATTGGTTTGGTAGTAGAAAAGTCTCGTATGACGGAAATCGCGCAAAATATGGGCTGGTTCCTGATGTTGGCCATTGGCGCATTATTGGTTGTCGTTGGTGTGATTGCTGCCATTTTCTTCCGCAGCTTGTTAGGGCAAATCAATCAAACCACCACGCGAATACACCAGCTGGCTGAAGGCGGCAGTACACAAGAGCTTGAGGTTGGTAAACTCAATGAATTGGGAGAGTTACGTCAAGCTGTTAACGGATATGGCGATAAACTCAAACAATTATTAGGACAAATTCACCAAGAGTCAGCCAACTTAGTGAAAGACGCGGGTCGTTTAAATGAGTTCAGTCATGACTTCTTGAATAAAGCAAATAGCTTGAGTGATGAAAACCATACTTTAGCGGCGGCAACTGAAGAATTAGCTGCCACCTCTCATGATGTGTCCATGTACGCCAATGAAACGAAGGAAACGGTTGAGCGTATCCATAACGATGTTCGTGTGAGTGGTAAAGAAATGGGCGAGGTAATTAGTACCATGCGCTCTCTCACGCAGGCCATGACCTTAGCGCAACAAAATATTCTCAAGCTGGATGAAGACAGTCGTCAAGCGAATAACATGTTAAGTGTGATTCGCGATATTGCAGAGCAAACGAACTTATTAGCCTTAAACGCCGCGATTGAGGCCGCTCGGGCGGGTGAAACAGGACGGGGCTTTGCCGTTGTGGCGGATGAAGTGCGTAATTTGGCGGCTAAGAGTGAAAGTTCGGCGGTGGAAATTGAGCAGGTACTCGGACGTTTACAGGTTGGCTCGAAAGAGTCGGTTAGCTCGATGGAGATAGGGCAGAAGGAGACTGAGAAGGCGGTGCAAACAGCCGAACTCACGGCGGATCATCTACAACAAGTGGTGAACGCCTTCTCGCAAATTACTGAACAGGCAACACAGATTTCTGAGGCGGCCCATGAGCAGCAAAAAGTCTCTCAAGATCTCACTCGGTTTGTTTCGCGTTTGCAAGAATTGACTGGCAGTAATGCGGCAGATTCAAACACACTCAGTAGTATGAGCAAAGAGATAGATGCGATTGCCAAACGTTTAAATGCCTTAAGGTGAGTGGTTAGATTACCATAAGCTTAAATTGTATCAGTTCAATAAAAGGCCCCACTTACCATGGGGCTTTTTTATGTCTTCTGCATTATAAAAAGTGCCAATACCTTTTTAATAGCTTGTGAATGTGTTTTTTATAAGGTGGCATGAGCAGATGTATCATATTCGGGCCTTTTTTATGGAGCACGGCTTTGGCATGTGAGAAGGTATGAAACCCTTCGATGGCATGATACATCCCCATACCGGACTCACCGATACCGCCAAAGGGCAAATCGGCTTGTGCCACATGTAAAAGGGTTTGGTTGATGACTAAGCCGCCACACACTATGCCTGTTTCGATCTCTTGATGTTCCTTCGCGTTTTGGCTAAACAGATAAGTCGCAAGTGGACGAGGACGTGCATTGATGTAGTCCATGGCTTCGCTTAGATCATTGTAAAGGAGTAGGGGTAAGATGGGCCCGAAGATCTCTTCTTGCATCACCTTAAGTTGCTCGTCAGGCTGGTGTAAAAGGTGAAGAGCTAATTTGTGCCCTTTCCATTTGGGGCCTTGTGGCATTAAATTTTCATAACAGATTTGCTGTTGTGCCACTTCTTCTAAGTAGCTCGTTAGCCTATTCATTTGTTTTTCATTGATTAAACAGGTGTAATCAGGGCTATCGATTCCGTTAGGATACATACGTGCAAGCGTTTGCTTCATATGGTGTATCAAAGCGGGTTTTTGTTGCCGATGACACAGTATGTAATCGGGTGCGACGCAGGTCTGTCCAGCATTGATCAATTTACCAAATAGGATACATTCAGCTGCCGTTTTTGGATTCGCCGATGGTGAGACAATGACCGGGGATTTGCCCCCTAACTCAAGGCTCACTGGGGTTAAATGTTGCGCCGCATTTGCCATAACCCGTTTGCCCACTTGGGTGGATCCAGTGAATAAAAGATGGTCAAAGGGTAATTGACTAAAGGTATTCGCGACTTCGGCTTCCCCTTCAACAAAGGCAATCCATTCCTCTCCAAGAGATTCTTCTAGTAGTAGGCGTAACACTGCATTGGTTGCAGGACAGAACTCAGACACCTTTAACATGACCCGGTTTCCTGCTGCCAACGCGCCCACTAAGGGGCCAAGAGACAGTAAAACGGGATAATTCCAAGGCGAGATAATGCCGACAACGCCCTTAGGTTGATACATCACACTGGCTTTAGCTGGGAAAATGCTAATATGGGGGCGGCGAGAGTTAGGACGCATCCAACGAGCCAAATGCCGCTTAGCATGTTTTATTTCTCCTAACGTCGGAATCAATTCAATTAGACGAGACTCTTCAGGGGCGCGTTGCCCATAATCTGACGTTAATGCTGTCAATAAGGCTTCTTCATAACGTAATAATGCCTGTTGAAGCTTAGTTAATAGCGTTAGGCGCTGGTTAAGGTTTGGAAATGGATGCATTTGGCTGTGTTTTTTTAAGGCAAAAAACGTGCTTTCTAGATGCTTATGTGGATCATCTGGATGATCCGAATCCATCGGGGCGACAGAAGATCGCTCAGTCGACGTAATCTGAGAAGCGATATTATCCATTGCGAGTCGAGGCCTCATTGTAAGTCTTATTGTTTTTCTATCACTCTAGCACAACTCTTGATATCTACCGATATGAATTATACTCATTATTAAGTGTCCGTCTGGTGTGGAAAATAAGGGATTTATAAAATCTGAAAAAATTTATCCCCAAACACCGGAGAGATAAAGATGCGCAATCTTTCACGGAAAAAAATGCGTAAACTCGTCGAATTGGCTTTCTGAAAGCTTTAACAAAGAAATAGCGAGTTGATCGGCATTGTGGGAAACCAAGCTTAGTGTTGAGGCCATAGCTATGAATTCGTTTCATTATGACGTGGGAGAATACCTCAAGGTAATAATTATAAGAGCATGATTTTTAAAAGAAAAAAATTCAGTCATTGGAAAAAGAAAGCCTGTCGGTTGATTTTCTTAGGTTTTATAGTTTTGAGTGGTCTGATGAATCTGATTGTGTTGTTGGCATTTGTGAGCGTTTTGGAAACTTTTCACGTGAGTCGTATAAAAAATACACGATTTTTATTAACGCGATGATTTTATCAGGATTGGGTGGGTGTTGAGAAAATCTTGCACAAAGTTATCCACAGGTGGGTGTGTTCAGTTTTTGTTCTTCTTGTGCTCGTATTCTTCATCAAAAGCTCTGTATGCTGTGTCTTTTAACCATCTGTGTCTCGAAAAAATCTCATCGCGGGGTATGATGAAATAAATGTAGTAGAACAAGGAGTATTTCAATGAAGGTGAGTTTTATTGGTTTGGGTACCATGGGCTATCCAATGGCTGGGCATGTTAGTAAGGCTGGTCATAGCGTGACGGTCTATAACCGAACGACCTCAAAAGCGATGCAGTGGTGCGACACTTATCGTGGTGAGTTTGCTGAAACCCCTGCATTGGCAGCGAAAGAGGCGGATATTGTTCTGACCTGTGTAGGGAACGACCATGATCTTCGAGCGGTATACCTTGGTGAGAAGGGCGCTTTTCAATTGGCAAAACCAGGCACCATTTTTATTGACCATACTACGGCGTCAGCAGATGTTGCGAAAGAGCTCCACCAAGTTGCAATGGAAAAAGGGTTTGCGTTTATGGATGCCCCCGTCTCTGGTGGCCAATCAGGGGCTGAAAACGGTGTGTTAACCGTCATGATGGGCGGTGATGAAAGTACATTAGCCGTCGCAAAACCGATTTTAGATTGTTATGCGAAAGCGACAACCTTGTTGGGGCCGGTTGGAAACGGTCAACTTGCAAAGATGGTCAATCAGATTTTGATCGCTGGAGTCTTGTCTGGCTTGTCCGAAGGCATTCGTTTTGCGCAAAAAGCAGGGCTTGATGTCGCAACGCTTGTTGATACCTTAAAGCATGGGGCCGCTGGGTCTTGGCAATTAGAAAATCGTGGTGAAACCATGGCCAAAAACGAATTTGATTTTGGTTTTGCCATCGAATGGATGCATAAAGATTTGAGTTTGTGCCTCGCTCAGGCACAAACAATGGGATTAAATATCCCATTAACCCAATCAGTCGATCAAGATTACCAAGGGCTAATGGCCGAAGGGCGTAGTCGGCAAGATACATCGGTATTGATTAAGGCGTTAGACAAAAAAGCCTAACGTGACGTCATTATTACAAAATGAAAAGCCAATAGTATATTGAAACTATTGGTTTTTTTTATCTTTTCTAATCGTTTCTTTATTGCGTTGTGATCGGGATTTTTTGCACCACTTTTGAGTGAAATTTTTCTTCATATTCATTCCATATTCATTACACGTATGAGGCATCTCGTTATTTCGATTGGTCATTGTGTAAACCTTGAGTAATCTTGACCTACGTTATTTTTCTGCAGACCGTTCAGTGGTTAGTAGAAAATAGCTAAAGGGGGCTCAAGGACGAGACAAACACCTCATTTAGGCAGGAGCCTAAATGAGGTTGTTTTATGTAGGTTCTTTCTCTCCAACTTTCTGAAAGGCGTCTATAGTTACCCTGTACCAAATCACAAAAGTAACGAGTACCTTGATTCTACTTCCCACGTGTTCCACACGATCATAATTATGCTAATGGAGAATGAAAATGAAAAAAGGGTTAGCAGCATTACCGCTTGCTATGCTGGCAGCGGGAGCGATGATGGCTTCTACAGCACAAGCGACAAGCACCTTGGTTTATTGTTCTGAAGGTAGTCCAGAAGGTTTTAACCCTTCTCTCTATTATTCTGGAACAACATTTGATGCGTCTTCCCAAGCGATTTTTAACCGTTTGATGGAATTCAAATATGGCACGACCGAAGTCGTTCCTAGTTTGGCGACGAGCTATGACGTGTCTAAAGATGGTTTAGTATACACTTTCCATTTACGCCATGGCGTGAAGTTCCAAACGACAAAAGATTTTACACCCACTCGTGATTTTAATGCGGACGATGTATTGTTCTCATTTAACCGTCAGCGTCTTGCGAGCAACCCATACCATAATGTAGGTGGCGGTTCTTACGGTTACTTTGATGATATGGGGATGGATAAACTGATCAAAAACATTGTGAAAGTCAATGACTACACAGTGAAGTTTGTCTTGAATCACCCAGAAGCGCCGTTTGTTGCGAACCTAGCAATGGATTTCGCGTCCATTTTCTCTAAACAGCAAGCTGATCAATACCTAAAAGCGGGCACTCCAGAGAAGCTAGATGAAGATCCATCAGGCACAGGGCCTTTTGAAAAAGTACAGTATCAAAAAGATTCTTTAATTCGTTATGTTGCCTTTAAAGATTACTGGAAAGGCAAGCCTAAAATTGATCGTCTTGTTTTCTCTATCACCCCAGATGCCTCTGTTCGCTATGCGAAGTTAAAAGCGGGTGAGTGTGACATAATGCCCTATCCAAACCCTGCCGATCTTAAGCAGATGGCAAAAGATCCAAATATTAAATTGCTAAGCCAAGCGGGTTTGAATGTGGGTTATCTAACGTTTAACGTTAAGAAAAAACCCTTTGGCGATGTGAAAGTACGTCAGGCATTGAACTATGCGACTGACAAAAAAGCCATTATTGATGCCGTGTTCCAAGGGGCCGGTACAGTTGCCAAAAACCCAATCCCACCAACTATGTGGTCTTATAATAACAGCATTAAGGATTATCCATATGATCCTGCGAAAGCCAAAGAGTTATTAAAAGAAGCGGGTTATCCAAATGGCTTTAGCACCACAATTTGGGCCATGCCTGTGCAACGTCCATATAACCCAAATGCGCGTCGTATGGCGGAGATTATCCAAGAAGACTGGGCAAAAGTGGGTGTGAAAGCGGAGATCGTGACGTACGAATGGGGTGAGTATTTGAAACGCGCCAAAGCGGGCGAAGCGGATACCCTACTCATTGGTTGGACGGGCGATAATGGTGACCCAGATAATTTCCTATACACTTTGCTAAGCTGTGATGCTGTGGGTGGCGGTAACTATTCTGAATGGTGTGATAAGAGCTTCGATAATCTATTAATCAAGGCGAAACGCACATCAAATATTGCAGAACGTACTAAGTACTACAAGGAAGCACAAGTTATCTTCCATAAACAGGTACCTTTTATGCCGATTGCTAACTCGACCGTTTATGAGCCAATTCGCAAAGTTGTAAAGAACTACAAAATCAATCCATTAGGCACACATGACTTCGAGTACGTCAGTAAAGAAAATTAGTCCTAATTGGATCTAGCAAAGGATGTTTGCTTGCCGGGACGCAAGCAAACATCCCACTGACCGAGCATTGCTCGATCTAGTCAAATAGCCAGAGAGCCATTTCTTTATGTTCCAGTTTATTTTTCGCCGATTAAGCCTTGTCATTCCGACGTTTCTTGGTATTACCTTGTTAACCTTTGCTTTGATTCATATGATTCCTGGGGATCCGATTGAAGTCATGGCGGGTGAGCACGGCGTATCCGCTGCACGTCATGCTGAGTTGGCTGCTCAGCTGGGTCTTGATAAGCCGCTTTACGTGCAATATTTCGACTATGTTGTCGGTATTTTACACGGCCATTTAGGGTATTCACTGGTGACTCATGATTCGGTCATGCATGAGTTTTTAACCCTATTTCCTGCCACTGTTGAGTTATCTGTTTGTGCCGCTATTTTCGCTATCTTCGTTGGATTACCTGCTGGTATTTTTGCGGCTGTTAAGCGTGGAACCATTTTTGATCACACTGTGATGACGATGTCGTTGACAGGGTATTCCATGCCGATTTTTTGGTGGGCGTTATTATTAATGCTGGTTTTCTCTGTGACATTAGGATGGACCCCCGTCTCCGGTCGGATTGATGTGGTGTACTGGATTGATAATGTCACAGGCTTTATGTTGATTGATTCTTGGCTGTCGGGTGAAAAAGGGGCGTTTATTTCGGCTGTTTCTCATCTTATTTTGCCAAGCATTGTTTTGGGTACCATTCCGATGGCGGTTATTGCCCGTATGACACGTTCGTCCATGCTGGAAGTATTAAGTGAAGACTATATTCGAACGGCCCGTGCCAAAGGGATTGCCCCTTGGCGAGTGATCATTATTCATGCGTTACGTAATGCGTTGATTCCGGTGATTACAGTGATTGGTTTACAGGTGGGTACTTTGCTGTCCGGTGCGATTTTGACGGAAACTGTCTTTGCTTGGCCAGGTATCGGTAAATGGTTGATCGAAGCCATCAGCCGGCGTGATTATCCAGTAGTGCAAGGTGGTATTCTGATTGTTGCTACCATTATCATCATTGTAAACCTGTTGGTTGATGTCGCTTATGGCATTGTTAATCCACGTATTCGACATAGCCGATAAGGAGGCGCTTTTATGACGATTCAATCAGAAGCGCAATCTGCGCAATCCAACTCAGAGACGCCAATGGTCGAGAATATGGCACCAGCGCCAAGAACCCCTTTGCGTGAGTTTTGGCACTATTTTAGTAGTAATAAAGGGGCGGTAGCTGGCTTAGCCTTTATTATCCTGATTTGTTTTTTAGCGGTGTTTGCCAATGTGGTCGCTCCCCATTCGCCGTCGGATCAGGTCCGTGATGCGTTTTTATTGCCTCCGGCTTGGTTGGATGGTGGTAATTGGTCTTATATTTTAGGGACAGACGATGTAGGGCGAGATATTTTATCTCGTTTGATTTATGGCGCTCGTTTGTCATTGGCCGTTGGTGCGTTGGCGGTTACTTTATCGTTAGTGTTAGGTATTTTACTCGGCTTAGTAGCAGGGTATTTTAAAGGTGTGATTGACATAGTCATCATGCGTTTGGTCGATATCATGCTGGCCATGCCTAGTTTATTGCTCGCCATTGCGGTGGTCGCCATCCTTGGCCCCAGTATTTTTAATGCGGCTTTGGCCATCTCGATTGTCTCTTTGCCTAACTACGTCCGTTTGACCCGGGCGGCCACCTTGAGTGAAATGTCTCGCGATTATGTCACCTCATCACGTGTGATTGGGGCGAGCCCGTTGCGTCTGATGTTTATCTGTATTCTACCAAACTGCTTGGCTCCTTTGATTGTGCAAGCCACGATGGGCTTTTCCAGCGCGATTTTGGATTTGGCGGCATTGGGCTTTTTGGGGCTTGGTGCACAGCCACCCACACCAGAATGGGGATCTATGTTGGCGAATGCGTTGCAATTTGTACAACGTGCATGGTGGGTCGTCACCTTCCCAGGCTTGATGATACTGATCACCGTATTGGCCTTTAACCTTATGGGCGATGGCTTACGCGATGCCCTTGATCCCAAGTTGAAACAGTAGGAGGTTGTGATGTCACTGTTACAGCTGGACAATTTAAGTGTGACCTTCGGCAAATTCCGTGCCGTGGATAACATCAGTTATAAAGTCGAGGAAGGGGAAGTCCTAGGCATTGTTGGGGAATCTGGCTCAGGTAAGAGTGTGAGTTCATTGGCGATTATGGGGTTGATCGATTTCCCTGGCAAAGTTACCGCCGATCAGTTGTCGTTCGATGGTAAAGATCTACAAGCCATGCCAGAGAAGCAACGTCGTAAGCTGACTGGCTCGGACATTGCGATGATCTTCCAAGATCCAATGACCAGTTTGAATCCATGTTTTACCGTGGGTTACCAGATCATCGAAGCGCTCAAAACACACCAAGGTGGCAGTAAAAAAGAGCTAAAAAAACGGGCCGTTGAATTGCTAACTCAAGTGGGGATTCCCGCTCCAGAATCGCGTTTGGACAATTATCCTCATCAACTGTCTGGGGGAATGAGTCAACGGGTGATGATCGCTATGGCGATTGCTTGTAATCCTCGTTTGCTGGTGGCAGATGAACCCACCACAGCCCTAGACGTGACCATTCAGGCCCAGATTATTGATTTGCTAATAGAGTTGCAGCGCAAAAAGAAAATGGGATTGGTATTGATTACCCATGACTTGGCGTTGGTGGCGGAGGTTGCTCATCGTGTTATCGTTATGTATGCAGGCCAAATCGTTGAGTCTGGTCCTGCTGCCGAGGTATTCAGCACGCCTAGGCACCCATATACGCAAGCGTTGTTAGCATCTTTACCTGAGTCCGCTTCAGGAAAAGCCCGACTAGATGCCTTGCCTGGTGTGGTACCAGGTCAATATGATCGTCCACAAGGATGTTTGCTAAGCCCTCGTTGCCCTTATGCAACGGATCACTGTCGCAAAGAGGAACCTGAGAACCAAGGTTCACTGAATCGACAAGTGAAATGTCACACGCCACTCGATACACAAGGGAGACCTGCCGCATGAGTAAAACAAACGTTGCTGACAGTGCGCTAATTCTAAAAGCAGAGGGTCTGAAACAGCATTATCATGTAAAGCAAGGCATGTTTAAGCCTGAAGCCGTGGTGAAAGCGGTGGATGGGGTGAGCTTTAATCTGGAAAAAGGTAAAACGCTGGCCGTAGTAGGGGAATCTGGCTGCGGTAAATCGACCCTAGGTCGTATGCTGACCATGATCGAAACACCGACTGATGGTCAATTGGGCTACCTAGGGCAGAACTTGCTGACGTTAAGCAAGAGCGCGCAGACTAAGTTGCGTCAGAAAATTCAGATTATTTTTCAGAACCCCTATGGTTCGCTGAATCCGCGTAAGAAAATCGGTTCAATTCTCGAAGAACCTTTGGTGATTAATACAGACTTACCCAAAGCAGATCGTAAAGCCAAAGCCATTTCCATGATGGAAAAAGTGGGACTCAAAGCGGAGCATTATGATCGCTATCCCCATATGTTCTCTGGTGGTCAGCGTCAGCGTATTGCCATTGCTCGCGGTTTGATGCTGGATCCCCATGTCATTGTGGCTGATGAGCCGGTCTCTGCGCTGGACGTATCGGTGCAAGCACAAGTACTCAACTTAATGATGGACTTGCAAGAAGAGTTTGGGTTGAGCTATGTGTTCATTTCCCACGATCTATCGGTTGTAGAGCATATTGCAGACGATGTGATGGTGATGTATTTAGGAAAAGTAGTTGAGCAAGGCACGTGTGAACAATTGTTCGACAACCCGAAACATCCTTATACCTTAGCTCTACTGTCTAGTACGCCGCAGCTATCGCCTGAAAAGCGTCGCTTACGTATTAAGCTAGAAGGGGAGTTACCGTCACCATTGAATCCACCTTCTGGTTGTGCATTCCATGGGCGTTGCCGCTTTGCGAATGAACGTTGTAAAAGTGAAACACCCGTGTTGAAACTGGATAGCTACGACGAATCAGAACAAGGCCATTTAATTGCTTGCCATGCTGTAGAAGAAGACCGCATTAATCTGGCTGAAGAAGTGGCATAACACGATAACAATAGGTTAGCAGGATATATATGACAAACGCCCGAAAGGGCGTTTTTTTGTTTTCCATAAAAAGTCATTTTATACACCTATGCTGGCATCCTATATATTCTACAACTTATGATAAAAACGTATTTATAATTCTGCTTTTTAAAGGCTGTGTTTATAACAGTCCTTTTGGTTTATCTAAGCAAGTATTTAAAATTATCATTTTGTATATGTCATGAAAAATGACTACTCTGGACGAAACTTTCGTTGCAGTCCTAGGATAAAGTTACGCAGGATTTGATCCTTGCATTCACGGTAGTGTTTGTTATCTGGCTTGCGAAAAAAAGCGCTTAGCTCGTGCTTGCTCATGTTGAATTCGGCTAATTGCATGATGTCTAAAATGTCTTCTGCTTTTAAGTTAAGGGCAATGCGTAGCTTCATAAAAATGGCATTATTGTTTAAACGCTTCTCTGGAATGGGTTGCTCTCCTTCGCGTTTACCGCGCTTTACGTTGATAAAGCCATTTAAAAAGGTAGCCAGCTCCTGATCCGCCATAGACGTGTAACCTTCTTCACCTTCTTTTGTCATCCAAGCAACAATTTGATCGCGCGTGACGCTGCTGTCTGCTGCGGAAAATATTTCTTTCACATAAGCGTCTTTCAGAGAGAAGGTATAACGGAGGCGGCGTAAAATATCATTGTTTGTCAAAATAAAGTCCTAGTGTTAGGTAAGCGAGATATGGATACAGGGGGAATGAGATAGGGATATTTTAGCAGGTTTCGTCATACATCCCGATGTTTTTTATTAAAAATCTTAATAATTTGCAAACATCACGTAGGCATTGCATGGTGACAGTAAAATATTCATTTATTGAAAAATAGTTGTTGATTCTAGGTGAGACTAAAGACTTAATACGGGAATCTCTTATGTATGGAGGTTTCTTGTGAAAACATTTGAGCATTCAATGCCCATGGGGGCAGGCATTGAAAACACCAGCCCTTCTAAAGTCAGTAAAGTCGCGAGAGTAACGGAGTTTGATTATCTACGTGGGATAGCCATCATTTTGATTGTGCTAGGCCATTCTATTACCAATAGTAATCATGGTTTTCCCGTTTGGTTGGAAAATATACTGCGTGGTGGAACTGGGGTCTTTGTGTTCATTTCGGGCTTTTTCTTCCATCATGTTTTTTCTCAGAGCTTCAACTTCCAGAATTTTATGGGTAAAAAATGTCGCAATGTATTGGTGCCATTTTTGGCCGTATCGGCATTTGCCATAGTGGTCAATTTTTTTGGTTTCATGTGGATTGATGGCGTTTCTTTTGGTAAGGCGTTAGCGCTTTGCGGTAAGGTGTTGGAGCGCGGCTATGTCCTGTTTCCTCACTGGTACATTCCTTTCATTATGGCCACCTTTTTGTGTTCTGGACTGCATTTTCGTTATTTGAAACTGTCGGTGTTTTCCCAATTATCGATTCTAATGACCTTCTCAGTGGTGGCTTTGGTGATTCAACGGCCAGAAGCGAATGTGAATGTCTTACAGTCGGTGGTGTATTTCACGCCTTTTTATTTAATGGGTATGTTGTATTCTCAGCACTTGGACTGGATGAAGCAGAACTATCGTTATTTTCTTATTGCTGCCTTAGTAACAGTCTTGTTGACCATATGGCTTCAGTCCAGCGTTTTTTTCCACGTTGGGGATTACCATAAAAAGGCCTTTGAATGGCGTGGAATAGACTTGCAGTTTATTCAAAAAGTAGGGCTATGTATTTTACTGGTGGGGTTTTGCCGGCATTGGGTCAGTGAACGCTTAGGAAAGCATTTAACCATGATTGCAGGGATCAGCTTTGCGATTTTCTTTTTGCATCCGCTGCTGGGAATGATGTGGGGAAACACAAAATATTTCCTTTTGCATTTTGGTTATATTCAGCCAAATACAACCCTTTGGTATAGTTTGGTGTCGTCAGTCGTGTTGTTTGCCTTTCAGTTTTATGGCACTGTGTGGTTGATTCGTCACTTGAAACGACTCTTTGGTTCCAAGAGCCGTTTGCTGATCGGCGCATAAATGCTGTTTAATCCTACTCCCTTGCCTGGAGCAAGGGAGTATTAATCTAAACGCAGCGTTTCTAGAATTTCTTTCCAGCTATAAACGCGTTGGAATCCTGTTGCATGCATATTATGAAAGGCATGAAATAACAGACCTTCTCCATCAAAAGTTGCTAAGTGTTTTGGGGTATCATCGATGAGGTAGTCTGCATTAATAATGCTTTTGTCTCCACAAAAGACATAATTAAGTTCATGAATAAAGGGAAAATGTTGTTTTAGCCATTCATACTTAGCTTGAAAAGACGTTGGGTATTCCATTGCAGCAGTGACAAAGAAGATATCATATTGCTCGGAGAGCGTTTTGATGGAGTCAATGGCATCATCAAAGACTACTAGGTCACGAAAAAAATCAGGGTGATGAGGGTAGGATTTTACGGCCGCCACGTGCTCTTCTGGAATCACATGGTAAATACGTTTGCCTGCGGTTTCTTCTTTGGTAAGCTGAGCGCCAAACTGTTTGTTATACCATTCTATATGACGTAACAAACTGTCACAGACCGTTTCGTCCATATCAATCGCTATACGTTTTCTCATACCTTACTCCGGTTCGTATATTTAGCCTACTACCTATTAACCTTACTACTAAAGGGTGGCTTTGCTTAATAAATTTTAAGCTTCTATTGTGACATAGAGAATAAACACCCTGGGTTATTTTAGCTGTTTGCTTGTATCTTGCAGAAAGACTGGGGTAACACTTAGCATCAAGTGATGTGTACTAATGACTGAGGTATTTATGACAGCCTACCAAGTAATGGAAGGCTGTCATGTCAACAGGTTTTATTTAATGGTGTAAGAGCTGATTTCGTTAAGCACATTGTCAAAACGTTGTTTCGCCAGATTTGCTTCTTGATCTGTATTGGTGACTATATTAAGAATGTTTTGCGAACGTTCATTAATGTTCTGAATATTTTTATTGATTTCCTCTGATACTTGAGATTGCTCTTCTGATGCCGTAGCGACTCGCTCGATGGTTTGTGTGATGTTTTCAATGGAGGTAAACAGCTCTTGCATCATATGGACATTATCCTCAATCACAGTTGAAGTGCCAGTTGCCATATTGGTACATTGTTCCATGGATTGTAAGGCGTCTTTTCCCGAGTCAACAAGGGCCTGTATCATGGTGCGAATCTCTTCTGTTGAGCCTTGAGTCCGCTGGGCTAGAGTCCTGACCTCGTCTGCGACAACGGCAAAACCTCGACCCTGTTCTCCTGCTCTGGCTGCTTCGATGGCGGCGTTTAATGCTAATAAGTTGGTTTGCTCGGCGATGGCTTCGATGGTTTGTAAAATGCTGCTAATTTGTTCAGTATGAGTCGTGACCGATTGCACTGCTTTGTAGCCGCCCTCTATCTCAGAGGATAGATTTGAAATGGAATCCAGAATGGTTTGCATTCGTTGCGATCCTTGCAGGCTTTGTTTTCGAATGTTTTCTGTATCGTCTGCGGCGGATTGCATATCTTGAGAGATCGTGCCACTGGTTTGTGACATTTGGTTGACGGCTGATGCCATTAGGTCGGTTTGGTGAAATTGATCTTTTGTCTCTTGCAGGGCGTTGCGAGAGAATTGGCTTAGCTCATCCATGCTGTTTTTGGATTCGATTGCCATGCCCATCATGGCGTCAAATGATCCTTTTAAATGGTCTAAATGCGCATTTAAATATTGGATAATTTCACCCAGTTCATCAGCGGATTTGTTTTCAATGCGACCAAGTAAGTTACGCTGAGTCGAAATGTTGGATAGGACTTGGCTAATTTGCTTGACGCGTCTGGTTAGGGAGCGCGTGAGAACATAAGACAGCCAAAGAATCGGCAGAATCAGTATGGTAAAAACAATAATCAGCGCATTTCGATAATAAACACTCTGCGTGGTGAGGTCGTGACTCAGTGCATAGATTTGAGTACTGATTTTATCGGCGACGGCTTTTATTAAGCCAATTTTCGTAGTGGCCAAGTCAAACCAATTAGCAGGGCCATTAACGACAGTGAGGTTTTTTTGTTTAAGAAAGTCACTGGTGACTTGATCCACTTTTTTCCATGCCTCGTTCTCGGTGGCCGTCTTTAGCATGGCTAATTGTTTCTCGGATGCCATGGCTTTGAAGTGCTCTAATTGGAGTGTTTCATTGTCAATGAAAGCGGCAATTTGTGATTGGCGTTTGGGGGTGGTGGTTTTAGCGGCAAATACACCATTTAACGCCCCGCGATATTGGCCTACTCGTTCTTTCATCCATAACAGGTTTAAGCGTGCCTCTAGCGTCTTGGCGATGTCTCTATTATTAATGTTTAAAATGGCATACTGAATCGCATCTAATGCGCTTTGATTGACTTTAGAATAAAAATTAAAGGCGTTATTGTCGGGCGCTAGGCTATCGACTTTTTGACGAATGGTGTTTTTATCCGTTAGAACGTTGAGTACATGATCCCGATAGCTATTCAGCTGAGCGGTGCTTAGCTCTTGGAAGGCGTCTGGCTGAACATCTCTCAAGGCGGCTTCAGCTTGATCCGCTTTTAGGCGCTGAGCCATTAAAGCGTCTTTGCCTTTTTTGCCTTGGCTGCCTAAAAAACCGGCGCTTAAGCCCCGTTCCACTGCGAAATTATGGGCAACGTTATCTAATAAAGTAGAAAGTTTTACCATGTCTTCGGCAGTTCGCCCTTCATCGACTTGTTTGTTCAGGTCTATTACTAAAATGGCGACAACGAGAACGGCAAACAAAGAAGGGATGATACCAATAAAGGTAATGGCGCTGGATAGCTTTAGTTTAGAAAATGTAAACACCTTGTTATTACTCCCTGTGATCCTAAAAACAAGCTTAGTAAAGGTTGAATATTTTTTCACCTGTAATGTTGGAATTAATAAGGGGGGAAGCCATAAAAAAACATCCTAGTCGTCCTATGTTTATAGGATGGCTAGGATGTTTTGAGTAATTAAGGCTTTGGTGGTTAGCTTGCTTCGTATTGGTGTGTTGCCCTAATTTTCAAAGCGATTTTCCCGTAGCCATACGGTTGCGTAAAGTAGTCCAGCGCTAGCAGCCAAACCAAGCCAGCATTGCACACTGGATAGCACATTCTGAATATGGTACCAGCCTGACACATTGAGCATGTTCTGCTCTGTCCTCGGGTCACTCACATTGATGTAGGAGCCGATAATTTGAGAAATATGGTGACTTCCCAAGACGGTATACTCAATAAGTACTAATGCCAATAAGGGTAGGACAAGGTACAGAAAGGGCGTTTTCTTGGCGCTCGCGGAGACCAATAAAACCCAACCGATAAAAGGCAACATCCATATAGAAGTGGCAAGATAGCTGCCTAAAAATGACCAGGCCGTAGCAAGTACCGCTTGAGGCTGAAAGAGTAAGTCGGGATGATGTACGCTGCTAAAGAATGACCAGATTGTCATGAAGAGCAGATAAAACAGGTTGTAAGCCGATGCAGCTAGCCAGGCAGTGGCAGGAATAATGAACGCCGCTATAAAGGCTTTCGTGAGAACATTCTGCCATTCGCTGACGGGCATGGATTTCCAAAACAAAATACTTTTGTCTTTGCGATCGGTAAATAGGCAAGACAGTAGGTAAATTAGGCCAATCAGCCAAGCCAGATGATCAAATGCAATATAAGGTAGGGCTGGCAAAAGCGACATCGCCGGGTTTTGTTCTAACATGGTCGCAGGATTTTGCGTTGTCATGTCGGTAATGTTTGAAAGACCGTTTATACCTTTGTGGTAGATAAAGGATTGTTGCTGACCATCGGAAGAAAATGAGTAGAACGACATCATGCCGTCGTGTTGCGAGATAAACTGGCCACCTTGGACAACATCGCGTCCAGCCAGTCCCGCAAGAATGGTTAGTACGACACAAATAGTCAAGACCACTAAAGGTGTTGTGATCAGTGCGCCTTTGTGTTCCCACAATTCGCGTTTAATTTGTATTAGATAGCGGTTCACTGTCCTGCCTCCTTCCATTGCATGTTAGATACCGTGCTTTCGTCATGGCGTCTCTCGTTGGCTGAACTGACTTTTGCCACGAACAGGTCGGCAATAGACGGCGTGTGGAGTTTACCAAAAGCGGCGAGTGTTTCAGGGTCAACGCCTTCGAATAATAAACTGGCCCCACCAAGGCGAGTTTCTTCGTAAATAGGTTGAAACCCTGCCTCCAAGACCTGATGTCGGCCCTCTGTCGAAACGGAGAGTTGGCAGAATCGCTGGCTAATGTCGTCCATTGAGCTGTCGAGTACCAAATGTCCACGGTCAATAAACAACACATCCGTTAACAGGTTTTCGACTTCTTCTACTTGGTGGGTGGTGATTAAAATGGTCTTTTGTTCGTCAAAATAATCTTCCAATAGACTGGAGTAGAATTGTTTTCGGTACATAATATCGAGCCCTAATGTGGGTTCGTCCAATACCAATAGTTTGCTATCGATCGCCATAACGAGAGCCAAGTGCAGTTGGGTGACCATGCCTTTGGATAAGGCTTTAATGCGACTTTTGGGGTTGATTGTGGTTTTTGCCAGAAACGCTTGAGCTTTTTCTCGGTTGAACCTTGGATGCACTCCTGCTACATAATCGATTGCTTGGTGTACTTTAAGCCATGAAGGTAAAATGGCGGTGTCAGCGATAAAGCTCACCTGCTCCAATAATTTTGTGCGCTCTTTCATTGGTTTAAGACCCAAGACACTTAGCCCACCGTCTAGTGTGCTCAACCCTAAAATGCCTTTTAACAGGCTGGTCTTGCCAGCCCCATTGGGACCAATTAAACCGACAATTCGCCCAGGCAAGACGCGAAAGCTCACATCGTTTAAGGCTTTGAAGTCGCCATATTGTTTGTGTAAACCTTGTGCCTCGATGATCGCGGCATGGTTTGTTGTTGTCTTCATAATCATACCTATTCGCTGTCTTTTTGTAGACGAAGTTGATCTACCGTGATGTCGTTTAAGGGAGGTGTTTCCAGTGATAACTGCTCAATTAGTTCGTTGGTGCTAATATCTAATAGAGTTAAGCGTTGTTTTAATTTGGGGATTTCTGACTGAAAGAAGAGTGCTCTTTCTGCGTGTAAAATTCGCGCACGGGCGCCACCAAGAATAAACATACCCATACCGCGTCGTTTTTCGACGAGCTTTTCTTCAACCAGTGACTGATAGGCTTTTGATACCGTTAAGTGGTTGATTTGATAGCTGGTGGAAACCGCCCGAACAGAGGGTAGTGCTTCGCCTTCACGTAACTCTCCTGCAAGTATCAAGCTCACCATGCGATCACGCACTTGGCGATAAATGGGTTGTTCGTCGTTCCATTGCTCTTGCATAGGGGCTCTCTTCTGTTTGGTTTCGCGATGGGTAAGTCGCGTTTTAATAAACCAGTTAAATATAGTGTTATATATAACTATAACACCATGTTAGCATTTGGCAATACTAATATTCGAGTGGTTCTTATTGGCTTGCCACTCCTTAAGGCCTATTGTCATACTAACGGTTTAGAACAGTGCGGAATCATCATGAAGATGCTTAATCACGTTATCCAGTACTATGAGTCACGGCAAACAACGCAATCTCATGAACACAGTGTGTACCAGTGGGTCTACGTGCATGAAGGTTCAGGGATAATTTCCACAGAAGACGGCGGATTTTTACTGTTAACTGGGCAACTAGTGTATATTCCTGCTTATGTCTCCCATGAGTTTATTGCACTCAAAAACAGTTGTCTTAGTTTGATTTTTTCAGGCCAGGACGTTGCTACTCCTCCTATCCAATCGATTGGTTTATTGGCAAGTCATACATTATGGACTCAATTGATGGCGTACTTGCGGCACAATCAACCACATCTAACGCAAGCATTATGGCAACACTATGATGCTATTTTACTGGACCAGCTTGCCCGTTTTACCCCGTTGCAAGGGTATCGCCTATCGTCTGGCTGTGTGGATCTGCGACTATTGAATGTTATCGAATCCCTCTCTCATAGTGTGAGCATCAAGACATCATTAGCGTCGGTGAGTCAGCAAAGTGGAGCATCAGAACGCACACTTAATCGACTGTTTGCCGAGCAGTTGAATACTACTTACCAAGCGTTTCGCTATCAGCTTGTCATGCAAAAAGCACAACAAGCGTATGAACAGGGCGAAAGCGTTACTAACATCGCTTTTGATCTGGGTTATAAAAGCTTATCGGCTTTTTCTAGGGCATTTCTAGACTATCAAAAATCAATGAAGCCTTGTTAAAGCCTGGTTGTCTTATCGAGAACCTATGTTTTTCTCATGGTTTGGTCCTGATAATAGACAGGTCAGTTCTTCCGTGCGTTGCAATTTATTCTCAGCAAAGATAAATAGGCCAACTACTTTTATCTTAATATTTTCTCCAGCTTTGGTCTGAGCGGTGACCGTATGGCTAGAATGGACTTTATTGCCTTCACTAATCATCTGGTCGAAACTCACCTCACAATGATGTAAATGCGCTTTTAATGACTGAATATGTGTGACAAAGTCGCTGAAGTTTAGCGTCTTATTATCAACCCATTGTTGATAGTCTAAGGTGAAATACTCAGCAAGCTGAGCCTTATCGATTGTGGTGGAAGTTAAAACGTCCGTAAATATTTGCTCTAGTCGTTTGGTTAGTTGCATGGTCTTGTCCTCATCATGGAAAATGCCAGTCTACGATAAGGAAGCAAGTCTGATTGCTGACTTCTCGCCAAACGATACACTTTGCTCGCCAAGTTGAGATGATGATTTGCTATCGCCAATGTACAAAACGGATGGACGAAAAACAAAACGCTCACCATCTCGTTATTGGCCATATTAATAGAGGTCGTTAAATGAGTAGTCGTCGTTTGACTGGTGTCGATTTCACAATGGCTGTATTGGTATCGGCTAACTCAGAGACTTGGTCAAGAATGGGATCTAATTGACTAATGTCTTTTAAATACAGACGAGCGATATAACAATCATCCCCAGTCACCTTGTCGCATTCAACAAATTCAGGAATCGATTGGATCAGAGCTTCTAGAGCTTTGAGTTTGCCCGGAAGTTGGCGCATTCGTACAATTGCCATTAAGCTATAGCCTAAAACCACAGGGTTCACTTCCACTCGATAGCCAGAGATGACACCACTTTCTTCCAGTCGTTTTAATCGTTCGTTGACACTTGGCGCAGTCATACCCACTGCCCGTGCAAGTTCTGTAACAGGGGTTCTCGCATTCGTATAAAGTTGTTCAATCAGCTTGCTATCAATACCATCCAAGATGGTTTTTTCTTTTTTAAGGTTATTTCGCATTTTTCCCTCTAATAAGTATGGCTATGTTGTTGATTTGTCTTTTTATAAGTCTGCCAAGGTGGCTTCCTTCATTTTATTCTATTCACCATAAACCAGTTCCCTTAAAAAGAGAATGCATTCAGTGTTCTACCGTGAGGGGCAAGAACCGAGGTCTATTATGAAACATTCAAATCATACGATAAGCAGTTTAGAGCTGACTTTTGCCATGATACTGTCTGGCACCATTGGTTATTTTGTGATTAGTTCGGGTCAGGTATTTTGGAATGTGGTGTTTTTTCGTTGTGTGATTGGTGCAATGGTTTTAGGCGGATATGCCTATTTTTCAGGCTTGATTCGTGCCGAGTTTTTCCAGCCCAGGGTACTGTTATTGATTGTGTTAGGCGGTATTACCTTAGTAGGAAACTGGGTATTGCTATTTGCTTCGTTCAATTATATTCCGTTTTCTATTGCGACCGTTGCCTACCATATGCAACCTTTGTTTTTGGTGTTAGCGGGCACATTAATCACCCGAGAGAAGCCGCCAATCTCCCTACTTGTTTGGCTAGCCTTAGCATTTGTCGGCTTGGTGTTAATCGTAGAACTTAATCCTCATGAGATACATGAGCTTTTTATCGGTGACTTAAATCGAACCGATTCTTCTGCGTTATTCGGTTTATTACTCGCCTTGGGTGCTGCATTACTTTATACCGCGACGACACTCATTACAAAAAAAGTCAGTCAAGTGCCTTCCACTTTTGTGGCATTGGTACAGGTGATCGTTGGTATTCTCATGCTCTTGCCTTTTGCTGACTTCGACAACTTACCAACGCAAACTAGTCAATGGTTAGATTTATTGATTCTTGGGGCGATACTAACAGGGTTTATGTACATCATCATGTACGACAGCTTTCAAAAATTGCCGACTAGCCTGATTGCTTTGCTGTCGTTTATTTATCCGATTACGGCATTGTTTGTCGACCATTTTGCGTTTTCGACACATATCAGTGTAATGCAAATACTGGGGGTCATTATGATTTTGATTGCTGTCAGTGCTGTAAAGTTTCATTGGAGGTTGCCGTTGAGCGTCTCTAAGAAAAGTATGAGGGAGAAGAAGTTATGAGACAGATAAAGGAAGTATTCGAAGATCAAGCCGACGTGATCGCCTATATCATTCGTGAGGCGAATCGACCTGTTGCTAAACGTTTTGCAATAAACCAAGACAATTGCCCAAAGCATCCCTCTTTTTGCGAGGGCAGTTGGGTCGAGCAGGATTTTAAACGAGGTGAGCGCTATTTTGTCTGCATTGACAATCAACAGCCAGTTGCTTGTGTGGCGTATGACATTCCCACTCAGACCAATCGCGTTCGTAAAGCCTACTTGAACCGATTGTCAGTGTTACCTGAGTGGCAACACAAAGGCATCGGGGCGCAACTTGTCGAGCGCATTATCGAGCAGGCGAGAGCTGATGAGCTTGAATTGATCAGCATTGGCGTGATTGGCAAACACTCAGAGTTACAAGATTGGTATGAACAGTTTGGCTTTGTAAAAGGCGAAACTAAACAGTTCGATCACCTGCCTTTTTCTGTTACTTATATGGCATGTTATCTTGCTTCATTGCTAGATAAATAGGGAGCTTTGCACTATGGCAAAAATCATACTAAGTGGACATATAGAAGCACCCAATGACGATTTAGACTTGGTACTGGCTGAACTACAAAATCATATTGCTCTAACGAAGCAAGAGGCGGGTTGCATTACTTTTACCGTGACAAGAGCGTCTGAAAACTCACCGCGTTTTGATGTGTACGAGGAATTCACTGACAGAGCGGCGTTCGATGAACATCAAACGCGTGTCAAGGCTTCCCGTTGGGGGGAAGTGACCAAAAATGTAGAAAGATTTTATACCGTTACGGGTGGTTAAAAACCGTTTTTTGTCCAATCAAAATCCATTTGACGCGCGGTTTTTTCGGCGAGCTCAAGGCTATGAAACTGACTGACTAAGTGTAAACTCATGTCTATGCCTGCCGAAATCCCTGCCGAGGTAATGATATGGTCTTCTTCTACCCAGCGAACCCCTTCAATCACATTCAATTTGGGAAACTGCGCTTTTAAATCGGCGATGTCTTCCCAGTGTGTTGTCACTTTTTGCGTTGTTATCACGTGGGCTTTGGCGAGTAAAAATGCACCTGTGCAGACTGAGGCAATGAAATCAGCCTTGTGCGCTTGTTGATAAATCCAGTTAGTGACTCTAGGTTTATGGATCTCTTGGGTATGATCGCCACCGACAACGATGAGAACATCAATTGCTGGATGATTATGAAAGCCATAGTGTGGAATCACCTTATAACCCGCTCTGGCGACGACCATTTCGCCAGATTCACCAATTAAAAAAGCATTAAATGGTTCATCGTTTGGGCAAACACGTGACGCTGTTGAGAATACTTCAAACGGACCTGAAAAATCGAGCACTTCTGCTTTGTCGTAAAGGTAGATACCGATGTTCATAAGCTGTATTCCACTTTAGGGTAGGTCTCAGAGTAATAACCTTTTTTCGTCTCCACGACAAGCGCGATCAATTCGGATTAATTTAGCTTACCCGAAAATATAAAACCCCCAATAAATAGAATTTATTGGGGGTTTTATGGGTATTTTAATTTTTAATCCGTACCAAACAAATCACGTGTATAGACTTTATCGACTACATCTCGGAGGTCTTCTGTCATGCGATTTGCCATAATGACATTGGAACGGGCTTTGAAGTCCTCAAAGTCGCGGCAGACTTCTGATTTAAAGAAGGTGTCTTCTTCTAGTTCAGGCTCATATAAGATGACTTCGATGCCTTTGGCTTTTAGGCGCTTCATAACCCCTTGAATCGCGGAAGCTCGGAAGTTATCGGAACCTGTTTTCATCACCAGACGATAGATACCTACCACATCAGGATTACGTTTAAGAATCGATTCGGCGATGAAATCCTTGCGCGTTGTGTTGGAGTCGACAATGGCACGAATCAAGTTGTTTGGTACATCGTTGTAGTTTGCCAACAGTTGTTTGGTATCTTTTGGCAGACAGTAACCACCGTAGCCAAAGGATGGGTTGTTGTAATGGCTACCAATGCGTGGGTCTAGTCCGACGCCTTCTATTACTTGTTTGCTATTGAGGCCAAATGATTCACAGTAGGAGTCCAACTCGTTGAAGTAAGCTACGCGCATGGCCAGATAAGTGTTGGAAAAAAGCTTCACGGCTTCGGCTTCAGTTGAATCCGTAAATAAGGTCGGAATGTCTTGTTTAATGGCCCCTTCTTGTAGCAAGCGGGCGAAGAGCTCAGCGCGTTCAGAATGCTCACCGACAATAATACGTGATGGGTTTAAGTTATCGTAAAGAGCACGGCCTTCTCGTAAAAATTCGGGAGAAAACAAAATGTTATCAATATTGTATTTCTCTTTGACACTATTGATGTAGCCTACTGGGATGGTCGATTTAATGATCATCGTGGCGTTTTTATTAATGGCTAACACGTCTTCAATCACACTTTCAACGGAGCTGGTATTGAAATAGTTGGTGACGGGATCATAGTCTGTTGGCGTGGCGATGATGACAAAATCCGCGTCACGGTAAGCAAGGTTTTTATCCATTGTTGCGGTGAAATCGAGTGCTTTTGTAGTGAGAAAATCTTCGATTTCCGTGTCGCTGATAGGGGATTGACCTTGATTCAGCATTTCCACTCGACTAGGAACAATATCGACAGCAATGACTTTGTTGTGCTGAGCCAATAACATGGAAATAGACAGGCCAACATAGCCTGTACCAGCGACCGCAATATGGTATTTTTTAGTGTTCAAGGTATGTCCCTTAGTTTAAATATTCTGTTTGATAGGTGATGGGTACAGTGTTAGACGTTGATGCATTCTCGCCAGGTGTCGCCCACGTTGTTAGTGTTTCCAATATTATAAAAGGCTTGGTACCAATCCACAAATGTTTGCATGCCTTGTTCAATAGTCGTTTTGGGCATAAAACCTGTGGCTTGTGTCAGTTCATCAATATCGGCATAGGTGATGGGGGCATCGCCAGCTTGCATGGGCAATAAATTTTCCTTCGCTTTTTTACCACAAGCCTTTTCTATTGCGCTGATAAAACGCCGCAGTGTAATGGGATTGTGATTCCCTATGTTAAACAATTTGTAGGGAGCTTGTGCCTTAGTCCCTGTGTTTTCCGTGGGTTGCGGGATGGTGTCGACCACGCGAACGATTCCATCAACAATATCATCGATGTAGGTAAAGTCACGTTGCATGTCACCGTGGTTGTAGACATCGATAGGCGTGCCGTTCAAGATGGACTTGACGAACTTGTAGGCGGCCATATCAGGACGCCCCCAAGGGCCATAGACCGTAAAAAAACGCAGTCCTGTGGTCGGAATATTATATAGGTGGCTATAAGAGTGGGCCATTAATTCATTGGACTTTTTGGTTGCTGCGTAAAGACTGATGGGGTAGTCCACTCTGTCCTTGGTGTTAAAAGGTTGTTTGATATTCATGCCATAAACGGAACTTGAGGAGGCATAAACAAGGTGTTTAACCTCGTTATGTCGACACCCCTCTAAGATATTAGCAAACCCCAATAGATTAGAGTCAATATAGGCTTGAGGGTTCTCGATAGAGAAGCGGACACCCGCTTGTGCAGCAAGATTGATGACCACATCGAATTTTTCTTTTGAAAACAGTGTGGACATACTGTCTTTATCTGCGATATCCATACGAATAAAACGTAGAGGGTTTTTCAGTTTTTGGGCAGTTTGAAAATCATTAATGTCTTTTAAGCGTGCTTGCTTTAGTGTTGGATCGTAGTAATCATTAAGGTTATCAATACCAATGACCTCATCTCCTTTTAATAGAAGAGATTTAATTAACCCATGTCCAATGAAGCCTGCGGCTCCCGTCACTAAAGTTTTCACACACACTCTCTTTATTTTGTTAACAAAATACGCTGATAAACATAAAAAAGACAATATAAGGACAAAGAAGATATTACAAAAACTTGGGGCAAAATAGGGTGTAAGCAAGTAGGAAAGAATAGGTATTTTTAGACCACCCCAGAGCGATGAATGGGGTGGCGTTATTGTGTGGACGGAATCTATTTATATATTAGAGAGTATTTTTAGTGTGTTTAAAAAAGCGTTTACTGAATCAATCGAAGCAGATTCATGCATAGTGTGATATCCAGTCGTGGGTATCTGGATGGTCGTACCATCCACCAATCCGTTTGACGCTGAGATAATGCGTCCTAACTCGGTACTGCCGAGTGAGGAAGGTGGTTGTCCTAAGGCGGCGCGTTTAATATTTTCTGCTTCCACATAACGATTTTTGTAGAGATAGCTTATATTGTGCTGTTGGCAAAGGGCTTCCAGTGCTTGCGTGCTGTCTTTGTTAAATGAGGCGTTTGCGTCTTTTTCCCGTAGTACCAAAAGCTGTTCATTAGCCGCTTGGGTATCTGGAAAAGGGCTGGTATCAACCACAAATAAACGGTTAGTTGAGCCACCAAAGCGGCGAAACCATTCTAGGAGATAACGCCAACTTTTGCCGGCTTCTTCTTGAGCGGTAAAAAAGGCGGTGCCTTTAAAGCCGTGGGCAAATAAATGAACCAGTGCTGCGGCAGAGATGACATTATCCAGTTGTCCTTCTAAGCGTTGGTCTTTTATGGTGAGTTGATCTTTAAAGGCAATAGGGGTACCGGCTACTACCCCTTCAAGGCCATCGACTTCAAAAATCAGGTTGTTACGAAACTCACACACGTATGAGTGATTTATGATGCCTTTGCCTCGGTAAACACCTGACCAAGGTTCATAGGCGTAGATTTCTTCATGGTGGAAGCGCTCGGTCACCTTAGTCATTAATTCTTCCGATACAGAATTATTCAGCAAGTCTGTTTTATTGGCAGAAACAAAGGCCGCGTATTGAAATTCATTTGGTCCGGTGCATACCAGACCGTGGCGATCAATATGCGCAGAGAACATGGTACTCATGGGGTCACTGCCTTGGGCCACTAATAATCCCTCATACCAAGTGACTTTGGCCCCCCGTTCTTCCAGCTCTCGTTGTAATACGCGAAAGAACGAGTGCTCAGCACCAACAACGCTTGGCTGTCGAATGAGTAATTTAAGTAAGTCGATAAAATCGTTATCCAGCTCGCTGTTGTTGTTTTGCATCAGGCCATCTCTAGTGGGTAGGGGGAAATATTATCATAGGGCTTTTTCGTGGATTTTATAGCAGAAAATAGCCTTTTTTTAGGTTTTTATCGATGTAAAAGTAGCCATGATAAAATAGAAAAACGCTGTTAGAATGTAACTAGGAAAATTTCGTACAATGTTTTTGCATACTGTCTGCAATTAAGGAATGCGTGTAGACATCATCTTTCTTAATGTATTTTTCGTTTGGCTCCTTAGATAAGGATAATAATCGTGCGTTCGAAGCATTTGATAGTGATTTTGGGTGTTCTGTTTTTGTCAGGTTGTGCCAGTTGGTTTACGTCTCCGACCGATAGCAAACGTGTTACGTCTTTTTATGTAAAAAGTCTTCATGTTAATTTAAAAGAAGGGGATTGGGGTAAGCCAAACAATAAAGCCTTTTCATCAGAAGAGACTTTAAGTAAAGATTTTGCCTACTCAATTCAAAAGAGCTTAGTAGAACATGATGTGTATGCAGTGAAACCTGATAAACACAGTGCGGCATTAGTTATCACGATTGATTACACCCGTCGCTATAAATACGGTGGTGAGGCACTCAGTCGACCATTGGTCTCGCATATTATTCAGGTGTATCAGCATGGGCAATTGATTGCGACCTTAAAGCGTTCTAATTATTCGCCCATTAATGGTTTTTTTAGTGCCATTGTTATTAACTTTATGCAGGCAATGCACTTATGGGATAAGAGTGACGAACACATTGACGCCGATAACATCAGCGCCTCTATGATTGATCAGCTTGTTGATAAATTTGATCTGTAAATCGTCATCAATGACGAATGACTTCCTTGTCAGGTTGCTTACTTTCTAGGGCGTTTTCTAGCGCTCCCTTAGAAACTCTGTGCAATGCGTAATGCGATAGAGGTGCCTTGTGTACGGTTTCTTGAGTGATACTCTTTATAGACATGGAACCAAAGGGCAGGCAGTCCTGGTTTGAAGTAAGCAATAGCCGGGCCCACTGCAATAGTTTGTGCTCGGTTACCATCTGCCGGCACATTGGGTCCTTTATCATCGGTTAGCTGTTTGTAGTAGTAACCACCTAAACCAACGGTCCAAGCATCCATGATTTTCCCAATGCCAAATTCATGACGATATTCAATACCACTGGTGTAGTCTGTGTCTTTGTTTTTAGTATTGAAATCTAATTGGAAGCTAGATGAGAGTTCGATTTTATTGCTGGTGATGTAAGTGACGCCCAAGGCTGGGGAGTATGTCCAATGGTTCATACCGGCATTAATGGCCGCATTTTTATCAAAATGGCCTGTAGGTGCCTGTATTTGCAGTTGTGCATTCACTCCAAAGTTAGGGGCAATGTCCCACTGAATGATAATAGGTGCGACTTGCAAGTCTCCTAGTGTTTGTTGTGAGCCATGTACTTTACCGCCAGGAGGGGTCGTTAGGTCAAGGTTCATATCCAGATAGGGAATAACGGCGCTATAGCCGAAGTCCCCACCTAAAATTTTGTAGTTAGTACGTTTAATGTAGGCTAATGAGATACTCAGAACATCCAATGAAAACTTTGGTAGGGTGCTTTTGCCACTGTTGTTTCGTGTTGAATCGGCTGAGTAAGGTGCAATACGTAAGGAGAAACTTCCGATTGGCGTAACGGGTGGCATAAAGCCCGTCCCAAAATCGAAAACACCAGCCGCAGTGGTGGGTGACCCAAACTCAGTTGCTTGGCTTTGGGCTGCAAAAGAGGCAATCAAAACACTGCTTGCTGCAATCATAAAACGTTTTGTGTGTGTCATTAGTACGTTCCTTAGTTTTAGTTATGTCACTAAACAGTACTACTAACAAACTTTTTTCATTATCCGATATTGGTAAAGTTTTACACTTTTTTTGCTATGTTTTTTCAACTTGGAATGTATGCAACAACCTTATTTCTGTCATGTCTCTATGTTAGATAGGCCCCAGCATTATTGTCATCTGGGTTTAGAAAAGGAAAGGGCGGACAAGTGGATAGAATTATTCGGGATTTATTCATACCGTCGATCATGAGGGTCTTGCTTAAATGCAATGGCTTTGTTTTTGCCTGTTAATTGCTGGATTTGTATTGGCTTGCCTTCCTCATCTAGGGTGACTAAACCAATTCCTGCATGATTGAGTAGTCGTTCTCCACGAGAGGCGTTATCCGGTTTGCGTGGCGATATCCACATGCCTCGACGTTTGGTAAATATATTAAGAGGTGACCAAGGGGCGTAGAGCCATCGATTGAGTCGATCAAACCAATCTAATAAGCGTTTTGGAAATTCATTACGTAGTCCGCTACTGGTGATTTGCCAAATATGAGGACTGCTTTGAAGGCCTTTCACTTCGATGTCATAGACAAAAGAGTAATGGACATCCCCCGATAGAATCACAAAATGATGCGGTGTTTTTGGATGTCGAAATAGGTTCATTAAGGTGTGAGCCGAGCCAGAATGTGCCATCCAGTTCTCGGCGTCCACTATCAAAGGCTTACCTAAAAAAGTAAAGATTCTTTGTACTGTTTCAATTAACTTGACTCCAAAAATAGGGGCAGGTGACACCATAATGACGGCTTTATGATCAATCAACGTTTGTTGTAAATCGGTTAGGGTTTGCCAATCCATGAGCCCTGACGGGCGCTGCGGATGACGCTCAGAGCGCCAGCGGTGGGTGCGAGTGTCTAACACGATTAATGGGGGATAAGTCGGCCATTCGTAATGCCATTGCTCAAATGTTAATAGCTGGTCAATCAAGGCATCGTGCTGTTGGCTACCGATGGATTGTAGGGTCTGATCAAGCTGCGAGAGCATTGCATCATCGAACTGTTCTGGTGCGTTCCCCCATCCTTGGCATAATAAATAGGCCGTGAGTGCATTACCGATAATGCGCTTTGATAAAGGGTGACCATAAGCGCTATGTTCCCATGCGGCGGTCATATTCCAATCATCAGTCACATCATGATCATCAAAAATCATGGCGGTAGGTAAATGGGCTAAAGCTCTTCGGACGTGTTTGAGCGGTTGTTTAAATGCCTCAATGGCCTGTTTTTCCTTCTCATAACGCATACGCTTTGCGTTATCTTGGATGACATTTGGGCAGGTTAAGTCGATATTAGCCCAACAAGCAGGCGACCAGACAAGTAGATACATTGCCAGTACCTCACTGAGTGTAATGAGGTGGTTTTGCGCCGTGCTACTGGTAAAAATAGGTTTTTTGACACCGCCAAAGAACTGTTTATGTAGCTCCTTGGTTTCTTCCCTTTGAGGTAGGATGCGATCTCGCTCATAGTAATGGGGCGCTGAACTATGTAAGCTCTGATGCTTTTCTAATACCGTGTCGTCTATGTCTTCGTCGGCCAACCCTAATTGTTGAATCACTTGATGAATGGCATTTAGCATGGGACCTGCCACATCGTCAGCGTAGATTTGATCCCCTGTTAATAATAACACGGCGGGCCATTCTTTTACGGGCGTTCTCTCTAATAGACTGTCTACCAGAACGAGTCCATCGGTATTACTTTCTTCAGGTGACTCGTCTTGGCGACAATAATGGGGCTTACGACAAGAGCCGTGCAGTAATTGCTTGATGTGTTTCTGGATAATGAATCCTGGTGTCGTGTATCCCGGGTAGCAGAGATCCGTAGCCCAAGATTGGATAGGATGCTCTTGCTTTGAAACGGCGTCTATCAACACGATGTCATAACCAATCCATTCTGCGATTGGTAAGGCTGACTCAGGAACGGCATGAATCAGCTGAAAGTAGAGTTTATCGCCTGATTTGATTTGACGATGATTTACGGTGAGCACAGGCGAGGCGTCTAGTACATCGCAATGAAGCGAAAGCGTAACGTCAACGGGCCGACTTGTTGCTAACCATAGTGTCACTTCGTGTGGATTTGTCTTGCGTAAAATGGGGCCGGCCAACACCAAAGGTAATGTCTGCATAATATGCTTTCTTCCATCGCTTCTTATACTCCAACACTATAGCAATCATCTAAACGATGTTTTTATAAATATAAAGGTATTTCTGTCAGTGTTTGATAAAAATGAGGATGAGACGTATTATCATTATTTTGCATAGACTATGCATGTAAATTTACCTAAGGAAAGTGAGATGGATGCCATTCAAGCGCTGATGACGCGTCGTTCTTATCCACGGGGCAGCCTTATTCAGCCTGCCCCTAATAGAGCAGAAGTAGAGCAAATTTTACAAGCTGCGATGACCGTACCTGACCACGGTAATATTAAACCTTGGCGCTTTGTGGTGATTCAAGGGCAGGGGATGAAGGATCTAGAAGGTGTCCTACGCGCTATGTACGATGGACAAGTCGAGGATGAAGTGTACTTCAATCGATTTATTCAAGAGATTATTAACACTCCTATGATGATTTGCGTCTACAGTGTGCTCAACATGGAACACAAAGTCTCTGTATTAGATCAACAGTTGGCGGGTGGGGCGGCATGTGAGCATATATTGCTAGCAGCGCATGCCATGGGATTTGGTGGCATCTGGCATAGCCAAGAAACAACAGAGGCTCTAAGGGTCATGCTAAAAATGGGCAATGAAGACCATATTCTGGGAGTGATGTCATTAGGAACCCCTAAACGGACGTCTCTTGCTAAGCGGAAGTCCTTTGCCGATTACACCTTTGAATGGGATCAGGAAAGCGGCTTGCAACCATGGCAATAAGTGGAACATCGCCCTGATACTCCTTTATCGGGGCGATGTTTTGTTGCTAACAAAAGGTTATTAGGCGCTCATTTTCTCGTCATGAAGAGAAGACTTCTGCTTAAGCAGTGCATCCACAATTTCTTTAGAGCGAACCGCTAGTACCGATAACAGGGTATCACTTAAACCATGGGACGATTCACAGCAACCTTGTAGAAACACATTAACAGAGCACTGGTCTTTCATCGGCAAGCGATAACTGCGCTCTACTGGGGAGCTTGTCATCAAAGGTTGCATATGATTGAGCATCTGGTGAAATTCGTCATAGCGGTAGCCCGTTGCCAAAATAACCGCATCATAAGCTTGCCAGTTTTGCTGGTGGTTTACTCTATCGTTAAGGCGTAAGGCAATTTTCTGTTCTTTTTCGCCCGTTTCTTGGATGTCATGACAGCGCAGGTATTTGTGCTGCCCTTTCCCCGTCACTTTTTGCAAATAGAGTCTTTCATATATGGCATGAAGTTCTTCCATGTCCACGACAGAGTAATTGGTTGCGCTAAAGTGATTGAGGATGTCTTTGCGTTCTGCTTCCTCGCGGGAGTAGATGTGATCGGTAAACTCTGGATCAAATATTTCATTCACAAAAGGACTGTCATCGGCAGGATGAAGCGCAAAACGGCGATTGATCATATGCACTTCCCCGTCTTCATAGCGGTTGCACAAATCCACAAAAATTTCTGCGGCACTTTGACCTGCTCCCACTACGGCGATTTTAGGGTGTTCTGGAAGATCTTTGGTGGATTCACTCCAGGTTTTATAGCGGGAGGAGTGCAGTACGTTGGCGTGTTCGAGCCCTTGGAACTGCTCCGGTAGTTTGGGCATGCCTCCCATTCCCAAAATCAGATTTCTGGCAATGCGAACGGTTTTCTCACCATGGATATTGGTAGCAATCACTTTGACTTTGGTGATTTCCCCTTCCTCTTCTATTGGCTGAATATCGATGACGCGTTGACCATAATGCACGAGCGAATCAAATTGTTTAGCGACCCAAGCCAAATAATCGTTGAACTCGATACGTGATGGATGTTGGCTACCGAGATTAATAAAGGAATTAAGTCGATTATGGGTATGGAGATAATTCACAAAGGTATAAGGACTCATGGGATTGCGTAATGTCACCAGATCTTTTAAACAAGAGATCTGCATGCGAGTGCCATCAAGCAGCATGCCTCCGTGCCACTCAAACTGCGATTTTTGTTCTAAAAAACAGTATGAGAGTTGATTGTCTTGCGCTTGTTCTTCTAAAGCGATGGCGATGGACAGATTAGCCGGTCCTAGACCGATGCCAAGCACATCATATTCCCTTATTTTGTTTGTCATAGTCACCTCGTTGTTCGTATTGAATATTGGCTTTGTGGTTAGACACTGTTTTGGCGCTTAACTAAAAACAGTCAACAAAGAAGTTTTCCCTTAATTGGCACATTAAAGCAGAGCGTTTATGTGGAAAGTCGAACTCTTTGAGTTTGGCAAAACCATACGCTTGCAAATAACGGATCATCTTCTGATTGTCTGCTCTAGGCTCGCTGACAATCTTGTCGGTTCTGGGGTCCACCAAATATAGGTAATGGCAAACCGATGGCAGCCACGCCGCGACCTTATGGGCGCCTCGGTGGTGCTCTTCTCCCACCAACATATGTATGCCCCGGTCATAATCGCCGGCAGCATAGTAAGGTGCGATGCGATCTTCTTTGGTCCAATAGGCTTCAATGTAGGCAAAGGGTTCATCGTCCAGACAGGCAATTAGCAGCTGATTTTTATGGTTCGCGATTTGCTCTGCTAAGTAGGCTCGATGTTCACTTAGACTGCCTTTTTGATCCCAAAAAGCGGCCACGCGATCATTGTTTTGCCACTTATTAAAGAGTGCTAAATGTTCGTCTAGATTGAGCCCCAATAGGCTGATATGTTGTTGCAGTTCAGGCAGATAGCGACGATAAAGTTCACCCTGTTGAGGGGCTGGTCTCATAGGATGATAACCCGCTTTAGTGAGAACAGGTTTATGGGGAAACAAGGGGCGATCTTGAAGCAGCCAGCGGTGCGGGCGCTGCATGATGGCTTCTCTCCATAGAATATTTTGTCCTGATTCGTTGCGGTAAAGTATATGAGCCAAGTGATCAGATGACAGGTTGCGTAAATCAACGTCGCTTAAATCAATGCTGCTTAAATCAATACAACGCAGCTGTGGAACCTGCTCAAACAGTAAGGTAAATGCGTTAAGCAGCTCACTTTCAGGCAGTTCACAATGCACTAAGACACCTTGGCCATGCAGTTCCTCGTGAACACTGACACCGCCCGATGGCAGTGTCACGTGGTAGTGGCCAGCTTCAAAAGAAACACACTTCCCAACGGGCAGTGTGTGATGAACGTTCTGATTACCAGTCATATGTCACACTCGCAATGACGTTACGGCTGTCACCGTAGTAACAAATATTGGAGTCACAGGTGGCAACGTATTCCTTATTGAAGATATTTTTTGCCATGACTTGAAACTTGTAGTTGTTCCACTGATAGCTGGCCATCGCATCGAATAAGGTGTAAGACGGCACTTTATTGGTTTCCGTATTATCGGCATAAGTATCACCGATATAACGAACCCCAGCTCCCAGTTTTAAGCCCGCCAATTTGCCATCGAAAAAGCGGTAGTTACCCCAAAAGGAGGCCAATTTATTAGCAATTTGTGAGGGCGTTTTGCCAATATACTGAGTGTCAGAATCTTCTGTGACTTCCGAGTCTACGTAACTTAAATTACCCACCAAGGTGATAGCTTGGGTCAGGTTGGCAACCGCTTCAAACTCGATGCCACGGTTACGGACTTCCCCTAGCTGTCTAAAGGTGGCTGTATTACTGGAACCTCTGGTTAGGTTTTCCTTGGTCAGTTGGTAGGCGGCCACACCAAAATAGCCATCAAAGTTTTTGGGTTGATACTTCACACCGACTTCGTAGTTTTTGGCTTTTTCTGCTTTAGCAGGGTGGCCGTTCGCGTCCAATTTCACCACTGGGTTGAAAGACTGGGCAAAGTTGGCATAGGGAACCAGACCATCCGCTAGCTGGTATGAAGCGCCTAGGTTGCTGGTCCATTCATGGTGATCAACATCGGTTTTAGCATCCGTCGTGGTATTGTGGGTTTTGTCACTGGTGTCATCAAAGCGCACGCCAGCGATCACCGTGAATTTATCCGTGATGTTTGCCTTGTCTTGGATATAAAAACCTAACTGCCGATTTTTCGTTTTGGTAGTTTGCAGATCAGCATCGGTGACAGTGGCTAATGTACTTGAGTTTAATAAGACAATGTTATTGCTATAACTTGGGTGATAAATATTAAAATTAGGATTACCCGCAACGGTACCAACACCCGGTACGGCCATCGGCTTGTTGCCATCTGCGGCGATAGGGTCTGAGGCATAGTCTTTATTGTTAATATCAAGGCTTTGATAATCTACACCGGTTAGTAACGTATGTTTTGCGCCGCCAGTGTTAAACTTATAGATAAAGCGGTTATCAATGTTGAAAGCATTAGAATGGCCATCTGCCGTAGAGACTCCTCTAACAATGTCGCTTCTGGCACCAGTGGGATCCAGTAACGGACCAACGCGGGGCACGTCTGCAGAATAGGCCGCAAAGTACATTTGGCGTAGGTTGATATCCATATGGCTAAAACGAGCAGACTGCTTGAATGAAACGTTATCGTTAAAGGCATGCTCTAATTCATAGCCCACGGAGGTTTGCTCGCGTTGGAAGGTTTCCCAGTCAGGGTTTCCTAAGGCGGTATCGTAGCCGATTTTACCATTTGGGTTGCTGGTAAGTGTTCCTTCTTCAGGCAGGAACTGTAAGTAAGGTTTAGAATTGTCTTTTTGGTAGCTGGCTAATACGGTTAATTTGGTTGCATCGCTAATTTGCCACGCTAAAGATGGGGCTAGTAAGGTACGGTCAGCATCGACTTTATCTACTTTCGTATCATTCTTACGCTTTAGTGCCACCATACGAAAAGCTAGCTTATCGTTGATGGCCTTATTGACGTCCAAGTTGATTTCTTTGCGGTCATAAGACCCAACACTGGCGGAGACTGAACCAAAATCTTCGTTCAATTGGGCGCGTTTGCTAATCAGATTGATAACGCCGCCGGGAGGTGTTTGACCATCCAATGAAGACGCTGGGCCTCGTAAAACCTCTATACGTTCTAACATGAAAGGATCGATTTGCCAGCTATAAAAACCAAAGGAATAGAGTCGAGTTCCATCTTGGTATAGGCCATTATTCGCTTGTTTAAAGCCGCGAATAACGAACCAATCCTGCTTATTATCTTCACCGTAGAAATTGGTCTGAATACTAGGAGTGTATTGCAGCGCATCCGATACGCTGATGGTCGCACGATCATCCATTTGCTCCCGAGTAACAACGGAAACCGCACGAGGGATTTTTACGATCTTTTCATCTGTCTTGGTGGCCGTCTGTGCCACTTTACTGACATAAGAAAAATTATTGGTCGTGGAGCTTTGATGTGTATCGCCTTCTACAACGAGCGTGCCGAGATCCTCAGCGTGTCCGACACTTGACGTTAATGCAATGGCAACCGCAAGTGATAGAGGATTTAGACAGAATAATCGACTCATTTATAATATCCTTAAGTTGATGATGTTGATTATGATAATCATTATTATTTATGTTTGCGTATTTTAACCATATTCTTTAATAAATGAAAAGATTTAGTTGATTATCATTCTCAATTTAGTGTTCGATAAATTCGCTTATAGACGCTCTCACTGCTTTGTGATGACGACGCATCCTATCTGTCGTTTGGCTAAGTAATTGTTTTAAATCATTAATAACCGCTTGGTGCTGGACGATACCAAGGTGATCTGTGTCGTAAACACGGTGATCCGCAAGAGAGTTTATCTTGCTCAGCTCTGCGGTTAACCAAGAAGCACGTTTATCGGGCTGCCCCGCCCAGAAAGTATGCATAGGGGTTGTGATAGATGGCAGTTGGTACTCTGCGCATAATGCTCTCATATGCTGCTCTACCGCCCAGCTATATAAGACTTGCCGCGCATTATGCGCATCATGAAGTGAAAACTGATTCTCCGTTAGCCATTCGTCAAATAATGCTGGCCAGTGATTGGGAGGGGACTGGTCAAACTTGAGCAGACAAGAGGCTTGCTGTGTGTCTGATAGTGTCCCTAGTAGCAACTCTAGGTGAGAAATAAGCTTGTGTTTGGCATGGGGGGACTGCCATTGATCATCCGCTATTTCCGTGCCTGGAACATAGCAATCTAATAAGCCTATAAACTCTATGGACTCTCCTTCCTGTTCGAGTCGCATGGCGATTTCTTGGCATAAAGCTCCGCCCAGTGACCAACCGATTAAGCTGTAGGGGCCTTGGGGTTGCCGTGCTCTAATGGTCGCCACGTAAACATCTGCCATATGTGAAAAAGAGTGGTCAAAACGCCCAGGATAAGCAAAGCTCTGAGACTGGATACCATAGACAGTTCGATGTCCTTCCAGAGCAATAGCCAATTTCTGATAACCAACGACTCGTCCAGTAACCGGGTGAATGCAAAAAACAGGTGGCTTCGAGTCCGTATTAAGTCTTTCTATTAAGCTTTGATCAGCCTGCACTGGCACAGGGGATTGCGCCAACTGTTTTATGTGTTGGTGAAGTTGGTGACGCCACTGATTCGCGAATCGCTGAACATCGGACTCATGGTAATGGGTTGTTGCATATTCCCAAGTAGAGGACAGCCTGCCAGAGACAATCTGAGTGTTAATGACTAATGGGGTGAGCATGGTATTTTGCTCAGATTGAGCGGGTCCGCCGCCTTCAAATGGCTGGCACCAATGGGCAAAATCCTGATGAGAATATTGGCCCAAATAGTTGAACGTCAGCAAGGCATTGGGAGACGGTTGGTCAGGTTCTAGATAGCGTGCGCCAAAACTGATGCCGCCATCTTCGCGTATTGTGCTGAGTTGCTGTTCAATGGCTTCGCTGTCTTGATTAGCATGAAGAATCATCGGGTACAAACTGGTCATCCAGCCAACAAGGCGGCTTAAGTCTAACTCACCAAAGACCGACGCCTCTCGACCGTGGCCTTCTAAATAAAGCGGTAACGCCGTTTGGTTATTGGTGAGCGAGGCGACAGGTAAGGCGGCTAACAGGGTACTGATAATGTCTTTCGTTGAGGTGAGTAATGCCGCTGTATCTTGCTCGCTGAGTGTAATGGTGAGGCTGTGTTTGTCGGCATAACGCGCCGGTGGTGTCGTTGGCAGAAGGGCCTGAGATGCGTTGACAACCGTTTGCCAGTAGGCTTGTTTTTGCTGATAGTCGACGGAAGCCCGCCACTCACGAAGTCGGGCGACGGCCATGTCCAAGCTGGCATAATTAGTGGGTAAGACAACGGCTTGATCACTCACGATTTGTTGGTAAGCCGTCCATAAATCGTCGAGCAGAATACGCCAGGAAACCCCATCTACGGCCATATGATGAATGACCACAATAAGCCTTTTGCTCGTATCCGACAGAGTGATAAGCCCCGCTTGCAATAATTTTCCGGACGCTAAATTGAGGCTGGTTTGTAGACGGTGGGCGATGTCAGTAAATTCGGCTTCGTCGGCCGCTTGGGCTTGCCAGAGCAGATTGCTTGAAACAAAGGGCTGGTAGGCTTGTTGGTAGCCCCTTTCCGTCTTAGAAAAAGCCAAACGAAGGCTAGGGTGATGTTCGACTAAGGCATTGAGCGCGAGATTTAGGGCGTTTGTGTCCATTTCCTGTTTCAAGGTGACACAGACATGTTGATTCCAGTGGTTAGGTTGGGCAAAGTCTTGGGCTAAAAAATGGGCCTGTATGGGCATCAAATCAAAGGCATGCTGAGGTAGTGCTCTCTCTTGCGCTTGCTGAACGAGGGTCATTGTCTTGGCCAGATCACATAATACCGGGTTGGCAAAAATGTCTTTTGGCGTCAGGCTAAATCCGCTTAATTTCAGTTTGCTGACCAGTTGCAAGCAGAGGATAGAATCGCCCCCGAGGGCAAAAAAATGGCCGGTTCGACTGACCTTCTTGATGCCCAATAGCTCTTGCCAGAGAGTCGTCAGTAAGGTTTCTTGAGGTGTGATGGGGGCTGCATAGAATGTCTCTGGGGATATGTGGCTGGGAGCAGGCAGTGCTTGGCGGTCTATTTTTCCGGCCGGTGTGAGAGGCAGATGATCCAGCACCATGAGTTGTGCAGGCAGCATGTAATCTGGAACCTGTTGCGCCAGTTTTGCTAGCAGCGCCTGTTGGTCACATTGTGTGGCGTGTCGCCCATGAAGGTAACCAACAAGTTGGTTTTGCCATAGGGCAACCAAACAGGTTTCGACACCGGATAATTGCTGTAAGCGGCTCTCGATTTCGCCTAATTCAATTCTAAAACCACGAATTTTTACTTGCTGGTCGAGGCGTCCTAGGTATTCCATTACCCCATCATCACGCCAACGCACCAAATCCCCCGTGCGATACATTCGTTCCCCGTTAGCAGTAAATGGGTCCGGCAAGAAACGTTCACTGGTTTGTTCTGGTTGATGTAAATAACCGCGGGCTAACCCCGTTTCATCGCCAATATAGAGTTCACCAGCGTTGCCTAATGGTACAGGGTTTAACTGTTCATCCAGGACGTACAAACGGCGGGAGCCAACCGGTTCTCCGATGGGCGCATAGGCCGTGGGAAAGGAATCCCCTGGGTAGGCGCGCCAGATCAAAGGGGTGACCACGGTTTCCGTGGGCCCATAACCATTGATGATCCGCGGTGGGCGAACTAAGGTTTGCAGTCTCCCATAGGTTTCACGGGTAAACGCCTCTCCGCCTAATGTCCAAGAGCGCACGGCCAATGTAGGCTGGGTGGCTTCTATCCAATCCAATAATGGGGCCACATAGCTTGGTGGGAAGCAGGCGATGGTGACGCTTTCTTCTTGCAGCACACGACATGTTTTTTCCGCACTCCATAGGGCTTGATCGCGAATGATTAATTTGGCGCCAAAGGCCAGTGGAACCGTCCAGCGTTCTACTGCGCCATCAAAGCTGATGGAAGCAAAGTGCAGCTCGATATCATCTGGAGTCATCCCATATTGTTTGCCGATGGTTTGTACATGCATGCTTAAGCCATCATGGGCAATGGCAACACCTTTGGGTTTGCCCGTTGAGCCGGAGGTATAAATAATATACGCCAGTTGCTCAGGATAAAGTGTCAGGGTGGGAGCGGTGGTATTTTGTTGACTCAGGTCCAATTCATCAATCGCTAACAACTGGACCGTTTGCTGAGTAATAGCGCGGTTTATTTGGTGCCAACGAGTGGTGAGCGTTTGATGTGAAAGCAGGTACTTGGCACCTGAATCTTCGATCATGTAAGCCAGTCGTTCTGTGGGGTAGTCTGGATCTAGGGGTAAGAAAGCGCCGCCTGCTTTCATAATGGCGATCATGGTGATAATCATATTACCGCCACGCTCAAATAAAACCCCCACGGGTTCATCTTGGCGGATGCCCAGCCCGATTAAATAGTGAGCCAGTTGGTTGGACTGAGATTCCAGCTCGGCGAAGGTGTATTGTGTCCCCGATTGTTTTAGCGCAATCGCATTCGGGCGCACTGCTGCCTGTTTAGCGATCAAGCTTGTAATGGGGGCAAACTGCCATGAACCATTCGGTTGAGCCAGTGCATTGAGACGTTTGATGTCTCCCTCGCTCAGTAGATTGATTCGCGCCAAGGGGAGCGGTAGGTTCTCTTCTAGGGTGTCAGTGAGACGCTCTAGCATCTGGAATAGCTGTGTCATGGCTTGCTGGGCAATACGGTCTTTGGCATAGGTGAGAATGACACGGGTATGGTCAGCGTGTTCACGAATGTCTAAGGCCACATCGAACAAGGCAAAGAGACCCGGCTGGTGGATGGGGTTTATGGTCACCTCTGGTGACAGCTGTGCGTTGGTTTGGGCCACCATTTGATGGTTAAACAGTACCTGAAAGAAAGGGGTTTCCCCTGATGCGCGTTCGGTTAATAAAGACGCGACAATCTGATCGAACGGTACTAATTGATGGTCCTGTGCTTGTAGCACTTTTTGATGGGCAGTTTGAATGCTATCCATCAAGGGGTTGCTTGGGGCGATGGTTTGCTTAATGACCAAGGTGTTGACGAAAAAGCCAATGACATCAGCGACTTCGGCCCGTTGTCGATTCGCTAGAGGGATACCAATGGAGATAGTTTGCTGTTTTGAAGCCTTGGCTAGGGCACTTTGCCACAGCCCTAACCAGAGACTGGACGTGGTGACAGACAACTGGCGCGCTATCTGCTTAAGGGTCTGATGCTGTCGAGAAGAGACTGTCAACTGGAGACTGTCTGCCAAACGGCGTTGATTAGGTGCTACTTCTCCCTGCCAAGCAAACAACTTTTCTGGCTGATGGGTGCCGATCTCTTGACGCCAAAAGTCCAAATGTTCTTGATCTTTTCCTGCCTTTAACAGGGCCGTTTGCCAAATGGCATAATCTGCGTATTGGATATCCAGTGGGGTGAGCGCAATGGTCTGATAAGCCTTGATCAGGTCGCCCATAAAAATGTCTACAGACCAGCCATCGGACACAAGGTGGTGCATCACCAGATGTAATTGGTAGCGCTTTTCTTCGAGGCGGATGCTCTGAGCACGGATGGGTAAGCCGCGATAAAGGTCAAATGGCTTGCTTAAAAAGGCCTCGTTGGCTTGTTGTAAAGTGTGTTCATCTGCGCCTTGTTGATTCCAGCTTTCAATGCTGATGACCGGCTGGTTTTCAATAAATTGAAAGGTTTCTCCGGCTTCATTCTGAACAAATCGCGTTCGCAGAGTATGATGTTTTTCCATCACCTTTAGCAGCGCATTCTGCAGTTGCTTAAGATCCAGTGGCCCTGAAATCTCAAAACAGCCTCCCATATGGTAGGCGCTGTTGCCTGCATCTAACTGATAGATGTCCCACATCCGCTTTTGCGCGGGAGACAACGGGATCAGTTTGGGCCTCTCGCCCGCTACAATGGGCAGTGTTTCAAAGTTTAAGCCCTTGCTATCAAGAAGACGGATAAACTTGATTTGTTCTTGCTCACCAAGTTGTAAAAAGCGTTTCGCTAAGGCTGTTTTGTCATTTTTCGCAGTCATAAGTTATCCAAGTCGTCCATCAATGCCGCCATGACATCGAGTTCGTCCTGCTCCGATTGGTGTTGTGTTTGGTAGTGAGGCTCAAGGCTGTCGGTGAGTGCCTGTAAAGACGTGGCGGCAAAAAAGTCTTTTAAGGTCAGGGTGAGTCCCAGTTCTTGTTGCGTCAAAGCCACCACTTTGGTTGCCAATAGAGAGTGTCCGCCAAGGGCAAAGAAGTTGTCATCGAGCCCTACTTGCTCAACGCCCAGAATGGTTTGCCAGGTTTGGGCGAACCATTTTTCTAGTGCGGATTCTGGAGCGCGATAGCACACTTGATTCCACTCTGGAGAAGGCAATGCTTTACGATCACGTTTGCCGCTTGGGGATAACGGCATCGCATCGAGGCCAATAAAGATGGCAGGCACCATGTAATCGGGTAAATGCTCATAAAGATGACGTTTTACCTCCGCTTCCTGGTCTGTCGTCCAATCTTTGCACACCAAGTAAGCGACTAGTTGGGTATGGCCCTTATCCTGTTGCGAGCCAATTTGATAGTGGTAGGCGATTACGGCGGATTCATCGATTAGCCTATGTTGATTAAGTACCGCTTCTATTTCTTCCAATTCGATACGCAACCCGCGAATTTTGACTTGATGATCCAATCGATCAAGGTACTCCAAGCGACCGTCAGGCATGCGCAAGACTTTATCGCCAGTGCGGTACATGCGAGAACCGGCTGCTCCCCAAGGGTTAGGGACAAAGCGCTCGGCGGTTAAATCAGCTCGGCCAAGGTATTCTCGTGCTAATCCATCGCCAGCCAAATAGAGTTCCCCTGGAATGCCGATTGGAAGGGGATTCCAGCAGTCATCCAGCACATGCAGTTGCGTATTGCTGATCGGATAGCCAATGGGCGTGCGTCTGCCAAGCGGTTGCTGGCATTGCCAATAACTGACATCAATGGCGGCTTCGGTGGGGCCATATAAGTTGTGAAGTTGACAGGTGGGCAGAGTCGTCAGCACTTTATCGACAGACTCCACGGGCAATGCCTCCCCACTGCAAATAATGCGTTTTAGGCTGCGGCAAAGGGCCATGTCTGTTTCGTTGGCAAAGGCGTACAGCATGGATGGCACAAAGTGAATGGTGGTGACGTCTTGCTCAATGATGGTGTGATGCAAGCGCTCTGGCTGACGATGAGACTCAGGTGGGGCAATGGCAAGTCGGGCACCGACCATTAGGGGCCAGAAAAACTCCCAGACCGAGACATCAAAACTAAAAGGGGTTTTCTGTAAAACACAATCTTCTGCTGTCAGTGAGTATTCGCTTTGCATCCACTGTAGACGGTTTTGTAAGGCGGCTTGTGTGTTAACAACGCCTTTTGGTAACCCTGTGGAACCTGAGGTGAAAATGACATATAACGCCAGATCCTGTTGCCAGTGAACACGGGGTGGCGTCAGACTTTCGGACGACGTATCGAGGCTATCGATTGTGACATAACGGCAATGGGATGAGGCAGGCCACTGGCTGAGGGTTGGCTCATCTGTTAGCAGTAAGGAGACCTCGGCCGCGTCGAGAATATAGCTGAGGCGCTCCTTAGGGTAACTAGGATCCAGGGGAACATAGGCTCCCCCTGCGCGAGTAATGGCGTGTAGGCCGATGACTAAGTCAATAGAGCGTGGCAGGCCAAGTCCAACACGGGTTTCTTCTTTGACGCCTTGCTGGCGTAGCCAGTTGGCTAGTTGGGTAACTTGACGATCAAAGTCACGATAGTTGAGTGTTTGGTTACCCATCGACAACGCGGTCGCATCGGGTGTGCGCTGGGCTTGTTGAATAATACTTAACGGTGGGGGTAACAGTTCCCCCCAATCTTTGTCCGTTGCATTGAATTGCTTAATGTATTGGGCCTGTGAGGCATCTACCAAGGTTAGCTCGGCCAGCGTTTTTGGCTGATCATTGGCGACGCTTTCCAGTAGCAGGAACCAATGTTCAATTAAGGATTGAGCAAAGGCTTCATCAAAAATGGGTGAGGCGTAGTTAACAAAGCCTGTCCACTTCTCGTTGCCATCGATGGTATCCGTGAACTGTTGGATATCGAGGCTTAATTCAAGTTGAGCACCGACTACTCCAGGATCAAACAAGCTAATGTCTAAGCCATCGACATGCTGAAGAACGGCTAGATCCATTTGTTGGAAATTAAAGCTGGTCTGATAAAGGGGATGATGCTGTATATTACCCGCGACACCGAGCGCTTCCACAATGGCCTCAAAGGGAACATGCTGACGAGCCAGGGCCTGCTGGAAAAAACCAGTGACTTGCTTGACTAAGTCCGAGAAGGTATCGGTGGCTTTGATATTAGCGGGAATCGTGAGGCTGTTAATAAAGCAGCCTTGCATATCCAGTGTATCGGTATGGTGTCGTCCCGCGACAGGAACCCCCACGCGAATGTCATGCTGGCTTGTGTATTTGTGCATTAGTAAATGCCAAAGACTGAGCATCACGTTAAAGGTGGTTGTCTGATGAGTCGACGCAAGTGAGCGGATGTGTGCGACTTGTTGCTCACTCAATACAAAATGATAGCGTCTGCCATGGACTTGCTGCGGGTCTCTTGGCACTTCGCTGTGCAGGATGAGTGGTTCAATATCGGTTTTCAGTGCCTGCGTCCACCACAGAAGATCTTGTTTAGCTTGCGGTGTTTGCAGCCAATCCCGTTGCCAATAAGCGTAGTCAGCATAATCCAACGTCTTAAGGGAATCGATATTTGACTCAACACCTCTCGCTAGATCCTGATACAGGGTGAACCATTCCTTAATGAGCTGCTGTATGGAGAGGCCATCACTAATAATATGGTGGAGGACCAAAAACAGTTCGTGTTCGTTTGCATTGTGTTCGATAGCATACACTCGCATAAGGGGCGCTTGAGCAAAATCAAACGGTTCGCTTATCCAGTTTTCTCGTTGTGGTTCAAGGTCGGTAAACTCACTGGCTTGATGGTAAGTAATAGGGGCTTGCACCTCTTGGTGGATGGTCTGCATCAGCTCGCCTTCCACCTGAACAAAAGTGGTACGAAAAATTTCATGTTTGTTTACTAAGGACTGCAGCGCGCGAGCTAAACGTGCGCGATCAAGCTGGCCTGTCAGCTTGATGCCCAAAGGCATATGATAAGCAGAACTGTCTGGCATCAGCTCTTGAACAAACCATAAGCGCTTTTGTGCCGCACTGACTGGCATGTGGGATAACCGTGGGACTGCCTTCATAGCAAGGGCTTCGTTATGGGGCTGACACTGTTTGGCCATTTCACTCAATACGGGCGCATCGAACACCGCTTGCAGTGGCAAGTGTATCTGATGATTTTGTTGCAAACGGCCGACCAATTGAGTCGCGAGCAGTGATTGACCACCAAGGGTAAAAAAGTCGTCGTGTCGGCTAATTTTGTCGAGTGTTAGCAGGTGCTGCCATTCGCTGGCGAGTAAGGTTTCTATATCACCTTGGGGGGCAACAAAATCTTGGTGCGATGTCTCTATTTCCGGCTCTGGTAGGCGCTTTTTATCCACTTTACTGGCGGGGGTGAGTGGCAAGGCGTCCAACACCATCAGTTGAGAAGGCACCATATAATCCGGCAGCGCGTGCTTCATTTTCTGTAAAATGGCTTGGCTATCGAGAGAGATATCTTGGCTTTCGATATAGCCAACCAGCCTTTTTCCTGTCGGCCCATCAAAGGCCACAACGGCACTACGGCGACTGCCGCTAAGTTGCTGCAAGCGAGATTCAATTTCCCCTAATTCAATGCGGAACCCACGGATTTTGATTTGGTCGTCCGCTCTTCCTAAATATTCCATGACGCCGTCTTCGCGCCAGCGCACTAAGTCGCCAGTTCGATACATGCGTTCACCATATCGACTAAAGGGGTTGGGCATAAAACGCTCGGCGGTGAGCTCTGGGCGAGCGAGGTAGCCCCGCGCTAACCCTGTTTCGTCACCAATGTAGAGTTCCCCACAGACCCCAGAAGGCACGGGGCGTAAGTCTTTATCCAGCACGAACAGATCGCGGGCGCCGACGGCTGTCCCAATGGGGGCATAGGCACTGTCAAGTGGCGTATCCCTATAAGCTTGCCAGATTAACGGCGTAACAACGGTTTCTGTTGGACCGTAGCCATTAATAATACGTGGCGGTTGTAGAGTGCGTTGCAAAGCAAAATAGGTATCACGAGTAAACGCTTCGCCACCCAATGTCCATGAGCGAACATGGAGTTGGGGTTTTGGGTTAGCCGCTTGTATCCATTCCACTAAAGGGCCTACATAGCTAGGAGGGAAGCAGGCAATGGTGATGTGCTCTCTTTCTAATACCTCGCAGGTTTCTTGGGCACTCCAGAGGGATTGATCACGAATCACTAGAGTGGAACCAAATGCTAAAGGTGTGGCCCAACGCTCAATGGCACCGTCAAAGCTGATGGAGGCAAAATGCAGCTCTCTGTCTGAGGGTTGCATTCCATAGCGCTGTCCTATGGTTTGCACATGCATGCTTAACCCTAATTGGCTGATACAGACGCCTTTTGGTTTGCCTGTCGAGCCAGAGGTATAGATGACATAGGCCAACTGGTCGGGTAAAAGCACGGTGTTTTCACTTAAAGAAGCGGTCAAATCAATGTTATTGAAACTTATAAGAGGCGTTTTTTCACCTATACGCTGTGCTAATGATAAGGAAGATGGATCACTGATTAAGAGTGCAGACTCACTGTCTTCGACCATATAGCGTAAACGGTCTTCTGGATAAGAGGGGTCAAGTGGTAGGAAGGCGGCTCCCGCCTTTAAAATGCCGATCATCGCGACCAACATTTCATTACTCCGTTGGAATAAGGCGCCAACAATACTGTCTTGGTGAATACCTTGGGCAAGCAGTTCTGCCGCTACGGCGTCACTTTGTTGGTCTAGCGCTTGGTAGGTTAATACCGCGGCTTGTTTTCCACCCGCTAGTAACGGATTAGCGACTAATGCTTGTTGGTTTGGCCGTTGCTCGGCTTGTTTGCGAAACAGCTCAGTAAATGGGATATAGTGCCAAGGCTCAGAGGGTTTTATATGTTTTTGTAAGATGTCTTTTTGGGTGTTATCTAGCTCATTAATGCTGTTAAGTGGTTGTGCTAAACCATGTACTAGCTGCTCAAGATAATGATTTGTTGTCGCCTGTAATGACGCTATTTGTGTGGCACTAAAGCAAGCGGAATCATAAGCAAAGACAATGTCTAATTGTTCACTGGGCAACACGGCCAACGTAAGAGGGTAGTGGGTGAACTCATAGCTGTCTGGTTCACCGATAGTGAGCTCCCCTTGTTGAAAGAGGCTTTGATCCAGTGGGTAGTTTTCGAATACCACCAAGCTGTCGAAAAGCGGCTCTCCGGCGAGGGGAGAGTACTGTTGTACTTGGGACAAGGCTGTATGGCTAAATTCACGCTGACTGCTGGTTTGATTTTGTATGGCGTTTAGCCAGTCTTGAACGGTCTGTTGCCAACAAATCCTGTGGGTCACAGGGAGCGTATTAATAAAGAGCCCGACCATGGTATCGCTATGGGCGAGGGTGGTGGGGCGACCTGCTACTGTATTACCAAAAACGGGATTGTCTTGCCCTGTATAACGCTGCAGGGTCAGTAGCCAAGCGCCTTGAATTAAGGTGTTGAGCGTGAGCCCCGAGTGCTTGAGATCCTGTTGCCAGTTGGCCAGTGTGGTGGCGTCTATGCTGATGGTACTACGCACATGACCTTGTTGTGGCTGAGGCCGACCATACACATTCGCCAGCAAGGTGGGGGCCTCAATATGGCTTAAAAAATCACGCCAGTAAGGCTCAACTGACGCTGTGTTTTGTTGGCGGATCCAGCCGAGGTAGTCGGAAAAATCCTGTTGTACGGGGGGCAGAGTGTGACCGTGATACAGGCTAAAGAGTTCGGCTAATAGTACACCAGTACTCCAACCATCCATGAGTAGATGATGAATGGTAAACACGCATTGCAGTGTCTGATCTGTGGTTTGGATTAAATCGACCCGCCACAATGGTTGTGGTGCGCTAATGAGGTTTTGTTGTAAATCAAAACCCTGCTCAACAAGATGCTGTTGAATCTGTTTCAGGCGACATCCTTTTTGCTCTCGGGCATCTTGATAGGAACTTATCAGAGGCAGGTTTGACCAGACCAATAAGTGCGCTTGCCCCTCAACTTGGCTGATAGTAGAGCGCAGCATGGTGTGACGCTGCATAAGCTGTTGCCAGCAGGCTAATAACTTATTCGGTTCTGCGCCATGAATCGGCAAGGTGATTTGGTTTACATAGGTGTGCTTATCTTTAGCAAGTTGTGAATGGAAATAGAGCCCTTGCTGTAAAGTGGATAAGGGCAGAATCTTTTCCGGCAACTGACCATCGGGCTGTGACAGAATTGTTTGGCTGATGGCGGTGAGTGACGCTTGGTTTAGCGCTGTGCCCAGTGCATCCTGTTGGGTCAAAATAGCCGAGTGTTGCTGGCAATGCTGAGTAATGGCTTTGGTTGCCTGATCGAGATGTTGAATAAAACGTTCACTTTGTGACTCGCTAAATAACGGGTGATCCAGCTCAATATCAAACTCAATCCCTTGGTCTGTTTCTGAAATATTGACAGCGATGGCCGCATCGCTGATACCGTTGTCTGGTCGCCATAAACCAAACTCCTTGATAGGTAGGCTGGAGAGGTGATTTTGCGTTGCTCGACCAAGGTAGTTAAATAACACATCGATGCCGTCAGCATAGGACCATTCCCCTTGTAATATTCCAGCAGAATAACCAATGCCCCCCGCTGGTAGCGCTAAACTAAGGTCTTTAGTGTGGGCCAAGGTCGCGCTTAAATCGTCACTGATAAGGATTTTTAGCGGGAACAAAGCCGTATGCCAGTTAACGCTACGTGACAGATCAAGGTGAAAGGCATCCGCGAAACGGCCATGACTTTCTTTATGGATTAGGAATGTTTTCTGTTGTTGATAGTGACCTAACGCATGGGCGACGACGCACAGTAAACTGGTTTCCTTATCCAGTCTGGCGAACCGCTGAGTGCTGGCAAACAATCTTTGTGCCGAGCTGGAAGTGAGGTGCCATTGATGCTTGCGGATTGCTCCCCGCTGTGTCGGAAACACGGGGGGATGAACTTGTTCTGTCCAATAGCGGTGTTCTTGAGCGGACCATGAATAGTCGTACAGCGCTTGATACCAATCCCCTTGGTGGTGGGTTTTGGCGGGCAAATGGCTCGCTGTATTGTGTAAGCTCCCTTGATAGAGGCTCATCAAGTCTTCTAACAATATCGGCCACGACAACGCATCGATTACCAAATGATGGATCGCCAGTAGAGTATCACCACTTTCCAGGTGGACACCTAAGGAGAGCAGCAACCCTGTGCTTGGGTCAATGGCCTTTTGTATGGCGTCGCTATCGAGTGGCTGGTTTTGTATTTGTAAGGCGAATCTTCCTTTATCAAGATAGGTGGCGGTGAGGCTGTCGTTGAATCTCAGGCGCAAGGCATCATGGTGCTCTAGCAGTTTTGTTACTGCCGTATTCAGAGCTTCTTGATGAACGGGTGTCGGCAGTTGAAAACGCGCAAACTGATTGCACAATGTCAGAGAATACTGTTCGACAAAGCGCGACTGCATCGGCAGCAAGGCAATCTTCCCCATAAGAGGATGTTGTTGCGCTGCTTTAGTTTGGTTATCAACAAGGCAATCGGCCATGTCTGATAACACAGGATGATCAAACACCTGTTTGGGGCTTAACATCAGTTGGTGCTGACGTAACTTGCCGACCAATTGTAAGGCACTAATGGAATCGCCACCGCAAGAGAAAAAGTGGCTGTTAGCGCCAATAGCATGGGTATTTAATATGTCTCGCCATAGCTCAGCCAATAATGTTTGCCGAGGTGTGGTCAAGGGGCTGTTTGTGTCGTTCAGTTGTTCCCACTGGGGGGCGGGGAGCCAATTTCGATCAATTTTACCCGCTGGTGTGATGGGTAATTGCTTTGCCATCATAATGTGAGAAGGTACCATGTAATCCGGCAACCGCTGGGCGAGTGCCGTTAACCATGGTGCCGAGTCTTGTTGGGTGTCATGCGTTTGCACATAGCCCACCAGCTTTTTCCCATTTGGCGAGTCGTGGGCGACAACGGCACACCATTTGGCTTGGGATACGGTTTGTAGGCAGGACTCAATCTCCCCTAACTCAATACGAAAACCGCGAATTTTGACCTGTTGATCCGCTCGACCAAAGTATTCAACAACGCCATTTTCATTAAAACGAACCAAGTCACCAGTGCGGTACATACGTTCGCCATTCGCTGCAAATGGATCAGGTAAAAAGCGCTCAGCGGTCAGGTCTGCTCGCTTCAAGTAGCTACGAGCAAGGCCCACTTCCATGCCAATGTAGAGTTCACCAATGACCCCTGTGGGTAAGCGTTGTAATTGGGCATCCAACACATACAACTGACGAGCGCCAACAGCGGAACCAATGGGAGCGTAGGCACTGGTTAAGGTATCCTGTGGATAGGCTCGCCATATTAATGGGGTGACAATGGTTTCGGTTGGGCCATAGCCATTGATGATTCTAGGTGGGGCAATAACTCGTTGAATGCGTTCAAAGGTTTCCCGAGTGAAAGCTTCTCCACCTAAGGTAATCGAGCGTAATGTTAATGAGGGTTGAGTCTCTTCTATCCAGTCTAATAAGGGGCCGACATAACTTGGTGGAAAACAGGCGATGGTTACTTTTTCGTTACATAAAACCTGTGTGGTTTGCTCTGGTGTCCATAGCGCTTGATCACGAATGATGAGTCGAGCACCAAAGGCAAGGGGAACCGTCCAGCGCTCAAGGGCGCCATCAAAGCTGATTGAGGCAAAGTGCAACTCAGTGTCGTGTGGTGTCATACCATACTCTTGGCCAATGGTTTGCACATGCATGGTTAAGCCAATATGATCCACGGCCACCCCTTTGGGCATACCCGTTGAGCCGGAAGTATAAATGACATAGGCCAAATGCTGGGGGAGTAGGTTTGTGATGGGCGCTGTGTTGGCAAAGGCGTCTAAAGGGATGGACTCCAAGGCAATTACCGATTGCGTGGTAAGAGACCGAGCGCTTTCCATTAAAGACGTTTGTGTTAGCAGCAGCTGTGCGTCACTGTCTTCCAGCATAAAGCGCAAACGTTGTTCTGGGTAGTCAGGATCCAGCGGTAAAAAGGCGCCGCTCGCTTTGAGTATGCCGAGCAGGGTGACAAACAGAGCGAGGCCTCTTTCCATCATGACGCCAACCATGGTGTCGGGCACGACGCCTTCGCTGATTAAATAGTGGGCTAATTGATTGGCTTGTTCGTCAAGTTGACGGTAGGTCAAGGTTTGGTTGCCATGCTTCAAGGCAATATGATTGGGTTGAGTGGATGCCTGGCGGGCAAACAGCTCATGAAACAGCGCTTTTTCCCATGGTGTGTCTGCTGTCGCTTGGGCATCTAACCAACGGTTTTCTTGCTTGCCCAGCGGGTTGAGACTGGCTTTTGGGCGGTCTGGCTGGTGGCAGATTTGTTGAAGAATATGTTGGTAGCTGTCGATAAAGCGCTCAATAAATGCCCTAGAGAATTTTTCTTTGGCGTACACAAAGCGCAAGGTTAGATCAGTATTGCTGATGGCATCCAGTACCAGTTCAAAGGGCGTTTCAACTACCGGAAACTCTTCGAATAACAATTGATAATCCCTTTGTTTGACAACCATTCCTTCCCCGTGGGTGCGGAAGTTAAAGGCATAACTGGGCAGGGCGTGTTGGCCACAGAGCTGTTCGGCTGAAAAGCTTGAAAAACCAAGGGATTGGGCCAATTTCTCGCGTACCTTTTGCGTGATCTCTCCTAGTGTGCTGGTGGCTTCTAAGGGTAGGCCAAGCAAGGCGTTGCGAACGTAAAAGCCCACCGTACGTCGGTTTTGACTGTTCCGGTTTAGTGTGGGGATTACCAGCGAGGGATGGGGATGATTGCCATACACAGACAGGGTCAAAAGCAGGGCGCTTGATAGCAGTTCAAAGCGTGTGACACCAAGGGATTTGGCGGCGTCATTGATACTCCCTAGTTGCGCGTCGCTCAAACCTTGTGTTACATGGCCAGCACGATAACTGACATCGCTAAGAGGGGCGATGTTGGGTAAGGTAAGCGGATCATCCGATAACAGTCCTAATGACTGCCATGCCGTGCGGGTAGTGTCTATGTCATTGTGATGGCTATTCTTTTCCACGAAGGATAAATAATCCTCGCCATTGTGAGCAGGAGAGTGATCGCCAACAAGGTAGGACAAGATCGATTTACAACACAGAGGTAATGACCAAGCATCCATAATCAGATGGTGTGCGGCAATTAATACGGCAAACTTATCCTGACGTACCTGATAGATATGAAAACGAGTCAGTCGGCGGTGGGTGAGTTGATAAGGTTCAAGGTATCTTTGTTCGGCGTCTTGTTTTAGCCAATCAATTGGGTCGTCATGCTGTGTTAAGTCTGTTACGTCTATTGGTTGGGAAGTGATTAGACCGTCAGCGTTACTATAGCACTGGCGCGGGGTTCCCTTACTGTCATCCAGGATCATCGTCAGGGCTGGGTGGTCTTTTATCATCTGGTGTAAGGCGTGTTTCAGCTTATCAATACTCAGGCGAGGATCATCAAACCAAAGTAACCCACCAAGATTGTAAGCGGCGCTGTTTGGTTTTAATTGATGAAACATCCATAGGCGCTGTTGAGATGCGTAAAGAGAATGATATTGGCTGGATGTCGACGCGTTATAGAGATCGTCAGTTGGCATAATGACCACCTAATGGAGTAAAAAGAAAACACAATGGCATGGCGTTGGCTGTTTATTTATTTCTAGCTGGCTAAGGCATCTCTTAAACTTTTTGGTCGCATGTCTGTCCATGTTGCTTTGATATGCGCAAGGCAATGCTCTTTATTGCCGACCACGCCGACTTCTTTCCACCCCGCTGGTATCGCATGATAGGTTGGCCAAATGCTGTATTGTTCTTGGTCATTGATGACGACGGTGAATTCTGTGTTTGGGTTATCAATACTCATAAAGTCCTCTCTTTTGCTTTTGTCCAATTGATTAAGAAACGATGCTCGAAAGCGCTTCTTCTGTATGGCGTTGGTTGTTTGAGTTGAGCTCGCTAAGCTGACCTAAATCCATTTTGAAAACTCGGTCTGCCGCATCGAAATATTTGTCATCATGGGTAATGGCGATAATGGTCACACCACGCTCTTTTAAGAGGGGTAATAGTTCTCGGTAAAACGTTTTGCGGAATTTGGGATCTTGGTCGGCGGCCCATTCGTCCAGTAAGACACAGCCACGTTGTTCCAATACCGCCATCATTAAGGCGAGTCGCTTGCGTTGCCCTTGGGAGTATCGGGTGTCGGAAAGGTAACCATCCTGATGAGAGACCTTATGTGCCATTTCCAGACGCGTCATCCATTCATCAATCACTGTGTTGTCCACGTTGTCGCCATGTCCATCCGTGATCTGATGGAATAGATAGAAGTCGCTGTATACTGCGGAAAATTGCAAACGATATTCTGGCCATTTCTCCAGGGATACCGGCTGGTCGTTAAGGAAAACTTGCCCTGAGTGGGGCCGATATAAACCAGTCAATAAGTTGGCAAACGTGGATTTGCCACTGCCATTACCACCAATGATAAAGATGAGTTCACCTTGTTTAATGGTGAAGTCGATCGGACCAACCTGAAACGGCTTCTCATCACCGTCAGCTCGGTATTGATAAACCACTTGCTGTAAATGCAACTGCTCAAAAGGGGCAGAAACCGGTTGCTGACTGATCAAGGCGCTATTTTGGCTTAATGACAAGTCTTCCAATTTCTGCATTGAGATATTGGCTGTCACTAAAGTGGGTAGGGAGCCGACGGCCGACATCAGTGGTGTGCGCATAAATAAGATAATTAACGCAAACGATGAAGCAACTGGAAAGCTGGCCCAGCCAAGCCCTAACGCGAGATAGAAGTTTAAACCGATGAGTGCCAGAACAATGGTGTTGGCCATGTTGGCCGCAAAGCCGTTAAGAATGTCAGCACGGGTTACCTGATCGCGATACTGTTTGGCGTGTGGATCAAACTCATCATTGAAATAGCGTTTAGCGCGTCCCGGGTTTAACGATAGCTCTTTGCGACCTTCAATAAAGGACTGGTAGTCTTGATACAACTTGTCATCGTATTCTCGCACCTGTGTGATGTGGTAGGAGATTTTATTCACCAGACTAAAACCGAAGAGTCCTGTCAACGCTAACAGTAAGACGCTGACGCCAAACAAAGGAAGAGATAAAAAAGCGAGATAGGCGAGGGCGATTAAGCAAAGCACCACCCCATAAATCAGCTCAGGCAGATGGACAAAGGCAAAGGTGACATTACGAATGTCGGTATTGAGTGACGCAAGCAAACGAGCGCTGCCGATGCTTTCTATTTGTTCGATATCAGTATTGATCAGTTTTTTGATAAGCTGACAGCGTTTTTTATAGACAAACTGATGCCCCAGTTTATGCAGTGCCACTTGAGCGACTGTCGCCGTTGCCAGCAAGACCGCCAACAGAAGGACAAATTGCCACAGGACCGAGGGGGTTAGGTCGTGCTGACTGAGTAGTCGGTATTGAATAAAAGCAATTACCCCGACCGTCAGGAGTGCGCTGGCCATACTGAGTAAGATGACAAAAGCCAGAGGTTTACCTTGTTTGTCTGCAAGCTGCATCAGTAACTTCATGTTAGATCCATAAATAAACGGTTTTGATTTGTATTATCATTCTCATTAATTAGCTTTAACACATTCCATGTTTTACGAAGCAAGATACTAGTATGCTGGTAGAGCTATTCCCTAGAGCCGCCGTAAGCCCCACATCAGGTATAAGCCGCCGAGAATGGAGGCGACCATGCCTGCGGGTACTTCCTGTGGGTAGAGTAATTGTCGACCTAACCAGTCGGACAGTAACATCAGTAGTCCCCCTACCAATGATGAGGCGATCAGATGATCGCGGGCACGACTAAAACCAAATAGCCGTGCTAAATGAGGTGCCATCAGCCCAACAAAACTTAGTGGACCGACAACCAAGGTGGCAGCAACAGTTAGGCAAGCGGCTAACAGTAGCAGCAAGAGACGGGATCGGGAGACATTCATTCCCAATGATCGAGCTGTCGCTTGCCCTAGCGGTAAAACATCCAGCCATTTACTTAGAAAAAAGCCAATACTGACCAATAGCAACGTCGCTATCGCTAAAGGCAACAAGGTTTGGCTTTTAACGTAATAGGTGGAACCGGATAACCAAGCTAAAAAAGCATAGCTACGTGGGTCGCCACCGGCGAGAATAAGACTTTGCACGGCATTCATCAGGGCCGTAATAGCGACCCCTGTCAGCAATACCCGCTCCGGTTGAAATCCCGACTTATGATTGAGCAAGACGATTAACCCCATGACCATCAGGGCACCCACTAGACCACCTATATAGAGTCCAACAAGTCCTGATGCAAGACCACTATAGAGGGTGATAATCAGACCAATGGCGATGCCAGAACTGATACCAATCACCTCTGGGCTCGCCATTGGATTGCCGCTTAAGCGCTGAATGATGGTGCCTGCTACCGCGAGCATAATGCCAGCTAATAATGCCGCAACTAAGCGAGGTATCCGCCATTCCAACAAAGACCAATCGCCATTGAAGACTAGCCATTGCCAACCGTGGTTTTGAATAGACAAACTGGCAAACAAACAAAAACCTACCAGCAATGCCCCGCCGGTCCATACAATGGCGGATTTGCTGAGGTGATGTATTTGCTGATTATGTCGGGTTAATACGGTTTCCGCTTGGGCCTGATGACGAATGGCCAGTTTGGGTAGTAGCCATAACATAAGTGGTGCCCCCAGCGCTGCCGTGGCGGCTCCTGTCTGAACAACCATTGCCACCGTGTCTGGTAGTCGTTGAATCAATAAATCTGTCAGTGTTAGTAAGAGGGCGCCAAGTATCATGGACACTATTACTTTAGGTAGTAAACGACGGATGCCCATTAGCCGCGTAATAGCAGGGGCGGCGAGCCCAATAAAGCCAATCACACCAACACTGGCGACCACCCAAGACGTCAGTAGTACCGCTAGACCAAGACAGACAAAACGGAGTTTAGTTAATGACACCCCTAAGCTTTTGGCACCAGACTCGGTTAATTCTAATAAACTTAATGGCTTAAGGAATAAAAGCGCGACGAGCACCGCGGCAAGAATGCGAGGCCATAAATAGGTGACATTGCCCCAGCCCGTTTGCACTAGAGAACCCGCTCCCCAGATCATTAAACCAGAGAGTTTTTCTTGATTGAGCATCAGCAATACGGTGCTGAACGCGCTGAAATAGAGATTAAGCACCAGACCCGCAATCACGACCACTGTGGGCGATAGAGCCCGTCGCCAAGACAACAGAAAGACCAGCCCCATGGTAATGAGCCCTCCTGTTAAGGCAACCAAACTTTGAGAAAACGCCATCAGCCAAGGTGCATACAGTGTTGCCAGCATCAGGCTAAAGCTAGCGCCGCTAGCAATCCCCAAAGTAGAGGGCGAGGCAATGGGGTTTCTAAGTACCTGTTGCAACAACACCCCAGCCACCGCTAATGCAGCACCACACAATAATGTGGTAAACAGGCGTGGCCACCAGGTTAATGACAACTCGACCGAGCGGCTAGACTGCCAGTTTGTCTGAAATAAGCTAGCAAAAGCGTGGTTAAGTCCACCGACGCTGTTTAGGTGGGCGCCTATTAACAAAGCGACCAGAACGGAAAGGAGCGCCATCAGCGTGAAAGGAAGCGTCCGCATCATTTGCTCTCCTGATGAATAGCAGTGGTTAATAGACGAGCAAAGCGTACCGTGGAAGGGATGGCGCCAAAGCTCCAAACGGGCGGGATTTTTAGCATCGGATGCCCTGTTTGTTTGACCAAGTATTGCCAAAAGGCATCCTGTCGTAGGTTCGCTTCCACACCTGCTGGTAATGGCTCGATGACGACAATTTGCCCTTTTACGCCAAGCAGTTTGTCAATGCCAACCAGAGAAAAGCCCCACTTATTGGTCTGTCGGTGCCACGCACTTTGTAAACCGATTTGCTGAGCAGCAATGCCATACAGGCTATTAGTGCCAAAGACTCGCACATGACGAGCGTCCATAAACTGCATCATCAACAAGGGTGGAGTATGGGCGGGAACCTGTTTAGAAAGGGTCGCCAACGTCGCCTGAGCCGATTGAATCAGTGAGTTAGCGGCCGCTTCTCGGTGAGTGTCTTTCGCGAGGGTTTGCGTATAGGTTTTGAAGGCTTGCCATGAAACATCGCCTTTTTTATATAAGGCGATGTTTGTTACGGGGGCAATACGGGATAATTGTGGTGTCAGAGACTGAAACATCGGAGAGATAAAAATACGCTCTGGTTTTAGCTCCGCCAATCGTTCCAAATTGGGTTGAGTGCGCAAGCCAAGATCGACGGTACGACTGGGAATGGCCGGGGATTTTACCCATGCGTTGTAATCGGCTATCTGGGCCGCGCCAATGGGGTGAACGCCTAAGGCAAGCAGGGTTTCGATCTGCGTCCAATCTATGGCGGCCACTTTCATCTCACGCTCTTGTGCGACGGCGAAGTGGGTTGTAAACGTGATAGACAGCAGAAGCAAATAAGAAAAGGTACGTTTCATAACTTCCTACTTGGCTAGTAAGGCATGGCAACCGGATACCCTGCGGGGTGATCCGTAATGTGCATATTGATACCGTAGATGTCTTCTAGGGTTTGTGGTGTAAAGAGGCTCTCAATAGAGCCTGAGGCAATCATCTTTCCACTGTGCAGTGCGACGATATGATCGCAGAAGCGCGCTGCCATATTGATATCGTGGATAACAATAATCACACCAAGGGATAACTCGCGACTGAGCTTTTTGATCAGATTAAGCATGTCTACTTGATGGGCAATATCTAAAGCAGATAGCGGTTCATCAAGTAGCAAATATTGCGTGCGCTGAGCCAGTAACATGGCGAGCCAAAGGCGTTGGCGCTCACCACCGGATAAGGTGTCAACTAAACGGTCCTGATAAGAGAGGGTATCGGTTAGCGCCATGGCTTCGTCGATGTATGTTTGATCCTGACGATTTAAACGGCCCAGCAAACCGTGCCAAGGATAACGACCAAACCCAACTAGGTCTCTGCCCGATAGGCTGTCCGTTGCTGGGGTTTGCTGAGGAAGATAAGCCACTTGTTGGGCAAATTGTTTATGGGACCAAGAGTCGATAGCTTGACCATTTAGCAGAATATGACCACGGGTTGCTGTTTGTTGTTGGGCGAGCAGCTTAAGAAGAGTGGATTTTCCTGATCCATTATGACCGACCAAGGCGTAAATTTTTCCAGGCTCAAAGGCCATGGAAAAGTCGGCCAATAAGGCGCGGCCATTCACGTCAAATCCTAATGCTTTCGACTCTATCATTCCATTCACTCTCTGCATTACATGTGGTGTCGATGTCTGAGGGCAATATTTTTATATAATAATGACGTTAATGCAAATCATTTTCATTTAAAGTGTAAATATTTAGTACACTGAGACCTTTTCACGATGTCACGAGTGACGCCAAGACGCGGCAAAAACAGACGAGAAAGCGGATTTTATCGCTATAAATGAGCATTTTGAGTCTGTTTTTAACAAAGTATTGGCAAGCACAGTAATCGTGCAAAGGTCTCACACTTTATGCATGATTTGGCATAAGCAATAGCCCTATCTATTTGTTGGGCTATTGCTTGGTTCGCGGGGAAAAGCAGATTTATTGAAAGGTCGCGATGAGCTTATTGTCAGTATATTGCAGACGAACTGGTAGAGGGGAAGAAATGGTTTCAAATTGACCTTGTAACTGGCGTCCCTCAATTAGCACGTAGCCTTTGCCTGCTTGAGGATGAAAATGCGACAAATCTAAGGCCAATGTACCGCCAATGATAACCACGTTTCCTGAAGCTTGAATTTGGCTGGCGTCTTTATCCATGTCGATTTTAGTGGCCCCATTCAACTGAGTGTAGTTCGCGACCTTTAATGCACCTTTTGATGTCACATCCAAGATGCCATTTTTCAAATAGAGGTCGCCTTTACCCAATGCATGGACTGAGGCGGCTTCCAATACACCATTGTCGATAATCGTGCCACCATGATACTGATTGTTGCCCGTTAAAGTAAGAATGCCGCAGCCTTTCTTCGTTAGTTTTCCCTTGCCCGAAATAGGATTACGCCACCAATCGTGAGCATTAAAGGCGCCTTTATTGGCGTCCATATTGACCGTAACATCTCCATTAAAGGCACCATATCCATCAGCGGCGGTGACTAAATCTAAACGGCCCCAACCATTTGATTGATCCAGAATAGGATAGCCAGAGGGCACTTCTGTGGTTGCCAGAACCGCACGGCGTTGTGCTGGGCTTAAGTAAGGCTGTCTGGTGGCTAGTAAGAGTTCAGCCCCTGCTGGTACAACGGGCCCTTGGTGTAACTTTCCTGTCTGACTAAAACCATAGGTCAGTCGTGATCGATAAAGGGCTTTCATCGCTTCGTGATTGGCAAACTTATTGTTATCAAATACATGGGTATTGACCTTATCGCCAAGTATTAAACCTTGCGGGTGCAACACTTTGTTGTGAGCGAAATAATACAAGAATTGTCTGGCCGCGTAAGCTTGTTGACCAAAGTAGGATTGCGAGTCGTTATAGGCTCTTTGTGCATCCGCCTGAATGTGCCTTTGAGATAACGCGTAAGTTGCTACGGCTAAGGCGTGAATACGGCCACCGATCACATCTACGGGGGAATGCATACCCGCTTGAATGCGGCTCTCGCCTAATTGCGACGCCCGAGTAAGCATCTCTGAATAACGCTGTGGCAAGGCGTAAGCATAGGCCATGGCCGCTAAGTAACCAGCATTGGTGTGTCCACTTGGATAGGCGCCATCTTTACGGCGGTTTTCCTGGTTATTGGCAACAACGCTGCTCTCATGATGACGACGTGAGCACATCAGGCCAGGCACGACTTTTACATCGGATTGGTATTGATCAATCAGCCAGTCCGAATGCACGGTACCATTTTGCTGTACACAAGAATAAGGCGCGGTGCCTAGATAATGTATTCCGCCAGTTTTGTTCATACGCCATGGACGAGGGGTTGAATAAATATACTTTGAGGCACTCGTGGAAGCTGGGGCTACCTCGCGAAAATCGTAAACCAGTTGATACACACTACCTAATGGCGCGTTTCGTTTTCCGGCAAACTTGATGTCATCATTATTCTTGGCATAGTAATGGGCGTTGCTAACAATGTCTTTGACGGTCGGCTGATCAATGTCTGTGTAGGCGCCAGAAGCCGTTACATAGGCTTGTGTCAGAGGGCCATAGCCGTCAATCACACTGTAGTTTTTGCTGCGCTGATCATCCAAATAGGCGGCAATGGCTTGTTTCTCTGTGCGCTGCTGGGTGACCTTGATCACATAAGCAATGTTTTCTTGCCAGATTTTTGGATTCACAATGGCTTGGTTGGCAAAACTGCTTGGTCCATTGCTGTTGGCGTCGTTTTGCCACCCCTTCAGCCCATTCGTCCAAATTTGATTCATGCCGATTAGTAGCGTTGCGATGGGGTTTTGCTCAATATTGTATTTCAAATTCCCTTTACTGTTGTTCGCACCATTTTGAATCACGGGCAAAGGGTAATCTACTTGAGGAACTGGAACCGTTTGTTCAAAGCCCAACCCGATAGGCGGTAATGGTGTTGGTATTGTCGAGTTTGCCTGGGTGACGGAGCTGATGAAAAGTGTTAACCATAACGAGCTTTTAATAGGGGAGAGTGTAAAGGGTGTTTTCATTATAAGTGGCTTCCTTGGACATCGAGCGAGAGTCGCGTTACTGTGAAAAGGTTAAGCTAAATGGGCAAGATGAAAGCTTAATGACAGCAATTTAAAAAATTCTTCAACGGAGGCGTTATGACAGTACAAAAGCTCAATGACAACGACGTTCAACAAGCCCTACATTCTCTTAATGAAAAATCCGATTCTAAATGGACATTGGAAGACGACAAGCTCAGTAAAACCTTCAAATTTAAAGACTTTCAGCAAGCCTTTGGCTTTATGACCCTGTGCGCGATTTATGCGGAAAAGAAAGATCATCATCCTGAGTGGTTTAATGTCTACAACACCGTCAAAATACAACTGACAACTCATGATGTGGGCGGGCTTTCTGAGAAGGATTTTGATCTGGCAAGTAAAATGGAAGACAACGCGTCTTTCTTTACAAGGTAAAGTAGTTCAGACGACATCCTTGTCATAGGATAAGCTAACTATTTTTGGAAACCAGTAATCTTTCTAAGGTCTTGACGGAGTTGGGCAAGAGTCCAACTTTTAAGTCGAAGGGTTGGAACAGTTTGTTCACTATGTCCGCAGTGTAATTACCTTTATCGTTTTCGTTTTCAGAAAGGGTTTTGCGGGAAACGCCAACGAGATTAGCGAAGTCTTCTTGTTTTAAACCGAGCACTTGAATGCGTAATATTTTCAGCGCTTCTCCTTGACTAATATCACCCAGAATCAATTGTTTGATGATTCGCTGCATGGTCTTTTGTTTGTCATCGTCAACAAGAGGTTGTGAATTCTTAGAGGCTCGTGCAATGGGATTTTTTGTCTTGCCGTCGTCGGTTTCATCCAGCACGGCTGGGGTGTCATCAGTGACTGGAGTATGGCTTTTTTCTAGGGCTTGAATGGTTTCTTCGAGGGTTTCTTTCACGGCCTGTGTGGCTTCTTTTACAGGCGCAATGACCGATTCAACCTGTTCTAAAACTGTAGTGGGAGTAACGATGTCGGCCGATTTTTTTTTCTTACTCTTAGTTTTACCCTTTTGTTTGTCTTGGGCGGTTTTTTTAGACGCTTTTTTGCCCTTCTTTTTTGACTCTTTCGCTGGCGGGTAAACACTATCGATTTGGCCTTTCATTTTCATGCTACTACCTCATAAGTTCGCTAATGATGACATGTATTGCACTCTAATTTAGAGCATAGTACATTAATGTTACGTATGTGTTTCAAAATGATTATTTATACAGGCTTTGCCATGCTGCTTGTCTAAAATCATCAGTCCGAAGCCGTTAGGAAGTTACGTGTGGAGTGGCCTGTATCAATGACAAGGTCGTCATCCGAGCGATCTTTAAGTTTCACGCCAGATAGCTTCAATTGTTTGGCTTCTTTTAATAAATAAAATGCCTTGCGAGCGGCTTCCTGATAATTCAGTCCAGCAGGGCGAATGTTTGAGATGCAATTGCGATACGCATCGGTATAGCCGACTTTACCCCCCCAAGTAAGATACAAGCCTAAACTGTCTGGTGAGCTTAATCCAGGGCGTTCACCAATGAGCACCAACACGCATTTAGCGTTAAGGCGCTCACAAATATCATCGCCAATGGCGACGCGGCCTTGTTCTACTAGGCATAAAGGAGCGATCGTCCAAGAAGGCGACTGATTGCCTAATATGGAAAACAAGGCATTGAGAAAGGGCTGGGTATTTTGTTCAATGGCGAGAGAAGATAGTCCATCCACAACGGCAATCACTAGATCATACCCTTGTGGATAACTGGCTTGGTGTTCATCTAAAAGTCGGGCGGATTCATCATCCAGTCGTCGTCCATAATCAGGTCGCTGCAAGTAAATCGCACGATCCGCTGCTCGGCTGTGTAAAAACAAAGGCGCAGACTGAGGAGCCCAATCCTGTGCCATAAGTTGAGTCGCGAGTCCTTTGCTATCCAAATGGGTATGCACCGCGTCAATTGCCTGGGCATGAGCCAATTGAAAGGCTAATAAATGCTTTGTCGGTACGCTAATACCGGAACGTCCCAGACCCACACGAGCATCCGTAAAGGCATTGAGTTTGTGCCATATATTCTCTGTCACCGCTTCGCTTGATGGTGGCTCGGAAGACGGCGTTGAATCCATTAGGTTTTTCGCATCGTCTGTGCCCATTATTGGCCTCCAATCAGACGGTTTAAGGGCTTATAAAAAGCATCGGGTAATTGCTGATTTAAAACAAACTGTTCGTTGTTCTTAAAAATCCCCATCTTGGCGAGCCAAGCATCGAACTCGGGGGCGGGTTTTAGCCCCAGTGCTCTTCGAGCATATAGGGCGTCGTGGAAGGAAGTTGTCTGGTAGTTGAGCATGATGTCGTCTGAACCAGGAATCCCCATCACGAAAGTACAGCCAGCGACGCCGAGCAACGTTAGTAAGTTGTCCATGTCGTTTTGATCGGCTTGAGCATGGTTGGTATAACACACATCACATCCCATAGGTAAGCCAAGTAGCTTGCCACAGAAGTGGTCTTCGAGCCCAGCTCGGGTAATTTCTTTGCCATCGTATAAATATTCAGGACCGATAAAACCGACAACCGTGTTAACCAGTAGCGGACTGAATTTACGTGCCACAGCATAGGCTCGTGCCTCACAGGTCTGTTGATCCAAACCATGATTGGCGTTGGCCGATAACGCGCTGCCCTGTCCTGTTTCAAAATACATAACGTTGTTGCCGACGGTGCCCCGCTTGAGTGATAAGGCGGCTGCCTGTGCTTCAGCTAAATTGGCAAGGTTAAACCCAAAACTGTCATTCGTCGCTTGTGTACCACCAATAGATTGGAACACCAAGTCCACAGGGGCACCTTGCTCGATACATTCGAGGGTATTGGTAACATGGGTTAACACGCAGGATTGGGTGGGGATCTCATAATGCTGGATGACGTCGTCCATCATTTTGATTAAGCGCGTTGCTTGTTGCACATTGTCTGTCGCGGGATTAATGCCGATGACGGCATCTCCGTTAGCATATAACAGACCATCCAGCATGCTCGCCGCGATACCGGTTAAATCGTCCGTCGGATGGTTAGGTTGTAAGCGGGTAGATAAATGACCCGGTAAGCCAATGGTGTTACGAAATGCTGTTTTTACATGACATTTTTTCGCCACGATAATGAGGTCTTGGTTACGCATAATTTTACTGACCGCTGCTGCCATTTCTGGTGTGACACCAGGGCGAATTTGCGTGAGCATCTCGCTAGTGGCCAAATCACTTAATAGCCAATCCCGAAAACCACCGACCGTCAGGTGAGATATAGGGAAAAAGGCCTGTTTGTCATGATCATCAATGATTAACCGAGTAATTTCATCGACTTCATAGGGAACTAAAAGTTCTTCAAGGAAAAGCTTAAGTGGCACATCGGCTAATGTCATCTGCGCGACAGCGCGTTCTTCTGCGCTTTGTGCGGCGACCCCTGCTAGCCGATCTCCCGAGCGAGCGGGGGTGGCTTTGGCCATTAAATCAGCAAGGTCAACAAAGCCAAAGGTGCGTTCACCAAGGGTATAGCGAAAGGAAAACTTGGAGTCTGAATGGTTCATCAGTCAGTTACGCCTCTTATTATTTCGACGTTAAGTATAAAACGGTGACCTGTTAATGCATAAAAGGTAGTACGTTGTTGAACGTACCACCTCTATGCTGATATGCAAAGTAGTCGCCAGTTTAGATCGAGTTGGAACCACTTAACATGACATCACCCTGTGCGTTGTCACGTTGGTGTTTGGTAAGAGAGAAATAAATAAAACCGATGACCATAAAGCCTAAGAAAATCAGTGCAATAACAAGGTTAAACCATACCATCGCAATCAAGCAGACGACAGCTAGGGTCAACGCAATTGCTGGTACGATAGGGTACCCTGGGGCACTGAAAGCACGCTCTAGATTAGGTTCTGTTTTACGCAGCTTGAACAGGCTTAACATGCTGATGATGTACATCACGATAGCGCCAAATACCGCCATGGTAATCATGGCTGCGGTTAAACTCATACCTTGTAGATTGATAATGCCATCACTGTAAATGGCGGCAATACCAATGATTCCGCCGGCGATAATGGCACGGTGTGGTGTTTGAAAACGCGACAATTTAGCTAGACTCGCAGGTAAATAACCGGCGCGAGCTAACGCAAAACCTTGACGAGAATAACCCAGGATAATGCCGTGGAATGAGGCGACAAGGCCAAACAAGCCAATCCAGACCAACATATGTAACCAGCCAGAATGTTCACCGACAACCATTTTCATGGCCTGTGGAAGTGGATCGTTGATGCTGGAAAGTGCTTTCCAATCACCCGCGCCGCCAGCCATAATCATCACGCCCATGGCCAAGAAGACCAAGGTCAGAATGCCACTAACGTAGGCTTTTGGAATGGTACGTTTGGGGTCTTTCGCTTCTTCGGCAGCCATGGCAGCCCCTTCTATCGCTAAGAAAAACCAGATAGCAAAAGGAATGGCTGCAAAAATGCCAGACATGGATCCCAAGGAGAAGGTGTTAGAGCCGGCCCAGCCATTAATAACAAAGTTGCTGAAGCTAAAACCTGGGGCGACGACGCCCATGAAAACAAGCAGCTCGATGACCGCCAATACGGTGACAATCAGCTCAAAGGTGGCGGCAATTTTAACCCCCAGAATATTTAGCCCCATAAAAATAATATAGGCTCCAACGGCCGCTGTTTTCGGGTCTAATTCAGGGAATTGAACACTTAAATAAGCGCCAATGGCCAGCGCGATGGCGGGTGGTGCAAAGACAAATTCGATTAAGGTGGCAAGCCCCGCTATCAAACCACCTTTTTCGCCAAATGCCCGTCGACTATAGGCAAACGGTCCACCCGCATGGGGAATGGCAGTGGTTAATTCGGTAAAGCTGAAGATAAAACACGTGTACATAATGGCAACAACAACGGCGGAGATCAAAAAACCTAATGTACCGGCGACTCCCCAACCATAGCTCCAACCAAAATACTCTCCAGAGATAACGAGCCCAACGGCGATGGCCCATAAATGTATGGTACCTAACGTGGGTTTTAGTGTTTGTGTTGTCATTGTGACCTCTCAACATATGTTATTCGTCCTCTACAAACTCAGTTTGTAAAGATCCTGTTCCACTTGAGGGGGAGTTGCTCCCACTCACACAAAGTTCCGTTTACTTGAATACATGACTTATGCGACTAAAAAGCCTTTTGATCGGCATAAGTTTTGCTGGTTACACAATAATAATTATGTTCGTCATTCTGTTAACGAATAATGGCAAAATTATTAATATCTAATAATTTCAGTAGGTTATGGTTTTAAAGAGCCATTTTGGCAAGATAAATAACCATGCTACAGGAAGAGTATATGCTGTTTGAATCCACTTTTGCACCGAATAAGGGCGTTCCGCTTCATGTATCCGACGCATATGATGCCGACTTGCATGCCAGCAACCTCACCAATTGGCAACAAGAATACGACCAAATTAGTCGAGGGCGTTTCTATGGGCGCATTATTGAGCTGCCATTAAGCGGTCTACAAGTTTTCCGCGAACATACTAGTCAGGCATTGCAGCAAAAATGTGTGGTCTGGCCGGATTCCATTTGGTTGGGAATTCCTTTAGTGGGTCAAGAGGAAAGCCGCATTAACGGTTTGACGATTCGGCCAGACACCATTATGTGTCGACCTGGTGATTGTGAGTTTCAGCTAACGACACCTCAGAATTACGACCTTTATGGGTTAGTAGTGGATCGTGAGGCTTTGGTAAACATGGCAAATATCCATGGGGTTGATCTGAATTGGCGAGAACTGACTGCCTACGGACGCCTTGGCGTCCCCAATAAAACCTTGGCCGATGTACGTTTTTTACTGGCTCGCTTATTATCTACTCACAATACCGCAACCCCGCCGCGTTTGCAGCACGACATTATCATGATGGCCTTGCTGGAAGTGCTGAAGCTGGAAACGCCTAAGCCCGCGAAAACGCAAAGTTATTTCCATCGAAAACGAGTGGTTGATGTGGCGCGTCAATTTTTAGATAACCATTTGGACGAGCCCGTTACCATCACGCAACTGTGTGAAGTCTGCAGCGTGAGCCGCCGAACCTTACAGTACAGTTTTGAAAGTATTTTAGGTGTGAGTCCAATTCAATATTTACGTGCTAGTCGACTTAATGGTGTACGACGTTCATTACTTCATGCAACAAGCGGACAAACCGTCAGTGATATTGCCACCCAATGGGGCTTTTGGCACCTAAGTCAATTCGCCAAAGATTACAAACAATTGTTTGGCGAGCCGCCTTCTAAAACTCTCTCTTGCCACGTAGCAGGAGGAGCCGAGGTTTTCTAATTTTGATGTTGCTAGGTCACTTCCATCGAGCATGGGATTTGTCATAAGTGTATTTGTTATGTTATAACATAATTATCTTGGCGTATTGAATTCCATCAAATCGTTAATCTTAGACCTATCAATCACTTTTCTTCATGTAGGGTATTATATGAATGAACATCCAATGAGTCGCTTCACGAATAAAAAACTGCCAGTCACTGTGTTGTCTGGTTTTCTTGGTGCAGGTAAAACCACCTTACTCAACCACATTTTAACGAATCGAGAAGGTCGACGGGTTGCCGTGATTGTGAATGACATGAGTGAGATCAATATTGATGCTGCGTTGATTCGAGAAGGAGGAGCAGAGCTTTCTCGTACCGATGAAAAAATGGTTGAAATGAGCAATGGCTGCATCTGCTGTACGTTAAGGGAAGACTTGCTTATTGAGGTAGAGCGACTTGCCAAGGAAGGAAAATTTAATCAGCTGGTGATTGAATCAACCGGTATTTCAGAGCCGTTACCCGTTGCGGAAACCTTTACTTTTGAAGGGGAAGATGGCCGTTGTCTGAATGAGGTGGCACAACTGGATACCATGGTGACCGTGGTAGACGCGTTTAATTTTCTTCGTGATTATAGCTCACAAGATGATTTACAGACTCGTGGGGAATCGTTAGGGGAGGAAGACGACCGAACAGTCGTTGATCTACTCATTGAACAAATCGAGTTTTGCGATGTGATGGTCATTAATAAAGTGGATTTGGTGAGCGAAGAAGATCGAGACCGACTGATAGCGATTCTACGTAGCTTGAATCCAAGGGCGAAAATTGAAATTGCTCAGTTTGGTAAGGTGCCATTAGACCGTGTTTTAAATACAGGACTGTTTGATTTTGAACAAGCCTCTTTAGCGCCCGCTTGGCTGAAAGAAATTCGTGGTACCCATGTACCAGAAACCGAAGAATATGGCATTAGTAGCTTTGTTTACAGCGCACGTAGGCCATTCCATCCAAGCCGTTTTTATCACCTTGTTAACCAAGATTGGCCGGGAGTCGTGCGTTCAAAAGGGTATTTTTGGTTAGCGTCAGATCCAACCAAAGCGGGGTCTTGGTCGCAAGCGGGAGCAGCAGCACGACACGGCCCTGCGGGATATTGGTGGGTCTCTGTGCCAAAAGATCGCTGGCCACAGGATGAAGAGTCAGTTGCTTGGATCCATGAAAAATGGCATGACGAGGTGGGCGATGCCCGTCAGGAGTTGGTTTTAATCGGCATGGATATGGATGAAGATGCCTTGCGAGCCAATTTGGACGCTTGCTTGCTAACCGATGAAGAAATGGCACAAGGGCCAAAAGTATGGGTGGGTTGGGAAAACCCTTTTTCAGAATGGGAGTAAGCCTGTGGAGCGCCTTATTTTTATAAGGCGTTCTTTCTAAGGCATTGAAAATACCAATGATACGCTTCCGATGTCACGGTTGGCGAACTTACAGCAGATCAAATTGTTTACTACAGCAATGTAAAGCGTGGTAAAACAGGAGAATCGCTTCAGCCTAAGAGTATTGTCATTGGAGAGCAAAATGAGTGTGCAAATTCGCCCCGCTGTTATTGAGGATTTAGCGGCCTTAACCGATCTTTATAATCATTACATTGTAAATACCCCCACGACCTTTGATATAGAGCCATACACATTGGAAAGCAGAGCCGTTTGGTTTTCTCAGTTTGACACAACGGGTCGATACCGATTACTGGTCGTGGAGCAGGACGATGAAGTGATTGGCTACGCTTGCAGTAGCCGATTCAAGCCCAAACGCGCTTATGAAACGTCTGTGGAAGTGAGTATTTATCTCGATCCCAATACCAAAGGTCGAGGGTTGGGAACCGCGTTATACCTTGAATTATTTGAGTTGTTGGAAGCAGAAGACGTGCATCGTGCGTACGCTGGCATCACCTTACCGAATGAAGCATCACAAATTATCCATGAAAAGTTTGGTTTTGAATCCGTTGGCGTTTACCGGGAAGTAGGGCGAAAGTTTGGACAATACTGGGATGTGGAGTGGTTTGAGAAAACGATAGGTTGAGCTGGTAGAAAGCCTAGCCTTTTCGTGCCAGTTAGGCAAAGGTCTCTAGTTATTTGCTTGAATGGGGAGATGCAACATGTGTTGTTCTTTTGCGCAGTAAAAACTTGTCACCGGTTTCTGCCAAAATCACGCCTGCTAGAATGCTGAGCGCACCGATAGCACCTGATAGACCAAGCTTTTCACTCAGAATCAGCCAAGCTGTTAGGTAAGCAAATATGGGCTCTAGAGTGAATACTAAAGCGACTTTATAATCAGGTAATAATTTCTGACAGGCTGATTGTGCCCAGTAGGCGTAAGCGGTCCCAAGTAAGCTCGCTATCAAAATAGTGGTTAAAACAATGGGAGAAAAAATGCATTCTTGCCAACTAAGTGGTGGATTCCCAGCTAAGTAAAACGCAGGGTTGGGGGAAACAAACGCGCTAATGGCACTGTAAACCCCCACCGCGAACAATTGAATGATAGTAAGTGGGATGACCGGCAGAGAGACGACAAAGCGTCCCGTTAAAAGCATATGAACGGCAAACGCAAATGCACAGATTAGGACGATATAGTCCCCTTTATTAAACGCTAATTTGTCCCCGACTGTGAGTAAATAGAGACCTATCGTTGCCAGTACAATCCCTAACCAAACAAAGCGATTCGCGCGAGTTTTAAAAAGTAAAAAGCCTAATATGGGCACTAATGGTGTCGCTAAGCTGGTGATAAAACCAGCATTCGATACGCTGGTGTATTTGAGCCCTTCTGTTTGTGTATAAAAGGCAATAAATAGCACAAAACCAAGCGTGGCTCCTTTGCCAAGTAAAGGGCGTATTTGTGCTTTTAAGACTTTCTCTTTTGAGAGTAAAAGCAAAGGGATAAGTGATAAACCTGCTAATGTAAAACGTACTGCATTAAAGGTATTAACCGGAATAACCTTCATTGCTAAATCAATTAAAGTGAATTCAGACCCCCATACGAAGGTCACAAATATAAGTGTGACCAGCGCTGTTTGTGGGGTTTTGATGACCATAACTACCTCATTCTTCCTATCGGCTTATCAGCGTCTATGCGAATTTTCCCTAGTGAAAAACGAGGAATTATTTCAGGTGCACGCCTATCATAGGGGGGTAGCATACGATAGTTCCTTCTCGAACAATATACCTATTATTGGTAAGGCTTCCATCGTTAGGGCCTCGAAACATAATGACAGTCAAGGTAGGGTTTTATCCTTTCAAAAAGGAGGGAGGTGGCGTCTAGATTATTCGTGCCTTTTTAGTATATGCTCAGGTCACATGCCATATTGAACGGAAGCGAATGACGATGTAGATCGATTCTTAAAATATTTTTAAATGTTATGAAATTAAAAAATTTTTTAAGGGTTTGCTATGTCTAAAATTTTTCACTTAAGGCGAGTGGCGTCGCTGTATTTTAATCAATTTTCTGTTTTTACCTTTCTTTCTATTCTAGTGCACCAATCATTCATTGCGCTATCCGTCTATGCGTCTATAAAATTAATCCGCTCTATTAATGGATTTAAGATAGATGAGAATAATTTCAATTTTTGGTTAGTGGTCTATGTGGTATCAATGGTTCTTCCTCATGTTGCTGCTAGTTTATCCGATGTCTTTAATCAAAAATGGATTTGTGGCGTATTCAAGGTGTTTTGGCTCTCTTCTGTTGATCGATACAAAGCATCCACATCGCCCTTTGTAAAAGGTGAACCACTTGGAGTGTTAAGCTCTCAAGGAAAAGAAATTATTTCTGACTTTATAGGTTATATTTCTTTTGGAACATCTGCTTTTCTGAATTTCTTTCTGAGTCTGATCGTTATATCGGTCTTTGTTGACGCTCGTTTTATAATCAGTATCGCGATCAGCGCGGTGCTTGTTGTTTTGATCAAGTACCTTGTTTCAAGAAAGCTTGAAGCATTCGCTTTGAGGGTATCCGAGTCTGGTTCAGGGCTTGTGTCTTTACTGTCGTTGACTCATGACAACACACATCATGGATCGCGGGTGAGTTACGCCTATTTTATTAAAAAACTAAAGAATAAAATTGATGTTTATCTGGCGAGCAGAGTAAAAGAAGAAGTCTTTCAATCCTCTGTGATGCTCATTATTGCTTTTGCCTCATTGATGCCAACGACCTTATTGGTTTTGTATATTTTGCTGAAAACAGGGGTTGGTGTTGGTATAAAATTAGCGATTGTTATTAATCTGACAAGAATCTATCAACTGCTCAATTCTGCAACAGAGATAGTGTCGATTGTTATTTCGTTTTCTTCTGTCAAAGGTCGATTAAAAATGCTCTCGTGCTTTGCTAAAGAGATTGAAAAGCCTGCTTTTAGCTTTAATGACAATGTGCGTCTATATAAAGGTGAGAAGCTTTTTGACCAAAATGAGCTTACCCCTAAAGAGTCGGGGCGATTTTCTCTAAAAGGGAAAAACGGCTCGGGTAAATCCACTTTCTTGAAAGCGTTTCGCGATAAGTACGATGCTATTTATTTCAATCCTTCTTTTAAGGTCATGTACCCTTGGGAAGAGGTATCGTCTTCAAGCTTGTCCGATGGACAATACTCTAAGAAATGCATCTTATGGTTGTTATCCCATACGAAGGGGCCATTACTGCTGGATGAATGGGATGCTTTCCTTGATCAGGAAAACACCAAAACGGTCAATGCAGAAATCGAGAAAGCTGCAAAATCGAGACTAGTTATGGAAGTAAGACAGTAAAACTTTTTCGCTAGGAGAATTGATACCTTGAGGAGCAAGTATCAATTCTCGTTGTTTTTACTAAGCCTCAAACAAAAGCGGCACAATTGTCGCGATGGTGAGAAAGCTGAGCCCATAGTTAAACAGGCGAATTTTGCTGGGGGTATTGAATAAGCGGTTGGCGGCTTTGCCCATGCCAACCCAGCAGAAATTGGCGATCAATCCGCAGCCAGTAAAGGCCATGATGATCCATAACACCGATAGCCAATAGTCTGATACCAAAGAGTAGATAGCGACTAAAGACAAGCTGGCGGCCCATGCTTTGACATTGACCATTTGAAAGAGCGCCGCTTGTCGCCAATGAATAGGTTGATGAGCGTTTCCTTGCTGTAACACACTGTTTTTAAAGACCAGTTTTAAGGCCAAATAGCTCATATAGACAATGCCAATATATTTCAGGCCGTCATGGAGGATGGGGTAACGTTCAATTAATGCCCCAATGCCGATGGCGCTTAACAACAGCAGACCAATAATCCCGAGACGAATACCCGCCACATGGCCAAGGGTTCGACGAAAGCCAAATTGGGAGCCAGAACTGGCAAGCAGAAAGTTATTGGGGCCTGGTGTGACGGCCGCAACGAAACTGAAGAGACACAGCGAAGGCAACAAACTCCATAACATAATGAATCCTTATCGTTTAGTGGTTTTATAGATGAGCGCTCTTATGTGCGAGTCGTCATACAATAGCCATTCTAAACAGAGGCTTATTCCTTTTAGTAAGACTTAAGTGTCACCATGACATTTAAATGATTTACCTGTCTCCCATCCTTGAATATGCTGGTTATTTTAACAAAGTGTCTCTATGACAAAGGTGACAATGTTTGTTCCAGATATAGTCGGTCGAGTTGGGCCTAAGTACAAAGTGCTTGCAGATGTGTTTGAAGAAGCGGTGATTCGTGGGGAACTCAAGACAAATACCAAGCTGCCATCGCAACGAATTTTGTCTTATCAGCTGGGTGTAACCGTAGGAACGATTACGCGCGCTTATCAAGAGTTAGAACGACGCGGTGTAACGGTTCCTGTTGTTGGTAGTGGTACTTATGTCAAAGATAAGGTGAAGACTCAAGAGGAGTATTATCACCCCATCGCCAGCCGAGGGGGGATGGATTTGTGTTTGTGCCGACCTTTGATTTTGGGGCAGCAAAAGCGTTTGAGCGAGTCGTTAGAAGCCTTAGTTAGTGAGCCTAATGCTCAACGGGCGGTGTTGGATTATTTTATCTCAGATGGTTTGCAAGGTCATAGTACAACATTGCAAACCTGGTTGAACGAGCGCTGGCAATGGGATCTGGATGCGTCACGGTTGCTATGGACCTATGGTGGGCAACATGCGTTAAGTGTGGTGCTACAAGCCTTGACGCGAAGCGGTGACAGTATTTTATTGGAAGGTTTATGTTACGGCGAGTTAATTAACACCTGTGCCCAACAGGAGCGTAAAGCGGTCCCCGTCGCGATGGATGAAGAGGGCTTGATTCCCGATGATTTAGCTCTGCAGTGTCAACGGCATCGTCCTCGACTTTTGTACCTCACGCCTTCTATTCAAAACCCAACGGGTGTCAGGTTAAGTGATTCGAGGCGGTTAAAAATTATTGAAATTTGCCGCCGTTTTGATGTGTTGATTATCGAAGACGATGTGATGTACTGCCAGCCTGATGAACGCTGCTCTCCTTTGGTTAGCATCGCACCGGATATCACCTTGTATATTGGCAGTTTTTCTAAGTATTTTGCTGGCGGTGTTCGAGTGGGGTATATGGTGCTGCCGAGTACTTTGCAACCTGCGATGAAGCAGGCGCTGCGAACCTCTTGTATGCATGTCAGTCCACTCTTGTTGGATTTAGTCTGTCGTTGGTTGAGCAATGGGGCAATGGAACAAGTAGAAGAGGAGATCGCCCGTGAACTGAAGGCGCGTTATCGGATTTTTTATAAAATGTTTCCTACGCACAAAAAATTGGCTGTCTCTGGGTTTAATGTTTGGCTCTATTTACCAGAAAACTGTGATAGTCGGACCTTCAAAAACGAGCTGGCTGAGACGGGCGTGTTTGTCCGAGATGCGTATTTTTTCCGAGTAGGCTCTTACCCAGTGCCGAATGCGATTCGACTGTCTTTAACCGGGCCTGTTTCTCGCGATGAATTGAAAACAGGCTTGCAGTTTATTAAAGATAAAATCGCGGCTTGGCGTCGCTCGTGACATTATGCAAAGGTCTCTTAAGATAAAAAAGTTGGATTTCTTAACCTAGGTTAATTTCTTGGCGGCGGGGGTTCGATAGTGTTAACACACTAACAATGAATGATTCTTAAGGGAAAAGACCATGCCAAGAAAATACACCTTTTTTGTTCATATGAATGCCACCGCTGCGTGGCTGTCTTTGAGCCGTGAAGAGCGGAACCGTTATTTTACCGAAACAATAGGGGATATTTTTGCCCGTTACCCAGATGTGTCTGTCCGCTTGTATGACTGCGAAGCCTTTACCACTCGATGCAGTGATATAGCAGTCTATGAAACCGAGAATTTACAACACTATTATTTCTTAATCGAAGCCCTAAGAGACAGTCAAATTTTTACTGTGCCGTATTTTGAGGTGGTGGATATTTTTCCCGCTCTAGAAAATGGCTTTGAAGAATACGAAGCAAGCCAGTTATCAAACATTAAATAGCGACCTTGGCACGATTAACAACAAGACGAACCATTAGGGAGAAAAGTCATGTCATTTCCTTTAGCGTTAAATCAATATCTAGTCCGTCTTGATCTGACGGTGCCAGATTCGCTCAGTCTGGATTTTGTTCGCGAGCTACAGCGTCGACATGTGGCTGAGTTTAGTTTTAATAACTTGGCGGTTGTATTAGGGGACGATATTTCTCTGGATTTGGACGACGTCAGCGAGAAAATTGTCACTCGAGGTTTGGGCGGTTATTGCTTTGAGCATAACAAACTGACGTTTGAGCTCTTAAAAGCGTTAGGTTATGACGTGCAACTGAAGTTGGCACGTGTCCTTAATAATAATCTAGAAAGGGCGGCGGGAAGAACCCATCGGGTCACCTTGCTAACGCTGCACAATGAGATGTATTTGATCGACACTGGCTTTGGTGGCAATGGCCCTTTGTCGCCACTGAGTTTAAGCACTCAACAAGAACAGCAGTCTGGCTTTGAGCACTACCGAATGGTTCCTCTTGAAGGGGGGGAATGGGATTTACAGATCGTCAAAGACGGTGACTATTTCACATTGTATCGTTTTGATTTTGCTCACTATTCTGAAGCGGATTGCGCGGTAGGGCATTTTTATTCCCATCGACACCCTAACGCAGTGTTTGTGAATAACTTAATGGTCACGAATAAAGAGTTGGATAAAACCCGTTCGCTACTCAACTCGACGTTCAACATTAAGACCGAATCGGGCGAACAGAGTCGTAAGGTGGATTCACCGCATGTATTGCAAAGCATTTTAACGGAGCATTTTCAGATCAAACTGGAGCTGGTTGTCGCAGAACATCTGTTTGAGCGCTTTGTTCAGTCTGAGTTGGATAATAGCCAGACAAGGAGCTAAGGATGAATGCCTTGTTACTGCTTTTGCTGTGGGCATGGCTGATGGCATCGTCGTTTATTGTGTCTGGTCATATGGTGCAGTATGCCAGTCCGTTAGCGACCTCTGCTGTTCGCTTTCTCTTATCTTTACTGATGATGCTGCCAGCTTTGATGGTCAGTTGGCATCGGTCAGGACTCAATATTCTTGATCAGTTCCATGCTTTGTTTCAGTCAAAAAGACGTTTACTCCATTACCTGATGATCAGTGGTGCGCTGGTTGGCTTCTTTGTTGGGTTGTTTACCTCGTTGGAATTTACCACGCCTTTGCATACCTCCGTGCTTTATACCCTGATTCCATTAATGGGTGTATTGATTGCTTTTGTCTGGTTAAGAGAACTGCCCTCTTGGTGGCGAGTATTAGGCTTTGTCTTAGGGTCAATGGGGGCGATGATTGTGCTGCTTGCCACTCATTCATCGGGGACGTTTGGTTGGAATAAAGGCGACAGCCTTTTCCTTGGCGCGTGTTTGTTATTGGCCTTCCATGTGGTTTCGGTACAAAAATGGGGACACACCTTGGGAGCATTGCCTGGGGCCTTTATGATTATGTTATTTGGCACTGTGTGGTTATTGCCCATTGCCTTGATATGGGGAAATATTGAGCAAGTGCAGTGGCTATCGTTTGGTTTTTGGTCCACTATTTTGTACCTTACTATTTTTACTACCTTACTGACCTTTGTGCTACAGCAGCGCTTGGTGACAACGGTTGGCGCAAGTCGATTGTTGGCGTTCTCTTATACGGTGCCGATTTGGGTGGCGGTTTATACCGCGTTTTCTCAAGCAAGATGGTCAGATTTATTCGATTTTGGCTTTGTAACGGGTGTATCCATTGTTTTGCTGGCCTTGATATTGATTCGTGATAAGAGAGGCGTTGGCGTTATCGCAGCAAAACAGGTGTAAGCCGAGTCATCATGTTTGGAGAACAGTTATGGATCAAGCGGTACTAGAAGCAAGTTTTCGAGCTTACTTTCTTGGTTTGGGTCATGATATTGATTGGCAGTATTTGTCTCTATCCATGATGCTGCATCCGGTGCGCAAGGGGGACTATCTTTTTCATCAAGGTGAGCTAGCGAATCGGTTGTATTTTTTGCACTCTGGTTTGGTGCGTTATGTTGGGGTATCTGACGCTGGCAAAGAGTTCACTCAAACCTTTGTAAAAGGGCCGAGAGTCATCGGTTCGACACGCGCCATGGTGACAGGTATGCCAGTACTTTTTGGTATTCAAGCGCTCAGCGATACCATGGTGATTTCTTATCCGTGGGCAGAGTTTTTCCAGCAAATGTCACAAGATAAAGGCTTTCTAGCGTCTTATATGGCGTTTTTAGAGCAGATTTTTATTGCCAAAGAAGAGCGCGAAAGTGCGTTTGTGAAGCACTCCGCTGAGCGTCGCTATCTGGACTTTTGTGCCGACTACCCTGAGCTGAAAGAGCAAGTACCTTTGCAGTATATCGCCTCTTATATAGGCATTACGCCAATAGCGTTGAGCCGAATCAGACAAAAATTAAAACTGAGCAATGGGTGATGTTATCTATTTTGGCGGTTTACCTGGATCTGTTTTTAATAGAATGCGGCAACGGCTTTAAATAATAAAACAGGGTGTGGCTATTCTTGTAGAAGCCTTAGGTTATGTGAATAGCTAAGCATTGTGTTTTAGTTTGAGACTTTTGCACGACTACTGCGCTTGCCAATACTTTGTTAAAAACAGACTCAAAATGCTCATTTATCGCTATAAACTCCGCTTTTTCTTGTGTTTTTGCCGCGTCTTGGCGTCGCTCGTGACATCGTGCAAAGGTCTCAGTTTATTTAGAATTGTTAATTTCAGCTCTTCAATAAAAGCTTTGATAATGTCGGATTGCCGTTCGCGGTGTAATGTTATGCCAATGGTGCACTCAGGTTTGGGGAGCGCTATGGCGAGTTGTTTGAGACGGGGATTAAGCTGTTTTATGTTCCAGTCGTCATAAAACAGTAGGGCAATGGCGTCACTGTGAATGACGAGTTCTTCTGAAGAGGCAAAGGTCAGCATTTCTAATGCCTGAATGGGGGGCATGTTATTGATATTGCGGAACAAACTGTCGAAATAGTCCCGAATAGGGGTACCGTGGCGTGCCACAATCCAGCGTTCATTGGTTAGGTCATTGAGTGTTTTAGCCTCCTTGTGTATAGGATGGTCGGAACGAGCGATTAAGGCGTATTGGGCGTTTAATAATGGCAGTTCAACGAGCTCTGGATGAATCGGACCTTTTCTCATGAGCCCTAGAAAGCAATCTATTTCGCCTTGTCGTAAAGCATTGGCCAACATGTGATAGGGGCCTTGCATGGCTTGTAGGCGTATCCCTGCGTGTTGTTTCAAGATTGAGGCAAAGGCAATGGGCACAATATCTTGGCAGGAAAAGGACAGCATGCCGACGGACAATCTCCCCGTTAATGCATGGGGCAGCGATTGCAGTCGATGAAGAAGAGACTGAGCGACCGGTGATATTCTCAGATAGAGCGAAGCAAGTTGCTTGGCGGCGGGTTGTGTTATCAAACCACGGCGGGCTCTTGAGAAAACTGGCTGCTGTACCATGTTTTCGACTTCCTTTAGGGTCTTACTGACGGCGGGTTGTGTGATGCCAAGTGTTTGCGCCGCCACAGAGGCGCTGCCTGCTTTTACGACCGCTTCAATGATCATCAAATGCCGCCACTCCACATAGTGCGTTAACTTAAGCGGACTGCTTACATGGTTTTGTAATTGGCGTTCTGTCTCTGCAATCGCTTGTAACATGTTATTACAGGTTGAGATCACGACTTCCCCAGCGGACGTCGGTTCCACGCCACTCCAGCCTCGCGTAAAGACCGTTACCTGCAAGGCTTGTTCTGCCTGGGAGAGCGCACGAGACACACTGGGTTGGCTAAGGTTTAACGCCACACTGGCGTCTTTTTCTGTGCCCTTTTTCATGATTTCTGAAATGACACGACACTGTTTGAGCGTCAGAGGAAAGTGTGTATGGGCAATGTCCATCTTATGGTCCTGTCAAAAAATACCTTGTCGAAAAAGCGCCTTGTCATGTCCTGTGGTTACAAAGTTATCATGATATAACCAAATTTTAAGCTGTATTTTTAATTATGCATATGACACTTCTGTGTTTTCTGTTTACTTTGGGTAGAACAAGTTAATGTCTCTCATTGAGAGAAGGCAGGATGTGAATGAACAATCAACAAAAGCCCTACGATAATATCCCCGGTACAACCGTATTTGACGGTGATATGGCCAGAATAGGCTTCCATCTGAATCAATTTTGTATGTCGTTAATGCAAGAGTCTAATCGTGTTGCGTTTAAGCAAAATGAACGGGCATATCTTGATCAATGGCCCATGACGGAAGCGCAAAAAACCGCAGTACTTGAACGGAATTTTAGCCAGCTTATCGCTTTGGGTGGCAACATTTATTACCTTGTCAAAATCAGTTCGACGGATGGTTTGAGTGTGGCGGCAGCGGTTTCCACCATGACCGATTTATCTGTTGATGAATATATCGACATGATGCGTCGTGGTGGGCGTTCACCAGAGGGGAATCGTTTTACTGATCAGGGCGAGAATAAACCGTCTGAGGAGTCGTTATGGCAAAAATAACCTCTGGATTAGGGACATCCCATATCCCGTTATTAGGGTATCTGATGGACAAAGGGGAAAGTCACTTAGAAAAATGGGCCCCCATTTTTAAAGGGTATGAGTTCACTAAAAAGTGGATTCGTGAACAGAAACCCGATGTAGTCATTTTGGTTTACAACGACCATGCGACGACATTTGATATGAAACTTATCCCAACATTTGCTATTGGCTGCGGAGAAAGTTATCGCCCGGCGGATGAGGGCTATGGTGCGCGCCCAGTGCCCCTTGTAAAAGGGGCGCCCAAGCTGGCGTGGCATGTTGCCGAGTCCGTCATATTGCAAGGATTTGATTTAACGATTGTCAATGAGATGACCGTCGACCATGGGCTGACGGTTCCCTTGTCGATGGTGTTTGGTGAGGTAGAGGAGTGGCCCTGTCAAGTGATCCCTTTAGCGGTTAACACGGTGGTTTATCCCGCCCCAACGGGTGAGCGCTGTTTAGCGTTAGGCAAGGCCATTCGTGCCGCAGTAGAGCAATTCCCCGACGATCTGACGGTTCAGGTGTGGGGCACAGGTGGTATGAGTCACCAATTGCTGGGAGAGCGAGCAGGCTTGATTAACCGTGAGTGGGATCTTGCTTTTATGGACGATCTAAAGAACGACTATGAGAAGTTAGCGAAAATTTCTCAAGTCGAATACATCCGCGAATCGGGCACCGAAGGGAGTGAAATGGTGATGTGGTTGATCATGCGTGGCGCACTGAATCATGAGGTGCAAGAAGTTCATCGACATTATCATGTGCCGGTTTCTAATACAGCATTAGGCCATTTGATTTATGAAAATGCCAGCCAAGAGAGTGAGGAGGAGAAAGCATTATGACGTTATCCCCCACAAAGCCAACATTGGTTTGTTTATCTGGTTTATTGTGTGATCGACGGGTTTGGCAAAAGGTCGCGTCCTACTTAGAGCCAGAGGCCGACGTGCATATTATGAGCTTCGCCGGCTTTGATGATCTGACGGAGATGGCTAGGCATGTATTGTCTACCATCAAGGGTGAGTTTGCTGTGGCAGGCCACTCTATGGGAGGGCGAGTGGCATTGGAAATTTACCGTCTTGCGCCGCAGAGAGTGACTCATCTGGCGCTGTTAAACACAGGTGTTCATCCGAAGTCAGACAAAGAAATACCTGGACGTATGCGGTTGATTGAGGTGGCGAAACAGCAAGGTATGTCAGCCTTACCAACACAGTGGCTTGTTCCCATGATGTCTCCCAAAGGATTAAGCAATGAGCATTTAATGGCGGATTTGACGAAGATGGTGGAGTCTTATTCCGTTGAGAACTTTGAGAAACAAATCCATGCGCTGATCCATCGTCCTAATGCGGAAGAGATGCTTGCGCAGATCTCGGTGCCCACCTTGCTACTTTCCGGTACGCAAGATACCTGGAGTCCTGTGTCTCAACATCAAGCAATGCAAGAAAAAATAGTAGGTAGTGAGCTGGTGGTGATCGAGGAGGCTGGGCACATGGCCCCAGCGGAAGCTCCTGATGAGATTGCACTGGCGCTGCAAAACTGGCTGAAGAGAGCGTAGAACCATTATGAATAATCAATCAATGGACAACTTATTAATTGAATGGCAATGCCAGAAGCTGGTTACTCGCTCGATTAATTTGCTCGATCAAGGGCGTTGGCAAGAGTTAGCAAACTGTTATACCGAAGAGGGTGAATTATATCGGCCAAGTGCCCCTACCGTAAAAATTGCAGGGCGCGATGCTATTCTCGCTTCTTTTACCGCACGCCCAGCGAAAGAAACCTGCCATGCACTGACCAATATGGAAGCCAATATTATCAATGACCACTCGGTTATTGTGACATCGCGAGTGGTGCTCTTCTCTGCTGATAAAAAGTCTTCGGATAAAAAGACTACGAATAAAAAAGTCGACGACATCGAAAGTATGGTACAGGCGAATGGCGATATCTTTATTGGTCGCTTTGTCGATGAGCTTAAAAAAATAAAGGGTGAGTGGCTAATCGCCAAGAGAAAGGGGTCAATCGAACTGCATTACACGGGCTCTTCAGATAAAACAGGCTAACCTTATCAAGCTTCATCCACCAATGGCCGTTACCGACATATTCCACCACGCTTGCTGTTGATATCATTAGGAAGCATGGTGGGTGAAGGCGATTAAGCGGCTTTATTACTGCTGCGTTTTTTCTTTTTCAAGAATGTCTTCAATAGCCTGTTTAAAGTTCTCGGCGGGTTGGCCACCGGTAATGGCGTATTTATTATTAATGATAATAGTCGGCACTGAGGTAATGCCGTGTTGTTGCCAAAAAGCTTCTTTTTGACGAACGTCGTCTGCGTATTGATCGTTCTCTAAAATGCCTTTTGCCGCAGCGGAATTTAGACCGACTGCAGCGGCAAGTTTGGCAAGCACATCATAATCACTCACATCCAGATTGTTGGTAAAGTGCGCCTTAAACAGGGCCATTTTTAGCTCAGCTTGTTTGCCTTCGTGCTCCGCCCAATGTAATAGGCGGTGAGCGTCAAAGGAGTTTCTCATGCGACTTTCATCATTAAAATTAAAATCAAAGTCGACTTCTTCTCCTCGTGCTTTTATTTGCAAACGGTTTTGATCTGATTGCTCTTTGGTAATGCCATATTTCTCCGTGATATGTTCTTGAAAAGCTTGTCCTTCGGCTGGCATATCAGGGTTTAGCTCAAAGGGCTGGAACGTTATCTCGGCATCAACGGTGTCCTCCAGTTGCGCCAAGGCGTTGTTTAAATTCCCCAGACCGACTACGCACCAAGGGCACATGATATCGGAGATAAATTGAATATTGAGTGAGTCTTTCATGGTCTGCTCGCTGTTAACAGAGTAAATGTTTAAGTGTATTGCATAGATTTATTGGGCTTGAGGGCGTAATAAAAAGGATGGCAGACAACAAAGTGGGAATATTGCTGTTAATTTGCACAATAAGTGTGATTTAATTCGTTTAGGTATGACATTATACAAGATCATTTGTAGTCACTGGTCGATGTACTTCGCCCAGTAAAAAGGAATCTGTGAAATGACCAATGCAATCAATAAAGCAGCCTATGTGTATGTTTCGAATGCAAAAGACGGTACGGTGTCGCGTTATTCTTTAGATAAAACCTCGTTGACGATGGTGCCATTGGGGGAGACGCCAGCAGGGCCGAATGTGATGCCGTTGACTGTTAGTCCTGATAAAACGTATTTATATGCAGCCATTCGCTCAGAGCCCTATCGCGTTGTCTCGTATCGCATTGATCCTGAGTCGGGGGCGTTAACGGAAGAGGCCGTTGCGCCTTTACCAGACAGTATGGCGAATATCGACCTAGATTTAACCGGGCGTTTTCTATTCGCGGCCTCGTATGGTGGTCATAAAGTCAGTGTGAGTGCGGTCAATAAGTTGGGTCATGTTGGTGATGTCATACAAGTGCTAGCAACGGGGCGCAATGCTCACGCCATCCATCCGTCCCCCGATAATGATTTTGTTTTTGCCACTAGCTTGGGGGATGATCATATTGGGCAGTATCGCTTCGACGAAGTGACAGGCAAACTGTCTAAAAACGTTGTGGCTATGGTTGCCTCAGAAAAAGGCGATGGACCACGTCATTTTGTCTTTTCCCCTAACGGTCAGTATGTGTATTGTTTAGGTGAGTTATCTGGTGTGGTGATTACCTATCAATACGATGAATCGACAGGGTTACTGTCTTATAAAAGCGCTGTACAAGCAGTGCCTTCCGATAAGCTAGGTTTGGTGAATGGTGTTCCGCCGTCTAAAAGCGTACAAAGCGATCATCCGCCAGTCTGGGCGGCCGATATTCATGTTACCTCCAATGGACAATTTTTATATGTGTCCGAGCGAACTTGCAGTATTATTTGTTGTTTGCAGGTGGAGCCGAAAACAGGCCGTGTGCAATACCAAGGGCATGTTGAAGTAGAGAAGCAACCCCGTGGTTTTGCGTTGACCGAAGATGGCCAGTATATGGTGGTGTCTGGTGAAGCGGCGGATCACCTTGGTGTGTATCAGTTAAATGATCAAACTGGCATGCCCGTGAAGGTGAGCGAAGTGCCAAGTGGACAAGGTGCGAACTGGGTTGAGATAGTCGAGTTTTAATGGCTATTTAAATAACGGTTTGGCTTATGATGTTGCGCAAAGCTCTCTAAGAGGCTCCTCCATATAAGGTATTCCCTTTTTTCCTAACCGAGAGTGGCTGATAAGGATGCATTCTTGTGCATGACATTTCCTATCTATTGCTGATTGTTTTTATTGTTGCCAGCTATGTGCAAAGTCTCACTGGCTTTGCCTATGGCTTGATTGTCATGTGTGTTGCCGGATTATTCTCTCTTGCGCCAATCGATGTGGTGGCTTTCTCGGTGAGCTCATTAAGCTTGGTGAATGCGGCGACAGGGCTTTATGGCGGTGTCTGGCGACAGGTGAATGGGAAAAACTTAATTGTCTATTTTATTGCTTGTACTCCAGCCATTGCGCTTGGCGTGTATCTACTGAGCTATCTAGGTAACGGTGCGCTGCATTGGTTGCAACTTCTGCTGGGCCTAACCATTGTGGTGGCGTGTTTGATGAGTTTGATCAAACCTAAAGTCGGCGCTGAACCTTCACGCCCTTGGGTATACTTTGTGTTCGGTGGTATTTCCGGTGTACTTGGTGGGTTGTTTGCCACCTCGGGACCACCAATTTCTTATTTGATGTACCGCCAGCCTGTGACGATCAGTGTGATTCGTGCCACCTTGTTGAGTGTCTTCTTTGTCTCCTCTCTGTTACGTATTGGCATTATGGGCGTTAGCGGACAGATTACCGCACCGATGATTTGGTTGAGCATCGTTGGCTTTCCCTGTGTATTTATAACGTCGCTATTGGCAAAACGCTATCCGCCTACCATTTCACCACACATTATTAAACGCATTGCGCTGATTTTATTGCTGATGTCGGGGGTGAGCTTGTCCCTTAAAGCCTTGCTTTAATAATTAAGGGCCTTGGTGCGACGCTGCGAGCGAAGCTCTCACAATAAAAAAGCACCAGACTCGGTGCTTTTTTGGGTAGATTCGTGGTATCGAGAAGCAGATATTATTCTGCTGGGATAACGCCCAGTTCAATAAGACGCTCGCGCAAATAGCTTTTTGCTGTATGACGATCGGACAACACGACTTCTGGTTTTGGGTGTAAGAACAGTGGCAAGGAGATGCGCGACTTCGTTTTGTCGGCACCTTCAGGGTTAATCACACGGTGTGATGTGGAAGGGAAGTAGCCACCAGACGCTTCTTGTAACATATCGCCGATATTCACCACCAATGTGCCGAAATCACAAGGTACATCCATCCAAGAGCCATCTTTGGCCTTGACTTGTAAACCTGGCTCATTAGCGGACGGTAGAATGGTCAATAAGTTAATGTCTTCGTGAGCGCCTGCGCGGATCGCTCCAAGCTCTTCGTCCCCTTTCAATGGCGGGTAATGTAAAATACGCAGTAACGTTTGTTGGCTGCCCTCAACCATGCTGGAAAGGGGTTGGGAGTAATGCTTCGCTACGTCGTCTGGGGAATATTTTTCAACCCAAGCTAACAACTCTTCCGCCAAGGTGGTGGCTTCGCCATAGTATTGGGCTAATAATGGCTTTTGCTTTTCAGGACACTGACCCCAAGGGTAGTAATGGAAGTACTCTTTAATATCTCGTTTAGTATGACCTTTGGCTGTCTCTGCCACTTTAGGAGAGAAGTAACCATCCTGTGGGCCAACGTTATAGCGATAATCATGTTTACTTTCGCTTGAGAAAAAGGCCAGCCAATCTTCATAAATAGCACTGACCAGTTCTTTTTTGATGGGGTGATTTTTCAGTACGCCAAACCCTGTTTCACGAAGAGATCTGACAAAGTCTTCAGCAGCGGTTGGGCTAGTGTAATCTACGGCTTTTAGTTGCATTGTGTGTGTCCTATTAAGTCTCTGTTTTGATATTTTGATCGTCAGTCCGCATCACCGCGGGCCTATAACATGCAGCAAACAAGAGTGACCTAAGAAGACCAACCGCTATGAAAAAACATTTTCAAGTCAATGGCTTCGCCTAAGTAATGAGTGCAACTGTTCGAGCTTGTCGTCTGACAAGCAGCCCTACTCCCAACGGAGGCCGTTGTAGAGGTAGTGAACAGAGTTGGCAAGGATCTAACAGACATTTCAATGCTCTCTTACTATGTCGCAAACTTCATGTGTAGAAAAGAAAGTGTAACAATGACTAGGAATGGGTTGAGTTCCTGTCACAATATGTAGTTTACTGTGTGAAACCTTTGTTTTGAAGTGAAACACGTATTAATTGTGTAGTTTGACTGGGTAAATCAAATACTTAACCTATAATATCCTGATCGGCGTCAATTTTTTACCGATACGAATACCGTAAGGCAACAAAAAGTTCTACACACCTTGAGTTTTACGAGGTCACATCCGACGCGAGATCCCTGCGTCTTCACAAAGAAGAGGGCAAGTTAATATGAATACATTTTTCGATTCGTTCAAAAATCATTTTCTCATTTCTATGCCACATCTTGATGATCCACATTTTGAACACACTGTGGTTTATCTTTGCGAGCACACACCAGAAGGGGCCATAGGTCTTGTCATTAATCGCCCTTCTAATATTGATTTCAGCGAGCTTGCAGAGCATTTGAAAATGACCATTACCGCCCCGACGTTAGCCTCTGACCCCATTTATCATGGTGGGCCAGTGGAACCCGAAAAGGGCTTTATTCTCCATACCTCTGAAAAAGCTTGGAGCAATACACTCAAAGTGAACGATGAGGTCTCTTTATCCGCCTCCCTAGAAGCACTAGAAGACATTGCGCGTGGCCAAGGTCCAGAGGCTTATCGTATTACACTTGGCTGTGCTGGTTGGGATGCGGGGCAGCTAGAAAAAGAAATTGCGAATAACGATTGGCTGGTGTGCGAGGCGGATTTAGACGTATTATTCCATACTCCAAGCGATATGCAATTCACCGCCGCCACTAAGGTGCTGGGAATTGATATGACAAGATTATCACCGGATATAGGACATGCTTAGTGACGGTTACCTCGTCTGAAAATGTTAACGATAAGCCCAATACTGAGCAATCAGTATTGGGCTTTGATTTTGGTACGACACGAATGGGTGTGGCGTTTGGTCAACGAATGTTGGGTACGGCACGTCCTCTCGCGCCTTTAAAAGCCAAAGAGGGCATCCCTAATTGGGATGAGATCGCAAAATTGGTAGAAGAGTGGCAACCGGATGCTTTTGTGGTGGGGCTGCCGTTGGATATGGATGGTGCTGAAAATGAGATGTGTCAACGGGCACGTAAATTTGCGAAACGTTTGCATGGACGTTTCAATCGTCCTTACCATATGATGGACGAACGGTTATCCTCTTTTGAGGCCAAAGGGCAGGTGATTGCCCGTGGTGGAAATCGCAATTTTAAAGAAAACTCAGTGGATGGGTTAGCCGCGCAAATGATTGTAGAAACTTGGTTCACTGAAACGAGCTAATTGCTTAGGACATTTGAACCATAAGAGCATTTTAACCATAAGTGCATTCAAACCATACATATATTCGAGCCAGTTGATGGTAAGGCAAACAAAGGTTTAGACAGCGATGAAGTTAGATTTAGAGCGTTCTTTAGCGTCCATGAAAACGCAGTTAACGGCCTATTGTGCGAAAAAGAACATAGAAAGCCCCATAGTGGTCGGTATTCACACTGGTGGCGTTTGGGTCGCCGAGCAGTTAATGAGTGCAGTGATGACGGATGAGCCATTAGCGACGCTGGATATCACTTTTTATCGTGATGATTTCACTCGTGCAGGACTAAATCCGAAAGTGAACCAAACGTTGCTTCCCGCTCTTGAAGATCGTCATGTGATTCTGGTCGACGACGTACTCATGTCTGGCCGTACGATTCGTGCCGCGATGAATGAAATTTTTGATTTTGGCCGTCCTGCTAGTATTACCTTGGCCATCTTATACGATTTAGGTCAGCATGAATTACCGATTCAGGCGGATATCGTGGGAGAGCAGCTGACGCTTAATCCTGACCAAAGAGTTAAGTTGTCTGGTCCTAATCCTTTGACGGTTTCTGTGCTGGATGCGCATTAAAGTGCGTTTCTGGCTTTATTTTTGCGTTAACAAATACGACAATTAGCAGATGGATATGAATGACGTTAATTCAGTTGAAAGTATGACAGACATCTCGACATCGGATGGTGTCCAGTGGGATGTCGATGAAAAGTATCGAAACAGTCTAAGCCGTGACTGCCTGTGTGCTTTGATTATTCAATCCCTTGATTTTGTTAACGTTATGAATGCCCGGTTGTAGCCAGTCTGCACCGGGCATTTTTCCATCTATACCCTATTTAGAACAGAGAAAGGCGATACCGTCTTTGCAGTTTGAGGAAAGCAAACCATGATGCGATCCGAACCTCGGGCATTACAGTTAAACGAACACGGACAGCTTAAGCACTTTTTGACATTGGATGGTCTAGATAAAACCATTTTGACAGAAATTCTTGATCGAGCTGATTCCTTTCTATCCATGGGTGAGCAGTCGGTAAAGAAAGTTCCTCTGCTGCGCGGTAAAACCGTGGTAAACCTATTTTTTGAGAACTCTACTCGAACCCGAACGACCTTTGAATTGGCGGCTAAGCGTCTCTCTGCGGACGTGATTAACCTCAATATTGAAACCTCTGCCACTTCCAAAGGCGAGTCGCTTCTTGATACGTTAAAAAACCTTGAAGCCATGCAGAGCGATATGTTTATTGTACGTCACTCTGACAGTGGGGCCGCTCATTTTATTGCCGAGCACTGTACACCTAATGTTGCCATTATCAATGCTGGGGATGGTCGTCATGCTCATCCTACTCAAGCCATGCTCGACATGTTGACAATCCGTCGTCATAAAGGGCGGTTTGATGGCCTGAAAGTCGCCATTGTGGGAGACATTCTGCACTCGCGCGTCGCACGCTCTCAATTACAGGCGTTTACCACTCTTGGAGTAGAAGAGGTGCGTTTAGTCGGTCCGAAAACTTTAGTGCCTAAGTTTTTCGAGGAAATGGGGGCCACCATTTGTCATGACTTAGAAGCAGGCTTAAAAGATGTGGATGTGATTGTTATGTTGCGTCTACAAAAAGAGCGTATGAAGGGGGCGTTGCTACCAAGTGAAGGGGAATTCTACCGCTTATATGGTTTAACAGAAGAGACCTTGGCGTGGGCTAAACCAGATGCCATTGTCATGCACCCGGGGCCAATTAATCGTGGCGTTGAAATATCCTCTGAGGTCGCCGATGGTGCACACTCTGTGATTTTAAATCAAGTAACAAACGGCATTGCTGTGCGTATGGCCGTGTTATCCATGGCGATGAGTGGGCAGTTACAACGGGATAGTGGCGAGGATGAGAAATAATATGAAACTACGCATTCAAAATGGTCGAGTGATTGACCCAAGCCAAGACCTTGATGCAGTGACCGATTTGTTTATCGAAAATGAAAAAGTTGTGGCCATTGGTGAGGTGCCTGATGGCTTTGAAAACGCTGAAATCGTTGATGCCACAGGCAAATGGGTGCTACCAGGTTTGGTGGATCTTGCCGTGGCATTGCGTGAACCAGGGCAAACCCAAAAAGGCAATATCGCGACGGAAGGCCGAGCGGCTGTTTCTGGCGGGGTGACAACACTGGTGTGTCCACCGGATACGAATCCTATTGTCGATACGTCTTCTGTGGCTGCGTTGATTCAAGATAAAGCAGACGAAGCGGGCATGGCCAATGTTTTTCCCATTGGTGCGCTAACAAAAGGGCTTGCTGGGGAACAACTGAGCAACATGATGGCATTGACGGACGCAGGCTGTGTCGCCGTTTCTAATCATCGTTACCCAATTGCGAACACCAAAGTGTTATCCCGAGCGCTAGAATATGCGGCAACTCATGATTTACTTGTTGTGTTTCATCCCGATGAAGAGAGTTTATCGGAAGGCGGTTGTGCCCATGAAGGTCTGATGTCCACCATGCACGGTTTAGCCGGTATCCCAGAAGAAGCGGAAACCATTGCTTTAATGCGAGCTTTGTTATTGGTCGAAAAAACAGGGGTTCGGGCGCATTTTGCGCGTCTATCTTGTGCAAAATCTGTTGAAATGTTGGCGGATGCCAAAGCGTCAGGTTTGGATGTAACCGCTGACGTCGCCGTACATAACTTATTGTTAACCGATCAAATACTCAGCCGTTTTGATGGTCAGTATCATGTGTTGCCACCGTTACGCGGTGATGAAGATCGTTTGACCCTGATTGAAGGTATCAAAGCTGGCGTGATTACGGCAATTTGTTCGGATCACCAACCACACGAAAAAATGGCTAAAATTGCTCCGTTTGCGGCCACGGAACCGGGGATGGCCAACGTTGAAGTGTTGCTTCCATTGGCGATGCAGTTAATGGATGAGGGCGACTTGGATTTATCGACTTTATTGTCTTGCCTAACGTGTGGCCCTGCTAATTGTTTTGGCTTAGAAGCGGGCAGTTTGAGTGTGGGAAGCTTTGCTGACCTAATTATTTTTGACAGTACGGCGCGTTGGCAATGGACGCATCATAATCGTAAAACCAAAGGGCATAACTCGCCATACTTTGGTGATACGCTGACAGGTCAAGTTATCGCCACCTTTATTTCCGGTCAGCAAGTATATCGATTGGCATGAGGCACTTTCCAGAAGTAAAGTTTTAAAGTTTGCGGGGATTATGTGTCATTTAGTCGGTAAAATTACTTACAGTAGATTGTAAACTTATAACAGTATAGGTTAGTCTGTTAAATCTGGTTGTTAATATTAAACATTTTGGTAGTTTAAATGGTGCTCGATTCTTTTCAGTCCGATGATGTTCAAGCTCTTCATGCTCGCCTGCTTAAGGCGGAGAAGGAGCGTGATTTATTGAAATCATTCAATGTGAGCAATGCTCAGCGCTTACTGTCTGTGGCAAGTGGTAAGCCTGTGTCTTTCTTTTGGAAAGATATTCAAGCAAATCTACAAAAAATACTGCCAGATTGCTATGGTCTTTTGTTGGTCCGAAGTAAAGGAAGTCAGGGCTGGGTATTAGTCACTCGAGATGAAAAAAACGCGACTTTGCTTAATTCTGAAGGGCAATTAGGAACGCTACCAAGAGCCTTGATGACCTTTTCAGAAAGCCCATCCTGTCCAAAACGGCGAGAGGCAAATATTCAGCTCTCTGTGGATTGGGGACTATGGAAAGGCTTTTTAGAACTAAATGGCTTTTCTGATGTGGTTATGTTGAATGTGCCAACCAAACAGCATGATGATTATTTGATGGTCTTTTTCCAGTGTCATTCCGCTGATATCAGTGATGAGGTCATTGATCTATTATTTGATGAAAGTGCGAACTGTATGAAAGCAGTGTCGCTGCGTGAATACTCTGATCGCTGTCTATTTGAAGACGGTCACCGTGATCCCCAAACAGCATTGTTGCGTCGTTACAGTTTTGAAAATAATTTTGCCATGGTGTTAAAAGATTCACGCCGTCATTTTCAGCGAGTCGCATTGATGTCTTTAAGACTGCATGCTCGCATCACTCAAGACGACGCAGCGGACCTCAAGGCATTAGCCGCATTGATTCAGCGTACGGTGCGCGATAACGACCTAGTGGCTTATTACGATGACGGTGAGTTTGTCATGGGCATTCGCATTCGTCATATGGAAGACGCGGAAGTTGTCGCTAACAAATTGATGAAGGCATTGCGAGACCCTGAATTGGCCGCTAAAAAGCTTGTATCGGATGGGGTTTCTATCGGCATTTCCTTTTACCCCGAACATTCTAGTTTGGATGATCTTTATCGTGCGGCTTCTTTTGCCGAGAACTCTGTGAGCGAGTCGTTTGGGCATCGTCTGGAGTTTCATGGTCGAGTTTATTCATCAAGTAATGACTTTTATGTTTTCTAAGTGCTTTGCACTCTCCTGTTTATCGGCTCTGTTATAAATCGCGCTAGTAATAGTAAACTATAGATGGTGCAAAGGAGATCTGTTTCGCGCTGCGTGAATACTTCACATCGTTACCTGATTTCCCTTCATTGCTTTTCTTCCTAGCTTTTTTTTCACCTCTAAAAAAGTGCTAACATGCTGTTATGCGCTTTATTTTATGGAGAATGTTGAGCTGTTTTCTCTATTGTATTTCGTCTAATGCCAGTTTATAAGCTTGTTGTTTGATGCGAGCTGCAGTGCAGAAGTCCAAAAGAAACTAGGGTTTTGTTATGAATATAGAAACGAATCTTTCTCTTGTCGGCGCACAAATTGCGCAACTAGAGCAACAATATCAACGGGATACTGGCAGTGTGCGTCTATTGGCGGTGAGTAAAACTAAGCCGTTTGAGGCGATCAGAGAGGCGTATCAGGCTGGTCAGCGTTTATTTGGTGAAAACTACGTTCAAGAAGCCGTAGAGAAACACAGTGCGTTGGCAGACCTTGTTGATATTGAGTGGCATTTTATTGGACCAATACAGTCCAATAAATCTCGCTTAATTGCACAAACTATGAATTGGGTGCATACCATTGATCGTGAAAAAATTGCTCGTCGGTTAAGTGAGCAACGTCCAGATGATATGCCCAAACTAAATGTATGCATACAAGTGAATATTAGTGGCGAAGAGAGCAAATCAGGGATTTCCTTAGAGTGCTTGCCAGAGATGGTGGCCTTGGTGAAAAGCCTGCCAAACTTACAGCTTCGGGGACTTATGGCGATTCCTGCGCCGCAAGAGGATGAAGCAAAACAAATGGCTGTTTATCGTCCATTATCTCAGGCTTACCTTGAATTGGCGTCATCAGATCGCATGATAGATACGTTATCCATTGGTATGTCTGGCGATTTACCGGCGGCCATTGCATCGGGCAGTACCCTAGTGCGGGTTGGCACGGCGATTTTTGGCGCCCGCGACTATACCTCGTCATGAGAGGAATGTAGACAGGAGAATGCTGTTGTCTAACAGACAATAATGGCTCTATTTTACTGGACACTGATATAAAAATTAGGAATATAAATGAAACCAACAATTGCCTTTATCGGTATTGGAAACATGGCTGGTGCGATCATTGGCGGCCTTATTGCGAGTGGATACCCTGCAAAGAAGATTCTTGGTACCTCTCGCACGCAAGCTAAGCGCGAGCACTTTGAGCAACAGTACGCAATGATAACGCTAGCGGATAATCGCGAGGCTGTTAGTAAAGCTGACGTGGTAGTGCTTTGCGTAAAACCTGCGCAAATGCAAGAGGTGGTTAGCGCCTTTGCAGATCAGGTGCGTGACGAGCAGATGTTTATTTCAGTGGCCGCTGGCATAGAACTCAGCGCTTTAGCTCGCTGGTTGGGCAAAGACGTTTCTGTGGTGCGTTGCATGCCGAATACGCCGTCTCAATTAGGTGCGGGCGTATCCGGTTTAATTGCAAATGCTCATACTAGTGAGGATCAGAAAGCGTGGGTATCTAGTGTATTTGAAAGTATCGGCGTCTCTATCTGGGTGGAAGATGAATCGCAAATGCATGCTGTGACTGCCCTGTCTGGTAGCTCTCCTGCTTATTTTTTTCAGTTCTTGGAAGCAATGATTAAAACGGGTAAAGAGCAAGGTTTAAGCGAAGAAACGTGCCGTCGTTTGGCCGCGAATGCTATGCTAGGTGCAGCGCGTATGGCAACAGAGCTTGAGCAGCCAATTGACCAATTACGTAAAAATATTACCTCGCCAAAGGGCACTACCGAACAAGCCCTGTTGTCTTTTGAGGCGTCAGGTATTGATAATATAGTAAGAACGGCCATGCTTGCCTGTATGGATCGTTCCAAAGAAATGGCGCAACTATTTTCTGGTAACGCAGACTCATAAAGAAGGACTATCTGATGACTTCAGATCCATTGATTTTTTTATTTAAGACCATTGCCAATTTGTATCTGTTTATTGTGTTGCTACGTTTAGTACTGCAATTGACGCGTGCGGATTTTTATAACCCTATTAGCCAAGGCATCGTCAGAGCAACCAGCCCTATTCTATTGCCTTTGCGTAAGGTGATTCCTTCCATTGGCCGTGTTGATATGGCCTGTGTGGTGTTTGCCTTGTTAGTGCAGTTTTTAACCGTTTTCGGCGTGATATTTTTCCAAGGCGCTGCCTCCATGACACCTGTCTCCCTATACGTGGTTTTGACGGTGGTCGGTACTTTATATCATTTGCTGGATTTGTATTTTTGGGCGCTATTGATTTCGGTCATTTTAAGTTGGGTAGCACCAGCGGCGAGTCACCCGGGTGCTATGTTGGTCGCGCAGATCACTGAGCCCTTATATCGTATGTGTCACCGTGTGATTCCAACATTGGGGGGATTAGATCTATCACCGATTTTCTTGTTTTTAGCAATTTCCATCATTCAGCAGTTCTTAAGGGGATATTTTCCTGTTATTTAGACATGACACTAAATTGGTGGCTTTTTAAGCATTATTGGTGACGAATGACGGCGTAGAATTGAGAACAGGGGCGTATTCCTATATGATTCGACCCCTGAATGGGAATCTAAGGGGGCGGCTGTGTCTTTTATTGGTTCTCCCTTCTCCTTATAATCATTTTTTGGATGAAAGCTATGAGTACGATTGCGGTTTATCCGGGTACCTTTGACCCCATTACGAACGGCCATACTGATTTGGTCGAGCGCGCGTCAAAACTGTTTCAGAAGGTTATCGTTGCCGTTGCAGCGAGCCCTAAAAAACGTCCGGTACTGTCGCACGAAGTACGTATTGCTTTGGCGGAAAAGGTATTGGGCCATTTACCAAATGTAGAGATTGTCGGCTTCGATAATTTGTTGACAGAGTTTACTCGCTCGGTCAATGGCAAAGTGGTGGTGCGAGGTTTGCGTGCGGTATCGGACTTTGAATACGAGTTTCAGTTAGCCAACATGAATCGTGCCATTGCTCCCGATGTGGAAAGTATCTTCCTCACGCCATCGGAAAAACACTCTTATATTTCGTCAACCCTAGTGCGCGAAATTGCTTCACTAGACGGGGATTTCGGTCAGTTTGTTAATCCTGAAGTTGAGCGTGTTCTTAAGGAACATTATTTAACGATGAAGCGATAGGTTGCCGCTTTACTCATTGCTTTAGATCGGCAATAAGTTAGCTACTCTATAGTGTGGAAAGTGATGTATTTCTCTTTCTTGGACTTTTTGCCTTGTTTGGATTTATGGCTGGTTTATATCGGCTGATAGTTAGGAGAGAATCATGTCTCTGATCATTACTGATGAATGCATTAACTGTGATGTCTGTGAGCCTGAATGCCCAAATGAGGCTATTTCGCAAGGCGATGAGATCTATGTTATTGATCCCCAAAAATGCACGGAATGCGTGGGTCACTACGATGAACCTCAGTGTCAACAAGTGTGTCCAGTGGACTGCATTCCATTAGACCCTAATAACAAAGAATCAGAAGAAAAGTTGATGGAAAAGTATTTAGTACTGACCGGACAACTCTAATCTGTTCTTTATTGCTCTTTAATAAAAAAGCTCGATCATCTAGGACGAGCTTTTTTATGCTTGTTTGACAGCAACTGCTTGTCATTAACATCAAAAGCGTTTAGCTGTTGTTCAGGCCCTCTACACAACGTTTTCAAAAAAAGTCAGTACTTGCTCAGGGGTAGGGGAGTTTAGCTCGTCTCCGACTAACAGAATTAACGAGCGAGCGTGAATACTTTCCGTTGTACTTGGATGAGTGATGATTTGGCCGTGCTGATTTTCATAGCCAAGCGCAGTCCCAATGTTATTCTGAATTAAACAAGTGACTATTTGCGCCCAGGTAAAGCCCTCTAAATTAATGTCCAAACGAATCGTATGGTCACCTTCATAGCGGAATAGGTTTTCAAGTACTTGTTCTGTACCTGGGGCAATCAAAGAGCGAACCAGCATCTCTGGGTAGGCACGTATAGGGCGAATCACCGCGTTGGCTCCTGCGTTCCTAAAGCGCTGACGATTAGCATCATCGATGGCCTCAGCAAGGATAAACGCCGAACAGCCTATTTCTTTTAAGCGGTGCAATATATCAAAGGTCTGGCTGTCACAGCTGCTATCATGGGGATCAGAACAAAGCACAATAATGTATTTGGCTTTATCGGCTCCAGCGGATAGTAACTTGCCCTCTTTGGTCGCCTCGCCCGTATGGTGTACCACCCCCCGAGATCGTAAACTCATAGGTAACCCATCTGGGTACGCTTTAGTGAGGATCTGGATAGGAACTTCGCTCAGCTCTGGCGTGTTACAGACTTGCGAAACAAGTAGTTTTAGATAGCGAGATGCATCGCTGCTGGGGGTGTTGATAATCAACAAATGATCCTGCATTGTATTCCACTCCATATGACCTTTGATGCGCATTTCTTTTTTAGCGATTCTTAGCTCCACATAATCACTCGCGATTTGCGCCAATAGCGTAATGCCGATTCCGTATATCAGTACAATCGTAGAGAACTGTCCCCAGAAAGTAGCCGGAGACAAATCGCCATAGCCTGTCGTGCTGGCAGAGGTCATGGTCAGCCAAAACGCTTGCCACCAATTCAGGTGTTCAAAATGGTTCATAGCTAAGCTATGCAAGCCAATCACACAAGCGAATAGAATCAGCCTTTTTTGCATGTCCTTAGTGGCATGCAAATGAACCTTTTTGCGATACTGCCGTCGTGTGTTGTTACGTCTAAGAAGTAGACCTAAGGTATTCATACTATCCTTTTATAATGAATTGGGACCTTTTTGTAGAGGTTGTGCTTGCGACTTGATTATGGGGCTTATTCATCCGTTGACATGGCATAATCTAATTGCCGCCAAGATTCATAGACCATTACTGCAACCGTATTGGACAGATTAAGGCTGCGTGAGTTGGCTTGCATTGGCAAGCGTAAACGCTGCGTTGGTGGCAGGGCTTCAATGAACGCCGCTGGCAAACCTCTGGTTTCTGGGCCAAAGACCAAAACATCATTGGCTTTGAACTTGGCTTCACTATGAGTATGGCTGCCTTTTGTGGTCAATGCGTAGATTGTGCCTATGGTATTTTGTGCCAGAAAGTCATCAAAATTTGCGTAACGCTTTAGGTTAGCAAACTCATGATAATCCAACCCAGCCCGGCGGAGCTTTTTGTCTTCAAGATCAAACCCTAGGGGCTCGATTAAATGAAGCTGATACCCCGTATTGGCGCAAAGACGAATCACATTGCCAGTGTTAGGTGGAATCTCTGGTTGATAGAGTACGATATGTAGCATGGTATTATCTCCTTGATATACCGAGATAATACCAGACCAACAGGGAAAACTAAGTTTTTTTAATTTTTTTAGGAAAAACTATTGACCCTAAAGAAGGTTTCTCTATAATACGCCCCACTTGCCCAGATAGCTCAGTCGGTAGAGCAGAGGATTGAAAATCCTCGTGTCGGTGGTTCGATTCCGCCTCTGGGCACCACGATAAAGAAGGCCAGCTAAATTAGCTGGCTTTTTTTCGTCTTGGAGCCTTATTTTCTAGATCAGTAGTTCCTGTTTGTTAAGCCCAGATAGCTCAGTCGGTAGAGCAGAGGATTGAAAATCCTCGTGTCGGTGGTTCGATTCCGCCTCTGGGCACCATTTCTAGTCATTCCTTAGTTATTCTTCTTTATATAAGCATCCATTTTGCTTAACACATACATCTATTTTTAGGTATAAAAATAGAGCAACGAGGTTACATCGTTTCTCTTTCCAGTGGATAATCTTTTACAAGCGCGTCTAAAGGAATATTCAAGCCTTTATGAAGGTTACGAATCATTCTTAGATTAAGTGCCCGTTGTTTTTTCAAAACTTCTGTCACTCGGCTACGCTGGCCAACAAAAGGTGTTAAGTCTGCATCTTTTAGTCCCATCTGATCCATTCTGAATTTAATCGCTTCAATCGGATCTGGAGCATCTATAGCGTGATGTTTCTCTTCATAAGCCTCAACAAGAGTCGCTAATATTTCAATCTCGTCACCTTCAGGTGAACCAAGCTCTGCACCTCGAAGGCTGCGCATCCGAAGCACTGCTAGAGTTAAATCATCGTCATTTTTAATAGGTTTAATGTTCATCTCATCATCTCCCTTAAAGTGAATCGATATCCACTTTGTCGTATTGCGTGTGAGTGCCAACAAACAGGACGAAACACAGCGAATACGTATAATCAATTTCTACAGCAAGACGGTATTTGTTACCGTGTATATTAAACACGACCTTGCCATTTTTAAGGATGCTGGCATTTGCGTAATGCTTTTTTATGTCGTGTGGTGTTTTCCAATCCGCATTCCTAGCTTCATAATGCCATGCCTTCAAAGGCTGTTCCGCATCCTGATAATCCGTTTGTTCCCAAAACTCCCGTAGAGCTTTCTTGCTAATAACCCTCATAGAGTAATCTTCTTTATTCCATGAATTATTTAATAAGAATTTCCCATTATGGGAAAATTGTAATATTAATACAATTCTTTTTATTAATTGAAATGAGAGAAATATATTAAAATTACTATAAAGCTTGAATTTTATTTATATATCAAAAACTTATGCTGCTTAATGGGAGTTACTTGCTCACATCGTGACAACAAAGCCTTGATCATATCCACCACTCTAATAAAAAGCCTGCCTAGTCAAGAAAGGCAGGCTCTGCAGTGGGATATATTTGGTAATTAGTGGAAATCGTAACCTTTGCCTTCCAATGCGGCGACGATCTTTCGTTGAGTCGTCAATAGGCTAAATTCTATGCATTAAGCATCTTTTGAACTTCCTCAGCGCCTTATATATCAAGCCTTTCAGCACTTTCAAATCCATTTTTAAAATATTTTAGTCTATCTGTCTGTATTATGGATGTTCAAGGGTTTCCTCAAAAAGCATAAAGTCGCGATAATGCCTGTAATAAATTGTATTTTTGAGGCGTGCTAAAGAATGTAGTGACGGTTAATATTGTTGTTGTTTCATTCTTGTTATGTTTGTCATCTTGTTATGTTTGTCATCTTGTTAGTTTTTCATAGCTAAGTCGATATTTTTTATTAAATTTTTCTATGTAAGAATTGTTATCTTCCGCGAATGTCGATGCTATTCGTCTATGGTTTTTCACTAAAACGTTATTCAATGTTGATACGCGCTACTTTGACAAATCTGCTGCCAACCCTAGCTCTTAGACTTCCCGTTTTTGAGGAAGGTTATTCAGCAAAATCTTTTTTGGCTAATATCGTGCCGTGTCCGTTTTGGAATTCGACAAAAGCGTGGATGAACTTTTCTGTATTGGGTTCTTGGATGATTGGAGTTAACGGGATAAGAGCGTTAGCAATCTTCCCAAAGGTCTGTAGATCAATACCGAAGCGTTCTTTAAGCGGGGTGTCGTAATCTTCGCCTCTATCGACCAGTGCGTCTGTTTGCTCTGGAGTGAGTCCGAGAATCTTTTCTGCGAGCAGCTGTATTTGAATATGTTCCATATGGTTTTCCTTTTCTAGTCGGCAGGTTAGAGCAAATAAAAAAGCCCCTCGTAAAGAGGAGCTTTTTGGGTAGGTTCTTGCAATTCGACAGCTAGGCTTTCTTGGGAGTCTTCCGTGCTTTCAACAGTACATTTTGACAGTGTACCTAACGCCTTAATATCCGATGATATTCTAATCAACTGGTAATGGGCTAAATCATGCTCGTTGCGACTCATTAGGTTCCATCCTTTTTTAGCCTTTTGTCTGATTCCCCTATATTGAACGATTTTAGATTCTTGTCAATTATTGTAACTTTTTGTACACTTTAGTATACAAAATAATGGGCTTAGAAGTTGCTAACCACGTATTTGATACCAAAGTGGTTTGCGAGCTTATTCATATTGGTGATACAGATGGCTCGCTTTTCACTGTGAAATTGATGAATGTATGCTTGGCTAATACCTGTATATTCCGCTAATAGACGATAGCTTCCTTTTCGTTTTCTGCCGTTAATGATGCAACTGCTCGAGGTGAATTCAGTGATTTTTGCTCTGAGCTGCTCTTCAAGCGCATCTACACCGATAGCGTGGTACTCTGTAGTAATGTTTAAATCAAATGAGGATTCTGTATTTTTCTTTTTTTGGGGTTCCATGATGTTCTCTCCTATTGGTCTAATCTAAATATTGACATGCTTTGTTTGAGTTTTTAAATCCTAGTTTCTGGAAAATATTAGACATGGACACTCAAGAAGAGATCATCTTAGCGAAAGAGCAACTTTCCTTACCTTGCAGCGGCTTTTGGATCTGGCTTAGAGCTAGGAGAAAAGCAAAGCCGTGGGGTGAGTACCATCATCTCACGAATCGAGAAAGACCTGCCCGCTGAAAAGAAGCGACCGATCGCAGCCAGCCACGCAGCTTAGAAAAAAGCCCTCACTCGAGAGCTTTTTTACTGGTGATAGCCCCCCAAATCTTTGGCTTCCAGTACACGGATTAGCTTCCCATCCTTGTGAATCCCTACGCCAAGACTGATTTGTTCAGGCCAAAGACCCTGTTGAGAATACTGCCTAGTACGTTGTTCTAAGTTGCCTAAAGTTCCTTTGTATCCACGAAGGGGGTGATCAAACTCAATTTCCCAATCGCCACCTTCGTGCTTGATCATCATGTATAAAGTGCAAAGAAATTTTTCTTCGGGGCCAGTTACTCTATACAGTTCTTTTAGGTCATCGCTGGACAGCAATTTAATTTTATAACTCATCATTCTTTCGGCATCATTACTTTATCTGGCATTGTTCCAGTTTTAATTTTCAACTTAATTTGGCGTAATTTGTTAACAAATTCAATCTTGTTAGCTCCCTCTGTGTCAGCTCTTTGTTTAAGTTCATTTCTGGTTAAATGATAACGCTCTAGAGTAGCCTAAATATCGCTCACTGCTACCTTGAAAAACGCCGATAGCAAGAGGCTAGAGTCATCTTCCCTAAAATGGATTGAACCACCTAAACGCATTGCTTATGAGCCGTCAAAGCATAAAGTCACGATAATGCCTGTAATAAATTGTATTTATGGGAGTGATAGGGAAGCTGATCACTGCAGGTTTTACAGCTATACCATGCTTGTTATGTTGATGATTTCGTTGATCATTTTATAGCTAAGTCTATATTTTTATTTATGTTTTCTTTTTTTGATGTGTGTTATGAAATGTCGTGTTTCTTCGTGATCTTTGCTGCTTTGTTACAAAAGCGTCATATACATTTTGTAACATGCTTCTGAAAAAAAGAGGGGTGATTTTTCATCTCTCTATGTTGATCAATTGGAGAAGCATGTGAACATTAACAAAAAGATGTGGGTTCTTTCTGGTGTGACGGCCATCAGTATTATTTTGGTTGGCGTCTTCGCAGCTTATATTCTCTCTTCTTTGAGGACAGACTTTGATCATTACAAATTGCAAATCGCGACGTCTCAGCATTTGTTTGAGATGAAGGCGACTGGTCTGTCTGTGGCAAAAGGGGATCCTATTCTGCCTTCAACCAAAACGGCCCTTGATGCAGCGAATGTTAAGATCAATGCATTGTTGAAGACGATAGAAGCCTCTCATGTGGTTGATGAGAAGAAAGCGAAGCTTTTAAAGCAGATTAAGCCCCTGTGGGCGGAGTATTTTAAGCAGTTCAATAGTGCCATTAATATGGCTCAAGATAGCCCGCAGGATGCACTGCAAATACCGGATTCTATTTACGGTTTGTATTTGGTACCGATGATTCATAATATCGACCAATTGGTTAAGGAAAATCAAGGGCTTGAGTCTTCGTCGGACAGCGTCATCTCAAAACAGATGGCGATGATTTTGTGGTTGATTTTGACACCTCTGGTTGCGGGCGGTTTGTTTGTTATTGCCAGTCAGCGTTTGTTGGCACGAGACCTGAGAAAGCGTGTGTTTCGTGTGTTGGATGTGGTGACGTTTTTAGAGCGCGGCGATTTAACGAAGCGCTTACCAGTAGAAGGACGGGATGAGTTGTCTTCAATTGCCTCGTCTGTAAATGGCTTTGTCGACAAGACCCACTCGATTTTATGTCAGGTACGAGAGAGTACAAGTGATGTGTCGCGTGCAGCTGCTGAATTGTTTGATGCGTCGGCTCATGTGGCGAACAGTGCCAGTTCTCAGAATGAGGCGGCGTCTTCTGTGGCGGCGACGGTTCAGCAACTTGCAGTGAGTATTGGTCAGGTAACGGAGCATGCTAAGAGTGCGCAGTCTTTTTCTGTGCAATCTGGTGAGCTGTCAACCCAGGCGGGTGGGGTTGTGTTATCTGCAACGAATGAAATGAATAAAATCTCTGAGTATTCCCGTGGTTCATCCGCGTTGATTAAAGAGTTAGAAGACCGATCCAGTGATATTTCTAATATCATGCAGGTAATCAAGGACGTAGCGGATCAAACCAATCTGTTGGCTCTTAATGCGGCGATAGAGGCGGCGAGAGCGGGTGAGCAAGGGCGCGGTTTTTCCGTGGTAGCAGATGAAATTCGTAATTTGGCGATGCGAACCACTCAGTCGACTAGCGAAATTGCGCAGATTGTCGGGCAGATACAAGAGGCAACAGAGGCGGTATCGCTTAGCATGGAATCAGGGCTTCAGCGGGTTGAGCAAGGTGTGTTGCTTGCACAGCAGGCTGGTCAATCTATGAATGATGTGACAAACAGTACCGAAAAGGTAGAAGAGTCCATTGATTATATTTGTAATGCTTTGACTGAGCAGAATCACGCCAGTGATGATATTGCCAGAAAAATTGATCGTATCGCGATGATTATCCGTGAAGACGCTGAGTCTGCCAAGAATACGGTTGCAACAGCCAAAAAGTTAGACGGGTTATCAGGTACTTTGAATACCGCAGTGAGTCAGTTCCAGTTGTAACGATTCCTGCTTGATCTCTTTTGCGACAGCCTCTTCGTAAGAGAGCCTTCCTTCAGCAAATGCTTATCTTGCTCTATCGGCGGGTAAGCATTTCGTGTTTTTATGATTCAATGTGTTTGCAGTTATAGCTCATTATTTTCATTACATAATGTAACGATTATCAAGGTCATGAGTAAGATTCTTTGGCTATTCTTAGCATAAAGACAGCCGATCCGTTTGACCCGGAGATAACCTATCTACGCTTTTTAGTTTAAAGACCTCCTCTTGATAAATTGGTGCATTATGTTTAAAGGAATAGTCATTGTTGTTGTCACTGCGCTAATGTACTGGGCTCTGGGGATATTGGGCTTAATGGCTGCCATTCCACCTGGCTATGCAACCATTATCTGGCCCGCTTCGGGTTTGGCTTTAGTTGCTGCGATGTTCTTTCCGCGAGCAGGCCTATGCGGCGTGTTTCTCGGTTCATTTCTCGTAAATGTGTCCGCCACTTGGTACAACCTCCATCTATTTGCTGTGTTGTTGCCTGCTGTCATCGCATGTGGGGCGGCTCTTCAGGCGGCAGTTGGTGCTTGGTTAGTACGTCGTTATGTGGGGATTCCGTTCGCTTTCCACCGAGTGGATTTGGTGTTGCGCTTTGTCTTTTTAGCTTGTGTTTTGTCCACTCTGATTGGCGCTACGGTCGGTTCTTCCGCCCTATTGTATTTTAATATCATCACCTGGGACGGTTTTTGGCTTAACTGGTTTGGTTGGTGGGTGGGGGACTCCATTGGAGCGCTGGTCATCGTGCCTTGGTTTGCTGTGCTATTTCCCCGTTATTTTGGTAATCATTTTCAGCATCAGTTCAGTTTGATGGGAGGGCTGATTTTTATTCTCATTTTGACGTTTGGGGTGTCGTTTGGGGTGAGTGAGTTTGAAGAGAATAAGCAGGCTAAGGAGTTTCGGGTAAATGCTGAATTATTAGAAATCTCTTTAAATAACCGGATAAAAAACAGTGTCGATTTGCTTTATGGGGTAGCGGGATTTGTACGAGGCAGTGAAGAAGTGTCGTCTAAAGAGTTCGACAAATATGCATTGAGTGCGATGTCCCGAGATAACTCTTTTTTAGGGGTTTCTGTCAACTATGTGGTGGATGGCCTGTCGATACCTGCCTTTGAACGTAATATTCAAAAGAGTTACCCCCATTTAGAATTTCGAGTTAAAGAAAGGGATTCATCGGGGAAGTTGGTGAATGTTACTCCTCGAAAACGCCATATTGTGGTCACGTTTGTGGTGCCCAGAGAGAAAAATAAAGCCGCGATTGGCTATGATGTTTATTCCCAAGAAAGTAGGCGAAAGGCGATTGATAAGGCCATTGAGCTAAAACAAGCCTACCCAACTGATCCGATCAATCTGGTTCAAGGGAGTAAGGGGGTCTTACTGTTTTTACCATTTTTTAACGATGAGACCGGGAAGGTTTTAGGTATGGCGACGGCAGTCATAGGGCTAGATATGTTAACTAAGGAGATAGTTAATAGAGGGTTGTTGCCAAATACCCAGTTATATCTAGTGGATATGCATGGGGCTGGCGATTCACCTGTTTTGGTGACGCAAAGCGAATCGGCCGATTTGTCTGTTGCCACTTTAATATCGCGTTTTAACAAGGGGGACTTTGGGCAGGCGGTTGCCTATGATGTGAAAGTCGGCGAAAAGCGTTGGCGTTTATTTCAGGTGAGTGAGAGCCGTTTTTATAAGCAGCCTTGGGGTGTGCAGTTTGTGTTGGTATGTGGTTTCTTGGTGGCGGGTATTCTGGTTTGGTTTTTGCTGATGGTCAGTAGTCAGATGTCTGAAATTGAGAGCCTGGTACGTCGTCGCACACAGGATCTTTTAGAAGCAAACCGCTCACTTAGGGCGTCAGAGTTAGCGCATAGTAAAGCGAAGCATGAGGCTGAAGAAGCCAATCAGGCAAAGAGCCTGTTTTTAGCGAATATGAGTCATGAAATTCGTACGCCGCTCAATGGCGTCATTGGTTGTCTCTCTTTAATGATGAGCACGGATTTGCGCCCTGAACAAAAAAATCTGGCGAATTTGTCGCGCCAAAGTGCGGAAGCATTATTGGAATTGATCAATGATATATTGGATTTATCTAAGATCGAAAGTGGCAGTATTGTGTTGGATGAGGAGTTATTCAACCTAAGAGAGCTAGTGGAAGAAGTGAGTCAGCTGTTGGTCTTCAGGGCGCAGGAGAAAAACATCGAATTTAATGTGCCAGCGGTTTTTATTCCTCAAGTGTCTATCTTGGCGGATCGATTACGGATCAAGCAAGTGCTTATGAATTTATTGGGTAATGCCATTAAATTTACCTCGCAGGGTGAGGTGAATTTGTTTATCCATGTTGATCCTCTAAACAGTGGTTCCTGTGAGTTAAGCGTTAAAGTGTCTGATACTGGTATAGGTATCAATCAAGCCCTGAAAAAGAATTTATTCCAACGCTTTAAACAGGCAGATAATTCGACCACTCGAAAATTTGGTGGGACGGGCTTAGGCTTAGCCATCAGTAAAAGTATTGTTGAATTAATGGGCGGAAGCATTGGTGTCGACTCGGAAGAAGGTAAAGGCTCTACGTTTTGGTTTAAAGTGACCGTGCCGTTTGAGTGTCAAGAAAAGGAGAATGACACGGCTTTCCATGAGTATTCGGCGGTATTGGTGTATCACAATGACGTGGGGCGTGATTACGTTGCTTCATTAGTTCAGAACATGGGATTAGATGTGACAGTGTTTAATTCCCTCGTGTCATGGTTAGACGATGAGGTAGCTGAGACTGGGCAGACTGTGTACACGGAAAATAGGATTCTTTTGTTGGATGACTCTCTCTATGGACAAGCTTCTCAAGAGGATCAGGAAAAACTTAAGCAAGTATGTGCACAGAAAAAGTTGACCTGTGTTTTGTTGCTGAATTATTCCAAAGAAAGTCTCGAGTCTGATATGAAAGTGTTGCATAAGCCCGTATTTAACCACGAAATGCATCAAGTGCTGACACAAATACTGACTTCGCCATTGAAAGAGGAGGCGTCACATGGGCTATTAAGCTCGCCTCAAGAAGGCCCGACTAATGGCTGGCTTGATCAACCCCCAGAATTTAATGCCAAAATATTAGTAGTGGAAGATAATTTTACTAATCAAGTTGTTGCTCGTGGCTTGCTGGGTCGGTTAGGGATTGAGGTTGATATTGCCAATAATGGCGAAGAAGCGCTGACGATGTTGCAGTCTACTCATTACGATTTGATTTTTATGGATTGTCAGATGCCTATTATGGATGGGTATCAGGCGACGGGACGAATCCGTCAGTTAGATACAGGCAAAACAGCCAAAAATGTCCCCATTGTTGCCTTAAGTGCCAATGCGATGAAAGGGGATAAGTTAGTCTGCCTTGAGGCTGGGATGGATGATCATATTGCTAAGCCTATTGATAAAGATGAGTTGTTGGCTGTATTGGAAAAGTGGTTGCCACATGCAAAGATAAAAAAATAGGAGAGTCTAAGTCATGGTAGAAGCAAGGGTGTTTGATCTCGAAGATTTTAAAAATCGCATGGCGAGAAGTGATGAACTGATGGCGCTTGTCGCGGCTGAGTTTTTAAGAGAGGCGGCTTATTTGGTTTCCCAATTGGAAACGAGCATTCAAGCCGAAGATTGGCTGCAGGTGGCGCAAACTGCCCATCGTTTGAAAGGCGCCTGTGCTGAAGTGTCTGGGCAGGCGATGACGCAAGATGCCAGAGCGATTGAGTTTGCCGCTAAGGAAGATAATACTTCTGCGATCCCAGAGTTTTACTTGACGTTAGAATCTCATTATGGCGCTTTAAGAGAGGAATTATCGACAATTTTATTGTTGAAGTGAAACAAGCTTGTTACTGCTTTTTGTGAGCTTTTTTATTGAATATGTTTGTTTTTTTGTGATTTTTCATTGTTTTTTTAAAAATTTGGTTTGTGAAATAAAAGTGTTTGTCATATAACGGAAATAATTAGCCTCTATTTTGTTTGCAAACTTTAAACAAACCAATGGTGTGAGGAATCATGAAATGCGTAAATTAACGCTAGCAATGGCCGTTTTAGGCCTGTCTCTTTCTGGTTCGAGCTTTGCGACTACGGAGATCCAATGGTGGCATGCGATGGGTGGTGCTAACGGGGAAGAACTCAATAAGATTGTTAAAGAATTTAACGATTCTCAAGATAAGTACAAAGTCGACCCAGTGTTTAAAGGGAATTACACGGAAACCATGACTTCTGCTATCGCGGCATTTCGTGCCCATAAGCAACCTGCCATTGTGCAAGTTTTTGAAGTGGGCACGGCCAGTATGATGGCGGCGAAAGGCGCTATTTACCCTGTCTATAAATTGATGAAAGACACCCACGAGCCGTTCAATCCGAAAGATTACCTCAGTTCTGTCACTGGCTATTACTCCGACTTACAAGGCAATATGTTGTCGATGCCGTTTAACAGTTCAACACCTGTTCTTTACTACAATAAAGACATGTTTAAAAAAGCAGGCATTAGTTCACCACCAAAAACTTGGGAAGAAGTGGCTGCTGACTCTAAAAAGCTGTTAGCAAGCGGGGCTAAATGTGGTTTCACCACTGGCTGGCAATCTTGGGTGCAACTAGAAAACCTCAGTGCTCGACATAATGTTCCTTTTGCCTCAAACGACGATGGTTTTTCAGGCATAAAAGGCACCAAGTTATTGTTCAATGGTCCTCTTCAAGTGATGCACATCACCAAAATGCACGAATGGCAAAAGAGCGGTATTTTTAGCTATGGTGGCCGTCGTAGTGACAGTGTTCCTATGTTTTATAGCCAACAGTGTGCTATGTATACAGGCTCCTCTTCTGCTTATGGTGGCATGGTGAAAAATGCGAAGTTTGACTTCGGTGTTTCGTCTTTGCCGTACTGGGCGAGTGAAGTGAAAAAGCCTAATAATACCATTATCGGCGGGGCGTCATTATGGGTTCTTAGAGGCAAATCTAAAGAGCAGTACAAAGCGGTTGCTGCGTTTCTACATTTCTTGTCGACGCCAAAAATTCAAGCAGAATGGCACCAGTTTACGGGTTACTTGCCCATTACCCATGCTGCTTATGAGCTGACCAAGAAAGAAGGTTTCTACAAAACTCATCCTGGTACAGACGTAGCGGTACTTCAGATGACGGCGAGTAAGCCAACGGTGAATTCTCGTGGGTTGCGCTTGGGTAATTTTGTGCAAATTCGTGATGTGATTAACAGCGCTCTGGAAAGTGTCTGGAGTGGTCAAGCAACACCGCAAGCAGCTCTGAATACTGCAGTAGAGCGTGGTGATGTCTTGCTACGTAAATTCGCGAGAGCGCATCAGTAAAGTAAATCTTACTCTACTGGGTGTTTGTCATCCCCATCGGCAAAAGTCGGTGGGGATGTTGATGTTTGAATTTGCCGAGCGATGCTATGTCTGTTTATTTTCCGCAAAAAAAGTTGCCCTACCTGCTGGTTTTACCCCAGCTCATCATTACTGCTATTTTCTTTCTGTGGCCAGCAGGTCAAGCGTTTAAACAAGCGTTTTATCGAGAAGATGCGTTTGGTTTAAGTCAGACCTTTATTGGTTTTGGAAACTTTATCGACCTTTTTCAAGACCCGCTTTATTACAAATCCATGGGTGTGACCATGGTATTTAGTTTTTCTGTTGCTTTTTTCGGTATTGCTATCGCTCTATGGTTAGCGGTGATGGCAGACCGTGTGATTCGCGGAAAAATGGTCTATCAAACCTTGTTGGTTTGGCCCTATGCCGTGGCCCCCGCCCTTGCTGGGGTACTCTGGTGGATTTTATTTGACCCCAATATTGGACCTATTGCGTTGTTTTTGGATCGTATTGGCATCCATTGGAATCACTTTTTAAATGGCGATCAGGCCATGATATTGGTGGTGATTGCGGCGACTTGGAAACAAATCAGTTATAACTTCTTATTTTTCTTAGCCGGTTTACAAGCCATTCCGCGCTCTTTAATTGAAGCAGCCGCCATTGATGGAGCCAGTCCGTTTAAGCGGTTCTGGGATATCGTGTTTCCCTTGCTCTCACCCACTACTTTCTTTTTGTTAGTCGTGAATCTGGTTTATGCCTTTTTTGATACGTTTGGTGTGATTGATACCACGACTCAAGGTGGGCCAGATGGAAGTACCAATACCTTGGTGTATAAAGTGTTTAAAGACGGCTTTATCGGTTTGGACAGTGGTGGCTCGGCGGCTCAATCGATTGTGTTAATGGCTATTGTCGGCTTGATGACCGTGGTTCAGTTCCGTTTTATTGAGCGTAAGGTGCAATACTAATGATCGAAAATCGTCCTTGGCTCAAATTGTTTAGCCATTTTATTCTTATTGCTGGTGTGCTGATTGTAGCCTTGCCTGTATGGGTGGCGTTGGTCGGTTCGACGCAATCGGCAAGCAGCTTTGCTGACAGTGTGCCTTTGTGGTTTGGTGACCAAGGGGTTCAGAACTGGAGCCATGTGCTGTTTCATGCGGCAGGCAGTACCCTACAGATCCCTGTTTGGCACTTGTTGTTAAACTCGATGATTATGGCGTTGGGTATTACCTTTGGCAAAATCGCCATCTCGATGATTTCGGCCTATGCCATTGTGTTTTTTCGCTTTCCGTTTCGCTCGCTGATTTTCTGGGTGATCTTTATTACCTTGATGTTACCTGTGGAAGTGCGGATTGTGCCGACCTATCAAGTCATTGCCAATCTTAATATGTTGAATTCATACAGTGGTTTGATTCTCCCCATGATTGCCAGTGCTACAGCGACATTCCTGTTTCGTCAATGTTTTATGTCCATGCCTGGTGAGTTAGTGGAAGCGGCTCGTATTGATGGGGCTGGTCCGATTCGCTTCTTTTTCGATATTTTATTGCCCATGTCCCGAACCAATATCGCGGCCATGTTTGTGATTATGTTTATTTATGGGTGGAACCAATATCTATGGCCGTTGATCATTACCACAGACGATACTTATTACACCTTGGTGATGAGTATTAAGAATATGTTGTCTGTCCCAGATGGGGACATTGAGTGGAATAATGTAATGGTAACCACCCTATTGGCGATGATTCCCCCTGTGGCCGTGGTGGTTGGTATGCAGAAATTGTTTGTAAAAGGCTTGGTTGACGCGGAGAAGTAAGCAATGACCGATTTAGTATTAAAGAACATTGGTAAAACCTACCCAAATGGTTACCAAGCGATTCCAAGTATCGATTTAAGCATTGAAGAAGGGGAATTCATCGTATTGGTTGGGCCATCGGGTTGTGGTAAGTCTACCTTGCTGCGCATGGTAGCGGGGCTTGAAACCATCACTCAGGGGGATTTGCTGATCAAGGGAAACCGCGTCAATGAGAAAGAGCCTGCAGACCGTGATATCGCCATGGTGTTCCAAAATTATGCTTTGTACCCTCATATGACCGTTCGGGCGAACATGGCCTATGGTCTTAAAAATCGAGGTGTCCCAAAAGAAGAGCGCGATACTAAGGTAAACAGTGTGGCGACTATGTTGGGGTTGGAAGAATTACTGGATCGTAAGCCGAATCAGCTGTCTGGTGGCCAGCGTCAGCGTGTAGCGATGGGGCGCGCTATGGTGCGAGATCCTAAAGTCTTTTTATTCGATGAGCCCTTATCTAACTTGGATGCGAAGCTTCGCGTACAAATGCGTGTTGAGATTCGTCAGTTACAACGCAAGCTGGCAACCACCACCTTGTATGTAACCCATGATCAGGTCGAGGCGATGACCTTGGCGGACCGTCTTGTCGTGTTAAATAAAGGGAAAGCTGAACAAATTGGCACGCCAATGGAGTTGTATAATAAGCCCGCGTCGACCTTTGTTGCCGCTTTTATTGGGTCTCCAGCGATGAATTTATTAGACGCTGAGATGACTGAGGTTGGCATTAAACTGAATGAGTCGTTGGTGTTGCCACTCTCTCACGACTATCGCGGTAAAATGATTTGGGGCATTCGACCTGAGCATTTAGTAGCGAGTGACGAGCAAAATGGTGATTTCGCTTTGCAAGTGCAGGCGGTAGAATCTCTCGGCGCAGAAACCTTGATTCACGGGGTGCTTGTGGGGAGTCAGCAAACTGATGGCTCAGCCGTGCCTTTGGTGGTGCGTTTGTCTGGCCCTCATTTGCCCGATATTGGGAGCCATCTTTGGTTCACTGCGCCAAGAGAAGATTGGCATCTATTTGATGCCAATACACAGCAACGATTATGATGCTTTCAGCGTGTCTTTAAGCGTCGTGCAATGAAGCCATTTTATCAGAGAGGGTCCAATGACAAGCCCAAAAAAAGATATCATTAACGCGAAAGTAATGGGGCACCGTGGTGCGGCTCTATTGGCGCCAGAAAATACCTTGGCGTCTATCCGTGCTGCTGCAGAGACAGGAGTCACTTGGGTAGAAATCGATGTGTATTTGATTGGTGAGGGTGGTTTGATCATCTTTCATGATGATGAGTTGAGTCGTTGTACGAATGGTGCAGGAGTGACTCGTCAAGCATTGCCTGAATATGTCGCTGGATTGGATGCGGGTGGTTATTTCTCAGCGGAATTTGCCGGTGAAAAAGTGCCTACTCTGGTCGAAGCGTTAGAATGTATTCAGTCCCTTGGTTTAGGGTTGAACCTAGAGATCAAACACGATGAGTCCGATGTTGAGAACATTGTACCACCGGTCTTGGCCGCTTTAGATGCACATTGGAAAGATAACGATAAGTTATTGATTTCCAGTTTTAATCACGGGGCTTTGCTGCTATGTCATCAACTGGATAAGACACGCCATCTTGGTCAGTTGTATGGGCCGATCCCAGAGGATTGGCAGGCACAGCTTGAAGCCATACAGGCCTACAGCTTGAACTGTGACTATCGGGCGTTAACACAAGAGAAGGCTCAGGCCATTAAAGGGGCTGGCTATCAATTGCTGTGTTATACCGCGAACGATATGGCATTGGTTGCCCAGCATTGGGAATGGGGAATGGATACCATTATTACGGATGATCCAACCCGTTTTGCGCCTTTGATGTGATTATGGAGAAGGTTTTGATCAAACCATTAGAAGCGCTGACGAAGAGCGATTGCCAAGCTGTCCGTTATATTCTCACCGATGTAGATGATACCTTGACTTGGGAAGGGCGATTGCCAACAGACAGTTTGGTTGCATTAGAGCAGTTAGCCTCTAGAGGTTTGACGGTTATTCCTGTTACAGGGGGGTGTGCGGGTTGGTCCGATATGATGGCGCGAACTTGGCCTGTGGCTGGGGTGATTAGTGAGGGCGGTGGTGTCTTTATTCGCAAAAAGAATCATGGCTCCCTTAGCTACCAGTTCTGGCAAGATGAAACGGTGATGGTGGCGCAGAAAACAGAAATACTTGCCATCGTGACATCGGTTCTAGACAGTTTTCCAGCGCTGCGTCTGGCTCGTGACCAAGCCTATCGCTTAACGGATGTGGCTATCGACTTTGCGCAAGAAGTAAGGCCGCCTGCTATCGAAGCGAAAGAGGCGTGTTTATTGGCATTGAAAGAGCTTGGACTAAATGCAAAAGCGAGTTCTATTCATATCAATGTCAGTGGCGAAGGGTATGATAAGTTTGCGATGGCAAAACGTGTTCTTAATCAGGAGTACAATGTCAGTGATGAGCGATTCGCTGCACAAGTGATGTATGTAGGAGATGCTCCCAATGATGAAAGTATGTTTGCACGTTTTCCCCTAAGTGTCGGGGTATCGAACATTGCAGAACACCTTCCTAGTATGACGCATGTCCCGCGTTTTCAAACGAATTTCCCTGGAGGGCTTGGTTTTGCTGAGCTGACTCAGCATTTATTATCCTTGCGTTAGGGCTGTCTTTTTCACTTTTTTTTAAGGTGAATAGTCAGTTTAATGTATGGATTTTCAGTTTGTTGAAAGGAAAAATCAAACATATGCACTTCCTATATCTTAGTGTGATTCTTCATGTTATATAGTCGCCGCGTTTAGCGCATTTACAAAGAATCATTTATGTGTATAGGGAGTTGCCATGCGTTTATGTCTACCTGTTGTTTTGGCTACATGTTGTCTTGTTATTCCACAAGTTTACGCACAAGATGCGCAACCTGCTGGAACAAAATCGACTCCTGAAGTCAAAAAAGAAGTTACTCACAAAGCGGTTAGTTCTACATCAAAAGAGAAAACTGCTCATAAGTTGGTCGCTAAGAAACATCATAGCAAAGAAGTGCTAGCTGCTCAAAAAGATCTGTTGACTTTGGGTTATAAAGAAGTCGGTCATGCAGATGGACTAATGGGACGCAAAACAATGGCTGCTGTAAAACAGTTCCAAAAAGACCATCATTTAAAAGTGACAGGTCATGTTAGCAAAGCACTTGTTCATGAGTTGGCGAATGCTGTTCATCTTAAAGCGAAAAAAGCAAGCTGATAAACGGATGCTCTAGTCTGATGTTTGTCAATGTGCTTCCTTCTTGCTAAAGAGGGAAGCCATGGCAATAGCTATTCCTCCTAATCCCAAGCCAATGAGAATATTAAACAAGACGGTTAGAGTGCTTGTTAACAAAGGCATGGAGAATAAGTCAATAGAATCGATCGTTTGTTCAATACCATGCAATAGAGGTAATCCGTGAACAAATATTCCCCCTCCAACCAAAAACATCGCCACAGTTCCTACCACCGTTAATAATCTAATAAGCCAAGGGGCACTTTGTAAAATCACACTCCCTGTCTTTTTAATAAGAGTGTGTTTGGATTTAAACAATGCGAGACCCATATCATCTAACCGCACAATTAGGCCCACTAACGCGTAGACTCCAACCGTCACTAAAAACGCAATGACACTCACCACGAGAGCCTGAATTAAAATACTCTGATTTTCTACCGTGCCCAGCGCGATCACAATGATTTCAGCTGACAAGACGAAGTCTGTGCGAATAGCGCCCTTGACTTTGATTTTTTCTTGTTTCCTCAGTGCTTCTTCGTCTAGCCTGGCATCGGTTTGCTTGAGTTGTGCTGTAAGGCGACTCAAGACGATTTGCTGGTGGTTTTTCTTGTCGCGGCGTTGTTTGATGCTATGCAGTACTTTTTCAGCGCCTTCATAACACAGATATAGACCACCCAGCATCAGTATGGGTTGAATCAGCCAAGGTAGAAAGGCACTGACTGCTATTGCTAGGGGCACCAAAATGGCTTTGTTAACCAAGGAGCCTTTTGCGACGGCCCACACCACGGGCAGCTCTCTGTCTGCGCTAAAGCCTGATACCTGCTCTGCATTGAGGGCGAGATCATCTCCTAATACCCCCACGGTTTTCTTCGCAGCCACTTTCGATAGCACGGCGATGTCGTCAAGTAACGTGGTGATGTCATCCAGTAAAGCCAGTAATCCTATCGACATAATATGTCATCCATCTGGTTTCGAAGGTTGGCGTATTGTGCGTGAAAGCGCGACTAAAGCCAAACCTAGTATGTACTGTTCTTATCCTGTTTTTTTAGATACTTACTCTTTCGGTAAGTTTCACTCCTCTTTACTGTTTAATAGGAACTGCGGTTAATAACTTGTGTATTTTAGGTTGAAGGTGGTCTATTCCTATGATGGCGCTGTGAAAGGCGGGCTTTGCAGGGTAAACTTTGCGCAGTTTCTGTCGTTATGAAGATAGGTAATGTTTCTAAAGACTGTTTAGCAAAGGGGATGTTATGTCCAGTACTTGTCGTATCTGGCGTCGTTTGCAGGTGCCAGATCCGGTTCGCATACACCGTTATGAAAGCTTGCCGGAACAGGGACCAAAAGTCTTGTTCTTTAGTGGTGGCTCAGCGTTTAACAAAGCCAGTCGAGAGTTAAAGAAGTTCACCCATCACTCTATTCACTTGGTGACGCCCTTTGACTCGGGAGGAAGCTCTGCTCGTTTGCGTGCCGAATTTGATATGCCTGCTGTGGGCGATTTGCGCAGCCGTTTGATGGCGTTAGCGGACGAAACGGTGATGGGGCAGCCGGATGTGTATGCATTATTTACCCATCGTTTTGCGCAAACGGACAGTCTTGACGTTCTGGCTGAGCAGCTACAACAATTGGTGGATGGTCATCATCCTTTGATTGAGCCGATTCCCAATCCCATGCGCGCCCTAATTCAGACACAGCTAGCGGTCACGCAAGCGAAAATTAGCCCTGAGTTCGATCTGCGTGGAGCAAGTATTGGCAATCTTATTATGGCGGGGGGGTATCTGAATAATCAGCAACAGCTCGACCCGATTGTCTTTTTATTCTCGCGTATTGTCAAAACCTTAGGGGAAGTGAAAACCATCTTGGATTCGCCCTTTCATCTTGGTGTTGAGTTGGAAGATGGTAGTGTCATTTTAGGCCAGCACCGAATCACAGGTAAAGAACATGCCCATCTGAAGAGTCCGATTAAACATATTTGGTTAAATAAAGGGTTGCGAGGTGTGGTGCCGATTAATCGTCAGATTGCCGATGATCGACGTGATATGATCGCCACAGCCGATCTGATTTGTTATCCGCCGGGTAGTTTTTACAGTAGCTTGTTGGCCAACTTATTGCCAAAAGGTGTTGGGCTTTCCATTTGTGATAATCCCAATCCTAAGGTATATATTCCCAATTTGGGCGTTGATCCAGAGCAAATTGGCTTGTCCTTAATGGGGCAAGTAGCGCGTTTGCTTTCTGTTATCCAGCGCGATCTTGATGGCCAGTCTGTCAGTAACACGTTTTCTGCATTAGATTATCTTTTGTTGGATGATTCCTATGATTATGGGGTGCTTGATATTGAGGAATTGTCTCGGTTTGGTGTTCAGGTAATCAAAACCCCTTTGATTCGACATAAGGTGGATCGCTATGACGAGGCGCTCATCGTGAAGGCGCTCCTGTCATTAACTTGATCTTATTAACATAACTCCACTATATTCACGAGTCGATTGAGTTAAAATTACAATTTATGTATTGAAAAGTCGTTAATTTAATATCAAACAAGTATGGATTGTCTTAGTGATGACGCTCGTTTTTGAAAATTGCTTTTATACTTGAATGGTATGGACTTCCAGGAAGAATGTATTAATGAGTACCCGTGTACTGATATGTGATGATTCTAGCATCGCAAGACGACAACTCGCTAAGGCCTTGCCAGCTGATTGGGATATCCAAGTAGATTACGCAGCGAATGGGCAGGAGGCGTTAGATATTATCACCTCAAAGCCGATTGATGTGTTGTTTCTCGATTTGAATATGCCTGTCAAAGATGGCTATCAAACCCTTGAGGCGCTACAGCATGTGCCTCAAGCCCCTCATGTCTTTGTTGTGTCGGGTGACGTGCAGCCAAAAGCCGTTCAGAGAGTCAAAGACTTAGGGGCAAGTGAATTTCATAAAAAGCCCATTAGACCGGAAGTGATGCGTCAGTCTTTATTGGCGCTGAACTTAATGGTTAGTGACGAAACGGCTGCGCCGCATTCTATCCCTAGCGACTTTGATTTAGATAAGTTTTCTGTTTCGGACTGTCTGCAAGAGGTGTCAAATGTAGCAATGGGGCGCGCCGCGAGTGTGCTAGCGGATATGCTTAATGTTTTTATCAAGCTGCCCGTTCCTTCTGTTCACATTCTCGAAGTCAGCGAGTTGCAGATGGCGCTTGATTATACTAACCGAGGCGCGAGCTTTTCAGCGGTATCACAAGGGTTTGTTGGGGCTGGTGTGGCGCTGGAAGCCTTGTTGATTTTTAATGATGCCAGTTTTTCGGACATGGCAAAATTGCTGGGTGCCTCTGGAAGCGTTGGGAATACAAAAGAAATTGAGCTTTTAATGGATGTGGCGTCGGTGCTTGTTGGACCTTATATGGACGCGCTGGGTAAACAGATGGATATTGATTTTAGTTATGGGCATCCAGCTTTGCTCGGTCAGCATGTTAAAATGGACAGTTTAATTAGCGCAAAGAAAGCCCAGTGGAAGCGTACACTAACGGTAGAAATTGTTTATGAAGTGGAGAATTACGATATTTGCTGTGACTTGTTGCTGTTATTTACCGAAGATTCGGTGCCGGTTTTAGAGAAACGTTTGTCTTATTTGGTTGAGGATTGAGTGAGTATGCAACGTCATACAGAAGAGATAATGGAGTTGCACTGGCTATTTGATATGCTCAACCATATTGACCTTGGTCTTGTTGTGATCAATAAGCATTATCAAATTACACTGTGGAACAGCTTTATGGAAAACCATAGTGGTAAAAGTTCAACTTCCGCTAAGGGACAGGATTTCTTTGAGCTCTTTCCTTCCATCGATAAAGCATGGTTGAAGCGTAAAATCGATAATGTATTTGGCTTGCGCACGTCTGTTTTTATCTCTTGGGAGCAATGTCCGCATTTATTTCCCTTTAAAAGTTATCGCCCTATTACTGGGCTTGCCGAAAAAATGTACCAGAATATAACGTTACGTCCGTTAACGAATGCAGATGGGACATTAGAATATGCGTGTATTGCAGTTTATGATGTGACGGATGTGGCGAGTAATAGAATGGCGTTGTCCTCTGCCAATCGTCAGCTGGAGCAGCTTAGTAAGATTGATCCATTAACTGAGCTAAACAATCGCAGTGGTTTGGAAAAGGCGCTGGAGTTGACCTTTAATTCTTTTTTGAAAAAAGGCACAGGACCACACTCTTTGGTAATGATTGATTTGGATCACTTTAAGGATATTAATGACCAATACGGACATCTGGTAGGTGATCAAATTCTCAAAGATATTGCCGTCGAAATGATCGCCTCTACGCGACGGGGGGATTTTGTGGCGCGCTATGGCGGGGAGGAGTTTGTCATGCTGCTGCCAAACACTGATCAACAAAGTGCCAAATCTTTTTGTGAAAAGTTCCGTGAAAAAATTGCTACACGAGTTTTTAAAACCAAATCGGCGGGCATCAATGTCACGATTAGTTTAGGAATCGCTGAGCTTAACGAGAAAGATAGCAGTGCTTCTGCTTGGTTAAATCGGGCGGATCAAGCGTTGTATAAATCGAAACAAGCGGGTCGAAACCAATCCACGATATCCGCATGATACGTGCTTTGACTTGTTTAAAGCTTCTATTTGCCTAAAACAAAATCCCAACCTCGTTTTCAGTCTACAAAAAATATTGTGCCCATCGCGTTTGATGGGCACGGTGTTTACTCGCTAGGTATGCACAGTTGCTTTTCGATTGCCATGATCATCTTGACGGCAATGTCTTCGTTGGTGGCTGTTTCGATACCTTGCAGGCCAGGTGAAGAATTGACCTCCAGGAGCAAGGGGCCTTTGTTTGAACGAATAAGGTCGACTCCCGCGACTTTTAAATCCATGGCTTTGGCTGCTTTGATTGCCAGTCGCTTTTCTTCCGCTGTGATTTTTACCAGCTCGGCCCGTCCTCCAAGATGAATGTTGGCACGAAACTCTCCGACAGCGGCGACCCGTTGAATGGAAGCCACCACTTTGCCGTCAATCACAAAGCAGCGTAAGTCTTTTCCGCTGGCCTCCTTAATAAATTCCTGAACCAAAATATTGGCATTGAGGCTCTTAAAGGCATTGATGACGCTGTCGGCGGCTTTACGGGTTTCAGCTAGTACAACGCCTTTACCCTGTGTTCCCTCTAATAATTTGACGATCAGAGGCGCGCCGCCAACCATATCGATTAGGTCATCGGTATCGAGTGGTGAGTTCGCAAAGCCCGTAGTGGGGATTTGTAAGCCATTATCCAGCAATAACTGTAGGGAACGTAACTTGTCACGGGATTTTGCAATCGCCATGGAGGTATTTAAGCAATACACGCCGAGTGATTCGAATTGGCGTAATAAGGTACAAGCGTAGAAGGTTTTGCTAGGGCGAATGCGTGGAATAATGGCATCCAAATCATTCAACAGACGACCACCACGGTAGTGAATTTCTGGCGTGGTCGCATCTAACTTCATATAACAATTTTTAATGTTTAAAAATTGAATTTCGTGACCACGAGATTCAGCGGCTTCCATAATGCGGCGATTGCTGTACAAATCTGGATTGCTTGCCAGTAAGCCAATTTTTAATCCCCCAGTGCGCATTTCAGGGGCTTTATATAAGTTTGCTAAATCGTTTTGACAGCGGTCTCCCAATAAGCAAGAACCTTCTGGGTCGACTAAAATACGACCATTCATTGCCTCGCGGCCCAGTAGCATACGATAGCCCATGCTGTCACGATCGGTGAGTGTGACTTCTATTGCCCAAGATTTTTCGCCAATGGCTAGAGGAACTCGAATAACAGGGCGTTTTTCCTTATCGCCACTGGAACTTTTGATAACGCGATGGTCGATAACCGGGGCTTCACAGTGTACGGTGATTTTACGGTTTTCCTGTATAGGATGCACTTCAAAGCCTGCCCATTGGACACCGTCGCGAGTGAAAAAATGAATGTTGATCGCGTGAAGAGACGAGGTTTTTGCTCCAGAATCGATGCGAGCTTTTACCGCAGGGATATTGATGGATGGAAAGGCGCACCATTCCTCACTACCGATGACCATTTTTGGTTCATTAAATTGATTCATTGGCAAAACTCTTCATAGATTAACCTATTAGTATAAAAATTAGGCGTTTTTCCGTTATGAAAAAACGCCTATCGTTAGGCTGGTTTATAGCTTAAAAATGCTTTGAGGTTAAGTTTTAATTCCTTAAACTTTTACAAGCTAAATAGTCACCATAAGTGTAGGCTATTGTAATCGTCTACTGTCAGGATACTATGTGCATACCGGATTATCTAATGGAGTCATGAATGAATGGCCAACTAATACAAGAGTTGGAAGCGCTGGGTGGGGATTTATTACCTGCAAGCCTTAGAGAGTGTGATGAGATTGTCATTGATCAGCCAGAGTACCATGCTCGAATTGCATTGTGGGGCGGTCATTTAGTGAGCTTTGTGCCGGCAGGTCAGAAGGACTTGTTGTTCCAGTCTGCTAACCAAGGAAATCAAACGCGTTTTGGTCGCCGTCATTTTGGTGTGCCTGTTTGTTGGCCATGGTTTGGGGCCAATGAAAAACAATTGGATTACCCTGCTCATGGTTTGGCTCGTTATTTTCGTTGGCAATTTTCCGAAGCTGGACGCTTCAAAAATGGCGATGTGAAAATTGTACTGCGCCTTGCTTCTGAAGATCATCCTTTGTTAGAAGAAATGTGGCCTCAAGCGTTCGAATTACGTCAGGTATTTCGTTTTACAGGAGACGGTTTTAGTATCAATTTTTCTGCGGCTAATTTATCGGATAAGCCGATGGAGGTGACAGAAGCGTTGCATACCTATTTCCATGTGGGAGACAACCAGCAAGTTCAGGTTCGGGGGTTAGACGGCGTGTCATTTATCGATAAGCTTGATAATGGCGCTCGTAAAAAGCAAAGTGGTGTTGTGACACCATTCGAATGTTTAGACAGCGTGTATATTGATTCGCCTGACGAGTGTGTGATCGAGGATGCCAGCTTGGCGCGTAAGATTACCCTTCGTACCGAAGGTAGTCAAAGTACCGTGTTGTGGAACCCGGGCCCTGAATTGGCTAAAAAGCGCGCGGACATGGAAGACGAGGATTATCGACACTTTGTCTGTGTGGAAACCGCCAATGCGTTAGATAATGGCTATCAGATTGCCTCAGGTGATATGCATCAACTTAGGTTATCGGTTACCGTGGAGACACTCAGCTAAGCTCAATCTAATGGGGCAGAGAGCAACATAGCTGACTTAATGTGGCTCTTGTCATGCCATTAAAACGTGTTATCCCATTAAAGCTCGCAGTCACCTTGTACTGCGGGCTTTTTGCTTATTTAGGGACTGGTTTTATGGAAGTAAAAACGAGTCAGATCAGTCGATATCGTATTCCATAATTAATGGCGCGTGATCGGAGAAACGTTGTCCTTTGTAGACGCTGCCTCCTTGGATGATGTTGCGTAGCCCTGGTGTGGTGATCTGATAGTCGAGTCGACCACCTTCATCCAGTTTCCAAGCTCGCTCATAATCAGGCCACCAAGTGTACTGCTTATCTTGTTTGTTCACTTGACGGAAGGCATCAATGTATTCAAGTTCATTGAATATTTCGTTGATCCATTTGCGTTCTTCCGGCAAAAAACCTGAGTTGCGCTGGTTGACGAACCAACTGCTGACATCAATCGGGGAGCGTGCAACATTGGCTGTCCCGCAAAAAATAAATTCGCGGCGCTTGCGGCGTGTTTTGATCAAGTGGTTTTTAAAGCCTTCCATAAAGCGATATTTGTGTTCTTGTAGTGCATCTTCATGATTTGAACCATGAGGAGTTAAGAACGTACCAATGCTCACTTTATCAAAGTCTGCTTGAATAAAGCGGCCTTCAAAGTCACATTCAGGAAAGCCCATGCCGGTCATAATGGCCTTAGGCATGGTTTTGCAATAAATAGCAACACCTGCTTGCTCTGGATTCTCGATGGAATCGAAGAAGTAGGTATTGAATTCTGGAGGAAAGAAAACGCTGTCATTGAGACTGCGTTCATCTGCTTGTATATCCTGTAGACATACAACGTCAGGGTTCTGACGAACCATCCATTCAAAAAAGCCGCGGTCGGCTGCTTGTTTTATACCGTTTACATTAAGGCTGATGACCTTCATTTCTGGTCCCTACAATTCCTAGCCGTGTGTTATATTAGCACCTATCCAAAGTTGGCATGGCTTCGCTCGTTCTTGGCGGCGCTTTGTTACATATTCAATCAATCTGGAGTCGGCATGAAACCTTACCAAAAAGACTTTATTGAGTTCGCCATTGAGCAAAACGTTTTGCGCTTTGGCGAGTTTACCCTTAAATCTGGCCGTGTTAGCCCTTACTTCTTTAATGCAGGCTTGTTTGCTTCTGGTCAAGCGCTGGCTAAGTTAGGACGCTTCTATGCTGCCGCGTTAATGGAAGCTAATGTCCCATTTGATGTTCTATTCGGCCCCGCTTACAAAGGGATTCCCCTAGCGACAACCACGGCAGTGGCTCTGTATGACCATCATAATGTGGACACACCATACGTCTTCAACCGTAAAGAAGCAAAAGATCACGGTGAAGGTGGTTCACTTGTTGGCGCTGAACTGGCTGGTAATGTCATGATTATCGATGACGTTATTACTGCCGGAACGGCTATTCGCGAAGTGATGACCATCATTAAAGAAGCCAATGCAACGCCTGCCGGTGTTCTGATTGCTTTAGATCGTCAAGAGCGTGGTCAAGGCGAGCTATCCGCAATCCAAGAAGTCGAACGGGACTTCCAAATGCCTGTTATCAGTATCGTGTCGCTTAATGACATCATGACGTATCTAGCAGAGCAGGATTCCCCAAGCTTTACTAAACACCTAGATGCCGTCAAAGCATACCGAGATCAATACGGTATCTAACCATCGATGAGGATCTTATTTGTGAGATCCTCACCTTTTATTTTAGCGATACCCTTTAGTTTAGCGATTTAGCATCAAATTTTGTGCCAATGTGGACCACTGTTCCGTCCACACACTGGTTGGTTTGACTTTAAAGTCGCTACGTACATAGTGGCGAATCTTCCCTTCTATAATGGCGATCAAAAGATCGGCACAGGGGGCGACGCCCATAGCCGGGCGTAGGCCTTGTTTCAAATCCGCTTCACGCATGATTTGTTTTAGCTGCGTTTCGATTCGCTCAAATAATTGTGCGATGCGAATGCGCAGACGATCCGTTTCACCAGCAAGTACGTCTGCCGTTAACAGGCGACACATGCCTGGGTTATGTTCTGCAAAACCAAGTGTCAACGTCAGTATCATCTCAATACGAGTTAATACATCGGCTTCTCCTTGAACAATGCGATGGATACGAGTAAACAATGATTCTTCAATGAACTCGATCAAACCCTCAAACATTTTGGCTTTACTAGGGAAGTGGCGATAGAGCGCTGCTTCCGAGACACCAACTTGTTTTGCCAAGGCTGCCGTTGTTATGCGGGCTCCTGGGCTACTTTCAAGCATTTGTGCCAAAGCTTGTAATATTTGTGTGCGTCGATCACTTTTTTTTGTGCTCATTTGACCGTCCAGTATCAAACCCATTATTGTCGTTGAGTGCCTCTAATTGGGCAGGGTTGAGTGTGTACGTTGCTTATTCTTCGTCTTTCTTTGCGTTCGAGATCAGTGTACCTACGCCTCTGTCTGTAAGTATTTCTAACAGTACAGCATGGGGCACGCGACCATCATTAATAATCGCGCTGGTGACGCCAGCATTGACCGCAGACAAAGCACAGCTGATCTTAGGCAACATACCACCGTAGATTGTTCCATCGGCAATGAGTGCATCAACTTGAGCAGTACTTAGCCCTGTGAGTACATTACCGTTTTTGTCCTGTACGCCAGAAATGTTGGTCAGCAGCATAAGTTTCTCCGCACCAACCGCTTCGGCCACTTTTCCAGCCACTAAATCGGCATTGATGTTGTAAGAATTGCCTTCAGCATCCACACCAATCGGTGCAATAACCGGAATCAAATCACTGTTTTCCAACACCTTTAAGACGCTGATGTCTATGCTAGCAACTTCACCAACATGGCCAATGTCTACCGGTTCTGGTGCACTCATACCTTCTGCTTGATGTTTTACAAACAGTTTTTTAGCTTGAATAAAGTGGCTGTCTTTACCTGTTAAGCCAATGGCTTTTCCGCCGGCTTGAGAGATCATACTGACAATGTCTTTATTGACTTGTCCACCTAATACCATTTCAACCACATCCATGGTGGCCGAATCGGTGACACGCATGCCATTGATGAATTTTGATTCGATATTCAGCTTTTGCAGCATTTCACCGATTTGTGGGCCACCACCATGCACTACAATAGGGTTAATGCCAATGGCTTTCATCAATACAATATCGCGAGCGAAGCCAGCTTTGAGCTTTTCATCTGTCATAGCATTGCCGCCGTATTTTATAACGAGGGTTTTGCCTGCAAAACGCTGAATATAGGGCAGTGATTCACTTAATATATTAGCGACGTCTAAAGCGGATTCTCGCGAAAAAGCCACGTTCAACTTACTCCTGTCAGAAAAAGAGCCTATTGCTCCTGTGATCATCAAAATAGGGCGTGTATTTGTAAAGTGATTTGCCTTTTAAGGCTCTAGGCGAGTGTAAGCAACCACTTATGTATAAAATAATAACGTGAAGTTGACAGATTAACTATAGATTTTATCGGAAAATAATCCACTAAATGACTTATGAAACTAATTTTCACAATAGGGCAGGGAGATAGGTGAAGGAAAGTGGCCAGATAAGACATATAGATGAATTTTGTTCACCCATATGTCTCTTTTCGATTAACAGGACTGATGTTGTATTGGCTTATTTTGTACCTGTATGGCCAAAGCCCCCTTCGCCTCGTTCGGTTTTTTCGAACTCAGTGACAATGTTAAATTCCGCCTGAACGACAGGTAATAACACCATCTGGGCAACGCGTTCGCCGGGTTCAATCGTAAAGGTGGTATTGCCTCGATTCCAGCAAGAGACCATCAGTTCACCTTGGTAGTCAGAGTCGATCAAGCCAACCAAATTACCCAGCACAATGCCATGTTTATGGCCGAGGCCTGAGCGGGGTAAAATGGTTGCGGCAAGGTTTGGATCCTGAATATAAATAGATAATCCCGTTGGCAGCAATGTTGTTTCACCAGGAGCAAGCTCGATTGCTTGGTCTAGGCAAGCGCGAAGGTCAAGACCAGCAGAGCCTTCTGTGGCGTAGGTTGGCATAGGGATGTCTTTGCCGATTTTGTCGCTCAGAATTTTTAATTGGATAGGGTGTTTCATAAAAGTTCACTTACTGTTTAAAAGAATGGTTAACGAGTTTTACGGTAATGACTGCTAATGCAATCCACCAGTGAGACGGCTAAATTTGCTTTTGCAGCCTTTTCTGGCTGCCATGTTGCGTCTTTGGTAATCACGGTGACTTGGTTTTCGTTGCTGTTAAAACCTATGTCGTCGCGAGACACATCATTGGCAATGATCATGTCTAATCCCTTGCGAGCTAGTTTGTCTTTGGCGTAATCAATGACATTTTGTGTTTCTGCCGCAAAGCCGATAATGCAGCGGGCAAGACGCTTACTGGCGAGAGTGGCAATGATGTCTGGATTTTTAACCAGCGTGAGGGTTAATTCATCACTGTTGGTTTGCTTTTTCATTTTCTGATCACAGACGGCTTTCATTTTAAAGTCGGCTACGGCGGCAGCGCCAATAAAGACATCGGCTTGTTGGGTCATGGTATTCTCACAGGCTGTAAGCATCTCATCAGCGCTTTTAACCGCTACTAGGTGAACGCCATTAGGTACTGCGATTTGTACGGGGCCGCTTATCAAAGTGACTTTTGCACCACGGGCTTGTGCGGCGGCGGCCAGAGTATACCCCATTTTTCCTGAACTGTGGTTGCTGATATAGCGAACAGGGTCAATAGCTTCCATGGTGGGGCCAGCCGTAATCACCCAATGTTGCCCGACTAAGTCTTGAGCTATATTTGTGTTTTCAAAATGACTGATAACGGCCTGAGTAATATCCTGCGGCTCATTCATGCGACCAGGGCCAATATCGCCACATGCCTGTGCCCCTTCGGCTGGGCCAATACTGAGTACACCGCGCTCAGCTAATAAGGAGGCGTTGGCTTGAGTGGCAGGATGACGCCACATAGCTTGATTCATGGCTGGGGCTAATAAAACAGGCGCTTGCGTTGCTAAACAGAGTGTGGTCAGTAAATCGTTTGCCATACCTTGTGCGTAGCGAGCCATAAAGTCGGCTGATGCTGGGGCAATGATAATAAGGTCAGCCCATTTTGCGAGCTCAATATGTCCCATGCCTGCTTCGGCATTGGGATCTAATAGGGTGCTACGAACAGGGTTTCCCGATACCGCTTGTAATGTCATCTCAGTAACAAAGGCTTTAGCGCCATCGGTCAGCACAACTTGAACATCTGCTCCCGCTTTGCTGAGTAAACGTATGAGTTCGATGCTTTTGTAAGCAGCAATACCGCCAGTAATACCGAGTAGAATGCGTTTCTGATGGATAGACGACATAAAAAAACTTCTCAATTCAAGCCATGACCGATAAGGTAATAATAAGGCGAGGTAGCATAATGAAGGTTGGTTATTTGACTTGACCAACCTGTCGCAGATTAAACCTCAGCCTCTCTAATATAATCGCAGTAGCGCAAGATTATCATGGATCAAGGAGGAGATCATGAGTATTAAGCATTGGCCTGAACAAGAAAGACCCAGAGAAAAGCTGATTCATCAAGGCGCAGGCGCATTGAGTGATTCCGAGTTGTTGGCGATTTTTCTGCGTACAGGTACGCAAGGTTTGAGCGCCGTGGAGTTGGCTCGGCAAGTGTTGAGTCACTTTGGTGGGTTGCGTTCATTGATGTCGGCCAGTCGCGAGGAATTCTGCAAAGGGCTAGGATTGGGGGATGCGAAATTCACTCAGTTACAAGCGGTGCTAGAAATGTCGAAGCGACATTTGCACGAGCAGCTTGTGCGTGAAACGGTATTTACCAGTGCTGAGCATGTTCGTACCTACTTGTCTTCCCAGCTTCGTCATTCCCAACGGGAAGTCTTCGCGGTGCTTTTTTTAGACTCACAGCATCGTTTAATTCGTTATCAAGAGCTTTTTATGGGCACCATTGATGCTGCTGCCGTGTACCCACGGGAAGTGGTTAAAGCCGCTCTGCAATATAACGCTGCTGCCGTTATCCTCGCCCATAACCATCCAAGTGGTGTGGCAGAACCTAGTCAAGCTGATATTACTATAACGGGTCGCATCAAACAGGCGTTAGAGCTTGTTGATGTGCGTATGTTGGATCATTTTGTGGTGGGGGATGGCGCGCCTGTATCACTGGCTGAGCGTGGATTGGTATAGATTTTTCGTGGTTTTTTGCCGAGGCTTGCTTCTTTTCTCGACTAAGTTTATTTAATTGATCATTTTTTTAACAAAAGAATTGCTCAATGATGCTGCTTATGGGAAAATGCGCGCCGCTATATCCTCGGTACGGGATTTTTTTGATTCATAAGGAATCATGCTCCGCCTGAGGAAGTGAAGCACACTTCCAATAATTTTCTGGATAGCAAAAGGTATTTAATTATGTCTCGCGTATGTCAAGTTACTGGGAAACGTCCTGTTACAGGTAATAACGTTTCTCACTCAAAGCGTCGTACTAAGCGTCGTTTTCTTCCAAACCTTCATTGGCACCGTTTTTGGGTCGAAGGTGAGAACCGCTACATCCGTTTACGTGTCTCTTCTAAAGGTATGCGTATTATCGATAAAAAAGGCATCGAATCAGTTCTTGCTGACCTTCGTGCTAACGGCGAAAAAGTATAAGGATCTGAATCATGGCTTCTAAAGGCGCTCGCGATCTTATTCGCATGGTATCTTCCGCTGGTACTGGTCACTTTTACACAACTGACAAGAACAAGCGTAATACTCCAGACAAACTAGAAATGAAAAAGTTTGATCCTGTTGTACGTAAGCATGTTATGTACAAAGAAGCGAAAATTAAATAATTTTCGATCTTTGTCAAAAGGAACCGACTCACTGAGTCGGTTTTTTTGTATTCGATGTTCGGTATTGAAAATTTCTTTTTCTAAAATAAAGAGTTTTGTCTAAAGGGTTAGTATAATCGCTTCTTTTTAATCGTTTGTGGGGTTTTAGTCATGCCTGAGTTGCCAGAGGTAGAGACAACACTGCGAGGCATCGAACCGCATCTTGTTAATCAGACTGTTACTAAGATTGATATCCGTCAGCCAAAGTTGCGTTGGCCAATCACGCCTGAGTTAACAGATCAAATGCAAGGGCAAGTCATTACACACTTGTCTAGGCGAGGAAAATACATTGGCATTCATACGGCCAAGGGAACCTTAATTATTCATTTAGGCATGTCAGGCAGCTTGTATTTTGTGCCGCCCAATACCCCGCCTTTGTTTCACGATCACGTGGATTTTTGTTTTGCAGGGGAGGCGAATTGGTTGCGTTATACGGATCCTCGACGTTTCGGTGCGATTTTATGGACAACAAATGACTGGCTCCAGCATGAGCTGTTGAGTCATTTGGGGCCAGAACCTCTGTCACCAGACTTTCACGTAGATTATCTACATGAAAAGGCAAAGGGCCGTAAAGTCGCCATTAAAACCTTTATTATGGACAGCAAAGTGGTAGTAGGGGTTGGCAATATCTACGCTAACGAAGCTTTGTTTATGGCGGGTATTCGTCCTACTCGTATGGCGAGTAATATTAGTAAAGCCCGTTTAGCTTATTTTGTTGAGTGCATTAAAATGGTGCTTGCCTCAGCAATTAAGCAAGGTGGTACCACGTTACGAGATTTTGTCGGGGGGGATGGTAAGCCTGGCTACTTTAAGCAGGAGTTAGCCGTGTACGGTCGAGCCGGTAAGCCTTGTCGACAATGTGGTGGTGAGTTGAAAGAAATTCGTCAAGGGCAACGTAGTACCGTATATTGTCCCGACTGCCAAACCTGACTAAATAGATAAGATCGGCATGCTTATTGCTCGACTATAGTCGATTTTATTCGTCTATAGTTCTTAAGTAGAGAATAAAAAATGTATTGCTAAGAATTGTCGCTCAAAAAACAACCTGTTTTGATGTTTTTTGATTGCGATATGAGGTGAATAAGTTTATTTTTGACCGGCTAGACAACTTAAATGTCGATGCCACAATTAAAAAACCATAAGAGGAATTGGAATGAAAGGTGTCTTTCTTGCGTCTGTAACCGCATTGGCAATGTCTGCAACGTTAGCCCATGCCGCAACTGATAAGCCGGCGGTTGTTTACGATCAAGCTGGTAAATACGATAAGTCTTTCAATGAAGGTGTTTACAACGGTGTCCTAAAATACGAGAAAGACACGGGGCAGCAAATTCGTGAATTTGAACCAAAAAATGAAGCGCAAGTTGAACAAGGTCTTCGTCGTTTGGCACAGCGTGGTTACTCGCCGATCATTGCTGTAGGCTACAGTATGTCTGCTGCGACAGAAAAAGTGGCGAAAGATTTCCCTAATATCCATTTTAGTATCATTGATAGTGTAATCAATCTGCCAAACGTGCAGTCGATCGTCTTTAAAGAACAAGAAGGGTCTTTCTTGGTGGGCGCACTGGCTGCGATGAAGTCTAAAACCAATACGGTTGGTTTTATTGGGGCAATCGATGTTCCGCTGATTCGTAAGTTTAGCTGTGGTTACCGACAAGGTGTGAAATACATTGCGCCAAACGATAAAGTGATTGTTAACTTTGTTGGTTCTACTGGTGCAGCTTTTAGTAACCCAACTCAAGGTTCTGAGTTAGCCAAAAGCCAATTTTCCCAAGGGGCTGATGTTATCTTTGCGGCCGCTGGTGGAACGGGTATTGGTGTTTACCAAGCCGCAGCCGATGCTGGCAAGTACGCAATTGGCGTGGATTCAGACCAAAACTACCTTCATCCAGGTGTGATGCTGACTTCTATGGTTAAGCGTGTTGACCAAGCGGCTTACAATGTATACAAAAGTGCGGCTGCTGGAGACTGGAAACCTGGCGTAGTGACCCTTGGTCTGGCAGATAATGGTGTTACTTGGGCGCTGGACAAATACAACGAAAAACTGATTACCCCAGAGATGAAAGCGAAAATGGATACGATTCGTAAAGACATCATCGATGGTAAGATTAAAGTACATGATTACTCTGTAGACAACAGCTGTAATATGTAAGAGACAAACAATCAAGCAGCGACTTATTGGTATGAGTCGCTGTTTTTTTGTCTTTGACGTTTTTTGTTTTTGCTCTTTTGATCAATAGATTTACCTACGATCTGTTGCACGAACGGCCACTCCGTTCGATTCCTCGTATTCGGTATGAGAGGGAGGGCAGGAACACGTTTTCTTGTCTTGATCATGGTTCCTGCATTGCCCTTATAACCTACGCTTATGCAGGATCCGCGTGTGAATAAAACATGCTTCCTAATCCGCTGGGTTAGGTGGGTTGATGTATTTGATTTTGCCCGTTTTGACGGAAAATGAAATGCATTTGCTGCCCCAATACAACATAGACGAATCATTATTTAGTTATGATAAATACAACTATTCCATACGCAATAGAATTGCGTGACATAAGCAAGCGTTTTGGTACGGTTCAGGCCAATAAAGACATTTGCTTGCAAGTACCTAAGGGAAGTATTCACGGTATCATCGGTGAAAATGGGGCAGGAAAATCCACTTTGATGAGTATCATTTATGGCTTTTATGCGGCGGATACAGGCCATATTGAAGTGGATGGCGAGATCGTCGACATTCGTACTTCGCAAGATGCTATAAACGCTGGTATCGGCATGGTTCACCAGCATTTTATGTTGGTGGAAAACTTTACCGTGCTGGAAAACGTGATGTTAGGGGCCGAAGGTGGCGCCTTATTACGAAAAGGTGTCAGCAAAGCGCGTGCTGAGTTAAAGCGGTTGGCCTCTCAGTACAGCTTAGAAATTGATGTTGATGCGGTAGTGGAAGAGCTTCCCGTTGGTCTACAGCAGCGCGTGGAAATTTTAAAAGCCTTATATCGCGGCGCGCGAATTTTGATTCTCGACGAGCCTACGGGAGTACTAACACCGCAGGAGGCTGATCATTTATTCCGTATTCTTCACTCGCTAAAAGAAAAGGGAGTGACAGTTTTATTGATTACCCATAAATTACGCGAGATTTTAGCTTCGACGGATAATGTTTCGGTGATGCGTCAAGGCGAAATGGTAGCTCACCGAGAGACATCGAAAACCAACAAAGAAGAACTGGCTGAATTAATGGTCGGTAAAAAAGTTCGCTTGACGGTTAATAAAGAAGAAGCAAAGCCTGGCAAGGTTGTTCTATCGGCGAAGCATCTTTCTCAGCTTGACAGCCAAGGTGTAAAGCGCTTGAAAGATGTTAGTCTAGAGTTGCGTGCGGGTGAAATTTTGGGGGTTGCCGGGGTCTCCGGAAACGGCCAGAGTGAGCTGTTGAATGTGCTGTCTGGTATTACGGTCATGAGCGAAGGTGAAATCCATTTCGCCGGTGAAGTGATTTCTGCCAGTGCGCCAAAAAATGCGGCACAAATGCGTGATATGGGAATGGCCCATGTACCAGAAGACCGTCATAAAATGGGCTTGGTAACAGGGTTTGAGGCCTATGAGTCAGCGATATTAGGCTACCATAACTCGCCAGTTTATAACGGCAAGTTTCTTATGAATCGTAAAGTCATGTTAGATGAATGCAGTGAGCGCATGGCCGCATGGGATGTTCGACCACCTAATCCATACCTGAAAACGGCCAATTTTTCTGGCGGTAATCAGCAAAAGATTGTGATTGCCCGCGAAGTAGAACAAAACCCTGATGTGTTACTGATTGGTCAGCCAACACGTGGCGTTGACATCGGTGCAATCGAAAATATTCATGAGCAAATTGTTAGTTTACGAGACGCTGGCAAAGCAATTTTGTTGGTCTCGGTAGAGTTGGATGAAATTATGGCATTGAGTGATCGCATCCTCGTGATGTTTGATGGTGCGGTGGTTGGCGAGCTGGAGGCAAAAGACGCTAACGAGCGCGTTCTTGGTTTGATGATGGCGAATTCTTACAGTGATGACCCTCAAGGAGAGCCAGCATGAATCAGGCAAAAGTCCCAGTTTGGGTTAATATCGCATTGATCCCACTGTTAAACATCACTTTGGCATTTGTTATTTCTGGTTTGGTGATTTATGCCATTGGTCAAAACCCCATTGAGGCTGCTGGCTATATGATCTACGGCGCCTTTGGTTACAGTGAAGGGGTTGGTTACACACTATATTATGCGACCAACTTTATTTTCACCGGGCTGGCTGTGTGCGTGGCCTTTAAGGCGGGTTTGTTTAATATTGGTGGTGAAGGGCAAGCCTATATTGGTGGCTTAGGCGTTGGCTTAGTGTGTCTCGCATTGGATCATTCAATGCCATTTATTGTGATTGCCCCCTTGGCGATTATTGGGGCGGCGGTATTTGGGGCCGCTTGGGCCTACGTGCCAGCTTATCTTCAAGCGCGTCGTGGTAGCCACATTGTAATTACCACGATCATGTTCAACTTTATTGCATCGTCTTTAATGGTTTATCTGATGGTGAACTGGTTAAAAGGGACGCAAAACATGTCTTTAAACAGCCGTACGTTTGAGCAAAATGCTTGGATGCCTTATTTGCATACTTTGCTGACACCCTTGGGGATTGATATCGGCGATTCTCCGGTAAACCTCTCTTTCTTTTGGGCCTTGTTGTGCTGTTTTGGGGTGTGGCTATTAATTTGGCATACTCGTTGGGGATATCAGCTACGAACCTTAGGAACCAATCCTACTGCTGCAAAATACGCTGGCATTGATACCGCAAAAGTGACCATTTGGGTGATGTTGGTATCGGGCGCACTAGCGGGGTTTGTGGGGCTAAATGAAATCATGGGGGTCAACCACAGCCTGTTGCTGAATTTTGCAGCGGGTTATGGCTTTACTGGGATTGCGGTGGCGTTGATGGGGCGCAATCACCCTGTTGGTATTTTCCTTGCGGCGATTTTGTTCGGTGCTTTATATCAGGGTGGTGCGGAAGTGTCATTTGATATGCCGCAAATTACACCGGACATTGTTGTGGTGGTTCAAGGTTTGGTTATTTTGTTTTCTGGCGCTTTAGAGCACATGTTTAAAGATCGTATAGAAGGCTTCTTTATTCGCAGAGCCGCGGCAGCACAGGAGAAATAAAATGTACGATACGCTTATTCAAATGTTGGACGCGACCGTGCGTGTCTCTGCGCCATTGATTTTGGCGGCCTTGGCTGGGCTTTTTTCCGAGCGAGCAGGTATTGTTGATATCAGCTTGGAAGGGAAAATCCTAGGTAGTGCATTCGCAGCGGCAGCGGCTTCTGCGGTGTTTGGTTCTGCTTGGATTGGTTTGATCTTTGGCATCATCGCCTCCGTTGCTTTGGCCTTGATACACGGCTTTGCCTGTATTACTCATCGTGGTGATCATATTGTCTCGGGGGTGGCGATTAATACCATTGTTGCAGGATTGACAGTAACCCTTGGTTTGCATTGGTTCAATATGGGAGGGCAAACACCGGCGTTATCTGGTGATCAGCGCTTCTTGGACATTACCTTGCCGTTCGCTCATGCGATGCAGAATGTGCCCGTTATCGGGCAGATATATTCGAACCTGATCAGCGGTCATAATATTTTAGTGTATCTGGCTTTCGTTATGGTGCCAGTGACGTACTGGATTGTCTATAAAACTCGATTTGGACTACGTCTTCGTGCGGTGGGAGAAAATCCCCACGCTGTTGATACGGCAGGGATTTCGGTGACTTGGTTACGTTATCGAGCGGTAATGATGTGTGGTATTTTGTGTGGCGTTGCTGGCGCGTATTTGTCGACGGCGCACAACGCAGGTTTCTTGAAAAATATGAGTGCGGGTCAGGGATATATGGCTCTGGCTGCGTTGATATTTGGTAAATGGCGACCTGTGCCTGTGATGTTTGCTTGTCTGCTATTTGGCTTTTTGAATGCTGTTGCTGTACGTTTGCAAGGTGTGATTATTCCAGGGGTTGGTGAAGTGCCAGTACAGGCAATTGAATCGTTACCTTATGTGTTAACCATATTGCTATTGGCGGGTTTTATCGGTAAAGCCGTTGGGCCAAAAGCGGTTGGCCGTCCTTATGTGAAAGAACGAGCCTAACAGCAGGATAAAAACAATGGAAAACTCAGAGCTTTTTAAGCTAGCAAAAGAAGCGATGGATAAGGCTTATGTGCCTTATTCTCACTTTCATGTTGGTGCTGCAATTTTGACGGTTGGCGGCAAGTATTACTCCGGCTGTAATGTCGAAAATGCGGCCTACCCAGAGGGAACCTGTGCCGAGGCAGGAGCCATTGCGGCCATGGTGCTGGGTGGTGATGCTCAAATTCAAGACATTTATGTTATGGGAAAAGGAGACTTGTTGGTAACCCCTTGTGGTGGTTGTCGTCAGAAAATTCGTGAGTTTGCTACTGAGCAAACGAGAATTCATATTTGCAGCCCAACGCAGATACAGAAAACCCTAACCATGGATGAATTGCTGCCTTTGTCATTTGGCCCTGAGAATCTTGCCAAATAATAAAGGTGACTGATTCGGTCTTTAGTTTGTCTCTGTTAAATAAAAAAACCACGCTTAAAAACGTGGTTTTTTTATGCTCTGAATACGTTTATAACGCGGTTTCATTTGGGCGCTTGGCGGACAACCAGCGAGCAAGCAAAGGTCCAATAATCAATACTAAGAGAAAGCGTAAAATTTGCATTGTCATGACGAAGGCGACATCGGCATTGGTGGCAGCGGCGATAATGGCGACGGAATCGGCTCCACCTGGGCTAGTAGCCAGAAAAGCTGTGAGTGGATCAATATCGGCAAAATACACCAATAAAATAGCAAAGCAGCCATTGAGAAATAATAACGCTAATATAGAGCCTAATACATAGGGAAAGACTTTAACGGCGTGGCGCACGACTTCTGGCGAAAATCGAAAGCCAATCCCCCAGCCCAATATGGCATAGCTGATAGTGAGATACCAAGTGGGTAATACGATGGTTAGTAGTCCTGTGGCCTTCAGTAATACACCTAAAGCAATCGAAATAAGCAAAGGGCCACCAGGCAAGCGCAGCTTCACTCCGATATAAGAGGCAATGCCGATGAGTAACAAGGTGAGCCCAAAACCTTGCCATGAGCTGACTAAGAGCCAATTGCTGACAACATGATTGGACGTTGAGCTGACATTATAGATATGCGCGACGACGGATGCTGCCACCACACAACAGGCCACTCGTAAATATTGCATCATGGCAACCAATCGAATATCGGCACCATAGGCCTCACACATGAGCGTCATCGCTCCGGCGGCACCGGGAGAAGAGCCCCAGATAGCCGTGGTGCCTGGCAGTAATCCGGTGCGACTTAGTAGCCAGCCGAGGAAACTTGATGCTACGACAGTGGATAAGGTGCCAAGTAAAAAAACAGGCCAGTCTTTGGCAACTTCAGTATAGAGGTTTAAAGGTAGATGAGAGGCAATCATGACACCCAGTGAACCTTGCGCCAATAGGAAGAAAGGCTTATAGAGTCTTAACCTTGCCCCTCTTATAGTGATGATGATTGCGGCGATCATTGGGCCAAGTAACAACGCGGCAGGTAAGTGGAACCATTCTAAAAAGCCACCGATGAGGCTAGAAAGGACAAATAACAGAATAAAAGACTGATATTTGGGTCTGTTTTCTGGCTCGCAGTGTGGTTTGTTGGTCGTCATGGGGCTGATTTTTCGATCAATGAATAAGATGGTTTGCAGAGAATTCACACCGGAGCATACCTGAAATATTGGCGGAAAATGATATTAAAAAGTAAACTGTCTTAAAATATTCGCATTTGATAATTGCTCATATTAAGTCTTCATTAAATGGAACCTCTATGTTAAAAATTACTGTCGTTAGTTGGATTGTGTTGCCTTTGTTGCTATCTGCTTGTGCTAGTGCCCCAATGACACATTCTGAGTCGCGAGGCTTTGTAGAGTATGGTAAAGCCAGCTACTATGCGGATAAATATCAAGGTCGAAAAACCGCCAACGGAGAGCGCTTTAATCAACATGCCTTAACCGCTGCCCATAAACGTTTAGCATTTGGTTCTAGAGTTAAAGTAATTAATCTAGCGAACGGTAAGAGTGTTGTTGTGAGAATAAATGATAGAGGTCCTTACACCAGTGATCGTATTATCGATTTGAGTAAGGCGGCTTTTAAACGCATTGCGAACATTCATAAAGGGGTTATTAATGTGAAAATCATCGTTCTGTCTTCAAAATAGAGCGAATGCTTTAATTACTTAGTCGTGTCGTACTTAAGGAGCCTTTTGCTATTCTTTCTGAATGACATTTGTTTTTTGCCTTTTTTGTTTGTAGATAGTTTTCTAGTTGGTTTGTTTTCATTGGCCGGGCAAAAAGCCAGCCTTGTCCCATCGCTTCGCTTGACAAAGACGTGAGATAGTCTAATTGTTCTTGCGTTTCTATGCCTTCAAAAACGACTGTTGCATCGAGCTTTTGTAGCATAAGAAAAATGGCGTTGAGCATGTTTTGATTGATGGATTCTGTGCCGATGGACTGGGTGAATATCTTGTCTACTTTGATTTCATGGGGTTGTATCTTACTTAACCAAGACAAGTTGGCATAGCCTGTACCAAAGTCATCTAATGAGATTTTATAGCCAGTTTTGGTGAATTCCGCCACAGGTCCTTCAATCAAATCAACACCATCATTTGTTCGTTCAGTGACTTCGAAAATAACCCTATCATGGGCAATTTGATGCCGTTCAGCTTGTTCATTAATAAAACATAAAATTTGACCTTGCGAGATATCCTTCATAGATAGGTTAATGCTTAGGCTTATGTCTGGGTATTTCTTCATGATAGGTGACATGTCTTGAAGGGCACGATGAACCACAAGATGGCTTAATTTTTCCATGAGGTCATGTTTTTCGGCCAAACCGATAAAAACATCAGGAGAGACTTTTCCGAAGGTTTTGTCGTGCCAGCGGGCGAGTGCTTCCACCCCAGTTACCTGGAATGTTCTAAGACAGAGTTTAGGTTGATATTCTAGATAAATATCACCATTAGTAATAGCTCGTTTTAAATGTTGTAATAGAGATTTATGTCTTGTTCTAGATAAAAATAGAATATAACTTAGGGTTAGTCCAGAGATAATACTTACTATCATCGCGATTAATAAGTTGCTATCGGATAGACCTAGCAATCCCATTTTATTATTTTGAATAATAATGCATTGGTTGTTATCTGAACATTCTTTTTCGGTCATGGATGTTAAAGTCATACCGGTTTTTGCTTCAATTAATACGTTTGGTGACGTACTGCCATAATGTCTAAAAATATAATTAAATGTTTTGAGTTCAAAAGCGATATTATTGTTATGGTCTATTTTGTAATAATATTTATTCACTAAATTTTTTTTAATTGAAATTAAAGTGTGATCAATGCTGATCATGTTGATGTTTGTTTTTTTAGTGAATGGATCTGGTATGTTTTTCCAGTGCTTGAAGTTTTTTGTTAATTTTTTTGCTTCTTTTGGAAGAGATATTGGGTCTTTTAGTATGCCCCAACTGGCAGAACAAATAATTTGATTATTTTTAATATGAGCAATATCTTTAATATATTTGTCTTTCCATAAGGCAGTCCTCATTTTTTTAAGGTTATCTGATGAGCAAAGTTGGTTGTCATCTAACTTTGCGCTGGATAAAGCCGACATTACCTCATTATATAGCGCTTGGCTTTCTAAGTTCATTTTATCTAAATCAGAGTAGAGATTTTTTTTATCTTCGTTGAATAAAAAAAAATGAATGAGGGCCAGTGTAATTACAAACCCCAAAATGGTTGGAATCACCAAGAACAATAGTTGACAGATTTTTTTTCGCTTTATACCAAGTGAGAGGAAGTGGGGCTGGGTCATCCGTTTCTAGGCCTATGAGACGCATCTATT
>NZ_JAEMUI010000010.1 GCF_016461715.1 Marinomonas spartinae | reverse complement strand
TAAATGATTTTTTAGCATATGAAACAATCGACTCTTTTTCAAAAAATTCATTACTTAACTCTCTTGACAACTCTTCAAGTGTTGAATTAAGACGAATCTTTAGTTCATCGAAAAAATCATCATTCATAGCATATGAACTCATATAAGTAGCTGGATATCCTATATATATTCCATTTAACATGGCTAGTTTAGAGAAATTACATCCCAGGTTATCATCACTAAACACCACATCAAACATTGTTGAATCCCCTATAACCTTAGCAGGGATATTATGCTTAAGAATACAATCTATAAAAAGTCTTTTTAATCTATCACCTTTAGTTCTTAATTCATTTATTACGTCATATTCTTCAAAAAATGATTGAGTTAAATTAGCTAAAGCAAAAGCTTTATTTTCTCTCAAATAAGTATTGCCCAGGTATGATAAATCAGCTCCAAACATGGCCTTTTCTGTACCAATAACGGCAGACATAGCGGTAGCATGAGCCAAACCTTTAGCTATTGTTATTATATCAGCCCTAATATTATGTTTATAACAATAGCCTTCGGAAGAATATCTAAGACCACAAAGAACTTCATCAACAATAAAAATTATTCCATTTCTTTCAGAAATTTCACTAATTTTTCTAATATAATCAGGTGTAAATATTGATGGTTCTGGAGTTATAAATATAGATGATATCTTCCCATTTAATTCAAAAATATATTTTTCTAAAAGAATTAAATCATATTTAAAATCTATAATATTATTATCTAAACAAGGATTTTTTTCATCCCATGGAGGCTGCTGAAAAATTTCATGCCACCCGTGAAATCCAGAGACTAAAACTATTGCTTTACCAGTTGTACGCCTTGCAATTCTTACAGCAGCTTCAGTAGCACATGAACCTGTTCTTAAAAAAAATGATCTTGGATGATTAAAATATTTTTTCAAAAAAAATTCTTTCAGTGCATGCCTTTCAACGCTTACTGGTGATGGTAAAAAGTCTGAGGTTTTTTCAATTTTTCCTTTACTATATTTAAAAAAAAGAAAACTATTCATTCCTAAAGGTGCAGCCCCACTGCATGCAGTTAAATCTAAATATTCTTTACCATCTTTATCAAATGCACTACAACCAGAAGAGCTGCTGAAAACAATTTCAGATCTGTGCTCTATTTCCCATTCGACTAATACTGCATTTTTATTTTTTGAAATCATATACTCACCTCCTTATCAACTAAATCAAAAGCCATTCTTCTAGCATTAGCCATAATAGTGTGCGTAGGATTACTATTACCAGAAAAATTCATAACGCCACCATCCATAACATATAAGTTTTTATACCCATGAACTTTTCCACCTGAATCAACAACTGATTTTTTGGGGTCTACTCCAGCCCTTAAAGTACCATGAAGATGCGAACTTCCTTTTGCATGAGTAAAGGGCTCTCGCTCTATTCTTACAGCTCCAGCCTTCAATAAAATTTTTTCAGAAATATCAGCTAAGAATTCAATCCTTTTCATATCCATTTTAGAGTTTTCATATAAAAATTTTATATATGGTATTCCAAAACCATCAAACTTAGAGTCTAGCATAATTCTATTTTTACTCCATGATTCTTCACCAGCTATATAATGGAGACGTATTTTCCCTATATTGTCTGCAGCGGTTGAAAAATTCGCCTCATAAATAAGACCTCCCAATCCAGATGGTATAGAAGAGTTAACATAAAAATCGTCATTAAATATTGTTGCATGTGGCCCAAAGTAAGGAGTATCAAGTATGACATTTTTTTCGAAATATCCTACAGAGTAACCACTTATCTTGAACATCAACCCTCTGCCAACTAAATCATTTTTATTTCCAATACCATCCGGACTAAAACTGCTTTTAGATCTAAGAAGAAGAGCTGCTGACTGAATTGCATTGCAACACAGAATTATTTTTTGTGTTGTAATTGATATTTTCCTTCCAGAAAATGGGATAATGCAATTTACTGAATCAATTAACCCTTCAATATTTTCTTCAATATTTTCAGCAAAAATTCCATATAATACAGTAATGGAACCTGATAGCCCTTTATCATTAAGTATCGACCTTGAGATAACAGAAGCTTTCGCCCCCGTAGGACATGACCTTTCATCACAAGCTGAACAATAATTACATCCATCTTGTCCAGATTTAATTGCTAAAGGCATTTGCTTTGCTCTGAGGTCACAATTTTTCATTGCTTCAGAAATTAAATAAGCTCTTGAAGATTTGTAAAATTCAGGATTAGATCCTGTACCAGAAACGTTTAGTTTCTTCTCAATCCAATCATAATGAGGATTTAATTGAGTTAGTGATATTGGCCAATCCATATCCATATCTGAAGAAATGTATTTGCTAGGTTTTAGATCAGACTCTCTATAACGAAAGGTAATTGCATCATAAAACTCCATCCCTCCTCCAACACAACATGCAGTCCATGGATCACAGTTATTTTCGTTTAAATGAGAAAAAGCTTTAGGGAATTTTTTTTGATGCTCAGAATGAAGAGTTCCTGGGGAGACTAGAGGGCCATATTCTAAAACTAAAACATTCTTTCCTTTGGATGCGAGAGTATTAGCTACAACTGAGCCTGATGGACCAGACCCGACAACAACAGCATCAAAATCCCACTGTCCTGAATAAGAGGAAATATGACATATTTTCATAAAACATCCTTTTTATTATTAAATCCTTTTTATTATTAATATTCTTTTTTAAAAAATATTATTTGATTTACAAAAAATCAACAAAGAATAAACTTAATTTTATCTTAATTTATAAGTATTCGATATTTAGAATAAATAATTGTTGCGATTAGGGTCAAATGCTAAGGTATCCCTACGAATTTAAGCTATAAAATCGTCTCCCGTGAACAGTTAATCGGCGAATTGCCGAACGCCTTCTCGCCATTGTTTGGGATTATCTTCGGTGCGACGGTGTTCAGTAACTTCCATTTGCTAATGGGCGTTCAAAGCATGGTCGCAGGATTCACACAGGACTTAGGTTGGCCGCCAATTGTTGTTATCATGATGTTTCAGGTCATCATGTTATTGCTTGGCTTCATCATCGTCTTGATGTGCGCACCCATCTTCACTCCGATTGCTGTGTCGCTTGGCTACGATCCTATTTGGTTTGGTATCTTGATGATCCTGAACATTGAAATCGCGGTACAAACCCCGCCTTACGGTTTCGCCTTGTTCTACTTAAAAGGCATCGCACCGCCAGGCATTACGATGCTGGATATCTACAAATCCATCACGCCGTTTGTTCTAATCAAACTCTTGGTGCTTATCATTGTGATGTTGATGCCAGAGCTCGTAACTTGGCTACCGAATAAATTGATGAGCTAACCTTTGCTAGCGTGGCATTTTTACGGATAAAAACGCCACGCTACGACAGCCCCTAGTTGGGGCTAACAATGCCTAAACAGACACGCTGGGCGGTTTTGTTCGGAGATGGCTGAAAGGTGACCTCTTCTTGGACCGTGGGTTTAAAGCCTTTCCATTCATTAGTAAAGTCTGAGAAGGCTCCCTTTTGGCATCCTTCACCCAGCTTGCCTAACACGAGTACCCCCTGACGTTCGATCGCTTGAGCGCTAATATGGGGGTTATAAATACTATCTTGTGCCTCCTCACTCCATTTATTCGTCACTTGAGGGTGGGAGCCTATATAAAACGTTAACCACTGGGCTAATTGCGCGCCGCCCACCAGTGTTAATGGCTTTTCGGTATTCAGTTCCCAAAAAGTAATCGCCTCATCACTAAAGGTTTTGATGCCACTGAAATGCTTACCGGCATTTTTTATGTTCAAAGACATCACCAAGATATAACCCGAAATCAGAATCAGCGCGAAGGCCATTAAAGTATTAAAAGGGCGACGTAGATGCCGCCCAACGTCTTTTGAAAGAAAGCCGACTAAAACCGCTGGTGCCGACATAAAAAAGGGCTGTAACCATTCCGTTAAGCGATCCCCTTGATGAAAGCTAAACCATCCCATAATCACAGCTAAAGGCGCCAACAAAATTCCCGCACTCAGGTACACTTTTTCAGGAACATGCCAAGTCAAGTGGCCCATTTTTCGTCCTAATAATGCTGCGACAAACAGCAAAGGATAAAAAACAGATAAAAAAGGTAACCAGTTTTCCATACTCAAATGGGGAGACATTTCACTGCCAACCCACTTAACGGCGGCAAAGTTGTGATCGATCAACCAGAAAACATTTGGTAACACGAGCGCTAAAAAGCATACGACACCAATGTAGAAGTAGGGGCTTTGCCAACAACGGCGCACCGAAGGAACGATAAGGGCAAAGAAAAAGATCATGCCTACAAGACAAATAGAGGTGTATTTTGACATGGTCGCCAGACCGAGCAGCACCCCTAATAATACCCACCACTTAGGTGAGTCATACACGGCCTTAATAAACAACAATCCGATCCAAGGCCAAGAGCCAAATAGCAGGAAGTTATCGTTATATGGAATCACATCGACGTTAATCACAGTCGATAAATTCAACGTCAGCATAGCGAGCCAAGCCAACGGCCGAGAATCCGTCAACTTATAAGCAAGACAATAGCAGCCTAGCATGCCAATGCCAGTAACAAAGAAATGGCTAGCGTACCAATAAAAAGCCGACAATGAAGCCGAATGCAGACTGTATAGAGGCTTGAAAAAAGTCCCGATCATCCAAGGATTTTTTGGACTACCCCATTCATTATTAACAGCCCAGTTTAATGCCTCTATAGCATCATAGGGGACCGCTGGATCCAGCGAAAAAGACGCCAATGCCCAAGCTGTAGCGTAAATAAAACACCAAACACACGCCGCTCGATAAGCATATACCTTTGTGGCAGCAGGAGCGGACGAGGGAAAATACACAGTGGAGAAACGCATAAAGAAATCTTCCCTAAAAGAGTTAGTCAGATCATCATGACTAAATACGGTAAAACAAAGGATCTCAATATCATTACAACGCCATATCCATGTATTGTAATGTTGGATAAAGGTGTTAGTGTCTTACAATTTGACCGATGATGAGGGCAATATAATCATTAATTAAGAGAGGAAAAAGATATCAGGAGAAAAATAACTTTTCTTTGCTACATAGAAGATATTTGGGACATTTACTTGCATTAATGCATAAAAAAAAGCATTAAATAGCAAAAAAAGACGACCTCATTGGATCGCCTTTTTTTAAATTTGATGAAATGGAATTTACGCTCGTATAATGAATAAAAAAGTGAATACTCACTTACGATCAATACATTAGTACGAAAGTTTAAGTTAAGCCGTATAACGCTTCAATAACAAAGCCGCGTTGACGCCACCAAAGCCAAAGCCGTTAGACAACACGTATTCCACCTCTTTTTGGCGCGCCACAAGCGGTACAAAATCCAAATCTTCCATACCCTCGTCAGCATGATGCATATTCAAGGTAGGTGGTAACATAGAGGTCATAATGGCTTGGGCACTAAAGATACTTTCAATACCACCAGCCGCCCCCAGTAAATGCCCTGTCGCAGACTTGGTGGAAGAAATAGCAACCTTGGTTACATAGTCGCCAAATACACGGCGCAATGCATTAACCTCACCACGATCACCCACCGGAGTTGAAGTGGCGTGGGCATTAACATAGCCAATTTGCGACACATCAATGCCTGCCATCTTAATTGCCGCTTTCATCGCACGAGCCGCACCATCGCCATCTTCAGGGCCGGAAGTTAGATGATAAGCATCACCACTGGTACCGTAGCCAACAATCTCAACCAAAGGTTTGGCCCCACGAGCCAAGGCATGTTCTAAGGTTTCGATCACAATCAACCCAGAACCTTCCCCGATAACAAAGCCTTCACGGTCTTTATCGAACGGACGAGACGCTTCTGCAGGTGCATCATTACGTGTTGATAAGGCTTTTAGAGCACCAAATCCGCCGATGGACAAAGGGTCAATACAGCCCTCGGCACCACCCGCGAGTGCCACTTTCGCTTCGCCAGTCAGAATCATACGCACCGCATCACCGATGGCTTGCACACCAGCGGCACAGGCTGTCACAGGAGCCCCCAATGGGCCTTTAAAGCCATATTTGATGGAGACATTACCTGCGGCTAAATTTGCTAAGAAACTGGGTACTGTGAAAGGTGAAAGACGACGGGCGCCTTGCTCATTTAAAATATTGTGGGCATTGGTTAGCGCAGGCAAACCACCGATTCCAGTACCGATGACTGTTGCGGTTGATTCCTTTTCTTCATCTGTTTCAGGAAACCAGTTAGCCTGTTTTAGTGCTTCTTCTGCGGCGGCTAAAGCATACAGAGTAAACAAATCGATACGTTTGCGTTCTTTGGGCGTCATGTAATCGTCTTCGTTTAAGCCATTTTCTTGCTCTGTATGGCTTGGAACCTGGCCCGCGATTTTTGTCCCTAAGTTTTCGACCATTTCAGCTGGTAAAGGACGAATACCAGATTCTCCCTTAATTAAACGGTCCCAAACGGCGCTGACGCCTAAGCCTAAAGGAGAGACGATCCCCATTCCAGTAATGACAATACGCTCTTTAATCGACATAATGACCTCTTAGCAATAGATACACTTATTGATATTCATTCTGTCGTGATGAATATCAAAGAAAACAAATAACAATCTCGCAAATGATTTCGACGAGAAGAAAGTCTTCATGCTAAAGTAGCGTTATATATGATCAAGATAATATTTAGGAGACTAAATATGCCATACAGCCCAAAGCATAAAGAAAAGACACGACAGAGAATTCTCCAATCGGCGGCAAAGCTGTTTTGCGCCCACGGATTTGATCGCGTCACACTGCATCAGATCATGAAGCAAGCCAACATGACCCATGGCGCTTTTTACGCGCATTTTTCTGGAAAGAGCAGTCTCTATGAAGCGGCCATGCAATTCGCTGCCTCACACGCCTTTTGGGCTCGGGATGACAAGCAAACCGAAGGCAAAGAAACCCATCTAAAAGCCATGGTCACCCGCTATCTTAGCTGGAGCCGAAATGACAAGGAGCATCCATCACCACTGGAGTTTCTTGTTACTGATGCTGCTCACACGGAAGAAAAGGTGCGCCAAGCCTATCAAGCCTGTTTCGATAGTCTTGTTGAGCGCCTTGCAGGCATTCTCAAAAAACGCGGCAGCCAAGATGCGGAAACACTGGCAGAAGAAACGGTGGTATCACTGGTGGGTACCGTTGCGATTGCGCGTTCGTTTACCCAACCACTGCAAAATGACTTTTTAAAACGCGCTCAAGAGCGCATCGTCAATCGCCTCAACAGCGGCTTCCAAAAAGAAGACGACAGCGACCTAGTGAAAGGCTAGGTCTCTTCTCCTTTCTTCCTACCTAATTCCTGACGATAGCATCAACAGATCGCTGGCGGTCTGAAATAGCATTTATTTCTCTTAGTGTAACACCGTGTAATCGACGGCGGCGTCTCTAGAGATTACTTTGTTCCAAGGTTAAACCGACATAGCCCTATGACAAAGGAAACAGAGATTATGCTTTCTAAATTTTTAGCCTCACAGCCAACCGAGGTCACCCCTGAGAATTTTTCTGAAGCAATGCAACAAGCCATTGAGATTGAGATCGCCACCATCCCTGTCTATCTCTTTACCTATTACTCCATAAACCGAACCCCCGACCAAAACCATATTGGTCAAATCATTAAGACGCAGTTGCTAAGCAAAGAGAAGAAACCAGGAGTGCTCTATACGCAGCAAGAAGTCGACACCATCGCCAAGGAACTTTCTGCAAAAATAATGGTTTTTGCCAATAAAGCGGGCGCCTCCATCCTGAGCGTCGTTATTGAAGAGATGCTACACATGTCTCTTTCTTCCAACGTGAAACAAGCACTCGCAGGCAAACCTCAATTAGTCAATAAAGTCCCTCCCGTTTGGCCCGCTTATTTACCAGGCCACGAACCCAGCTTTCCTATTAATCGCGCGAAATTGAGCTTTGACCAACTGTATACCTTTATGCAAATAGAAAGCCCTAACAAGCTATTAGAGGCGGATAAAAAGGGCAGCCCTCTTCCTTACACGACGATTGGACAGTTTTACGGTTTTATCGAAGATTGTATTAAAAAATACTTTAAAGGGGCAGAAAGCTATGATTCTAGACGCCCACAATTGGTTCCCAAAATGGGCTACTACGCCCAAAACGATATTGATACTCTGTATTACAATAAAGAGCACAAGCCAAAATTTGAAAATGCCGAGGACAGTGGCGACCTCATTCACGTTATCGATCAAGCATCGGCATTAAAGGCATTAAATGAAATTGTAGAACAAGGCGAGGGGCATCATGGTCCTGGCTTCAAAGTCGTCGGAGGCAAAGATTGCGTGGATTGTCAGCGCTTTGGTGAAGGTGCTTATGATGATAAGAAACGCAGCGAGTTGGCCCACTTCGATAAATTCAATCAACTTTGGTGTGAAATGCAGCAACTCGATGATGAGTTCAAACACTATCTTGGTGACGACTTCGACCCAAAAACGCTCTTCATCAATAATTTCGAAACCAACCCCAACACTGCAGATTACCCAGACATCATTCAAAAAGTTTCCAACTTGACCAATGCTGTCAGTAGCTACCTCTATGTCATGACTGAGGCTTGTTATAGTGCTGAGCAAAACACCCAATATGAGATTTTCATGTTTGGTATTCACAAATCCATGATGTGGATTTTGGGCTCTCTGTGTGGCGAGCTGCCCAATATGAATTATATTGGCAAAGATGGCCTGCAATACCAAGCAGCCCCCACCTTTGAAAACTACGTTTTCAGTGCGTCCAGCTCTCCAAAGGCACAGATTATTGACTTGTTTAATATTGCCGCTAGCGCCTATCCCAATATTTCGTACCTGAAAGATCGCATCTACGATCTACCCAATGTTCCCTTAGAAGGCTACTTAGCCAAGTCTGAACAGGCCATTTTAGCTTAACCAAATCGATTAAATAGATTGAGGAGAAAATTACATGTCAGCAAATCAAAATGGCTGTGGCAGCACACCAAGCAACGGCTGTGGCTCAGCACCCAACCCTACAAAACCAACCGATCAAACACCAGCCCCAAAGGAGCTTCATGCTTGTATGGGATTAAACGCCTGCAAAGGACACGATCGATTTGGCACCAATGATTGTGCCGGAATGGGCTATTGTGCGACTCAGCAGCATGTTTGCCATACGCTCAATAACTGTCGCGGGCAGGGCGGATGCGGACTCTATGGCGATGCCGCAGAACAATGTCGTCCAGGGGAAAATGACTGCGCCTTCCAAGGTAGCTGTGCAACACCGATTCAAGCCGAACGCATTAGCACAATGGGAGCAAACACTGGCAAAAGTGTTTGGCTTTTAGCAAGAGAACTGTTTGAACAACGTATGGAAAAAGCCAAACGCAACGTCAGCCCATCCCCATACAAAAATGGTCCGCCACAAAAGTGGTTACAAACTCTCGATGGGGGTTATGACTCTTGCGGGAACTCTGGGGACAAATATTGCTCTTTTGGCTTTAACGATCCAGCAGCCAATGCCCAAGAAATGATCGACAAAAGCCGAGCCGAATTAAAGTATACCCTAGAAGAGTGTCATTGCGAAAAGGACAAGGATTAAAACGACATGACCAATCATCCGCTTATGAAAAATGTAAGCTTAGCGGGTTCTGGAGCTCACCCTCAAAGTGAGCTCGACATCCAAAACCTGTTGGGGTTAGGCTTACGCAGCCAACATTTCCATGAGATCTTGCAACACCAACCCGATGTGGCTTGGTTTGAAATCATATCAGAGAACTTTATGGATTCTGGCGGCCGACCTCGCCATATTCTCAATCAAATAGCGCAGCACTATCCGATCGTGATGCATGGCGTGTCCTTATCCATTGGCAGCACGGATCCTCTTGACTGGCAATATTTGCAGCATCTAAAGAAACTCGCGGACGATATCCAACCATTGTGGATTAGCGATCACTTGTGCTGGACAGGTGTATTAAATATCAACTCACACGACTTGCTACCCTTGCCCTTAACAGAAGAGTCATTACAGCATGTGTGTGAGCGAATCCTGCAAGTCCAAGATTTTCTAAAACGCCCCCTTGTCGTGGAAAATCCCAGTACCTATATGCATTTTAAACATTCGGTCATCCCAGAATGGGAGTTTTTTAACGAGCTGTTTCGTCGTACCCAATGCGAAATGCTACTTGATGTGAATAACGTTTACGTCTCAGCATTTAATAATCAGTTTGACCCTATGACGTATCTTAGAGGGTTGGAGTTTTCTGCAGTCAGGCAAATGCATCTGGCAGGGCATCAACATTGTGGCAACTACATTATTGATACCCATGACAGACAGGTCTCGGAAGAAGTTTGGCCGCTGTTTCAATATGCTTGGCAACAAACAGGGGGCGTGGCAACCTGTCTAGAATGGGATGGCAATATTCCCCATTTTTCAGACTATCTTGAAGAGCTCCACCAAGCCAAACACGTTCTCGTGGACGGTCATGTTAAGCGCAGCAACACAACCGTCCCTCATTTAGTCGACCAACCAATTGCTACTCCAATCGACTTTTTAGTCAGTAATACTAGAAAATAAGTAGAGTGACCGATGCAAGATGATACGCTTAAAACCTTTCAAAATGCCTTCTTGAAGGCTCTACTCGACCCTGCTCAGTCCTCTCAGGCCTTTACTCATTTCATTGAAGCTTCCCCCGCTTTAACAGCCTCACAGCATCTTGCCATCTATCAACACAGCTATACGGCAAGATTAGAGCAATGTATGGCGGCCCAGTTTGGGGGATTAAAACTCGCTCTTGGCGCACCGCTATTTCATCTATTTTGTTCGGAATACCTACGAACCTATCCCTCAAATAGCTACACATTGAACAACCTAGGTGAACGATTTGCCGAATACTTATTAACCACTAGACCGACCGACATAGAAGAAGAGGAGGATTGGCCTTCTTTTATTATCGAGTTAGCACAATTTGAATATCTACTGACAGTGTTATTTGATCAGCCTATTACTGACGACTACACAGAAGCCACTGTCCACGTGCCTGAAGAACAACTCGTCATCAACCCCGTTAGCCACTTATGCGAACACCAATATCCTATTAATCAATTCTTTAACAATCTAAAACATAACCCCAAAGTCGATATACCTTTACCGCAACCAGAAACCTGTCTTGTCTACCGACACCGCTATAAAATAGGAGTCCTCGATCTTCACAACCCCATCGAAATCGCATTAGTAAAAACGCTAAATGACGGATATAGCTGGAAGGAAGCCGTCAAGGAAGTAGAAACAACGTCTCTCTCCACTATCAAGGCGTCCTGGATCGAGTTAGGTATATTAGCAGCCAAACAGGATAAACTTTGAAAAATATTTTAAGTGAAACATGGAGATAAGAAGAGTAAAACTGACTATTCTTATCTCCTAGACACTGTATTCCACAGCGCATCAATGACCTTGATCGTTCGATTGTAAACACGCCTCTACAAACTCCATATCCTTAACTGCCTGGTCAATATTAGGATAATATGAAAGTTCCTTCTCCAATAAAGCCATCCGTATATTCTGATAGACATTTGCAAAGGCTTCTAAATATCCTTCTGGATGGCCTGCGGGGACATAGCACACAGCATTTAACGATTCAGGATAACCTGCACCATTTCGAGTCATACGTTGAGCCGGTGCGCCAAGTGGTTTAAACCAAAGCTCATTAGGTGTTTCTTGCCGCCACTCAAGGGTTGCTTTACGCCCCGTCAAACGAAAGCCCAGATCATTTTCATGGCCCGTCATCACTTGTGAAGCCAATATCCGACCTTGCAGAATATTGTCCTTGTAGCCTAGTTGAATATCCGCATGGTCATCCACACGTCTACCCGCCACAAAACTAGTCAAACTTGCATTAACCCTTGATGCAGAATAACCAATCAAGTAACTCAGCAAGTTATATGCATGAATACCAATATCTCCTAGGCATCCAGCACGCCCTGTCTTGGCTGGATCAGTACGCCAAGCCGCTTGTTTTTGACCGGTACTTTCAATATCTAATGCCAACCAATCTTGTAGGTAGTAAGCATCGACCATTAACAACTCACCTAACTCTCCCTTTTTGACCAATTCTCGTGCCACCTTAACCATCGGGTTTTCAACATAGTTATAGGTTACAGCAAGAAAGGTATTTTGCTTCTTTGCCAAAGTCTGTAATTCTTGAGCTTGGAGCAATGAAACTGTAAGTGGTTTTTCACAAATCACAGCAATTCTGCGGTCTAAAAAAGCCTTAACATTGTCATAATGCAAAAAATTAGGTGTAACAATACTCACCACTTGAATGCCATCTTCTCGCTGGCTTTCCACCTCAGCCATGGTATTAAAGTCAGAGTAGGCGCGGTCTACTTCCACTCCTAGCGCTTTCGCCGATAAATTTGTTTTTTCAGGACTGGAAGAAAAGCAACCAGCGACAAGCTGGTAGCCTCCATCCAAACGGGCGGCCATACGGTGAACATCACCAATAAAGGCTCCCTCTCCACCGCCCACCATTCCCCATCGTAATATCGCCATCCCACTGTCTCCTAAAGTGACTCAATCTAAAGCAGTACCGTCTGACCTGACTGATCTGATTGTTCGCAGGCATCCAGCACGCGTTGTACCTGCAATCCTGCTTCGAAGTCAGGCTGGTCCTGTACGCCAGACAGAATACTTTGAATAAAACGCTGATATATATTCGGTGTGTGGTCACATTTAAGTTCTTTCCACACACAATCAATAACGTCATCATCTAAGCACACTTCCAAACGATCCCATTCTTGGTCTAATTTTAGCGAGACTTTCACTGCGCCTTTGTCACCATGAATCACTAAGCGCAAATCATTAAGGTGCCCAGTTGCCCAGCGGGAGGCATGAATGGACGCCATGGCTCCATTGTTCATTCGAGCCGTGATCAAAGCACTGTCGTTGGCGTCAAGGTGATATTCAGCAATCTGATTATTTTCAGCTTTATCGAATGTGGTTAAGCTGCAATTCACACTAGCAAAATCACCGACAGGGAAACGGACAAAGTCGAGGATGTGAACACCAACATCTCCTAGAACCCCTTTACTGCCATGTGCACTTGATAATCGCCATAGCCAAGCGTCCTCCGTTTTCCAATCACCCCATTTTGGAGAAACCAACCAACTCTGTAGATAGCTGGCTTCTACGTGGCGGATATTACCAATGCGTCCTGCGGCAATAAGTTCTCGTGCTTTTTGTAAGGAATGCGCATTTCGATAACTCAAATTGACCATATTAATGCGCTTAGCACGGTGCGCAACATCCGTCATTTCTTGGGCATCCAATGCATTAAGTGCTAACGGCTTTTCACATAGCACATGCATGCCCGCTTCTAGGGCCTGTATTGAGATACTTTTATGAAATGGATCCGGTGTCACAATAGAGACTGCGTCCACCTGGCCGCTGCTTAGTAGCGCTTCTACCGACCCAAAAGCATAAGGAATATTATGAGCTTCAACAAAGTTTGTAAGGCGCGAAGCATTTAGATCGCACGCGGCGACCACTTCGCAACTGGCAATTTTAGAAAACTCTTCTACGTGAACTCGCGCCATACCGCCAGTCCCAATAATGCCGATGCGAATCATTATTTGAAGCCCTCTTCACCAGGTTTATGCAAACCTTCTCCTTTCACTTCAATAGGGTTTGGAGCTTGATCAACAGGGACACAAGGACATGAGTCGATCCAACGGCGACCCTCAGGCTGTGACCATTTCACCGCATTTTTTAGAACGCGTTTCACCTTCTCATCATAGTAAATTGGATAGGTTTCATGGCCCGGACGGAAATAGAAGATTTTTCCATTACCACGACGATAGACAAGACCTGAACGGAATACTTCTCCTCCTTCAAACGCACTGATAAAAATCACTTCATCAGGGTTTGGAACAGCGAAGGGTTCGCCATACATTTCTGTGTGAGGTAATTCAATACAATCACCTACACCTTGAACAATCGGGTGCCCCGGATTAACCACCCAGAGTCGTTCACGTTCACCAGCTTCACGCCATTTTAGGGAGCAGGTTGTCCCCATTAAACGTTTAAAAATTTTGGCATAATGACCAGAGTGTAGAACTAATAAGCCCATTCCTTCGAGCACTCGCTTCTGAACACGATCCACAATCTTATCGGCAACGTCACCATGGGCAGCATGCCCCCACCAAATCAAAACATCTGTGTTTTCTAATTTTTCTTCGCTAAGACCATGCTCTTTATCCTGCAAAGTAACACTCGATGCTTCAATATCCCGATCTTCATTCAAGCCTGCAGCGATACAGTTATGCATACCATCTGGGTAAATACGGGTGACCACTTCATTGGTTTTTTCATGGACGTTTTCACCCCATACAGTCACTTTGATTGCCATTTTTTTCTCCTCGATATTATTTTTTTGATAATGGAAAACAAACATAGTAAACGTTTACTTTATAGAAGTTAAACGTTTACTCAAAAAAATAAAAGCCCTTTTAGCAAAAAATTTACGAAGAGCACCAAGGGAAGATTAGAAAGGAAGGAGAGGGGCTACAAGAAAGCTAAGCACTTTCTCGGCTAACGAGACGCGTCATTACTTCAACGACACGCGGAGGCAACCCATCTAATTGCTCTGATAGCAAATCGACAGCCGCCTCTGCAATTTTGGGAATATCTTGATGGATCGTTGTAATCTTGTTTGAGAATCGTGGAAGGTCATCAAAGCCCGTTACAGAGATATCCTCAGGAACTTTGTACCCAGCATCCTCTGCAGCTTGAATAACACCAACCGCTAATTCATCATTTGCGCAAATAACAGTGTCATAAGGGAAAGGCTCAGATGATTGAAAATGCGCAATCATCTGACGGTAAGCACTTAAAGAAGAGCTAACTTGACGAGACACATTATCAAAGTTTTCTTCAAGCCCTAATTCTCCAATCGCTTTTCGGTAGCCACGTAATCGCGCTTGGCTTGTCGAAATATCGATATTTTCCCCTAAAAAAAGCATCTTTTTCCGACCTTTTTTAAACAAATAGTGTGTCAACTTATACACGCCATTTGCCTCATCAGTCACAACAGAAGCACCCACCCCGGTTTCTAACGTCACATAGGGGAACTTTTGGCGTTCAAAAATTTCAGGACGATCATCCTCAGTAGCGCCCAATAAAATCGCAGAACTTGCCTGCGAAAACACGTCCTCAATATTTTCGTAAGCAAATAAAACTGGCACTAAACCCTTTCGATGCAGATATAAGGTTAGTGCTTGATAAAGATGAACAAAATAAGGCCTATCAGAAAATTCATAAGGAGAAGGGGGCATACATAATGCCACAACTGGCGTTTTTCCAGAGATCAGCTGACGAGCCATAACATTCGGTTTGTAATTAATCTCTTCACTCAGAGATAGAATTCGCGAACGAAGAGCTTCACTAATGCCAGGTTTTCCATTTAATGCTCGACTTACCGATGCTATAGAAACACCAGCTAAACTGGCTAATTCATGAATCGTAACAGATTTATTACTCATGCGAATTGGGCCTCTTCTGAATGATTTAAAAATGTCGATAAGAATATCGCAAATCCATCCCGCAAGCGACTAGAGCAAAATACGCTTCTTTCAAACGCACTGGCTTAAAAAAATTAAAAAAACGGATATTTTGTTGACTAGAGTAAACGTTTACTTTAGTTTTAAAAAAAGAGTAAACGTTTACGTTCTGTTTTAGTATAAAACTCGAAAAACAAAAATTAAAATAGGAGTATAACCATGAAAAAAGCGTGGCAGTTAATAAACTCGTCTTTGCTATGCCTTTCGATAATGGCATCGACTACCGGTAGCGCACACGCAGCTAAAGTCGTGCTAGCGTCTGGGGCCGTTGGTAAAGATATTGAGGTACTGAAAAAACTCGTAAAACCGTGGGAGCAACGCACGGGAAATACACTGGCCGTCCTGCCGATGCCATCGTCGACGACAGACCAATTTAGCCAATATCGCCTATGGTTAGCAGCAGGGAACCCAGATATTGATGTGTATCAAACGGATGTGACTTGGGCCCCGCAACTGGCCGATAACTTCGTTGATCTAACACCTTATACAAAAGATATTGTCGCGCAGAACTTTCCTTCGATCATTGCATCACAAACAACTAATGGGCGACTGGTCGCTCTTCCTATCTTTACTGACGCTCCCGCCCTTTATTATCGTAAAGATCTTCTCGAAAAATACCATAAAGCAGTACCAAAAACCTGGCAAGAACTCACTGCGACGGCCAAATACATACAAACCAAGGAGCGTGAGACAGGCCACCCTGATATGTGGGGATTTGTGTGGCAAGGTAGCGCTTATGAAGGCTTGACTTGCAATGCGTTAGAATGGATTAAATCATATGGTGGCGGTCAGATAGTGGAAGCGGACGGTACGATTTCAATCAATAATCCAAAAGCAGTAGCCGCTCTTAACATGGCAAAATCTTGGATAGGTAATATTTCTCCAGAAGGTGTTTTAGCTTATAAAGAAGAGGAATCTCGAGGCGTCTGGCAAACAGGTAATGCCGTTTTTATGCGCAATTGGCCTTATGCCTATGCTCTAGGTAACGGGGATGACAGTGCTATTAAAAATAAATTTGGAATTGCGCCTTTGCCAAGCGGTGGGGGAAACAATAAGTCAGCAGCAACACTAGGTGGATGGAATCTGGCTGTTTCGAAATACTCTAAACATAAAGAGGCCGCCATTTCATTGGTGAAATTTCTCGCTTCGAAAGAAGTACAAAAGTATCGAGCTCTCCATTCATCGAATTTACCAACCATTATTTCCCTTTATGATGATCAAGACATAAACCAACAGGAACCTTTTATTGCCCAATGGAAAAACGTGTTTTTACACGCCGTTCCCCGTCCTTCCGCGCCCACAAAAATTAAATACAACGAGGTCTCCTCTAAGTTTTTCTCCGCCGTTCACGACACACTTGCGGGCAGTGGATCAGCAAAAGACAACCTCGAATTACTCGAATACGAACTTCAAACATTAAAAGGCAATCACTGGTAATTCGGACTATTGACGGGACTCAAAGACTTATCATCGTTTGATCCCTTCCTTTCGACATAGGAAGCCCTTGTATGTTTAACAAAGCTATCTTACCCCCCCCAGGAACCTCCAGTTTACAGCGCCAAAAGCTACGTGCGGCATTCTGGTTCCTTGCTCCCATGCTAATTGTCTTGTTTTGTGTTGCAGCTTGGCCATTACTACGCTCAATTTATTTTTCATTTACCAATACTTCTTTGACCAACCTTTATGGCGGAGAGTGGATTGGTTTTAAAAACTATTTGACGTGGAAAACCCTTTCGTCAGGACACACCATTTATTCAGGAACCTTGGCCGACCCAGCTTGGTGGAATGCTGTATGGAATACCGTGAAATTTGCACTGGTTTCAGTCTCTTTAGAAACCATTTTCGGTCTAATGGTCGCCCTAGTATTAAATGCAGAGTTTAAAGGCCGAGGCCTAGTACGTGCAGCGATCTTAATACCATGGGCTATTCCCACGATTGTATCAGCAAAGATATGGGCATGGATGTTCAACGATCAGTTCGGCATCATCAATAACATGTTATTAAGCATTGGTTTGATTGACCATAAAATGGCTTGGACTGCCAACCTTGATACCGCTATGTTATCGGTAATCATTGTCGATATTTGGAAGACGACTCCTTTCATGGCTCTGCTGTGCCTCGCAGGCTTACAAATGATCCCTAGAGACATGTATGAGTCAGCCAAAATAGACGGTATACATCCTATAAAAGTGTTCTTCCAAGTCACTTTACCCTTGGTAAAACCCGCACTTATGGTTGCCGTTATATTTCGAACGCTTGATGCTTTACGCATGTTTGATTTGGTCTATGTACTGACACCTAACTCAAACGCTACAAAAACCATGTCAATCCTCTCCCGAGAGAACCTCATTGACTTTGACAAGTTTGCCTATGGCTCAGCCCAATCCACCTTACTCTTTGCCATTATTGCCCTGTTTGTCGTGCTCTATATCTGGCTGGGCAAGATTGACCTAAGTGGAGACAAATCATGACAAGAAAAATGCTACTCAAAAAGACTGCTTTTTATGCTGTGGTGGTGGTCATCGTCCTTATTTCGGTTTTCCCATTTTACTATGCGATTTTAACCAGCCTAAAAACGGGCACAGACCTATTTAAGGTGAACTACTTTCCCTCTTCGTTCAATTTCAGTAACTACATAGACATATTGCATAACGGCGAGTTTATCAGGAGCACGTTGAACTCAGTCTTCATCGCAAGCACTACAGTTGCATGCGCGTTGCTACTGGCAGTTACTGCATCATATGCCTTAGCTCGAGTACGCTTTAGGGGGCGAGGGTTATTGCTTATGAGCATCTTAGCCATTTCGATGTTTCCGCAAATAGCAGTTCTAGCAGGTCTATTTGAACTGATCCGATTTATTGGCATCTACAACACACCTTGGGCCATGATTCTGTCCTATACCATTTTTACCTTGCCCTTTACCGTTTGGGTGTTAACCACCTTTATGCGAGATTTACCGGTAGAAATAGAAGAAGCAGCTATTGTTGATGGTGCCACACCTTGGACCATTATCACGCAAATTTTTATGCCCTTACTGTGGCCAGCCCTAGTCACCACAGGGTTGCTGGCGTTTATCGGGGCTTGGAACGAATTTCTATTCGCGTTGACATTCACCGCCTCAGAGAGCATGCGTACGGTCCCCGTGGCCATCGCCATGTTATCAGGCTCATCTCAATACGAAACACCTTGGGGGCTCATTATGGCAGCTTCTGTACTGGTCACCGTTCCGTTGGTGGTCTTGGTGCTGATTTTCCAGCGAAAAATTGTCTCCGGCCTAACCGCTGGTGGCGTGAAAGGCTAAGGAGTCTTCATTATGGCTAAAATTGAACTTAAAAATCTAAGAAAAACCTTTGGCAGTACAGACGTTATCCGAGGTGTCGACCTCACCATCAACGCAGGTGAATTTATGGTTTTTGTCGGCCCTTCCGGTTGCGGCAAATCAACATTATTACGTCTTATTTGTGGATTAGAAGACATTACATCTGGAGAGCTACTATTTGATAGCGTATCCATGAATCACAAGGTGCCATCAGAACGAGGCATCGCCATGGTTTTCCAATCCTATGCTCTATATCCACACATGTCTGTGTACAAAAATATGGCGTTTGGATTAAAACTCGCCAATACGTCACCTCAAGAAATGAAAAATAGAGTGCTTGAAGCAGCGAAGATGTTGCAAATAGAGCATTTACTAGATCGTTTGCCAAAGCAGTTATCAGGCGGACAGCGTCAACGCGTTGCGATTGGACGTGCGATTGTCCGTGACCCAAGGGTTTTTCTCTTTGACGAACCTTTATCTAACCTAGATGCATCATTGCGAGTAGATACGCGACTAGAAATAGCTAAGCTACATCACAAAATGAAAGACACAACCATGATTTACGTTACCCATGATCAGGTGGAAGCCATGACATTAGCGGATCGTATTTGTGTTCTCAGAGACGGCAACATTGAGCAAGTCGGTACACCAGAAGAACTCTACAATCAACCTAAATCTCTTTTTGTTGCCAGCTTTATTGGTTCACCAAAGATGAACTTCCTCACTGGTAACATCGCAGAACAACACCATTGCCACACCCTCGGCATTCGCCCCGAGCATCTTGTTGTCGATCAGCATAATGGGATATGGAGCGGGGAGGTCATGCATACAGAGAACCTAGGCTCAGATTTTTTTGTATTCATAGATTTAGGTACAAGTGATCATTTAGTTGTACGTCTGGATGGACAAGAACGCATTAAATTGGGGACTCGCCTAAGTGTTCGCCCGTTAGAAAAACATCTCCATCGATTTGACAATAATGGCTTACCAAACCCTTCAAAATCTTACCAAGAGGCTATTTAAAATGAATTTAACTGAACAAGAATGGTGGCGTGGCAGTGTTACCTATCAAATTTATCCGCGCTCTTTTATGGATAGTAATGGTGACGGTATAGGCGATATCCCAGGCATTACAAGCCGCTTGGATCATATAGCGGACTTGGGTGTTGATGCTATTTGGCTATCGCCATTCTTTACATCACCAATGAAAGACATGGGTTACGACGTTTCAAATTATACGGATATAGATCCGTCTTTTGGAACACTCGCAGATTTTGATGAAATGATTGCCAAGGCCCACCGCTTGGGTCTTAAAGTTATCATAGATCAAGTTCTCTCACACACCAGTGATCAACACCCTCATTTCTTGGAAAGCCGCCAAGATCAAACCAATGATAAAGCAGACTGGTATGTTTGGGCGGACGCCAAACCTGATGGTTCACCACCAAATAATTGGTTGTCTATTTTTGGCGGTAGCGGCTGGCAATGGGACACACGTCGTAAACAATACTATTTTCATAATTTCTTACGCCAACAACCGGATCTCAATTTCCATAACCCTGATGTCCAAGAATGGATTCTCAGTACTGTAAGATTTTGGTTAGAGCGGAGCGTGGATGGTTTTCGTCTCGATACGGTGAATTATTATTTTCATGATAAATTACTGCGGGATAATGCTGCAGACTTTCGTCAAAAGTCTGTAACGGATTGGAATCCTTACAACATGCAGTACCATTTGTTTTCAAAAAACCAACCCGAAAACTTGGTTTTTCTTAAAAAGTTTAGAGCGTTACTCGATGAATATGAAGCAACGACATCCGTTGGAGAGATCGGTGAAAGCCACCATCCGATAGAGATGATGGGGGAATATACCACAGACCAACGATTACACATGGCATACTCATTTGAAATGTTAAGCCCTTCATTTTCGCCTAAACATTTTTCAAAACAAGTAACCGAATTTTTCCGACTCGCCCCAAATGGGTGGCCTTGTTGGGCCTTTTCTAATCACGATGTGGTTCGACATATTAGTCGCTGGAAAAAACACACTGAAGATCCAACCGCTTTAGCTAAACAGGCTTGTGCCTTGTTACTCAGTTTAGAAGGCTCTGTCTGCTTGTATCAAGGTGAAGAGCTTGGCCAACAGGAAGCAGATCTAAACTATGACGAACTGGTTGACCCGCAAGGCATTGAGTTTTGGCCTGAAGACAAAGGAAGAGACGGTTGTCGAACCCCTATGAACTGGGATAGCTCAGAGTTCTCGGACTTCTCCTCTTCCCCCCCATGGCTTCCCGTCAAAGACGCTCAGCGACAATTAAATGTTGCGGATCAACAAAATGATCCATTCTCCGTACTCAATTTTTATCGTGACATGCTTGCATTTCGCAAAAAAATCCCAGCGCTGCGCAATGGTAAGACTCAGTTTATCAAGGATGATGACTCGTTGTTAGCATATGTTCGGGGTGACACCATCTTATGTATCTTTAACCTAAGTAATACATTTGCCACCTATCAAAATACCACTGAATTTAGTCAGTGTATTAAGTTTGGTAACGCTAATATAGAAGAACAACAGGTGGTATTGGAGGCAAACGGTTTTATTTTTCTATCAAGGTAAAATAGCCCCTATGTTTGTACCAGGGCTTTTTCAACTCAAAAATATTTCACGTGAAACAATGAGATAAGCCAAAGCCAGGAGAGCACAATTGATTCTTCTGGCTAAAGCTCGTCCGAAATAGTGGGTCATTGATCTATCTAGGGTTCACTCAAATGCGTTCAGGATAAGTAAACACTTACTTATCCTGAAAAACTCGAATAAAGAGTCTATTTAATCAACAAGCTTTGAGGGTATTGAGTGGGCAAGGCAACGTCCATTAGTCTTCTTCGTCTTTATCATGGAGCTGATACCAATCCAATACATGAGGAGCAAGCTCACTACCTGAGACGAAGAAATGCCCATTAAGGAGAGTTTCTCTTTGGTTATAGCGAAAGGGTTTGCCCTCTGGTGTCACCAGCATGCCGCCAGCCGCTTCGATGATAGCTTGTTGTGCTGCTGTATCCCATTCGCTAGTGGGACCACGACGCAGATGAAGGTCAGCAATACCTTCGGCAATTCGACAGCCTTTTATCGAGCTACCTTTAGGGAGCTCACGAACTTGATCATAAGCGCCTTTAAGGGTTTCTTTTAAATCGGCTGGTAAGGCTGGGCCATGACTACGACTGGTCATTACAACGATTGGATCCCGTGGCTCTCGCATTTTAATGCTTTCAAAGTCCTTACCATGCCATTTTACCGCCCCGATGGGCAAGCCTTGGTACGATTGCGTCACCCCAAAGTAGCCTTCGGAAGTCGTCGGTAGATACACCATACCGATGATCGGCTGTCCATTTTTAACCAACGCGATATTAATGCTGAATTCACCATTACGCTTGATGAATTCTTTGGTGCCGTCTAACGGATCAACGATCCATAGAGAGGACCATTTAGAGCGCTCAGAGTAGGGAACGACTCCTTCTTCAGACAGCACAGGGATCGCTGGCGTCAATGTTTGCAAACCGGCAAGTATGACATTGTGCGCAGCAAGATCCGCTGCGGTAACAGGGCTGTCGTCGGATTTTTGCTCTACACCAAGATCCGCCCGTTGATAAATTTGCATGATCACATCGGCGGCATCGTGTATTATTTTTTGCAGAGCTTGGAAAAAAGGGTGATGATTTACATCCTGCATAACAGCCTCAAACATAAACTACAAACTGGATCGATATTGTCTCATATGAGTAAAGCAGAAAAGCAGTCAACACCACAAGCAGTTAGATTGGATAAATGGCTTTGGGCCGCGCGTTTTTATAAAACCCGATCACTTTGCAAGGATGCCATCGATGGCGGCAAGGTGACATATAACGGTGCCAAAGGCAAAGCAAGTCGTAACGTGGAAGTAGGGGCGTTAATTGGCTTGCGCTTAGGCTGGGATGAAAAGGTCGTCAAAGTGCTTGCCATCAGTGAGCAACGTCGCGGGGCTCCAGAGGCACAAATGCTTTATGAAGAAACACCTGAGTCCATTGAAAAAAGAGAAAAGCGTGCGATTCAAAACAAATCTTTCGGTGGTCGAATCATGTCAGACCATAAACCAAACAAGAAAGAGCGACGTGATATTAGGCAATTGAAAAAAGACATTTTCAGCGATCAAGGCTAGTGCACTTTTCTCCTGGTACGTTTTTCTCTCGGTGCACTTCTATCTTCCTGACGTCCCACAATAATTCCAACGCCTACAATAACTAAAACTAACACGCCTAACAGCGTTCGTACCTGCCATTATAATTTACAATGCAGGTACTTAACTCTAACTCCATCAAGGCTTGCATGAGAGCTTGTGCTGTCAACTGAGAGTGACGAATCAGCGCATCAAAATCCAAAGCTTGAGTGTCTTCTTCTAATATTGTCGCAACCTTTTTTGCTTCCTTTGAAAGAAGTTCAGGCAAGGAGGTTAATGAACGTTTCATATCACTACCAAGTTTGTTTTGATCCACATTAAGGTCAGCTAGATCAGCGACTTTGGCTTTGCTATAAGAATCTGATTTTTTGGCCAATGTTCCATGTGAAACATTCTGCAGCTTTCCTTCAGAGGCAATTTGCTGCAGTGCAGGGCACTCAGTAAAAATGTCATTAACATTTCGAATCAAAATCGCCCCTTGACGAATAAGCTGATGACAACCTTCCGACTGGGCGTCCACCACACGACCAGGTAAAGCAAAGACTTCTCTATTTTGTTGCATGGCGTAATTTGCACTGATCAATGAACCACTTTTAGGTGAGGCCTCCGCCACTAAAACACCGGAACTCAACCCACTAATAATACGGTTTCTAGGCGGGAAGAGGTGCGCGCGGACGTCTGTCATTAAAGGGTATTCACTCAATAACGCACCGCCTTGGGTTAAAATCGACTCAAACAGTTTGGCATTTTGCTTAGGATAGCGGTGAAGTAACCCGGTTCCCATTACCGCTATGGTCGGCGTCGCTCTAGCATTAAGCGCCCCTTGATGGGCAGCTGTATCAATGCCACGAGCCCCTCCACTGACCACACAAACACCACGTTTCGCCAGTTGTTCAGCAATTTGCAAAGTCGCTTCTCGACCATAGCCGGTACAATGACGCGCTCCAACAATGCCAACTTTTGGCTCAGACAAAACTTCTAATGAACCTTCCACATACAAAAAAGTCGGTGCCACCGATATCTGTTTTAATGCATCAGGGTAAGCTGGATGATGCTGAAAAAGCATATGATGATCAGCTTTCTCTAGCCAGTCTAAACTTATCTCACGTTTTTGACTTTGTTCCTCTGTCAACTGCCCATACTCTAGATAGGACATAGCTTCACGTACGGTTATTTCTGGCCACTTTAACGAGCGCAATAACTCATAGGTAATCGGATGATTAGAGTCTTGTTTGGGCAGCTCAGCCTCAGTTGGTAAATCACTTTCAAATAGATCACCTGAAACGGGCGAGTGAGTTGACTCAGGCAACTCAGACGTATCTGTCACTAAGTGCTCTAGGTAGGTATATAAACGAGAGAGACGAGACGGACCAATGCCAGTAAGAAAACTCAGACAAAGCCAATCTTCTTCACTCAGTAAGGAGCAAGGGTTACTCACTAAGTCTGCATCACTCGAATGAGAACCCTTCGAATCTGAAAGGGAAGATGATAAAGCGGATAAATTAGAGGTGGTCATACTGTGGCGATCCTTGCGCTGTATAAAATTAAAGATAAAACTGAAATATACCATCCTATAGCATGGCCTTGAAAATCGCATTTTTCAGATGACATGTCTAGAAATAGACAACACCTATTGGAGCAATTCTTTTTTATTGACCAAAAAACCGCCATCATAGCGCTGCCCAATAGGGCAAGTTGCGTTACAATAGACACATATCAAACCGTGTATAAGCACGCAAAAAACGAATACGCAGTGAGCACTTGCGTATTTAGAGACTTAGAATAGACAAAGAAGATACTGGACAAGATCATGGCTGTGTTACCCGTACTAGAATACCCTGATCCGCGTTTGCGCAAAGTCGCAGAGCCGATTACAGAATTTACAGATGCATTGCAAAAACAAATCGATGACATGTTTGACACCATGTACGAAGAAAAAGGTTTAGGCCTTGCGGCAACGCAAGTAGACTATCACTACCGCTTAGTCGTAATGGACTTCTCAGAAGATCATACGGATCCTTTGGTGTTTATTAACCCAGAGTTTGAGATAGTCGACGATGAACCAAATGAGTGCCAAGAAGGGTGCTTGTCGGTTCCAGGCTACTACGAGCATATTTACCGTGCGGCAAAAGTGAAAGTAAAAGCGTTAGACCGACATGGCAAACCTTTTGAAATGGAAGTCGATAAGTTACTTGCAGTATGCGTTCAACATGAAGTCGATCACTTAGACGGCAAGCTGATGGTGGATTACCTATCACCACTTAAGCGTAATCGCATTAAGACCAAGCTGCAAAAAGCGGCCAAAAAACGCGACTAATTGCTATCTATCGCTTCATCTTTCAAGATTTATTTAAAAGCGGTTAGACGGAAACACTTAACTCCGATTTTACCGTTCTCAAAATCAGGCCTTGGCCTGATTTTTTTGTTAAGGAACCCAAAACATCATGACTCAAAACACTAAAAAATTGTCGCCACTTCGCATCGTCTTTGCTGGCACGCCCGATTTTGCGGCTGCCAGCCTACAAGCACTGTTAGACAACCAAGATGCAAACCATTACCACATCATTGGTGTCTACACACAGCCGGACCGTCCGGCTGGACGCGGTCAAAAACTCCTTGCTAGCCCAGTGAAACAATTAGCTTTGTCCCACCATCTTCCCGTCTTTCAGCCACTCAATTTTAAAGCAGACAAAGACAAAGCAGAATTAGCGGCTTTAAATGCCGACATCATGATCGTTGCGGCCTATGGCATCATTCTTCCTAAGGCAGTGCTAGACATTCCTAAAATGGGTTGCATAAATGTACATGGTTCTATTTTGCCTCGTTGGCGTGGTGCTGCCCCAATACATCGTGCCGTCATCGCTGGGGATGATGAGACGGGGATAACCATCATGCAAATGGATGAAGGCTTGGATACGGGAGACATGTTATTAAAGGCCTACTGCGATATCAAAATTACCGATACTTCCGGTAGCCTTCATGACAAACTAGCCAAACTCGGCGGCAGTGCCCTGATTGATGCTTTGGAAAAAATCAAAGTAGGGGAACTGATACCAGAGAAACAAGAGGATTCGTTAAGTTGCTATGCAGCTAAATTGACCAAGCAAGAAGCGGAAATCAACTGGGATGAACCAGCAACATTAATCGAACGTAAAATACGGGGGTTATCCCCTTGGCCTGTCGCCTATACTCAAAGTAGCCAAGGCGTCATGAAGATCCACCAAGCGGAGCTTGCCGATGTGAGTGCTGATACCTCATCCCCAGGGGATATTTTGGTGGTCAGTAAGCAGGGGGTGATTGTAGCAACAGGCAATGGCACCATTCGCCTTACCGAGATTCAGTTTCCAGGAGGCAAGCGTATGAAAGTCCAAGACGCATTAAATGGTAAACACAAAGAAGCCATTCAAATAGGCCAATGTTTAGGTCTCAGTTCAGTAGAGTAAATAACATGACATTTCCTGATAAGAAGATCGTAGACAACACTACCAATGGGGCACCGTCCATCCAACACAGTGCTCGTCTAGTCGCCATACAGGTGATCACCGGTGTACTAAGCCAACAGGGGGCCTTAAGTACGCAATTAGCTCGTCACCAACAGGATGTCTCTAGCGAGCATATTCCACTGCTTAAAGAGCTGTGCTTTGGTGTTTGCCGTCAGTATCCTCTTCTAAATAGCATCGCCTTACACTTGCTTAGTCATCCCTTTGAGGAAAAAGACACGGACTTGTATGCCACCTTATTACTTGGCTTGTATCAATTAGGCTACATGAATACCCCAGACCATGCAGCGGTGCATGAAACCGTTGAAGCCTGTCGTTCGCTAAAAAAAGACTGGGCGACCAAGTTAATGAATGCTGTTTTGCGTCGTTATCAACGTGAGGCGGATGAGATTATAGGTCAATTAGAGGCTATGCCTTCCGTCGAATATAATCATCCAAAATGGTTAGTCAAACGCTTTGTTAAACATTGGCCTGAACACTTTGAACAAATCATCGAGGCAAGTAACAGCCATCCACCCATGTGTATTCGAGTTAACACAAGTGTCGTTTCACGTGAAACATATCTTGAAAACTTAATCGAAAAGGGAATAGATGCGACCATTGGTCAAGCATCGCCATCAGCTCTGTATCTAAGGTCAGCCATAAAAGTGACAGAGTTACCTGATTTCGAAAAAGGCTTTTCCAGTGTTCAAGATGAATCTGCACAACTCGCAGCCCACATTCTAGCCCCTCGAAGCGGAGAGAAAGTGCTCGATGCATGCGCTGCACCAGGAGGGAAAACAGGACACTTGCTTGAGTTTGCCGCTAGCCATCAAGCTAGCCATCAAAATGCAAATGCCATCCTCGATCTCACCGCCGTCGAGTTAGAACCTTGGCGGTTAGAAAAAATCGAAGCGAATTTAGAGCGCATTGGTCTTATGGCAAACCTGCAATGTGCGGACGCCAGCGAACTATCAACTTGGTGGGACGGCCAAGCATTTGACAAAATTCTACTCGATGCACCTTGCTCCGCGACAGGGGTGATTCGTCGTAATCCCGATATTAAAATTAACCGTAAACCCGCCGATATTGATGAATTATCGGCTATTCAAAAACACATAATCGATCAAGTATGGCAAACCCTGAAGCCTAGTGGTTATCTTTTGTATGCAACTTGTTCCTTAATGCCAGAAGAAAACGAACAACAAATCGCCGGATTTTTAGCGACCCATGATGACGCCATTGAAGTACCACTGAACACATTGAATCCCGATTTACAAACGGAGTGGGGGGTTCCTGCCCAGCATGGTCGCCAGCTTTTCCCTACCCTAAAAGGTCACGATGGTTTCTACTATTGTTTACTGAAAAAGCAATGATTGTTTGCTGACGTTGTAAAGGGGTAAAGGGCGTTTTGTATTTTTGCAAAAGCGTCTTTTGGACAAACTAAAAGGCTGATATACACTTAGAAATTTGGGTGTTAAGAAACGAAAAGTCCTAAGTCTAAAATAGAGACGTTCCATGTGAAACATCTCTATCTTAGTACTGACACTCGATCAAAACCAGCGCACTCGCTCTAGGCTAAGGATCATGAAATTTTTTGTGTTTTTCTAGGTTATAGCGCTAATTATTATTTTGATGTAAAGAGCATTAAGCCTAACATATAGGCAGCATGAGTTTAGGGACTATTCTATATCCCTAATACCATGGATCATTAAGTTAAATAATATAAATAAGACATGCTTTAAGGCAGACTATGAAAATCATCATTATCGGAGCAGGCCAGGTTGGTGCAACGCTCGCAGAAAATCTCGCGAATGAAGACAACGATATTACGGTTATTGATACGGACTTAGTGCGCCTTAGAGAATTACAAGATCGACTCGATATCCAGACAGTCGAAGGCAGTGGCTCACATCCAGATGTACTAGAACAGGCAGGGTGCAATGACGCCGACATGCTTATTGCCGTCAGTAACCAAGACGAGACCAATATGGTGGCTTGCCAAGTAGCCCACACTTTGTTTAAAACCCCCACAAAAATTGGTCGAGTGCGCTCCAGTGCTTATGCAAAGTACCCCGAGCTATTCAGTGATCAGGCACTGCCAATCGATGTCAGAATCAGTCCAGAAAAGGAAGTCACCAAACATTTAAGCCGTTTGATCCGTTACCCAGGCGCACTACAAGTGATGGAATTTGCCAATGGTAAAGTTCAGCTAGTGGTCGTCAAAGCCGAAAAAGGCGGCCCATTAATCGATCAACCCATCAGCTATTTACGAGAGCACATGCCGTCTATTCAAACGCGCATTGCGGCGATTTATCGCGATGGCGCATCGATCAAGCCGGATGGTAATACACGTATTCATGCCAACGACGAAGTGTTCTTTCTAACGGCGCAGCGAGATGTATTGGATGTCATGAGTGAATTACGTCCCCTTGATACACCATACCGCCGAATCATTATTGCCGGTGGCGGAAACATTGGTGAGCGTTTGGCCCACAGCCTTGAAAAAGAATATCGCGTAAAAATCATTGAACGTGATCCAGAACGTTGTCGCTATCTGTCTGAAACGCTTGATAAGACCATTGTGCTAAATGGCGATGCCTCTAAAAAAGAACTTTTACAGGAAGAGAACATTGAGTCTACGGACGTATTCTGTGCCCTGACTAACAATGATGAAGCGAACATTATGTCGTCCATGTTGGCTAAGGTATTGGGGGTACGTACCGTTATGACCATCATCAATAACCCAGCTTATGTGGATATTGTCCAAGAGGGCATGATAGATATCGCCATTTCGCCCCAACAAACAACAATCAGTTCCTTATTGACTTACATTCGTCGAGGCGATGTGGTCAACGTACACTCTATGAGAAAAGGAGCAGCCGAGGCGTTAGAAGCGGTGGCTCACGGGGATTATCGCTCTTCCAAAGTGGTAGGCCGAAGTATTGCCAAAGTGAACTTACCGGAAGGTGCGACCATTGCCGCAATTGTACGTGAGGACGATGTGATTTTGGCAACAGGGGATGTGATCATCCAAGCAGAAGACCATGTCATTATCTTTGTCTCGAACAAAAAACAAATCCCTGCGGTTGAGCAGTTATTCCAAGTCGGACTGTCTTTCTTTTAATGGAATCATGGCGAGTAATGGAATCATGGCGAGTCTTCTCTAAAAAACTCACCCAAAATAGGACCTTAAAGCAAGACCTTCAAGACAGTCAGGTGCCAGGAAGCTAGTATGCATTTTCGAGTGATTTTACGCGTCATTGGGTTATTGGTCATGGTGTTCAGCCTATCGATCTTGCCGCCCATTATTGTCTCCCTGATTTATCACGATGGCGAGCTAGACTCTTTTTTGTATGCCATGGCCATCAATCTGCTATGCGGCTTTGTGCTGTGGTTTCCGGTACGAAAAAATCGTGGTGAGTTGAAAATCCGTGATGGCTTTTTGATTACAGTATTATTCTGGACGGTTTTAGGCTTGTTCGGTTCTGTACCTTTCTTTCTTGCCTCACAACCCGATCTAAGCTTTACCGACGCTCTGTTTGAGTCGGTTTCTGGCCTCACCACCACAGGGGCCACTATCCTAACGGGCATAGACAATTTGCCTAAATCCATCCTATTGTATCGCCAATTGCTGACCTGGTTAGGAGGCATGGGGATTATTGTCTTGGCGGTTGCCATCATGCCGATGTTAGGAATAGGAGGTATGCAACTGTATCGAGCCGAAACACCTGGACCAGTCAAAGACTCGAAATTGACCCCTCGTATTGCCGAAACCGCCAAGGCACTTTGGTACATCTATGCCACATTAACCATCCTCTGCGCCCTTGGGTATTGGTTGGCTGGCATGAGTGTATTCGATGCCATTTGTCATAGCTTCTCCACAGTGGCAATTGGTGGTTTTTCGACACACGACGATAGCATTGGCTATTTTAATAGCATTAGCATCGAGATGATTGCCACCTTTTTTATGATTGTCTCCGCTTTTAACTTTGCATTACATTTTCATGCGTGGCGCCATAAAAGCGTTTGGCACTATCTCGCGGATCCCGAAGCGCGCTTCTTCTTGTTTATTTTGACCTGTACCATCACTTTATCGGTGATCGTATTAGGGATGACCTCAACCTACGACTGGGGCACCTCATTACGCTACGCCGTCTTTGAGTCGGTTTCCATTGCTACCACCTCTGGCTTTAGCACAGCAAATTTCGCCACTTGGCCACACTTTTTACCTTTCCTATTAATCGTCACTTCCTTTGCGGGCGGTTGTGCCAGTTCGACAGGGGGAGGTATGAAGGTCATCCGTATTCTCTTAATCCTTAAGCAGGGCCTACGAGAGATTCAGCGTTTAATCCACCCCAACGCTATCATTCCTGTGAAAGTCGGCGGTAAAGCCATTCCAGAACGAGTCGTCTCCGCAGTATGGGGATTCTTTTCTGCCTATCTATTGGTGTATGTCATACTGATGATCGGTTTAATGGCAACAGGGGTTGATCAAGTAACCGCATGGTCTGCTGTGGCGGCAACCCTCAATAACTTAGGACCCGGTTTAGGCAGTGTCTCCAGCACCTTTGCTGGGATCAATGATTCAGCAAAATGGATGCTATGCTTTGCCATGTTGCTTGGACGCTTAGAAGTCTTCACTTTACTGGTATTATTCACGCCAATGTTTTGGCAAAAGTAACGGTTACACAGATAAGCGTGACAAGAGAAAAAATAGAAAAAGAATAGGAAAGCAAATGACACCAGCCATCAATCAATTAAAGAAGCTTAAAATCGACTTCTCTATACACGAATATGAACATGATCCAAGTTGCACAAACTTTGGAGAGGAAGCCGCCGAGAAACTCAACATCGCTGCCAGCAGTGTATTTAAAACCTTATTGGTGAGCGATGACAAACAATTTTTTGTTGCGATTGTTCCCGTCACTGGTACCTTAAACCTAAAACGTGCAGCGGCGGCCTTCAAAGTGAAAAAGCTTCGTATGGCGGATCCCAAAGAAGCAGAACGACTCACGGGGTACCTGGTGGGTGGTATTAGTCCGATAGGGCAAAAGAAAAGCCTAACCACCTGCATTGACGACAGCGCCCAAGCACTAGAAAAAATATACATAAGTGGCGGTAAACGCGGTTTAGACATAGGCTTAACGCCCGATGATTTAAGCTTGGCATGCCGCAAAGCCAGCTTCGCAAACATTCGCGATAGCAAATAACCTACTCTTAATAAGAGCTTATTCATTTTACTCAACAGCGAAAGGACATAACATGGCGCAAGTTAAGCCGATCATTCTACTAGACCGAGATGGTGTCATTAACCAGGACTCCGATGCGTATGTGAAGTCTGTGGATGAGTGGATTCCACTGCCTGGCAGTATCAAGTCCATTGCCGCTTTATCCAAAGCCGGATTTCAGGTCTTTGTGGTCACCAACCAATCAGGCATTGCACGTGGCTATTATGACGAAGCAACATTGCAGGCCATGCACGACAAAATGATTCAATTAGTGGAAGCAGAGGGCGGCACGATCGCTGGTATCGAATATTGTCCGCATGGTCCTGATGACAACTGTAATTGCCGCAAACCAAAGAGCGGCATGATTGAAGCCATTGAAACCAAACTGGGGCTATCCTTCGAAACCACCCCAGCCATCATGGTCGGCGACTCGCTACGCGACTTGGAAGCGGGCAAAGCGCGCGGCTGTTCCCCTGTACTGGTACTTACAGGGAATGGACGTGAAACCCAATACAAAGACATCGATTTTTATTTCGACGTTTATACAGACCTATCGGCATTCGCTATCGCAACCTTGCATAAATACCAGTAAATAAAGAGAAGTAGGGTAAGTGAGTATTTACTCTACTTCTATTGAATCGACCTTACGTAGTCATCTTGTCAAAACGACGCCAACTTATCCCTATTAACAGCACCAGCACAATCAACACCACAGGAAACGCAGAGACACTAAACTCACCAATAATCGGTCCTGTCAAAGAAGGAGCGACTAATGCACCTAAGCCGCAGCAAACAAACACCAGCCCCGCTCTCTTACCGTTTAACGACATAATACTACTGGCATAAGCAAACAACATTGGGAAGATCGCCGAACATCCCAAACCAAGTAGCAACGCAATCACCACAAGAGAAATATTGGTAGCCGTATACATCAACACACTGCCAATGAAACTAATAAAGATCAGCCCATACAGACAATGACGCAATGGCATCCACCGTAACAAAGGCACAGAGAGCAAACGACCAGCAGACAAACCAACATAAAACCAAGAGACCAATACAGCTGCTTGGTTTTGGTCTTTCCCCATAAGAACACCATAAGTACTAATCCAACCACCAATGGTGATTTCAAAACCAACGTAAAGGAAAATGATCATAAGAAACGCAATAAACGTTGTTTTCTGCTTGGTAGCAGGCACCACCTCACTCTCACGAGCCTGAAAACGGGGACTAGGTTGACACCACAATAAAAACGGAAAAATCAGCGCATATAATGCTAGTAACCAATAACCCATGCCATAATCTTGGCCTAACCACTCGCTAAAGACCAAAACCAACGGAACGATCATACAACCCAAGCTATAGCATAAATGAAGAACCGTTACATAGGATCCGACTTTTTCCTTATGTAACCATAACATCATCATGTTGCCACCCGCATTGACCGATACTTCGGTCGCCCCCAGCAAAAAGAACAAAGCAACCAGCATGGTTAAACTCACAGCAAAAGGCACCAACACCAAGCCAATAATCACCAAGATCAACATCAATATAAGATAATGATGACCTTGCCAGCGATCAAACATGCGACTTGCGATCAATGCACCTACAATGTTGCCAATAGCGCGTGCACCAAACACCACCGATATCTCTGCTACCGAGGCATGAATCAGATGAGCCAAATAAATCAAACTTGGTCCAAGTATTCCACTTACTGCACCCGAAGCCACAAACATCGAACAGTAAGTGGCGGTCCGCGCTAATTCCTTCATAGCAGCATCCATCTTCTTTTTATGATAGGGGGAAACAACCTTAAGGCAGGTATCTGCATGAATCATCTGAATAGATAATCACCCCTTGGATTTAATCATGCCCATAAGCCAGTGAATAGCCCAACAATGGCAGGTTATAGGACTTTCTTTCTCACTGTACTTGAGATTTCCCTTCTAAAATAAGCAGGATATTATCTTCTAGCCAATTCACTAAGGCCGCGACACGCTCACTGACCTCAAAACCCAAAGTGGTCAAACTGTATTCCACATGGGGTGGAACAACAGGGTAAGATGTCCGCAGAACAAAGCCATCTTGCTCTAATGTCTGCAATGTCTGGGCGAGCATTTTTTCACTCACTCCGTTAATCGCACGGCGCAATTCACTAAAACGATGAACTTGACCATCTTTTAATGCTACCAATACCAATACCCCCCAACGGCTGGTCACATGGTTGAGTACTGCACGAGAAGGGCACTTATCGGAAAACACATCCCCCCGTTCAAACGAATGGGCAATATCTGATTTTTTCTCTACTACTTTGTTTTTCTCTATGGAATGAGAGATCGAATTATTTTTCATACTTACCTTTTTGTATGTACTTACCAAAAGTTTGTTAGTGATATATTCTATCCTTAACAGATTCAAACGAAAAGGAGAAAAACTCATGATGCTAATTACAGGTGCTTCAGGCCAATTAGGCCGCTTGGTGATTGATAACTTGTTAAAAACCACCCCAGCAAATCAAATCATTGCAGCGGTTCGACACCCAGAGAAAAACGCGGATTTAGCAGAGAAGGGCATTCAGGTTCGTCAGGCCGATTACAACGACCTTGATTCACTTGTCGCCGCCATGGAAGGGGTAGATAAAGTACTGTTGATCTCTTCTAGCGAAGTCGGACAACGCACACCTCAACACGGCAATGTCATCAATGCCGCCAAACAAACAGGGGTATCACTCATTGCTTACACCAGTATTTTGAATGCCGACACATCTACGCTTATTTTGGCAGAAGAACATGTTGCAACCGAAAAACTGTTAGTGGACTCTGGCGTACCTTATGTATTGCTTCGCAATGGTTGGTATTCAGAAAACTACACCATGGGTGTCGCGACAGCCTTAGAATACGGTGTGGTTGGCTGTGCTGGAGATGGAAAACTGTCTACCGCAGCACGTGCAGACTACGCGGCCGCAGCGGCAGCCGTATTGGTTAAAGAAGGCCAAGCAGGCAAAGTATATGAATTGGCTGGTGATAACGCCTTTACGCTCAGCGAGTACGCCGCAGCCATTAGCAAGGTATCAGGTAAAACCGTCAGTTACCAAAATGTCCCAGAAGCCGAATACGCTAAAATTCTGGTTGGTGCTGGTTTACCAGAAGGCTTCGCTGCCATTCTAGCGAACTCAGAAACAGGTGCTTCTCAAGGCGGATTATTTAGCGACAGCAAAGATCTATCTACTCTCATCGGCCGCCCGACAACCCCCATCGAAGACAGTATCAAAGCCGCACTTTAAGCGCTTCCTACCACTAACAACAAAAAGAGCCACGTCTTAACACAAAGTGGCTCTTTGACTCTCTTATTGTTCCTATTTTCTTAAAATAAATAAAACTGTTACCTAATTACTCATTGTAAACACAACAAACTAAAGTAAAAACAGCGATACCAATATAGCTGACCGAGTAAAGGACAAACCAGCAGGCACAAGGAGCTGAGAACGATCCCTATCAGGGCTTTGTTATTCACTAAACTATAAAGTAACTTAGGCAGACTAAACTTAGTGGTAATTTTTTCAACCTTCACCCGCTCAATCGAGAGCCGATAACAGGTGAGGTACGCGACAATCATCAATTCACCGCAGACCATAGAAGAGATAGTGAGATTCAGACTGGACAGAATCAACAGCTCCCATCGAAGACAGTATCGCAACAACTTTATAAACCCACTGCTATAACTAATAGCTAACAATACACGCTATTTAAAAAATTTCTTGGAAGACACCTTTCATATTCCCTTCTTCTTAATATTTTTCTCAATATAAATCAATTGATTAGCCATCTGAAATTGGATTTTTCCTACATTTTCTAATACCTACCCAAAGGGGGGATACAAAAATAAAGCTTGCCAAATATTATATTTGTGTATTATTGGATAAATGTATCCAATTTATAAAATGATAGGAAAATCGTGAGCATGCTATTTACAACTCAAGCTGCAACAGCAGAAGAAGAAGCTTATCGCTACATTCAAAATAAGTTGCGGATGGGACATTACCCGCCCAACTCCAGATTGATCGCGGATGATATCGCCACTCAAATAGGTGTCAGCCGGATGCCAGTAAGAGAAGCTTTAAGACGCTTAGCGGGAGATGGTTTGGTCATTTTGCGATCCAATCGCAGCTGTATTGTGGCCGGACTGACACTTGATGAACTCTACGAAAACTTTGAAATCCGTTCGGTACTGGAAGGATTAGCCATTCGATTGGCAATGCCGCGCATAGATCAAGATGTGATTACCGAATTAGAATTTTTGCTCGACAGAATGGAGTTTGCCGGATCAAAAAGCGGCACTGATTGGGTCGTTCAACATCAAGAGTTTCACAATTACATAGTGCGTCTATCAGGCCGACCAAAACTTATCCGGCAAATTGCGGCACAGCACATCATTATCGAACCCTATATGCGCATTTGGTTTGATTCAATCGAAAAACCCATCAGTTCACGACAAGAACATCAAGAGCTAATCAACGCCTTCAAATCTGGCGATGTTAATTTGGCTGAAAACGTTATTAAAGAACACATACTCGAAACAGCCCCTTTGCTGGCCGAGTATGCAACCCCCAATCCTCGCCCTTCGGCGTAGATTGATTCTCGATACTGACGAATAACTCCGCAGTATTAATCTCCTAAAAGACTGTAAAAAACAGCTAGGAACAAAAGGAACTCAAGTTATGAAAAAAACGTTTAACCTGATCGCGACACTACTCGCTTTAAGTGTTTATCAAGGTGCTCATGCAGCATCAAACTCCATTACTATTGCTACCGAGGGCGCTTACCCTCCTTGGAACTTCACCACATCAGACGGTCAATTGGCAGGCTTCGAAGTAGATTTAGCCAAGGTGCTGTGTAAAAAAATGGCGATGGATTGCACGATTATTGCCCAGGACTGGAGTGGTATGATTCCAGCACTTAAGGCGGGTAAATTCGATGTCATCATGGCAGGCATGTTCATCACCGACAAACGACTGGAAGTGATGAGCTTTAGCCAGCCCTATGCAATTGATCCTTCAAGCTTTGCCGTTGAAAAAGACAGTGAGTTAGCGAAATCAACCGATTCAGAGAAAGTTTCTTTAAACGACACAGAAAAAGCCCAAGCGGCAATAGAAAAATTACGTCCTTTGCTCAAAGGAAAAACTGTCGGTGTACAAGCCTCCACTACGCTATATGAATTTCTAAAAAAATACTTCGGCGATGATATTAAAATCCGTACCTACAAAACTACTGAACAGCGAGATCTTGATCTAGAAGCAGGTCGTGTGGACGCCATTTATGGACAACGCACCGTACTAGCGGCAACGTTAAAAAATGATGGTTTCCAGGACTTTATGATTGCAGGTCCCGGTTTTTATGGCGGTATATTTGGCCGAGGTGTCGGAGCAGGAGTTCGTAAAGATGACGACAAACTTCGAGAGAAACTAAACAGCGCCATTCAATCTGCAATTGCTGACGGAACAATTAAACAACTTTCTGAAAAATGGATGGGAGTAGACATTACACCTGGCAGCTAAATCACGCACATAGCGGTGAAATCATTGCTCTTTCTCTTCCAAAGCAAATTATCTTTGGAAGAGATTATTACAAAAACTGCAACAATGCCGCTAGTGTCATTTTTAGTCATCCGCTATAGCGCTTCATCTCGAAGCCTATTTATCAAATTTCAGAAAGGCTCGTAATATGATTGATGTATTACATCTTCTTGGCTTTGGAGACGGAGGCTGGGGGAAATCTCTATTGGCTGCCACCTTAGTCACGCTTCTTCTTTCCTTTTCTAGCTTCTCAGTTGGCATCCTATTTGGTGGTGTCATTGCAACATTTCGTGTTGGGAAGTATCGAATTTTAAATCTCTTTGGTCGCAGCTACTGCACTTTATTCCGAGGTATTCCAGATCTTCTCACCATCTACTTGCTTTATTACGGCGGCAGTATGTTACTGACATCAACAGGTAAATTATTAGGTTGGGATGGCTTTATCGGTTTACCGACCTTTGCCACAGGCATGTTGGCGTTAGCCATTATCTCAGGAGCTTATCTAGCGGAAATTTTTCGTGGCGCTTACTTAGCCCTAGATAAAGGCCAATTGGAAGCCGCGCAAGCCCTAGGCTTGCCAAAGTGGCCAACACTGCGATTTGTCATAATGCCGCAGATAATGCGCTTAGCCTTACCCGGGGTTTCCAATGTTTGGCAATTAATTCTCAAAGACTCAGCGTTAATTTCAGTGATTGGCTTAGTCGAGCTAATGCGACAAGCGCAGATTGGCGCTGGCTCAACCCGAGAGCCGTTTATCTTTTATACCGCAGCGGCTTGCCTCTATCTGGTAATAACCGTCCTGACGGGGTTCTTTTTTAAATACGTAGAAAATCGAACCTCTTCTTATTGAATAGGACAATCATATGGATTTTTCATTTTATCTCATCATTATTCCCAAGCTCTTGTCCGGACTGCCAATGACCTTGCAGCTAACAGCAATTTCAGTCAGTTTAGGTTTTATTTTGGCACTAACTTTGGCGCTGCTCCTACAAACTAAACAACGTCTAGTGACTCTGCCAATCCGCACCTTTGTCGCTATTTTTCGTGGAACGCCGTTATTACTGCAAATTTTCCTTATCTATTATGGCTTAGGTCAGTTTCGTAAAGATCTGCAGTTTGTTGGCTTATGGGGTTTTTTCCGTGAGCCTTATTGGTGTGCCATTCTGGCATTAAGCCTAAACACGGCCGCCTATGGTAGTGAAATTCTTCGCGGAGCAATTAAATCTGTTCCGAAAGGATTAGTCGAAGCGGCGCGCGCCTCGGGCTTATCTTATTACTTAACCATGCGTCTTGTCGTTCTTCCTATAGCCTTACGACAGGCGATTCCTAGCTACGGCAACGAAATTATTCTGATGGTAAAAGGCACATCCCTCGCATCCGTAGTCACCTTGATGGAAGTCACTGGTATTGCCCATGGCTTAATTTCTGAAACCTATCGAGCAATTGAGGTTTTCGTCTGTGCAGGTGCTATTTATCTAACCATCAATTTTTTAATCATTCGCGGACTCGCCGCTTTGGAGCATCGATTATCGCCACCTTATTTACGAAAACGAACTTAACCAGATCATCAATCACCGTTATCACAATGATTCTTTAACATGATGAAAGACACTTATTATGAGAAATTTTGAGAGCCCAACTCGTTCAACGATTGTTACCACTCAAGCTATGGCTGCAACCTCTCACCCCACAGCCACGCTCATTGCTATACAAATATTAAACGCTGGAGGAAATGCTATTGACGCAGCGATCGCCGCTTGCGCAGCACAATGCGTTGTCGAGCCTTGTTCAACTGGAATAGGAGGCGACTGTTTCGCTTTACTCTCTTTAAGAGGCAGTGACAATATTCTGGCCTATAACGGCTCGGGTAAAACACCTGCTGGTTTGGATTTTAAAGAATTTCAACAAGGCCCTGACAGTAAAGTAGAACGCCAGTCCCATTGGGCCATTACCATTCCTGGTGCAATTGACGCTTGGACTCAGTTACATAAAGACCATGGTAAGTTGCCTTTTAAAGACTTACTTGCTCCTGCCATCAAACTGGCTGAAAACGGTTATGCCATTGCACCTAGAGTCCACAATGACTGGGCATTAGAAGAACCCTTGCTCTCTAGAAACGACACGGCAAAACGAATCTTTCTTCCCAAAGGGCATGCACCAAAAGTAGGGGAAATACACAAGCAACCAGAGTTAGGCGCAACCTTAAGACAAATTGCAGAGCAGGGCAGAGAAGGCTTTTACAACGGCCCAGTTGCAGAGGACATGGTGGAATACTTACAAAGCATCGGCGGATCTCATACTCTAGAGGACTTTGCCAACGCTCGAGGAGAGTACGTTACGCCAATAAAAACTCGCTTTTTAGATCACGATGTTTTCGAATGCCCGCCCAATGGACAAGGCATCATTGCCTTGATGATTTTAAATATTTTAGCGCGATTTAAAGATACAGAAGATGCATTATCTGCAAATAGGCTACACCGAGAAATTGAAGCCACAAGGCTCGCTTATGCGGCTCGCGACGCATTATTGGCCGATCCTAACGTTGCCAAAGTGCCCACAGATTACCTTTTGTCAGACGAGTTAGCCGACGAGCTTGCCGCTAAGATCAATCTTGAGCATGCTATTCAAGACTTACCTGAGTTTGCCAGCCCAGTTCATAGGGATACAGTCTATATTTCTATTGTTGATAAAGACCGCAACTGTGTGAGCTTTATTAACTCGGTATTTGACAGTTTTGGTACTGGGTTTGTCGCGCCGAAATCTGGTGTCTTATTTCATAATCGTGGTGAAAGCTTTTCTGTTGACCCAACACATCCAAATTGCCTTGCCCCCAATAAGCGACCACTGCACACCATAATTCCCGGCATGTTAGTCAAAGATGGCAAAGCCGTCATGCCTTTTGGTGTCATGGGGGGATATTACCAAGCCATGGGGCATGCACACTTATTGTCTAAGATATTGGACTGTAAAATGGACATACAAGAAGCGATCAACTTACCAAGAGTCATGCCTGTTTCTGGCTCAACAGATGTCGAAGCCGAACACACTTTACCCGCAGAGGTTACTCATGAACTGGAGCGAAGAGGCTTTCATATAGTACCAGCAGAAACACCTATCGGTGGTGCTCAGGCCATCTTTATTGACTGGGAGAAAGGCACCTTACTCGGTGGTTCCGAACCGCGTAAGGATGGTTGCGCTCTCGGCCTTTAAGGTCATCAAATTCAATAAAACGTATATTTGAACAATATAAGAAATAGGAAATCAAAATGGATCAACTTATGGCGATATGGCCTATAGGTCTAGCTCTTATGGCTACTGGGGTGCTAGCGGGAATTTTAGCGGGCTTATTTGGTGTGGGCGGCGGAATTGTCATTGTGCCCGTATTGTATTTTTTATTACAACACTTTGGCGTCAGCCCCAACTCCGCCATGGCGATAGCAACCGCAACCAGTCTGGCAACCATTGTTCCAACGGCCATTTCGTCCATTCGATCGCATCATAAAAAAGGCAATGTTGATGTCGCATTATTAAAATTCTGGGGCGGATTCATACTAATAGCCTCCATTGTAGGAAGTTATGTTGCCACTCGAGTTTCTGGTGACTTCTTGACTTGGATGTTCAGTATCATCGCCATTTTTATCAGTCTAAACATGCTTTTTCGAGCTAAATCATCCGCACTGGTTCAATCCTTACCAGGGAGAATAGGGCAAATGATTATGGCCCTTATGGTGGGGGGATTGTCCGTCATGATTGGCATCGGTGGGGGAACCATAGGCGTTCCTTTACTAACCAGCTGCAATGTTTCAGCTCATAAAGCTGTCGGCACCGCCGCTGCCTTTGGTTTACTGATCGCCTTACCTGGTGTTATAACCTTGCTGGCAATAGGGCAAACACCCGCAGACGCACCGATAGGTACTTGGCGATTAGTTAACATCCCGGCCTTCGTATTCATCATTCCATTAACCATATTATTCGCTCCCGTAGGCGCGAAAATCGCCGCTAGGCTGAATCAACAATCTCTCAAACGCGCCTTCGCCGTGATGTTGTTTATCACTGGAACACGCATGTTAATTCAAGTTTCAGGAATACTTTAAGTGAAGATTTACCTAAATCGATTCCAATGACTTTAATAGTAAACACAATGGTTATCCTCTCCCCAAAGGCTATCCTAAGCATAGCTTTGGGAAGAGACAGACCATCTAATTAAGCCATTCAAAACAATAGAATGGCTTATTAATGATGTGTGATGTCAGCGACTTAAATAGTGATGCACTGCAAGGAGATCAGAATGTCTTTTATAACGTATCCATCACCCCACCATCGACACGAAGGCTAGCGCCCGTTGTGGCAGACGATAGATCAGAACACACATAAACAATCATATTCGCAACTTCTTCCACCGATGCCATGCGTTGAATAATCGAACTGGGGCGAGCTTGCATGACGAAATCAGCCGCCACTTCATCAATGGATTTACCACTTTCTTTTGCTGGACCCGATAACATGTTTTCGACCCCATCCGACATGGTTGGGCCAGGTAAAATAGAGTTTACCGTTACCCCCGTACCCGCTAGACGCTTCGCCAAACCACGGGCAAAGGACACATCGGCGGTTTTGGTAACGCCATAATGGATCATGTCATAAGGAATATTAAAGGCCGATTCAGAAGCCAGTATCACGATGCGCCCCCAGCCTTTTTTCATCATAGCAGGAGCAAACGCACGGGAAAGACGCACAGCGCTCATCACATTGACTTGCCAGTATTCGTCCCAAACCTCATCATCGGTTTCGAAAAAGTCTTTCATCCCAAAAATACCGGCATTATTGACCAGAATATCCACATCACCCGCAGCTTCGACCAGAGCTTGGCAGCCTTCACTAGAACCAAGATCCGCCGCAATACCTCGGGTATTTCCACCCAAGCGCTGCGCCGCTTGCTGGGTTTTCTCTTCGGATCGTCCATTAACGATCACCGTCGCGCCAGATTCAAGCAACAGCTTGGCCGTAGCAAAGCCAATGCCCTGTGTCGACCCCGTTACCAACGCCGTTTTACCTGTAAAATCAATCTTCATCATACTCTCCTTTGAATCTTTCCTTTGAACGGACCGGACTGAATGCTCAGCCCTAAAAGACTCGCGCAACACCAGAGTGGAAGCAAGACATGCTCACGTAAGTGCACAGAAGATTCATTTTAATAGAATATAATAACTAGATGAGTATTTTATCGGTCGTAATGTTTAAAGAAGAGCAGCATGAGGAGAAATGACATCAAGACAGAATTGCCTTGGAAATTTGATACCCCTGACACACCTGGCTTATATTTTGTTGCATTCAAATTAGGGCCAGCAGCAGGCGTTTATGACTTTCTTCTATGGAATGGGGATTCTTGGGAAACTGACCTGCAAGGTCAAGTCATCGCCCATGTTAGCGCGTACACATTGAAAGATGCACTCGATATTCAATGGCCTGAAACACTTAAACTTGAGTATAAACGGAAAAACCTTCCAGAGCCTGATGATGAGTTATGGAGTGAAGCATGACCGTTTCTAGAATAATACATCCATTACAAGACAACCAGAACTGAGAAAATTCATAAAAAAAGCCCCAATTTCACGTGAAACAGGGGCTTTGCTTTTACTAATGGATTAAACCTTAAACATCCAAGTTAGCAACGCTTAAGGCGTTGTCTTGGATAAAGTTACGACGTGGTTCTACTTCATCACCCATTAGGGTAGTGAACATTTGGTCAGCAGCGACGGCGTCGTCGATGGTAACACGCAACATACGACGGGCATCTGGGTCCATGGTGGTTTCCCAAAGCTGATCGGCGTTCATCTCACCCAATCCTTTATAGCGCTGTGTGGTTAAACCACGAGACGCTTCTTTCATCAGCCACGCCTTCATATCACTGATGGTGGATACTTTTTCGCGACGCTCACCCCGTTGAATGAAGGATTCTTCACCAAACAATTCCGCCACAGTTTCAGACATGGCGACAATACGTTTGTATTCTGGTGAGCTGAAGAAAGGCGCCTCAAAACGGTAACGGTTAGACACACCATGGGACATGATATCCACCACAGGCAAGAACAAGTTACGTTCAGTGTCCTTCTCAACGGAGAAGTCAAAACGGAAGCCAGTACGAGCATCCAATGGCATTTGGTTACGAATGGCTTCAACCCATTCCATCACTGTTTCTTCGTTGGTGAGATCCTCTTGAGTGAGAGCTTTACAGTACAGAAGCTTACCCATCACATCTTTTGGATACACACGAGCCAAGCGATCAATATCGGCTTCGATTTTAATGTAATCACGCACCAGTTTAGTCAGGTGTTCACCTTGAATCCCTGGCGCTTCTTCATTCACGTGCATGTGCGCGCCATCTAACGCCACTTCAATCAAGTATTGTTCCATGGCCGCTTCATCTTTGATGTATTGCTCTTGCTTACCACGTTTGATCTTAAACAAAGGTGGCTGGGCAATAAAGATATGACCACGTTCGATGATTTCAGGCATTTGACGGAAAAAGAAGGTCAACAGCAGGGTACGAATGTGCGAACCATCCACGTCGGCATCGGTCATGATAACGATGCTGTGGTAGCGTAATTTATCAGCGTTAAATTCGTCGCGCCCAATGCCGCAACCCAAGGCGGTAATCAGGGTGCCCACTTCGGCAGAGGACAACATTTTGTCAAAACGGGCTTTCTCAACGTTCAGAATTTTCCCTTTCAGCGGCAAAATCGCTTGGGTACGACGATCACGCCCTTGCTTGGCCGACCCCCCCGCAGAGTCACCCTCCACTAGGTAGATTTCAGAAAGCGCTGGGTCTTTCTCCTGACAGTCTGCCAATTTACCTGGCAAACCAGCAATGTCTAGGGCGCCTTTACGACGAGTCATATCACGAGCACGACGTGCCGCTTCACGGGCACGGGCGGCATCAATCATCTTGTTGACGATGATTTTTGCTTCGTTTGGCTTCTCTAACAAGTATTCAGAAAAGCGCTTACTCATTTCCTGTTCAACAGCGGTTTTTACTTCGGACGAAACAAGCTTGTCTTTGGTCTGAGAGGAGAACTTCGGATCAGGTACTTTTACCGATACAATGGCCGTTAAGCCTTCACGGCAGTCATCCCCCGTAGTGGCGACTTTTTGTTTCTTCGCCAGACCTTCAGATTCGATAAAGTTGTTCAAGGTACGCGTCAAGGCGCCACGGAAGCCCGCTAAGTGAGTACCACCATCACGTTGTGGGATGTTGTTGGTGTAACAGTAGATGTTTTCTTGGAAACCTTCGTTCCACTGTAGCGCCACTTCTACGGCGATGCCGTCTTCTAGGTCATCACGCTGGCAGATAAAGTGGAAGATATCGTTGATCGGTGTTTTATTGGTGTTCAAATGTTCAACAAAAGAGCGTAGTCCACCTTCGTAGTTGAAGAATTCTTCTTTACCAGAGCGCTCATCTTTCAATTTGATGGCCACACCAGAGTTTAAGAAGGACAATTCACGTAGGCGTTTTGCCAAGATGTCATAGTGGAACAGGATATTAGTAAAGGTGTCAGCAGAAGGCTTAAAGTGAACCGTCGTACCCTTGCCATCCGAGTCTCCAATGATCGCAAGAGGCGCTTGTGGTACACCATGTTTGTAATGTTGCTCGTAGACTTTGCCGTTTTTACGAATGGTTAACGTCAGCTCTTCGGATAGGGCGTTGACAACCGAAACCCCCACGCCGTGAAGACCACCAGACACTTTGTATGAGTTATCGTCAAACTTACCACCAGCATGGAGAACCGTCATGATGACTTCGGCAGCCGAGACACCTTCTTCTTCGTGCATATCAACCGGAATACCACGACCATTATCCGACACAGAAATCGATTCGTCGGGATGAATCAGTACTGTGATGGTGTCACAATGGCCCGCCAAGGCTTCATCGATGGAGTTATCAACCACTTCGAACACCATGTGGTGCAGACCCGTACCATCGTCCGTGTCACCGATGTACATACCGGGACGTTTACGAACGGCATCAAGCCCTTTGAGCACCTTGATACTGGACGAATCGTAATTATTTTCACTCATTTAACTCTCCTGAAAACCTTTGCTCGATAAGGACAATTCGCCGTTATTCATAGAAAAGTGACGAACGTCTGTGGTGTCGGCCCACGTAAAATCCGTGGTATCTGGTCCGACACTGGTAATAAAAATTTGACTGTTTAACGATTCCAACAAACGACACAATTTCTGTCGATGGTTGGCATCCAACTCTGCGGGTAAATCATCCACTAAAAACACCAGTGGCCGACCCATTTCGATCAGCAATTGCCCTTGAGCAATTTTCAACGCTGAAACAACCAGCTTTTGCTGGCCACGGGAGAGTGTATCGACAGCGTCTCCGCTGGCACTCTTCACTCGTAAATCCGCTCTTTGTGGGCCTGTGTGGGTATACCCCAACTCAATGTCGCGCTCACGCCCCGACTCCACAGCCATTTGCAGCGTCTTTTGTGAGTCCCAGCCTTGGTAGAACTGCAAACTCACGGCCAACTCGGCATTTAATACCGACAATACCTGCAAAAAGTATGGAGTTAAGCGCTCGACATAAGCTTTACGAGCCCCATTAACTTGCTCACCAAGACGGATTAATTCCTGATCGAAAGCCGCCAGTAAACTTGGTGAGATTTTACCACGTCTGAGCAAGGTATTCCGCTGTTTTAATGCTTTTTGCCAACCTCGCCACGCACGAATAAAACCGACATCAAAATGGAACACGCCCCAGTCAATAAATTGGCGTCGAACACTAGGAGATCCCTCTAATAATCGAAAAGCATCAGGGTTAATCAGCTGTACAGGAAGACGCTCAGCCAGTTCGATGACCGACTGCGCCCGTTCTCCTTGGATACGCACCTCGATTTGACCATCGCGATGGCGCTGTAAACCAATGGGCGTAGGGCGGCCATGCTCATTGTGAAGTTGCGCAAACACGAGGCAAGAATCTTGTTCATGCTGAATGTAGGTTTTGTGTTTGTGGCTACGGAAAGAGCGCCCAAACGAGAGTAGATGGATGGCTTCTAAGACAGAAGTTTTGCCGCTACCATTCTCACCGAGAATAATATTCACTTGAGAAGAGGGCTCAAAACGCACACTCGCGAGGTTACGAACATGAGAGATGTCCAAACGAACCAGCGGCATAGGACTAACCTAACGTTAAGAAAAGACAACCTGCTTGCCAAGGCAAGCAGGTTTCAGTGCGAGGAATCACGGGGTGAATTACAAACGCATAGGCATCACAACGTATTGTGCTGCATGGCTTTGGGCTTCCTCGATCAAAGCACTGCTGGTGTTGGAATCACTGAGTGACAAACGCACTTCTTGCGAATCTAACACGCCCAAAACGTCTAGCAAGTAACCCACATTGAAGCCGACTTCCAGTTTATCGCCCTGATATTGCACCAAAACGGACTCTTCCGCCTCTTCCTGCTCAGGGTTGTTTGCATACACTTGCAACATGCCATTCGATAAAATCAAACGCACACCACGGTATTTTTCATTCGACAAAATCGAGGCTCGCAAGAAGACTTGGCGCAATTCCGAACGATCAGCAATGACAATTTTTTCGTTCTTTTGTGGAATAACCCGATGATAATCTGGAAACTTGCCATCAACCAATTTCGAAGTGAAAACGTATTCCGCCACACGAGCGCGAATGTGGTTGGTACCAATTGTTAATTCAACCGTGTCATCGCTGTCGTTTAGCAAACGGTTCAATTCCAACACGCCTTTACGAGGTACAATCACTTGAGTGAGATCGCCACTGACTTGAGCGTCTTCCACCGCCGTTGCCAAACGGTGACCATCGGTTGAGACCGCACGAAGCTGACCATCTGCTACTTCAAACAACATGCCGTTTAAGTAATAACGTACATCTTGGTTGGCCATGGCAAACCCTGTGCGCTCAATCAAACGACGTACTTTGTTTTGCGCCACAGAAACGGTCAATTCACCTTGCATGTCTTTAATGTTCGGGAATTCATCGGCGGGTAAGGTGGACAAGCTAAAACGAGAACGGCCCGAACGAATGACGGCTTTTTGATCATCCAAAGTAAATTCAATCACCGCACTATCGGGCAAGCTCTTACAAATGTCCATTAGCTTACGAGCTGGTACGGTAATGCGACCTTCTTCGCATTCGTCCAAGGTCACATGACCAATCAATTCTACTTCCGAGTCAGAGCCAGTCAGCGTCAAGGTTTGATCTTTGACTTCGACCAACACATTGGCCAAAACAGGCATAGTCTGTTTGCGCTCTACAACGCCTGCCACCAGTTGGAGTGGCTTAAGAAGTGTCTCTCGGACAACTGAAAATTTCATTATTTTCCCCGTTAAATCAAAGTCTTAGACCATCAGGTCGTCAAAATTCGCATCAATTGTTTGTAGTCTTCACGGATATCCGAATCCGTGTCTTGAAGTTCTTTGATCTTACGAATCGCGTGCAGTGCTGTCGTATGATCGCGACCACCAAAGGCATCGCCAATTTCTGGCAGACTATGGTTTGTCAGTTCTTTCGCTAAAGACATGGCCACCTGACGAGGACGGGCCACAGACCGGCTGCGACGTTTTGACAACAAATCGCTGATTTTGATCTTGTAGTACTCAGCCACGATGCGTTGGATATTATCAATGTTCACCAACTTGTCTTGCAAGGCCAAAAGATCTTTTAATGACTCTCTTACGAAATCGGGTGTGATCGCTCGACCCGTAAAATGCGAGTTGGCAATGACACGTTTTAATGCGCCTTCTAATTCTCGCACATTAGAACGAATCTTCTGAGCAATAAAGAAAGCCGATTCGTAAGATAACTTCACGCCGCTTTCGTCCGCTTTACGCATCAAAATCGCCACGCGTGTTTCTAATTCCGGCGGCTCAATCGCCACCGTCAATCCCCAGCCAAAGCGTGACTTAAGACGATCTTCTAGCCCTTGAATCTCTTTTGGATAACGGTCACAGGTGAGAATCATCTGTTGACCTCCTTCCAATAAGGCATTGAAGGTGTGAAAAAACTCTTCTTGAGTACGATCTTTACCCGCAAAAAACTGAATATCGTCAATCAGTAATGCATCGACTGAGCGGTAATAGCGTTTAAAGTCGTTAATAGCGTTCAGCTGTAATGCCTTGACCATATCCGCCACAAACCGCTCTGAATGCAGATACACAACCTTCGCATTCGGATTGTGGTGCATTAGCTTGGTTCCCACCGCTTGCATTAAGTGGGTTTTACCCAAACCAACGCCACCGTATATAAAGAGGGGGTTGTACGCACCGCCAGGGTTTTCAGCGACTTGTAACGCGGCCGCATGAGCCAATTGGTTAGATTTCCCTTCAACGAAGTTGTCAAAGGTAAAAGAGTTATTCAGATTCGCCCCATGATTGATACCGCCTTCCACTTCCACTTTACGATTAGGAGGAGTAAGGGGTAACTGACCTTGCTCGTACGGCTCTAAATCGCTTTCGCGTAAGCCTGTATCCGATAAGGTTAGTGGCGCTTCAAATTCCAAATCCGCATGTTGGCTCTGTTCACCATCCATCAAACCAAAACCTGGACGATAGCCAGACTCATTCGCCACATCATTATTTAATGGACTGGATACAGGTTCAACGGGAGTAGGAGGGGGCGGTGGTGCTTGATTCACCTGAGCGAAGTTCTGTTCTTTTACCGCAAAGCGTAAGGTGGCCGCAGGATCACTCCCAGCAAACTCAGATAAGAGTTCTTTAATACGCGTTTGATATTTGTTACTCACCCAATCCAACACAAAGCGATTCGGCGCGCGAAGGCATAATTCCCCATTGGGCGTTATTTCTGCCTGCAATGGACGAATCCAAGTATTGAACTGCGATGTGGAAAACTCCTCCTGCAAGCGCTGCAGACAAAGATTCCAATGCTCCAAAGACACTTTAGGCGTACTCCCTGATTGAGTGACAGATAAGAAGCGGATTTTACCTTTCTCACAGCAAGTTATCCACATATAAATAGAAAAAAATCCAAAACGCTTCAAGATACGTCATGATTGTTGATAACAGTCAAGGTTATGCACACCTGTAGGTAAACGACTCTTGATGTGCATAAAACAACTACTTATACACATATTAACCGCACCTTGTCTGAAAGGTTTTGCACAACCTTAAATGTTAGTAACTATTTGATAGTTATACACATAATTAGATTTACTTTAGCTTATGTGCATAACTTTTTAAGGATAAAATATTTTTATCCACTAAAGATGTACAAGCTTGTGAGTAAAAGGTTAATCAAATGTGTGGTTAATTTTTTAACAATAGATGGTGGGTAATCATTGAATTCATTGGCGAAAGGCTCTAAAATCCGCGCCCTGATTTCGTATCAATTGTCGAGGCTTGGCGAATGCTAACCCTCAAAACTCAAACACTGCATTCAGTGAGAGAATTAACATGAAAAGAACTTTTCAACCTAGCGTTCTAAAACGCAAACGCAACCATGGCTTCCGTGCTCGTATGGCAACTAAAGGCGGACGTCAAGTGATCGCTCGTCGTCGTGCTCGCGGTCGTAAGGCTCTAAGCGCATAAGCACGCTGATGACCGAATATTGTTTTCCTCGGCATGTCAGATTACTGAATGCCGAGGATTATCAATCTGTCTTTAACGACACCTCCTCCAAAGTCTTCGCAGGCGAATTCCTTTTATTGGCACGTAAACGAGAAGATGATCAAGCTCGCTTGGGTCTGATTGTGGCCAAGAAAACGGACAAACGTGCGGTAGGCCGGAATCGTATCAAACGTTTGGTACGCGATTCCTTTCGCCATAACCAAACCTTATTAGCTGGTATGGATATCATCTTTTTATCTCGTCAGGGAATCAAAGAGTTAGATAACCCAACGCTGCATAAACGCTTAGCTAAAGCTTGGGATCAATTGGCGAAGAAGTCGAAAAAAACGACCTCAAACCAAAAACGCACGCACTCAACACAGAAATAAGCTGAAAAAACCGTCAAAGGCTGGTTTAATAGCGCGTGTTTTTTAAAAGGGTTCTGCGAACCCATTGTCCAACCAAACAAATTAGTTGAATACCATGGATTTCAGACGTTACTTTTTATGGGGTGCGCTTTTTATCACTGGCTATCTACTGTTTTTACAGTGGAACCAAGATTATGGTCCTCAGTCCAAGCAAAGCGCAGCTCAAACAACTCAGCAAACTGCTGAAACAATCAAGCAATCAGAGTCAGAAACTGATTTACCAAACGCTCATCACAATGCGAATGCGGACAGTAGCAAGATACCAGACAATGTAACGAAAGTTGCACCCGGTAAGCTCATCCACGTTACAACGGATACGCTAAGTGTCGATATTAACCCTGTTGGTGGTGATATAGTCGGTGCCGCTCTGCTGAAATACACAAAAGTACTGGGCAAACCCGCCCCTTTTGTAATTCTTGAAGACACGCCCGAACATGTCTACGTCACACAAAGTGGGTTGATCGGACCGGATGGACCGGATGCCTCACCGAAAGGACGTCCTGTTTACACAACAGAAAAAACGTCTTATACCCTTGAAAAAGGCCAAGACGCTTTAAATGTGAACCTTTATTACACAGGTGCGAACGGGGTGAAATACACCAAAACCTTCCGTTTCACCAAAGGTAATTATCGCATTAAAGAGATGATGACCATTGATAACACCACGGACAAAGTATGGCGTGGTAATCTATTTGGCCAAATCAAACGTGATAATTCACCGGATCCAAGTCAATCCACTAATATGGGCTTACATCCATACTTAGGCGGTGCCATTTCTGATAACGATACCAAATACAGCAAAGTCTCTTTCGAAAAAATGAAAGAAGATCCTGTCAAAGTCACGGCGGATAAAGGCTGGGTAGCGCTGTTACAACACTACTTTGTGACCGCATGGGTGCCTGAACAGGGTCAGAATTTCACACTGCAAGCACGTACCAATGGTGACTTTAACCTAATCGGCTTTGTTGGCCCACAGGTCGTCGTCGAGCCAGGTAAAAAAGACACCTTAAGCTCCACCTTCTATGTTGGTCCAAAACTCGAGAAACATCTTGAAGCAACCGCGCCAAACCTTGATCTTACGGTTGATTACGGCTGGTTATGGTTCTTGGCGAAACCGATCTTTAGCTTGTTGTCCTTTATCCATTCCGTTGTGGGCAACTGGGGCTTCTCGATCATTCTTATCGTATGCTGTGTAAAATTGGTGTTCTTCAAACTGTCAGCAGCAAGTTATCGCTCTATGGCGAAAATGCGCAAGTTTGCACCGGAAATCGCCAAACTAAAAGAGCAGTATGGAGACGATCGTCAGAAGATGTCGCAAGCCATGATGGCGCTGTACAAAAAAGAGAAGATCAACCCGCTGGGTGGTTGTTTGCCAATCTTAGTGCAAATGCCCGTTTTCTTGTCTTTGTACTGGGTATTGATGGAATCGGTACAGCTACGTCATGCTCCGTTTATCTTCTGGATTCATGACTTATCTGTCATGGACCCATACTTTATCCTGCCAATTTTGATGGGTCTAAGTATGTTCGGTCAGCAAATGTTGAACCCAACTCCGCCAGACCCAATGCAAGCGAAGATCATGAAGCTAATGCCAATTGCCTTTACCTTCTTCTTCTTGTGGTTCCCAGCGGGTCTTGTCCTTTACTGGGTAACCAACAACAGCTTGTCGATCTTGCAGCAGTACATTATTACCAAGCGAATCGAACGAGAGGGTTAATCGACCCATTCGAAAAGCAATTGCACAAAAATGAGACAAAAAAGGCTTCCCTCGGGAGGCCTTTTTTACGTTTAGATTGCCATCACTCTACGGCTAATGGACAATGGCATTATTCTTGTCTTTTCTATTTTCCGACGTAAACCGTACCGAGTTTTATTATGACCGACTTTCAATACGCCATTGACCAAGACACCATCGTAGCGCAAGCGACCGCACCAGGCCGTGGCGGCGTTGGCATCATTCGTTTATCAGGCCCCAAAAGCCTAACCATTGCGAAACAGATCGTCGGATTTGACCCAAAACCTCGCTACGCCCATTACGTCCCCTTTAAAGATGCGCAGAACGAGCAACTTGACGAAGGCATCGCCTTATACTTTCCAGGACCAAACTCCTTCACAGGTGAAGACGTTTTCGAATTACAAGGCCATGGCGGCCCTGTCATCATGGACATGTTATTAACTCACTGTGTCGCCTTGGGCGCTCGTCTTGCCCGCCCTGGTGAGTTCTCCGAACGTGCCTTTATGAACGACAAGATGGACTTAACCCAAGCCGAAGCCATTGCCGACCTGATCGACAGCTCCTCTAAACAAGCCGCTAAATGCGCGCTGCGTTCATTACAAGGAGCATTCTCAAAACGCGTAGACGAACTGGTGGAATCCTTGATTCATCTGCGTATTTACGTGGAAGCCGCCATCGATTTTCCCGAAGAAGAAATCGACTTTATCGGTGACGGCAAAGTCGCCAGTGAACTGGCTGAGATTCAAGCTAAACTCAAAGCTGTGCTACAAGAAGCTAATCAAGGGGCTTTAATTCGTGAAGGCATGAGCGTGGTGATCGCAGGCCGTCCTAATGCAGGCAAATCCAGCTTACTTAACGCTTTGTCAGGCAAAGAATCTGCCATTGTAACCAGCATCGAAGGCACCACACGGGACGTACTACGGGAGCATATTCATCTTGATGGCATGCCACTGCACATCATCGACACCGCCGGTCTTCGTGACAGCCCAGACGAAGTCGAGCGCATTGGTATTCAACGTGCTTGGGATGAAATCGCCAAAGCCGATCGCATCCTCATGATGGTCGATAGCCAATCCATCGATAGCAAAGACCCTAACGAAATCTGGCCCGAATTCATGGAAAAGCTTGGCGATACGAAACACCTGACTTTAGTACGTAATAAAGTCGACTTAACTCAAGAAGGAACAGGAATGGAAATCGTCTCAGACGTCCCTGTGATCTCTCTATCCGCGAAAACAGGTGAGGGCGTCAATGACCTAACAAACCACTTAAAAGCCGTTATGGGCTTCGACAGCACCAATGAAGGCGGTTTTATCGCCCGTCGTCGTCACATCGAAGCGCTTAACAAAGCTAACCGCTTCCTAGACGCTGGCAACGAACAACTTAACGGTTATGGAGCAGGGGAATTGCTAGCAGAAGACCTCAAAGAAGCCCAACAAGCCCTTAGCGAAATCACTGGTGCCTTCACCAGCGACGATCTTTTAGGGCGTATTTTTGGGTCTTTCTGTATTGGGAAGTAGAATTGGTTATCCCCATTAGTGGCAGAAACATCCTCTAATTCAACGGGCTACAGCGAATAGACTTCAATAAAATTAATATAGTGAGACCTTTGCACGATGTCAAAAGCGACGCCAAAACGCGGCAAAAACAGACGAGAAAGCGGAGTTTATAGCTATAAATGAGCATTTTGAGCCTGTTTTTAACAAAGTATTGGCAAGCGCAGTCGTCGTGCAAAAGTCTCATAGTGCATAGTATGCAGGTTATATGTGCAACCCATGCGTCTTCCGCAATGATCCATCGCCTCCTATAGTGATTCTTTCTGCCAAATAAAGGAAAATCACTATGAAAACTCAAGCAAAAACCCTTTTGATTATCGGTGCTTCCCGGGGCTTAGGTTATGCCATGGCCGAAGAGTTTGTATCCAAAAATTGGAACGTAATAGGTACAGTACGAGACAACAACAAGCCTAGCTTATTGCATGACCTAGCCAAACGATATCCGGACCAAGTTAGGATCGAAACTTTGGATATTACCTCCCAGGAACAAATCCATACTCTGCATGAACGCCTTGCTGGGCAAAGGCTAGACATGCTGTATTGCAATGCGGGCACGACCACTAAGGATCAGATGATTGCTATCGGCAAAGTCAGCACAGAAGAATTTAACCAAGTAATGTTGACCAATGTCCTAGGTCCCATGCGGGTTCTTGAAGCCTTTGAGGATCTATTACTGACTGATGGCCTGATTGGTGTTATGTCTTCCGGACAAGGGAGTATCAGCAACAACCAAAAGGGTATGCGGGAAGTCTATCGAGCCAGTAAAGCCGCCCTTAATATGCTGGTGAAAAGCTTTTCCGTCCGGGAGCAGAACACAGCCAGATCCATAGTACTGATGGCCCCAGGCTGGATCCGTACAGGCCTGGGAGGCGATCAAGCCCCCTTTACCCTAGAGGAAACGGTGCCGGATATTGTCAATGTACTGCTCGCTCAGATCCATAAACCCGGACTAAAATATCTAGATAGATTTGGGAACAGTGTGCCCTGGTAAGGCCTTGACGACTTAGCCCAATAAGGCGGGTTTATCGCCCGCCGTCGTCATATCGAAGCACTTAACCAGCTAGCCGCTTCATAAAAGCAGGTAATGAACAACTTCGTTTCTAGAGCGCAGGGGGAACTACTAGCGCCTCCACCAGCAACGACTTACTAGGACATGTTTTTGAGCCTTTCTGAACTGGGAGTGATTTTAAGGGTTTTGTCGATTCTTACGACATATATGATCCAGAAAAGCATTTTGGAGCGCATACCTTGATATGACAGCTATTTGTCTTTTTTCACCATCGTTTTAAGCGCGGCAATATTAGTTTTTTCACCTTCGACTTCTTTCAAACGACGACGCTGCTCTTCGAAATTATCAAACGCCAATTTTGCCTTCTCATCTGCGTCCTTTTTGGAGATTTTTCCAGCACCACTTAAAATGTCCCGATCATTAAAACTTAAAAACTGGTCCAGCTTATCGGCCCAGTCTTGCAAGAATACTTGCTTACGGCGCAGCGCTTGATCTTCGGCATAATCGAGCCACATATTGACAATGCGATTGAGCTCTTTAATTTCATCTTCATGCAAATAGTTCTTTGCTATGGTGACGTCAGTCTTGCGGACCTCATCGCCTTTATAGCTGGTCAGGCCCATGTCCGGTTTACTGGCATCCACACGACTGGCAATAAGTTCAGCGGCCGTCATATGCGTACAGGCGTAATGCAGTTTGTTCTGAATAATTTGGAAGAAGCGAGTAGTCTCTTGATTAGATGGCTCGTAATCAGCAGCCATGGTAAAGATTTCTTTCACCCGCAGATAAACACGCCGCTCACTGGCTCGAATATCGCGGATACGTTCCAGCATTTCGTCAAAGTAATCTGGAACTGCAGAGTAGCCAACAGGCGGGTTTTTTAGACGCTCGTCATCCATGGCAAAGCCCTTGATAAGATACTCTTTCAGGACTTGTGTCGCCCATTGGCGAAACTGTGTACCACGTTGCGAACGAACCCTGTAGCCAACCGCCAGAATTGCATCGATATTATAGTGGTCTATTTCACGAGAAACTTGGCGGGTTCCTTCTAATCGAACTATCCGGAATTTCCGGATGGTTGCGTTTTGTACAAGCTCACCTTCATTATATATGTTGACTAGATGCTCATTAATCGTGCGAACATCTTTATCATAGAGTTCAGCCATTACCGCTTGAGAAAGCCACAAGGTATCGGACTCAAAACGACACTCAACGCGGGCTTGACCGTCCGCACTGGTAAAAAGAACAAACTCGCCTTGAGGAGCAAGGGGGATGTTATCAGTCATTCAATCAACCTCTCTGCGTTATTGGAAGTCGCTACTTCGCAGCTTCATCATGACAAAAAAATGGCAAGTAATCTCTCAACCATAGAATTCTTTAGGTAGTCCCCCTCGAGCATCTTGGCGAAGCGTTCTGATGTCGCGAGCAGGGGGCGCGCCAAACAACCGAGAGTATTCACGACTGAATTGTGACAGGCTCTCATAACCAACCGATAAAGCGACAGCGGCGACACCTCCAAGTTCAGTGAAGAGCATTCTGCGAGCTTCATATAATCTAATCTGCTTTTGATACTGAAGAGGTGACAAGCCAACCGTCGCCTTGAAACGTCGATGAAAAGCGGAAGGACTCATATTCACTGTCGCCGCAAGCTCCTCCACTCGGAATGCCGTCGCGTAGTGTTTGCGAATCCATGTAATAGCATTCCTGATTTGGTAAAAACGATCATCGATACCGGCTATTTGTCTGAGCACCGCACCTTGTGGGCCGCGCAGCATTCGATAAAGAATCTCACATTCGATTAGAGGTGCGATTAAGGCGATATCATCCGGGTGATCGCTAAGGCGAACCATCCTGAACCATGCATCAGCAAGATCCTCACTCACTTGGTCAATGCAGAAACCTCTCGTCTCAGACAGGCTCGAAGGGCTATCCATATTACACAAAATCTCTGTGACTAAAGCTCGGTCGAGAGATAGGCGTAAAGCCAGATAGGGAGAAGTCGGACTCGATTCTACGACTTCGCCAATCACGGGTAGCTCAACGGAGGTAATAAAGCTTTGTCCCGCACGATAGTTGACGACTTGATCGCCGATGACAATCCTTTTGCTCCCTTGCAGGATCAGGCTAATCAGGGGTTGATAGATCTCAGGAAAAAGCTCGGTCGGTTGGCAAACCCTGAGAATATCCAAACGAGGTATCTGTGTTTGGGTAAGAACGGATTTCGCACGTTTCTCGACAAGCGATTTTAGTTTTTCAAGGGGGTTATTCATATCATTCTTTCTAGCATAGCTTGTATTGAGTATCAACGTATTAAGCAGAAATGTGCATTTTATAGACTGAAATAGACACGCGATAGTGTAGGCACCTTGTTATAAATAGTGACGGTCCAGTTGGACTCTTCAATGGACACGTTAATGGACTCTCTAGAGTACATTTTTGTTTATTTTCACAACTTCACGTCTTTTCAGAAAGGAAATACGCTATGGACATTAAAAATTCAGTCGTCCTCATTACAGGAGCTTCATCCGGTATTGGTGAAGCAACAGCCCGTGCGGTCGTGCAAGCTGGTGCTCGTGCTGTGTTATTAGCGAGGCGCCAAGATCGGCTCGACGATTTAGCGAGAGAGCTGGAGGATGATGTTCTGGCTTTACCCTGCGACGTCACCAATCCAGTCGAGGTTCAAAAGGCAGTCCAAATCGCGCAAGAGAAATACGGTCGAATCGATGTTTTGATCAACAATGCGGGGCAGGGGCTATATGCCGCGATTGAAGACATCGGCATTGAAGATTTTCGAGAACTGCTAAATATAAATACAGTTGCGCCACTGATTATGATGCAAGCGGTGATCCCCCTTATGCGCAAACAAGGAGCCGGATGCATCATCAATGTTAGCTCGGGTGCGACCCTAGCGACTTACCCAGGTTCAGCCGCTTATACGAGCTCAAAGTCAGCACTCAACATGATCTCAAAAGTGGCACGGCTTGAGCTAGCGGATGCAGACATCAGCGTATCTTTGCTACACCCCTTCATGACAGCGACCGAGTTCTATGGTGCGGTGAAATCCGGCCTAAACACCTCAAAAGAACAAGAAGCAGGAGCCGCATCCATCGCTCAACCACCATCATTGGCCGCGCAAATGATGGTCAACCTTATCCGCACTGGCGAAGAAGAGACGGATCTTGTTCCGAAAGAATACGGTGGAAGTTTTGAGGGCTAGTGTCGAGGGCTAAAAGAGTAAAACCCATCACATCGTCTGACGCCGTTTTTCCCGATACAAGACATAAAGGGCTACGAAAGCCGCCGCAAAACCTGAGGCAGCACCTATGCCTAGGGCCCAGCGCGGGCCAAAAATATGGGCTACAGATCCCACAAGAGGGCCACCGACTACGGAGCTGCCAAGGGCAATACTGACTCGTAAAGCCATCATTCGCCCCCGCATACGGCGCTCTGTACTCAGTTGTATTAAGCTCGTCACAGAGTTGGTGAAGGTGAGGGCGGAAATACCCGTAACGACTAACGCGGCGGCAAAAAACCAGTAGTTCGATGCCAGTGACGCAAGAAAGCAGCTAATGCCAAAGGCGAAGGCACTGCTTAATAACAGGGTAAAACGAGGTTTTTCTCGGCGTGCGCTAAGCAAGGCCCCCGATACGGTACCAATCGCCATAAAGGACATCAGCAGTCCATAGCCTTGTGCACTGGAATGAAACTCGCTCACCGCCATGGTGGAAATAAAGATCGGAAAATTGAGCCCAAATGTCGCCACTAATAACAACATTAGGAGAATGGCTTTCAGGTCTGGACGCTGCCACATATAGCGTAATCCTTCGCTAAAGGTACCTTTTACTCGTTTATCATCCGTCCCAGAATTCAGTTCGCTCACCCGTAAAAAGAACAATGACACTAATACCGCAAAGAAGGACACACCGTTGATCACAAACGCCCAGCCAGTATTGGTGGCGGCGATAATCAAACCAGAAATGGCGGGGCCAATCATACGTGCTGAGTTAAAGGAGGTAGAGTTAAGCGCTACGGCGTTGTGAAGATCCTCTTCATTGACCACGTCCCCAACAAAAGAATGCCGTGCAGGCGCATCGAATGCCGCCGCAGAACCAAATAAAACCGCAAAAATATACACTTGCCACAGTGTGATCATCCCCGTTAACGTCAGCACGCCCAGCAGCAGGGATAAGGCGCCCATGGTTAACTGCGTTACCATCAATAACTTACGTTTATTAAAATAGTCAGCAGCTGAGCCTGTCCAAGGTAACAGCAAAATCTGAGGTCCGTACTGGCAGGCCATGACCCAACCAAGGGCCGATGCATCGTGTTTTGTCAGCTCCGTTAATACCAGCCAGTCTTGTGCCGTTCGCTGTATCCAAGTACCACTGTTGGAGATAAGAGCGCCAATGAACCAAATCCGATAATTTACATTGCGAAGAGACCGGAACATACCGGTAAAAGGCGATTTCATAAAAGGTCAATTACATCCTGACTAATGCCAGTGTCACTGATGCGGGGAAAGGTCTTGACAACCCAAAGGGGATATCCTGCGCCAGATCCGCACGGTTTGCTGTTTGATGGGGTTATCTGTCAAAGGCCGCTACACGATGTTGGAATAACGGCCTCTGGTCAATCAATATACAAAATAGACAGTGAAAGGATCAAGCGAAACTGTGTTTTAGCACACAAAAAAACGCAGCCGTTACTGGTGTTTTTTCGAGCGGTACAGTCGAGCTAATGCGTAACCCAAGCAGCTCAAGGAAGTAATCGTAAAGCTCACAGGCCAATCACTATAATAAGAAATGGTAATACCACCTAGCCCGTACACTAACGCCAATATGGCGCTCAGAATTAAGCCTCGCTTTAGATGACTGCTTAACTGCAATGCGGCGGCCCCTGGGGCGATCATGAGGGTAAATACCAACAATGCCCCAACAATTTGGCTACAGGCGGCCGTTACCAAAGCACAGATAATAAAGAATACAATGCTGTAACGACCAACAGAGTAACCTCGGCTTTCGGCGATATCAGGCTGTAAGGTGGTCAGCAACAAGGGACGCGCTAACAGCAAAAAGGCTCCTCCACATAGCGCACTGAGGATTGCCAAGCGAATCACCATGCTATGGCTAACGGCCAATATATTACCAAATAGCAGGCTATTGGCTTGGGTCGCGAATTGCGTATAAAAATGCAAGGCCAATAAACCAATCCCCAATGCCATCGTCAGGACGATACCAATGACAACATCACGGTGTTCTAATCGATTGCCCAGATAACCAATGGCAACCCCTCCCATCACCGTGGCAATCAGCGCGCCTGAAAAAGGGGTGACACCCAAGAAAATAGACGCGCTAGCACCGGTGAAACCAAGGTGCGCCAAGGCGTGACCCGCAAAACTTTGACCTCGTAATACTAAAAAATAGCCGATAGGCCCAGCCAACAAAGAAATAACAATGGTGGCTAACCAAGCGTTTTGCATGAATGAATATTCAAACATATAAATCAGAATCCGGATGGGCAATTAAATGTTGACGACCATGGTGCATTACCACATCAAGGTGACAATGGTACAGCTCACTTAGAGTTTGGCTGGTAAGGAGTTCTGTGGCTTTTCCCTGTCGTAATTTCTGCTCATGAATCAACAAAACCTCAGTAAAATGATTAATAAAGGGGTTCAATTCATGGGTAGAACAAACGATGGTCATACCTAGATGTTGCTGTAAGTGGAGAATCAGTTCCACCAATTGGTATTGTCGACTCGGGTCAAGCCCCACCAGTGGCTCATCCAGTAATAACAACTTTGGCTCATTCAGTAGGGCTTGTGCCAGCATTAAACGCTGATATTCACCACCTGATAGGGTGTCCATAGGTTGCGAAGCAATCTTTTGCGCGTTGACTTGGACAATGGCATTGTCGATGCGGCGTTGCCATTCTTTAGCGCTTATGTTCCGTGGTCGCCAGGTTTCAAACAGGGACTGCGCACATAACGCAAGTCGGCTACTATGGGCTTTGAGCTGAGGTAGATAACTAATGGACGAGGAGCCTCGTTTACAGGGAGCATCCATAATATTCAAAGTGGTGTACTGTGCTTTTTGCAACCCTAGCAGGGTTCGTAAAAAAGTCGTCTTACCCACGCCATTACCGCCCAGTAAGCCGACAAAAGCACCTTGTTCTATGGCAAGCTCATCACATTCAAACAGCAAGCGAGGACCTAAGCTGACGCTTAGGTCCGTTGCAGAAATAATCAATTTTGTCATTTATTTCTCAAGTACGTTTTGCACCCCAGTCAACTCTTGATTAATCCAGTTTTGATAGTGAGTGCCTTTAGGCATTGTTTCAGTGGCCCCAACGATAGCAACTTTATGTTTTTCCGCAAGCGCCTTTAACTGATCTGTCATGGGGTCAGTCACTTGGTCATTATAAAGTAAGAAAGCCACTTTGTGCTCAGTCAGATCGTTGTGCAGAGCTTTTATTTGACTCGCCGATGGATCAGTATCGTTCATGACGGCCATTTGGAATCCGAGGTTACGCACTTTAAAACCCAGTTCTGCGAACATGTAGCCAAATACTGGCTCAGTCGCTGTCACTTCTGTTCCCGCGTATTTCTGACGCAAGGTATCAATACGCTGCCAGATAGGGTGTATAGATTTAACAAACGCTTGCCAGTTATGCTGATAGGCGGCTTTGTGAGCAGGATCCAGTTGGCTGAGCTCCTGTTTAATCGCTAAAGCCAGCAACAACATAGTGTGTGGATCATACCAGATATGTGGGTTATCCCCATCTTGATGGCCCGTCATACTGGCCACATCGATTTTGACTAAATTGTCATGGCCAGCCAGCAGTTTAGCCATCCAGTCATCGTAGCCAATGCCACTGTAAATTGCGATCTTCGCGTTGGAAATAGAACGAGCGACTTTCGGGCTGACTTCGAAAAGGTGCGGATTATCATCCGGATTGGACAGAATACTCGATACTTCTACATGATCGCCGCCAACTTGCTTAGCGACATCCGCATAAAAGTTCTCTGCAGCAACGATATGAATAGGGGCAGCAAGCGCATAACTACTGACTAAGCAAACGCTTAGCGCAAACACTCCTGATACCAGACGGCTTAGTGACATGAATTTCTCCTAACAATTTTAAAAATCTGATGTGATGTGTCAAATAGTTGTTAGGTTATAACATAATATTTGAATTCAGAAAACTGTTTTAGTTACTAAAGAGTCACATGGTGTTACTAAATAGCAACAAACAGTTACTGAAGAGCAACACGACAAAGACTCAGAGCCTCATTCGTATGACCCTTCATATTTGCCCTCCATTACATGAAGGTTCCATCGATATACTGCTCATTCTTATGTAAATAAAGGTAAAAAATATTGTCGATATTTATATAATCCATACACTGCTTTCTTAAAGATAATTGGGATTGTCACGATAAGAACGAGACCCAGCTCAGTAATCTAACCTACCTTATAGTTAAGAATCATCACTCTAACATGGCTGTTTAATAGAAAATGACGACTCGTTCTAGCATCAAATTTCGACTCTTGTTAACGCTCCTGATTGCTATCGTGGTGGCAGGAGGTTGGTATGGCTGGCACTATCTGCAAACGCCGGATAAAAAAACATCTCAATCAGACTCCCATGAGGGAGGCTCAGGGAAAAAGGCGGGCAAAGCAGGCCACCATTTTGGTGGTAATAGAACCACACCCGTTTACGCAGGCGTGGCAAAACAGGCGGATGTTGCCGTGTATTTGAATGCATTAGGTACTGTAAAAGCCAATGCGTCAGTAACGGTCACCAGTCGAGTCACTGGTGAATTAAAGAAGGTGTACTTTCAAGAAGGCCAGTACGTTAAACAAGGCGAACTCATTGCACAAATTGATGATCGCAGTTATCAGGCGACCTTAGCACAAAACGAAGGCGCCTTGGCACAGAACGAAGCCCTGCTACACAACGCAAAAACCACCTTGGCACGTTATCAAAAACTCGCTAAAGAAAATTCTATTTCGGTACAAGATGTACAAGAACAAATGGCCACGGTTGGTCAATATGAAGGCATTGTCGCCACCGCTAAAGCGCAAATAATATCGGCAAAACTGAATATTGCATACGCAAAAATCAAAGCGCCTATTAGCGGCTATATTGGTCTGTTAGAAGTGGATCAAGGAAACTTGATCAGCAGTGATTCCACGGCCATCACCACCATCACGCAAACCAATCCGATCACCGCGACCTTCAGTATTCCTCAACAGCATCTGCAGGAAGTGTTGCAAGGGTTACGTCGTCACCAAGAGTTTCCCGTTACTTTGTTTGATCAAACAGGTGCCAAGACGCTGGCAACGGGCAAGCTGACCAACATCAGCAACAGCATTGATAGCGATACAGGGACAATCAAATTAAAAGCGCTTTTCAGCAATGACAATGAAGCCCTTTATCCTAATCAGTTTGTGAATGTTCGCTTACAGGTTAAGGAGCTAAAACACGCCATCGTTATACCTAAGGCGGCGTTGCAGCTTAATGACAATGGTGACTTTGTTTTTGTCATTGGACCTGATAATAAGGTGAAAAAGCACATGGTAGAGGCAGGCCCCGTAGATGGTGTCGATTGGGTAGTCATTTTATCCGGCGTCCAAGCAGGTGATAAATTAGTCACCACGGGCATCGATAATTTAAGCGATGGCAGCACAGTGAAAATTATCGCATCAAGCAAGGATGTTCAATGAACCCATCTCGTCTCTTTATTGAGCGACCGGTTGCCACCATCTTATTGATGGTTGGGGTATTATTGTCGGGCTTGTTCGCCTATACCTTATTGCCTGTTTCAGCATTGCCAGAAGTAGACTATCCCACTATTCAAGTCAAAACCTTGTACCCAGGTGCCAGTCCAGAGGTCATGGCGATTGCCGTGACGGCACCTTTAGAGCGCCAACTGGGGGAAATGTCCGGTCTCAGCCAGATGTATTCCACCAGCTCAGGCGGGGCCTCGGTGATCACCCTGAAGTTCAACCTGTCGTTGTCCTTGGATATCGCCGAACAGGAAGTCCAAGCGGCCATTAACTCGGCTAACAGTCTCTTGCCCAAAGATTTACCCTATCCACCCACTTACAAGAAAGTGAACCCGGCAGACGGTTCCGTACTAACGATTGCTGCCACTTCCGACACTCTACCGTTAACCAAGGTACAGGATTGGATTAACTCCCGAGTGGCCCTTAAGTTGTCACAAGTCTCTGGGGTTGGATTGGTTACCTTGGCTGGAGGCCACCAAGCAGCGATTCGTATTCAGGCCAATTCTAAAGCTTTAGCCGCCCACCAGCTCACACTGGAAGATATCTATACACTGATTAACGCCAGCAATGTGAATGGCTCAAAAGGAGGCTTTAATGGTAAATACCACTCCATCAGCATTGATGCTAATGACCAATTACGAAATGCCAATGAATACGCTAACCTCATTTTAAAATACGAAAATGGCGCGCCCTTGCGCTTAAAAGACGTTGCCAAAGTTATTTCCGGCAGCGAAAACCAATATATATCGGCCACAGCAAATGGTAAGCCCGCCATCATCATCCAAGTGCAACGTCAGCCTGGAGCTAACGTCATTGAGGTGGTGGATAGTATTAAACGCCGCTTACCAGCACTGCAAGCATTGCTACCCGGCAGCATTAAACTATCGATTTTGTCTGATCGCACACAAACCATTCGCTCATCGATCCATGACGTTACATTTGAGTTAATGCTGTCCATTGCTTTGGTGGTGATGGTGACATTTTTATTCTTGCGCAATCTCGCGGCCACATTAATTCCCAGTATTGCGGTACCATTGTCACTAATTGGCACCTTTGGCGTCATGTATTTAGCAGGCTTTAGCATTAACAATTTAAGCTTGATGGCCCTGACCATCGCAACAGGCTTTGTTATTGATGATGCTATTGTGGTGGTGGAGAACATTTCACGGCACCTAGAAGAAGGTGAATCCCCCTTTCAAGCCGCGCTCAAAGGCTCAAAGCAAATCGCCTTTACGATTATTTCGCTGACCTTTTCGCTGATCGCCGTACTGATTCCGCTGCTTTTTATGAGCGATGTGGTCGGTCGACTGTTCCGTGAGTTTGCCATCACCTTGTCAGTCTCGATCTTGGTCTCGATGATCATTTCTTTGACCTTAACCCCCATGCTGTGTGCTTATTTGCTACGCCGCATACCAGAAGAGAAGCAAAGCCGCTTCTATAAAAAGGGAGGGCAAGTCTTCGATCAGGTTGTCTCCATTTACAATGGCTACTTAACCAAGGTATTGAATCATCAAACAACGGCTTTATTGGCAATCGTCGGTATCTTGCTGCTCACCATAGGACTCTACATTGCCCTCCCTAAGGGCTTTTTCCCCGATCAGGACACTGGCACGATACGTGGCATTACCATCGCCTCGGACAGTGTCTCTTTTACGGAAATGGGTAAGAGACAAGAGAGGGTCATCAAGCAGCTGTTAAAAGACCCTGATGTACAAAGCATTACCTCCAGTATTGGTGTAGATGGACAGAATGAAACCTTAAACCAAGGAAGGTTACAGATTAACTTAAAACCCTTTGATGAGCGTAGTGACCGCGCCCCAGCCATTATTAAACGACTGAATCAAGAAGTCGCTGATGTACCAGGTATAGAGCTGTATTTGCAATCACAACAAGATTTGACGGTGGACGATCAGGTCACCCCCAGCCAATATCAAATGACATTGGACGATACAGACAGCCGACAACTGGCCATTTGGACACCAAAATTGGTCAATGCCCTAAAAGAGCAGCCCGCTTTAACCAAAGTTGTCAGTAACTTACAAGATCAAGGTCTCGTGAGCTACGTCACGATTCATCGTGATGTGGCAGCACGCTATGGCATCACCGTCGCCGATGTAGACACGGCCTTATATAACGCGTTTGGACAGCGTTTGATCTCAACGATCTTTACCCAATCCAACCAATACCGTGTTGTCTTGGAGGTACCGGCCAATAAAGATCAAGCCGTCTCGACCTTAAATGATATTTATCTGGCCGGTAAATCTACCACCGGCTCAGGGGTTACCCCCATGGTGCGTTTAACCGACGTGGCCACGATCAGCCAAAGAACAGGCTCATTAATGAAAGCCCGACTTGATCAGATTCCGGCGGTGACACTGTCGTTTGATGTGGTCGACGGTTATTCCATAGAACAAGCACAACAAGCCATTAGCAACACCATTAGTAAGATAAACATGCCCGCCAGCATCACCTTAAAATACCAAGGTTCCGCTGCGGCTTTTAGTCACTCGACGAAAAACACCTTATGGCTGATTCTCGCGGCTTTGCTGACCATGTATGTGGTATTGGGCATTCTTTATGAGAGTTTTATCCATCCGATAACCATTCTATCCACACTACCAACCGCCGCCGTCGGTGCCTTTTTGGCTTTATTAATGAATGGCACGGAATTCAGTTTGATTGCCTTAATCGGCGTCATCTTGCTGATCGGTATTGTGAAGAAGAACGCCATTATGATGATCGATTTTGCCTTGGAAGCAGAAAAAACACAGCATCTGAGCCCTCGTGATGCCATTCATCAAGCCTGTTTGTTACGCTTTCGTCCCATTTTAATGACCACCATGGCCGCCTTATTTGGTGCCTTACCATTGATGTTAGCCCAGGGCTCTGGTGCAGAGCTACGCCAACCAATGGGGTTGGTTATCGTTGGAGGACTGATTTTAAGTCAATTGCTGACTTTATTTTCCACCCCCGTCATCTACCTGTTCTTTGATCGGCTCTTAAAACGTCGTCGACAACGAGCGCAACGATGAACCTATCAAAGACATTTATTTTTCGTCCGGTCGCAACATGGTTAATCACCATGGCATTGATGTTATTGGGCGTTTTAGGGTTTCAATGGTTGCCAGTCTCCAGCCTGCCCGCCATGTCGATTCCGGTCATTGTAGTCAGTGCGAATGTGTCCGGTGCCAGCCCAGAAACTATGGCCGCCACCGTCGCCACGCCACTGGAGCGAGCATTAGGGCAAATTTCAGGGGTCAATGAAATGACCTCATCCAGTACGTTAGGCTCTACCTCCATCGTGCTTGTGTTTGACGGTAAGCGTGATATTAATGGTGCCGCAAGGGATGTCCAAGCGGCCATCAATGCCTCGCAAAGCTTATTGCCCAGTGCCATGACCTCCTTGCCAACCTACCGTAAAATCAATCCAGCGGCGGCGCCTATTTTAATGATGTCACTGACCTCAAAGTCGATTCCCGCCAGTGTTTTGTATGATTTTGCCAGCAATCAGTTAGAGCCACGGATCGCACAAGTCAATGGGGTGGGGGACGTGACGCTATCAGGCAGCTCCTCACCAGCGGTACGCATCAACCTTCATCCTCAAGCCTTGACCCATTACGGCATTTCCTTGGATACCGTCCGTAAAGCCATTGTGGCCGCCACCAATCATGGACCCAAAGGGGTGATTCAAGGCGATAAAAACACCCTGATGGTCAACAGCAATGATCAATTACTGCACGCCAAAGCGTTTAAAAACATCGTTATTCACTATCAAAATGGGGCCGCCATCCATTTATCCGATGTTGCTGAGGTCAAAGAAGGGGTGGAAAACCAGTACAACGTCGCCTACTACAATAATCAGCCCTCCGTTAATATTCGTGTCACGCTAGCTTCTGGCGAGAACATGCTGTCCACCATTGATGGCATAAAAGCGCAATTGCCTGTATTTAAAAAGCTCCTCCCAGGTGATGCGCAATTGCACATTACCCTAGACCGTTCTCCTACGGTGCGTTCCGCCTTACATGAAACAGAACGCACCTTATTGATTGCCATGGCTTTAGTCATTGCCGTGGTGTTCGTCTTTTTACGTAATGGCCGAGCTTTGTTTATTCCAGCAATGGCATTACCCGTTTCTTTATTAGGTACCTTTGCAGTGATGTATTTGCTTGGGTACAGTTTAGATAACTTCTCATTGATGGCTCTCATCGTCTCCACGGGCTTCGTCGTGGACGACGCCATTGTGGTACTGGAAAATATATCCCGCCACTTGGAAGAGGGCTATGGGCCTGTCAGAGCCTCGTTGCGAGGCGCGAAGGAAGTCGGCTTTACCGTGCTGGCGATGACCGTCTCTTTGGTGGCGGTGTTTAATCCATTGCTCTTTATGGGCGATATTATTGGTCAGCTACTACGAGAGTTCGCCGTTACCTTGACGGTGTCACTGTTGATCTCAATGTTAGTCTCCGTGACACTCACGCCCATGTTGTGCTCGCGCTTATTACGTCGTCAAGCACAAAACCGCCCTAAAAACCGCCTCTATATTGGGATTGAAAGCGCCTTCGACCTGCTCAATAAAGGTTACAAAGTGTCTTTGGATGTTGTACTAAGACACAAGCGCATCACCCTGTTGACGCTGATTGCGACCATTGCATTGAATGTCCACTTGTACGGCAGCATTCAAAAGGGCTTTTTTCCAGAACAGGACACTGGCATTCTCTACGGTGCCTTACGCGCGGATCAAAACACCTCCTTTGACGCCATGGAACCCAGGCTACGCCAATATACTAAGATGATTCTTTCCGATCCCGCTGTTGCCAGTGTGATGAGCTCCATCAGTAGTTCACGCCGTGGCGGTCAAAATTTAGGCCGTTTTTTCGTGCGACTCAAGCCACTTGATGAACGACAGGCAACCGCCGCGCAAGTCGCTAACCGTCTCTACCAAAAATCCCAAAGTATGGCTGGGGGAAGGCTATTTTTACGCGCCGCGAGTGACCTTCATATTAGTGGACGCAGTGCCAATGCCAGCTATCAATTAAGTCTCCAATCAGACGATTTAAACCTACTACGCAAATGGGCACCCAAAGTCCAAACGGCATTAAGTCATTTGCCAGAGCTTAGTGGGGTCGATTCGGATTTAGAAGAGGGTGGCCAAGAAGTTCGCATCGTTATTAACCGCGATGCGGCGAAACGCCTTGGTGTCTCGGTCAAAGATTTGGATACCCTATTAAATAATGCGTTTAGCCAACGCCAGATTGCCACGATGTACCAAGATACAAACCAATATCATGTCGTCATGGGGTTAACCAAGGATTACACCAGCAACAGTGATGTTTTAAAATCCATGAGCATCGTGACAAATAAGGGCAATATTGTCCCTATCAGCGCATTTACCACGCTGGAAAGCGGAAACGCGGCTTTATCCGTCTCGCACCAAGATTTGTCCGCCACGGTTACCATCGCGTTTAATACGGCGGATGGGGTCACGTTAGAACAGGCACAACAAGCCATTAAACTGGAAATAGCCAAATTAGCCATGCCAAGCAGCATTGTGGCAAACTACGCAGGGGATGCTAAATTTTCGATCCATTTTGCCAACAATATTCCTTGGTTAATCTTGGCCGCCCTGATTACGGTGTATCTTGTCCTTGGTATGCTTTATGAAAGCTTTGCTCATCCACTCACCATTTTATCAACCTTACCCTCGGCAGGTCTTGGGGCCTTGCTACTCATGCAAATCACCAATACGCAGCTGACCATCGTCGCCCTGATTGGGATTTTGCTGTTGATCGGCATAGTGAAAAAGAACGCCATTATGATGATAGATTTTGCGTTGGATGCCCAACGAAAGCAAAATCTGTCATCAGAACAGGCCATTCGAGAAGCCTGCCTAAAGCGTTTTCGACCGATTTTAATGACATCGTTTGCTGCGTTTTTTGGTGCCTTACCAATGGCCGTTGGGCAGGGTGGTGATGCGGATTTACGCAGTCCGTTAGGCATTGCGATCTGTGGTGGTTTGGTGGTCAGCCAATTGCTGACGCTGTATACCACCCCTGTAGTTTATCTCTATATGGAAAAGATTAGCCAAGGGACTCGGCGGTTTTGGTCACGTTATATTCGCCAGGAAGATTGGTCGGCCAGCGACCCCTCTATAACCAATGATAACAATGGATCATGATGAATAATCGAATCATTCAATATTTGTGTATCAGTCTATTCGCTACGATACTCAGTGGGTGCGCGGTGGTTGGGCCGGATTATAAACGACCAAGCGCCCCACAAAGTCCACCATTTAAAGAAGCCAAAGGTTGGCAAAAGGCAACACCACTAGACCAAGAGCCCAAAGGTGCTTGGTGGAAAGTCTATCAAGACCCAGTGTTGTCTAAACTGCTCGCCCAAGTACAGATAAACAACCAAAACGTCGCCGAATATGCGGCTCAATACGAAAAGGCCAAAGCCGTTGCCGAACAAGCAGGCGCCAATCTGTACCCATCAATCAGCGGCTCAGCGAGTGCTACACGTTCTGGTACACAAAGCCAAACCAGTAATAGCTTCTCTGCGAAGGGCAGTGCCAGCTGGGAACTGGATCTATGGGGAAAATTACGCCGTACTCGTGAAGAAGATCGTGCCAGCGCCATGGCAAGTGCCGCTCAACTCGCCAATGCGACCCTCAGTGCGCAATCCAGTTTGGCGCAAGATTATTTTCAATTACGAGTGATGGACGAGCAAATAGCGCTTTACCAACGCAACATAGAAAACTATACCCAATATCTAAAAGTCGTTAACAATCAATACAAAGCAGGGAACATTTCTCGTTCCTCTTTGGCCCAAGCGCAAACCCAATTACACACCACTCAGGTTTCTATGATTAATCTCAAATGGCAACGGGCCCAGTATGAACACGCTATCGCGGTATTAATTGGCAAACCACCCGCAGCGTTTTCACTGCCTGCTGAGCCGTTGACCTATCATTTGCCCAAGATCCCTACCGAGCTTCCCTCTGCGTTGTTACAACGTCGACCCGATATTGCCTATGCAGAGCGTAATGTGGCCGCTGCGAACGCCGCCGTCGGCGTTGCCATTGCCGGGTATTATCCCGATTTAACCTTATCAGCCAGCGCAGGGGTTGAAAACTCCACCTTGAGTGACCTGTTCGAATTGCCTTCAAGAGTTTGGTCGATTGGGCCTTCTCTGAGTGGCAATATCTTCGACTTCGGGGCCACGAAAGCGAAAGTTCGCCAAGCAAAAGCCGCTTATAACGCCAGTGTCGCCAATTATCGACAAACCGTACTGAGTGCCTTCCAAGAAGTGGAGGATTATCTGGTGGCCATACACGGGCTAAACGAGGAAATGGCCGTGCAAAAACAAGCCACCGCATCTGCCAAGGAATCAGCGAGGGTAACCTATAATCAATTTAACTCCGGCATGATCGATTACTTAAATGTCGCAACGACAGAAGCCACCAGCTTGAGCCAACAACAGAATGAATTGAATATCATCAAATCCCAACTCATCAACAGCGTAAAATTGATCGTCGCTCTAGGCGGCGGCTGGAATGTGAGCGATTTACCCTCCGCAACGCCACCGAAAAAGAACACATCAAAATAAGGTTGCCCCCTAAAACCCAATAGTGCAGTCTGTTAGACTGTACCTATTGGGTAGGTTACTTAGCCTACTGTTACTTTGGCTTTCGGGTAGCGAGCTTTTTTTCTTCTTGGGATAGCCAAAAAGTAGGTTAATAGATGAAATTTTCAGTAATCATCATAGTGTATTCAGATAATCAATTGTAAGCTGTCTAGAGGTTTCCCAAGGCTAAGTAGTACCGTTTTTTTGCTAACAATTTTCCAATTACTCCCTATTAACAAAAACGAGTGTTCTAGACGTGCAGCATAACTCCATTCTTGCTCACCCCGACTTTCGGTATAAATTAACTGGCATAGGCTATTTGCAGCGCTATTATTTTCTTCGATAATAATTTCTGGTCGCTGTAAGAGATGCTGAGAACGGCTACGAGGTTGTTGTGAGAAACTGCGAGAGTTATTCAGTCTCTTTATACGTAACTGAGTAATAAAACGATCTTCATATAACAAAGAGGGTTCGTAGAGAGGATCTACCTGGTTATGAGTAAGAGGAATCCAAGAGGTAAAACTATCGTCTAATAGTCCTAACCATTCCTCATAGCGCTGTTCATCAAGTAATTTTGACTCTAAATATACTAAATCTTCTAAATGATGGATAATATTGTTACGCATTTTCTTCCTCCATCATTGACTGCCACATTGAATAGAAGTTACGCATTGCTATTTCACTAGTACCGACGGTTTCTTTGGTTTCCTCCCAACTTTCCCCTGGCTGATAAAGACGAGCAATATTAACCCACAGACTTGCTTGACTTTTTAGTCCTTCCATTGCACGTTCATACATCTCCACATCATCATGAGCCACCATAGAACATGGCGAATTAATTAAATTGTTATACTGTACGGTACGCTCTAACATTTCCTTAGGCGCACCTTCCAATTCAAAAATCCATGATTCAACAACAGTCTCGCTCGCTGAAATAGGTCGGATAACTCTTAATGATTGAATAGGGCCTTTAACCATCAAATTAGGAAAATATACGGTGTTGTGCCTAGTATCACCTAGGATTTGCTTAGTGCGAGCTTCACCATAAGTTTCAATCATACTTTCCCAGTACCCTGAAATTTCAGAGTAGTCGCTGTGTATTGAGTTACTTACACCAGTATGTCCATGTCCATTAGGCCAAATACGAATTCCCATGTCAGCAAAGAAGGCATGAGACGACATAAAAGGGGAAAATAACTCAACGACCATAGGAGGTTTAGCTTGACCTTCTTGAGTCTCTGACCAAAGTTTTATTGCTTCGCCAGCAGATGACTCATGGGCAACCATTGGATGGCAAGTATCAGTCTGATTGTCCATGACCATTTTCCAATTGCAACGATGTCGATGACGTAACGCTTTTCCAACAATACGAAGTTTCCCATAAGGAGATCGTTCAACCATGTTGTCCAGCGTCGACAGGGAGTTACCAAAGAAAATATCAAATGGTAATCCAGACTCACTCAAGCGTATAAAAATAAAGTCCCGATAATTCTGAACACAAGCAACTAGCTTCATTCCTGCGTTAGCTTCACAATTAGCAAAAGTGCATGACTCGTACTCTTTTTTCACTGGAATACTCAGTAGTTCACCAGAAGTTCGGAATGTCCACGCATGATAGGGACAGCGTAAAAAACGGCCACAGTTTCCTGATTTTTCACTGAGAACTTTCACTCCTTTATGAGGGCATCTATTATACAACACCTTCACTTCACCACTACTCTGCCGAATTGCCACAAGGGGCTGAGAAGCAATTTCTGTGGTAAAATAATCACCAGAGTTAGGGATCTGGCTGGCATGACATAAATAAAGCCAACTTTTACTAAATATTTTTTCCTGCTCTTCAGAAAAGATTTCTTCGTCAAGATAAACGGATCTGTGAACTTCTCCACCATTGAATAATACTGGTTTAGTCATAATTTTATTTTCATATTTCAAGTTTAAGACGCATCCCTTTTGCTCGAGATACACAAGGATAAATTACCTGACCTAATTCAGCTTCCTGCTTCGTCATTATAAAATCACGATGGTCAATCTCCCCCTCGATAACTTGAAGAGCACAAAGCCCACATTCTCCTCGACGACAGTCATATAAAGGGTCTAGCCCTGCTTTTTCCAAGGCATCTAGGAGGGTTTGATCAGGTAAAACCCGAAAAATAATGCCAGATTGAACAGCTTCAACTTCATAGCTTGGCTCCTTTTCACCTTTCGAAGATGATGAGGGTGTAAATAGCTCAAAAGCAATGTTATTGCGTGGAAACTGTTCATTATCGCAGTACTCAAATACTGCTTTTAGTAAACGTGGAGGACCACAAAGATGAATTCGATCAGAAAGTGTCAGTTTACCAAGTAGTTTAGATAGAGAAATACTAGGACTATCCTTAGTATGAAGAAATAATCTTTCTCCAAATAACTCAGCTAACTCTGGCGCATAAATAGCTTGTTGCATATTCGTAGAGAAATAATGAAAATCAACGTTTCCTGCAGACTTATTAATATGACATGCAATACCAACAAGTGGTGTTATTCCAATACCTCCAGCAATCACTATATTACGGCCATTTTTTGATGCAATTTTTTCAGGAAAATGATTGAAAGGACCTTCCATTTCAACATATTCTCCTTCTCTTAGTGACATCAAATACTGACTGCTAGGAGATTCAGGATTTAGCTTCATTGCAAAAGTTAACTCTTTTTCTTGTGATGGAAGGAGGACACAAGAATAATGTCGCCATGAGCAAAGTTCAGGGATATACCATTTGAAATGAGCTCCTGGGCTCGGATTCACTACTGCCTCTTGATTATAAACAGTGATTTCCCGAATAGACTGTCCGATGTCTCGAATACAGCTTATCTGATATAGACTCATTCTTTACAACGCCTCAGCCGTTTCTTGTAGATATCGCCATAGCGGATTACCGCTATGCATATCAATAATCACTACGGACCAGCGAGAAGAACCTTTATCTTCTTCCTGATGTACTTCACGATAGCGTATAACAATGCTGTCTTGTGTTTCTAATAGCGTTTCACATTGCTCAATTGTAATGGACAAGGATGGGCGACTTCCTATGTTCTGCCGAAATAGCGCTTCAACCTGTTGTAGACCGACAAGATTCCCAGAAACTGGGACCATGGAAAAAGTCGGGCTGAAGCTATTCAGTAGTTTCTCTAGAGACATAGAGTGCTTTGAATCACCAGTAAATACATCTTGAATCCATTGATGAAGCTCGATAACGCTGTGATGCGCGACTAACTCTCTTTCGGATAACATAACGAGTCCTTTTTCTGGGTGAGTTTTTTAATCAGTAGCAAGGGGCTAAGCCCAACAACTGAGGCTATTAAAAATGTCAGTTGGTAGGCTGACATATCCGTGGTGTACTGTTGCAACAAGTTAAAAACTAATGTGAAAAAAGCAGCACCGATACTGAAGGACATCTGACGATTCAGATTCCAGATAGTACTGGCTCGAGTAAGTTGCTCTTCGTCAAAATCCATCATCGCCGTTGTCTGGGCTGTATTGGCACTTATTCCTCCTCCCATGCCCATCAATAGGTAGGCGATAATCAATAATGGCAGTGTGAGATTATTTCCCGCTAAAGAGAGAACCGCGATCCCAGAGGAGTGTAATAATAAACCAGATAGAAATAATGGCTGTGCACCAATACGATTATAGAGTCGGCCACCCATTACCATGGCAAAAAATGACCCTGTCGCATAAAGTATCATCAATGATCCAGTTTGCTCCGCCGACCAACACAGCTCATCTTGAAGAAAAAATATACTCAATAGGTTCACTCCTGTGAAGACACCAGGAACCGCATGGTAAATCAGTACAGAAAATCGCATATGAATATTATGCAGCATTTTGAGATCAAGAATGGGGTCAGACTTATCCTGATAGTACTTCAAGTAAACCATAGCAAAAACAAAGCCGATGATAAGAAACAATAATGACTTCAGTTTTGAACCAGCATCGGCGTAAAGAGAAAGCCCTATGAGTATTGTGGCCAATGAAATACTAACCAACATTAGCCCCTTTAGGTCAGGGCGTTTTACCTTCGTTTCCTCAGAGCGAATCCATAGTAGGGCTAATAAAGCCGTTAATAAACTAAAAGGAATATTGCATAAAAATACCCAACGCCAAGAAGCATTGTCAACAATGATACCACCAATAGTCGGTGAGATAGCGGGAGCAATCAAAGCGACCGCCATAACAAGTGTTGATATTTTTGCTCGTTCTTTATTTTTAAATAAATTAAAGGTGAGAGCTTGACCAACGGGAATAAGCAGGCCACCACCCACGCCTTGAATAAAACGAAAAGTGACTAAAGAATAAAACTCATTTGCTGTACCAGCTAATAATGCACCCAATGAAAATATAAGCATGGATGCTACAATGGTTAATCGAGCGCCAAATTGACTGGCCAACCAATTACTAATAGGAATAATCAGTGTCAGGCCAAGAATATAACTATTTGCAACCCAAACAATACTAGACGCTGATACAGATAATTCTCTGGCAATATCAGGAAGAGAAATTGCTGACATAAATATATTTATACAGTCAATAAAAAAACCGATCAAAAAAATGAGAGCAATTCGGTAGCGATAAACCATGAGCAACCTCTGACAAAAATTTTATGGCCGGAATACTATAGAGTTTGACGGAGGGTGACGAGCTGTTTAGACTAAACACTAAGTTTAATGAGATTTAACAATGTATGTTTAACAATCTAAAACGTATCCATATTTTCATCACTGTCGTTGAAAGTGGCTCATTCTCCAAAGCGGCGGATCGACTATTCATCAGCAAAGCGATGGTCAGCATCCATATCAAATCCTTAGAAGACTCTCTGAAAGTTCCACTATTAATCAGAAACTCCAGAGGCTTTGTGATGACTGAAGCGGGTGAATTACTCTATAACGATTTTAAAGAGACATTTTCAAATATTCAGACATCATTAGAAAATGTTGTTGAGAAGCATCATTCTCTCACTGGAAATTTAAGAATTTCTTCCACTGTCGAATTTGGAGAGGTGTTCTTAATACCTATTATTGCTGATTTCTGTCAATCTCACCCAGATATTACAATTAGTTTTCATGCAGATTCTTCATTAAATAAATTAGTCAATGAGCAGATTGATTTAGCGGTTAGGTTGGGTACATTGCATGATTCGTCTTTAAAAAGTCGAAAGATCGCCCATTATAATATTATTATGGTGGCTTCTTCACAGTGGCTACTAAAAAACCCTCTTACTTCATTAGAGGATGTTAACTCAGCCCACTGGATTGCTAACAGTAATCTAAAAAATCCGACACAATGGACTTTTCATAATAAAGATAATCATGAGTTCAAAGTGAATGCTACCGCAAAATTTAGTACTAACTCATCAATATCTATAAAATCTATGGTGAAATCCAACCTGGGTATCGCCATATTACCCGAATGGATAATCAAAAAAGAATTAACAGACGGGGATTTTGTTCATTTATTTCCAGACTGGAGTCTTCCTAAACAGGATATCAGTGTTGTTTTTACAGGAGACCACCGTGTTCGTCTTAAATGCAGATCATTTATCGATCATCTAGTACAACATATAAATGATTTATAATAAATAAAAGCCATCTTCTAAATGAATCTAAAAATAGTGTGATACTCCCTATCCCACGGTCATTTTTGCTTTCGGGTAGGCCAAAAAGTCGGCTAATGTAAACGACCAATAAATATTAAAAAGAGGTAAAAACACTAGCGAACTCTGGAGAAGCAAAAACCACTCGTAAAAAAGCATTGGCTTGCGTCAGCTACCACACCTTGTGCGAGTTGTCCAAAACGGGAGCAATGGGAAGTATCCTACTATAAACCGCTCCAACTGGAACAATTTATAGTAGGGCAGGTAACAGCTATTAAATCTAGGGTTTCAGATTCACAACAATACGGCCACGAACCTTGCCATTCATTAGAGCATGGGCCGTTTCAACCACCTCATCGAGGGTAATCTCATGGCTAATCGTCGCGAAGTCTTCCGGTTTTAATAGTTCACCCAAACGTTCCCATGCCTCGATACGATCTTCAAGTGGACGCATGACACTATCAATACCAATTAATTTAATGCCGCGTAAAATAAACGGGGCAACCGAAGCTGGAAAATCCATACCTTGAGCAAGGCCACAGGCGGTTACCACACCACCATATTGGGTACTGGCACACACGTTCGCTAGCGTATGACTGCCAACACAATCGATCGCACCAGCCCAACGTTCTTTTTGCAGCGGCTTTCCTAGTTCAGACAGATAATCCCGATCAATGATTTCATTCGCACCTAAGCTTCTTAGATAGTCACTTTCTGCCATTCGACCTGTGGAGGCTAACACGCGATACCCCAAACGACTTAATAGACGAATCGCAAAGCTGCCAACCCCGCCATTTGCACCAGTGACTAAAACTTCTCCAGACTCCGGCGTTACTCCCTGTTTTTCCAACGCGAGTACAGACAGCATGGCAGTGTAACCGGCCGTACCAATGGCCATAGCGTGTTTGGCTTCAATGGTCTTAGGAAGTGGGATTAGCCAATCACTTTTTAAACGGGCTTTTTCTGATAAACCTCCCCAATGCTTTTCACCAACACCAAAACCATTGAGAATGACAAAATCCCCTTTGGAAAAGCGCGGAGAATCGCTTTTCATGACTTGTCCAACCAGATCAATCCCCGGCACCATTGGAAAGGAACGGATAATGGGACCCTTTCCAGTGATCGCCATACCGTCTTTATAATTTATCGTACTGTAGTGAACATCGACTAGAACATCACCCTCGGGTAACTGATCTTCATTTAGCTCAACGATGGATGCCAAGTTTTTCTTGTCTTCTTGCGTGATCAATAAGCCTTTAAACATAAACCCTCCAAATTTAGACTGATCGTCTAATTAAATAACAAAAAAACCAAGTATTGATACTTGGTTGATATTTTTAATACGTTTTAGATTGAATTGCTTTGATAAAAAATGCCATAAACAGGCTCAAGGGTTGAATGCTTTTTATCAACCTAGCCCGATGAACCGCACCTTCCCAACCAATCCAAAATGCTTGAGACGTCTGTTCAATACTGACTTGTAAATCCATTTCACCTTGCTTTTGGCTTTCTAATAAACACTCAGCTACCCGCGCCTGCCAGCTTTGATAGGTCGCTTGCAATTGTTCTCGAAACAATTCAGACAATAGGCTAGATTCTTGTTCTAAATTCCCCACTAAACAGCCACGCTTAAACTTATGACGGACAATGCCATCCTGAGCGTCCTTGGCGAAACGTTGTAATCGTTCTAGGGGAGAAAATGCCTCATCCAGTAAAAAGCCATCTAGTTTCGCTTCAAAATAGCGTCGGTAACGCTCTAAAACGGCCAATCCAAAGGCCTCTTTACTAGAGAAGTAGTGGTAAAAAGATCCCTTGGGTACGCCAATCGATTTTAGAATTGGCTCAATACCACTGCGGGTAAAACCAGATTCCGTCAATATCAACATACCAGCCCGTAACAAGGCTTCCCGAGTATCCTGAGAATCTGATGATGACTTTTTAGGCCTCCCGCGACGAGGCTTATTTACTAAGTCAGTACTGGATTTAGATTCATCTAGAGTGTGGAGCACATTCTTATTCCTAGTAATTGAGTGTCATAGCTATTAATTTAGACCACTCGTCTATTAAATTCAAGAAAGTTAATTCAACCATTAAGAATCCGATTGACCCATATCTCTTTTACACCACTGCATTTTCTCTTAATTTATCTTTGGTAGGAGACGCTCCAAAGTAGCGTTTATAGTCGCGACTAAATTGATGAACACTCTTATAGCCCACTTCGAAAGACACCTGTCCAACCCCCAATATCCCCTGATTTAGCAACATTTGCGCCTTGAGAAGGCGTAAACGTTTTAAATATTGCAAAGGGGAAGAACCCGTTATGCTTTTAAAATGGTGGTGAAAGCTCGACGCACTCATATTGGCATTTTCTGCCAATTGCTCAACCCGTATTTCCTGATCCAGCTCGGTATGCATTTGCTTGAGCGCCAATACAATACGAGAGAACAATCCTTGATTGGCTACCAGCGCCCGAATGGCATCTCCTTGAGAGCTTTGTAATGCTTCAAAAATCACTTCTCTCACTCGGCTAGTCCCCATAATTTTTGCCGTGGTTTCATCGTGTAGCGCACGTACAAGCCGTATAACAGCTTCTTGCATTCCACTACTCATGGCCACAGACGCCATAGGCGAACAAGAGGCATTTTTGTGAGGGTCGATTTCCACAGGATCCACTACCAGCTCTGCTAACATAGCAGGATCAATATGGATGGATAAGCCTAATAGGGGTTCATCTTCGGTAGCAAAGGTTTCGCATTCAAAAGGCAAAGGCAGGGTCTGTACTAAGTAATGTCCCGAATTGTAATGAATCTCTCGCTCTCCTATATATCCTATTTTTTTTCCTTGCGCGATGATGGTCAAACTCGGTTGATACATCAGGGGGCTACGAGGAATCGTTCTAGAGCATTTTATCAAACGCACCTGATCAATAAGGCTGCTTCTAACGCCTTCCAAAGAGGCAATAGGTCGCAGTAAATCCACTAAATTGCTCTGTTTTTCTGGAGTTATCATCATTTCGGGTCACTTATATAAGATATCGGGCAAACATTGTGTAGGAAATAAAGAGTTCGGCCTTTTTGTAGGAATAGGCAAAATACTACCAGAATTGCATAACAATAATCTCCTCTATTTACCCTACACTGAGAGCACATTAAGACATTCACTAACAGATTAGGAGTTAAGTAATGAGTCAAGCAAAAGCTTATGCTGCGACATCCGCAACGACACCTTTAGCACCTTTTACTTTTGAACGACGCACATTACGTGAAGATGATGTGAATATTGATATTCTTTACTGCGGTGTTTGTCACTCAGATATTCATACCGTTGAAAGTGATTGGGGACCAAGTGAATACCCTGTCGTACCAGGTCATGAAATCATCGGCAAAGTCACGGCAGTCGGCAATAAAGTGAGCCAATATAAAATAGGCGACATTGTCGGAGTAGGCTGTATGGTCGATTCTTGTCAGCATTGTGCCCATTGTGCCGCAGACCTGGAACAATATTGTGATAATGGCGCTGTGGGTACCTACGGTGGCCATGATTTAATTGATGGCACACTCACTTATGGCGGTTATTCTGACCACATTGTAGTACGAGAAAAGTTCGTTTTGTCCATTCCAGAAACCTTAGAGCTAAGTAAAGCAGCCCCTTTATTATGCGCAGGCATCACCACTTATTCACCACTTCGTCATAATGGCATCAAAGCAGGGGATAAAGTAGGGGTCTTGGGCATGGGTGGCTTGGGTCACATGGGGGTGAAATTTGCCAAAGCCTTCGGTGCTGAAGTCACCATTTTTACTCGCTCCGAAAGCAAAATCGCCGAAGCAAAAAAACAAGGTGCCGATCACGTCATTGTGTCAACCGATGAAGAGCAAATGAAAGCCGCTGCGCTGACGTTTGACTATTTGTTGGATACCATCCCAGTACAGCACGATCTCAACCCTTATCTCAATGTCTTAAAAGTCGACGGCACACACATTCTTGTCGGTCTTATTGAACCTGTTGAACCACCGGTTCATGCTGGAAACTTGGTCATGAAGCGACGTATCCTTACGGGGTCGTTAATTGGTGGAATCGCCGAAACACAAGAAATGTTGAATTTCTGTGCTGAACACCAGATTGAGTGTGATGCGGAGATGATCAACATCCAAGACATCAATGAAGCTTATCAACGTATGAAAAAAGGCGATGTGAAATATCGCTTTATCATTGATATGCAAAGCCTGAAAAGCGCTTAACATCTAGCTTTATAACGTCTTATAGTCAAAAAGCGCCTAGTTGGCGCTTTTTTTTGGCCTTGTTTCTTATTAATTGATGCTTCTCCTGCTTACCCTACCAACCAAGTCATTAACAGGCGCTTGCGAAAATGACGAAGTTACCCACAATTTCAATATTTTGGTCCGTTAAAAACTTTATACACAGCTCAAACTTATCCCATGTCAACCTATTGACAGCAAAATTATTCACATTATTTTTTTGAGCAAATGTGAAAGTTAAAATTTTTTTCTTTTTTTCGCTTGTGGACTATTTTTTACTAACAGGCCAAAAACACCCTGTGGACTACTATAAAAAAACCTTTAAAAACAGATAAAAATAATTCAAAAATACATTTTTTCAAACTGTTGATAACTATGGTGATAGATAAATAAGAAGTTTTGCACAGTTTTTAACAACACAGAAAGAAAAAGACGCTAGTGTATAAGTACTCAAGTTATTCACAAGTTCAGTCTGTTCATATCACAGGTAAGTAGACCATACATCAACAAGATGTGAATTCTATAACTAAATGAAATATAAAGATTTTTATGGGTTGTTAACAAAAATAGAGGTTCTATATAAACATAACTAACATAAAAACCCTATATACATAATGATTTTATTAATATTGATGACCGGGGGATAGTCGTTTATCTCTCTTTCTTTTTCAAAATTAGCCGATATACTAGGCCACCTTATCGAATCTGTTCGTTTTTTATTCATTAGTCATTTATTTATTAGCAATACCGAGGTTCCCGTGGATTTCCCAAGTCGCTTTGATGTGATTGTGGTTGGTGGTGGTCATGCCGGCACAGAAGCCGCTTTAGCAGCAGCTCGTATGGGTGTGAAAACACTTTTATTGTCACACAACATTGAAACATTAGGACAAATGTCCTGTAACCCAGCCATTGGTGGTATTGGGAAGTCGCACCTAGTAAAAGAAATTGATGCTTTGGATGGCGCGATGGCACTTGCTACTGATAAAGCGGGTATTCAGTTTCGTACATTGAACTCTCGCAAGGGGCCTGCTGTTCGAGCCACGCGTGCTCAAGCTGACCGTATTCTTTATAAAGCAGCCATTCGTTATCAATTGGAAAACCAAGAAAATCTTTGGTTATTCCAACAATCAGCCGAAGATCTGATTGTTGAAAATGGTGCGGTTCGGGGTGTCATTACGCAAACGGGCATTCGTTTTAATAGTAAAACCGTTGTGTTGACAGCGGGCACTTTTTTAGGAGGCGTCATTCATGTTGGTTTACAAAACCATTCTGGTGGTCGTGCTGGTGATCCTCCATCCATTGGCTTAGCAGAAAAATTGCGTGCTTTGCCATTTCGAGTAGACCGTCTTAAAACGGGGACACCCCCACGAATAGATGCGCGCTCGGTCGACTTTAGCCAAATGCAAGAACAACCTGGTGATGATATAACGCCTGTGATGTCTTATATGGGCGATCGCTCAATGCATCCACGTCAAATCAATTGCTTTATTACCCATACCAATGAACGCACCCACGATATCATTCGTGCAGGTATGGATCGTTCGCCTATGTATACCGGAGTGATTGAAGGGGTTGGGCCACGTTACTGTCCCTCTATTGAAGATAAAATTGTGCGCTTTGCGGATAAAAACTCCCATCAGATCTTCATTGAACCGGAAGGCTTAACGACCCACGAGTTGTATCCGAATGGCATTTCTACTTCTTTGCCATTTGACGTACAAATTGAATTGGTCCGTTCCATGAAAGGTATGGAGAATGCGCATATCATTCGCCCAGGTTATGCGATTGAATACGATTACTTCAATCCACAAGACTTGAAATATTCCTTAGAAACCAAGCACATGCCTGGTTTGTTCTTTGCTGGGCAGATTAATGGCACAACGGGTTACGAGGAAGCGGGCGCTCAAGGTTTATTGGCGGGCTTAAACGCTGCTTTATTAGCACAAGACAAAGAAGCTTGGACACCTCGTCGTGACGAAGCTTATTTAGGCGTGCTTGTTGATGATCTGATTTCAATGGGAACAAAAGAACCCTATCGTATGTTTACCAGCCGTGCGGAGTATCGTTTGATTCTTCGTGAAGACAACGCGGATATGCGTTTAACTGAAAAAGGTCGTGAACTTGGTTTGGTATCGGATGAGCGTTGGGCGGCTTTTTGTAAAAAACGTGAAGCCATCGAATTGGAAACTCAGCGTCTTAAATCCAACTGGATTGTACCCAATTCTCCTGAGGCTGAAGTTATTAATCCAAAATTGGAAACGCCAATTTCTCATGAGTACAGTTTGTTGGATTTATTGAAGCGTCCAGGGGTGGTGTATGCCGACATTGCTCATCTGAAAAATGCACCTGCCGATGCGGTTGATGAACAAGTGTCCGAACAAGTTCAGATTGCTGTGAAATACGCAGGTTATATTTCCCGTCAAGCGGAAGATATTGAACGTTTGCGTCGTCAAGAGAACACGCCGTTACCGGAAGATTTGGATTATTCTAGGATGGAAGGTCTGTCCAATGAAATTAAGCAAAAGCTGACTCAGGCACGACCTGCCACGCTTGCTGCGGCGTCACGCATCCAAGGTGTGACCCCCGCTGCGGTGTCCTTACTATTAATTCACTTGAAAAAACGTGCGATTACACGCAAAAGTGCCTAGAATCTACAGCCGATAACGCCGATTAATTGGATTCGACTGTGACACATTTTGCTGCCATTCAAAAAGGCGCCCAACAAATGGGCGCCCATTTATCTGATAAGACCATTCAGACTCTAGTAGACTACCTTGCCATGTTGCAAAAATGGAATAAGGCATACAACCTCACGGCAATCCGTGATGTTGATCAAATGATCTCATTGCATTTATTAGACAGTCTGGCCACACTGCCTTTTATTAAAGGTGAACGTATTATTGATGTAGGGACAGGACCTGGGTTACCTGGTATGGTGCTTGCTATTTGTTACCCTGAAAAGCACTTTACTTTACTAGACAGTAATGGCAAAAAAACCCGTTTTTTAACTCAGGTAAAAATGGAGCTGGGCATTGATAATGTTACAGTTGCTAATGAGCGAGTTGAAAAACACGCTCATCAAGGTGAGTACGATCATGTTATTTCACGAGCCTTTGCCTCATTACAAGACATGATAAACTGGACCTTACCACTACCTAAGGACACAGGTAATTTTTTAGCTATGAAAGGGGTACACCCAGATAAAGAGCTTGCTAATTTGCCTTCTGAAGTGGAAGTTGTTGACATTAAATCACTGAATGTACCGAATATTCAGGCGGAACGTCATATGGTCATTATGGTGCGTAAAGGATAATAGCATGGCGAGAATAATCGCAGTCACGAATCAAAAAGGGGGAGTGGGTAAAACCACGACCTGTGTAAACCTCGCCGCCTCATTGGCCGCGATGAAGCGACGTGTGCTTTTAATCGACCTTGATCCCCAGGGGAACGCCACGACAGGCAGCGGACTCATTAAAGAAGAGCTTGATACGAGTGTCTTTGATGTTTTAGTGGGAACCCATGGCGTTAAAGAAGTGATGAAGCCCGTCATGGAAGAGACGGCTAATCCTGGTAAATATTGGGTGTTGCCCGCCAATGGGGATTTAACTGGGGCAGAAGTGGCTTTGTTGGACTTGCCCAGTAAGGAAACGCGTTTAAGAGCGGGGCTGTATGAAGTAGATAATGACTTTGATTTTATCCTGCTTGATTGCCCACCGGCGCTGAACATGTTAACTGTCAATGCGTTGGCCGCTTCCCAAGGGGTGTTAATTCCGGTTCAATGTGAATATTATGCCCTAGAAGGGTTGACGGCGTTATTGCAAACCATTGACCGTATTACCCATGCCTTAAATCCGTCACTAGAAATTGAGGGGATTCTGCGAACCATGTATGATCCTCGCCCTAGTTTGACCCATGATGTATCGGGTCAATTACAAAAACATTTCGGTTCTAAGGTGTATGATACGGTGATACCTCGTAATATACGCCTTGCTGAAGCGCCAAGTTATGGACTGCCTGTTTTACATTATGAAAAAGAGTCCCGTGGTGCCATTGCTTACCTTGCCTTAGCAGGTGAATTTATCCGTAAACGCTCTGCGTGATAATGCGCAAAGACAAGTAAGATCTGATTTCAATTAGGGTTAAAACATGACGATGAAAAAAAGAGGCTTAGGTCGTGGTCTGGACGCTTTACTGGCACCACAAAAAGCGCCGACCGATAGTGTTGAGTTATCTGAGCACAGCGAAGCCATCAAAGGCCTGACTTATTTACCGGTTGAATGGCTTTCTAAGGGCAAATTCCAACCTCGTCGTGATATGAACCCTGCACACTTGGATGAATTGGCAATATCAATTCGTAACCAAGGCATTATGCAGCCTATTGTGGTACGCCCCAACGGTACTAACCAGTATGAAATTATCGCTGGTGAACGTCGCTGGCGTGCTGCCAAATTAGCTGAGTTAACTCAAGTCCCGGTTATTATTCGTCATGTAGAAGATTCCGATGCCGTGGTGCTTGCCCTCATTGAGAACATCCAACGTGAAGACCTCAACCCTGTTGAAGAGGCGTTAGCGTTGCAACGTTTGATTGAAGACTTTCATCTGACTCAACAAGAAGTAGCTGATACAGTGGGCAAATCACGCTCTACGGTCGCCAATTTACTCCGCTTACTTGGTTTGTCGCCAGAAGTTCGTCGCTTATTAGAGCATGGCGATATTGAAATGGGGCACGCTAGAGCGTTATTGCCTCTAGAGCAAGACAAACAAATTCAAGCCGCTTCACAAGTTGTTACAAAGTCCTTATCAGTGCGTGAAACCGAACGCTTAGTCAAAAATTATCAATCGCCTATTAAAGAAGATAACGCCGCTCCTGAGCTTCCTGACTTGAGTGCTGAAGCAGAAAGAATTAGCCAAAAAATCAATGCTTCCGTCAAAATTCAGCCTTCAGCAAAAGGAAAAGGTAAGGTGGTGATCGAATATCGTAACCCTGAACACCTTGAGTTATTGATAAGTGAACTGTTCTCGAAAAAATAAATTGGCCCGATTATCGTCCGCAAGATTGCCAGAACTTCTTAATCAGTGAGTGTTTTTTGACAGCGGTTTAAGTTGATCATCGTTTGTATTACCCATATAATGCGTCGGATTTTAATTGTGCATTTACTTATCCTTAATGTTTGTGACATGAATTCATATGTCTTAACGCTTTGGTACAAATGTAAGGTTAGTGTAAGCAATAATTAAAGATTGACCCTATTGGTTATCGAACTATAATGGCGCATGTTTGTCTCATCATGGTGCAATTGCAACGACTCACTGCGAATGGTGCTAAAGCCTGATGGATAGAAGATTAAATACGACGCTTATCAATAAGCTACTGGTTACTCAGGTATTAGTCTTAGCCGTATTGGCCGCATTGTTTTATGGGGTGCAAGGGACAGAAAACGCGCTGGCGGCGATTTTTGGCGGCTCAATTGCCATAGGAAATGCGCTGTTGCAGAAATGGCATCTTATTCGCGCTGCAAAAGCAGACAAATCGGATCCAAGAAAAGATTTAAATAAAGTATACCGCTGCATGATTGAGAGGTGGTGTTGGACCCTCGCCATGTTTGCATTAGGATTCGGGCTGTTGAAACTAACAGCCTTTACTTTATTGGCGAGCTTTGTAATAACACAAGCTGTGTTATTTTTTTTACATAAAAATTGAACAATTGCTTAGAAGAATTTGAGGTTTAGTAAATGGCGAGTGAAACAATTAGTTCTTCAGGTTACATCAAACATCACTTACAGAACCTGACTTTTGGGCAGCATGCTGATGGCTCTTGGGGCTTTGCTCACACTGCTCAGGAAGCTGCCAATATGGGATTTTGGGCAATCAATGTTGATACCATTGGGATGTCTGTTCTTCTTGGCGTATTGATGATGTGGTTTTTCCGTCGTGCTGCGAAGAAAGCAACATCTGGCGTGCCTTCTGGCTTAGTCAATTTTGCTGAATGGATTGTCGAATTTGTCGATGAGAACGTTCGTAGCTCCTTTACTGGCCGTAACCCTCTTGTTGCTCCTCTTGCATTGACCATTTTTGTCTGGGTTTTTCTGATGAACCTTGTAGACGATGTGATGGTTGATTTAATACCTCAAATTGCGGTGTTCGTTGGCGAACACGTATTTGGTGCGGATCCTCACCATGTTTTCTTTAAAGCGGTTCCGACAACGGATCCCAATGCGACGTCTGCTATGGCACTGGTTGTATTTGCTTTAATGGTCTTTTACGGCATCAAAGTAAAAGGATTGGGCGGGTTCTTAGGTGAGTTAGCGTTCCAGCCGTTCCCTAAATGGTTATTCCCAATTAACTTGGTATTGGAATTGGTATCACTGATCTCCAAACCTGTTTCATTGTCATTACGTCTATTTGGTAACATCTATGCTGGCGAAATGATCTTTATCTTGCTTGCAATCATGTTCGGTGCTGGATGGATCCTTGGTCCTCTTAGCGGCCTGTTACAGATTGGCTGGGCTATTTTCCACATTTTAATTATTGCATTGCAAGCTTATGTCTTCATGATGTTGACCATTGTTTACTTGGATATGGCTCATCAGAAACATCACTAATTTAGGTTTTTATTTGTACTTTACGTTGAGTTTATAGGAGAGAAAAATGGAACAATCGTTGTTGTTTATTGCTGGTGCTCTAATGTTAGGCCTAGGTGCTCTAGGTGCGGCAATTGGTATCGGTATTCTAGGTGGTAAATATTTGGAAGGGGCTGCTCGTCAGCCAGAATTAATTCCTTTATTGCGTACACAGTTCTTCATCGTAATGAGTTTGGTTGACGCGGTTCCTATGATCGCAGTCGGCTTGGCTATGTACGTTCTGTTCGCCGTGGCTGGTTAAGATTTTAATCCCCCATTAGCGGACAAACATACGAGGTACAGGCATGAATATCAATGCAACCATTATAGGCCAAGCAATCGCTTTTGTGATTTTTATCGCCTTCTGCATGAAATATGTATGGCCACCTATAATGCAAGCGCTCGAAGAGCGTAAGAAAAAGATTGCGGATAGTTTTGAAGCAGCAAACCAAGCAGCACGTGAGTTAGAGTTGGCTGAAGAAAAAGCCGCTCAAACGTTACGTGAAAGCAAGGAACATGCCGCCCAGATTATCGAACAAGCTAACAAACGTGCTAACCAATTGATCGATGAGTCGAAAGAGCAAGCAATTGCTGATGGCAAGCGTCTTCGCGAAGCGGCTCAGGCTGAAATAGAGCAAGATGTTGTGCGTGCCAAAGAAGCATTGCGTGCACAAGTTTCTGCTCTTGCTTTTGCCGGTGCCGAGAAAATTTTAGGCGCCACTATTGACGAAAAAGCACACAGCGAGATCGTTGAACAGCTCGCCAAAGAGCTTTAAGCGAGGATCTAATGGCTGAACTTAAAACCGTCGCGCGGCCATACGCCAAAGCAGCTTTTGAAGTCGCTCGTGAGCAAGGTCATGTTACAGAATGGGCTAATATGCTGAGCATATTAGCTACTGTTACAAAACAACCGAAGCTTAAAACAGCACTTGGAAACCCTGCTTTTAGTGCGCAAGAGAAAGCGAGCGCTCTGGCACAGGTTTGTGAAGAAATAACCACTGAACAAGGTAAAGCATTTTTGCTTAACCTTGCAGAAAACAAGCGTTTACTCTTGTTACCTGCGATTTCTGAGTTATTTCAACAGTTCAAACTGAATTATGAAAAAGCCGTCGATGTTAAGTTGACGTCTGCTTTTGAGTTGTCAGCAGAACAAGCACAAACATTAGCCGATTCGTTAGCGAAGAAGTTGGATCGTAAGATCAACTTAACTAACGAAACAGACGCAAGCCTGATTGGTGGCGTGGTTATCCGTACCAGTGACTTAATCATCGACGGCTCAGTTCGTGGTAAATTGACGAAACTGGCCGAGGCGATAAACTCCTAGTGTTTCTTAAATTGAAACCAGGGTTGAGGAATGTAGCATGCAGCAACTGAATCCATCTGAGATCAGCGAGATTATCAAGAAGCGCATCGAGAACCTTGATGTCTCTTCAGATGCCCAAAATGAGGGCACAATTGTCAGCGTGGCAGACGGTATCGTTCTGATTCACGGTTTGGCAGATGTTATGTACGGGGAAATGATCGAATTCCCTGGTGGTATTTTCGGTATGGCCTTGAACCTAGAGCGTGACTCTGTAGGTGCGGTAGTACTGGGTCAATACCAAGACCTTGTAGAAGGTCAAAAAGTAAAATGTACAGGTCGTATTCTGGAAGTTCCAGTGGGTCCTGAATTGCTTGGTCGTGTTGTTGACGCGTTGGGTAGCCCAATCGACGGCAAAGGTGCGCTCAATGCAAAAATGACAGATAAAGTCGAAAAAGTCGCGCCAGGCGTTATCGCTCGTCAAGGTGTTGATCAGCCTATCCAAACAGGTTACAAGGCGGTTGACTCCATGGTTCCGGTTGGTCGTGGTCAGCGTGAGTTGATCATCGGTGACCGCCAAGTGGGTAAAACAGCACTGGCAATCGACACCATCATCGCGCAAAAAGACAGCGGCATTAAGTGTGTGTACGTTGCGATTGGTCAAAAACAATCGACTATCGCTAACGTTGTTCGTAAGCTTGAAGAAGCAGGCGCAATGGCATACACCACGGTAGTTGTGGCGGGAGCTTCTGATCCTGCAGCAATGTTGTATTTAGCACCGTACACAGGTTGTACTATGGGTGAATACTTCCGTGATCGCGGTGAAGACGCATTGATCGTATACGATGATTTGACAAAACAAGCTTGGGCTTACCGTCAGATTTCGTTACTACTTCGTCGTCCACCAGGTCGTGAAGCGTACCCTGGTGACGTATTCTACCTCCACTCTCGTCTTCTAGAACGTGCATCTCGTGTTAGCGTTGATTACGTTGAAAAATTCACCAACGGTGAAGTAAAAGGTAAGACGGGTTCTTTGACGGCATTGCCTATCATTGAAACACAAGGTGGTGACGTATCTGCTTTCGTACCAACCAACGTAATCTCCATCACAGATGGTCAGATTTTCTTGGAAACGAACTTGTTTAATGCGGGTATTCGTCCAGCGATGAACGCGGGTATTTCCGTTTCTCGTGTTGGTGGTGCAGCACAGACTAAGATCGTTAAGAAACTAGGCGGTGGTATTCGTCTGGCCTTAGCTCAGTACCGTGAATTGGCAGCGTTTGCTCAGTTCGCATCTGACTTAGACGAAGCAACTCGTAAGCAGCTAGAACATGGTAAACAGGTTACTGAACTGATGAAGCAAAAGCAGTTCTCTCCTATGCCTGTAGCGGATATGGGTATTGTCCTTTACGCTGCCAATGATGGCTACCTTGTGGATGTTGAAACAAGCAAGATTGCGAGTTTTGAAAGTGCGTTGATTAGCTACATGAACAGCGAACATGCTGAACTAATGGCTGACATCAACAAAACAGGCAATTTTAACGGCGAGATTGAAGCGACATTTAAAGCGGCAATCGAGAAGTTTAAAGCGACACAAACTTGGTAATAAGCTTGGTGATAGGCTCTTCGCTTAGTCCATCACCAATGTTACTTTGCAGTTTGTGAAATAACATTCTCACAAGGGCAGTTCTATTATGGCAGTCGGAAAAGAGATACGTACTCAGATTTCGAGCATTAACAATACGCGTAAAATTACTCGTGCTATGGAAAAAGTAGCCGCCAGTAAGACGCGTAAAGCTCAGGATCGTATGGCCGCTTCTCGTCCGTATGCGGAACGAATTCGCCAAGTCGTTGGTCATTTGGCCAACGCGAATCCTGAGTATAAACACCGTTACCTTATCGAGCGTGAGGCGAAGCGTGTTGGTTATATCGTAGTCTCTTCTGATCGTGGTTTATGTGGTGGTTTGAACGTTAACGTGTTCAAAGCCGCACTAAAAGAAATGAAGCAGTTTTCTGATTCCGGTGTTCAGGTTGATATCTGTGCAATTGGTTCTAAAGCGGTTTCATTCTTCCGTAACTACGGCGGAAACGTAGCAGCCGCTTTTACAGGGTTAGGTGATACACCTAAAGCTGACGATCTAGTTGGTAGTGTAAAAGTAATGCTAGATGCATTTGACGAAGGTCGTCTTGACCGTTTGTATGTGGTTTCTAATGAGTTCGTGAATACCATGACTCAGAAACCCAAGGTTGATCAACTTTTGCCATTGCAACCAGAAGAGAATACAGAGTTAAAGCACCATTGGGATTACATTTATGAGCCGGAAGCCGTTGATATTTTGAACGAGTTATTGGTTCGTTACATAGAGTCTCAGGTATATCAAGCGGTTGTTGAAAACATTGCGTGTGAACAGGCCGCTCGAATGATTGCCATGAAAAACGCAACCGACAACGCAGGCGATATCATTGATGAATTGCAGTTGGTGTACAACAAGGCTCGTCAAGCAGCGATTACTCAGGAAATTTCTGAGATAGTTGGCGGCGCGGCAGCGGTTTAAGGTATTTAGGTATTAAGAGGATCCGAACATGAGTAGCGGACAAATCGTACAGATTATCGGTGCGGTCATCGACGTGGAATTCCCACGTGACAATGTGCCAAAAGTATACGACGCCCTCACTATCGAGGGGAAAGAGTTGGTGTTAGAAGTTCAACAGCAACTAGGCGACGGTGTTGTTCGTACCATCGCCATGGGCTCTACAGATGGTATGAAACGTGGTTTGACAGTGGATAACACTGGTCACCCAGTATCGGTCCCTGTAGGTACCAAAACACTAGGACGTATTATGGACGTTCTAGGTAATCCAATTGATGAAAAAGGCCCTATCGGTGAAGAAGAGCGTTGGTCTATTCACCGTCAAGCGCCTTCTTACGACGAGCAGTCTGCTAGCAGCGAATTGTTGGAAACAGGTATCAAGGTAATCGATCTTGTCTGTCCATTCGCGAAAGGTGGTAAAGTTGGTCTGTTCGGTGGTGCCGGTGTAGGTAAAACCGTAAACATGATGGAGCTTATCCGTAACATCGCCATCGAGCACAGTGGTTACTCTGTATTCGCCGGTGTTGGTGAGCGTACTCGTGAGGGTAACGACTTCTACCATGAGATGACTGACTCGAACGTAATCGATAAAGTATCTCTCGTATACGGCCAAATGAACGAGCCACCAGGTAACCGTCTACGTGTTGCTTTGACAGGCTTGACCATGGCGGAAAAATTCCGTGATGAAGGTCGTGACGTACTTTTCTTCGTCGATAACATCTACCGTTATACGCTTGCTGGTACCGAAGTATCTGCATTGCTAGGTCGTATGCCATCAGCGGTAGGTTATCAGCCGACGCTTGCGGAAGAAATGGGTGTTCTTCAAGAACGTATCACCTCTACTAAGACAGGGTCTATTACCTCTGTTCAAGCGGTATACGTCCCTGCGGATGACTTGACTGACCCATCGCCAGCAACAACCTTCTCTCACTTGGACGCAACGGTTGTATTGTCTCGTGACATCGCTTCTTTGGGTATCTACCCTGCGATCGATCCTCTAGACAGTACGTCTCGTCAGCTTGACCCATTAGTTATCGGTCAAGAGCACTACGACGTAGCACGTGGCGTACAGATGGTATTGCAACGTTATAAAGAATTGAAAGACATCATCGCGATCTTGGGTATGGACGAGTTATCTGAAGAAGATAAGCAAACGGTTAACCGTTCTCGTAAAATCCAACGCTTCTTGTCTCAACCTTTCTTCGTTGCAGAAGTCTTTACCGGCGCACCAGGTAAATATGTTTCTTTGAAAGACACAATCCGTGGTTTCAAAGGCATTCTAGAGGGTGAGTTTGATGACTTGCCAGAACAAGCGTTCTACATGATTGGTAGCATCGACGAAGCCGTCGAGAAAGCTAAAAAACTTTAACCATCACGCATAGTAAGGACGCACTGCGTTCTTACTGAGCCTGACTAAGAGAGGCAACTTATGGCTATCACAGCAGTACACTGCGATATCGTAAGCGCTGAGCAAGAGATCTTTAGCGGAGCCGTTAAGTCTCTTTCGGCTGCAGGCAGCTATGGTGGCTTAGGCATTATGCCAGGGCATTCTCCATTGCTGACAACGTTGCAACCAGGTCCTGTTCATGTGGTTAAAGAAAATGGTGATGAAGAGTTTATCTTCGTGTCTGGTGGCTTCTTAGAAGTTCAACCACACAGCATTACCGTTTTGGCTAACACAGCTATTCGTGCAAGAGATCTTGACGAGGAAGCGGCACTAAAAGCGAAGCAACATGCGCAAGAGCTTTTAGCGAACCAAAAACCAGACGTCGATTATTCTCGTGCAACAGCGGAATTGGCAGAAGCCGTCGCGCGCTTGCGTACTATCCAGCAGTTCCGTCATAAATAAAAGGCACGTGCTGGAATCTGAAATCAAAAAAGCAGCCGAATGGCTGCTTTTTTTATATCTTTTTTTATGCTTCTTCCTAAGGGAAGACAAGTGTCTTATAGCATGCTTGGGGTGGATGAACATAAACGATTTTATGGATATAAAGCCAACTTCTCGATGCGGCCTCACAAACTTGGTAACCATGATTGACTAGATAATGATCTGCAAAGTAATAAATAATATGTGGTAATAAAAGAGTTATTATAAGGCTTAATATAATGACTTTAGGTACTATTTTTATCCAGATACCATTAATAGGTCCCTTTACAATCCATTGATGCCATAGTTCACTCAATGAAAAGAACAACGAAAAAATAGATACCCCAAACATATAGTAAGATCCTTGATTTACTAAAACAAAATCATTGTTTCCTGTAGTGAATAAACTACATATACTTTGGATAAAGAAAAATAATGATACTACTCCTAATAATAAAAAACAGAGAGGGCCAAAAAATTTATATATAATATTTTTTTTAAATTCTGAATTCATAATATGTAATCACTATCAAAGTTTTGGATACATGGAGAAAATATTGTCTATTCTTTTTGTTATTTCTCGAAATAAAATCTTTTCACCTTGATATATTATGTGATTAAAATTTCTATTGATGAAATTGAGCGCATCTCTTTTTTCACTTTCTATTGCTCTACTAACGTTTCTTTTTAAGTTGTTAGTGTTTTTATGTATTGATTTTACTGTATTATCAATTGCCTCTATTACTTGCTTTGTAATGTGAAAATCAGAGTCAAATTTATCCAAAAAATAAGACGTAGCTGCTCCAACAATAATTACTGCAATCAACGGTCCTATTGCAAAACTTGAAAATAATACTGCACCTGTTGCATACATAGCTGCTCCAATTGATAACCCAGTTGCTATACCAATTTTCACAATATCTGTTGCAAGTGTGCCGACTAACTGTGTTAATGTCATATTATCTGTCAGAAAGTAGTCTAAGACTCTATAAGCGGTAACGAGATAAATCGTTAGTATCCCTCCTTCTTTAATACCATTTATTAAAGGAGCGCGCCCTAAACCAAGTTTTACTATCCTCGCGTCTTTTAGTTTATAGACCCTTTTAGATAAGGTTTTTCGAAGTTCAGGATTGCCCTTAAATATAATATGAGGTTTACCTTTATAGTTTCTAATTTGTACTTTAGCCGCTATTCCACCAAGTTCCCCAACAATTTTAGTGACAGTGATTATGTCTTCACTAGTGGCGTAGTAGTTTGCTGATTTTTCAGCAACCCATTTAACTTTTTTCCAAAGGTCTTCGGAAATTTTTTTGCCTGATTTCATGGCGGACTCAATGATTTTATCCATTTCATATAATGAAATAATATATAGCTCATATTTATTTCGAAGCATGGTGGATTGCAGTCTTTGAGCCTGTTGGCTGGATAGGGCTTGTGGGTAGGCAGCTCTTCGTTCACTTGGCGATAACATAAAAAAATCCTTTTTCAGAAAGGTCCCTAGAGTAAGTGTTTTTGATTGTCTGATGGTAGCGGAAAATCACCTTTATGTAAAAGAGTGTAACTGACCAGATACCTAGAGCATCTTCCAAAGGGTATCAAAGATAATTTGTTGGGCGCTGGCGATGTCTTTGGATTCTAAAACTACGGCCGATGGAAAGTTCTTGCTGACAAGAGAGATGATGGCACATTTTGGTGGATAGATCGCAATGTAGCTGGCATCCACGGAGCCTTCGGTTTTTATCCATTTTCGTTGTGATAGTTCCGCCTCTTCTCCCCCTTCTCCTAGGGCAATCACTTTTACATTGATACCCAGTTTCACTCGCTGTTTTGTATAGTTAGGAAAAGGGCGATATAAGTAAGGTCGAATCGGTTTGGAGGAAAACACACAATATTCTTTGTGGTCTTGTTGCGACACGACGTTTAGAATATCGCGCAATACCCATTCGATGCCATCGTCCCCTTCATAATAGCGTACGTTAGTGTGATGATATTCAGGCTGTTGCTGATGTAAGTTAGGAATGATGGTGGTTTTGAGGGTTTCAATGGTTTTATCTAAACGATGACGCCGATCTTCCGCAAGGCTGAGTAAAATCTCTGGATCTTCCGCCGTAAAAAAGCGCCTTTTCCCTTTAGGGAAATAACTGACGACTCCTTTGCTTTGTAATTGCTTAAGGGATTCGTAGGCGGTACCTCGGTTAATACCGCTGTGTTCGGCAATATCGCGGATAGAAGAGGGGCCCAGTTTTAATAGGGTTTGGTACAGTAGAGATTCTCTTGGTGTTAGGCCTAGTTGTTCAAGGTTTTGCTCGATCATATCGCTTACAGTTGGTCAATGTTGAATGGTTGTTAGTGTGAAGACATCATATCGAGTAACAGAATACACGTATTGAAAGAAAAAGCGCAGGACGTTCTACCTGCGAGGAGAGAAAATTGTCAAACGATCAACGGTTTGGTGGCATTCGCCGTTTGTATGGCGATGCCGCTTACGACGTCTTTGCTAAGGCGAAGGTGTGTGTTATCGGTATTGGTGGGGTGGGTTCCTGGGCAGCAGAAGCTCTGGCTCGCTCTGGCATTGGTCATATTACGCTGATCGATATGGACGATGTGTGTGTTACCAATACCAATCGTCAAATCCATGCCCTCGATGGCAATATAGGCAAGCCTAAAGTGGATGCTATGGAAGAGCGTATAAAACTGATTAACCCTGAATGCCAAGTAACCTGCATTGAAGACTTTATCACGCCTGACAACATCCCTGAGCTACTGTCCGAGAAGTTTGACTATATTGTGGATGCTATTGATAGTTTAAAGCCTAAAGCAGCACTTATCGCTTGGTGTAAACGTAATAAGCACAAGATCATTACAGTGGGTGGAGCTGGTGGTCAAACTGATCCAACGCAAATTCGTATTGCCGATTTATCCCGCACCGAGCAAGACCCGCTGGCGGCCAAGCTGCGTAACTTTCTACGTCGCCACTATAACTTCTCACGTAATCTTAAGCGTCGCTTTGATATTGAATGTGTGTATTCATTGGAGCAACTGAAATACCCGCAGCTGGATGGTACTGTGTGCGAGCAACGTCAAAAAGGCGATAGCGAAACCAAAATGAACTGCGATACGGGCTTTGGTGCTAGCACGGTTGTCACAGCCACTTTTGGTTTTGTGGCTGTCAGTCGGGTGTTGGAAAAACTGGCGCAGAAGGCGAATTGATAGAGGGCTTACTGTTAAACGGCAAATAGTGGTGGCTGGTGAGTTACCCAAAGGAAGCAATTTGTAAAAAATGCAAATTGCTTTCTCGGATAAGCTTGTCGGTGGCTTACTCACAACACTGCGATACAAAGCTTTAAAGTTCTTATATTCAGAGATGAATTTTCTCAAAGAAGCCTTTTTAGATGACTGCCAAAGAGCTGGGCTATTTGACGTTGAACATTAAGAGAATTTTTTAAGCACTATAAAAAAGAGGAAATAAGGTGGTAGATTCAATGAATGCAGATCACAAAGAGACGATTATTTACGGCGAACGAGGCGCGAATATCTCATTTCGAATCCTTCGTTATGCGTTGATGTCTTGTATTCCTTTGCTAGCAGTGTGCGCTTACATGAATAATTACTTTGTATTGCTGCCAGTGCTATTTTTGTTGGTATCTCGTTATATGACGGCGAAATATTGGCAAAACACGCCCTATGTTGTGTTTAAGGATGATCTTTTTACGATTAAACCCTCCAAAATGGTGGCGGAAAAATCGATACCTTATGACAGTGTGGTGCGCATTGAAGAGCAGAAACGAGCTTGGGTCGTGAACTACTCTATTGATGGTAAAGAAAGACAGCTTGTTATTGTTCGCTTCTGGTTAACTCCCGCAGGTGAGGACACTATAAGAGCCGAATTTGAGCGCTATATGTCTTCTGTTGTGATTGATGTGGACTAAGGATATTTTAGTTTTCTAACAGATTGTGTTTTAGGAAGACGAAAAGGTTTTATAGGTGCCTGGGCTGTCTTCTGTTTGCTAATGGATTGTTATACTTTTGTTAAAAACTCTCTATTTAATTGATAATATTCACTATCTTTTACATGAAAAGAAAAAAGATTGTTTACTTTTTACTACATTCTTATTTTTTGCACAAATAGTCTTAATTCTATTCAATTTTCTCCTATTCATACTATTTTTCAAAATATCCGCTTATTTCATATGAGTTTGAATCAGATGTGACTTCATCTTTAATTGGCTCCATTGTTTGTAAAGTAATCAATATACAGCTGTTACAGTCACTATGTCCCCCTTAGCGAGAGCAAAAAACATTAAGAAATTTTTATTTCCCCTTTATTTTCAATTGCTTACTATTTTTAAAGAGAGAATTTTATTGTGGCGATACTAGCGATGTTAAACTGTTTTTATTGAGTTTTTAGCAGGCCGTCTCAAGATGTAGATTATATATAGTAAAAAATAATATAAAAAATTGGCTTCTTGTTTATAATAAAAAGTTATTTTAGACCCGTTAGGAGTTTATTTTTAAATATTCATTAACAAAAAGTTACAATTATTATTGTCATGCCTTCTATCCACCGCTGTATTATTGTTTTCATAATGACATTCAGTTTTTCGTTTATTAGTTAACTGAGCATTATGGAGGAAGGTTATGTGGATCGTTTGGATGGGTCTATGTCTAAATTCACTGATAACTGGGTATGCTTTTTTAGCTTCGTTGGCACCATATTATATGGTGCCTAATGTGATTGCTTGGATCATGCTGTTGCTGCTGTTCGTAGCCTTTATTGGTGCAGCTCTTCTTTATACCTCAAAAAAACTATTGGGCATGTACCTGATGATAGTAGGATCCTTTGGGTGCTTTCCTATCGGTCTGGTGATTGTCCTTGGGGCATTGAAGTGGAGAAAAAAACACTATCGGAAGGTATATCATTTTACGTGATAGCGCTAGGATGGCGCTCATTTCTTGATTTTTTCTATTATCGCTAATATCCCATTCGCTCTTGATTGAGTAAGATAGCTACCTAAATTCAGTGATTCCAGTTCAGCTTTCAAATCCATTTTTTGCCTTTCCGTCTTCGTTTTTCCTTGTACTAAACTCAGTATCGCTACCAGTACGCCGCGCATAAGTTTGGTGTCGCTGTCTGCTTTGATAGAGGAGGTATCATCCTTGTTATCAATAATCAGCCAGACGGCACTTTCGCAGCCTTTTACTCTATTCTCTTCGGTTTTCTCTTCAGCGGTTAAGCGGGTTAAACGTTTACTCAAGGCGACCAAGGCTTTGAAGGTTTCTTCTTTACTGCGGCAGGCTCGCAGCTGCTGTTTTATGCTGTTGTAGAGAGGTAAGTCAGTCATTGCTATTCATCAGTTAGTAAGTCTATGGCTTCTAGGAGAACATCACAGAAGCGGTCAGCTTCTTCTAGGGTATTATAACAGGCAAAGGAGGCGCGTAACGTTCCTGCCACTCCTAATTGTGCCATCAGCGGGTGGGCGCAGTGGCTGCCTGCACGCACGGCGATACCTTGGCTATCTAGGTAGGCATTTAAATCTAAAGTATGGATATTGGGCACACTTAACGAGACTAGAGTCGTGTGTGTTTCTGGAGAATAAATAGCTACTTGGCTTTCTTTATGAAGGCGAGTGTAAACGTGATGAGCCAGAGATTGCTCCCAAGCAAGTAAGGCATGGCGATCTTGTTGAGTGAGAAACTTACAAGCGGCGGCCAGTCCTATGGCACCTTCAATGTGAGGGGTTCCGGCTTCCAATCGATAAGGGAGTGTATTGAATTGTGTTGATTGATAGGTCACATGTTGCACCATTTCCCCACCCGTTTGATAGGGAATTAATACCTCTAGGGCGTGGGCTTTTCCGTATAACACCCCAATGCCGGTTGGCCCATACATTTTGTGACCTGAGAACACATAGAAGTCGCAGTCTAGTGCTTGTACATCGATAGGATAATGTGCCACGGCTTGAGCGCCATCAACCAAGGTAAAGGCGTTGTGCTGTTTAGCTTGCGTTAACATTGCTTGCAAGGGGGTGTGAACACCGATGGCATTAGACACTTGAGTGGCCGCAAAAATACGTGTGCGATCGGTAAAATAACTTGCGTATTCGTCTTCCCATTCGCCTTCGGATGTTAAGGGTAAAACTCGTAAACGAGCCCCTGTACGAAAGGCCAATTGCTGCCAAGGGACGAGGTTTGCGTGGTGTTCTAAGCTGGTAATAAGAATTTCATCGCCTTTTTCGAGCAGATGTTCAAGACCGTAGGCCACCATATTGATGGCTTCTGTGGTGCCTTTACTCCAGATGATGTGGCTTTGCTCTGGCGCATTTATAAAGTCCGCGACGGTATCACGCGCTTGTTCAAAACGCGTGGTGGCTTTGTCACTTAAATAATGCGCTCCCCGATGGACGTTCGCATTAAAAGAGCGATAGTAATCCTGAATGGCATCCAGCACGCTTAATGGTTTTTGTGTGGTCGCTGCGTTATCAAGATACACCAGTGGGTGGTCATAAGCCTGTTGTGACAAAATAGGAAAGTCTTGACGCAGGGAATGGGGGTCAAAAGCCATAGAGGATCTACTGTTTGTTGTTCGTTATCGTAAAGGGTGATACACCCACTTTGCTTAAATGTTTCAAACCTAATAATAACGCCTTACTCGCTTAGAAAAAATGCCGTTTTGCTTGCCTTTTTCTCAATCCCGCTTACTCTTTGATAACAGATGATAAACAAATACACAGAGAAGGTACAAAGCGGTGGCGGATTTTTTATATAAAGGGGTAGTGGATTGGTTTTTAGATCAAATGTCGCAGGATGCTCTATCACCTGGTGACCGTATGCCCTCTTTGCGAGTGTTATCGAAGCAATTAAAACTGAGTTTGAATACCATTATCCATGGCTATGAGTTATTAGCTGAGGATGGTTGGATCGAGTCACGGCCGAAATCAGGGTATTTTGTTTGTCATCGAAGTGAAGCGAAACCGGCCTTATTAATGCCTGGAGAGGCGCTGCGAAAGCTGGATAATCTTGGCGCCAAAATGGCTTGGTCTTGTCTGGCCCATCGTGGAGCTTTGGTCGATCAAAGTGATGAGTTTTTAGCCCCTAACACTCGTACGGAAGAGGTGGATTTTCCGGTATTGGGTAAAGGTCACCTAGCGGTAAGAGAGGCGGTAAGTGATCATCTTAATGGATTGGGTATCAAAAGCCATGCTTCACAATTATGGCTAGGTCGCTCCCCTTTGGCGATGTTCTCGAATGCGGTGTTGTCGTTAACACAGCGAGAGGATGTTGTATTGGTGATCACACCCTGTGACCCGCGCCTTCCTTCTACGTTGCAAAGCTTGGGCCGCAAGGTGATCAGCATTGCGTCGGGAGAGCGGGGTGTCGATTTGGATCTTGTTATTCGCTGTTTTAAAGAAGAAGCCATCAAGTTATTGGTACTGCCTGGTCAGTTTGCCTTTCCTGCAGGGCAAAGCATCAGCAATTTAAGTTTGCGTCGATGGTTAGCCATTATTGATGAACTGCAATTACCCACCATTGAGTGGGATTTGTGTTCTCATTTGGCCCACCGTGCGGGATCGGTTATGACGTATAAATCCCTCGATTCATCGGACCACATTGTCTACATCGGAGGGGTAGAAACCAAAGGGGTGGATCGATCCGCCAGTTGGTGCCTGCCAGGTCGCCATAGCACTCTGCTGGAAGGGGGATTTTTATCGGCAGATATGGCGTTAAGTAATGTTCAGCAACAGGCGCTGAGTGATGCTTTAGAATCCACGGGTAAACGTTCGTTACGACGTCGAGCACGACAAGTTTGGGCGAATTCAGAACGAATTAAGGCGCATCTTGAGACCCATCTAAATGATCAAGCCTGTTTTGCGCCCAGTAAAGGGGGCATGGGGCTGTGGCTACGTTTGGAGACACCGCTGGGTCAAGATGATATGACGGCTTTATTGGCAAGCTTTCGTCATGCCATTGTACCGGGTGAGTTAGTGAGTCATGAGCCGGATGCCAATCATTGGTTAGCCATTAATACCACCTTGGATGATGTTGAGCCCTTAGCAAAAAAACTCGCCGAACGTTTATCTCTTAAGACAGTGACGTCTCTTGATAAGGAGATAAGTGAAGAAACGACTGTCGAAGAATCGGTTAAAAAACAAACAAATGTCCTAGTCGATGATTCTGCTCTAGAAGAAAAGGACGAAGAAGCCGTAATAGATCATCAAGCAGAAGTTGACTCAGATATCTTGGAATCAAATACCATTGAATCAGACAGTGCTGAAAGCGACTCTCCCGATGTTGAACCGCTAGCGCCTGTTGAGTCAGAAGAGCTTTTGGAAGCAATGATGGAAGAAACGGGGGTTGAGTTGGTGACAGACGAAATCTCTACGAACCACGAGCAGACGGAAAAGGCACCAGCCATTCTAACCGATGACCAAGAAGGGAATACCGAAAAAACGCCGCAAAAAGTACGCCGAGATGCGTCGAAAGACCCATTGTATAACCCCATGTTAGATCTGATTAACCATGACTTTGGCTAACCGAGACTTTTGCACGACTACTGCGCTTGCCAATACTTTGTTAAAAACAGACTCAAAATGCTCATTTATCGCGATAAACTCCGCTTTCTGGTCTGTTTTTGCCGCGTCTTGGCGTCGCTCGTGACATCGTGCAAAGGTCTCTAACCATTTATCGGCTTTAAGGGCGTCCTAGAGGGCTGCTGTTTTGTTTGGCTGTGTCTAAGCGAATATAAGATTTGGTACTGATTACATTGGCATGGGCATAGATTTGCTTCACCACTAAATCAGTGAATTGGGTCATGTCTTTCGCGCAAATTTCTACCATTAAGTCCACATCGCCCGTGACGCCGTATACACCAATGGCAGCGTTTTGCTGCTGTAAAAATTCCATGACATCGTCCCGGGCATTCGGCTCTTCTTTACTGACGGTGACGAGTGTCCAAGCCATCACACTATAGCCCAATTTTTGGTAGTTTATATGGGCTTGGTAACCGCTAATAATGTCCATTTCTTCTAATTGACGTAGTCGTCTTAAGCATTGTGATTGCGATAAATTAATGGTTTGAGCAAGTTGTGTATTGCTGATACGGCCATTTTGTTCCAATGCTTTGATTATGTTGTAGTCTGTTCGATCTAAGATAATTTCTTTCATATTTTATTGTATTCACACAAAAATCTTGTATTACATTAGGAAAGTTTTGGTTAAATAGCAAACAACTTGTGTGGCTTATTCTTTATACTCTGAGTCTGGTTACTTGCTTTTTTAAGGGTAAGTTAAGCGTTTTATATGGAGAGAAGTGATATGCCGTCGTTAGATTTGGAATTTGTTCGCGCTCAGTTTCCTGCATTTCAAGAGTCTTCATTGGCTGGGCAGGCATTCTTTGACAATGCTGGTGGCTCCTATGCTTGCCAAGCTGTAATTGATCACCTTAATCAATATTATCGTCAGACCAAATTACAGCCCTATCACCTGCATCCTGCGTCGCAAAAAGCGGGCGCACAAATGGATGAGGCTTATCAGCGTTTAGCGTCGTTTCTCAACGTGGCAACTGATGAATTGCACTTAGGGCCTTCGACGTCACAAAATACTTATGTGTTGGCTCAAGCGTTCGCTAAGATATTGGGCGAAGGGGATGAAATCATTGTCACCAACCAAGATCATGAAGCGAACATCGGCGTATGGCACAGGCTAGAGGCCCATGGCTTGGTGATTAAAGAATGGCAAGTGAACCCAGACACAGGGTTATTGGATATAGCCGATTTGCCTGATTTATTGTCGGAGCGGACGAAGCTGTTAGCCTTTACCCATTGCTCTAATGTGGTCGCTCATATTAATCCGGTCAAAGCCATTTGCGACCAAGCCAGAGAAGCGGGAGTTTGGACGGTCGTCGATGGAGTGTCCTATGCGGGTCATGGCCTGCCTGATGTTAGCGCGTTGGGCGCCGATATTTATTTGTTCTCTCTTTATAAAACTTTTGGGCCCCATCTTGGCGCCATGGTAATCCGCTCTGAGATGGCCGAAAAGCTAGGGAATCAAGGCCATTATTTTAACTCAGCCTTGAAAAATAAATGGTTTGTACCAGCGGGACCAGATCATGCTCAAGTGGCGGCTAGCCGAGGTGTTGTAGACTATTTTGAAGCACTTCATGATCATCATTTTTCGACAACGGGCACCCTTTCAGAAAAAGCTCAGCGGGTAAGAGACTTACTACACGCTCACGAGCACGCTCTATTGGCCCGTTTGCTTAGTTATGTATCACTACATCCAAAGCTGGCGTTGGTAGGGCCGCTCGACCCTGATAAAAGAGCCGCTACTGTGTCGGTTATTCCCGTTGGTCAAACACCTCAAGCGCTAGCCCAGAAATTGGTTGATCAAGGCATTATTTGCGGTGCTGGGCACTTCTATGCGGTGCGTTTGTTAGAAGCGATGAAGGTGGATCCAAATACAGGTGTAGTACGCTTATCATTTGTTCACTACACCCAGGCGGATGAAGTGGAGAAAGTGATTCAAGCCCTTGAACAGGCTCTTTAAAAGGGGAAAGCAACGGGAAAAACGTCTCTGCTTATCCACTCACCAGACAAGCCTGACTTGTCTGGTGGTGTTGCTGAACTAAGGGGGCTAGTTGTTGGCTAAACTAGGGTGTTTTTGCCTTAGCAAATATATCTAAGTCTTTATTATAAATAGGGCTTCTCATATCAAATGCCCCCATCACACTATGAAAGACATTGTCTTGAGTTGTTTTTGCTCTGGCTTTTAGCTTATTGACAGAAATATGCTGCTGCTTGATAAAGTCCTGTGACATCCAAACCAAGAAAGGAATGGTATATTGTTGCTTCGGCGCAATGGAGTAAGGGGTGCCATGCAAATAGACACCATCTTCTCCTAGCGACTCCCCATGATCAGACACATAAAGAAACGCACTCGCGGTATTAAGACCCTTCAAAATGGTTCGTAATTGATCCAAAAAATGGTCGTTGTATAAGATAGTATTATCGTAAGCGTTGACCAATTCTTGATGAGTACAATTGCTCAGTTCAACGGAACGGCAGACCGGTTTAAACACTTCAAATGCTTTTGGGTATTTGAGGTAATAAGTGGGTCCGTGGCTGCCGCTTTGGTGTAAAACAACAAAGATCTTTTGCTTTTTCGATGCTTTGATTTGCTCGGCTAAATGACTTAACAGGACACCATCGTAATCACATTCATCGCCTTCACAGTTTTTTTCTAAGTCTTTGGCGTTTATATAACTGGCTATTTTCAGTGGTGGCTCGCCCCAGTTGTGACTGCGCCAAAACACATCGATGCCTTGCCGTTGTAAGTAACTGGGCAAAGGCTCGAAGTTCTTTCCAAAGAGGTTACTTGTGTTGGTGTACGACAGGATACATTTCACTGAAGCGGTGGTATAGGTCGCACAAGAGGTCGCATTTTTTAGGGTAATAACGTCTGAATTACTGAGTAACGGGTTCGTTGGTCTTTTATAACCGTATAGGGAAAAATCTTCTGCCCGTGCGGACTCGCCAATCACTAGCACGACGACCGTTTTTTTATTCGAACGGAAGGTAGCATTGGGGAGTGGTGTTTGTTCGACATTCTCTTCGTCTTTTTGGATTTGAAAACGAATAGAGTTTCCCACATAAGACCAGGGCATGGTTATGCCACCCAGTTGTTTGGCATGTTTGTCCACCCACAGCCATGTACTACCCGAAAACCAAACCCAAGTGACACTGATAACGATGGTAAGGATAAGGTGGAGAAATAAGCGTAATCGAGAGGTTTTTAGCACCGATGTTCGAATGATGAGCCAAGCAGGAATCATGCCCAATACCACAAAATAGATGAACATCTTGCCGCTTAAAAAGGGAGACGCTTCAGAAAACTTGGTATTAAACACATTGCCCATCATGGAGGTGCCTAAAATGACGTTATAGGTCACGACAAAATACACGGCTAATGAGTTGGCTAACGCCAGTATCACGCAAAGGGTTTTTCCAAGTCGTCTTGATATCAAAAACAGCAGATAAAGAGCGAGCGCAGTTTCCAAATAAATAACGACAAATACCGTGAAGATGGTATGTAGGCTATTGAGTGTCAAACCATCAAGGTTGTTGATGGAAAAAGACAGCAGGGGCCAGTTATAAAGAATGGCATTTAACAAGGCCGCTATAATAATAAAACTTGAGGTGCTGCGCTTTGTTCTAAAACCATTCTTGATATAAGCGCTTAGGCTGATGGTAGAACGAGGCAAATCTTTGTGGGGGCTCTTCATAGGGCAGAGTGTTTTCCTATTAACCTGCTGACATTGAGTGCGTCAACGGTGCTATAAAATAATAATCTGCTTATTTTATGCGTTTTTTATCAATTGCGTATATAAAATGTTTTTAAAGTAAGGAATAAGACACATTGCGGATAGAAGAGAATGTCGTTCTCTGTGGTAAAAAAGCGCTATGACAGCGCTTTTTTAATAGCCGTTAACATGGTTAGAGGGTCTTGATAATCCAAAGGGATGGAGGTGAGTTGATCGCCTTTTAAAACGGCTAATGAAGGGAAGGAGTTTAAGCCAAGTTGTCTTGCTTGGTCGATTTCTTTTTCTAATAGACCTTCTGACTTGATATGGTCCATGGCTTTCAGAAAACCTTCCGCTTTTAAGCCGATGTGCTCCGCACACTCAACCAACGTCTCTATATTGGATGGATTTTTCGCCTGAAGGTAATAGGCTTGTTGAATAGCATGGTACATTTCATCTTCCGATCCGGCATCCCTTGCAACCAGACAGGCTCGGCATGCGGGATAAGTTGAGCGACGTGGTTGGTTGACTCGCCAAAAGTCAAAGTTAAAGTCGGTGCCTAAGTCGGTTTGGATTCGTTGCCATGTATTTTCCAATTTGGTCTTCATTTCCTCAGACATGGGGTTATCTGAGTCAGCTGCTAACCCACCTAACATGGGTTGGATGGTCAGTTTCTTCTCATCGATCAGTGGTTGTAAGGCTTTTTGTAGTCTGTTCCACGTCGGACGAAACCCCCAACACCAGCTACACATAGGGTCATAACAGTAAAGTAAAGTGGCCGTCATTTATTAATCCCATTTCGCTAAGTGACAAAGAAAGCATTCAAGGTTACCAGCCTGTTGCTGTGCTGGATAGTGCTCTTAACGAATGCTTGTAGAGTTTTAAAAAATTTGTTAATTTAAAGAAAAGGAGATGACATTCCTCCTCTAACCGCTTTGAAGTCATTCAAAGCTAATGATGTCTACGCATCGAACCTGGAGACAGGAGACGTAGATATGTCTGCAATTTCTTAATCTAGGCTCGTTATTTTTACATTAAATTAGAGTCTCAGTTCTATGTTTTTTTCTATTTTATCGGTATGTATAGGTGCCTCTTGTGGTGCGCTATTGCGCTGGTTTTTAGGTAATCAATTTAATTCTCTTTTCCCCACGTTACCACCCGGGACGTTGATCGCAAATTTAGTTGGTGGGTACCTAATTGGTCTTGCTATTACTTTTTTTGGTCAGCAGACATCGCTTCCACCAGAGTGGCGACTCTTGATTATTACAGGCTTTCTAGGGGCTCTTACTACCTTTTCGACTTTCTCTGCGGAGGTTATAACCTTGTTTCAAGAGGGGCGAATATTATGGGCTTGCGGTGCAATTGCTATTCATGTCATAGGATGTTTGGTTATGACCCTTTTAGGAATTGCTACCATGTTTTGGCTACGATCAATATAGCTATCTGGCCAATCACAAGTATTTTTATCAATTGATGGTTAAAGGTAATTCATTATGAAAGGGTATCAGATTACATTTTTTACACAGCAAAGTCGTCATCATAAAGGACAATTGGTGTCTGAATGGATACTGAATCAGGCTAAAGAGCTTGGACTAAGAGGAGGGACAAGCATTATTGGTTCTGAAGGTATTGGACATAAAGGAAAGATCCATTCGAGCCATTTCTTTGAATTAAGTGATCAGCCCGTAGAAGTGTCAATGATCGTCACGGAAGAAGAGGCGGAGAAGCTATTCAATAAAGTTAAAGAAGAAGGTGTCTCCATTTTTTATGCTCAAAGTCCTGTTGAGTTTGGATTTTTAGGAGAGTCATAGCAATGAGGCAAGTAAAACCACCATTATGGTGGTTTTACTTGCCTTTAAGCTTAATTAGCTTTTAAGAATTTCTGCAATGGCCTCGCAAAGAGGCTCCATATTTTCATGAGTCATACCAGCCACGTTGATGCGACCAGATCCCACAATGTAGATAGAAAACTCTTTGCGTAGACGCGACACTTGTTCTGGGTTCAAGCCAGAAAACGAGAACATGCCGTTTTGTTTGGAGATAAAGGAGAAGTCTTGATCAACGCCTTTCGCTCGCAGTGTATTCACAAATAAGCTGCGCATTTCGTGGATACGAGAACGCATACTTTTGAGCTCCATTTCCCACAAGCTACGTAGTTCTTTCGAATTTAAAATCTCGGCAACAATGGCTGAACCGTGAGAGGGTGGGTTGGAGTAGTTAGTACGAACAGCACGTTTAATTTGTGTAAAAGCGGCCAGTGCTTGATCTGCATTATCACTCACAATGGTCAAGGCGCCGACTCGTTCATTGTACAAACCGAAGTTTTTTGAGAAGGAATTGGCAATCAGCATTTCCGGTACGTAATTTAAGAAAGTACGCAACCCCTGCGCATCTTCTTCAAGACCTGCCCCAAAGCCCTGGTAAGCAAAATCGAATAACGGCAAAAAGCCTTGTTTGCTACACAGCTTCGCTAATTGATACCACTGCTCTGGAGTGGGGTCGATGCCTGTCGGGTTATGGCAGCAAGCATGAAAGAGAACCACATCGCCAGCGGGTACTTGGGATAAACTGGCGAGCATGGATTCAAAGTCTAAGGACTTGGTATCCACATCGTAATAAGCGTAGCTACCTACTTCTAAGTTAACGGATTGAAAAACCGCTTGGTGATTTGCCCAAGTTGGGTTACTGACCCAGATGGTTGCGTCGGGTAGATGTTTACGTACAAACTCGGCAGCTACCCTTAGTGCACCAGTACCACCAGGGGTTTGAACCGTTTGGGCCAGTTGTTTACTGATGATCTGACTGTCCCCACCAAATAAAAGCGTTTGTACAGCCTCTCGGTAAGCTTGTGACCCTTCGATGCTAAGATAGCTCTTGCTGGTTTCTTGGTTTAACAAGCGTTCTTCGGCTTGTTTAACGGATTTTAAAATAGGTGTTGTGCCTTGTTCGTCCTTGTATACACCGACGCCTAAATTGATTTTCTTGGGGTTTGGATCGTTGCGGAAAGCGTCATTCAGGCCGAGAATAGGATCGGATGGCGCAGCTTGGATGTGTTCAAACATAGTGACTCCCCAAAAGGGTTATTTTACTTATTGAGACGTTTGCGCGACGGCTGGTTTTACCAATATATAGTAAAAAATAGACATAAAGTACTGATTTATAAACGGTAACCTTATCATTTTGATCTATTTTTGCCGTGTCTTGGCTTGACTCCTGTCTTCGTTCAAAGGTCTCTTATTATGTAGTGATTAGAAAAAGATCATAATTCAGTTGCATATGGTACTCCAACGAGGAAGTAACCGCTATAAGAAGACACGGAATGGCCCTATAGAAAGTAGGGGACTTATGTTGATTTATGTTAATGAGAAGAGACTTTTTGTTGGACAAAAGACTGCCATGTTCCATGTGTAGACCTAGTAGAGTCGTTAAAAAGGCGCACAACAACACTTAAGGCGGTTAGCGCCTAATTAAAATCGTTTTTTACTCTTATACGCTTGTATAGTCGGTATATAAGCGCGTGTCTTTGTTTCTGAGTGTATTATTCATCCCAGCCATTTGAGATGGCGTGGTGTAAACGTTTTTCCTCAAGGTGTTTCTCGATAGCCCGGCGTGCTTTGAGCATGCGAATGCTGTCTTCCTTTTGGTTGCGTTCTTTTTTTTCATTCTCCAAACTGATCGAAGCATGAAGAATGTCGGTTTTTACTTCAGTCAAGGTTTCAGAAAAATTACTCATTGTTATACCCTTCTGGCTAATCTCGATGACACTCAATGTGATTGATCACTGTCATCAATGGATGAAAAAAGTCAAAATAGACAGACAACTTGTTTCAGGTTTATAAAAAACGCATATCGATCAAAAATCAACCTCTTTTTAACGCGTTTTTATGACAAACACATTAAATTAATACGGCGGAATGCAATGGATGTTTCTTTTATCCTCGACTCGTTAAATGATAAACAGCGTGATGCAGTGGCTGCGCCATTGCAAAATAGCCTTGTGCTAGCGGGAGCGGGGTCCGGCAAAACACGCGTCTTGGTGCATCGTATCGCTTGGTTGATGCATGCTTACCAACTGTCGCCCTACAGTATTATGGCGGTGACGTTTACCAACAAAGCCGCGCGTGAGATGCAAGGGCGAATTGAAGAGCTGGTGGGCGTTCCTCCCCAAGGTATGTGGGTGGGGACGTTTCACGGTCTGGCCCATCGTCTGTTGCGCGCCCATTGGCGTGATGCGGGTCTCAAAGAAAACTTCCAGATTATGGACAGCGATGACCAGCTACGCTTGGTAAAACGTATTATGCGAGAGATGAATATCGATGATACGCGCTGGCCGCCTAAACAGGTGTGTTGGTTTATCAATGGGCAAAAAGATGAAGGCCGACGTGCTGCCCATGTGCCTGATAGTCACGACCCTTTCTCTAAAGGTATGCGAGAGCTGTATTACCATTATGAGGAGGCCTGTGAACGTTTGGGCATGTTGGACTTTGGTGAGTTGCTATTGCGTGCTCACGAGCTGATGCTCACTAATCCGCCTTTGTTGCGCCATTATCAAGAGCGTTTTCGTCATGTGTTGGTGGACGAGTTTCAAGACACCAATACCATTCAATATGCTTGGCTACGCGTTATGGTGGGCGATCAAGGGACAATTACCGCCGTGGGGGATGATGACCAGTCTATCTATGGTTGGCGTGGAGCGAAAATTGAAAACATTCATAACTTCACTAAGCACTTTAAGGACGTTCAAACCATTCGCTTAGAGCAAAACTATCGTTCCACTGGCCACATACTGAATGCGGCTAATGGTTTGATTAAAAACAACGATGATCGTTTAGGTAAAGAACTCTGGACAGACAGTGGTGATGGTGAGCCGATTTCCCTCTACGCGGGATTTAACGAGCAGGACGAGGCTCGGTTTATTATCGGTATTATCAAAAAGTGGCGTGATGAAGGCGCCGGGTTGAAAGAGATGGCGATTCTATATCGTTCTAATGCCCAGTCTCGGGTGATTGAGGAATGCTTAGTTAGGGAACAGATTGCTTATCGAATTTATGGTGGGCACAGATTCTATGACCGTTTAGAGATTAAAAATGCCTTGGCTTACGCCCGATTGGCGCTGGATCCAAATGACGATGGTGCCATGGAGCGGGTGATTAATGTGCCGCCTCGCGGTATTGGCGAGCGCAGTATCAGTACACTGCGGGAAATGGCACGGGATCAAGGCTGCTCCATGTGGCAAGCGGCTCAACTTATTGTTGATCAATCCATCATGCCGGCAAGAGCGACCAACGCCATTAAAGGCTTCCAACAAATCATTGATGATCTGATGACCACCGTTCAACAACCGGATTTAAGCTTAGGTGACATCTTTGAGCAAATTATTAACGATGCCGGCCTGATTCCTTTCCATGAAAAAGAGAAAGGAGAGAAGGGCGAGGCGCGAGTCGAGAACTTAAAAGAGTTGATTGGTGCTGCCGGAGGGTTTAGTTGGAACCCCGAAGACGAAGCCTTTAGCTCGCCATTGATGGCTTTCCTTGATCAAGCGGTATTGGATGCTGGTGATGCGCAAGCGGATGAGTACCAAGATGCGGTTCAGTTGATGACACTGCACTCTGCGAAAGGACTGGAATTCCCATTGGTGTTTCTAACGGGCGTGGAGGAAAACTTATTTCCCAGCAAAATGTCGTTTGAAGAGCCTGGACGTCTTGAGGAAGAGCGACGCCTTTGCTACGTGGGCATCACCCGTGCCATGAAGAAACTCTACATTACCTACGCGGAATCCCGTCGTTTGTTTGGTAGCGAATCTTTTAATAGTCCGTCGCGTTTTATCAAAGAGATCCCACCACAGTGTTTGGAAGAAGTTCGCCTTCGCTCACAAGTGAGTCGTCCCGTCTCCATGCAGCGACCCGATTATCAAACGGAAAAAGCCCGTTTGCAAAACAGTACGGTTTTGAATAATTTTAAAGCGCCAGAAGTGAACGTCAGCATGGGGGATCGTGTTAAGCATCCTGTGTTTGGTGAAGGCTTAGTAATTAACTATGAAGGACAAGGGCCACAAGCCCGTGTGCAGGTTAATTTTGATGATGAAGGCAGTAAATGGTTGGTGTTGTCCTTTGCGAAATTGGAGGTCTTATAATGCACTCAAGATCCCATGCAAAGGTCTTTATTCGTGTATAAGTGATTGATTTTTAAATAGTGTCATATTGGTGTCGGTGATATGTCGTCACGCACCCGTGTCGTTTTTAATAGGCTAAGTGCTCATTAAGAAAACAGCATGTAGGGATAATGAGAATGATCGTAAAAAAACTTAGACTTCAAAGGGGCTGGTCGCAAGACCAGCTTTCTCAACTGAGTGGATTGAGTATCAGAACGATTCAACGTATCGAAAAGGGTCAAAATCCAGGACTTGAATCGTTGAAATCTTTAGCAGCTGTTTTTGAACTTCCTATAACAGAACTGCAAGGAGATACCGATATGACCACACAAGATAGAGAGGAAAAATCCGTTCATACCATTTCCGATCATACCATTAGTGTCGAGGAGCGCTTGGCATTTTATCGAGTACAGAAAATGAGAGGTTTTTATATACACCTCACTCAGTATTGCATAATCATTCCCATATTGTTTGCCATCAATTTGTTTACTAATCCTTCCTATATTTGGGCGGCTTGGTCCATGTTGGGATGGGGAGTGGGCTTGGCTTTTCATGGCTTACGCGTGTTTAACGTGATTAAGTGGTTCGGCCCTGAATGGGAAAAGCGACAGGTGGAAAAACAGCTCGGTCGCAAGCTTTAAGTGATCATTTTACCCAAGAGCAAGTGCGATAAATAAAGAAGTGTTGAAGCGATTTTTTTATCGTGCTTTCTTGGAACTTCCTTTGAGTTGCCATTAAAACTTGCAAAATGGTTTGAGTTCAAACTATTATTTATCTATGAACTTATAGCAGATGAGGAGTGGGCGTTTATGACAATCAAGGTTGGCTTAATTGGGTTTGGTTTATCCGGACAAGTATTTCATACCCCTTTTGTGATGAATGACCCGCATATGGAAATGACTCATGTATGCAGTTCTAAGGTCGAGGCCGTTCATGCCGTTTTACCGAATGCCGTCGTCTTACAATCGGTCATGGAAATGTGCCATACACCGAGCATTGATTTGGTAGTCATTACCACGCCCGATAAATTGCACTTTGAGCAAGCTAAACTGGCTTTAGAAAGTGGTAAGCATGTTTTATTGGAGAAGCCATCCGTCACTAGTATTCAACAAATAGAGTATCTGTGTCGCATTGCAAAACAACAGGGGGTGGTGTTTTGCGTGTATCAAAATCGCCGTTTTGATGGGGATTTCCAACGTTTAAAAGCATTAATTGACAGTGGTGAAATGGGCGAGCTGAAGCATTTGGATTCGCGCTTTGACCGTTTTCGCCCAGTGGTACAAGATCGTTGGCGAGAGCAGCCAGGTCCTGCTACAGGTGTATTATGGGATTTAGGGTCGCACTTATTAGATCAAATGTTAGCGCTGCTCGGAGCGCCAAAATGGCTGCATGCCAGTATTGATACCTTACGAGAGAATGGAAAAACCCACGACTGGTTTGAAATTGAATTAGGTTATCCTGGTAAACGTATTCGCTTGGGGGCGACACCCTATGAGGCCGGAGAGATGCGCCGCTTCAATGGCCGATTTACTCAAGGTAGTTGGCAATGTGTTGGGTTAGATCCACAAGAGCCAGCGTTACGGTCAGGACAAATGCCATGGCATGGAGAGTATCCTTCTCAAGGGGCACAACAGACGCTGACGCGCTTTTTAGCGCGCTCACAAGATGATATTGAAGTCATCGCTGAATCCTCAGTCCATGGGGATTATGGTGCCTTCTATGCGCAGCTAAGAGAGGCTATTCTAGGGAAAGGAAGCGCCCCAGTGTCTATGGATCAGGCCTGTCAATTAATCTATGGTTTGTGTCTTGCGGAGCAGTCTTCTGAAACCGGACAGCGTATGTCGTGGGACTATAAAACAAACTATTAATCTACTGACAAGGCATAGGCCTCACACAGTATTTAGAAAGCTATACTCTATTAAAACGCCCCATTAGATTGATGTATCTAATGGGGCGTTTTTTTGCAATAGCTTGAACTGGTGCAGAAGGAATAAGGGTTATTTTTTTCTTAACTTCATGACTTTCGGAAGGACAATGGCTAATACGGTGGCAATGGCCAACACATAAGTAATGGCACCATCGAATAAAATAAACCAATCACCTCCACTGATAGAAAGAGCCCGTCGAAGGTTTTCCTCTAAGACTTTACCCAGTACGAGCCCAAGAATCACAGGCGCCAATGAAAACCCTAATTTACGTAAAATGAAGGCAAAAACGCCTAACACAATCATAAAAAACAGATCAAAGGTGTCACCGTGAATGGAGTAGATACCGACAAAGGTTAACATCACAATCACGGGTACAAGGTAAGATTGTTTAATCGAAAGCAGACGAACGAACAAACCAATGAGTGGTAAATTCATCACCAATAAGGCGATGTTACCAATAAACATAGATGCAATGAGTCCCCAGGCAATATTAGGTTGTTGTTCAAACAACAGAGGACCTGGGGTGATGTTGAACATCAATAGGGCGCCCAATAAAATAGCCGTTGTGCCACTGCCTGGAATTCCCAATGTTAACATCGGCACCATAGAACCTGCCGCCGAGGCATTATTGGCGGCTTCTGGTGCCGCTAGGCCACGAATATCACCTTGTCCGAAGTGTTCTTCTTTGCCTTCGGCAAAACGTTTCTCTGTACCATAAGCCACAGCACTAGCAATGGAAGCGCCGGTACCAGGCAGTACGCCGATGAGAAAACCAGAAATCGTGGAGCGGAAAATGACCCATTTCACGGCCATTAGGTCGGCAAAAGAGACAAAGCTTTTGCCAACAGGCGTGAGTTTTAAATCATTGCGAGCCCAGCTTTCTAACAGTATTAACACTTCACTAATGGCAAACATACCAATCACAACAACCAAAAAGTCGACCCCATCAAACAAATTGGGGATACCCATGGTAAAACGCAAAATACCTGTGCCAGAGTCGATGCCCACGGTCGCTAGTAACAAGCCGATGACCACACCAACTACGGTTTTGATGGGGCGTTTACCGACCATCGTCGCCAAACAGGTAAAGGCGAAAATCATCAACCATACATACTCAGATGGACCAAATTGAATGGCCAATTTACTCAGTAATGGGGCAAAAATCACCATAAGAAGCAGCGCGCCCATGCTACCAAAGAATGAGGAAACTGCAGAGAGTGCCAGCGCTCGTCCCCCTTCTCCTCGTTTGGCCATCGGGTAGCCATCTAAAGTGGTCATAATGGCTCCGGCATCTCCAGGAACGTTGAGTAAGATGCTGGAAATACGGCCACCGTATTCTGCACCGTAATACACACCAGCGAGAAGAATCAGCGCCGATTCAGGCGGCAAGCCAACGGAATAGGCTAAAGGTAATAAAATGGCCACGCCATTGATGGGGCCAATTCCCGGTAGTGAGCCGATTAGGGTACCGATGAAACAGCCAGCTAATACTAACCCTAAGTTGAGTGGGGTGAGGGCAACAGAAAACCCGAGTGCTAAGTAATGGAAAACGTCCATCATTACTCTCCGAATAGAATGCCGACAGGGACATTAAGTTGCATTAAGTCTGCTAATAAAAAATAGCTAATAAGACTGAGAACGAGGGCGTACAGGAAGGCTTTAAGGAGCTTTTCACCAAACAACCAGCTAAAAATGGTGCCAACAAATGTGGTTGAAATAATAAATCCTGCTTTTTCAAACAGTGCAGCGTAAAGCACCATAATGCCTAACCCTGAAAGGATTTTTACCCATACTTCTTTGGTGGGGTGCCAAGTATTTTGACTCGGCTTGATAAACAGCCAAACACTGCATAGTGCTGCAATGCCGGATAAAATAAGGGGAAAGGCTTTTGGCCCCAAGGGTTCATACTGAAACGGGACATTAAAATGGTAAGTTGTCCAGGCAATTAGCCCAGACAGTACCAAAAATGCACCCGCAAAAATGCGGTCATATAGCATGTTATCGCCTCAATTCACTAGTTAATTAAGCCCGCTTCTTTGGCTAAGCCACGCATATAACCAACACGTTCTTTAATGTAACTATCTAGTGTTTTACCTGACATGTTGAAAGGAACGAGGTTTTGATCGACTACTGTTTTTTCGAAGGCAGGGTCGTTGTAGGCTTTCTGAAATTGATCGGACCAGTAGTTATAGGCTTCATCGGATACTTTAGGCCCTAAGTAATAACCACGAATAATGGTCCATTCTGCATCATAGCCTTGCTCTATGGCCGTTGGGTAGTTCGAAAATTCACCTTTGAGGCGTTCAGGTGACATGATCGCCAAGACTTTTACCTTGCCTGATTCCACCAAGCCTTTCATTTCGCCAACATCACCTGGGTAGACCTTAATATGCCCACCTAAAAGGGCGGCCAATGCTTCACCACCCCCTTCGTATGCGACGTAACGCATTTTCTTAGGGTCAACACCTGAGGACTTCATCAGAATGGCGGCTTTCATCCAGTCTTGGCTGCCAACACCTCCCCCTGCACCAAGGACGAATTTACTTGGGTCTTTTTTAATGGCATCTACCAATTCGCCCAGTGTGTTCCAAGGCGCATCAGCGCGAACCATAATGGCACCATAATCCACACCAGCGGTGCCGACCCAACGTGCATCATTTTCATCTAAGTTGCGGCCAAATTTGCCTTGGGCAATATTCAGTAATGAACCAGAGCTAAAAGCGACCAATTTATTGGGATCATCGGGGTCCGTTGCGTTGATGTAGTTATAGGCAACTGCACCAACACCCCCAGGCATAAAGGTTACGGCCATTGGTATTTTGGTGATTCCAGCTTTGGCAAAGCCTGTAGACAGAATACGACAGGTTAGATCAAAGCCACCGCCAGGCTTGGCTGGGGCAATACAGCTGGGTTTATTGGGTTCGAATGCGTGGGCTGCTGAGGCAAGTGTCAATCCGCTCGCTAGTAATAATGTGGCGATACGTGCTTTCATAGAGTGTCTCCGGTATAGCATTATTGTTTTTGTTGTATGTCTCTTTGAGAACATATTTTTAAAAAATACACCATAAAGCTGACATCTTCCTGACATGGTATAATAATGTGTCATTTATTAAGGATATCGTTATGCGGATGCTGTTAATTGAAGACAATGATAGTCTTGCCCAATCCATCCAAGTGTATTTTCATAATGAAGGCCACCCCTTGGACTGGGTAAACTCGGTAGAGAAGGCGAGAAGCAGTGTCTCGTTAGAGTCGTTTGACTTATTGATCCTCGACATTAATTTGCCCGGGGCCAGTGGTTTTCAACTGCTACAAAGTTTACGAGCAAACGGTAATCGCATTCCGGTATTGGTATTAACGGCGCGCACAGAAATAGACGATCGTGTCAGTGCATTGGATTTTGGTGCGGATGATTATTTGGCGAAGCCGTTTGATTTTCGCGAATTAGCCGCTCGCTGTCGGGCTCTATACCGTCGTGAAAGAGGTAAAGCCAGTAACGATATTCTATGTGGAAATTTGGTTTACGATTTGGCGACGCACTCGGCCACAGTGAATGGTCGCCTTTTGGAGTTACGCCAGCGAGAGAGACAGTTGCTAGAATTGTTTTTGAAAAATCTAGATCGAGTGTTAACCAAAGACGATATCTCTAACCGACTTTATGATTTCAACGAGGCCTATACGCCCAATGCAATTGAGCAAACGTTGACTCGTTTAAGAAAACAACTGGCTAACTCTTCTCTCATCATCAAAACCATTCGTGGCCTTGGCTATCTCGCCCATGTCGACGATTAGTACAAGCTACTCCTTGCGTCGACGTATGTTGGTACGTAGCGCCCTTTTGCTGTTGGTCGTTTTTGTTTTGCTGAGCATTGGGGCTTGGCACTATGCCAAGCAAGCGGCGAATTACTCCTATGATCGTCTGTTAAGAAGTGCCAGTTTATCAATGTTGGAAGGGGTGCATGTCACTGGGGCCAATGTCGATATAGACATTCCTTACGCATCATTTGAAATGATGCAACTCAGCAGTGAGGATAAGGTGTTTTATCGTGTGCAAGGACCGCAAGGCAACTTCATCACAGGTTATGAAAATTTTCCTTTGCCCAATCAATCACTTGGTAAAGAGCGGACACTATTCTATGACGCCAATTATTTATCTGAACACATTAGAGTGGTCATGCAGCGTAAATGGCTGTCAGAACCTGAAGTATCGGGGTGGGTGAGTGTGTATCTAGGGCAAACCCTCAACGCCCGAGATCAGATGAGAAATGATATTTTAGTCCGTAGCTTGGCTACCCTATTGGGCATTATGCTGTTGGTTTTGTTTGTCTTATGGTGGTCGATTAATCGCGCATTAGAGCCACTCAGCACCATATCAAAGTCGCTTTTTACACAAACGTCTTTCTCAGAAACCCCGTTAGACAAAACGTCAATACAGGAGGTGGCACCATTAGTGGATGCCATCAATGAATATCAAACTAGACTGGCGTCAAATCTAGACGGGATGAAAACCTTTATTGCTGATGCAAGCCATCAAATCCGTACAGTACAAAGCGCGACACAAGCCCAGTTAGACATCGCCAGCCAGAGTCAAGATCTGAGTCAGCTGCCGGCTCATCTTGGTCGAATTCGAGAGGAGCATCTACGTCTTACCCGCTTAACGAATCAACTACTTTCCCATGCCATGGTGGTGCATCGCGGTGATACCAGAATAGTTGAGGATGTGAACATGGAGTCTTTGGTCAAGCAGCTGTTAACGGAATGTGTTCGAGATTATGCCCATACTGAGATTGAGTTTTCTTATCATTGTGATGGGAGGATAGGCTCGGTTCAAGGGGATTGGATTGCGTTGAAAGAAGCGTTTAGGAATTTGCTAGAGAACTCCCTTGTCTATGGTCCAGCAAAAAACCAAATTGACGTGAGTCTCACGCAAGAGGCGGGCCATGTGAATGTCATCATCGATGATCAGGGACCGGGGATTCCACAAGCGCAACGAGAACAAGCTGTGCAGCGCTTTAAGCGATTAACCACACGCAAAGAAGGGTCTGGTTTAGGGTTGGCGATTGTTAGCAGTGTTGTGGAATCCCACGAAGGACGTTTCTTTCTAGAAGACAGTCCATTAGGGGGCTTAAGAGCCCGCGTCCAGTTAAGAGTAGGGGAAAGCTAATGCGATACTACTTTATAGGCTTATGGATTGTGTTTTCATCTGCTTTGTTTGCTGCCCCTAAAAGCAACTCAAATGCACTTGATATATACAGTGCCACTGACCTGCGGGCGATTAAGCCGTTGTTAGACGATTATCGAGCGCGTCACCCTGATGTTCAGGTGAATTACCATGAGTTTAATACACTACAGCTCTATCAGACTATTAAAAAACTGCCCTTAGACCAGCAGCCAGATGTGGTGATCAGCTCTTCAATGGATTTGCAAGTTCGTCTGGTCAATGATGGCTATGCTCAGCCGATTAAAGATTCCGCGTTAGAGGCTTTGCCTGATTGGGCCAAGTGGCGTAACGAGGCCGTTGGTTTTACCTACGAACCCATTGTCTTTGTGTATAACAAACAGGCTTTTAAAGGGAAAACCATCCCTCGTACCCATGAATCTCTTGCGCTTTCTATGCGCAGTAATGATGCTTTTTACACTCATAAAGTCGGGTCTTATGATGTGCGACGCTCGGCTTTGGGCTATCTGATTGCCACACAAGATGAAGTGGCGTCAAGCATTAGTGGGCGTTTGCAGGAAAGCCTTGGCAGAACGATTACGCAAGTGTACTGCTGTACATCGCAGATATTGGATGATATTGCCAGTAATAAGCTTGTACTTGGCTATAACATGCTTGGCTCTTACTCCCTGGCGAGAGCAAAACATGATCCAAGAATTGGTGTCGTGATCCCTGAAGATTATACCTTAGTGGTCAGTCGGGTAGCGTATATCAGCAAGGCGGCGAAGCATGTTGAAAACGCTCGCTCTTTTGTGCATTACCTTATTTCTAAACATGGGCAACAGGTGATGGCGGATAAAAGTGAGTTGATTGCCTTATACCCGAGCCTTGATCCTTTGACGGATAGATTACTGTCAACTAAACAGACCATTAACTTTCATCCCATTCCATTAGGGCCTGCCTTGATGGTGTATCTGGACCAGTCGAAGAAAAAACGTTTTATTCGATCGTGGGAAAACGCATTGTCACCCTCAAAACAATAGGCTTGATTATATCAAACCGTACGTATTTGATGTGCTGTCCAATTCTGGCAATTGAATTTTTAATTGTACTTTTTATTGTAATAAAAGTTTATTTAGATGTTCGTAAGTTATCAGCAAAAAGCATATTTTGTATTTAAAATGTACATAATTCTGATTTAGCAACAATACTGTTAATAGATGTAGATGAAATAAGCGCCTTTGAAAGTGTGTTACTGTGTCTTGAATGATGTAGGGTGGGAATAAACAATGATCTTAGTTCCTGGGTATACAACTCAGTCTTTATTGTTTGATGGCAGACACTCGTTAGTGCTGCGTGGGGTGAGAAACCGAGATGCTCTCCCTGTCATCATCAAATTACTAAAGCAGGAGTTTCCAAGCGTCGAGCAGTTGAATTGTTTTCGAGAAGAGTTTCTTCTGCAGCAACGTTTGTCCCATATTGACGGTATTTGTCGTGTGCTGTCTCTAGAAAAACTGGGGCACTCATTGTTTTTAGTTATGGAAGACATTGGTGGCGAAAGTATTGCTCAAATATTACAGTCCGCGCCACTGAAGTTAGAAGAAACGCTTCAGTTGACCTATCAACTGTCGAATACCTTGGAGGCGATTCATCAAGCACAGGTTGTTCATGGTGATATCAATCCAAACAACGTGATTTGCAACCGAGAAACCGGTGAGTGTTGCCTGATTGATTTTGGTATTGCCAAGGAGTTGTCCTCCGCGATAGACAAGGCGATTCCTGTATTTAGTTTGTCGGGTTCTTTAGGCTATATTTCCCCAGAGCAAACGGGGCGTATGAACCGCATGCTTGATTATCGCTCAGACTTTTATTCTCTGGGAGCCACTTTATACGCGTGTTTGACGGGGGAGCCACCGTTTACCCATCATGATCCTATTGAATTGATTCATAGTCATCTAGCCATTTCCCCGATACCCCCTAATCAAGTCGACCCGCGTATTCCACAAGTGGTTTCAGACATCATTTTAAAACTCCTTTCCAAAAGCATTGAAGAACGCTATCAAAGCGCACGTGGTTTGGGATGCGATATTGCCTATTGTTTACAACAGCTACAAACAACGGGTGAGATTGAGCCTTTTCCATTAGCCCAGAAGGATTTGTTTCCCCAGTTTCAGGTGCCCGAAAAACTCTATGGCAGGGAGAAAGATATCGCCTACCTTGATGCGGTTGTTGAGAAAAGTATTTCTGGTAGTGGTGAGCTGTTTCTTGTCTCGGGGTACTCTGGAGTCGGGAAATCGTCTTTGGTTGAACAAGCCAAACAAGCGTCACAAACCCATCTCGGTTTTTTTGTTTCTGGTAAATTTGATCAGTTTAATCGCGATGTGCCGTATTCGGCCCTGAAGCAAGCCTGCCAACAGCTTGCGCATCTGTTGCTCGCGAAAGAAGAGGAGAGTATTGACTACTGGCGCACCCAACTACTGAGTGTGCTGGGAGAAAATGGCCGTGTTATTACCGATCTGGCGCCGAGCTTTGAGTTAATTATCGGTGAGCAGCCAAAGTTGATCGAGTTGTCGGCCATGGAGTCGCAAAGCCGTTTTAATTTGATCTTCCCAAAATTCATTCAGTTATTTTGTTCACAAGACCATCCGTTAACCCTCTTTTTTGACGATCTGCAATGGGCGGACAGCGCTTCTCTTCGATTGATAAACAGTCTGATCACCAGCAGCACTGCCCACCATTTTTTGGTGATTGGAGCCTATCGAGATAATGAGGTTGGCGTGACGCATCCTCTGTCTTTGATGATAAAAGAGCTTAGAGAGAATTATGCCAACGTGAATGAGCTGAAGTTACTGCCACTCACAGAGCAAGATGTCGACGCCTTAGTTCGAGATAGTGTGCATCGGGACGATGAGCAACAAGCGCACTTAGCGGCGCTTTGCTATGGTAAAACACTGGGTAATCCATTCTTTCTAAAGCAGTTTTTAGGGGAACTAAGCAGTGAAGGCTTGATCTATTTTGATTCACAGCAAGGCTTATGGCATTGGGATCAAAAGCAAATAGAACGCCTCGATGTGGCCGATCATATTGTGGACCTCATGGTACGAAAAATCGAGCATCTTTCGCTGGATGCGCAAGCGTTGCTGAAAACGGCTGCTTGTATCGGTAATCGATTTGATACCAACATTCTGTCTTTACTCACAGATCAAACTTCTGAGCAAACTGCAGATTTGCTTGCAGAGATTCTCGATCAGGGTTTAGTTGTCCAATTGGATGCGTCAACGCAGACATCATTATCCGAACTTGGGGTATCGTGCTATAAATTTCTGCACGATCAGGTTCAGCAAGCGGCTTACTACATGTTGCCGGATGCTGAGCGTCAGGTATGCCACCTGACAATTGGTTTGGCCTTCCAGCAGCAAGAGGGGATTTTCCAACTTAGCGAAAGTCTTTTTAGCATAGTCAATCACTTGAATTTGGCTCTCGCATTACTCGAAGACGAAGAGAAACGGCGAGAGTTAGCCGAGCTTAACTTACTGGCTTCGCAACGAGCTAAAAAAGCCAATGCCTACGAGCATGCATTGCACTACATTCAATCCGCCATTGCTATTCTTGAGCACAAGGGGTGGGAAGATTATTACCCACTGACCTTGTCCTGTTATAAAGAATGTGCCGAAGTGGAGTTGCTGTGCGGCAATGTTGAGGCGGGCCATCAATATTGTGCGCTCTTATTGGAAAAATCGAAGACGGTGATGGAAAAGGTCGAAGTGTATGCCCATCAGGTTGAGCTTTATGCAAACCACGGGCGCTTCCAAGAAGCCCTTGATGTGGGGTGTGACGCCATTCGGCTACTGGGAGTGGAGTGGCCAACAGACACTGAGGAAATCGAGCAAGCCATGCTCAGTGAGTCGCAGATCATCCAATCTTATCTAGAGCAGAACACGGTAGAGTCTTTGCTCAACTTGCCTGTCATGCAAGCGGCAGAGAAGCGCATGTTATGCCAGTTGCTGGGGATGATTTGGGGGCCAGCAATTAACGCCAACTTACCCATGAGTACTTTAGCTGTGGTGAAGCTGGTGGCCCTGTCTATTCAGTATGGTAATACAGATGTGTCACCTTTTGGCTACACCTGCTATGGCTCTATGCTGAGTATTTTTTACGGGGATTATGAAACTGGCTATCGCTTTGGACAGTTATCTGTCGACCTAGTCGATAAAACAGATAACCATAAATTGCGTTGTAAGGTATATACCATGTTTGCTGTGACCAACAGTCCATGGTCAGCTTCCCTTCACGACAGCATCGCTCTGCTTAAGTCAGCATTGAGTGCGGGTATGGATGTGGGGGACCGTATTTTTATCAGCTACAGCGCGTTTCATATTTTAAAAATCATGAAGTTAGCCGGGCTTCCCCTTACAGATGTGATAAAGGAAAACCAGCATATTCGTCCCATTTTGGAGAGTATCGGCGATCCTAATACCTTAGAGATATTGGAAATCTTGGAAAGGAATACCGCTTTATTGCAAGGCCATAGCGATTCAACACAAAGCTGGAATGACGAGGACTTTAATGAACATGCGTTTGTGAAGCATATGGAACAGCAGAAACACGCTTTGTGTTTGAACTACTATTACCTGAATAAAATGCAGGAATGTTTTTTATTTGGTCGCTATCAACAAGGAAGCGACATGGCTGAGAAAGCCGCTGTGACCTTAGATGCTACCTTTGGTTGGTTTACCAATGCGGACTATTATTTTATGCAGGGGCTTATCTTGGCTTCTTTGTGTGACGAAGAAGAGTCCGAGGAAGAAAAGCACGCTATTATCTCAAAGATCAATGTGTGTCTCTCGCGTCTCACGGACTGGGCAACGAACTACCCTGATAACTTTGCCAATAAAGTGTATCTGATTCGTGCTGAATTAGCTCGCTTGCGTGGTGAGCATAAACAGGCCGTTGATTTACTTGATTTAGCGATCGAGGAGTCTGATAAGCAAGGCTTTTTACATCAAGCGGGAATAGCAAATGAGCTGGCGGCTCGCTATTGGATGCGTCGCGGTAAAAGCAAATTTGCAGGACTTTATTTAAAAGAAGCCCACCACAACTACATGAGATGGGGCGCGCAAGCCAAAGTGCTTGCACTTGAGTTGGCGTTTCCTGAGTTGGTTCGTTCCCGAGAAAGTGTGGATGCTCACAGCACTCAGATGAGTTTAACGACAGCGTCGAATAGCCTAGATTTATTATCCGTTGTCAAAGCCAGTCAAATTATTTCGGAAGAGATTGTGCTTGAGCATCTTCTAACCAAATTGATGCGCACCATTTTTATGGAAGCAGGGGCACAACGGGGAATGTTGGCGCTAAACATCAATAGTGAATGGCTCATTGAAGCGCAAGGGGAGCTGGATAAAGGGGAAATGACCGTGTTACAAGATATTCCCCTGACAGACAGTGCTAGTTTGGCTTACCCATCGTCTATTTTTTCTTATGTTCGTCGTACGTTAACCCCTCTGATTATTGATAATGCACGACAGAACGCTTCCTTCGTTAAGGACCCCTATATTGCGAAGTATCAGCCTAAATCCGTACTCTGTTATCCGATAGTGAAGCGGGGTAAGGCCCTTGGGCTTTTGTATCTTGAAAACAATTTGGTAGCATCGGCCTTTACGCAAGAGCGTTTACAGGTGTTGGCTATTTTGGCTGGGCAAGCGGCCATTTCTATCGACAATGCCTTGGTCTATGCCACCCTTGAAAAACGTGTAGCAGAGCGTACGGAACAATTAAGCTACGCCAAACGTCAAGCGGAAGAAGCCAATCGTGCGAAATCGATGTTTTTAGCTACCATGAGTCATGAGATTCGAACACCTATGAATGCCATCATTGGGATGGGTAAGCTGACGCAAAAAACGCCGCTTAGCGCTAAACAGAGAGGTTTTGTCGATAATATTCTCGTATCGGCCGAAGCCTTGATGGGGATTATCAACGATATTCTTGACTACTCTAAGATTGAAGCCAAGAAAATGACCATTGAAACCACGGCATTCTCTCTTAAGCAGGTTATCGACCATGTCTTGATGGTGAGCTCCATCAAGGCTCAGGAGAAGCACCTCAATCTGGAGATAAATATTGCAGATCAAACCCCTGTTGATTTGCTAGGTGACCCACTGCGTATTCAACAGGTGCTGATTAATTTAGTGAATAACGCCATTAAATTTACCGACAGGGGGCACATTACAATCACTGTGTCACCCCAGCTCTTGGCGGATGGTGAAGAAGTATTGAGCTTTAGTGTGCAGGATACTGGCGTGGGGATGACATTAGAGCAGCAAACATGCTTATTCCAGCCTTTTACTCAAGTCGATGACTCGATCACGCGCCGTTATGGTGGATCTGGCCTAGGCTTAGCCATTTGTCATCAGTTGGTGGACTTGATGCATGGCCGTATCTGGCTGGACAGTGAACTGGGTCATGGCTCCACATTCCATTTCCAAATCCCCTTACAACGCAGCGCTCAAAGCCGTGCTTGGCAGCATGACGTTGAAGCCGTTTCTGAGGTGTGTGTATTACCTGCTAGTGCTAATGCTAGGGTGGAGCATAAACGCAGCAAATCTCGATCTCTTGCGGGTAAAACGCTGTTGTTGGTTGATGACAATGCCTTGAATCGTCAAATTGTTGTGAGCTTTCTTGAAGAGTTGGATGTCGGTATTGATATTGCGACAAACGGTGAAGAGGCCTTGCAAACGCTGAACCCTGATAGACACCAGCTGTTATTAATGGATTTGCAAATGCCAGTGATGGATGGCTTTACGGCCACTCGCAGCATTCGCCACAGCTATCCAGATCTGGATCTTCCCATTATTGCGATGACGGCCAATGCGGGGCTGGAAGACCGACAGCGTTGTCTGGATGCGGGTATGACGGATTACATGTCCAAACCCATTAATCCTGAGGTTCTTCTAGATATGGTGTCGCGCTATATGACGCTGGAGGAGACTGTGATGCCTGCGAAACCGTCGCAGCAAAGCTCACTCGTATTTGATGAGCTAATCGCGCGTCTCAATCAAGACGTCGGGTTGAACACGGATCTTGCTTTGCCGAGGATTTCAGGAAGACAAGAGGTCTATAAACAGATTATTCAGGACTTCATTCAGGACGGTTTGACTAATATGGTGTTGCTCAAGCAGCTTGAGGCATCGGGTCAGCTTGACGATTTAAGAATTTGTGTTCACTCGCTTAAGTCTAATGCGGCGTATTTAGGTGCGACACAATTGGAGGAAGAGAGTCGACAGCTAGAGAAATGCCTAGAAGATCAGGCCCCTTATATCGACCTCTTTGATTGTGTCTGTGAGACCTTATCAACCTTGCTAGAGAAGCTTTATACCGTTATCGATGACGCTGAAGCGCCTGTTCCTGAAGCACAAGAGGTTTCTATTGAATGGTTGTTAGAGCAAATCGAGTATTTGCTATCGATCTCTGATTTCCAGGTGGCATCCTCACTGTTGCGGTTGAAACAGCATCCTGATGCTGCAAACTGGGTGTCTCAAGTGGACGAGATCATCAGCTTAGTTGATGACATAGAGTTTGAAAGGGCTAGAGAGAGGATCTCTAAGCTAAGATCCCAGAGCTAGCGTTTGCTTTTTGACAAAAAAAGCCCTCTTTTTTAGAGAGAAAGAGGGCTTAAAAAACTCAATAGCAGGGATTATATTGAGACTTATTCTTCCATACTGCCTAGTGCCAGTAGGGTCGCATTACCACCGATTGCGGTGGTGTTGATTGAGACCGCACGCTCTGTCACAAAACGCAAAATGTAATGTGGAGTTGCGATTTTACCTAATGTGTCTAGATTGGTTTCTTCCACTAATTGGCAAATCAGACCACTTTTGTCAGCCAAGCGTTTACTCAAAGACTGTGCCTTGTCGGCATCGCATAAAATGGCGACACCAGCAAGATGATCCGCTTCAATTAATGAATCAACGGCGGACTCGGCGACGTTTTGAATAATACCTTCTGGGACGGCGTCCAGAATGGCATCCATGATTTCCTGGCCCATAAGGCCAACCGTGATAACCGGGTTACCAGCGACCAGCGCCGCAAAAATTTGCCCCACTAAGCCTACTTTGGCATTGTCTGTCTCAAAGTCCGACAGGCATAGGAAAGGACCACGACCTTGGGTCGAAAGCTCGTTTCTTTCCCCTGTTGGCCCTGGCATCACTAGGGTTTCTGCAATTTCGTGTTGGGCATTATTCAGTTGCCAAACTGCCATTTTTCGCTGTGCTTCTGGCAATAGGGTCATGGTGCGAGCTAAGCGCTCAACGCGGCCATTAACTCCTAATGAATCCCAAGCTTCAAAGGCGCTTCGAGCGACATCAATTTGAATAGGTTGTATGATTGTCATTACCATGTCTCCTTATACGCCGACTTAAAGATATTGTTCAGTCGCGAAACGCTGTAGATAGTGTGGACCACCAGCCTTTGGACCGGTACCAGATAAGCCTTGACCACCAAAGGGTTGTACGCCAACAACGGCGCCTACTTGGTCGCGGTTGATGTACAAGTTGCCGACACGAGCACGTTGGGCAATGTGCGCGCAGGTGGTTTCGTTACGGCTGTGTACGCCCATGGTTAAACCAAAACCTGAGTTGTTGATGGTGTCGATGATCTTATCCATGTCTTTTGCTTTGTAGCGCACGACGTGAAGGATTGGGCCAAATTTTTCATCGGTTAATTGATCAATGCTGGCAATTTCAAAAGCCGTCGGCGGAACGAATGTGCCTTTATCCGCAAACGCTGGCAATGTCGATTGAGCAATCAGTTTGCCTTCTTTTGTCATGTGTTCTATGTGATCGAGCAACATCTTTTGTGCTTTTTTATCAATGACTGGACCCACATCGGTACTGTGAAGCGCTGGTAAACCAACACTTTGCTCGGCCATCGCCCCCTTGATCATAGGAATGACACGATCAGCGATGTCTGCTTGAACAAACATGACTCGCAGGGCAGAGCAACGTTGTCCAGCAGAAGCAAAAGCAGAGCGAACCGCATCACGAACTACTTGTTCTGGTAACGAAGTTGAGTCGATTAACATGGCGTTTTGCCCACCGGTTTCGGCGATCACGGGAACCGGGGCAACCCCTCGACCTGCTAAGGTGCGATTGATCAATTGAGCCGTACCAGTTGAACCTGTGAATGCGACACCAGCAATCCGTTTATCGCTGGTGATGGGGGCACCAACAGAGGCACCATCGCCCGGTAAAAGATGTAGCACGTCCCCTGGAACACCGGCTTTATGGAGCATTTCAACGGCACGAATGGCGATTAAGCTGGTTTGCTCTGCGGGTTTGGCAACCACAGTGTTGCCCATCACCAAGGCGGCGACCACTTGGCCTGTGAAGATTGCCAATGGGAAGTTCCAAGGACTGATGCAGGTAAAGACGCCACGACCATTCAAGAGCACATTTTTCTCTTCGCCAAGAAAGTCGGTGAAGGTGGTGGGTGTTGTGAAATGGCTACGTGCTTGTTGCGCGTAATAGCGGCAAAAATCCGCAGCTTCACGTACTTCATCGATGCTGTCTTGGATGGTTTTACCCGCTTCCCGATGACACAGCGCCATCAACTCTGGGTAGTTTTCCTCCATCAAGTCCGCCATTTTCTCTAGACAATCCGCGCGCTCCGACGCAGGACGAGCGGACCAAGCGGGAAAAGCGGCTTCAGCAAGGTCAATTGCTTTGGTGACGGTTGCTTGATCTGCCCAGTCAAGTTGACCTGCGGTCTCGTCGTGGTTGTATGGGCTCTTCACACTGTGTGTATGGCCAGTAGTCACGGGCTCGCCACCGACAATCGGGTAGCCGCGCCATTGAGTGTCTTGGCTCATAAAGGTGTCGATTTTCGACTTGAAGGGATGCCACTCTGATTCGATTTCAATGTTTGGACCGAAGGAGTTTTTACGGTCTTCAAACATATTGATGGGTAATTTTATGAACGGGTTTGCCAAAGTTTTGCGACCTTCCAGTGTGGTTACCGGGTGGCCAACCAATTCGGAAATTGGGCAGCGAGCGTCAACCAAACGGTGAACGAAAGAGCTGTTTGCACCATTTTCTAATAAGCGACGAACCAAGTAGGGAAGCAAGTCTTTATGGCTACCAACAGGTGCGTAAATACGCACGCAAATGTCGCTGTCTTTGATGAGGCTGTTATAAAGGGCGTCGCCCATACCATGCAAACGTTGGAACTCGAACTCTTGGTTCGTTGCTCCTAACTCTTTTGCTAGGCAGCTGATGGCCGCAATAGTGTGCGCATTGTGGCTGGCAAACTGTGGGAAAATATTCGCTCGGGTATGCTTGCTTAGTAGGAAGCGTGCACAGGCCAAATAAGACACATCGGTGGCTTCTTTACGAGTGTAAACAGGGTAACCATTAATGCCACGTTGTTGGCAAAGTTTAATTTCTGAGTCCCAGTAAGCGCCTTTTACTAAACGCAATGGAATACGGTCACCTTGCTCTTTCGCTAGGGCTGCAATCCAAGCCAGTACTGGTAAGGCACGTTTAGAGTAGGCTTGAATCACTAGTCCGAACAACCCCCAGCCTTGAGTGACGTCATCGCGGTAGAGTTTTTCGAACAATTTGAGAGACAGTTCCAGACGATCGGCTTCTTCTGCATCAATGGTGATGCCAACATTCAGTGAACGAGCTTTGCTAATCAGACGTTTTACACTGTCAAACAGCTCTGTCATGACACGTTCTTCACAACCCACTTGGTAGCGTGGGTGAAGGGCTGACAATTTGATCGAAATCGTTGGTCGATGGCCTTTTCCGTAAGTGTCCTGGCCAACGGATTCGATGGCTTGCATATAAGATTGTAAGTATTTTTCTGCATCCGATGCGGTCAAGGCGGCTTCACCTAACATGTCGAAAGAGTAGGTGTAGCCTTTGTCTCGATAGCTTTTACCACGAGAAAGGGCTTCTGAAATGCTACGACCCAATACGAATTGGTGCCCCATGATTTTCATGGCTTGGTTCATCGCTTTACGTATTACCGGTTCGGACACACGGTTGATCATGCGATTCACTAAGTTCGCAGGCTTACCATCTTTTTCTTCATCCATGGTGACGATTTTGCCGGTTAGCAAGAGTCCCCAAGTGGACGCATTGACAAAGAAAGAGTCTGAGTTTTTGGCGTGGGATGCCCAATCCGCCACACTTAAACGGTCTTTGATAAAGGCATCGGCCGTTTCTTTGTCGGGTACGCGCATTAGGGCTTCGGCGAGACACATCAACAAGATACCTTCTTTGGTATCAAGGCTGTATTCCAACAACAAGGCGTCGATCATGGACATGCTGTCGTCGTCTTTACGAACTTGCTCAATCAAGTGCGTCGCTGCATCCGTGCAATTTTTTAATTCAATATCAGTTGGTTTTGCCAAGGGCAACAATTCATTCAGCCACGCCTCTTCATCCGCTTTATAAAGAGGGGATATAAGTTGCCATAACTCATTAAGTGGCCGCTGAATGAAGGTTGGTTCTAACACTTCAATTGCTTTAAACATGGTCGGATTCTCCCGCGACAATACAAAAAAACAGTTCGATTTTCTTGCTTGGACCGTAAGTTGTTACAGAGCACTGTCCCGTTTTTTGGTGTTTTTATTGGTCTCAACTTTTCAAGAAACGGGACGACTGGATTGTGAACACACTTTAGTGACAGAACTAAGAAACTGTCTTTCGAAAAAGTCGGTTTTTTTTATAAGAAAGTCCGACTAATCTCCCTAAAATTTACAAAAGACTTGAAAATGAGCGCAAAATAGAGGGATACGTCGTCAATGACCAAAAACAGGGCAAAAAAGTACGGCTCTCATGCCCTAGGAAAACTGTTTTTGATAACGCAGTGGCGTAATCCCTAATGTTTGAGAGAAAATGTTGGTCATCGCACTTTGGCTAGAAAAACCGCACATTTCAGCAGTTTGAATGGGGGGAACGCCTTCGCTCAATAATTTTTGTGCGCGCTCTATACGTTTACGCATTAAGTATTGGTGTGGCGTGATGCCTGTCCGTTCTTTAAAGCGTTCGTGAAACTGACTGACACTTAAAAAACAAAAATTAGCCAATTGATTAATGTGTACACGACGAGATAAGTTCAACTCAATAAATTGATCCAGCTTACCAATGTCGAGATGGTTACCGCGCTGCCGAACATCTTTGTTGTTATTAAGTTGGTGACGGATGGCGCTCAATAATGTGTTGCCGCAGGCGCGGGCTAAAATAGGATCGTTTGGGTATTGTTGAAGTTCGCCCGATAGCGCAGAAGCTAGAATTTGTAATCGAGGATTTAATTGAAAATAGGCGGCTTTATCGAACAAACGTGAGACGATTTCGTATTCTTCGTCGGTAATCGCTTTTTGTGGTGGAATCGGCAAATTGACCACCATGATTCGATTCTCCCCAAGCCCTGCAAAGGCATGACTATCCGATGAGGGCAGAATACATCCACCACCTGTTTGCAGTTCTCTGCTGTTACCTTCGATATCGAAGTCGGTGCTGCCGTCCACGACCACAACCAGTTGGTGGTAATCGTGATCATGGGCATCGGCTTCGTTAGGTAAGCTGAACACATCGGAATCAGAAGGAGTCAAAATTACGAACCTATGATACGAGTAATAATATTTTAGTATAGCGGTCTTATAGAGTCTTGAGTAGGGGTATTCTAAGGATATCCCTTTTATCCAGCGAAATGGTTAGGATCATTTTTAGACGGAATGGGAACGAGTTACTTCATATTCCTCCATCATTGGAATGCCTAAAAAGCCAAGGCGTCTTCACATTGTCTCTTGTCTTGGGCTGCAAAGGCGCTTTGGCATGTAAAGGATAAGGCCGCTGACTATTGATGAAAGCCTGATTTTACTTTGACCACCAGATTACCAAGGGCGCCTGGAAGCAAGACATCTTCGTGGGCTTGGCCTAAATCGCTTAAGGCATAGACTTTGCGGATCACCGGTTTGAGTTCACCACTTTCAAAGTGTGGCAGTAAGGATGAGGCAATCAATGCTAATGCTTCAGGATTTACATTAGCTAAGGCAACACCAACGACTGAGGCATCTCGAGCCATCAGGTCACGAGGGTTGATCTCGACGGTGCCACGATTGCCAACAATCGCTACGCAACCTCCTAAGGTTAGAGCTTTTAAGTCTTCTGATAAGTTATGGTTGGCGAGCATCTCGATGATCACGTCAAAGCCATTTTCTAGGTTTTGGAAAGGGGCTAAGTAGCCTTCTTCGTTATGCATAATCACATGGGTAACACCCAGCTGACGTAATAACTCTGCCCCTGCAGGTGTGCCTGCACTAGCAAAAACCTCCATGCCGTTTAATAGCGCCAATTGCACGCAGGCGGTGCCCACAGCGCCGGTTGCCCCATGAATCAGGACCTTATACCCCGTCTGCGCTTTAGCTCGACCAAACAAAGCACGGTGGGCGGTAGTAAAGGGAATACCGATACAGGCACCTTCTTCAAAACTTAAAGCATTGGCTAAAGGGAAGGTATGAGAGGGTAGACAGGCCGCAAATTGGGCCGAAGACCCTGTCAGATTACGGGTAAAATACACCCGTTGCCCCAGCTCAAAGCCTGTCACGTTTTGGCCTAGCTGTACAATGGTGCCAGCACCGTCAGAACCTGGTGTGTGTGGAAAGGTCGTTGTGTAGTTATTGGTGCCAGAACGAATATAAGTATCAACAGGGTTAACACCTGCAGCACTGACTTCTACCAGTATTTGATCGTCATTAATACTGGGTTGGTTGACGTTGTTAAGCGTTAAGTCGCTGGCTGGACCATAGTCCTTGATTTGCATTGCTTTCATTTGATGATCCTAAGACTATTTATAGATGGCTTGAGAATAAGGTCTATTCGCTTCATCAGCAAGGTTGTTTATGTCATGAAGATAAGATGATACTGTGACAAAAAGTCAGGCGACGCAGAAAAACTGATTTTTAAATGGGCAGTTTTGTTTCGAGCTGTCTCCTTCGCAATACGGTTGTTTTCACAAGAGAATTTTATGTTAGCAAGTGTGCTGTCATATTTTTGTCATGTGATCACTTTATAGTCTTGTAAAGGAATGCGTTATGATTGGTCGTGCCGATCAGTCAAACCCTCCCGTAGTCGTCTTGATAACCTGTTGATGAAAAGATATCAAAACGCATTAGGGAGTCGTCAGACTCAAGGTATGCGATACCCGACTGACTTTCTTTGGCGATACGACCCCTTGTTTACCAAACAAGTAAGCAAACAACTGACTGACACCGCTAACGCTAGGCGGAGGGTATAAATACTATGAAAGAGTTAACCACAGATCATACTTCGCAACAGTTTAATCATGAACTGGAAACCTTGCGCCAGCACTTTCTGACGATGGGAGGTGTGGTAGAAGAGCAAGTACAGGATTCGCTGCAAGCCTTTTTGGATAGCAATGGCTCGCTCGCTCAAGACGTTAAAAACAAAGATGTGACGGTAAATGAGTTAGACGGCATTATCGATGAAGAATGTACTCGGATCCTCGCTAAGCGTCAGCCTGCCGCTGGCGATTTGCGTATGATATTGTCTATCAGCAAGGCGGTGAGCGAGCTTGAACGTATTGGTGATGAAGCGAAAAAAATTGCTAACCTGACTATGCAGTTGATCGATGAAGGGGAATCTCCTCGCGGCTATGTCGAGATTAACCGTATCGGCACCATGGTATCGAAAATGATCCATGATACATTGGATGCCTATGCCCGTTTAGACATTGATGCAGCCGTTAAAGTGGCTAAGCAAGATCGTACCGTGGACCTGGAATACAAAACGGCATTACGCTCCTTAGTGACCTACATGATGGAAGACCCACGCAGCATTACACGGGTTTTTCATGTGATCTGGATTTTACGTTCTTTAGAGCGTATTGGTGATCATACTCGCCATGTATGCCAGCATCTTATTTTCTTGGTGAAAGGGATTGATGTACGCCATATGTCGATGGATAAAATCGACGAGCAGGTCACAACGCAATCTGAATGATTGTCTACGAAGGATGAGATTCTATTGGAAAAGCCTAGCGTTCAAGCCGCTGGGCTTTTTTTTGTTTTTTTATCATTGGCTCTTGGCGTCGCTTTCTCTATGATCGGGTTTTATTTATGGACTAGGTGAAAACGATGTTTGAGATAGAAATCGATTCAAACACCCCATTAGACGTATTTTATGACACCCTAAACAGTCAGTTAGCGTCCTTGTTAGGTGGCGAAAGGGATTTGATTTGCAACGCGGCGCAGTTTTCTGCTTTTGTGATGCAAACCTTGCCAGAACTTAACTGGGCTGGGTTTTATTTTGCTCGGGATAAGCAATTGGTACTTGGTCCTTATGTTGGAAAAGTCGCTTGTACCCGTATCCCATTTGGTCGGGGAGTGTGTGGGGCGGCGGCACACAGCCAGAAAACGCAACGAGTGGAGGATGTGCATGCCTTTGCTGGGCATATTGCTTGTGATTCCGCTTCAGCGTCCGAAATCGTGATTCCCATTGTTTATGAAGGGGATCTTATCGGTGTATTTGATATAGACAGCCCTAAAGTCGGACGTTTTTCCCCAGCGGATCAAGAGGGCTTAGAAGCTTTAGTCACGACTTTTATTGAGTCAACTGACCTCGAGTGGTCATTTTAGTGGGATTGGAGACGAATATCGATCAAGGCATCTGCTGAAAGTAGGTGTTGAGTTCACTGAGTGCTCTGCTGACATGGGCTTTGATAGCGTTTAGGTTATTTGCTAGCGGTAAGTGTTCGGTATGGGCTTTTCTCGCGTCTTTCTCAAGCGTCTCAAAGTTTTTTGACAGGGAAAGTAAAGCGAGATTTCCCGAAGAGGACTTGAGCGCATGGCAGATCTCTGCAACGGTGACGAGGTCTTGTTGCACCCAGGCGGATTCTAGTGAAGCCATTTTTTCTTGGCAGTCTTTCTCAAACACGAGGCGTACCTCATTTACCATGTTTTTATCTAACATGGTAATTAAGGTGCTTAAAGTATCTTGATCAATTTCACTCACCATCACTCCTTGAGTTTTGCGTTGGCAGACTGCTCTGAAGCCGTGTGTTAACTATAGCGTACAATCAATCTTTCCAGTTTGCTTTGTGTCAATGGCGAGGATAAGGCCTCTCCATTGCCATCAATTTGCTCTTCTTCTGCGGACGTCAATGTGTCGCACAGTACGGGTTTTCCACTGTCTCCCCACTGTTGAATGTCGTTTTCCATTTCTTGCGATAGGGTATCGCCGTGGGCGATGATGACATCAAAATTCTCTTCTGATGGGTAATGTTGAGGGTCATATAACATGGCCTCAATATTCATTTTAGACAGTTGTAGCACCAATGTGTTGGTTAAAATGGGGTCTGTTTCAAACAGTAGTGCCCGTTTGATGGAATGGCTTTGGGGCGGCATTGGCAGAGGTTGGCTATCGCTGGTGAGGTGATAGGGAATATCGATCCAAAATTCGCTGCCATGGTTGGCTTCACTAGTGAATTGAATGTCGCCTTGCATATGTTCAACCAGCTTATAGCAAAAAGCCAAACCAAGGCCAACTTCCCCATGGAAAGGGGATTCTTCTTTACTTGGAGAGAAGGGGTTTTTGCTACGTAATGCCGTTTGTATGCTGTTTGGCATGCCGATACCATTGTCTTGTACTACCATGCGCATCATTCGTTGGCCCGTTTGGGAGGAAGGCGTTTCGTGATCGGATGGACGAATTTGGACACTGATACTGCCACCTTGTGGCGTATAGGTAATGGCATTTTGCAGCAGAGCTGAGAGAATGTCATTAAAACGCTTGAAGTCTAATGAAATCGTAGATTGAATAAAAGGGTCAACATACGTAGCGAGTCTTAAGCCTTTTCTATCAATCTGCGCTGCCATAGACAGAACACGACTCTCTATAAACTGTTCTAGGTTATCCGTTGTGTATTTGAAATCCAGCTTATTTGCTTCCAGTAAGGCAATATCGGTGAACATATTGAGTGTGGTCATCAGTTGCTGGCTTGACTCTTTAATATGATTAGACATTTGCACCTTGCTAGCCTGATGATCGGTTTTGATAAAGTTTTCAGATAAGGTGGATAACGCCTGAATAGATGGGCGCATCTCTTGTTCTATCATAGCGAGTTTTTGGGCTTGTTCTTCCTTCATATACAAACCCCGTTGGGTTAATTGCTGGTTTTCTTTGAAGGCTTTTTTGTACTGTTGGTAACTCTTAATCAAACAAATTAAAAGCAAACTTAATGAGAGTAAAAAGCCGCCAATCATCCATTGAATATGTTGTAAGTTATCACCAAGGTGACGCCGTTGTGTTGCGATGTATTTATTGGTGTCTCGGCTGACCAATACCGTCAGTTCGTTGACTTGTTTGTCGAGATGGTGCATGCGATTCACCATACCGTCTAAGTAAGACAAGTCGCCACTTTCTACTTTGGTCAGGTTGAGACTGATGAGTTCTAATTCTCCGGTGATGATATTGAGAAGTCGTAATGTTCTTCCGCCAGTAATGCCTCGAATCAAGTAGCCCACGTCCCCATTTCGTAGTAAGTCAAGCCGACTCATGAGCAGCTCGTATTGATTGTATGCTTGGCCTTTAAGAGGTAAATCTGAGGGTTTGATTTGAATTAGGTAATTAACAAAGCGATAGGATTGTAACTGAAACTGTAAGGCATTCCATAAAGAGCTCTCGTAAATGCGCTGTTGCGTCGCTTTGGTGCCTTCGGAAGCATAGAAAAAAATCCCGCCAGCAAAGAACACAATGCTGAAAAGCAATGAGATAAAACTCAGTAAGCACCACTTTTTAAAGGGCAATTTCTCACGGTTAAATTGGCGTAACATGCGCAATTAGTCCTGTGGGGTTGAGAGGATTTCGATGTATCTTGCTTGCCATATGGAGCGCCAATAATAGACCTCATTTTGTAGATTGGGGTGATCATCAAAAGGATAGATGACTAGGATGGGCCCTAAATCCCGAATACTAATGGGGTGACCATTTTTTTCAATCGCAAAAATGGCGCCATGTTTGGCAAAGTCGCTCACAGGGATATCGATAATATACTGATTAAGGGCTGTGATTCTTAATAAAGTTCCTTTGCTATCGACTTGTTTGAGTAAATCAGTAGCGGAAAAGCCTGTGTAGGTATCTTTTTTATTGGTCCAAGGGGCGCTGGTGGTAAAACTTTTTTGGGGGAGTTTTTCAAGCATTGCCATATCGAAATTGGCTTGTTGATCGCCATTGGTCTTTTCTAGGATGCCAGATAATGATAGCACGACAGGGCCTTTTGGGGATTCTAATGCTTCAGCTGTTGGTAAATAACACGTGGCTGTGAGGCAGACCAAGAAAAGGAGGAAGCGCATATTAAATCCCTTAGAGTGTACTCATTAGAAAATCTTGCTCGCGACTTCGTGCAACGTTCCCGATGCCTCATAAAGAGCATCGCAAAAAGATAGCAAAAACGTATTCAAGCATCGCTGAATGATCAGCTTATAGTGTAGTGTTATATTCTAAATCAATGTCAAGATATTCTAAAGATATAGTGGTTCATAGTGTCGTTTTCCATGAAAACCTAATCTTATAGAGGGTGTAATCTTGCTCATTGTCAGGGTTAAAGACATGATCGTGGTTGGAAATATAAAAAACTGCACCTACTCCGTAAGTACAGTTTTTTCAGGGCCTCGTTATGCCGTTAAGAGCAAGTTAGGCAATCTCTGCTAGACGCAAGCAGGCAGCCTGGTGTTCGCTGGACAGGTTTTCCAAAACCGGTTTTTGGCTCGCGCAATCTTCATTGGCGTGAGGGCAACGAGTACGGAAAACACAGCCCGAAGGCGGATTAATCGGTGAGGGTAAATCCCCTGCGAGTAGCTGGATCTTTTTACCACGCTCATGTTGCGGATCGGGTACCGGGACAGCAGACAATAGAGCTTTGGTGTAAGGATGGCGTGGTGTGTCATACAGCGAGTGCTTGCTTGCCAACTCCACCGCGTTGCCTAGATACATCACAAGGACACGGTCTGAAATGTGCTTTACCACACTTAAATCGTGGGCGATGAATACCAAAGACAGGCCCATTTCCTCTTGTAGCTCTTTTAGCAAATTGACCACTTGTGCTTGGATGGACACATCCAACGCGGATACCGGCTCATCACACACCACAAGTTTCGGCTTAAGAATCAAGGCGCGAGCGATGCCGATGCGCTGACACTGACCACCGGAGAACTCGTGTGGGTAGCGGTTAATCACGTTGGGGAGAAGGCCAACACGATCCATGATTGCGCGTACTTGATCTTTGACTTCTTTCTTAGACAAATGGGGCTTAAACGTGCGTAGCGGCTCAGCGATGATGTCTCCAACCGTCATACGAGGGTTTAACGACGCCAATGGATCCTGAAAGATCATTTGCAGTTCTTGGCGCTTATCTCGCATTTGCTTTTTATCTAGGTCGGTTAAGTCCTGTCCTAACCAAACCACGCTACCATCAGTAATGGGCACAAGACGTAATAGGGCCCGAGCAAGGGTGGATTTACCACAGCCGGACTCTCCCACCACACCAAGGGTTTCGCCTTCGTAAATGGTTAGGTTGACACCATCGACGGCTTTTAATGCTTGTCCTGGCGTCCATGGCCAAGCGTTGTCTGCTTTGATGTTGAAGTGAACTTTTAAGTCTTTCACTTCCATTAATACGTTGTCAGTTGCTGTACTCATGACGCCACCTCCCAATTCACCGGTTTGTGACAAGCGCGTAATTTCCCAGGTTGATATTCTTCCAAAACAGGCGATTCTTTACGGCAGCGATCTTCTGCGTATAGGCAACGCTCTTGGAAGGGGCAACCTGCCGGAAGGTTGAGTAAGTTGGGTGGGTTACCTGCGATTGTTGCTAGCGCGCCACCATCGCCATCAAGACGAGGAATGGCTTCCAATAACCCTTTTGTATAAGGGTGTGTTGGGCGATAGAACACATCTTCTGTTTGGCCGTATTCCATGGTACGACCAGCATACATGACCAACACTTTGTCACATAAACCAGCCACCACACCCAAATCATGGGTAATCATAATGATAGAGGTGTTAAAGTCGGCTTTTAGCTCGTTCAATAGCGTTAAAATTTGCGCTTGCACCGTCACGTCTAATGCTGTGGTAGGCTCATCGGCGATTAATAATTTTGGCTGGCATAACAAGGCCATAGCGATCATGACTCGTTGACGCATGCCGCCTGAAAACTCGTGAGGATACATATTCATACGCTTGCGGGCTTCTGGCATTTTTACCGCATCGAGCATTTTTACCGAAGCTTCAAAGGCGTCCGCCTTGTTCATACCCTTATGCAGAAGCAACACTTCCATTAACTGCTTGCCGACCTTCATATAAGGATTCAAGGACGTCATTGGATCTTGGAAGATCATGGCAATTTTTTCGGAGCGAATATGATTCATGGCCTTTTCGTTAAGGGTCAGAATGTTTTGCCCTTCAAAGCGGGCTTCGCCTTCAATCACGCCATTGCCTGCCAGCAGGCCCATCAAGGCAAACGCCGTTTGGCTTTTCCCTGAGCCGGATTCACCAACGATGCCCAGCGTTTCCCCTTGGGCAAGGTTAAATGTTAAGTCGTTGACAGCCGTCACGAGGCCATCTGGTGTTTTAAAATTAACACGCAGATTATCAACTTCTAAAATATTTTCTTTCTCCACAGTCTTCGTCATACGATCCTCCTAGCGGTCTTTTGGATCTAGAGCGTCGCGTAAACCGTCGCCTAGGAAGTTAAAACAAAACAGTGTGACCACCAAGAAGCCCAAGGGCCAGGCTAATTGCCAGACAGCGACGTCCATGTTTGGCGCCCCTTCAGAAATCAACGCCCCCCAACTGGTCATAGGCTCTTGTACCCCAAGGCCTAAGAAACTAATAAAAGATTCCAGCAGAATCATGTTGGGGACCAGCAAGGTCGCATAAACGATAACCACACCCAGTACGTTTGGCACGATGTGACGGATAATGATTTTCGGCGTTGACACCCCACAAGCGTAGGCGGCTTCGATGTATTCTTTGTTTTTCAAACTCAGGGTTTGACCACGGACAATACGTGCCATATCCAGCCAAGACACGGCTCCGATCGCCACGAAAATCAGCAGAATATTACGACCGAATACCGTCATCAAGATGATCACGAAAAACATAAAAGGGAACGAGTTTAGAATCTCTAGGAAACGCATCATTACGCTGTCCACTTTGCCACCTAAGTAGCCTGATGTGGCGCCATAAAGGGTGCCGATAATCACCGCAACAAAACTGCCTAAAATCCCGACCATCAAAGAGATCTGACCCCCTTGCATGGTGCGCACAAAAATATCGCGCCCTAAGGGGTCGGTCCCAAAATAATGGCCATTGGCAATACTGGGTCGTCCCAGAGTAGAGATATCAGACAACGCACTCCAGTCGATGTCAGCATAGTTCCAGCGGCTTAATAGGGGACCAAAAATGGATAAGGCAGCAATAATTATCAATATTATTAGACTGATTACTGCGGCTTTATTAGTGAAGAAGCGACGGCGAGCATCCTGCCACAAGCTGCGACCTTCCACTTCGACAACTTGTTCGGCAAATTTTTCGACTGCCGCAACTTTATCTTTATTGGTTATCATAATGAAATGCTCTAATAACGAATTTTAGGGTCAATGAAGACATACAGAATGTCGACAATGGCGTTAAACAAAATGGTCAAGGTACCGATCAAAATCGTCACGCCCATGACTAAAGAGTAATCGCGGTTAAGCGCACCATTGACAAAGTTTTGGCCGATACCGCCAGTACCGAAGAATTGATCAACCACCACCGAGCCTGTGACGATACCGACAAACGCGGGCCCAAGATAAGAAACCACTGGCAACATGGCAGGACGCAGAGCATGTTGGATAACAATACGTGCTTTCGGTAAGCCTTTAGCGCGAGCGGTACGAATAAAGTGAGAGTGCATGGTCTCGATCATGCTGCCACGGGTAATACGGGCTATCTGCGCAATATAGCTGGTGGACATGGCGATGACAGGCATGATCAAGTATTGCCAAGCGCCACCATTCCAGCCGCCTGCTGGTAACCAATGGTGTTTAATGGAGAAAAACAGAATACACAAGGGCGCAATCACAAAGTTAGGCAATACCATTCCGATATTGGCAAAGGTCATCACGCCATAATCGAGAAGAGAGTTCTGGCGTAGCGCGGCAAAGACACCACATATCACGCCAAGGGAGACCGCAACCAGAAAAGACCAAAAACCGATTTCGGCCGAAATGGGGAAGCTCTGTGCTATCAACTGGTTAATCGTATAGTCACTAAAGCGGAATGAGTAACCCAGATTACCGTGCAATAAATCCCATAGATAATGGAAATATTGATTCATTAACGGCTCATTCATATGATACTTGGCTTGTAGATTTGCCAATACCGCCGCTGGTATACCTCGCTCTGAGGTAAATGGACTACCTGGGGAGAAACGCATTAAAAAGAAAGACAGTGTTACCAACGCCCACAGTGTTGGAATGGCTTCAAGCAAGCGCTTAACAATAAATCTGAACATAAAAAATACCTGATTAGGTCGCCGCTAGGCGGCTAATACAAGGGAACCATCAGTGGAAATAAACCCCAGCGCATCACTGCGCTGGGGTAAGTAAGAGACAATCTTAATGCTTGATGATGTACATATCACGAGTATAGATATTGTCTTCAAGATTTGGCATGTAGCCACCCACATAAGGCTTGATCAAGCGCTTAGTGACGTATTGATAGATAGGCGCTACCGCCATGTCTTGATCAATTGCTAGGTCTTCCGCTTTTTGATAATAAGGCGCTGGGTTGTTCGCTTTCGCCGCTTCATCCATCAGCTTATCGTACGCTGGGTTTTTATATTGAGCATTGTTTTGACTAGAAGTAGAGTCCAACAAACTCAAGAAAGTCGACGCTTCGTTATAGTCACCAAACCAGCCGTCACGGGCTACTTGGTAGTTACCTAGCTGACGAGTGTTAAGGAAGGTTTTCCACTCTTGGTTATCTAGGGTCACGTTGACGCCCAAGGTTTTTTTCCACATGGCGGAAATTGCGATGGCAATTTTCTTGTGGTTTTCATTGGTGTTGTAAAGCAAGGTGAAATTCAGCGGATGGCTCTTATCGAAGCCTGCTGCTTTTAATAGCTCTTGGGCTTTTTTATTACGTTCTGCTTGGGTCCATTTCTCGTATTGAGGCTCTTTGGCTTTAAAGCCTGACACATCTGGTGGTGTAAAAGAATAAGCAGGGATTTCACCAGTACCTGTTACATATTTGGTGATGATGTTACGGTCAATAGCGTAAGACAAGGCTTTACGAACACGCACGTCGTTAAAAGGTGGCTTTTGATTATTGAAGTCGTAATAGTAAACCGCCAAAGCAGGAGAAACTTTTACCTGGTTAGGAACGGTTTTTAACAACTCATGGTAACGGTTAGTTGGAATGCCACTATTAGATGTCATGTCCAAATCGCCTGCCATGTAACGGCTGTATTCCACAGCAGCATCGACAATAGGTAACACAACCACTTTATTGATAACGGTTTTTTTGTCGTTCCAGTAGTCGTGGTTACGAACAAAGACCATTTGTTGGTTGACGACCCAACTTTCCAGTTTATAGGCACCATTGCTTACGATATGCTCTGGTTTGGTCCAAGCGTCTCCCCATTTCTCAACCACTTTTTTAGGCGCAGGGAAAAGAGAGGAGTTTACGGTCATTTTGACAAAATACGGTACGGAATGGTCCAAGGTGACTTGGAAGGTGTGGGCATCCAGTGCTTTTACCCCTAAAGAAGATACTTTATCTTTACCGTCAATGATGTTTTGTGCGTTTTTAATACCTGCTAATGCGGCATAGTAAGAATAGGTTGAGGCGGTTTTTGGATCGACAAGACGCTGAAATCCGAAGACAAAATCTTCTGCGGTAACAGGGCTGCCGTCTGACCATTTCGCATCATGGCGTAATTTGAAGGTGTAAACGGTGTGATCTTTGTTAACTGTGTAGCTTTCGGCGACACCAGGCACTAACACGCCATCTTTACCTTCACTGTATAAGCCTTCAAACAGGTCACGGTCACGTAGCGATCCCGGTGTACCAGAGACTTTCTGTGGATCAATGGTTTGAGGTTCGCCTTCGCCCCCTTTGACTAGAACTTGATTTTTCGCCAGTTGAACACCCGCAGGCACATTGGCTGCGTATACTTGCATGGCTCCAAAAGATGCCGCAAGAATGGCGCTGGCGATTAACGTTTTTGTCTTCTTCATAATAATCGTTACCTTAATTAGTTAGCTTTTGTGAGGTCTTTTATTCTTGTTGACGATAAAGTCATGAGACGAGCGAAACTAAGCTCAGCCTTCATAGTTAATCAATTTACAAAAGGTCACAATCGAAATTCCGTATCAGGTTATGCGTCTAATAAAGGTAAAGGTTGTTAGGCTTGCTTCATTTTTGTGAAAGTGACAAGGAGAATCATGATTTTTTAAGTTGTTTTACGAGGATCCTGACTAAGGAAAAGCGGATGACATGGAGCCAATAATCCGCTCATGCTATGCTCTTGGCTATTATGATCGATTAGGAATAAATAAGAGTGATTACACAGCCTTTTAAAGCCGCCGGTGCGTTTCTGAAAGCCTTACCTTTGATTGTTTCCCCTGGGTTGCGGATTTTTATCTTAGCGCCTTTAGTGGCGAATGTGATCCTCATGGCGTTATTGTACATGGTGGCTCTGCATTACTTTGATGATTTGATTAATATGGCGATGGGCTATTTGCCCCATTGGCTCGCCTTTATGCATTGGCTGTTTTATATCATCTTTGCCGCCATTATTGCTGTGTTGCTGTTTTATAGTTTTTCTATTGGGGTGAACATTTTGGCGTCGCCTTTTATGGCCATCTTGGCGGAGAAGGTAGAAGAGAAGCAAACGGGTAAAGTGTTCGATGAAAAAATGACCACGAAAGTGGTGATTGCTATTATTGCTCGCAGTGTGCAGCGTGAATGTCAGAAATTATTCTATTTCTTACCACGTTTCATTTTGTTAATAGTGTTGTCTTTTATCCCCTTGGTGAATGTCGTTGCTCCGGTTTTGCTGCTATTATTTTCAGCATGGATGTTGTCACTTCAATACATGGATTACGCATTTGACAATAACAAAGTCGCCTTTTATGACATGCGTATGGCGTTGCGTACTAAGCCGCTATTGTGTTGGACCTTTGGCGGTATTGTCATGGTCTGTTTGACGATTCCTTTTGTAAATTTAGTGATCATGCCGATTGCTGTGTTGGCTGCCACGCTTCTGTGGGTCTCGGTTTTCCAACCTGTGCATGGTAATGGCACTTCCTTGTAAGATTGCTCTAGAAAGAGGCTTGTGAATGTCGATAAAAATACTGGTGGTGGATGATGCGTCTTTTACGCGCGATTTAATTCGTCGCACATTGCGTAAGGAGTTTCCAGCCGCCATATTGGAGGAAGCCGTTAATGGCCGCAAGGCCCAACAATTGCTATCGAAAAGTCAGTTCGATATGGTGCTGTGTGATTGGGAAATGCCCGAAATGACTGGGGTAGAGCTTTTGCAGTGGTGCCGTGAGCAGCCTGAATACAAAAAAGAAAATATTCCTTTTGTGATGATTACCAGCCGTGGCGATAAAGACCATGTGGTGGAGGCGGTCAAATCCGGTGTGACCGATTATTTGGGGAAACCGTTTTCCAGTGAACAGCTGGTGAATAAGGTGATGAGCGCCGCCAAAAAGCATAATATGCAAAGCAAGCTGACCTCGCAAAAACCTAGAAGTGCTTCGCCTGCTGGTGGTGTCGCATCGGCATCATTGGATGTTTTAATGGGGGGAAAATCATCTCGTAAAGTCGAGGCGACGAAATTTATCAACCCTGATGCCCCTGTCCCCACAGTGAAAGATGTGAAAATTCCCACTATGGTGCGTTTCGAAGGCAAACAGTTTCGCTGCATGGTGATTCAATTTAGTAAGCAAGACGCCACCATGCTGATAAAAAGCGATGATGTGATTCCTCAAGTACTGGGGCAATCGGTTTTGGATTTAGAGTTTGAGGGTAAAGTCAATCGCCTAAATTATTATGTTCAATCCGTCGCTACCACTGAGAAGAAACATGATTCAACTTTTTTAACCGTTGGTTTAGGGTTGATTGATCAAGATGCTGAAAAAGAAGTCTTTATCAGTAAGCTATTTGATAGCTTATAGTGAACCCTTATAACCCCCTCCCAGCCTCCCCCTTGGCAAGGGGGAGGAGCAAAACAGTTCCCTCCCAGCTCCGTTGTAAGGGGAAGGGGTTGGGCTGAGGAATGTCTTGTTCCCTCCCCTTATTGAAGGGGAGGGTTAGGGTGGGGTTTATTGGTCTTTTGCAATAGGCTCTTTGTCATCCTCAACATTTTTTTCTATTGCAGAAAACGCTGGAATATCATCCGTCCGTACTCGGTTGGCAGGGAAATGACAAGAGAAGCGACTGCCACGGTTGAGTTCGCTAAGAATCTGTAACTTAGCATCATGGTGCATGAGCACATGTTTGACGATGGCTAAGCCTAATCCCGTGCCGCCCGTTTTGGTACTACGACCCTTATCGACTCGGAAAAATCGCTCCGTTAAGCGCGGAATGTATCTTGGGTCTATGCCTAAGCCGTGGTCGGCAACTGAAAACACGCCACTGAATTCATTAGACTCCCATTTCACTTTGATTTCACCGCCATCTGGTGAATACTTGATGGCGTTTACCACCAAATTAGAAAACGCACTGTAGAGTTCGTTGTAGGCGCCGTACAGACGTGCTTTTTCTGGAATATCAATGTCTAAAGAATGTTTTTCAGTAAGTAGAGGTGACGCAATTTTCTTAATGGCTTCCGTCCAAGAAGACACCTCATGCCAATGTTCTTCTTCTCGTTTATCGTTGCTTTCTAAACGCGATAATAGCAACAAATCTTCGATTAAATGTTCCATGCGCTCCGACTGCTCAGACATATTTGCGATGCCTTTTTGCATGCTGGCGGGCAGGGAATCTTGGAACATTTCTAACGTTTCTAAATAACCTTTAATGACCGTTAAAGGGGTTTTTAGCTCATGGGAGGCATTGGCGACAAAGTCTTTGCGCATTTCTTCAAGCAGGTGCAGTCTTGTGACATCGCGGATAAAAATCAAATGATCATTTTTATCGTACAAGGTGGTTTGGACTTCTAAATAAACGCCCTCTTTGGCCGGTGACTTAATCACCAGGGGTTCTCCAAAACGTTTTTGGGTAAAGTAACGAAAAAATTCTGGGTTGCGAACAATATTGGTAATGGGCTGCCCTCGATCAACTGGGCGCATTAGGCCTAAAAAGTGTCCTGCCGAGTTATTCCACCACTCTAAGTTGCCTTGGTTATCGGCCATAATGACGCCTTCTTTTAGGGCGGCGGTAGAATTCTCGATACGATTCAGAGCTTGGCGCATACGGCGCTTCGATTTACGCTGTTTTTTCTGCAAACGGTAGACAACATCGAAGATATCTCCCCAGATGCCATCCGATTCAGGAGGGGCGCCTCGCCCAGAGTGACGTAGCCAATAATGAAATTGGTAAAGTTGATACAGCTGCCAATACAATGTTCCCAATAAAAACAAAAGTACGACGGCTTGTAAGTGGTTTATGATAAAACCGATGACGATGCAGGCCAAAAGCCCTAAAGACCAGCGAATTATTGCTCTTCGCCAAACTGCTTTCATATTATATGACTAAGTCCTTTTGGGAGAGAATCGGTAGCCAGTCCCTCGAACGGTTTGAATCAAAAAGTCGTGACTGCTACCAATGGCTTTTCGTAAACGGCGAATATGCACATCAACGGTACGTTCTTCCACATAAACATTACCGCCCCATACCTGATCCAATAATTGTGCCCGTGAATAGGCTCTTTCTTGGTGAGTCATGAGAAATTTTAGCAGACGGTACTCCGTCGGCCCCATATCTAGCGGCTTATTGTCAATGGTAACGCGTTGGCTAATAGGATCAAGGGTTAACCCTTCGATTTCAATTGGCTCATCCACCCCTTGAGGCGTGGCTCGACGTAGCACCGCTTTCAGTCTGGCGACTAATTCTCGTGGCGAGAAGGGCTTGGTAATGTAATCGTCAGCACCGACTTCCAGCCCTTGAATTTTGTTGTCTTCCTCGCTTTTTGCCGTCAACATAATGACGGGGATTTCCGCTGTTGCACTGTCTTTTTTTAGGCGACGAGTCAGTTCTATGCCGCTACTCCCTGGCATCATCCAGTCGCAGAGAATCAAATCAGGTCGATGGTCGACAATGATTTCGTGGGCTTGTTGGCTATTTTCTGCTTCCATATATTCGTATCCCGCCATTTCTAAGGCGACGGCGATCATTTCGCGAATGGAAGACTCATCATCAATGATTAATACTTTTTTACCGGTCACAGGATCTACCCTCATCTCAGGAACGGTTTAATTAAAACGTCTTAGTATGACAGTTATATGAAAATGTCACATATTCGCCATATATTACATAAATAGTAAGCTAGCAGCGATGCCAATAAAGATACAGTAACCAATTCGGTTATTATCTAAGAAAGCATGGAAGCAGGCTTGTCGGTCACGTTCTTTGGCTTTTTGGTATTGCAGCCCAAATAATCCCAAACTGATGATAAGCGACACAAAGTAGATCCAGTTAAGGTGGGCCAGTATCCCGATCCAGACCAATAGGGATAACGTTAGACCTTGTAGACAGAGAATAACAAGTAAATCGTATTTGCCGAAAAGGATCGCGGTGGATTTAATGCCGACCTTTAAGTCGTCGGGTCGGTCTGTCATGGCATAGTAGGTGTCATAGGCAATGGTCCAGAAGCAATTTGCTACAAACAGCATCCACAACTTGGGGTCTAGCAGATCTCCACCTTGGGCGCTGTATGCCATGGGTATGGCCCAAGAGAACGCCAAGCCAAGAAATAACTGGGGTAGATGGGTGTAGCGCTTCATAAAGGGGTACAGTGCTGCTAGCCCTAAGCCGACGAAAGACAGCAAAATGGTTCGTAAATCGGTACACAACACCAACAAAAAGCTCAGTGCGACCAAAAAGGCGAACAATCCCAGCGCTTCTTTTTCGGACACACGGCCAGATGGTAAAGGACGATTCTTTGTGCGCTCAACGTGACCATCGACTTTTCGGTCGGCATAATCATTGATGACACAGCCAGCAGAACGCATGCTAAACACCCCTAGAACAAAAATGACAATAAGGTGCCACTGTGGCCAGCCATCGGCCGCTAACCAAAGGGCCCACAGGGTTGGCCACAGCAAGAGTAGGGAGCCAATCGGGCGATTAAAACGCGTTAAATCGGCGTAATCTTTAAGCTTGTTCATGAGAGTCCATTGATTAAGTCGTCAATATTAGGCGAAACTGCCTTTATGTTATGCCATTGTCTCGAAAAACGCTTCACTGACCAAGATACCAGAGCCAAATTGTTGGAAAACAGAGCGTCTTGCCCAGATTTTGGTATGGTGATTGGTAAATAAGCCTTTGGGAAGGGCGGCCACCTCAATAGGACTGCGTTTAAGGGCCCTATGCTTAAACAAATAACCGCCCAATGGTTTATTGTGCAAATGTTTCACCTGTCGCCAATGACCACGTAAGGCGTTGGCTGGTATAATGGAGCGAGCGTATATAATGGTTCGTCCATTAACTTTTAATAATACCGTGCGAACACGCGCAGCATCGCGTGGCTTCATGTTGAGTCGACGTTTTTCACGTGGTGTTGCCTTCCCCCAACCATCCTCAATGATCTCTACGGTGAGTTGGCCTCTTTTTTTCAATTCTGCGGTGATGGATTGACTGGTCGTGAGCCAAAACCAAAGTGACGCCGGAATTTGCTGTTTGTTAATTTGTCTTAAGGGTTGCCAACGGTAGTGCAGGGCAAGTGTCAGATGATGATTCAGTTGCATGTTAGGCCAATCGTTTAGAGCTCTTTGATCGACACTGGTGTTTCTGGTAGCGCTCAAAGACCTCGATTAGTGACGTGGCTATTATATTGAGGTTTGGAAGTGATGTCGCATAGAAAACGCCCATAAAAAAGCCTCACCTTACTGCGCCCAACGTCATGGTGGCACATCAAGATGAGGCGATTAACCCGAATCGCTCGGTTAGTGGGGAACCGATATTAATGGTTTAAAATTTGGCTTAGGAATAATTGTGTACGGTCATGCTGTGGATTATTGAAAAACTCTTGAGGCTCATTGGCCTCCACAATTTCTCCAGCATCCATAAAGACCACGCGATCCGCCACGGTTTTAGCAAAGCCCATTTCATGGGTAACACAAACCATGGTCATCCCTTCTTCTGCCAACTTCACCATAACATCGAGCACTTCTTTGATCATTTCTGGGTCAAGAGCGGAAGTGGGCTCATCAAATAGCATGATGCGTGGCTGCATACACAGGCCACGGGCAATCGCCACACGCTGTTGTTGGCCCCCGGAAAGTTGCCCTGGGTATTTTAATGCTTGGTTGGCAATTTTAACGCGTTCCAAATAATGCATGGCCAGTTCTTCTGCTTCTTTTTTGGGCATTTTACGTACCCAAATAGGAGCTAGCGTCAGGTTTTCAAGAATGCTTAAGTGCGGGAACAAGTTAAAATGCTGGAACACCATGCCGACATCTTTACGAATAGTCTCGATGTTCTTCAAGTTATTATTCATCTCGATACCATCGACGGTAATGATGCCTTTCTGATGCTCTTCAAGGCGATTAATACAGCGAGTCATTGTCGATTTTCCCGATCCCGATGGACCGCAGACGACGATTCGCTCCCCTTTTTTGATGCTAAAGTTGATATTTTTTAGCACATGAAATTCGCCATACCATTTGTTTACGTCTTTAAACTCAATGATTGCTTGTTCGCCTTGCTCCAATTGAGCCAGTGCCATATTTCTATCTGTCATTATAAAAGCCTCAAATTCTTGACTAATTCCGCTTATGTCCAGTTTCTAATTTACGCTCTAGTGCCATGCTGTAACGGGACATACCAAAGCAGAAAGCCCAGTAAACGAAAGCAGCGAAAACATACCCTTCGACGGTGGTGCCCAACCAATTTGTATCGTGGTTAGCGGCTTGAATACGTCCTAAGAAATCAAACATACCCACGATGTAAACCAGAGTTGTGTCTTTAAATAAACCAATAAAGGTATTGACGATGCCAGGGATAACCAATTTTAAAGCCTGGGGTAAAATAATGAGCGACATAGATTGCCAATAGGTCAGCCCCATCGCATCTGCAGCTTCATATTGACCTTTCGGAATGGCTTGTAACCCACCTCGAATCACCTCCGCCATATAAGCGGATGAGAAAAGGACAATACCGATTAACACTCTCAACAGTTTGTTAAAGTTTAATCCATCAGGCAAAAAGAGTGGGATCATCACCGATGCCATAAACAAAATGGTGATCAATGGGACAGCACGAATGGTTTCGATAAAGATAACACAAACGGCTTTGGCTACAGGCATATTAGAGCGACGTCCTAAAGCCAACAAAGCACCCAATGGAAACGATGCCACAATCCCAATAACACCCAGCAGAATGGTTAAGAAGAGACCACCCCATTTGGCCGTTTCGACAGGCTCTAAACCAAACGCACCTCCAGAAAATAAATAGTAAGCTAGGATAGGGTAAGGAAGGATAATAACCAGTGTCAGGTAAAACCTATTGATTTTTTTAATGGCAAACATGGCCACTAAAAGTACCAAAATCACCAACGCTAAGTTGACTCGCCATGTTTGGTCAGAAGGGTAAAAGCCATACATGAACTGTTCAAAGTAGGAATTTATAAACGCCCAACAGGCTCCGCTGCCAGTACAAGCTTTATTGGATGAGCCAGTCCATGTGGCATTGATTACGCCCCATTCGATAAGTGGTGGAATAAGCAAATACAGAATGTACAGGCTGAAGATTGTCAGAATAATATTCAATGGGGAAGACAAAAGGTTATGTCGAACCCACGCAACAGGTCCCACCGCTGTGGATGGTGGTGGGAGGCTGGGTGATGGTTTAAATTCAATAGCCATGTGTGCCTCTCCTAGCGCTCAATTAGTGACATTTTTTTGTTATACCAGTTCATAAACAAAGAAATACTTAAGCTCAATGAACCGTACACCAGCATACATAAGCCGATGGTTTCAATCGCTTGGCCAGTTTGGTTTAGCGTGGTGCCCATGACGACAGACACCAATTCAGGATACGCAATAGCGGCTCCTAATGATGAGTTTTTAGCCAAGTTTAGGTACTGACTTGTCAAAGGCGGGATGATGACGCGCAATGCTTGAGGCAAAACAATGAGCCGCTGTGTCAAGCTGTCGCGTAGTCCTAGAGAACGAGCGGCTTCTGTTTGTCCCCAATTTACCGACAAAATACCAGCACGAACTATTTCTGCAATGAAAGAGCCTGTATAGGTCGACAAGGCAACCAATACTGCGACAAATTCAGGGGGTAACACCATGCCACCACTAACGTTAAAGCGAGTTTTGTGAGGCAGGTTAAATTCCAAAGGAAAACCCGCTGCCGCAAAGGCTAAAAAGGTAATGACGACAATAATGCCAAGAGATGACCAATAAGCGGGAAACCATAACCCCGTTCGAGTTTGGCGTTTTTTGGCCCAGATGATTAAAGCAATAGAGATTACAATGGAGACAATAAACCCTGCTACTGCGATGCTAAAACCTTCTTGAGTAATCGGACTGGGAGAATAGATCCCACGCTTATTCAATAAGAAGTCGGCAAATTCATAACTGTTTCTGGGCGTAGGCAGTGCAGCGAGCACGGCGAAATACCAGAAAAACATTTGTAGTAGCAGCGGAATATTACGCAATGTTTCAATATAAACCGTTGCCAAGCGGGCGACTAGCCAGTTTCTAGACAAACGGGCTAGTCCCATTATCACGCCAATAATGGTGGCTAATATAATACCCAGCAAGGAAATGACAAAAGTATTGATTAAGGCTACAAGGAAGGCACGTCCGTATGTATCTGCCTCAGTATAACTAATTAGGTGAATAAGAATAGGAAAGCCCGCAGGCTCGTTTAAAAAAGCAAAGCCAGTGGTTATGCCTCGGCTGTCTAAGTTGGCTTGTAGGTTACTAAATAGGTAATAGCAAACGTATATAACGATAGCCAATAGCACGACTTGAAAAACAAGAGAACGTGTTCCTGCATCGTACAAAAAGCTTTTTTTACTAGGATCTTTTATATCATTCATCTTGGTTCAGGCAATAACTGCTCATCAGATGTATAGGAAAAGAGGAAAGACACCCAGCCGCAGATTTAGGCGGCTGGGTAATAACCCGAAGAGAGTTATATTAACGAACTGGTGGCGCGTACATGATACCGCCATTGTCCCATAGGTTGTTCAAACCACGAGGTAGGTCAAGTGGTGAGTCTTTACCCACGTTACGGTCAAACTCCTCGCCATAGTTACCCACTTTGGCGATTACGTTATAAGCCCAATCGGCACTTAGACCAAGGTCTTTACCCATATCACTATCAACACCTAGCAGACGCATAATGGCGGGATCTTTCGTTGTTTTTTTGATTTCAGCAACGTTTTTAGAGTTGATGCCCATTTCTTCTGCATTAACTTGTGCAAATAGCACCCAAGTCACCAAATCTTTCCATTGTTCATCACCTTGGCGAACCACAGGGCCTAGAGGCTCTTTAGAAATGGTTTCAGGAAGAATGATATTGTCTTTTGGGTTTTTGAGTTTGGTACGCCAAGCGGCTAAGCCAGATTTGTCTGTGGTGAATACGTCACAACGGCCTGAGTCGTAAGCCGCAACAGCCTCGTCTGCCTTTTGGATAATAACTGGCACGTAAGACATGTTATTTTTACGGAAAAAGTCCGCCATGTTTAATTCGGTTGTGGTGCCTGATTGCGTACAGACGGTCGCACCGTCTAGGTCTTTTGCGGATTTAACCCCTAGCTCTTTATGAACCATAAAGCCTTGTCCGTCATAAAAGGTAATAGCGGTGAAATCGAGACCAAGAGATACGTCACGAGTAAACGTCCAAGTAGTGTTACGAGAGAGCATATCGATTTCGCCAGATTGCAATGCCGTGAAACGTTCTTTAGCGGAAAGCGGTGTGAATTTTACTTTGCTAGGGTCGTTGAAAATAGCAGTAGCGACCGCGCGACAGGCATCCACATCAATACCAGACCAGTTGCCTTTATCGTCTGCGTTTGAGAACCCCGGTACACCTTGGCTTACGCCGCATTGTAGATAACCCTTCGCTTTCACATCGTCAAGTGTGCCTGCAGCTGCTCCCGTGCTGATGACTGCAGTAATTGCGGCTGTTGAGAGTATTTTGCCAACGTTCGATTTCATCTTTTCGCCTCCCAGGCATATTCATATTTTAGTATGTTGTTCTCAAAAAACTTACAATATCTAAGATTTCGTAAGGATTATGCAAAACAGTTGCCAACATTTAATTATATTTTTCGAAAAAAAAGCAGCACATTTACCTGAAAAGTGCTTGCTACACGGTATAGAATGCCTCTTTCACTGGCCCAGTCAAGGATAAAATGACAGTATTCCAACAAAATTTGCATATTTTTTACTTTTTTTGGTGCTCCATACTGTTAATTGGATAGGTTGAAAATGCTTCGTTATGGGGCAAGCAAGATCGCAAAAATGATGAGGAAAACAAAAACTGATACAAAATGTATCATTACTGTGCGTTTTTTTATTTTTGCTCTTTATTGGTGCGTGAGAGTTATCTTTCCCATTAAAGCACGCGTATTTTATTCTTGTTCTATTGATAAAAAGCGTTTCCCATAAGTTGCCATCTCCATGATAGACTTAAGAAAACTTTAGTGTGATGTAAGGAGATCCATGCAAAATGGACAACTCAACCAAACCGCTTGATCGCTTAGACAAAAAGATACTGCGAGAATTACAAGATAATGGTCGCTTATCTAACGTTGAACTTGCCAGCCGAGTTGGGCTGAGTGCAACGCCTTGCTTAGAACGGGTACGTCGCTTAGAGCGTAATGGCTACATCACGGGCTATTGTGCTCTAGTCGACCCGAAAAAAGTGGACGCTGGACTACTGGTATTTGTCGAGATTCGTCTGAAAACCACGTCTCCCGAGGGATTTAATGAATTCAAAGTGGCGGTCTCTGAGATTCCAGAGATTCTAGAGTGCCATTTGATTGCGGGGGATTTTGAATATTTATTAAAAGCTCGCGTGTCTAATATGGATACTTATCGTCAATTGTTAGGGGAAACCTTACTGACCTTGCCCCATGTTCGAGAGTCTCGAACCTATGTTGCGATGGAAGAAGTAAAAAATACCACGGTGGTGAATATTCGTTAAACATTCAGATAACGGGCGTGGTCAGGCAGCCAGCGTGACAGGATGGGCGGAATGCGCTCTGGGTAACGCTGATGTAATTGCACGGCCGCTTTTTGCACATCATCGAGTAGGGCTTTGTCCCTTTGTAAATCGGCGACTTTGAATTCCCACAACCCTGTTTGTCTGGTGCCTAGTAATTCTCCTGGGCCGCGTAACGCCAAATCTTTCTCGGCAATTTTAAAGCCATCGTTGGTTTCTCTCATGGTCGATAGTCGAGCCTTGCCCTGTTCACCAAGTGGTGCTTTATAAAGTAGCACACAATGGCTGGCGGCTTGCCCCCGACCAACTCGGCCGCGTAATTGATGAAGCTGCGCCAAACCGAGGCGTTCTGGGTTTTCGATGACCATTAAACTGGCATTCGGTACGTCTACGCCCACTTCAATAACCGTCGTTGCGACGAGTAATTGCAGCTCGCCAGCCTTAAAACGGGCCATAATATCCGCCTTTTCTTGTGCCTTGAGGCGACCGTGTACCAAGCCAATTTTTAGATTGCCCAGTTGTTCTTGTAGCAAGATCGCTGTGTCTTCAGCTGCTTGGCATTGCAAGGCTTCTGATTCTTCTATGAGAGTACATACCCAATAGGCTTGTTTGCCTTCTTGGCAGCCCTGTTTGACGCGTTCTATGACTTCACTTCGGCGTTGATCGGATACCACAATGGTATTGACAGGGGTACGTCCTGGCGGTAATTCATCAATAATGGAACAGTCAAGATCGGCATAGGCCGACATGGCTAATGTACGAGGAATGGGCGTCGCGGTCATGATTAATTGATGAGGCTGAAAGCCCTGTTTTAGACCTTTCTCGCGTAATGCCATGCGCTGGTGCACACCAAAACGGTGCTGCTCATCGATAATCGCCAGAGCGAGACGATCAAATTCGATACAGTCTTGAAATAGGGCATGCGTGCCCACGACAATTTGTGCGGCACCAGAGGCTATATCAGCCAGTTCACTTTCCCGGGCTTTGCCTTTTACCTTGCCGGCCATCCAGGCGACTTTTAAACCCAGAGGGGCGAACCATTGAGTAAAATTCGTTAAATGCTGCTCGGCAAGAATTTCGGTTGGCGCCATAATGGCCACTTGGAAACCCGCTTGAACGACGGCGGCCGTTGCTAGGGCGGCCACCAGTGTTTTACCGGAACCAACGTCTCCTTGTACCAAACGTAACATAGGGTGGCCTGAGGCAAGATCGTGCAGTATGTCTTGAAAGACGCGTTGCTGAGCATTGGTCGGCGAAAAGGGGAGCTGACTGAGCAAGCGTTGCGCCAAGGTGCCGCTTTCTGTGACTTGAATGGCTTTATCTGCTTTGGCCTTGATCTTCTTTCCGATCAGAGATAATTGATGGGCCATCAATTCTTCAAACGACAGGCGATATTGGGCTGGGTGCGCTCCCGTTTTAAGCTGCTCTAAATTTGCATCGGTAGTAGGGTGGTGCAAAAATCGAATGGCGTCCGCTAAGTTGGGGAGGCTGAATGACTGGCGAATTTCGTCTGGTAACCATTCTTTCAAATTATATGGTGTTAGGCGTGCTAAGGCTTGTTCGCATAATTGGCGAATTTTTGGCTGTGTGAGTCCGTCTGTCAGGGGGTAAATGGGAGTGAGTTGGTCTGACTCACTATATGTTGATCCTTCGTCAACGAGCTTGTATTCCGGATGATACATCTCAAAGCCTGTACTGCCGCGACGCACTTCGCCAAAGCAACGGATTTTTTTCCCCGATTCGAGTTGTTTCTTTTGCGCTGCAGAGAAATGAAAAAAACGCAGACATAAAGAGCCCGTTCCGTCTTTCAGACGGCACAACAGACTACGGCGTTTTCCCATTTTGATTTCGCAGCCCGTGACCACCCCTTCTATAACGGCTTCATCACCAAAACGTAACTGCCCTATAGGCACCACGCGAGTGCGATCCTGATAGCGAATGGGCAGATGAAACAGCAAATCCTGCACCGTATTAAGGTGCAGTTTCGCTAGTTTTTCGGCCATTGCATTGCCAACGCCTTTGAGTTCTCTGACATCTTGCGTGTCGAGATCATCCATCATAAGCGTACTTAGAGCTCAAGTTTTTTGCTGGCTTCACGAATGGATTGGCTGACCGCGTCAATAGCATTTGGGCGCGGAAAGCTGGCACGCCAGGCAAGTGCTACGGTGCGTTTGGGGACAGGGTCCGCAAAAGGGCGTATTTCCAGCAGGCTATTATCGATATTGGTCACCGCTGATTTTGGTAACACAGTGACGCCCAGTCCAGAGGCAACCATGTAGCGAATGGTTTCCAAGGAACTACCGTTGACGATAGTACGTCCTTCGCCGAATTCGTCTTCTTTGACCATGGGACAAGCTTCTAATACTTGCTCGCTAAAACAATGACCTTTACCTAACAACAATAGGTTATCGGTTGACAGTTGATCGGTATGGATGTGGGATAATTTTGTCCAAGAATGATCTTTAGGCATCAACACCACAAACTCTTCTTCATAGATAGGTTGTGTTACCACATCTGGCTCTCTAAAGGGTAAAGCGATGATGATGGCATCTAATTCACCGTTACGCAGCTTAGGGCGCAGGTTTTCCGTCAGGTCTTCTTCTATGATTAAGGGCATATCATTGGTGATAGAGCGCAATGTAGGAATCATAAAAGGAAAAAGGTACGGCGCAATGGTAAAAATGGCTCCCACTTTAATCGGGCCTTTTAGCTGGTTATGACCGGATGAGGCTAATTCTTTGATAGTATTCGCCTGTTCCAAGACACGTTTTGCTTGCGCGACAATTTGTTCGCCCAGCGGTGTAATGTACACAGAGCTTTTGCTACGCTCAAAAATGGCGGCACCTAGTTCCTCTTCCAATTTTTTCACTGCAACACTTAATGTTGGTTGTGACACATAGCATTTTTCAGCAGCATGTCCAAAATGCTTTTCCTGTGCCAACATAACAACGTATTTTAACTCTGTTAATGTCATCGCGAATCCCTCAACCTATTCATTGTTAATAACTATGATAATACAAAATTTGATAAGGTGTATCGGTTAATCCTGTTTGCGCTTTTATTACTTGAATTGTGTGGCTTATTTTAGGAGACTCTATGATAACGAAACGTATTTTGATCGCCGGATGTGGGGATTTAGGGACGGGTATCGCGCCAGCCCTTGTGGAGCAAGGCCATCAGGTGAGTGCGATCCGTCGTACGGGCCTCTATTTCCCATCAGGCGTCCATGGCATAACGGGTGATCTCACGCAATTTAGCGATGAACAGTTTCCCGATGTGGATCTGATTTTTTTGATCATGACACCTCAAGAGTATAATGAAAGCGCTTATCGCGCCGCTTATTACGAGACGGCAACTCGTATAGTAGAACGGTATCGTGCGACTCAGCCGCGAGTATTCTTTGTGTCGAGCACCAGTGTCTATGGACAAAATCAGGGGGATTGGATCGACGAGCATACGGAACCTCAAAGACCTGACTCTGCGTCTTCACGATGGATTCTGGAAGCAGAGCAAGTACTGGCAAAAGCATTACCCTCGGTTGCTGTACGTTGTTCGGGTATTTATGGCCCAGGTCGTTATCGTCTGCTACAAAAAGTGATGTCGGCTGAGTCTTGGGACAAAAATAGCTGGACCAATCGGGTTCATCGGGATGATGTGGTGCGAGCGTTACTGCATTTGGCGAACTGTGCGTTCCAAGGTGAGACATTGTTGGCCCACTATGAAGTGACAGATCATACTCCCGTTTCCATGTGGGAGGTCAAACTCTGTATTGCTCACCTATTGGGTGTTCCAGCGAATATTCCGGATAATGCTCAAGCCTTTTTACCAAAAACGGGTAAACGTATTAGTAATAAATCGCTTGTTGATACGGGCTTTCGTTTTCAATACCCCAGTTATGTATCGGGCTACTTGCCATTAGTTGAACAATACCGACACGAAAGGTCTGTCTGAAAATTATTTTTTCTATTTATAAATAAAAATAACACGGATGCT
>NZ_JAEMUI010000001.1 GCF_016461715.1 Marinomonas spartinae | reverse complement strand
CTACCTTTTTTAAGAATTTCCAATATGGAATTTAAAGTAGCTCTCATAGAAGAGTAAACATATGTATCAATATTAATCAATGAGGTCGTGCCCTGCGTCCTAAAGCTATATGTAGACATAGATAAATGCTCATAAAAATCAGAATAATCTTTTATTTCATCGAATAAAATATGATTTAGGTATGCATTACTTAGATCACAGATTTGCCTTTGATCTTGCGCAGGAAAAATATGATTTTTGTTTTCATTATTCATATTCAGTTTTTAATCCGATCAGCTAATCCAAATCATTTATATCATGATCTTTTGAAATTTGGGAAGTTGGGGGCAGATATCGTTGGCCTTCTAAAAATCAACGAATTTGCCCCCTTGAATTGTATGCTTATTTAACTAGCGACAAGAAATCTGAAAACATATCGGTGAACTCAAACCGTTCAGTGTCACCATCAAAATAAGACTCCATTTCCCTAATATTTCTAGCACTCATTAAAACCCAGTAATCTTCTATTATATTAGATTTGCGAGTCCCTTTTTCTCGACCAATAAGTTCTTTTGCATCACAAGTATCAGTAAGAGTAAATTGACTTCCTTCAGGAAGCGACAAACAATCTAAGTGAATATAGTTTTCAGGTTCTCGTTTACGTGTTATATATGCTTTAATTCCGTCAGCTTGCATATCTGCAACTTTATCAATATTTTGTTGCTCTTCATTCGTTCCTTTATCTGAGTCCAATAAAACACAGTACGGAATATCAAATTGCTTAGCTAGTTGTAATGTTTTCCAATGCTTCAAATTACCACATCCACCAATAGGAACTAGAGCAAATCTTTTATCTTGGAATGTATGTTCAATATAACCAGCCTCTTTTAGCTTTTCAGCAGTATGCTCCACAAAAGTAATATCACCTTTGCCTTCGACTAGAAGCATTGCTTGAGCATATTTCGAAATAGGGTCAGGTAACAGGCCTAATGTATCTGCCACTTTACTAAATACTTCATTAGATCCCATTTGAATTATTCTATTTTGGCCTTCTCTTTCAATAAACCTCAAGCTTTCAAGAGGTAATAACCCAGCTAAAGTTGGAGTATGTGTAGTCAACATTACTTGGCTATTTGAGGTATTCGATAGTTCCATAAATGCCTCAATTAACATACGTTGATGATCTGGATGCTGAGAAGTTTCCGGCTCTTCAAAAGCAAATATAATATTATTTCCATCATCAGCTGTTCTTCTTCGCTCAGCTTCAGCTCTAAAGAAGTTTAAAAGAATTAACCTCCTAACCCCGCTTCCTCTCTTATTTATTGAAATATCATCCTCAGATTTAATCGATAATTTAAATTGTGAGGCAAAATTAGGTTCTGTTTTGAACTCAGGAATTAATTCATCAGCTAAGTCTGGAGACATCTCACGAAGCTTAGTTAAAGTTCTGTTTGCGGTTTCAATAGCTTTTGCTCTTACTTCATTTTTAATATGCCCTATTTCATCACTGAGCTCTGATAGTGCTTGTTGCACTGCAATTTTCATTGGGTCAGTAACTTCTTTATCATCATCTTTACTAGGCCGATCAGATTGAAATAATGCATAAAGAGGTAGGTAGTTTTTTATTGAATCAAAAATTCTTTTACTGTCTTCTTTGTCAACAAGCAGATCTATACTCGATAAACTTAACTCGTCAACCTTGGCTCTTATTGCTTGTCTTATTGAAGAATTAACATTAGCGTTATAATTTTCAATACCTACTCCGAGTTGATTAGCTCTTTCTCTTAATTCAGTGCGCTTTAAAGTTAAGAGATCGTCTACTAAATCAGTTGTTGGATGATTACAAACGATATATATTTTTTCTTTAGGATTCGCTGCCGTAGCAGTATAAACTTTTTTAATTTCAAGGTTTCCATCTGAGTTAAGAAGATATTCATCTGCTAGCGATGTAGGAAAAGCGGAATCTAGAATTATCTGTTGTGGGAGCTCCTTAAAAATACAAGTTATCTCAATTAAGTTATTATCTGCATTTATATTTAAGTCATCTTTCTCACATTTAACCAAGGAGTTATTAAAAAAAATTTCTAAGGCTTCAAGTACTGTTGACTTCCCAGCATCATTTTTTCCAATAAATGCTGTCAGATTACTGATCGAAATAGGTATTTCTGAACCATAACCTCGGAAATTCTTTAATTTAATTGATTCTAATTTCATAGTTTCTATCCTTGATATTAATGTCAAAATTTAAAAAAATAACAGAGTTTTATCAGGACACGCACGCTAAGAACCTAGAAAACACTGAGTGTTTAAGGTGTGTACCATTCTGACACAATAAATTTTTACCAATTAATTCCAGTAACCTTTTACTTATACACCAAAAAATCCTTACAAACCACTGACAACTATCAAACCTAACACTCTCTTTTATCCATCAACCTGCCAACCGCCCTAATCGCCATGCCCATCATCCCTGTGCCTATGGTTTCAAGGGGGGAACGATTCGTTCCTCCTCGATGCTTTAAAGGCATTTATGGGGTCGGCATTTCACCGACCCCCTTTAACCGCGACACAAGAGACTTAGGGGCGCCCTGTTTTAGGGCTCCCTTCCACTAAGAAAGAGCTGACCTGACCTACCAAAATAGTAGTTCAGCTTAAACACTAGCTCGTTCGTTTATCCGTCAAGCTTCCATCGGCTCTTGTGGCAACGTCCATATTGCCCATCATGCCTTGGGCAAATTCGGCTTTGAGCCTTTCTATCACTTGGTCGCTGAGTTGTTGGTCGTAACTTGGGTTGCCTGTCGGTGTTAGATGGATGGTTGGCGAAAAGGTGATGCTTTTGTTGTGGTTTTGTAGCTGTTGGCTTTTCGCTGCGATATTCGCGGGGGCAGGTTGGTCGGTTTTGTCGTCTGCAAACCAGCCACCTATTTTGCTGCCGATCCATTCCCCTAAAGAGCCACCGCCCATGCCACCTGCGATGGAGCCAACAATGCCCCCAATGGCGGTGCCTATAATGGGCACGACGGAGCCAATGGCGGCGCCAGCTAAGCCGCCCGCCGCCGCGCCTCCCAAGCCCCCTGCCATGTCGCCTGCGGTGGCACCGATTTGGGTGCTGTTGCCTTGGGAGATGGCGGAGTCAAGGCCAACGCCTTGGAGGGCGATGTCGAGCGGTCTGAAGAGTTTGCCCGCGCCTTTTAGTACGCCGCCTGCGATGCCCCCCATGGGAATGAGTGAACTGATTCCCCCTGCTGCCCCCGCTAGGTCTGCCCCGGTCATGGCTAGGTCGGCAACGTTAGATAGGCCGCTGGCATTGGCGGAGCCTGAGAACATGCCCAAGGCCGCGCCGCTGCTGAGTAGGCCTGCGAGCCGTCCGTATTTGCCCAAGCGAAAGCGTCCGCTGAGGCGGGATGGTCTGGCTCGTTTTGAGGTGGCTTTTCTGCCACTGGATCGACCTTGTAGGTAGTCTCTTTTGCGTCGTTTGCGTTCCTCTTTGCTAAGGCGTTCGCCCCCGTAGGCGGTGGGGCTTTGTCGTGCGCCTGCGCCGAGGCTGTTGAGTTTGCGATTTAAGCGGTCAAGGGAGCGTGAGGCTCGGTTGGCGCTTTGGGTGGTTTGGTCGGTTGCTCGGGTGAGTGTGGCTTTGCCAAGGTTGAAGCGGTCGCGCCCGTTGCCAAGAGTGAGTTTGGCGAGTTTGAAGGCGATGGCTCCGGCTTTGACGGCGGCAATGGCAGCGGCCACGCCCATTAGACCTGTGGCCAGTTTGGGGTTGGCTTCGGCAAAGTTGGCGACGCTATCGACCACGGACATGAGCGGCGGTAAGACGGCATCGAGCACGGGCAAGAGCCGATCCCCAAGAATGATGGTCATGCGGTCGAATTTGGCCCCGAGCATGTCGAGGCTGTGGCCTCGTGTGGCGGCGCGGTTGGCGTATTCGTTGTTGACGCTGTTGGCGCGGTCGGCTTGTTTGGCGACTTTGCCAAAGGCGGCGACGAGGCCGTTTTGGTCGTCGTTGCTTAGGTAATTGGTGGCATCATCAAGGTCTACACATCGACTCAGAGCATCAGACAATGGGCTTTTCGGAATATCGATATATTGGCTTTCTTGTGCAAGACGCTCAAGCCGTCACCTCACGCTTAAAAATTGAAGCCACGTTCTATATTCTCCGGTGCAATATCTGGTGCAGATTTGGTGCAAAACTTTGGAAAACATAGCATATAAGCGGAAAAGTTTACAATTTGAAGGAGTGTATAGAAAACGATGAAAGCCAGAAACGGCGGGGGTTTGGAGGGGATAAGAAAATTTAAAGCAAAAAAAAGCACCACTAAGTGGTGCCCGGGACCGGAATCGAACCGGTACGATATTTCTATCGCAAGATTTTAAGTCTTGTGCGTCTACCAATTTCGCCACCCGGGCATTGTCTGATATGGAGGCCGGAGTCGGAATCGAACCGGCGTTCACGGAGTTGCAGTCCGCTGCATGACCACTCTGCCATCCGGCCTTTATCAGATCACTTTTAAGATGGAGCGGGAAACGAGGCTCGAACTCGCGACCCCAACCTTGGCAAGGTTGTGCTCTACCACTGAGCTATTCCCGCGTCTCAAAAGACGGTGCCTATTCTATGTATTTGAGCTTTCACGTCAAGGAAAAATTCTAAATAAATAGCCTACTTAGGCACTTTTTTTCATTTTGATTACTTTTTATCCCAATGTTTCGGCATAAGGTCTGGCCAAGCCGCTTTGAGATAAATATACATAGACCAAAGTGTGAGCAAAGCGGCAATCAACAATACCGATTGACCCATAACAGCGTACTCTGTGCCAGGCTGCGTTCCCAGCAAGATAAAAATCGCCAACATTTGCATCGTTGTTTTTAACTTACCAATGTAAGAAACGGCCACACTGGCACGTTTACCCATCTCGGCCATCCATTCGCGCAATGCAGAGATCACAATCTCACGACCAACAATCACCGCACTGGCGAGCGTCATCAGAGGATCAGAATAATTCGCAACAAGCATCACCAACGCCACAGAAACCATTACCTTGTCCGCCACGGGATCAAAGAAGGCTCCAAAAGGGGTGGTTTGATTCAAGCGTCTTGCCAAGAAACCATCTAACCAGTCAGTAAAAGCCGCAACAGCAAAAACAATTGCACATGCATAATAGCGCCCTTCCCATGGCAAATAGTAAATGCCGACCAAAATAGGGATCATAAAGATCCTTACAGAGGTTAATATATTTGGTATGTTCATTTGCTTCCTATTTTAAACACAAGATGTACAACACAAAATCTGGCTAGTTTTTATGGAGGTACAGGTAGATTTCTTCAGCTTTTTTGGCACCTATTCCCTTCACTTTTGAAATATCTTCTTGACTCGCAGCCAGTAACCCCTGATATCCCCCAAAGGCAGAAAGCAACTCCTTACGACGATTTGGACCAATCCCAGGAATGTCCTCCAACACAGAATGTCGGCGCTTTTTGTCTCGACGGCGACGATGGCTTTTCACAGCAAAGCGATGCGCCTCATCCCGAATATGCTGAATCAAGTGCAAAGCAGCGGAATCGGGCGGCAATACCACCTCGTCTTCTTTAGAGCCTATGTACAAGGTTTCCAAGCCTGGCTTACGTGTGTCCCCTTTCGCTACGCCCAATAGAAAGACATCCACCAGACCAAGCTCTTTGAGCACATTTTCCGCCTGTGTCAATTGACCTTTACCGCCATCAATGAGAACCACGTCTGGCTTTTCCAACTCACCACTTTTAACACGTTTGTAACGGCGTGTTAATGCCTGTTTCATCGCACCGTAATCGTCACCACCTTCAATGCCTTCAATATTAAAGGATCGATAACGTTTTTTATCCGGTCCATCAGGCCCAAACACAACACAAGAAGCCACTGTCGCCTCACCGCTAGAATGGCTAATATCGAAGCATTCCATGTGCGCTGGTGGCTCTTTAAAACCCAATATTTTTTGCAATGCGGTGACACGACTAAAGTGATTTCGCTTGTCTGACAGACGAGCCTGCAAGCCCTGCTCAGCATTGAGCTTAGCCAGATCCATCCAGCGAGCACGCTGACCACGAACATTGAACAACAACTCGATACGCTTTTGTGTGGCGGCAAAGATTCCGTCTACCAACACTTGCGCATCATCCAGTTCGTGGCTGGTAATCAGCACTTTCGGCAATTCTTGCACACCACTGAGGTAAAATTGCGCAATAAAAGACGAAAGTAATTCGCTCTCAGTAATCTCAATCGGCATTTTTGGGTAATAACTTTTACTGCCCACGACTTTACCGTGTCGCACCATCATTACATGTACACACAAACCACCAGGTTGAATTAATGCGGCGATCACATCCGCATCCCCTGTTTGTCCGTATACATGCTGCTGCTCTTGAATGTGCTTGAGCTGGATCATCTGATCGCGCAATTCGGCAGCACGCTCAAATTCCATATCCATGGCAGCTGCTTTCATCTTATCAGAAAGCTCATTGGTCAGTTCCTGGTTTTTTCCTTGCAAAAACATTCTCGCATGACGAACATCTTCATCATATTGATCATCATCAATCAAGCCAACACAAGGCCCAGAACAGCGCTTAATCTGATATTGCAAACAGGGTCTTGAACGATTGGCATAGGTACTATCCTCACACTGACGAACTTTAAATACCTTTTGCATGGTACTCAAACTCTCTCGCACCGCCGTTCCATTAGGAAAAGGGCCATATAACTTGCCTTTTTCTGGTTTATTACCGCGCCGAAACAAGAGTGCCGGGTGACGATGGTCAGATAGGAGAATATAAGGATAAGATTTATCATCCCGAAGTAGGATGTTATAAGGAGGCCGATGCTGTTTTATAAGCGTTTGTTCTAACAGTAACGCTTCTGTTTCACTCTGGGTGACGGCGACCTCAATGGCGTCAATGCGGCTCACTAGCGCCATGGTCTTCGTGGTTAGACCCGTGGCACGAAAATAACTCGACACACGGTTTTTAAGATTTTTGGCTTTACCGACATATAACAACTCACCTTTACCGTACATACGGTAAACACCTGGGCGAGTCGTTAGATTACTGACAAAATGCTTTGGATCAAACGCTATATGACTCAAACAAACCTCGTTGACTACCCCATGCCCAGCACGTTGTAGCGCACAGCCAAGTGAATCAATTCTACATCACTCTCTATGTTCAGCTTAGAGAAAATGCGTGTACGATAAGTACTCACTGTTTTCGGACTAACATTTAAATGCTCTGCAATCTCTGTGGACTTTTTACAATCCACTATCATTTGCGCCACTTGCAATTCACGATCAGATAAAGCTTCTAAAGGAGAACCTTTACTATCAATGGAGAATTTTGACAGGGCCATTTTCTGAGCGATGCTTTTCGAAATATAGTGACCACCTTTTTGCACCGTTTCCAACGCTTCAAGCAGCTCTTCGGTATTTGTTCCTTTCGTCAAATAGCCAGATGCCCCCGCTTCCAACAATTTAGTAGGATACAAGCTGTCATCCAAAGCAGATAATGCAATCACTTTGATTTTCGGTAGGATGCGTTTAATTTCCTTGGTGGCCCCTAAACCGCCAATGCCGGGCATGTGAACATCCATCAAAACGATGTCAGGTAATAGTTTTCTCGAGTGAGAAATCGCGTCTTCACCGCTGCGAACGATACCAACCACATCAACGCCTTTGATGTCTTGTAGTACACGACTAATACCCAAGCCAACCATATCATGATCATCAACAATCAGCACTTTTAACAAGAAATCACCTCACCACTCTCTTTACATTACCGCGAAGTATGGATGTCATCAAAGAGGCCAGACCCAATACTATGTGCCCCACATTATCGCGTCCAAACTCCCTCAAAACAAGCATTTAACACCCGTTTTCATTCTGGCAATGTACCAGTGTACCCCAAGACTTTAAGCTTTTCCTTGCTTATCTTGCGATATTGTTTACGGATACCTGACCCTGGCGTCTTGTGAATATAGTAAAACATCGGAGCAATTTCTTCCTCTGCTAATGAAAGCGCTTTCGAAATGGAGCGAATCAAATCATCGATGTCTAACGTCTGCTTATCTTCGATCATAAACACTTTAGGGAGGCTTAAACGCTCCCCAGATATAACACGATCTACAATTTTAAGATAATTCGTCTCAAAAAGCGGCCAAGAAACATGCTCTTCCTCAGTTTTTAATTTATACCAGCCTGTCTGCGCGCCTGCAAAGTAAACAGCAGGATGCGTCCATTTATAGGTCAATGGATCGCTTCGACATTGACACGCCTCATAATAGGCAGAACGAGGATCCAGCAAACCATACGCTTTATAAGCGGTATGAATCAACTTTAAAAACTCAGAAATGGTCGGTGGCCAAGCGTAAACCTCTTTGGTCCGTTCTACAGCATACGCCAATAATGGCTCTTGAAAACCTTTTAGTGCGACCGCCCACTCACGTTTTGCTAACTTTACTTCGTCAGGAGTGCTGTAGGCCGAAGCGAATTTATGAGTATAAATCGCCTTAAACCGAGCAAACAGCATATTCACCAATACTCGCGTTTGTTGCTGTGCCTCATCTTGCTGCTGAGCCTGATAAGCGGCTTGCTCACCAGTCTGTGTCGTGGATGTTGCTGAGGGCGTCGCTAACTTGTTCGCGAGAGGTTTTACTAAATTTTGAACTGCTTGAGGTTCCTTCATATGAAGACCGATCCGATTGTTTATATTGCCACTGACGTTTTACGTATTTAAAAAATTCACTGTTCCAGGTTCTTACATTTTTACGCTGCTCTTTGATCCTCAACAAGAATTCAGCTTGCAAGGACAAAGCAAACTCACGCGAGATACCCGATTGGGCAATTTGTTCGAGTGTCGCCTCCTCTGGTTGCCATTGATCTGGCTGTCGGGCACGTTCTTTTTGTTCTAAATACAAATCAAAATCGGTTACGCCACGTCGATCATTCACCACAGGGGGCTGTGATCGTGGATTATGTTCACGCGACGAACTCCTAGCCGGATAAGTCGCCGACTGTTGCTTGGGCGTAAAATGCGACTGCGGAGAACTCTCCCCCGACGGATTATTTGGAACTCCACCAGCATAACCAGAAGAATTTTTCTCACGAGACGCTTGATGCAGGCGATTCATTTTTTCCATCAACCTATCGTCTGACTGAGCACTAGGAGGAGCACTCTTCATCGAATCAGATGGGATTGTCCCACCAGAACCAGTATTTGATGTCCCCATGCTTTTAGAAGCCAGCTGAATCTCTAAGGTTTGCTCTTGTTGTTTAAAGTGCAATAACTGACTCATTTGCAAGTTGTTCAGTAAACGCATCAAAATGGGCACCGTCCAGAACGGCAGCTGTCTATTAAGATGGCTAATTTCCATGCGTAATGCTGGCGCATTGAACATATAGGCTTGCTGCCTTAAAAAAGTCAACAACACCGTTTCTTCCAGACCAATCTGTGCGGCCAAAGAAAATGAAATCGGCAATGAATAATCGTTATTTAACATAATTCTCGCTTCACACGTTTAGCATGACAGTCTAGCAAAAGCTGATGGTATAAGCACGATAACCTGCACATAAGACAGACTGCAATCAATAGATTTTTCTTTCATCCATAAAGTTATGACAGTAGCGTGACCGTTAAATTAAATCCCATTGACAGCTTCATCGCCCACTTCTATGCTGAAATGGTGGAGAGAAAATGTCTTCACCCTAAAGCCAACTTTACTGAGGAGAAAAGTTGTATGCATACAATCAACATTACTGGGCACCACATTGATGTCACCCCTGCAATCAAAGATCACATCACTGAGAAATTTAACAAAGTATCTAAGCTGACAGACCAAATCACCACGGTTAATGTCACGCTACAAAAAGACAATAAAAAGCAAAAAGCCGAAGCGACCCTTCATCTTCCAGGCAAAGAGATATTCGCTGCCGCCTCCTCTGAAGATAGGCTATTTCATGCGATAGATGCCATGATAGACAAGCTAACAAAACAAGTTGATAAGCATAAAACCAAACAAAGCGCTGCCACCCACAAAGCGGCAGTCGTCTCTTAGTCTTCTATTTTCAGCGTTCTCGCTGTTAAAGAACACGCTGATTAAAAATAAGACATCCCAAAACACCGAGACACCTCTCGGTGTTTTTGTGTGTGTTAACGAATGCACTACAAAACCTCACTTGAAATTTGGAACTAACAGCCTCATATTGAGTCGTAAGGTATATTAACTTTGAAGGAGTACCACTCATGCGTTACACAGATGCCCTTTCGACACACTCGTCAAAATCGGCCAATAAGACGCTCCGCAACACTTATGGTTTGCTATCGTTAACCTTACTGTTCAGCGCCTTTACTGCGGGAATGAGCTTGGCTTTTAACCTTCCGCATCCTGGCATTATTATCACGTTAGTAGGCTTCTATGGCTTGCTTTTCTTAACCTATAAATTCAAGAACAGCCCCGCTGGTCTTTTGTGTGTATTCGCCTTAACTGGCTTTATGGGGATCACACTGGGGCCTATTCTGAATGCCTATCTAAGTATGGCAAACGGTGCAAGCTTAATCATGAGCGCCTTAGGCATCACGGGCCTGTCTTTTCTAGGCTTGTCTGGCTACGCTATTGTATCGAAAAAAGACTTTAGCTTCCTCGGCGGTTTCTTGACCGTTGGTTTCTTTGTCTTGTTATTCGCGATGATCGCTGGCTTTTTCATCCATATGCCAGCACTGCAGATCTTTATTTCAGCTGGCTTTGCCCTGTTCTCTGCTGCTGTGATCTTGTTGCAGACAAGTGAAATCATCCGTGGCGGTGAAACAAACTACATCATTGCAACTGTTAACCTTTACGTCTCTTTGTATAACATGTTCTTGAGTGTTCTATCACTGCTTGGCATGGCAAATGATGACTAATTAATTTGCTAGTGAAACACCTTAGAAAAGGCCGCTGCACGCGGCCTTTTTTATTGTTAAACTTGTGCAACAAAATTCTAGTACATTATACCCAAGGTCGAAACCATGCGTTATGCACTCCTCATTACTGGCTCCCCTTATCAAAGCAAGGCTTGCCACAGCGCATTACGGTTTTTAAAAGCCGCACTGAGTAGCTCAGATCATGTTCTAGAAGGTGTTTTCTTCTATCAAGATGCCGTGCTTATTGGCAATAAACTGACACAACCTCCCCGAGATGAGCTGAATTTAACGGCAGCATGGCAAAGCCTCGCAAAAGAACACCAACTACCCCTTTCGCTCTGTATAGCGGCTTCTGTGCGTCGTGGCATTATTGATGAGAAAGAGAGCCAGCGTTATGAGCTGACTGAAAGCTCTCTAGCGGATGGCTTTCAGCTAGAGGGTCTTGGCAGACTTGTTGAGCTCATCAACACTACCCACAAAGTGATTCAGTTTCGGTAATCCAATGAAAAAAACACTTATTCACCTAACCACCTCACCTTATACAGGACTCGCCTGTAAGGAAGGGTTAGATCTCGCTCTTGTTCTAGGCACCTTTGAGCAACAGGTCGATATTTGCCTTTCCGATGCCGCCACAGCACTATTGTTTGTCAATCAGGATCCAAGTAGCGAGCATGGTAAACAGCTCCATAAGCTACTTGATGGCCTAGAATTCTACGACATCAACAATGTATTCATTGAAAATAACAAACTCACCAACAAAACTGAGATTTGGCCAAACACTCAAGCACTCAACAAAGAAGAATGGCACTCGTTATTTTCCAAATATGAACATGTATTCAGGTTTTAATCATGCAACTGCATCAGCTTAACCAGCACACTTACTCTGAAACCATCGAAGAAACTTGGCAACATAGTTTGCAAAAAGGCGACGCCTTGGTACTCATCGAAGAAGCTATCTTGCGAACCATCCACCAGAAAAAAATGCTAACGTCACTGATAGAAAAGCAAGGTATCTCGCTTTATTATCTGCAAGCAGATGCTCAGGCTTATGGCCTCACACCCGATATTGGCAATGCTCTGGACGATACTCAATGGGTGGACATAACACTGTGCGCTGATTCAAACATTAGCTGGTAAAAGACATGACACATCACTCTGATCATCTTGCCTTAGATGAAGAAGGCTATTTACTTAATTTAGACGACTGGACTCCCGAACTGGCCGAAGCACTCGCCGCCAAAGAAGACCTAACACTGTCTTCGGAGCATTGGGAGATCATCCATTTATTACGACACTTTTATCAACAATTTGAGGTCTCTCCTGCCATGCGTCCCTTAGTGAAAGCCGTCACAAAAGAGCTTGGCCCAGAAAAAGGCAAGAGCATCTATTTGATGAAGCTATTTCCTGGCAGCCCACCCAAGCTAGCCGCTAAAATTGCAGGTTTACCCAAACCAGCAAACTGTCTATAAAACAAGAAAACAAGAAGAAAAAGGCGCTATTTACGCCTTTTTCTTCTTTGTTAAACGGCTTTTTAAAAAGTCTGCTTAATCAATACTTTCCATGCCACTCAAGCTTGCTTTGCAATGTCACCACCTCTCCAATAATCAACAAAGCTGGCGATTTCACACCATTATCGGTTACCACTTGGTGGATATTGCGAATGATCGAAGTAAACACCCGTTGCTCTGACGTGGTGCCTTTTTCAACAACCGCAACCGGCATAGAAGGCTTCATACCAAATCGAATCAACGATTGGCTGATTTCTTCAAGCCCTGTTAGCCCCATATAAATGACCAAGGTTTGCGCAGGATGAACCAATTCATCCCAAGGTAGCTCCGTTGTACCGTCTTTTAGATGCCCCGTTAAAAAGCGCACTGATTGAGCGTAGTCTCGATGAGTAAGTGGAATCCCCGCATACGCCGCACAACCCGCTGCCGCTGTCACACCGGGCACCACTTCAAACGGCACTCCCTCTTCTACAAGTTCTTCTAGCTCTTCGCCACCACGCCCGAAAATAAAAGGATCACCGCCTTTAAGACGAACCACCACCTTACCCTCTTTGGCCTTTTTCGCTAATAGGCTATTGATCTCTTCTTGAGGGAGGCTATGCAAGGATTTCGCTTTACCCACATACATTTTTTCAGCACTGTCTGGGATCAACGCAACGATATCCGCCCCCACTAAGCGGTCGTAGAGCACCACTTCAGCAGTAGTAATCAGACGATGTGCCTTGATGGTTAATAAATCGGGATCCCCTGGACCTGCACCGACTAGATAGACTTTACCAGCCATATTTCTTCTCTTGCTATCATTTACAAAAAAGCCTCCTTAGAAAGAGGCTTTTGAATTATCACTTCAATGTCACTCAATACATGATCACTGAGTACGATATTGGCAAATCAAGCTTATGCTTTACCAATCACTGTTTTACCGCCCATATAAGGCACCAGCACATCAGGAACACGCACAGAACCATCTTCATTTTGATAGTTTTCAAGTACCGCAACCAAAGTACGACCCACGGCCAAAGCGGATCCATTTAAGGTATGAACCAATTCAGGACGGCCTGTTTCAGGGTTACGCCAGCGAGCCTGCATACGACGTGCTTGGAAATCCCACATGTTTGAGCAAGAAGAGATCTCTCGGTACTTATCTTGACCCGGCAACCATACTTCTATGTCATAGGTTTTATGGGCAGAGAAGCCTAAATCGCCACCACATAAAACAACGGTACGATAAGGAAGCTCTAACTTCTGTAGAATCACCTCTGCATGACCAACCAGCTCTTCAAGTGCTGCCTCGGAGCGATCAGGACGGCAGATGTGCACCAATTCAACTTTCTCAAATTGGTGCTGGCGAATCATACCACGTGTGTCACGACCATAACTGCCCGCTTCGCTCCGGAAGCACGGTGTATGAGCAACAAACTTTTTATGCAGATCCACATCGTTGAGGATCTCATCACGTACTAGGTTAGTGACTGGCACTTCGGCAGTTGGAATCAAGTATAAATCATTGTTTCCACTGTCTTTATCCACAGGCACTTTGAACAAATCTTCTTCAAACTTAGGCAGCTGCCCCGTTCCCTTTAAAGAGTGAGCATTGACCAAGTAAGGCACATACACTTCTGAATAGCCGTGAAGGTCCGCATGAGTATTGATCATAAACTGCGTTAAGGCACGATGAAGACGCGCTAGTTCGCGATACAGAACCACAAAACGGGAACCCGTGATTTTAACGGCAGTTTCAAGATCTAATTGCTCTAAAGCGGCCCCTAGATCCACATGATCTTTAGGCTGAAAATCGAACGCTTTCGGCTCTCCCCAACGGCGAATCTCAACGTTATCGTCTTCAGAGGTGCCTTCAGGAACCGACTCATGGGGAATATTGGGAATTCCCTCTAACAGACTCTCCAGTTCTTCCTGAATTTGATTTAACTGTGCCTTCGCACTTTCAAGATCATCACCTAAACTGGCTGTCTGTGCTTTTAACTCTGCCGCTTTGTCTTTATCGCCCGCTTTCATCGCTTGGCCGATTTCTTTAGACACGGAATTACGGGACTGTTGCAGTTGCTCTGTTTCAACCTGAATCGATTTACGGCGCTCTTCTAAAGAAGAAAAATGAGCGACATCCAGCTCATACCCTTTTTTCTTAAGCTGTGCCGCAATGGCTTCTGGATCAGCGCGAAGCGCTTTAATATCTAACATCTGTGCAACTACGTCCTCTAACAAAAATGATCAACAATAACGATCGAAAATCTGATTGAAACCCAATCAGCGAAATAACGGGATCAATCTCAACCCGCTTAAAAACGTTCTATTTAAAAACTCTTTATTCAAAAACTCTTTATTCAAAAGCAATGCACTAAAAAGATCCCCCTGCATCAGCGGCAATCCTTAAAGCAAGCAGGTCAATAATAAATAGCTTACGGCACTAAGCCAAGCGTCCATATTGATCAAGGAGACAATTTCTAAAGAAAAGGTAAAAAAAAGTGGTTATTGGGTCTAAAACCGCGTATTACCCAAGTCTCTACTTTAATGATCTTCTGGGTAACGCTTCACTAAACTGCTCGCATCCAAATCCGACAGCCATTCTAATTTATCCCCAATTTTCTTTTCAAGGCCACGTTCTGTCGGGTAATAATACCGCACCTGGGCAACTTCCTCTGGAAGATAGTTTTCACCTGCCGCATAAGCATGTTCTTCATTATGAGCATAACGGTAGGTCTCTCCATGCCCCATACTTTTTGCTAGAGACGTTGGGGCATTACGCAGGTGAACAGGCACCTCATAACTTGGTTGTGATGAAACATCCGACATGGCTTGGTTAAACGCTTTATACACAGCATTACTTTTAGGTGCGCACGCCATATATACAGCGGCTTGAGCAATCGCTCGATTGCCCTCTCCGGGGCCAACACGCTCAAAGACATCCCAAGCATTCAAACCAATTTGCAAGGCTCTAGGGTCGGCATTACCGATATCTTCAGAGGCAATGGCCAATAGACGACGTGCAATATACAAAGGATCGCAGCCACCATCCAGCATTCGCGCCATCCAATATAATGCGCCATCTGGTGACGAACCACGAACAGACTTGTGAAACGCCGATATTTGATCATAAAAGGCATCACCGCCACGATCAAAGCGCCGCACACTGCCCCCTAACACATCCTCAAGATGTTCATGGGTGACTGGCACACCAGGCCCAACAAAATCCGACAATATTTCCAGAAAATTCAACCCACGACGAATATCACCGTCCGCCGCTTGCGCCAGAATCGACAAGTCATTATCGCTCAGTTGCAAGCCAGCTTGTGCAACCCCTCTTTCTGAATCTGCTAAAGCTCGCTGTAAAACCGCTTTAATATCTTCAACGGAGGGGGTTTTCAGTCGATAGACTCGGGCGCGCGATAAGAGCGCTGAGTTTAACTCAAATGCAGGGTTTTCCGTTGTGGCGCCAATAAACAAGAAAGTGCCATCTTCGATGTATGGTAAAAAGGCATCTTGCTGGGATTTATTAAAGCGATGCACTTCATCAACAAACAGCACCGTTTGCACGTCACGCATCATCCGCATTTGCTTCGCTTGATCTACTGCGGCTCGAATATCTTTCACGCCGGACATCACCGCCGACAACTCAATAAACTGAGCCTCTAACGCATGGGACAATAACTGAGCAAACGTGGTTTTACCAACGCCTGGCGGTCCCCACAAAATGAAAGAATGGCAATGCCCTGTTTCCACCATACGACGCAACGGGCGCCCCTCACCCACAAGATGAGATTGACCGATATAATCGCTCAATTGTCTGGGGCGCATTCGAGCGGCTAAAGGCTGATAAGACCCCGCCTGTTGATCGGCAAAGAGGTCTTCCATTATTGCCCTTCTTGAATCACGTCCACGTCATCAGGAACGGCTAAAGAAAATGTCTTCGCAGGCTCACCGGTATGAAATTCCACGTCTTTAAAGTGAATAATGGTCGTCTGCCCCAAGCCATCCAAAATACTCATATCAGAAATTTTGCCATCTTTAAACGACAAGGTGAGCTGTTTAAACATGTTGTCATCTTGGTTTTTTGGCTCTAAACGAAAACGGTTAGCATCGAGTTTAGTCACCTTGTAATTTGGCAAAATTTTCGCTGCTGGCATCCCCAACAACGCAGCAGGAGAACGCCCGACCTCACCAGACAATGGTTTTTTGGTGGCTTGCTGTAAATCCACATCCCAGATCATCACCGTTTTACCATTCGAGATGATGCGCTGAGGGTAAGGTGCGACACTGTTCCATAGAAAGCGACTTGGCTTGGCAAGTATAAACACACCATCACTTTCTTGGACTTGTTTGCCCGATCCATCGTACGTTTCTTGATGAAACGCCCCTTTTATATCGCGGTTATGTTCCAAAAGCTGGCTCAATTGCGCCGTTGCACTGTCATTATCTGTGGCGGCAAAAGCAAGATTACTGAACCCTGTTAGCACCATCGCCACTATTAGCATCACTCTATAAATCAAAATACTCTCCTGGAAATTTTTCCTGCGTTGTTACTCAGGAATCAAAATATCACGTTGTCCATTGGTACCCATTGGCCCCACTAATCCGGCGGCTTCCATAGCTTCTACAAGATTTGCTGCCCGATTGTAACCGATTTTTAAGCGCCGCTGGATGGAGGAAATGGAGGCTTTACGTGTCTCAATGACAATTTTCACCGCCTCATCGTAAAGGGCATCTTTGTCTTCTGTATCCTCACCACTCATCAAGTCTTCTGGATTAACGACCACATCATTAATGTAGTCAGGCTCCCCTCGCTCTTTCCACTCCTCCACTACGGCGTGAACTTCTTCGTCAGATACAAATGCACCATGCACACGAATTGGAGTAGGCAAGCCAGCGGGGAGGTAGAGCATATCCCCCATCCCCAGCAGTTGATCCGCCCCACCTTGATCCAGAATGGTTCTAGAGTCAATTTTTGATGACACTTGGAACGCCATTCGTGTCGGAATGTTCGCCTTGATCAATCCGGTGATTACATCTACAGAAGGACGCTGAGTCGCCAAAATCAGATGAATACCTGCCGCCCGTGCTTTTTGAGCGATACGCGCAATCAGCTCTTCTACTTTTTTACCCACAATCATCATCATGTCGGCAAACTCATCAACGATGATGACAATGTAAGGCAATGGCTCCAAATGCGGCACCGTTCTCGCCACGCCATCTTCTGAGAACATCGCCATCTCAGGCTGCCATAGCGGATCTTCCAGCGGCTGACCCGCCTCAATGGCTTCACGCACTTTCTTGTTATAGCCTGCGATATTACGCACGCCCAATTTCGACATCAACTTATAGCGGCGTTCCATTTCATCAACTGACCAGCGTAAGCCGTTGGCGGCATCTTTCATATCCGTGATAACAGGGGTCAGCAGATGGGGAATCCCTTCATAAATCGATAATTCCAACATTTTGGGGTCAACCATGATCATACGTACTTCGTCCGGCGTGGACTTCAGCAGCATACTGAGGATCATCGCGTTCACCCCAACAGATTTACCCGAACCGGTTGTCCCTGCCACCAGCACATGAGGCATTTTTGCTAGATCCACCACCACTGGCTCACCAGAAATATCATGACCAAGGGACAAGGTTAAAGGCGAGGTGGCTTTATCGTACATCTCGCAATTAATCACTTCAGAAAAATACACGGTATCGCGTACTTGATTAGGAATCTCGATGCCTATGGTCGACTTACCCGCAATGACCTCAACCACCCGCACACTCATCACGCTCATAGAGCGGGCTAAATCTTTAGCTAGGTTAGTAATCCGTGAGACTTTTACCCCAGGAGCTGGCTGTATTTCAAATCGCGTAATCACAGGGCCAGGGTTAACTTCGACTACCTCAGCTTTAACGCCAAAGTCTTGCAGACGACGCTCTAACAACTCTGACAAGCCGACAAGTTCATCTTCCGTGTAGCCGCCCTGTTTAGGTCTGGGCTTCGCTAATACGGAACGATCTGGCAAAGAGTAGGTTGGCTGAGAACGTGACGACTCTTCTTCCGAATAAGGCCCATTAATGCTGTCTAACTGCTTAGCTTCAGATAAAGTGCGAAACGCAGGACGATGTGTCGATCCTGCACTGTCTATCTCGTGGTTACTTGTCTGTGGCGCAGGCGCTTTTGTTACTGACGCCACACTGGATGTTGTCTCTGGAATCATTGCTGCCGAGGCACTTGGGCTGGCTTTAGGTGCAGACGTAAAATCAAGCGGCTCTTCCATTTCCTCATCTAACATCAAATTATTGCTATTAGCCTGACCATTTCGAGAATATTTTGCCTCATCCGCCCGTTTCTTCTGCTCGGCGTTGTGCAACGCTAGCGACTCTTCCTCTTCTATGTACAAGGTGTCGCCAACGGGCACATCAGCATCTTCCCACGATAGATCATCAAGACCATCAAAAACAGGCTCTTCGTGGGATATGTCATGTTCTTCTTTTGTTTTTGCAGATTTAGAGCGAGAGAATAACCTAGCCAACGAAAATCGCTTCTTACCCGTGGATTCCTCATCCTCAACCGCTTCAACGGGAGACGCATAAGACTCTTCAGCGCCTGCTTTTGCCTTGCTTTCATGGACCAATCTTCGCTTGCGCAGAATAGCGGGCTCATCTAATTCATCATCAAGCACATCCAGCGTCGTTTTCTTCCCTTTGGAAGTACTTGGGGTGGAAGCTTTCACCTCTGCTTCATCTGGCGCTAACAGTGCTTCTTGAGCGAGTCTTTCTACTTTGGCCGCTTTTCTAGCGAGACGATAATCATTTAGTCTGACAATCAGGTTATACACTCTTGCCCCTAAGCCATCGATTACCGCCATCCAATGTACTTGGGTTAACAGAGTAAACGCCAAAATAACTAAAGCAAGCCCGACCAGCGTTGCCCCATCGTAGCCAATAAAGCGATATAACAGCTTCCCCAGCCCACGCCCTAATATTCCTCCTGTACCATACTGCAAAGAGGTATTGCCCACGGTATGTAGATAACAAAGCATCGAGCCAAAAGACAAATACAGAATAGAACCGATCGTGCACAACAACGCATTATTGATCGCCAGCAATTTATGCGGGTTACGCCATAAAATGATCACCACCCACAAAAATAAGGGTGGCAATGAATAAAACAAAGAGCCAAAAAAGCTGGAGAACAAATCAGCAATAAGCGCACCAATTGGTCCCATCGAATTATGTATCGGCCCGCCGCTACCAGAATAAAACCAGCCGGGGTCATCTGGACTGTATGTGTACGTTGCCAAACCAAAGAAAAGCAAAAACAACAAAGCAGCAATGAACACCGCCTGTTTGGCAAACACATTCCAAACGGGTGATCGTCCAGACTCACTCACTTCTTCAGCCAAAACACATCCATCCTGTTACTATAAGTTAGATAAAAATAAATTAGGTAAAATAAGGGCTCCAGAGCGGAGCAATAATACGCCAAGCTTAACATAAAAAAGCGTCACCAAAGAATTGAGCTTTTACTTTTACAAACTTCTTGCTTGTCGTAGAAACACAACAGACTAACTATCACTTTAAAACACAATGACTCTATAATAGATTGTTTTTTAAGGGCCTTTGAGTAACACGCAACTAAATCCGTTAACCGTCTTAAAGCCACGCTTCCAAATAAACATTAAAGGACGCAAACCGTATGCCTCAGCATCATCAAACAGATCAAAAACCAAACGATTCCTCTGAAAACACTCAACAGGAATTAATAATACTGAGTGACGATGTTCTTGATACTCCCAATCCTCACAATGCACTAGACGACCCAGAAGGCCTTTGCGCCGTTGGCGGAGATCTCTCCTCAGAGCGTTTGATCCATCTATATAGTAAAGGCTTTTTTCCTTGGTACAGTGACCCAGATCCAATTTTATGGTGGCACCCAAAAGAGCGCTGTACACTCATCCCTGGTGATTTTCACGCATCCAGATCCTTGAGAAAAGCGGCTAACAGAGACAATTGGTCATTTAGCCTTAATCATGACTTCGACAGCGTCATCCACCACTGTGCAGAATTACGCGCCCAAAAAGAAGGCACTTGGATTTCTGACGACATTAAAAACGCTTATAAGAATTTACACAAGCTAGGCTTTGCTCATTCCTTCGAATCTCGAATTAATGGCAAACTGGTTGGCGGATTTTATGGCGTCGCGATGGGCAACATGTTTTTTGGCGAGTCTATGTTTTCACTCTATCCTAATGCATCAAAACTTGCACTCAGAGAATTTTGCTACCGCTCTGAAGAGTATCAAATTGAACTAATAGATTGTCAGGTTGAGTCGGATCACTTGTTGACACTGGGCGCCAAACTCATGACGAGAGCAAAGTTTGTTGACACGCTAGAAGCATTGATCCCCTCGCCAGAAAAAAACCATTTATTGAATAATCAGGCCATTTTTGGCATCAAAACGCCCAATTTCTGAAAATAACCTTCACCTAAATAGCATCTAAGTTTGCCTTACGCCGACTTTTTAGGCAAAATATGCCTCGATCAAAATTCAGACATCGTTAGACTTAGTAAAGAGACTTTCAACTAAAGGTCCGGTTTTAGTCGTTTAGCGATAAATCGGTTGAAGAAGAGACTCCAACTCTCCTTGCCGTCTGCGAATTAACCCATCGGTTTGGTTCGCGCGTCTACTAATAAATTTAGTTAATACCATAGGACACATATTGTGGCAAAAGAAGAAGGCTTAGAAATGGAGGGCACGATCATTGATACGTTGCCTAATACCATGTTCCGTGTCGAACTAGAAAATGGACACGTTGTAATTGCTCATATCTCTGGAAAAATGCGCAAAAACTACATCCGTATTTTAACTGGCGATAAAGTAAAAGTAGAATTGACACCATACGATCTTTCTAAAGGCCGTATCGTTTACCGTTCTCGTTAATTCATTGCCCACCCAATGCTTGAGACCAAACATTGGTGTATTGCAATAGAAACATAAAAAAACCGGACTGAGTCCGGTTTTTTTATGACTTGCCTTTCTATTCTCTATCCACAGTTATGCACTATCAAATAGAAAAACTCATTAGTTAGTCAAAGCAACGTTAATGCACAACAGCTTCTTTGACGACATCAAATTTAAGCTCATCTCGTTTTTCATCCAATGTCACCTTCACATTCCCCCCCTCATGCAAATCACCAAATAGAATGTGATCGGCCAGTGGTTTCTTTAGGTGCTCTTGAATAACGCGAGCCATTGGGCGAGCCCCCATCTGACGGTCATAACCTTTGCTCGCTAACCAGCCTCGAGCGGTATCGGAAACTTCCAGTAATACGCCTTTAGGATCCAATTGAGCCTGCAATTCCACTAGGAATTTATCCACGACGCTAAAGATAATTCGCTCATCCAATTGTTTGAACTGAATGACGGCATCCAAACGGTTTCTAAATTCTGGAGTAAAGGTACGGTTGATAATCTCTAAGCCATCGGTTGAGTTATCTTGACTAGAGAAACCAATCGAGCGTTTTGCTAACTCTTCTGCCCCAGCATTTGAGGTCATCACCAAAATCACGTTCCGGAAATCGGCTTTACGGCCGTTGTTATCCGTGAGTGTCCCGTGATCCATGACCTGCAATAGCAAATTAAAGACTTCCGGATGGGCTTTTTCAATCTCATCCAGCAATACCACACTGTGTGGATTCTTAGTAACCGCTTCTGTCAACAGCCCACCTTGGTCAAAACCGACATAACCTGGTGGCGCACCAATCAAACGAGACACCGCATGACGTTCCATGTACTCAGACATATCAAAGCGAATTAACTCAAGCCCCAATTGTTTAGCAAGCTGTTTGGTTACCTCAGTTTTACCCACACCCGTTGGCCCTGCCATTAAGAAAGAACCTATTGGTTTTTGCTCTGCCTTCAAACCAGCACGAGACAATTTAATCGCAGAAGACAGTGAGTCAATCGCAGCATCTTGCCCAAACACTACCATTTTCAGGTTGCGCTCCAAGTTAGACAGGACCTGACGATCATCAGAGTTAACTGCTCTAACAGGGACTCGAGCAATCTTAGAAACGATGTCTTCAATATCGGATACAGTGATGATGCTCTTACGCTTATCTTCCGGTTGCAAACGTTGATAAGCACCCGCTTCATCCACCACATCAATGGCTTTGTCTGGCATATGACGATCGGTCACATAACGCTGAGCCAATTCTGCAGCAGCCAGTAACGCAGGCTCTTCATATTTGATTTTATGATGCTCTTCAAACGCCCCAATGATACCTTTGAGAATTTGATAAGTATCATCAACACTTGGCTCATTCACATCAATTTTCTGGAAACGACGAGCCAAAGCGTGGTCTTTTTCAAACACACCACGGAACTCTTGGAACGTGGTTGATCCGATGCAACGTAATCCACCCGAACTCAACACAGGTTTCAACAAGTTAGAAGCATCCATCACCCCGCCAGAAGCGGCGCCAGCACCAATTATGGTATGAATTTCGTCGATAAATAAAATGGCATTGGGTTGTTTTTTCAGTTCACCCAAAAGATGTTTAAGGCGCTTTTCAAAATCACCACGGTATTTAGTACCGGCAAGCAAAGCCCCCAGATCTAAAGAGTAAACCACGCCATCGGCAATCACATCTGGCACTTGACCATCGACTATGCGCTTAGCCAACCCTTCGGCAATGGCGGTCTTACCCACACCGGATTCACCGACGAGCAATGGGTTGTTTTTACGACGACGAGACAGGGTTTGAATCACCCGCTCAACTTCGTATTCACGACCAATCAATTTATCGATTTTGCCCGCTTTAGCTTCTTCGTTTAGGTTGGTGGCAAATTTTTGCAATGGTGCTGCTGATCCTTCTTCGCCTTCTTCCTCTTCTTGCTCCATCCCTTGAGAGGATGCATTACCTAATTTCGAGATGCCGTGTGCCACATAATTAACCACGTCAATGCGAGCCACACCATGGCGTTTTAATAAATAAACGGCTTGGCTTTCTTGTTCACTAAAAATAGCGACCAACACATTGGCACCCGTGACTTCACGTTTACCAGAAGACTGTACATGAAAAACCGCACGTTGCAGCACGCGCTGAAAGCCTAAGGTGGGTTGAACTTCGCGCTCTGTGTCATCATCAGGAATCAGCGGTGTAGTACTATCGACAAACTCCTCAAGCTCCTTACTGAGCGTTTCTAAGGCAACGCCACAGGCAGTTAGGACGGTCGATGCCGCACCGTTACTGATCAATGCCAGCAACAAATGCTCTACCGTCATGAATTCATGGCGCTTGTCACGCGCCGCTTTGAAGGCATTATTTAGGGTCTGTTCTAGCTCTTTATCTAACATTGCTATTCCCTCACTCTGAGTCAGTCGACTTTTTCTAAGTCACACATTAAGGGGTGCTCATTTTGCTCTACGAACTGTTGTACCATTGCCACTTTGGTTTCTGCAATATCAAATGGATAAATACCGCAAACCCCTTTCCCTTTTTGGTGAACCTCCAACATCACCCGATTGGCTTTTTCCCCATCCATCGAAAAAAAGCGTTGAAGAACAAATACCACAAAATCCATCGGTGTGAAATCATCATTGAATAACACCACTTGGTACATGGATGGTGGCTTCAACTCCGTTTCGTCTGGCGCAAGGGCTATATTAGAATGCCCAAACTGATCCTCATCTTCTGATATTAGTCTAATTTGTTGATTTACAATCATCCCATGCCTCTGAGGCTACAATTTTTCACATAATTCACCATAAAAAGGTGCATTACAAGCTTATACGTACACACATTACCACTTGGATTTTACAAATTCCAAAAGGGCTTCTATCCTCAATAATGAAAGGGTTAAAATGTGCAACCAATGTTTATGATTAAAATCATAGCACGAAAACAACTTAACATTTTGAACCTATTAAGTAAGTCATTACATGCTTTAAATACGTTATGCAGCCCTTTAATAAACACTTTACGTGATAATTCAAAGCGCTGCGAATTATTAGCCATTTATGGTAACTAGAGTAAATAAGGAGTGACTCATGCACAGTGGATCCGTTAAGTGGTTCAACAATGCCAAAGGCTATGGTTTTATCGTTTGTGAAGAATTTAATGAAGATTTATTTATTCACTATTCTGCCATCAAGGTAGAAGGCTATAAAACGTTAAAAGCCGGACAGACCGTAACCTTTCAGGTTGAGCCTGGTAAGCGTGGCCTTCATGCCATTGACATCACCCCACTAACAACCAGCCAATCAGATGCTCCCCAAAAAGAAGAGAAAGGAGAGATTGCTCAGCAAAAACAAACCGCTTAACAGCCACCCCTTTGAGCCAAGGCGGCGTATTACGTCGCCATAGTGCGCTTTTTTTGATATCTTACCTGTTATAGTCAATGTATACAGGTAGGCTTTTTAGTGTCCATTTAACCTGCCCTTTACTTGACAACCGTCATTCACCTGAAGATTGTAATCACCCCATGAGTTCTTCCCTTATAGCCTTTAACAAACCCTTTCGAGTACTCAGTCAATTCTCCACTGACGATGATAAAACCACATTGGCTGCGTATATCGATGAGCCAGGCTTTTATGCTGCTGGTCGTCTGGATTACGACTCAGAAGGATTGATGCTGTTAACGAATCAAGGAGCAATTCAGCACATCGTCGCCTCACCCGACTTTAAATGGCCAAAAACCTATTGGGTTCAAGTAGAAGGCGAGATAACAGACCATGCACTCGAACAACTTCGTCAAGGTGTCGAACTAAAAGACGGTTTAACCAAACCCGCTCAGGCCTCACGTTTAGCCACACCAGATCTTTGGCCAAGAACCCCGCCAGTTCGTTATCGAGAAGCGATTCCGACGAGCTGGATAGCACTACAAATCCGTGAAGGAAAAAACCGTCAAGTACGCCGTATGACCGCTGCTGTCGGCTTCCCTACACTACGCTTGATTCGCTATGCCATAGGCCCTTATACCTTAGAGGACCTACATTCAGGTGCTTGGCGTTTTGCAGACCCCACCAGTGAACTTATTCAAGAGGTAGAGCATTTTGAAAAACGAAGAAAGAGGCAGACTGCCACACCTAACCGTCGCCGCCCTGGTGACAAGACGCCATCCACACCTAGAAGCAAACCAATATCTCATGGTAAAAGAGTGGCAGGACGGACAACTGGTCATCAACCAGCCCGCCGGACACGTCGAAAATAATGAAAGTGTCATCGAGGCGGTCATCCGCGAGACAAAAGAGGAGTCTGGTTGGATCGTTAAACCAATAGGCTTACTGGGTTTGTATGCTTTTACACCATACGAAGGAGCAGACACCTACCATCGCCTTTGTATTATTTGCGACCCAGTAAGTGCAACGAACGAACCACTCGATGCAGATATTGATTCTAGTCATTGGCTCACCTATGAGGAAATCATGGCGCTCCCCCATCGCAGTCCATTAATTAAGACGTGCATTGAAGATTTCATAAACAACCCTATTATTTCCTTATCATTCTTGTCTGATCAGCACTTATCGCCTGTGCCGACCTCGCAAAAATGAAGTACAATGTGCCATCCTAATTCACTGAGGCGATGCCTCTTCGTTCGATGAGAAAAAACCGGTCATGAAAGAAAGCCACTACCTAACAGATCAACCAGCCAACCACGACAAAAAAGTCATCGTCGGGATGTCTGGTGGTGTCGACTCCTCCGTATCAGCACTGATTCTGATGCAGCAGGGTTATCAGGTTGAAGGCCTGTTTATGAAAAACTGGGACGAAGACGATGGGACTGAATATTGCACCGCCAAGGAAGATCTAGCTGATGCTCAAGCCGTCAGCGACAAACTCGGAATTAAACTCCATACGGCTAACTTTGCGGCGGAATATTGGGACAACGTGTTCGAACATTTTTTAGCGGAATACAAAGCCGGACGCACCCCCAACCCAGATATTCTGTGCAATAAAGAAATCAAATTTAAAGCTTTCTTGGAATATGCCCTAGAACTGGGTGCCGATTACATCGCCACAGGCCATTACGTTCGCCGTGGCGAAAAAGATGGCGAACCCGTTCTCTTAAAGGGACTGGATAACAACAAAGATCAGAGCTACTTTTTATACGCGGTCGGAAAAGAGGAAATCGGTAAATCTCTCTTTCCTGTTGGCGAGCTTGAAAAACCGGAAGTTCGACGTTTAGCAGAAGAATTTGGTCTGGTGACACACAATAAAAAGGACAGCACGGGGATCTGTTTTATTGGTGAGCGACGCTTTAAAGATTTTCTTGAGCAATACTTGCCCGCCCAACCGGGCGATATAGAAACCCTTGAAGGCGATAAAATAGGTAAGCACTTTGGCTTAATGTACCACACTATTGGTCAACGCCAAGGCTTAGGTATTGGTGGTTTATCCAATTACCCAGATGATCCCTGGTATGTGGTGGAAAAAGATTTAAAACGCAACGTATTAATTGTCACCCAAGGCGGACAACATGAGTCTCTATTTAAAACTCACCTGATCGCTGACAACTTTGACTGGGTGGCTCGTGAGAAGCCAAATTTTCCACTGACTTGCAAGGCAAAATGTCGTTATCGTCAGCCAGATCAAGACTGCATCATTCAAGAATTGGCGGATGGTCGAGTGGAAGTTTCATTTAAAGAGCCACAGCGCGCCATTACCCCAGGACAATCCGTCGTCTTTTATGTTGACGACCTTTGCTTAGGGGGCGGCATTATTAATGTCGCATTTAATAAGCAATAATCAGCAAAGACAAACAGTCATGGATATGTATTCATTTTTTAGAGACGCATTTTTAAGAGACGGTGTATTTTGAGTCAACAAGAAAAAGAGCAAACCATTGCCCTATCCGCGATTTTTCAAGCGGCGGAACTCGTCGCCACCTTGGCCAAAACGGGCAAACTTGATAAAGATTACTTAAAACCACTGATAGACAGTATTTTAGTGGTTAACCCAGACTCGACGGAAGACATCTACGGTGGTCAATGGGATTGCAAAAGCAACCTTGCATTAGGCCGTCGCGTTGCTCGTCAAGCACTTGGTAAAGAACGCGCCAGTGTTAATCCAGATACGCTTCGTTACGCTCTAAGCCTGATTCATTTAGAAAGCAAATTGGCCAAAGAGGACGCTATCCTCTCAGCATTGGGTAAAGGCATTCAGCAATTGGATCGCCAAAAAGCCCATTACGATGATGTATTACACGAAAACATGATGGCAGCGATATCTGGGGTCTATCAGGACACCTTGAGTACGATGGCTTTTCGTATTCAGGTGCAAGGTGATAGCCGTCTGCTTCAGCAACCGGCAATTTCTAATCAGGTTCGTGCCACGTTACTAACGGGCATTCGAGCCGCAATGCTATGGCGCCAATTAGGCGGTAAACGTTGGCATTTAATCTTCAAGCGAAAAGCCTTATTAAACGCCTTAGACGCCCGCTAGCCAAAAGAGACAGTGCCTATATAGCGTGTTGTAAGTGACATAAACAGGACAGTGATACTATAGAAATCCATGCCCAACCTCTGCCAAACGATATGAGAATAACTCACATCAATTATGAGTATATTTTTATCCGATATCTCTGGCATTTTTTTTTAGGTAGTATGTTGGGCAAAATAATATTACAGAGTGAGACCGTTGTACGATGTCACGAGCGACGCTAAGACACGGCAAAAACAGACGAGAAAGCGGAGTTTATCGCTATAAATGAGCATTTTGAGTCTGTTTTTAACAAAGTATTAGCAAGCGCAGTAGTCGTGCAAAAGTCCCAGAGTGCATTTTGCTTAATCTGGTAAAGCACTGCCTCACACACATTTACTATGACGATCTACGTCAGCTTCTATTTTATTGGCTCATTAGTAGCCTAAAACGTTAGGGGAAATTACATGTCAACGAAACAAACCATCTACTATACATTCACGGACGAAGCTCCGGCATTGGCGACAGCTTCTCTACTGCCTATCTTTGGCGCTTTCGCGAAAGAAGCAGACATTGAACTAAAACTCACTGACATTTCTTTAGCAAGCCGCGTAATTTCCGCGTTTGCTGATCGTCTTCCAGAGGATAAACAAGCAGAAGATGGCCTAAAATTCCTTGGCGACCTAACAGCAGATCCTGAAGCAAACATTGTAAAGCTGCCTAACATCAGCGCTTCATTGCCACAGCTTTACGCTACCATAAAAGAATTGAATGCCGAAGGTTACGGCCTTCCTGAATACCCAGAAAACCCACAAACAGACGAAGAAAAAGAAGTTCAAGCTCGTTACGCGAAAGTACTAGGCAGTGCGGTTAACCCTGTATTGCGTCAAGGTAACTCAGACCGTCGCGCACCAGCAGCCGTTAAGAGTTATGCTCGTAAACACCCACACTCAATGGGTAAATGGAGCAAAACATCGACTTCTCATGCCGACTACATGCGCGGCGGCGATTTCTTCTCCTCTGAGCAATCTATTACAACAGATGTGGATCAAACCGTTCGCTTAGAATTCGTCGGTCAAGACGGCTCTGTTGAAGTGAAAAAATCTCTTCCGCTCATCGCTGGTGAAGTACTAGACGCCATGAACATGAGCAGCAAGAAACTTCGTGCCTTCTTTGAAGAAACCCTTCAAGATGCCAAAGAAAACAACATCATGTGGTCTTTACACGTTAAAGCGACCATGATGAAAGTGTCTCACCCAATCGTTTTTGGTCACGCGGTAACCGTTTTCTATAAAGACGTCTTTGAAAAATACGGTGAACTTTTCAACGAAATCGGCGTTAACCCAAGAAACGGTTTAGGTAGCGTATACGACAAGATCCAATCTCTTCCTGAAGCCAAACAAGCAGAAATCAAACAAGCCATTCAAGACGTTTACAACACTCGTCCAGAACTTGCGATGGTAGATTCTGATAAAGGCATCACCAACCTACACGTACCAAGCGACGTCATCGTTGACGCCTCTATGCCTGCGATGATTCGTAACTCAGGTAAAATGTGGGGCCGTGATGGCAAAGCACATGATGCGAAAGCTGTTATGCCTGAAAGTACTTACGCACGTATTTATCAAGAAGTTATCAACTTCTGTAAAACAAACGGTGCGTTTGACCCTGTTACTATGGGTACCGTACCAAACGTAGGGTTAATGGCACAAAAAGCAGAAGAATACGGTTCTCACGACAAAACTTTCGAAATGAAAGATGACGGCGTGATGCGTGTTGTCGATGCCAATGGCAACGTACTGATGCAACACAATGTTGAGAAAGGCGATATTTGGCGTGCCTGCCAAACCAAAGATGCGCCAATCCGTGACTGGGTAAAACTTGGCGTTACTCGCGCTCGTCAATCTAACACACCCGCTGTATTCTGGTTAGAAGAAGACCGTGCTCACGATATTCAACTACGCAAAAAAGTGGAGCTTTACCTAAAAGAGCACGATCTAGAAGGTTTGGATATTCGCATTATGTCTTATAACGAAGCGATTCGTTTCTCTATGGAACGCATCATCCGTGGTCAAGACACTATCTCTGTCACTGGTAACGTACTACGTGATTACCTAACAGACTTGTTCCCAATCATGGAGCTTGGTACATCTGCGAAAATGCTGTCAATCGTTCCTATGTTGAACGGTGGTGGCATGTACGAAACGGGTGCGGGCGGTTCTGCTCCTAAGCACGTTCAACAGCTAATGGAAGAAAACCACCTTCGTTGGGACTCTCTGGGTGAATTCTTAGCGGTTGCAGTATCCTTCGAAGAACTTGGCATCAAGCACAACAACGAGAAAGCCAAAATACTGGCTAAGTGCCTCGATGCGGCAACAGGCAAATTGCTAGATAACAATAAATCACCTTCTCGTAAAGTGGGTGAAATCGACAACCGTGGTAGCCACTTCTACCTAGCTCTGTACTGGTCTCAAGAACTAGCAGCGCAAACAGAAGATGCAGGCCTTGCGGCGAAATTCGCCCCACTTGCTAAGCAACTTGCTGATAACGAAGACAAAATCGTTGCTGAACTTGCCGCGGTACAAGGCAAACCTTCTGGTCTATCTGGCTACTACCACATGGATCTTAAGGAAGTGGCTAAAATCATGCGTCCTAGCACCACCTTCAACGAGGCACTAGCAACACTTTAAGCCCCTTTAGCGGACTTATAATGCACTAGCAAGTCTCGTGTGGTTTATCACACTAAAAATCCCAAGTAGTTTGGCTACTTGGGATTTTTTTATCTGTCAGTATTATCGAAATAGTCACAGAAACACCAAGATCAATATTAACTCAGTTAACTTTTTTTCTTGTCCTACAGCGCTTGATGATAGCTAAGTACAGAAACTTAGTACTGTACAAAAGAATAGCAACACCAAAAACAGCTGACGAATAACCATGTGATCCCGTACCTCTAGTATTTTTTGTGAGTTCTAGAGGCGCACTAAAGCCTGAATAAGTAGAAAATACACCGAGTAAGAAAAAGAACAGAAGCAATATGACGAAGCCAATGAATTTAGGCAAAGAAAAAGACATTACATGACTATCTATGTATTGTCCCATTTTTAATTTAGGCCAATAATAAATCGCAAAAAAGGAGACGAAGACTGTAATAATATCCGTCGCGACAATCGGCATATCGAGGAACTCGAAAAAGCGATCAATACCATTGCTCACAATAGTGATAGCAATAGCGAAGACGAAAATTACAAGTAATACTATTATATAAAACATGCTATCTAATCCTTAGAACTCTGCAACAATCGATGCACCTAGTCTATCTAAATAAGAGACAGTTACCTACTATGCTTCGAGTTCTCACACCGTCCAGCTATTCCTAGCTTCTAAATAAGAAATAGCCTTCATAAAACAACTAGTTGTACGGCCATTATCCCAAGCATTTTTGTGGTGCATCCATGTCCTCATGCAGCACTCGAACACGACAGACTTCTTAATTAAACGCTTTATAAAAAACAGCATGATGCTCTATCAAACCGATTTAGATGGCCTACTTCTTATAGGCTCCTCATATGGTCTGCTTATAAAGATTCCCCCTTACCATAGAAGTACGCCCCCCTTTTGCCTATAATAGCGGCTCCCTGAAAACCATGTTCGAGGCGTTATCTCAATGGAATTAACTAGCTTAAATGCGATTTCCCCCATAGACGGTCGTTACGGATCGAAAACCAACGTATTGCGTCGCTCAGTAAGCGAATACGGTTTGCTACGTATGCGTGTTATTGTGGAAGTGCGCTGGCTACAGGCTCTTGCCAAACACCCACAAATCACCGAAGTACCTGCACTTAGCAGCGATGCAAGCGCTTTTCTAGATCAGCTCGCTGAGAACTTTAGCGAAGCCGATGCCCAAGCGATTAAAGACATTGAGAAAACCACGAACCACGATGTCAAAGCGGTTGAGTACTTTATCAAGAATAAAATGGCTGACAATGCTGAACTCGCGGCGATTTCTGAGTTTGTTCACTTCGCTTGTACTTCTGAGGATATTAATAACCTATCCCACGCGCTGATGCTCCGTGAAGCATTGGAAGAAGGCATTACCCCAGAGTTAAATAAGGTGATCACGGCAATTGAAGATCTAGCGCTTGAACATGCAGAACAGCCCATGTTGTCTCGTACTCATGGCCAAACCGCCTCTCCCTCAACCGTTGGTAAAGAAATGGCCAACGTGGCGGCGCGTTTGAAGCGCCAACTTAAGCAAATTGAAAACGTTGAATTTTTAGGCAAAATCAACGGGGCGGTGGGTAACTATAACGCCCATCTTTCGGCATATCCTGATATTGACTGGCAAGCGCACGCTGAAGCCTTTGTGACATCGCTCGGTTTGACTTGGAATCCTTACACCACACAAATAGAACCACACGATTACATCGCAGAATTGTATGATGCTATTTGCCGTTTCAACACCATCTTGATCGATTTTGACCGTGATGTATGGGGTTACATTTCCATGGGCTTCTTCAAGCAAAAAACCATTGCTGGCGAAATTGGTTCTTCCACCATGCCCCATAAAGTTAACCCAATCGACTTTGAAAATTCCGAAGGTAACTTGGGTATTGCCAATGCCATTATGGGTCACCTTAGCGCGAAATTACCAATTTCTCGTTGGCAACGTGACCTAACGGACTCAACCGTGCTGCGTAACCTAGGGGTTGGTTTAGCACACAGTTTGATCGCCTACCAGGCAACTCTTAAAGGCATCAGCAAATTGGAAATCAACGCGCCTCGTCTTGAGGCAGACCTGAATGCCGCTTGGGAAGTATTGGCTGAACCCATTCAAACCGTCATGCGTCGCTATGGTATTGAATCTCCCTACGAGAAGTTAAAAGAACTGACTCGTGGCCGTACTATCGACCAAGCGACTATCGAAGCCTTTGTTGATACACTGGAATTGCCTGAAAAAGCGAAGAACGAGCTTAAAGCACTTACCCCTGCAACCTACATTGGTAACGCTGTGGCACAAGCAAAAGCCATTCGCAACTAAGGTCTGCTCTAATTAATAAGAGTAAGCCGATTAAAAAGAGTCGTTAAAACGGCTCTTTTTTGCCTTTTAGCGATCCCACTTTCTTTATTGTAATGAGCAAATAATGAGCGACTTAAACACCCCATTGAGCATTCTTGGTGGCATGACAGCACAAACCTTTATAGAGGAATACTGGCAGAAAAAGCCTCTTCTCATTCGTGCAGGTCTTGTTGATTTTACCGTACCACTCGACGCCGACGAATTGGCGGGCATGGCAATGGAAGAAGAAGTTGAATCACGCATTGTGATTGAAAATGGCCTCACACCTTGGGAAATGCGCCAAGGCCCATTTACCGAGGACACTTTTGCGACATTGCCCGAAAAGGAGTGGACACTACTGGTGCAAGCGGTCGACCACTGGGTACCTGAGGTTCAGTCGCTGAAAGAGCAATTTCAATTTTTGCCAAGTTGGCGATTAGATGACGTAATGATCAGCTACGCCACCGAAGGCGGTAGTGTTGGCCCTCATTATGATCAATACGATGTTTTTTTGGTTCAAGTCACTGGTAAACGCCGCTGGCAAGTCTTATCCCCGGATCAATATCAAGACTCCGCTATCCCTAATATTCAACTGCATATTTTAGACAACTTCCCTGTGGATCCAGATATGGATTGGGAGCTTGAAGCCGGTGACATCCTGTATTTGCCCCCTAACTTTGCTCACAATGGCCGAGCTCTTGACAGTGAATGCATGACTTACTCCATCGGCTTTCGCGCCCCCAGCATACAAGAGGCGTTGACGGGGGTTCGTGACAAACTATGCGAAATCGACAATCCGAAAGACCGCTTTGCTCCACCCGAAACAGGGGCTCGACAACACAGTGCTCATATTAGCAAAGACGATATCGCCAACTTACAAAGCCAACTCGCCCGTTTGATCAATCAACCAGACATGCTTGCTCAGTGGCTTGGCGAAACCATGAGCGAAAGTAAATACCCTGAATATTTAGTGCCGTTTAACCAACAGGAGTTAGACACCGCATTTGAGCATGCTATTCAAGGAAAAACCTTTATTCGCCCTGGCGATGCTCGTATCTGCTATTATTTGCTAGAAGGTCTAGAAGCAACAAACAATCGTGTACAAATCTTTTGTAATGGTGAAAGCTTAGTGGTGAATGCCGATCTATCAATTTTTATACAAGCGATTTGTGACCAAACCGAATTTGATTTTTCAGGACTCGATTTAACACAAGACCCAGACCTAGAACCCTTGTTACGTTTTTTACTTCGTCAACAAGGGCTGATCGAACTGGTTGCTAACGAAGAAGACTAGAGGAACCCTACTTGAAGGTACTCACATCCGATTGGAACAGTAGCAAAGACCAACTCACGTTTGTGCGTAAACAAGTCTTTATCATAGAGCAAGGCATTGCCCCAGAAGATGAATGGGACGACCAAGATGAAGACGCCGTTCACTTTGTCTCATTTGGCACAACCGCCGTGCCAACGGGCACCTGCCGCTTAACGGAAAATGGCCAAATTAGCCGCTTGGCTGTTTTACCCGCTTATCGTCATCAGGGTTATGGTGAGATGCTAATCAACAGAGCGATTAAAGTTGCCAGAGAAATGGGCATTCGCTGTGTCTTTTTACATGCTCAAGTAGATGTACAGACCTTTTATGAAAAGCAGCGCTTTAAAACCGACGGCAAAATTTTTTTAGAGGCAGGGAAAATGCATATTCGTATGGAACGTGAGATTTAGCCTTCTTATAGGTATCTAGCTTAAACAAAAAAAGCGAGCCTTCCATTTGGGATAAGCTCGCTTTTTATATTGTGCGTTTTTAATTTTAAAAAACGATTAATTAAACAACAGCAATTAGCTCAACATCAAACTGAAGAACAGAATGAGGCTGGATCATAGCACCAGCGCCTTGAGCACCATATGCTAATTCTGATGGAATGGTAAAACGGTATTTCGCGCCTTCTTTCATCAATTGTAGACCTTCAGTCCAGCCAGCGATAACACCTGTTAGCGGAAATTCAATGGGTTCGCCACGGGCAATAGAACTGTCAAATACTTGTCCGTCAATCAAGCGACCTTCATAGTGAACACGTACTGTAGAGCTGCGTTCTGGGGTTGCACCAGTTCCTTCTTGTGTTACTTCGTATTGAAGACCACTTTCCGTCACCGTCACACTTGGTTTTGCTTTGTTCTCTTCTAGGAAAGCAGCACCTGCCTGAATGTTGGCTTGAGACGCTTCACGACCCTTCTCTTCCATTTTTTGTTGAAGTTCAGCAAAAGCCGCTTCAAGTTCCGCACCTGGAACACGCATTTCTGCACCGTTTAGGGCGTCTTCAATGGCTGCAAACAAATGGGTTAAGGATAGTTCACCAAGATCACTACCCCGAAGTTGATCACCAATTTGACGACCGATGCCATAAGCGATTTTAGATTCGTTAGAGTCGAACGACAGTTCTGACATAGAAACACTCTCTTTATTTGTAAAAATTTGAGGCGCTATCATAACATAGCCGTAAGCTCAGGAAAGAGCGGACTTTTCAGCCACACTAAAAACCTACCTAACGATCTCTTATCTTGATAAAAAAATAGTATTTGCAAATGATATTCATTATCAATTACAATCAATCATTATCAACGGATTGGGTCACTTCATCATGAAAGCTAAGGTTTTTGTATCGCAAGTCAGCCAGAGAAAGGATAATAAAAAGCGTATTGATTACTGGGGACTACTCTTCGTAGGCATCATCTTGACCGCCTCATGTAGTTGTTTCTTATTCGATGCCTATCAGGAAACACAGCAAGCTCGAGCCGGTACCAACATTATTCAGACCACGCAGGTAAAACATGATCTAGATCATCATCTAAAAGTCTGAAAGGAATAAACTCTTCTTATAGAAGATCAACAACATGCCAAGGAGAGTCTCCATGTTACCTGAAGTCAACACTATCCTTTACGCCTGCGACTTAGAAGGCCAAACTCAATCCGCGTTGGGGCACGTCATGAACCTTGCCCTTGCCCATCAGGCCAAAGTTGTGGTTATGCATGTACTTGAGCCACTTGGCGCTCAAGCAACTAATATGATTACCAATTACCTGCCTGAAGAAACCACAAAAGCCATGCGCGATGAGGCCGTCAAAAATATCAATGAAAAAATGAGAGAATTGCTCAGCGACTACATTAATGACAACAAAGAAGCGCTATCTGCTTTAGCTCACCCACCTGAGACTAAAATTGCGCAAGGCGTTCCCTATGAAGCCATTATTCATGTTGCTGAAAAAGTGGAAGCCGATATTATTGTCATGAACAGCCGTACTCATAGCCGATTTGGCCAAATGATCATCGGTTCTACTGCGAACAAAGTGATTCACCACAGCAATATCCCAGTATTGGTTGTGCCCATCAAAGCACATAAATAAACGGACACACTAGCCAGAATCCTTCATCTTAGATACACTTACTGTATATATAAACAGTAAGTGTGTCCATGATTCTATATATTGCCGAAAAACCCAGTCTTGCTCGCGCTATCGCCGCTGCCCTCCCTTCTCCACAAAAAAAAGAAGAAGGCTGCATTTGGTTACCCAATGGCGATTGCATTAGCTGGTGTATCGGCCACTTATTAGAGCAAGCTGAACCTCATCAATATAACCCAGCTTATAAATCATGGAGTCTAGATCACTTACCCATTATTCCGACCGACTGGCAATGGCAAGAAAAATCCGGCACTAAAAAGCAACTCAGCATCCTGAAAAGACTTATCAAGAAGGCCAGCCTTTTGGTACATGCTGGCGATCCAGACCGAGAAGGACAGTTACTGGTTGATGAAGTACTGCACTACACTAAGGTTCCCGTCCAAAAGCTGAAAAGCACACAGCGTTTACTCGTTAGCGATTTAACCCCTGCAGCGGTTAAAAAAGCCCTAAATAACTTACGTCCTAATAGTGAGTTCGCCGCTTTATCACGTTCTGCATTAGGTCGTGCGCGCGCCGATTGGCTATTAGGCCTTAACCTAACACGCGCTTACACGATTAGAGGCCGTCAGGCTGGCTACCAAGGGGTATTATCGATTGGCCGAGTGCAGACCCCTGTGCTTGGTTTAGTGGCCGCCAGAGATAAAGAACGAGAAGCGTTTGTACCCAAGGATTTTTATCAAGTCTGGGCAAGCATTCAAACACCACAAGGCGTCATGTTCCAAGCGAAATGGCTGCCCAGTGAGGCCTGCCAACCCTATATGGATGACGAAAACCGCGTTCTGAGTTTGCCACTGGCCCAAAATGTCGCCAGCAGAATCACCAACAAGCCAGCTAGAGTCATCGATGCACAATACAAGCAAAAGAAACAAAGTGCGCCATTGCCATATAACTTGTCGGCATTGCAAATCGACGCGGCAAAGGCCTTTTCGTTATCAGCTCAGCAAGTACTAGACACCTGCCAAGCATTATATGAACGCCACCAAATAATCACTTATCCACGTTCCGATTGTCGCTATTTACCCGTCCAACAACACAAAGATGCCCCCGCTATTATTAATGCACTGGCGCGCTCTGGTGGAGACAGGCAGACAGCAGCCGAAAACGCAAACACCGCCCTAAAAAGTAAAGCTTGGAATGATAAGCAAATCACCGCCCACCATGCGATTATCCCAACGACCCAAGCTCACAAAGCTGCTTCATTATCAAAAACAGAAGCCTTGGTTTTTAATTTAATCGCTCGCCAATATCTTATGCAGTTTTATCCTGAATACGATTATTTGGCCTCTTACATCAAGCTAGAAATAGAAGGTGGTCTCTTTGAAGCCAAAGGCAACACACCTATTTCGCTAGGTTGGAAAAGCCTTTTACCAGCCAGAAGCACAGCAAAGGACCCTGAGGATGAAAACCAGCACGAGCTACCAAAATTGTCGAAAGGGGAAGCCTTATGGTGTACACAAGGGCAAGTGCAAGAAAAAGTGACCACGCCCCCCGCCGCCTTCACCGACGCCACCTTACTCGCCGCCATGACAGGTATCAACCGATTTGTCACAGATAAAGACATTCGCGCCATCTTAAAAGAAACGGATGGGCTAGGCACCGAAGCAACGCGAGCCAGTATCATCGAATTGCTTTTTAAACGAGGCTTTTTAACCAGACAGGGGAAACAAATCCATGCCAGTCAAACAGGCCGCGCTTTTATCAATTGCCTACCAGAGCAATTGGTCACTCCAGATATGACGGCAAAATGGGAGTCCGCCCTCAATAACATCAGCCTAGGTGAAACCAGCTATCAATCCTTTATAGAAAATTTAGAAACAAACCTAAACCAACTACTTAGTGCCTCACGAGACATGCCGACCTCTGCGCTACAAAATCTTCCTGCCCCAAGTAAAAAACCTTTTACCAAACGAAAAGGCACAACCAACAGAAAATCGACAGGCACCCGAAAAACCGCCACAACAAATAAGAGCTCGGGGGGCAGAACCGCGACGTCAAACGCAAGACGACGCTCGAAAGCGTCGTCTTAAATCAACAAAGAGGGATAGGTTAGCCTATCGCCAACCAGCCTCCGACACCAATCATCAATGTCCCCGCGATACGATTCATAATCCGCACATTGCCACTTTTCATCAAAACGGATTTTAGAGTGCGACCACCTGTGGCATAGATCAATAAACAAGTAAACTCGAGACAAAGAATAATCGCGATGAGGATCAACAGCTGACCCGCCAAGGATTGATTGGGATTTAAAAAAGGCGGCAGCAGCGCTATGAAGAACGCCCACCCTTTGGGATTGGCAATGGCCGTCACAAAACCTTGAGACAGCAATTCAAACACCGAAGCGACTCGATCCGACGCCTCCATTTTTATGGCCATTTTTCCTTTCGATAACCACATTTGAATACCGATGTAAGCAAGATACAACCCTCCAAGCAATTTTAATGTGGTAAACGCCGTTGGGTAATTCAGTAATAGAGCAGCAACACCAATGGAAGACAACACCGCAACCATCGCTACCCCTGCCAGTTCACCGAGCATCATCCATAAAGCCCGCCTTACACCGATGGTCATACCCAATGTCATTGCGAGAGTCATACACATACCAGGTGTGATAGACACGAAAAAAAACGTGGGGATAAAAGCACTTAAGAGAGCAAGATTCACTGCATCACCCTATAAATTAAAAAACTGACTATAACGCGAAGAATTGAGACTTGGATAGCACAAAACAATGCATTCTATGGGTTAGATTAGAAATGTTTCTTTTCTTTAAACGTGGCATCATCCATAAACTTATCCCATTCATCATTGATGCTGCTATCCTCCTCTTCGACAGTGGCTTCTGCTGCTTCTCGCTTCGCCTCAAGCTCTTTTTCTATTTCACCAATGATCCCTTCTAGCTGCTTAACAGATGACAGCGTTTCAGGTTTGTCTTTGACTGGAGCTAATTGCGATAATGCTTCTTTATAGGAGGATAAAGCCACATCCATTTTGCCTGTCAAAAAGGCTTGTCGACCTAGATAGGCGTGAAAATCCGCATTTAATTTGTACTTATAAAATAAAAGTAGCCCTTCATAACGAGCCCCCGAATCAGAATTTAGCGTTTTATCCTTCACACTTTGTTTGATAAAAAAGTGAAATGATTCCAACAAACGCTTCAGCTCCATGATTAATAACTCATCATTAATGGGCTTTGCCCGTCGCTTTTGTTTACTCGATTGAAACTCTGCCATTTCTTGTTCTAAATGACTTTTTCGGCGCTGAAGAGCAGAATTAGGCTCAAATTGGATAAGCTCATCATAGAGGGTGACCATGCGAGAAAACAACCAAAGCCGCATGTCTTTCGGCTGATATTGAGGCGGTAAATCATCAAGATAACGACGTACCTGACGAATCTGATTATTAATGTTTGCGATTTTACGGAGCCTGTCAATTCGGGCCTGTTCTTTGAGCTGCAAAACGATTGCGACTCCTATAAACCCGCCTATCACAAGCAATAAAACCGTAACTGTCACTGCCGTCATATTTAAAAAAATGCCTTCGATGGTACAAAAACCACTATTTAAGAGGTAAAGAAGATGCGAATAGGTCGTCTAGGTTAAGAAAACGTGTTCATATCATCTTTAGATTATATTGCCGAAGCGCATTACAAACCAAGCCCCAACTACGACCCTGTTGAACGATTAGCAAATAACGCCTGTTCAACCGACTCTATTACCCGCTTTAAACGATCAATGTCCCTTTGAGCCTCACCTATCGCGGCAACTTTTTCCATTTCAACCAATGCGGCCCGATACTTTTCTAACGCTCTCGCCTTTTTATCCATGTCCACATCATTATCTGCTTGGTGGACCAATAAATCATGATAAGCAAGACTATTTCCGTAACGAATCAATTCCACTTGCTGTCTAGCCGTTTGCTTATCCACAATGCCATTTAACGCAAAACCTTTGATCAACGCTGGCAAACTAGAAAGCGATGTTTGCACCTTAGATAATTGATCCGAATGTGTCACTCTACCATTATCGGCTAACTTAGTGCTCGACTTTAATTCATCACGAATTTTAAATAACTCTGGTAGCTTATCGGCCAGATCCTGACCATATCGATTATGGGACACCAGATTTGGAACGATTGCCAAAAGATAGTCAACCAATAGCACCTTTGTTTGATGAGGCATATAACGATCCATCACCATATCCAAAATCGATAATATACGATAACTGCGATTCACTAACTGTTCGGTTGCTTTCTTTTTTAGTTCGCGTTGTTTTTTATACCATTTCACAACACCAAAAATAGTTAAAATAGCAAAAGAAACACACAAACAAGTAACGACAACGAGCGCAATATTATTCATTATGACCTTATTACCAAATCCAGTGAGCAGTAAAATGAGTCTATTTAATACAACGGTGCAGAGACTTACCTAGGAAGGTATAAATACAAAAAGGTCAGCTGAACTGACCTTTTTGACTAAAGCACTCTTTTTCGACTAAAGCAATCAACAAACGCTTCATTTCATAAATAACAGCAATGCACTTTAATGCATAACAGAGAAGCCTACCAACATATAAAAAATCATTGCAGAAAGCAACGCTGATGCAGGGACGGTAATCACCCAAGCGGCTGCAATACGAAGAATAGCGGAACGTTTTACCAATTCTTTTTTCGTCGCTTTCTTCAACCCTTTACGCTCGCCTTTAGAAATAGGCGAAATATAACTGGCATTTTTTAAATCTTTAAGAATTTGGCGTTTTTCACCCACATCCGCCTGAGTGAAACGTTTCACAAAAGCCTGTGTTTCTTCAATATCATGACCTGCACGCTGAGAGTGCTTAATAATCGAAGCTATCTTCTTCTCATAAGACAGCTTTAGGTACTCCCGCAAGAAACCCACACCAAAAATACCACCAACAGCAATATGGGTGGAACTAACAGGAAGACCAAACTGAGAAGCAATAATCACCGTAATAGCAGCAGCCATCGCCACACAAAAGGCGCGAGTTTTATCCAACTCAGTAATTTCAGAACCAACGGTTTTTATCAGTTTTGGTCCATACAGAGCTAAACCAACCGAAATACCAAACCCGCCAATCGCCATCACCCAAATAGGAATCGGCGCCGAGTTGGCAACGGCTCCCGTCATAAGCGCATCGTTTATGGCCGCTAATGGTCCAATTGCATTGGCAACATCATTTGCCCCATGGGCAAAACTTAATAACGCAGCAGAGGCAATCAGTGGAATGGTGAACAAGCTATTCACGGCATCTTTATCGTTTTTCAACTTCATTGCCGCTCTATCGACCATAGGGCGAACTAAAAAGTACCCGGTCATAGCGACCGCAAAGCCAATTAACAATGCGGTTGTCATGTCCAGTTTGAAAAGGTGCTTAAAGCCTTTTAGAATCAAGTAAGTTGAAAACGCCCAGACCATAATCGCCACTAGCAGAGGGACGACTTTTCGCGCAGCGAGAATCATATCACTACGATAGGTGACAGTGCGCTTAATAAACATCAAAAAGGCCGCCGCAATAAGGCCACCCATTACCGGAGAAATCACCCAGCTGGCAACAATGGCCCCAAGCTGATTCCAGTTTGCAATTCCCCAACCGCCCGCAGCAATCCCGGAGCCAAGTACCCCACCAACAATAGAGTGGGTAGTTGAAACCGGTGCTCCAAGATACGTTGCTAGGTTTAGCCAAATAGCGCCCGCTAATAGAGCGGCCATCATAATCCAGATAAAGGTTGCAGAGTCCGCAATAGAACTGGGGTTAATAATACCTTTTTGAATCGTTCCAACAACCGTTCCACCAGCAATCAGAGACCCTGAAGCTTCAAAGATTGCGGCAATCAGAATAGCGCCCGTCATGGAAAGCGCTTTCGAGCCAACGGCAGGGCCAACGTTATTTGCGACGTCATTTGCCCCTATGTTCAACGCCATATAAGCACCGATACTGGCAGCAATCGCTAAAATAGAAACATTAGAAACAGCGGCACCTTGATTCACGGCGTAAAAGCCTGCCAGTAATACAAATCCAAGCGCAATCAGCACACGTATCAGTTCACCGCCACCCAATTGGGTCTTTTCGTTTTTCAATTTGCTTGTAAGATCCATAGAGGCTCTTCTTTAAAGATTTATCTATGCCAAACTGCGGCTCACTTGACAAACTTATGGCTCATCATTCATCGCAAAATGCTTACCCTAGCACTTTCAGAGAGTTTGACGCTTTATTCATCCTGTCACATTTCCTTCATGAAATGTTAATCGCGCGCCATTCTACACCGAGGCAATTCAGATAAAAACCCTAAAAAACTTTTATTGGACTCATTCCTACTAAGCCATACTTCCTCCCTGTGATGGCAACAGAATGGTGTGGGATACAGTTCAAAATCGCACGCCATAAAACCGCGATCTTATAAAGGATTAGCCATAAAAACTGACTTTTTTATAAAAATAGTCAAAAACGTGCAAAAATAATGCATAATAAAGCAATTCCGCAAAAGTCCAGTGCCGTTGAAATTTTCAAACGACAGCATTGGCAATAAAAAAGAGTTAATTACCCCCAATCAATCAAAGAGGGAACGAACCATGTCAGCAACAATCATTGTCGGAGTTGATGGAAGTGAAGCAGGCAACCGTGCTTTAGCCTACGCAAAACGACTCGCGACGTTAATCGGAAGCGAATGCAAACTAGAACTCGTTTGCGTGGTCGAATGGTCTCCTTATACATTCCAAACACCAGAAGAAAACTCCCATCGTAAAAAACAAAAACAGATTGAAACCCAAAACGCCCAAGAGCGCGTTATTGATCCCGCCCTAGCAGCCCTCAAAGAGGCGGGAATAGCCGCTTCTGGCGTAGTGAAATTTGGTAAAGCCTCCTCAATTCTCAATAACATTGCAGTCGAACACAATGCTGAACAAATTGTTGTTGCTCGCTCCACAGAGCAAGGTTTAAGTGCACGAGTTTTCGGCAGTGTAACCGCCAACCTCGTTATGAGCGCCAATGTCCCCGTAACGGTTGTCAGCTAAGGAGCATGATTATGCTAAAACGTCCCTATTTTCTTTTTATGTCTCTCATCAGCCTACTGCTTTTAACAGTAAGCTCAAGCGTACAAGCAGAAGAAAGCTCTGGTGGCATTGACGCCGTGGTCAATGAAATATTTGGTCATGCGACAGGGTGGTTTGTCAGCCTTATCTTTGCACCTTTTCCCGGAACGAGCTTTCCTTGGATTGTGCTTTGGTTAGTCACTGGAGCCTCCATCTTCACACTCTACTTCGGTTTTTTACAATTCCGCGGTGTGGGCCACTCTATTGCCTTGGTAAAAGGTGACTATTCCGACCCAAATGACGCAGGAGAAGTAAGCCATTTCCAAGCACTGGCCACCGCCCTGTCTGGAACGGTAGGTTTGGGGAATATTGCAGGTGTGGCGGTCGCGGTCTCTATCGGAGGGCCTGGTGCCACTTTTTGGATGATTCTCGCGGGCCTGATGGGCATGGCCTCCAAATTTACCGAGTGTACACTGGGGGTTAAATACCGTAATGAGTACAAAGATGGCAGCGTCTCTGGTGGGCCTATGTACTATATTTCCAAAGGCTTTAAAGAACGTGGTATTCCTGGCGGCCGGTTCTTAGCGGGTCTTTTTGCTGTATTTTGTATTTTAGGCTCACTTGGTGGTGGCAATATGTTCCAAGCCAACCAAGCCCATGCGCAATTAACCCAAGTCATTGGCAATTATCCAGGTTGGATTACCGGTGTGATATTTGCCGCACTTGTTTTTATTGTGATCGTCGGAGGGATCAAATCCATCGCACGTGTAACGGATAAGATTGTTCCCTTTATGGGAATACTCTATGTTGGCTCAGCCATTGTCATTTTAATCGTTAACGCGGACAAAATTGGCTGGGCATTTAGCCAAATATTTGCTGGCGCTTTTACTGGCCTTGGTGTGGCGGGTGGCATGGTCGGAGCCTTGATTCAAGGCTTTAAACGCGCAGCCTTCTCTAACGAAGCTGGGGTAGGATCAGCGGCCATTGCTCACTCCGCAGTACAGACAAACGAACCAGTTACCGAAGGGTTTGTGTCCTTGTTAGAGCCGTTCATTGATACTGTTGTTATTTGTACCATGACTGCTCTTGTCATCATCATTACAGGTCAATTGCTGCAAAATCCAGAAACAGGCATGTATATTTTGAACGAAGCGGGTACCGCCATTAAGACCGCTGATGGCTCTTCTGGTGTGGCGCTAACGTCTGCAGCTTTTGCTTCTGCGTTTAGCTGGTTTCCTATTCTACTGGCGGTTGCGGTTATTCTGTTCGCTTTTTCGACCATGCTCAGCTGGTCTTACTACGGTTTAAAAGCTTGGACCTATCTCTTTGGCGAAGGCAAACGAGCAGAGCTAACCTTTAAAACTCTGTTTTGTGTATTTGTTATCATCGGTGCTGCCGCCAATCTTGGCCCAGTGATTGATTTTTCTGATGCGGCTATATTTGCCATGGCAGTTGCGAACATCATCGGCTTGTACTTCTTAATGCCGGTTGTTAAGAAGGAGCTGACATCCTACCAAAAACGTCTAAAATCCGGTGAAATTGTTAAATATAAAGACCGCAAAAAGGCGAAAAAAGCCTAGCTTTTCTGACCCTTAACAAGACAAAAAAAAGACCAAATGACAATATCATTTGGTCTTTTTTTATTTAGGTCGTTGGCCGTTTTACTTACTAGGCGACGCCCCCTTCTTGCGAACGGCAGCCTTAAAAGAAGCCCAATGGATTAATGTCATAGCTTACCAACATGTTCTTCGTTTGTTGATAGTGCTCTAGCGCTAGTTTATGGGTTTCACGGCCGACACCGGATTTTTTATAGCCACCAAACGCCGCATGAGCAGGATATTGGTGATAACAGTTCATCCATACACGACCCGCTTCAAGATTACGCCCCATGCGATAAGCGAGATTGGTATCTCGAGTCCATACACCTGCCCCTAAACCAAACTCGCTATCATTGGCAATTGCTAGCGCTTCGGCTTCATCTTTAAAGGTCGTGATACTAATCACGGGACCAAAAATTTCTTCTTGGAACACGCGCATGTTATTTGTGCCCTTAAACATGGTTGGTTGAACATAGAAGCCTTTATCAAAGCCATCCATTGACTCAACACCACCGCCGATCAGAAGCTCTGCCCCTTCTTCTTTACCGATATCAATGTAACTTAGAATTTTATCAAACTGCTCTTGAGACGCTTGTGCGCCCACTTGGGTATCGGTATCTAGCGGATTACCCCGTTTAATGGTTCTGGTACGCTCAATTGCTAGGGCAATAAACTCGTCATAGATGGATTCTTGGATCAAAACACGAGAAGGACAAGTACACACCTCCCCTTGGTTAAAGAAGGCCAACACCATTCCTTCCACACATTTGCTAATGAAGGTTTCTTCTTGTTGCATAATATCGGCAAAATAGATATTAGGCGATTTTCCTCCCAACTCCACGGTAGATGGGATGATATTTTCAGCCGCACATTTCAGAATATGAGAGCCAACAGGTGTTGAACCCGTAAAGGCAATCTTCGCAATACGCTTACTGGTTGCCAGTGCTTGACCTGCTTCGGCACCAAATCCATTAACAATGTTTATCACGCCAGCGGGTAAAAGATCACCAATAATTTTCATCAGCTCTAAAATGGACGCTGGCGTTTGCTCTGCAGGTTTTAATACTACACAGTTGCCTGCGGCAATCGCTGGCGCTAATTTCCAAGCAGCCATCAATATTGGAAAGTTCCACGGAATAATTTGACCAACCACACCCAATGGCTCATGAAAATGATACGCCACAGTATTCTCATCTAACTCAGCAGCACTGCCTTCTTGGGCTCGTAAACAACCCGCAAAATAGCGGAAATGGTCTGCAGCCAGTGGAATATCGGCGTTTAAGGTTTCACGCACCGCTTTACCGTTATCCCAAGTTTCAGCTACCGCTAGTAGCTCTAAATTCTGTTCAATGCGGTCAGCAATTTTGAGGAGTAGATTCGAACGATTAATAACGGAAGTTTTGCCCCATGCCGCTCTTGCCGCGTGGGCAGCATCAAGCGCCAAGTTGATATCTTCTTCGGTAGAACGAGGAATACGACAAAAGACTTCACCAGTCACAGGGCTTATATTATCAAAGTATTGCCCTTTCACAGGGGGAACCCATTCGCCACCAATATAATTTCCGTATTCGGCTTGGAAAGAAACGACGCTACCTTCGCTACCTGGTTTTGCATAAATCATGATGATGTCTCCAATCTTGTTGTTTTTATAACGGTGTCTTTTCTCTTACCACTGTAGAAACAAGCGACCCACAAAGCTTGCCTGTGAGTCCATGATAGTTGTCTGTGTGTCCAATTTTTATTCAAGTTCTCTAGTTGACCCTAATGTCTATTGGGTAGATTATTAGTCTCAAACAAATCACGCCATACAAAAATAACCTGAGGTGTGCACATGACAAATGCAATGATCAATCCATCATTAACATGGCAAAAACGTTCGCCCACTCAACTGGTTGAAAACCGAGTGTGCTTTGCTGGAATAGACTCAGAACTCAGTATCTATGACACCTATGAACAGGCTAAAAAAGTCAGTTTAAAAGCGGATTCTTTGTTGTATTGTGGCATGGTGACGGGGGCTAAAGTCATGCATACGAAACGAAAAAGCGACATTGCTTTCTTGCCCCATGAATCGTTTATTTTAGCGCCCAATGAAGAAGTGTTTATCGATTTCCCAGAGGCGAATATAAACCGTCCCACAACCTGTTTGACGATTGCTCTGTCAAAAGAGCGTGTTGCGCAAATCAGCGATCGAATGAACGATACATGCCTTCCCAATCTAGCCGATAAAATCGCCGTCGATCCCAATCAACCATTACACACTCTGCATACTCAAGCGACACAACAAGTGATTGACCGCTTAACCAGTCACTTTATACAAAATGATCCTGACCGCGATTTGCTGGTGGATTTTGGGGTCAATGAACTTATTATGAGAATCTTACGCTATCATGGAAGAGAGGCATTATTGCGCTATACACAAACCACCCCTGATGCAACGGGGTTAACGTGTGTGATTAACTGGATCGAAGAGCATCTTGCTAGTCCCTTAGACATTGATGCTTTAAGCAAAATGGCCTGCATGAGTCGTAGCCGTTTTTATGATATATTTAAGCGACAGCTGGGCTGTACGCCATTGGAATATCAACACCAAAGACGCATGGCACAAGCCCACTTAAGGCTCAAAAAAGGGGCTACCGTCACACAAGTCAGCTTTGAATTAGGGTACCAAAGTTTGAGCCATTTTAGTCGTCGTTTCCATCAGCATTTTGGCATCTGCCCTAGTCAAATAGCTCAAACACGACTGAATTAACAAATAGACAGTCATGACGGTGCAAATTGCCATAGAAATGTTCGTTATTAGCTGTGTTCAATAGCGATTTGCTGGCTACGTTATACCACTCTTTAGTATATTAGCCGTTCGTCGTACCCAGTATTCGTTACGCTTAGGGAACCCTCCCCCTAGGTCTATTCACCTGTCTGTTAAGGTCAACATGCCTTCTTTATTCAAACATACCAACTTTGTTCATTATTGGATTGGACAAATTGCTTCATCCTTGGCTTTTCAAATGCTCACCGTAGGCATTGGCTGGCAAATGTACAACTTAACAAACAGCCCGATGGCACTGGGTTTGGTGGGATTATGTCAATTTCTCCCGCAATTAACCCTGACACTCGTCGTGGGCCATATGGCAGATCGCTATAACCGACGCCTTATTTGTGTTTTCAGCCGACTCATCATGACCATGACAGTGGCTGTATTGGCCATCAGCAACATAACGGATCATATTTCCGCCACCATTATCTACAGTTGCGCGGTCATGTTGGGAGCTGCACGCGCCTTTGAAATGCCTGCTAACCAAGCCATTCTTCCCAATTTAGTCCCGGAAGCTCTATTATCTCGTGCCATGAGCGCCATTGCCTCAGCCAGAGAAATTTCAGTCATTGCAGGACCTGCCCTCGGTGGATTAATTTATCTATTAGGGCCAACAACCTTATATTCCACCAGCAGTCTCTGTTTTTTGCTGTCCAGCGTGATCATGTTCTTTCTACACTATAACTTTGTTGTCAAAGCAAAAGCGCCAATTAATATGACCCATCTATTAGGCGGACTACGTTTTGTTCGCAACAATAAGGTTATTCTTGGTTCCGTATCACTGGATATGTTTGCGGTATTACTAGGGGGAGCCACCGCATTACTCCCGATTGTCGCAAAAGACATTTTGCATACTGGGCCTTGGGGATTGGGGTTATTACGCTGCGCACCAGCACTCGGTGCATTACTGATGTCAATTTATCTGTCACGTCGGCCACTTGAACACAGTGTTGGTAAAATTATGTTTGCCGCCGTCGCATCCTTTGGCGTGGCCACCATTTTATTTGGCTTATCTAGCACGCTCATCCTCTCCTTGGCTGCTCTCACCTTGATGGGTGCGTCCGATATGATCAGCGTTGTCATTCGTTCTACTTTAATTCAAATAGAAACCCCAGACGATATGCGCGGACGCGTCAGCGCGGCCAATTCAATCTTTATTGGTAGCTCAAATCAATTAGGAGAATTTGAATCCGGAGTGACCGCCGCATGGTTTGGAGTAGTACCAGCCATTTTGATTGGTGGTATGGGCACCATTGCCGTTGTCGGGATTTGGATGTATCTATTTCCTACCCTAGTACAACGTAACCGTTTGGAAAAAGACAACGCTTGAACCAACATCGACTCTATTTAAAGAGGCGTTTTTTCTTTTTATCGATTCGCTTCCAAGTCCAACTAGGTGGTTCGCCTTTCAACCAATAAATCAATAACAAGATCACAGTGACGATGCCAACTCCCACGCCCCATTCTTTCAGAGCAACTTTGGGGTCATAACTGACACTGATTGCCCCAACCATCGCAAAATAAATCACCAATACAGCCCAGCCTTGCCAAGCTGTTGGCTTCCCCCATCCCCAGCCATTTTTCTTAGCGGGAAACCACTTGTTTTTATGCTTCTTTTGCACTCGTACTTTTCCCTCAATTGGATGAATACCACGACAAACGATTAAGCCATCTGAATTCTGCTTTAAGCAACTCTAGCTCAAAACACCTAGTACAGAAAGCAAAAGAGTCTACACTGGGCAGACTCCGTAACCATTTACCAAACACGCAGAGCGATAACTATTGGCTCGATAAAAACTCACCACGAGTTTTGTCACTGCTCTTAAACAAACCGCCTAATGCGGTTGTTTGCGTAGAGGAACTCGCGTCCATCACTCCTCGAGCTTTAACGCAGTAATGCACGGCATCAATGCTGACGGCCACATTGTCGGTTTCCAACAAGGCTTGCAGTGTGACCAAAATTTGCTGAGTCAAACGTTCTTGTACCTGTGGACGCTGTCCGAAGAAACGCACAATGCGATTAATTTTCGACAAACCAATGATCTTATTTTTCGGCAAATAAGCCACCGTTGCCGTACCATCGATGGTCACAAAATGATGCTCACAAGTACTCGTAAAGCTGATATTACGCACCTTTACCATCTCATCGACTTTCATCTTGTTTTCTATGACAGTGATTTTTGGAAAATTCGCGTAATCAAGACCAGAGAAAATCTCACGCACATACATTTTGGCAATGCGATGTGGCGTTTCCGCCAGACTGTCGTCCGTTAAATCCAAACCTAACGTGCCAACAATATCTTCAAAGGCGTATTTTATTCGCTGATACTTCTCTTCAGAGGTTAAACCGTTATCAATCATCGGCGTCTCAAGACCACTCTTAATAAGAGCATCACGCACTTTGCGCGCCTCTTCTGTAAGCCCTAGACCACTCACTTTTGTTTGTTCTGCTACAACAGATTTCATATCAATGTCCTACGTTGCTGTATCTTGTCAGATGACACGGAGGCGAGTTGATCGACCCCAGCTAGACGACTCTTTACAGTCGCTAAACAAGGTGCCTACCTCCATCTAGCGACAAGGTTCTCCCTGTCATATAGCGATTTTCTAAAATGTACCTTACCGCCAACACGCCTTCTTGCTCACCCGGCTCTTGATGTAAAAGTGACTTATTCAAAGCCTTCTGACGATATTCAGCATCGTCTTCTGGATTAAACATCAAAAGAGAAGGTGCAATAGAATTCACGTTGACTAATGGCGCAAAGCGCTTAGCAAAAGAGCAAGTCAAGTTGGCAAGACCCGCCTTACTCGCCGCATAAGCAATATGCTTACCACTACCTTTTTCAGCCACATAATCTGTCATATGAATTATATCGGCCTTTCCTTCACGCACAGAGCCTGCAGATAATAAAGCTTCGAATGCCAGATTCATACGATAAGGCGCAAATACATGCACATACCACATTCTTTCCATTAATTCGCTGGGATCTATATCCTCTGCCTCAGACTGCCAATCGGATGCATTATGAATAATCCCTCTCAGCTTATTATAACGTTGCTGAATTTGTACGATGAACTCATCCACGCCAGATTGAGTAGAAAAGTCAGCTCGAATACAATGTACCCCTAGCTCTTCAAGTTCTACAATGCTAGGTTTATGGCGTCGGTAAGTAATCACCACCTGATGGCCGTCTTCGACCAAAGCTTTTGCACAGGCTAATCCCAATCTCTGTGCGCCACCTGTAATAATAATTGGCACGTCATGTATCATGTAAGTCCATTCCCATTGAGTAATATTTGTGAGCCACAGAAAACCATATTACCAATATCATAGTATTCTTAATAATAAGCTTACGGATAATAATGAAAAAAAGATCATCCATTCTCTTAAAATGTGTCTAGTTGCCTAAAAATTAAACTAGAATAAAGAATCTTCCATCGTATTCTCTGCACATGCCGGGCACAGATAACACATCACTTGCTAAAGAAAAAAGTTAATGGATACCATGCAGAACAGCATAGCAAAAAAAAGTTACCTGAATGAATGAGTTCTATCTATCAACATCATAGAAAGGAAAAGAACAATGAATAGTCAGCCTCCACAGCACCTGAATGATTATGGCATCCCTCAAGAGGCGTTTGATTGGTACGATGAATATGCCCACGGCGACATTGACCGACGCACTTTTTTATCGAGACTCGGTACATTGGGTATCGCAGGGATGTCCTTGTCCGTCATTGCGGGGGCATTAACACCCAACTATGCCTTAGCAGAGCAAGTCTCTTTTAATGACCCCGACATTACCGCCAGCTACCTAGAGTTTGACAGTCCAGCCGGATACGGTAAAGGACGTGGTTATTTCGTGGTACCAAAGGGCGTTACTCAGGACAACCCCGCGCCTGTCGTTTTGGTGGCCCATGAAAACCGGGGACTCAACCCTTATATCAAAGACGTCGCTCGACGCTTGGCAAAAGAGGGATTCGTTGCCTTTGCACCTGATGCATTATTTTCCATTGGAGGCTATCCAGGCAACGATGACGAAGGAAGAGCCATGCAAAAAACCTTAGACGGCAGTAAAATAGAAAAAGATTTTATGAGTGCGGCGGTCATGCTAAAGCAGCATTCTCTGAGCTCTGGCAAACTTGGTATGGTGGGGTTTTGTTACGGAGGGTATTTAACCAATACAGTGGCCGCCTTTATGCCCGATACGCTGGATGCAGGCGTACCTTTTTATGGCACACCCGCCACCTCCCATCTTGAACAGATTCGGGGGCCGTTAATGCTGCACTTTGCAGAACTCGATAAACGCGTCAACGCCACTTGGCCAGACTATGAAAGAAGCTTAAAAGAAAACAAGGTGAACTACACGGCCTATACCTATCCCAAGGCAAATCATGGGTTTCATAACGACTCAACGGCACGTTATCAAAAAGACAACGCAGAGCTAGCTTGGTCACGAACAATTGCCTTTTTTAAACAACATTTAGCAGCCTAACAATCTAACCCTAAACACAAAAATGCCCGAGAGATCATCGGGCATTTTATCATTGATTCATTTTAATGATGTTTATCGGAAGATTAATTACCAAACCCAATAACATCATCAAGAGAAAGACCTTGTTTGTCCATCATCAAACGCAGCTTACGTAACGCTTCAACCTGAATCTGTCTGACGCGCTCACGGGTTAAGCCGATTTCTGCCCCAACATCTTCCAGTGTACTTGGTTCATAACCTCGTAAACCAAAACGTCGCGCAATAACCTCACATTGCTTGTCATTCAGTTCATTTAACCAACCTTCAATGCTCTTTAAGACATCCCCTTCTTGGCGGTCCTCTTCTGGCCCTTGGTGGTTGGTGTCGGCAATCACTTCCATCAAGCTTTTATCATTATCGTCGCCGCCACCAATGTAAGAATCAATAGAGCTAATACGCTCATTTAACCCCAACATTTTTTGCACATCTGCAACAGGACGATCCAGCATTTCCGCTATTTCCTCAGGGCTTGGCTCATGATCCAGTTTTTGCGTCAATTCACGTGCCGCACGCAGATAGACATTCAATTCTTTTACCACATGAATCGGCAAGCGAATCGTACGTGTCTGGTTCATAATCGCCCGCTCAATGGTTTGACGAATCCACCAAGTTGCATAAGTAGAGAATCGAAAACCACGCTCAGGATCGAATTTTTCAACTGCTCTGATCAAGCCGAGATTCCCTTCTTCAATCAGATCCAATAAAGACAAACCTCGATTCAAATAACGACGTGAAATTTTCACCACTAAACGTAAGTTACTGACAATCATACGTTTACGAGCATTTTCATCGCCTTTCAAGGAAAGACGCGCAAAATACACCTCTTCTTCCGCTGACAACAAGGGAGAAAAACCAATTTCACTCAAGTAAAGCTGAGTCACGTCTAAGCTTTTGTTGGATTCATCATTGGCATAGCGAGCATTCACTGCAGAATCAAAATCCTCATCGCTGTTATCGTCCTCAATGCCTTCAATATCATCATCCACCAAATCTAGATCGAAATCTAAATTGGCGAGTGTTTGAGCTGTTTTATTTGTGTTTGTATTTACTGTTTTCATTTTTATCCCCTCCTCGCCCAGCGTGAATTATTATTGTCTGGGAAGTATTTTTAGTGGATCCACAGGTTGACCATCACGCCTAATTTCGAAGTGCAAAAGAGGCCTATCATTACCCTTGCCACCGATAATAGCCAAAGCATCGCCCGCCTTCACATGCTGCTGTTCCTTGACTAAAATTCGTTCGTTGTATGCGTAGGCACTTAGGTAAACATCGTTATGTTTCACTATCACAAGGTTCCCATAACCAATTAAACCACTGCCTGCATATACAACTGTTCCGTCGGCAACTGCTTTGACCAATTCGCCTTTTTGCCCTTTGATGTCTATACCTTTACTACTAACGCCGTTACTTGAAAAGCCCTTTACAACTTTACCGACGAGAGGCCACTGCCAAGAAGTCACTTTTTCAGAGTTTTGTATATTCGAAGAGGAATTTTTTTCAGGGATATTCACCTTTTTTTGCAGGGTAATATCTGACGGAGAAACGCTCGGGACGGGGGCGGTTTTCGCCACGACTCGTGATCTAGAAGAGGATCGACTAGACTGAGAAGAGGCGCCATTGGCCACGACAGAACCTCGCACCTCTAACCAGATTTTTTGCTTAGGATAAATCGTATAGGGAGGACGGATATGATTTAAAGCCGCCACCTCTCGGTAATCTTTGCCATAGCGAAAAGCAATAGAAAACAAGGTCTCGCCACGACTGACTCGGTGGTAGCCAGAACGAGGTACAGGAGACACCGAGGCATCATTAGCACTGTAAGAGCCTGTGTTTTCATCTGGGAAGTTAATCACTTGATAAGCACAACCCGATAGAGAAAAACACAATAGTATAACCCACTTTATTCTCCAATCTGTAATACGGGTGATACCACCTTTAGACTCAAACTTATTAATAACCAATGTCCTCTCTTACCATCTTAACCACCCTATTGCTAACACTCAGATACATTTGACTTTATTTGTCCGCGTTTCGTAAAAAAATGTAAGAAATGAGAAAAACAATCATAAAGCCGATAATCATAAAACCAATGGGCAGTAATAAGTCCGTCGTTAGATGATACGAACTGGTGTGCCAAGGAAGAATTAAATGCTCTTCAACAGGAAATTTTTTACTGCCTATTTGTGTCCAAGAGTCCACCACTTTCCAAGGCCATACCTTCACCAATGCCCCCACCATAATACCTATTAAAGCAGACAGAGTGAGCGACTTAGCATGCTCCAATAAATATTGCAGAACCTTTGAAAAACTCAGTAGACCAGCTAGCGCCCCCACGGCAAATACTCCAATCACTGCAAAATTGAAATCTTTCACAGCGCCAAGAATAAAACCGTACATTCCCATCATTAACAGTAAAAAACTTCCAGAGATGCCTGGTAGGATCATCGCGCAAATGGCAATGAAGCCAGAAAAGAACACCATTGAGTAAGTAGTACTGACTTGAATTGGCACAACCAGTGACAGAGAGGCACCAATGGCTATGCCCAGAACCAGCGTCAAGAAATGACGGAAAGAAAAGCGCTCTAGGTGCCCAATCAAGAAATAAGCCGATGCTAGGATCAAACCAAAGAAGAAGCTCCACACATATTCAGGATACGTCGCCAGTAAATGCGTTATCAGTCCCGCAATACCGACAATACTGGTGGCGATACCGGCCCCTAAAGGCAACAGAAACGCTCCATCAAAATGACGCCATAATGCTTTAATATCGCCTTTTATCAGCATAGTAAGACTTTGTTTATTAACGCCGCTAAGGGCGGCAATCAGGCGATCATACACACCTAAAATAAACGCAATGGTTCCACCCGATACACCTGGGATGACATCCGCCGCCCCCATCATGACACCACTCATATAAATTTTAAGCCATTTAGGCATAGACTTTTCCTTCCAATAAGGGAACAAAATGAGCCACTTCAATCGCTAAGCGCTTCCAGCGGTCTCCTTCTTTTCGCCAACAACCAATTTGTGGTGTAGGCTGATTAATCGGCATAATTAATATACCGTTTTCTTTTAGGCAATTGGTTAATGCAACCGGAACTTTACTCACCATTGCCGTAATAATGACAGCATCCATGTCAATTTTTTGTGGCCAACCAGCTTGACCATCGCCAAACAAGTACTCCACATTGTGAATCCCCATCTTCTCAAGCCGTTGTCTGGCAAGCTTATGAAGAATTTCCTGTCTCTCGATGGTGTGCACTTTATTAAAAAAGTGCGCCAATATTGCCGTTTGGTAACCTGACCCAGTGCCGACTTCCAACACTCGACCAAGACGCGCGTATTCCAGTAACCATTGCGACATTCTTGCCACTGTCAAAGGTTGACTAATAGTTTGATTACGACCAATAGGTAAAGGCGTAGCGGAGTAAGCAAGATGGGAAAAAGCAGGTTCAACAAATTTTTCTCGAGGGATATCCCCCATCTTAGCCAGTAATGCCGGATGGTGAATACCCTGTGATTTCAGCTGTTGTAACATCTGAGAGGCGCGTGACTCAGTATGCTTAATCAGCCCATTGAGATTGTGTAGACTCATAGATCAAAAGAACGAACCCAAGCATCTAATGGCTGTTTTGCGTCATAACACGTCATGTCAGTATGGATAGGGGTAATGGAAACATATCCTTCTTGCACCGCGTGGAAATCCGTCCCTTCTGAAGCATCATGAGGCTCAGATAAAGCGCCAATCCAAAAACTTGGTAAACCTCTTGGGTGTTGTGCACTAATTGCTTCTTGCGCACGCTGACGATACCCTAAACGTGTCACTTTAATCCCCTTTAACTCACTATAAGGCACATCAGGTACATTAATATTCAGCAAAATACCAGGGGCAAGGGTTAGACTCTTAGCATCGTCTAAGAGTTTCATAACAACTTCAGCCGCCGTCTCAAAATACGTGCTTCCCACTAAAGAAACTGCCAAGGCTGGTTGGCCAAGATGCCGAGCTTCCATTGCTGCCGCTACAGTACCTGAGTAAATCACATCATCCCCCAGATTGGCGCCATGGTTGATACCAGAGACCACTAGATCCACCTGTCCATCAATCACCCCCGACAAGGCTAAATTCACACAATCAGTCGGTGTCCCATCCACTCGGTAGTATTTATCAGTTACTTTAGTGGGTTGCACTGGGCGCGTTAGTGTTAACGAGTTACTCGCACCACTACGATTACGGTCTGGAGCGACCACTAAAATATCGTATTTTTCTTGTAATGCTTGCGCTAAAGTATTAATGCCGACAGCATCAATCCCATCATCATTGGCGATCAATATTCTCATGGTATTTCTCAGCTGATTTGTCTGTTACATGTATCATTTCGCGTAAAATACTGGTGGCGAAACATCCTTTAGACAGGGAAAACTCAACAATGAGTTGAGTCTGTTCGTTGGGCTTTTCAAGCAATTCCCAGGCCATCTCAGTCGGCATCAGTCGCGCCAAGCGGCTCTCTCGGCTTAAGCCAAAGTCAATTAAGGCCTGCATTAACTCCCCTTCTTGGCGAACGGATTCGATGATAACCGCTTCTCGCTGTGTTCCTGTGCCATCTTGCCAACCTTCGCAAATCAATGGCAGAACGGGATGCACGTTACCTAATACCGCTTGTAAATGCATCGACGCCGTCATTTCTTTCAAGCGAAACTGCTCATCACGTCCTTGATATTGGACAATATCGCCATCACACAATCGACACCACATGCCATTTCTAACCTGAGCACTCAGCGCTTCATTGAAGAACCAAGAGCGAATGGCAGATAACCAAAAACCTTCTGTTTTAGAAAGCTTTCTTTTGCTTTGCCGCCCTTTGAGCACAAAGGGTTTGCCATTATGCAAATTATTGCCGTTAATACCAAAGCGCTGCGCGCCATAATAATTCGGTACACCACTCATTTTAATCAACTCAAGTCGGCTTTTCAGATCCTCCAAATCGCCTTTGATGTCGCGAATGCGCAGCACAAAACGATTACCAACATGGGCACCTGTGCGCAATTTCTTCGAATGACGGGACTGTGTGATCACCCGAACCTTTTCAGGTTCACGGAATGCTTCTTGAATATTGGTTAAATCCGGTTCTTTGTTAATCATATGCAGACAGAACCATTGGCGAGTGCACGCATGACGATCTTTCACGCCGCTATAAGTGACTTTATTCGCAGCGATACCCGCCATTTGCGCTAAGCGCTTAGCTAAGAAATCCGTATTAATGCCTTGCTTCTCGATAAAAACAAAATAAAACTCCCCATGACCATCAGGCTCAAATCCCAACTGCTCTTCCACAAAAAAATCTTGTACTGTGGTTTTTAAATCGCCCGTCACTTTGGGGGTGGACCAGGCGTACTCCCATTGGGTATTCATTCACTACCTACTTTGCAATTGTATTCTGGTTGGGTCCATCACATCATGCAAAACATAAGATGATGCTATTTGCTATTAGCAGATTATGCGGGCTGGTAAATAAGCGCTACCGCTTCCACAGCAATGCCTTCTTTGCGTCCCGTAAAACCGAGCTTTTCTGTCGTCGTTGCCTTCACATTGACCGCCCCGATATCGATTGAAAGATCCTCTGCGATATTCGCCCGCATCGCATCGATATGCGGACGCATTTTGGGCGCTTGAGCAATAATGGTCACATCGACATTACCAACGGAAAAACCCATTTTTTGAATTTCTTGATACGCTTTTTTCAATAACAATCGACTATCCGCGCCTTCAAAAGCCGCATCAGTATCCGGAAAGTGTTTCCCTATGTCGCCTAATGCCGCTGCGCCTAGTAGTGCGTCGGTTAAAGCATGCAACACCACATCGCCATCGGAGTGAGCAATCAGACCTTGTGAGTAAGCAATGCGTTCTCCGCCTAAAATAATGTGATCACCTTCCCCAAATTTATGCACATCAAAGCCATGACCTATTCGAAAAGGCATCATGATGATTACTCCTATCCCTATTGACTGATTGAGTGGATATTATGTGATACAAGCGCTTCTGCGATGAGTAAATCTTCAGGAAAGGTCACTTTGATATTGGTGCTTTCTCCTAGCACAAGATCAGGCTGCCATCCAGTATACTCCATCGCAGAACATTCATCGGTAATCGCCACACCTTGCGCTTGAATATTCCGTAACGCCTGTAGCAAATCACTAGCAGGAAACTTCTGTGGCGTTTGAGCCAGCCAGATACCATCACGGTCAATCGTGGCTTGTATCTTACCATTGGCTTTTTGTTGCTTAATCGTATCCCGCGCTGGCATCGCCAAAATAGCCCCTTGGGCTCCTTGATGCTGAATAATGCGCTCTAATGCACTTTGGCTTAATAATGGCCTTGCGGCATCATGCACCAACACATCCTGCTCAGCGACCTGTTGAACTTGCGATAAATATTCCAATCCCTTTAATACGGTATCGGAACGCTCCATACCTCCTTGATAAGTAAACACACGAGGGTGACTGACCCATGAGGAGTCCGCCCAGTACCCATCGAGCTCTCCAAGCCCAACCGCAACGCCTGCTATCATCGGGTGGTTCACAAAAATGGCCACGGTACGATCCAAAATGGTTTTGCCCAATAGTGGGATATATTGCTTAGGGCAATCAGCCTTCATTCGCTGGCCAATGCCAGCAGCGGGAATAATAACCCAAAGAGGTTGTATCATTTGTCAACTATCCGATAAAACACTTCGCCGTCTTTAATATATTGAAGATCCGTACGGATATGTTCCTCTACGGCCTCTTCACCAGAACGAAGATCATCTACTTGTGCTCTAAGTGCCTCATTACGCTGCTTAAGATGCAAATTCACACGCTCCTGATAGGCAATTTGTTTCGCCAATTCTTCTTGGCGCTTCACACCTTGATCACCGTAGTACAAATGATAAGACTGATAGCCAATAGCTAAGGCAAACAAGGCAAATAATAAACGTGGCATAACGCCCTCAGCAGATAACAAAACGAGTCCTTATTATCGAAGGATTTCGCTAAAAACAAAATAAAAAAGGGAGAACAGAGTCCTCCCTTTTTTAAGTTTTTACAAATTATGCCTGACCTTTAATCTCAGACAAACCTTTATACGGCGCTTTACCGCCTAATTGCTCTTCAATACGTAGCAATTGATTATACTTAGCCACACGATCAGAACGGCATAGAGAACCCGTCTTGATTTGACCTGCTGCTGTGCCGACAGCCAAATCGGCAATTGTGGCATCTTCTGTTTCACCAGAACGGTGAGAGATCACAGCTGTATAACCTGCATCTTTCGCCATTTTGATTGCTTCCAATGTTTCGGTCAAAGAGCCGATTTGGTTGAATTTGATCAAAATAGAGTTGGCTATACCGTTGTCGATACCACGTTTTAGAATCTTCGTATTGGTTACGAACAAATCATCACCTACTAATTGGAGTTTATCGCCCAATAGTTTTGTTTGGTGTGCAAAGCCGTCCCAATCAGACTCATCAAGACCGTCTTCAATAGAAACGATGGGGTACTGGTTAGCAAGATCCTGCAAGAAAAAGTTAAACTCTTCTGAAGTGAATTTCTTACCTTCACCTTTAAGATCGTAGATGTTGGCCTCTTTGTCATAGAATTCAGACGCGGCACAGTCCATCGCCAAGGTAATATCTTTACCAAGTTCATAACCCGCTGCCGCCACCGCTTCTTTGATAACCGCAAGGGCTTCAGCATTTGACGCAAGGTTCGGAGCAAATCCCCCTTCATCGCCTACAGCGGTGCTCAAACCACGAGCACTGAGTACTTTTTTCAGAGCATGGAAGACTTCTGCACCGTAACGCAATGCTTCGCGAAAATTAGGCGCACCGACTGGCTGAATCATGAACTCTTGAATATCAACGTTGTTATCAGCATGCTCACCGCCGTTGATGATATTCATCATTGGAACTGGCATAGAAAACACGCCAGGTGTGCCATTGAGATCAGCGATATGTGCGTACAAAGGCACTTTTTTCGAAATTGCAGCGGCTTTAGCGGCCGCTAAAGACACTGCTAAAATAGCGTTTGCGCCAAAAGTCGATTTGTTTTCTGTGCCATCAAGCTCGATCATAATATGATCAAGTTCTTTTTGTGCTGCGGCATCCTTACCGATTAACGCATCACGGATAGGACCGTTGACGGCAGCAACCGCTTTTAGAACACCTTTACCCAAATAACGGCTTTTATCGCCATCACGTAATTCTAAAGCTTCACGAGAACCGGTAGAGGCACCAGAAGGTGCACACGCTGAACCTACTGAGCCATCAGCCAAAATGACATCGGCTTCAACAGTAGGATTACCACGAGAGTCCAAGACTTCTCTGGCTTTGATATCAACGATCTGACTCATAACAAACCTCTTAAAATAAATGAAAAATCACAAACTGCCTGTTTGCTCGACTTATTTTTCTTTACCTGCATGTTTCAATGCTGCGTGAACAAAGGCACTAAACAGGCCGTGTCCGTACCTAGGAGTAGACGTAAATTCTGGATGGAACTGACAAGCAACAAACCAAGGGTGATCGGCAATTTCCACCATTTCCACCAAAGAGTTGTCTTCTGAACGACCGGAGATCGTCAAACCAGCTTTTTCCAACGCTTCAACGTAGAAGTTATTTACTTCATAACGATGACGATGACGCTCTGTAATCACCGCTTGACCATAAGCTTCAAAAGCTTTTGTCCCTTCGACTAGATTACAGTTTTGCGCGCCAAGTCGCATCGTCCCACCTAGATCGGATTCCTCTGACCGGATTTCTTTGGAACCCTCTGCATTGGTCCATTCGGTGATCAGACCAACAACTGGGTTCTCTGCTTTTAAATTAAACTCTGTACTGTGCGCACCAGCAAAGTTAGCCACGTTACGAGCATACTCGATAACGGCAACTTGCATCCCTAGACAAATCCCCAGATAAGGGACTTTATTCTCACGAGCGTACTTAGCAGTGGTAATTTTGCCTTCTACACCACGCTCACCAAAGCCGCCAGGAACCAATATGGCATCCATACCGTTGAGTATGTCCGTGCCGTTTTCTTCTATTTTCTCAGAATCGATGTAGTGCAGTTTTACCTTAGTTCTAGCATGAATACCAGCATGGTCCATGGCCTCGATTAGAGATTTATACGCATCCAGCAACTCCATGTATTTGCCCACCATGGCGATGTTGATCTGCTTCTCTGGGTTCAATTTTGCTTGCGTTACTTTATTCCAGATACTTAAATCTGGCATGTCACAATCTAGATTGAAACGTTCCACAATTAAACTATCCAATCCCTGATCATTAAGCATCTGAGGAATACGGTAAATAGTATCAGCATCAGGAAGGGAAATAACGGCTCGTTCTTCTACGTTCGTGAACAATGAAATTTTCTTGCGCTCAGGCGCTTCAATGGACACTTCAGAACGGCACACCAAAATATCGGGCTGAATACCAATAGAACGCAGCTCTTTAACAGAGTGCTGGGTGGGTTTCGTTTTGGTCTCGCCAGCGGTACGGATGTACGGCACCAAGGTCAGGTGCATAAACAAAGCACGGTGTGACCCCACTTCGACTTTCATCTGACGCACCGCTTCCAAGAAAGGCTGAGACTCAATGTCACCGACCGTTCCGCCAATTTCGACCAAGGCAATATCCGCACCTTGAGCTCCTGCGATAACGCGTCGTTTGATTTCATCTGTAATATGAGGAATAACCTGAACCGTTCCCCCTAAGTATTCACCACGACGCTCTTTCTTCAGAACATGCTGATAAACACGGCCCGTTGTGAAGTTGTTACGCTTGCCCATTTTAGTAGATATGAAACGTTCGTAGTGACCAAGATCAAGGTCAGTTTCTGCGCCATCTTCTGTAACGAAGACTTCGCCGTGCTGGAAAGGACTCATGGTGCCGGGATCTACGTTGATGTATGGATCCAATTTAAGCATGGTGACCTTTAGTCCACGTGATTCAAGGATAGCAGCCAAAGAGGCAGCCGCTAAGCCCTTACCAAGTGATGAAACCACGCCGCCGGTGACGAAAATATATCGTGTCGCCATGAGTATTTAACCCGCCTTAAAATATGAAAAAGTGACATTTAATGATGAAAGGAATTACCCCTTCAGGACGGGAGGATATAATAGCATCGCCAGCCAGTTGGCTCAATGTAAAACACAACGGATTTACGTCAAGCCAACAGAATGTATTACAAACAAAGACAATAAGGATAACTAGCGCGAGTTATCGCTATAAATCCAGCTCAATCACTGGACTTTTCGAGCGCGAACAACAAGGCATAATAAACTTCCCTTCACTATGCTCCTTATCCGTTAGAAACACGTCACGGTGATCAGGGGTGCCACTAATCACCCCCGTTTGGCAAGTGCCACAGACACCGGACTCACAAGAGACGGGAACAAAGATGCCGTTGTTTTCCAATACCTGAAAAATCGTTTGATCTTCTGCCACCTCTAACAGCTCACCCGTGCTGGCAATTTTTACTTTGAAAGCCGTATTGGTCGCATCGCCTTCAGCCAAATCAGGAGCTGTGAAATATTCACGATGCACCCGTTCATCAGGCCAACCTAAATTCTCTGCCTGCTGAATAATATGACTGATAAAATCAGCGGGGCCACAAACATACAACTCACCGTCCATAGCATTTTGAGACAGTACATTGACCACATCCATACGACCGGATGACGGTACTTGACTGTAGTGAAAATGCATTTTATCGGCAAACGAACCGGACTCAAGCGCCCTAGCAAATGCGGCGGTATCAGGAGACTTAGCACAATAATGAAACTCAAACGGCAGCCCCATTTTGTGCAACTGCTGAGCCATTGGAAGCAATGGCGTCACACCAATGCCACCGGCAATTAACAAGGCTTTGCGCTTAGTTTTCGCTAGTGAAAAATGATTACGCGGGGCACTAATATTGAGCTCATCCCCAACCTTTAAGGTGTGCACTTCACGGGAGCCGCCTCGGGATTGGGCATCTTTCAGCACAGCAATCTCATAATATTGCGCTTCTGACTGCATACGACACAAGGAATATTGACGAATCAAACCGCTTGGCAAATGAAGATCAATGTGTGCACCCGCTTCATATGGAGGTAAAGCAGAGCCGTCTTGGCTACCTAGAACAAGACGCACTACATTCTCAGCTTCTTCTACACAATTTCTAACAACAACAGGAATCATCCATCCCCCTACATTTAAAGCCAAACTAAGCAAAGGACCTCATGCGCATCCCTTCACACTCTGACTATAACATTTACACCACTCGTCTAAGGCTTTTACGATAGAAAACCACATGGCTAATATATCGCAAAAGCCCCACCATTTAATCTAGCTCACATTACGTGCTTTTAAAAAGACACTTCTTGTAATGGGGCCGATTGCTGTGCTCCAGACGAACGTTTAGACGGATTTGCCTGCTCTTGCTGAGCTCTTTCTTCATTGATAATACGGTTGATCACACGACGGGATTGTACCCCTCCGGCATCAATATCAAGTTTTAATAGCTGGTAATCAGGAAAAGCCAGTAAATTCTCTTGTTGACGTTCCAACACCTCTAAATCTTCTGCAAAGATTTTGCCTTGTCCTTCACGAATAGAATCCGTTAAGGCTTGATCTTCGGGCTTAAAGTGTCGCGCCATTCCCCAAAAATACCAAATAGAGGTTTCGGTTTCAGGGGTAATGAAGTCCACCACAATACTACCGGCTTTTTTGTTTTCTGGCGCTTCAAAACCACCATGACCGGCATGGGCAACACCAACATCAATTAACACATGGGAAGGCGGAGTAAATCGACAGATTTGCCAACGATCTACTGGCACATCATCAGCTAAACCATTAGCTCGAAGAGCGGCTTTCCAGAACGGCGGAGCCATAATATTTTCCATAAAGCGACTGGTAATAACAGTATCGCCGTCTACTTTGGTTGATACCGGTGATTCATCGATTTCTTTTTGGCCGATACTGGTGGCGTGTACATAGGTTTCGTGGGTCAAATCCATCAGGTTATCAACCATTAAGCGATAATCGCAATTGATATGGTATAACCCACCACCATAAGCCCACTCAGGGTTAACGGCCCATTCTAGGTGCGGAATCAACTCTTTATCGGCTTTGGTTTGGTCGCCTGGCCACACCCAGATGAATCCGTAGCGCTCTTCAACCGCGTAAGATTTCATACAAGGAAAGCCTTGCACACGCTGGAGTGGCATCTCTTTTGTTTTACCATCCGCGCCCATCTTCAAACCATGGTAACCACAGACTAACAGTCCGTCTTCCACATAACCCAACGATAAAGCAGCTCCACGATGAGGACAAAAGTCCAATACAGCCGCGATTTCATTATTATGCGAACGGTAAAAAGCGATATTCTCGCCACAGATCTTGCGACCCAGTGGTTTACTACCCGCCACTTCGTCAGACATCGCAGCCACATACCAAGCATTCTTAGGATAAGTTTGTTCTTTCATGTTTTCTCTCCTTTTTATTTTTCTTTTTAAGCGCTTCACACGACGGCAGTGCATTGAAGCGTCTTACCAGAATACCAAACATTGGATCCAATATAGACAAAAAACAGATAAAATAAAACAGATTAAGCTAAAATGGATCCAATAATAAAGAGAGAAAATAATGTTTTAAACCACAACAGTTTGATTAATAAGCGTTTATTGCACCTTTCTTATTTCTCATCTTTACACTTTTTTTAAGATAAAATAGGAGCACATTGCACTGCCCCCCATACAGCGCATCGACATAGCAATGCATTCAATTAATTTCAACCGATACGAACAAAGGACAACCATGAGCAAACCCGGTCAACAAGTTATTAGCCGCCTACGACAAATGATTCTTTCTGGTGAGCTTCCCGCTGGGCAGCGTCTGGCCGAAATTCCTACATCGGAAGAACTAGGCGTCTCGCGAACCCCTGTGCGTATCGCGTTTCGAACGTTAGAGCAAGAAGGGCTATTAACGAAGCTACCAAGGCGAGGCTATATCGTTAGGCAAGTCACTCAAGAAGAGATAACAGGCTCAATTGAGGTAAGAGGAGTATTAGAAGGCTTGGCTGCTCGACAAGCCGCTGAAATTGGGTTATCTGACGCTCATAAGGAAGAGCTAATCTATTTGTTAAAACAAGGGGATGCACTCTTCCTAAATGGCACCATTGACGAACAAGACCTTGAGCAATACCACGACATCAATAAACGTTTTCATCAAATTATTATTACGGCAAGCCATAATCCAGCCATAGAAGAAGCATTGAGTCGCAATGAACACCTACCCTTTGCCTCCATCAGTGCATTAGCGTTTGATAAAAATAACTTATCACGGGAATATCGACGATTTAACTTTGCTCACATGCAACATCATGCTGCCGTCGACGCCATCATTCATGGACAAGGAAGTCGAGCGGAAGCCATCATGCGAGAACACGCCAATGCCACCCTAGGTTATGCCAAGATTTTCTGTGAACAAGAAGGCAATGAAAACGAAATGCAAGTGATTGGCCGAACTAGCCTGTAGACCTTTTTCAACCATTCATTGCATGACATCATGACAATCTAGGACAGGTTAGGATTGCCTAATGACACCTCAAGAACATTGCTGCCTTCTCGAACGGGTTGTCCCACCATTTCGTCATAGGCACTTTGGTGGATTAACACCATCTTAGCGACTTGCTTGTCTTTAAATAACGACTGTAAATCCAGCTTATTATGACTGGTCAGACAGCGCCCTTTATCATTCATCACAAACACTTCTTCGCCATCTAAAACCACCGATACTTGATATAAATTCGACTCAAGGGAATGGATCTTAACCTTATCAAACATGGCAACCTGACTAATCTCATCTAGAGTCATAACGTCGTCCTATCTTCTAGTGAAAAATAAAACCTTCTTAACAACCAATACGTTGTCATTATGTCGCTGGTTTACTTTTTTTGCGTCACATCAAATGAAATGTAAACCCATCACGTTTTCACAGAATAACCGTTTATCTCATGCTATGGTTAAAGAGTGAATATTAAAAAAAACGTCTACCCACTAGAAAAGGAGAATTCCCTTTGAACAAAGAGCAGCTGCATGAATTATATGCCTACTCTAGCGATGTCGAACACGCACTCAAACGCATGCAATGCGCCATTGAAAAGCCTGAGAGAACGCTAATCGGATTAACAGGTGGCCCAGGGTCGGGGAAAAGCACGTTAGCAAGCTATCTTTCATCACGTCTGGAAGAAATCCAACCGGGGCAAATGATTTGTCTCTCTATGGATGGCTTTCACTACTCAAAAAAAGAGCTCAGCTTATTACCTAATCCAGAAGAAGCCTTTTCGCGTCGAGGTGCCCCATGGACATTTAACAGCGCCGCTTTTATCGAACGCCTTAAGAAAGTAAAGAATGGCTATCAAGAAGAGGATGTGGCTTGGCCAAGTTTCGACCATAAAGTTGGCGACCCTGTCGAAAATGATTGTCTTATTTCAAAAGACATTAAACTAGTCTTCGTGGAAGGCTTATATTTACTTCACCAAGAAGATGGCTGGGCAGAGTCTACTGCACTTTTTGATCAGCATTGGTTTTTAGACGTTCCTCTTGAAATTGCCATAGAACGCTTAGCTCAGCGACACATGAAAGCATGGGGATATACGCACGCTCAAGCGATGTCAAGGATCCAAAACAATGATGGCTTAAACGCTGGCATCGTCGCAAAAAGCAAACCAAGAGCAGATTGGATAATGACTATTTAATCATCGGCTTCTTCCAACATAAGCTAACGAAATTCAGTTAGCTTATTCCACCTGTTAACCTTCACGTTATATGTGTCATGTCTTCTGGTCTGCAATGGTCTCAGCACTGCGCTCAAAGGTGAGATTAAGGCGAATAAACATACCTTTGATGGCTTCGACTTGTGGCGACTCTCCAACAGCGGCAACTAATTCATTGTAGAGCACCGCACTCGTTTTACTAAACTCATCATCATGTTGACCTTTTGTCGCTAGTAAGAAGGCATCGGCTAAGGCATTTTGCCATTGATCTAAGGACGTTAAATGTTTGCCTGCTAGATTTTCACAGATTGCATGCAGACGAATCGAAACATGGCCAAGATTAAGCGCACTCAAAGCAAGATCCGTAATGGCACGAGACTTAGAGCCCTGATCATAAGTAGTTAACCGTAAAAGTCGATCCGCCATGCGTCGGTTATACCATGCCACAGGCGTCGTTTGTTGGTTAATATCCAACAAGTCTTGGTAGGTCGCCTTAAAAATTCGATGCACCAATAACTGAACACTCGGCCCTCTGATTAAGTGAAACACCCAAAACAGAATACATACCCCAGTAAAAATAGCCATGCCTGCACTTAGGGTATAATCAATCGAAAAAGGTCGAGTCATCCCTCGACCTGGACTGACCAAAATGGAAAAAGGTATACAAAAACCCAACCCATAGGGCAAGGTTTGTCGGTCTGCAAGCAGCAACAAGCCAATAAAATAAGGCCCAGCTAATACCAGAAGAAGAATTTCCAATTGCCCCGAGCTTTGTGACAGTAAATTAAGCGCATAAAAAAGCGTGACGAACACCGCTACTACCACGCCAATCAACAAACGCTTCAGCATTACTCGCAATATAATCAGCGGAACGCGAGCCAACATAATAGAAAAGATGACAGGTAAAATCATAATCATCAAGGCTGCATTCGATCCGGTGCTCACCCAAATAGCGGCACCGATTAAAAACACCACACTGGTACGAAACCCAGTCATTAGCCCTGCTAATGGGTCACGGTAACTCTGCATCCTCGGTTCATTAAGTAAGGTACTGTCCCGCGCTTCTAGCGCTCGATAAGCCCTTAATAGTACGGTCAAATCTGAGGTGATTTCCGAACCGATATTGATCACATGTCTCTCAAAAGGTTGGTCTGCATCATTATTGGCGCGAAAATCCGTCAGCTCTCGACGCAGGATTTTTACTTGATCTAAGCAATAATTAAAATCATCAGATTCTGCAATCTGGGCAAATGCGGTTCTCAACCGATCAATCATCTGAGCCAGAGTGGGAGTCATTAACTCATAATGGCGTCGCTGCAAGCGACCAAAGATTTGTATCAACGCCAACAAAGACAGCACTCTCTGACATATCTGATTGGCTGCTCGGGAGCGTCCCGGCCCTTTTGGTCCTTCATAACTCACCGCACTAGAATTCTCACTAACGACCCCGAGCGTCATCATAATGGCATCGATTTGCTGATGTCGTCCCTCATGAGAGCCTTCTTTATCCAGCTCCGTGACAAGATAGCTTAATGTCTGATTAATGACTGATCGAGATTGGTGTTGTAGGCTGGTTTTTACTTTCATTGGCCAAAACAAATGGCTGACAATACCCGCGCAAATCGCGCCTATGATAATCTCACTCATACGAGCTTGCGCCACATTAAAAACCGCCTGACTACTGGCGGCAGTGGGATTGGCCATCACTAAAATAACAACAATCTCTGCGGTTACTGCCGCCATGGCAAACGCATAAATAAAATTCGCTTGACGTACCATCACAGATAAAGCGGAATTAATACCTAACCATAGCGCTAGAACCCCCAACCCCAAATAAGGGTATGGCATCAGCTGAGTCAACACCAAAATGCCAAACAGCCCCCCAACGATTGTGCCGACAATCTGACAAATGGCCTTCTCAACAACCAACCCCGTTTCAGGACGCATTTGTAAAAAGACTGCCGAGACCAATGCCCAGTAGGGTCGATCAAGGTTTAAAAACAGCGAAACGGTGAGCGCCATCGCCATTGCGATGACACCTTTTAACGCAAAAATGACCGCCTGCTTTTCGGGAAAAAACAGATTCCGTAATACGAGGCTCAAATTCGTCTCCTTAGTGCTGCGCGAGATGAATCGTAGCCGTCATACCCGCGCTGAGTTGAACACCTTTAGGCAACGGATCCAATTTGATATCAACCGGAATACGCTGGGATAAACGAACCCAGTTGAACGTTTGCTGAATTTGCGGCAGAAGCTGCCCATTACTTTGTGTATTCGTATCGGCAATGGCTTTACCAATACTCACCACATGACCGGTTAATGGTTTACCACCACTTAATAACGTTATCTTCGCCTTCTGATTTAAATGAATTAACGGTATTTTGGTCTCTTCAAAATAGCCTGTTATATAAAAAGAGTCAGACTTAACAATGGCAAAAACTGGCTTACCTTGGCCAACATAATTCCCTTGGTGTAGGTTTAAGTTAATGATATAGCCAGAGACAGGAGCATAAACTTGTGTACGGTTTAAATTTATTTGCGCCGATTCCTGTTCGGCCTTGGCCAAATCATACTTAGCCTTGTCTACTTCTGCACTGATGCGCGAGGATTGTAAATCTTCTACACTGATGGCTTTTTGCCGACTCAACTCAGAACGTCGCTCGTATTTATGCTTCGCTAGTTGCCAAGAATACAATGCTATTTCAGTGTTGGCCTTACTCTGATCTAGTGCCGCTTGATAGCGTTTTTGATCAATAGAAAAAAGCAAATCCCCTTTTTTCACTGGTTGATCATTGACAATGTCCAGCTTAGTCACCCAGCCAGAGACATCCGGTGCAACCGTAATAATATTGGCCCGTACACGTCCATCACGCGTCCATGGAGAATGCATATAATCATTCCAAACCCAGCGTCCTGACAATATTGCACACACTATCACCAACAAAGTGATCAACATTCTTATTGACTTCGTCATTGAGAAAACCTTCCACCTAATAAATACACGGTTAGAGCCAAATAACAAACAAACAAAGACACTTCAAACCATGCCACTTTCCAAATACGATCATGCCAATCTAAGCGATGTAAAACAAAACGGGTACAAGCCGACATTAAGAAAGCAATAGGACAATAAACGACCAGCGGGCTAAACTCTAATCCACCTAAAACAACAGCCTGAAGCATAATGAATATCCTGTCATTATAGAATTCGGGAGGGAGATCGAGGAAATCAGTCGCTTGCCAATATCAAAACAAGCAGAATAATCTCCCCTCTCTAAGCATAGAATTATATCGGTCTGATACCAAAAAATTGTGCAGCTAACAACGAAATAAAAAACAATTATAAGCGGTATATCATAACCAAATAACAATGGGAAAACGCAACCATCGCTCATGCCATACAATACTAATAATTTAAGTAAAACAGAACGATTAGCTAGTGAAAAAGCGCACGATATTTTCAAATGCCACTCGGCAATATAACTCGTAGCTCTGTTTCTCAACATAACCAATATGTGGCGTTGCCAAGACATTTTGCAGCGATAGCAATGGATCTGCCGCCCCTAGAATAGGCTCTTGCTCAAATACATCCACAGCGGCAAAGCCAGGATGACCAGAACCGAGTGATGCCAATAACGCCCCATGCTCCACTAATTCAGCACGACTGATGTTTACAAACAACGAATCCGGCTTCATTAATGAAAGGTCGGCCTGTGTTACCACACCGGTTGTCGCTTCGTTTAATCTTAGGTGCAAAGACAGTACATCGGCTTGAGCAAAGAAGGCCTGTTTAGACTCAGCCGCTAAATAGCCCATTTCCTCTGCTTTTTGGCGAGAGGATTCACTCCCCCATACCATTACCTTCATACCAAATGCCGTCGCATATCGGGCAACACGCTGACCAATTTTACCAAAACCCCAAATCCCGAATACTAGACCGTCCAGTACTCGTCCTAATCCCAGAGAACCTGCTGCTTGCCATTTCCCCTCTTTTAATCCACTGGCATAAGGCACAATATGACGTGATGCCGCCATCACCAATGCCCAACACAACTCTGCGGGCGCAACAGGTGATCCCACTCCTTCAAGAATGGTAACACCATGACGTTGGCAAGCTTCTACATCAATGTGGTGACTGATTTTTCCGGTTTGACTGATGACCTTTAAGTTGGGCAGAGCGGACAAAAACGCTTCATTAATTTGCGTTCTTTCACGAATCAACACCACCCCATCTACTGAATCTAGCGCTTGAATTTTTTCTTCTTGCGTCAATATATCACTGACAATCATCACCTCATGCTCCACCAAGAGAGACATGCAATTCAGGTCTTTAATCACATTTTGATAATCATCCATAATGGCAATTTTCATACTAGCTCCACTCACATTACATCATTAGGGAAAGGCAAACGAGTATCCATTTGCCATTCAATATTAAGATCCGCATACTCAGGATGACGCCATAAAGATCCGATCGCCACCAGCTTCTTTTCGCCAGTTGCATCACTAATAAAAATATAGGGAAGATGATCTCGCCACCAATTAGGAATCGACAAATCATTAAGCCATTTCTTTAGCTTACGGTGCTGACTGTTATCCATCAATAACTCTCCTCCTTGAGGACGCGCCAGCAACTTACAAAATCGACTTTTACCCAGTCCTGTGATGCGTATTTGATCAAAGGCACGGCGTAACCATTCCCCTTCTAATAGAGGTGCTAGGATAACCGGTTCATCAGCAGGAAGAACGTACATCGCATCATGATGACGCCGAATACGTGCACTGGGTAACACAAACTCTGGCTGTTTATCCTGCTCTCCCATCATCATTCTCTCGATGCTCTCTAACTGGGGGTGTGATAAAGAAATATGCTGTGTTTGCAAGAAACATCTCAACCAAAACAGACGCTCGGCCCGTGTCTTATTTTTCAAGAAGGAAAGAACCAAGCCATTCCACTGATTACACCAGTTATTTAACTGCTGCTCAGAGAGCGCCTCTAACATGGCATAGTCTGTCGCAATACGCTGTGAGCTTGAAACAATGCGTTTCTCAAGATGAGAAAAATGCTCTTCCAGTTTAGGTAATATTTTATGCCGTAAAAAGTTCCGGGAGAAACGGGTGTCTAAATTGGACTCATCTTGAATCCAGTGTAATTTGTGTTGCTTGGCATAACGCAGAATGTCACCTTTTGAGACATCGATAAATGGTCGAATCAATTGCGACGCTCCTAGCTTCCTTTCCATCGGCATACCCGACAAACCTTTCCCCCCCGTACCACGCAATAAGCGAAACAATACGGTTTCTACTTGATCCCCCCGATGGTGTGCCAACAATAGAATATCGTTCTCACCAAGGGTTTGTTGAAACGCTTCATAGCGAGCGTTACGGGCCGCGTCTTCAATTGAGGCCTGAGTCTGTAACTGCACACGGTGGGCAACAAAACGCACCCCTAAGTCTTGGCAAACCGTCTGGCAATGCGTTAACCACTCATCAGCATGCTCGCTTAACCCATGATGCACATGCACTGCTGCCAGTTTTTGGCGTTGCTTATCATTAAGTGACTCACATAAAGCATGCAATAAAACATGAGAGTCCACTCCACCGCTGAACCCGACCCACACTGTATCCGCAGAAGAAAACACGCGGTCTATCCAATCTACGCAAAAACTCAGTGAATCAGATGCACTCATTGGCGAGATGAATAAGGACACATCACACTTCAACATTCTCTCCTAGAAATAAACAAAGCCTACAAAAAAGCCCCCTTAAATTAGGAGGCTTTTCGCGTCACACAATGATTATAAACCGTAAGACATCAAGCGATTATAACGACGAGCTAAGAGCTCCTCTTCTGTCAGAGCATCCATACGCGCCAACGCGGCTAACACGCTTTCTTTTAAACTATGAGCAATTTGCTCATGGGCCACATGCGCGCCCCCCATTGGTTCTTCAATGATGGTATCCACAAAACCTAATTCTTTCAGACGCTGTGCTGTGATTCCCATGGCTTTGGCCGCGTCGGCAGCACGCTCAGCACTCTTCCAAAGAATGGAGGCACACCCCTCTGGAGAGATAACAGAGTAGGTACCATATTGCAGCATCATTAACTCATCACACACCCCAATCGCTAAGGCACCGCCTGATCCACCTTCACCGATTACCGTGGAGATAATGGGTGTTTTAAGACGTGACATCACCGCTAGATTGTAAGCAATCGCTTCGCTTTGACCACGCTCTTCCGCACCGATACCAGGATAGGCCCCAGGTGTGTCTATCAAGGTAATAATTGGCATGTTAAAACGCTCTGCAGTTTCCATCAGACGCAACGCTTTACGATACCCTTCTGGACGAGGCATACCAAAGTTTCGCAACACTTTTTCTTTCACTTCGCGACCTTTTTGGTGGCCAATGACCATCACAGGACGCCCATCTAAACGCGCAATACCACCGACAATGGCACGATCATCGGCATAATGGCGGTCGCCATGCATTTCTTCAAAATCGGTAAACACATGCTTGATGTAGTCCAGAGTGTAAGGACGTTTAGGATGACGTGCCAATTGTGACACTTCCCAAGCACCAAGATTGCTAAATAAACTTTGTGTTAAGGCGATCTTTTTCTCTTCAAGACGACTGATTTCATCACTGATGTTCAGTTCATTATCGTTGCCGACTAAACGCAACTCTTCAATTTTTTGTTCAAGCTCAGCAATCGGCTGCTCGAAGGGGAGATAATCTAAATTCATAGTTAATTACACTGCTGTTTGGTTGCCATCAAATACAAAGGCAAAGGACATTTCGCCATTTGCTCTGTCGGCGCGCTCATTGCCGCGCTCTATTGTACAAATTATAAAATGGGGCTAAGTATACACTAGCTGAACATTTTGTTTACCGTATTGTTTCTGAAGTTCGTGAATTAATTCATCATCTGGACGAATTTTCCAATTCGAACCCAGCCGAATGTCGCCACAGGCCTGATCGGTATCAAAGCCAATCACCACATCACAACCGTCACCACGAAAAGGTTCCATGCATTTCGCCAAATTCTGAATGGCAGATTGGGTAACACTTTGCGCTGTCCACGTTATACGCAATGCTTCCACATAACGCACTCGTGCTTGCGCAATATCTAAGATGTTTCGGGCAATGACTTTTTGTCCACCACGAAACTCATCGACCGTAATTTCCCCTTCTACCACCACCACTTCATCTTTCACAATGACGTTTTTAAAGGTTTCAAAGTTATCAGGGAAGACCGTTACTTCAATTCGAGCCGAACGGTCATCCAACGTTACAAAAGCAATATTGCCTCCTTTCTTACTTTTGGTAATACGAAGATCAACAATCAAGCCTGCCATGACTTGGGTATCCCCTCGTTTCGGTTGTAGATCCACTATGCGGGCACGTGCAAAGCGACGAATTTCCTTTTCGTACTCATCTATTGGGTGGCCTGTTACATATAGACCTAATGTATCTTTTTCACCATCTAAACGCTGACGGCCAGGCCACTCATGTCTAATGCCTATTTCATCGTAGGCATTTTCGGTGGTTTCCTCCACTGTAATACCAAATAAATCCATCATACCGGCATCATTATCTTTAGCGGCTTGATCGGCTCGTTTCAAGGCTTCATCGATAGAAGCAAACAAGGTTGCCCGGTTTGGCCCTATTCTATCAAACGCACCTGAGCGAACCAGTGCCTCCATAACCCGCTTATTTACCTTACGACCAACCCGCTGGCAAAAATCGAAGATATGCTTAAACGGCCCGTCTTTACGCGCCTCAACAATCGCTTCAATCGGCCCTTCCCCGACGCCTTTAATCGCCCCTAGTCCATAAACAATCACCCCCTCTGGGGTAACGGTAAATTTATACATAGAAGCATTTACTGAGGGAAGTTCGAGCGGCAGCTTCATGGATCGACACTCTTCCACGAAGATCACGATCTTATCGGTGTTTTGCATATCAGCTGATAAAACCGCTGCCATGAATGGCGCAGGATAATGTTTTTTCAGCCAAGCCGTTTGATAGGAAACTAAGGCATAAGCGGCAGAGTGGGATTTATTAAAACCATAACCAGCAAACTTCTCCATCAAATCAAAAATGTTACCGGAAAGATCTTTATCTATATTGTTCTTGAGCGCTCCCTCCATGAAAATCTGACGCTGCTCAGCCATGACCTCCGGCTTTTTCTTACCCATAGCACGGCGCAATAAGTCGGCGCCCCCTAGGGAGAATTTTGCCAATACCTGGGCAATCTGCATAACCTGCTCTTGATACAAAATGATGCCATAAGTTGGCTCGAGAACAGGAATCAAATCTTCATGCTGATAATCTGGATGAGGGAAAGCAAGCTCAGCACGGCCATGCTTACGGTTAATGAAGTCGTCCACCATGCCTGACCCCAGCGGACCAGGACGAAACAAAGCCACCAAAGCGATAATATCTTCAAAGCGGGACGGCAATAGTTTTTTAATCAACTCTTTCATGCCACGGGATTCAAGCTGGAACACTGCTGTGGTTTCCGCTCTCTGTAATAAGTCGTATACCGACTTATCTTCTAGATCAATCAGGGCAATATCAAGTGGTGGTTTACCAGCTGCCTCATGGATGGTATTAATGTTTTTTACCGCCCAATCCACCACAGTCAGAGTCTTCAGACCTAAGAAGTCGAACTTAACCAGCCCAGCTTCTTCCACATCGTTTTTATCGTACTGTGTGACGAGACCAGAACCATCTTCTTCACAGTAAAGCGGAGAGAAATCTGTCAATTTGGTCGGTGCGATGACCACCCCACCTGCGTGCTTACCAAAGTTACGCACTACCCCTTCAAGGGAAAAGGCCATTTCCATGACTTCGGCAGCGTCTTCATCCCCGGCAAGAAACTCAGGCAACGCGGGTTCTTCTTCCAAAGCTTTCTTAAGAGTCATACCGATTTCAAACGGAATCAGCTTGGACAATTTATCCCCTAAGCTGTAGGGCTTTCCTTGAACACGCGCCACATCTCGCACCACCGCTTTCGCCGCCATTGCACCAAAAGTAATGATCTGAGACACGGCATCACGGCCATATTTACGGGACACGTAATCGATAACTCGGTCTCGGTTATCCATGCAAAAGTCGATATCGAAGTCAGGCATGGAAACACGCTCTGGATTCAAGAACCGTTCGAATAGCAAATCGTATTCAAGGGGGTCCAAATCGGTAATTTTAAGCGCATAAGCCACCAAAGACCCGGCACCAGAGCCACGACCAGGACCAACCGGAATGTCGTTATCTTTTGCCCATTGAATAAAATCCATTACGATCAGAAAGTAGCCTGGAAACCCCATCTGATTGATGATATTGAGCTCAAAATCAAGACGATCCCAATACTCCTGGCGACGCTTCTCGATCCGCTCTCCGTATTTATTCACCAAAAAATCAAGGCGCTCTTGCAAACCATCATAAGAGATTTTTTTGAAGAAATCTTCCATGGTCATGCCATCTGGTACCGGGAAGTCAGGTAGGAAATATTTCCCGAGTAAGACATCCACATTACAGCGCTTGGCAATCTCCACGGTATTTTCTAGCGCCTCTGGAATATCTTCAAACAACGCCTGCATCTCGTCGGCAGTTTTAAAGTATTGCTCTTCAGAATAAAGACGTTTACGACGAGGATCATCCAGTGTCACACCATCATGAATACAAACGCGCGCTTCATGCGCTTCAAAGTCTTCACGTTTCAAAAATCGTACATCGTTGGTGGCCACAACAGGACACCCTAGCTCATTTACCAACGGCACCACAGCATGGATAAAGCGCTCTTCCCCCGGACGACTGGTACGCTGTAGTTCAACGTAGAAACGATCTGGAAACACCGACATCCAATAAGCCAAGCGCTCCTTGGCTTCCGCTGTATGTTCTTTTAACAACAATAGACCTATGTCACCAAACATCGCACCAGATAAGGCAATAACATCTTCGCTGTTTTCTTCCACCCACTCACGTTTGATAATCGGGCGGCCCTCTACTTGACCAATCTGATATCCTTTGGAGATGACCTTAATGACGTTTTTGTAGCCCTTATTCGACATGGCAAGGAGAGTCAGGCGAGATCGTTCTTCAACCACACCATCGGCTTCAAGAACAATATCCGCTCCGCATATTGGCTTAATGCCTTTGTCCATCGCGCCTTTGTAAAAACGCACAAAACCACAAAGGTTATTCTCATCGGTAATCGCTACAGCGGGCATGGCCTGAGCTTCTGTCGTGCCCAGCAGACCTTTAATTTTCACCAAACCGTCTACTAGAGAAAACTCGGTGTGGACACGTAAATGGATAAACGATGTCGACAAAATACTATCCTTCTAAGATTTTCTTTACAGGACCAAATGATCGCCTATGAATAGGCGTGATACCATGCTCTTTTAGCGCGGCAAGGTGAACCGCCGTAGGGTAGCCTTTGTGCTTTTCAAAACCGTATTGTGGGTAACACTCAGCCATGGCGATAATCGCTCTATCTCGAGTCACTTTTGCTAAAATAGACGCTGCAGAAATAGCCTCATGACGGGCATCGCCTTTCACCACCGCTTCGGCGTCACACTTCAATTGCTTCGGTACTCGATTGCCATCCACCAAAACATACTCAGGCGCCACCGATAATTTGTCAACCGCACGACTCATTGCCAGCATGCTTGCATGCAAGATATTCATCTCGTCAATTTCTTCAATACTGGCACTGGCAATACCATAAGATAATGCCTTTTCCGTGATTTCTTCAAATAACATTTCACGTTTTTTTTCACTGAGTTTTTTAGAGTCAGCTAACCCATCGATTTTGTTATTTGGGTCTAAAATCACCGCTGCCGCAACCACTTCACCAGCAAGAGGGCCACGCCCTGCTTCATCCACCCCAGCCACAAGATCGCCGAAATACACACTACTAACAAAAGGTTCCATTAATTAATTTTTCCTTGCTGCAGGTCCACTATCGCTTTAGCGGCAACCGCCCCAGCGTCTTTACGCAACAATTGGTGCAACTCTCGGTAATGTTGCTGAATCGATTGATCTCCCCAAAAAGACTGCCAAGTTTGCAATAAACGACGAGCTAGATGAGTCGGCGTTGCATCATCTTGTAATAATTCCGGCACCAAGGCCTCGTTTGCTAACAAGTTTGGTAAAGAGACATAAGGTACTTTCACCATACGAGACACGATCGCATAAGTCAGTTTATTAAAACGATAAGCGACAACCATTGGTCTTTTTACCAGCATGGCTTCCAAGGCAGCCGTTCCCGACGCTAATAAAATGGCATCGCTAGCCGCCATTACTACTCGTGATTTACCGTCAATAACAATGGCTTCCATATGCGCTTCGTGTAAGAGTGCCTCAATTTGCTTTTGGCGCTCATTGTTGGCAGCGGGTATCAAAAAAATGGCCTTAGGCTGCTGTTGCTTAACAAGCTTCATCGCCTCAATAAACAAAGGGGCCAAGCGCCCGACTTCCCCACTACGAGACCCAGGCAAAATACCAAAAACTGGCCCCTCAAGATGGGTTGGTAAATTAAGCAGCTCTCTGGCTTTTTTAGCGTCACTTTCTAGGGGAATCTCATCTGCCAGCGTGTGTCCGACACACACAACAGGGATATTATGCTCATGATAAATAGGCAGTTCAAAAGGAAATAAGGCCAACATTAAATCAACCGATTTTTTAATGTTGAAAATACGTTTTTTACGCCACGCCCAGACAGATGGGCTCACATAATGAATGGTTTTAATACCCTGAGCTTTTAGTTTACGTTCTAGGGGTAAATTAAAATCAGGCGAATCAATACCAATAAAGGCCGTCGGCGGGTTCATCACACAATCATTGTATATACGTTTGCGAATTTTTAACAATTCACATAGACGTCCCAGAACCTCGATCAACCCCATGACCGACAAGCGCTCCATAGGCACTACAGTCTTTAACCCCTGGGCCTCCATTAACGGCCCACCAATTCCTTCAAATACGGCATCAGGTTGCAATTTCTTTAAATGAGCAATAAGACTCGCTCCTAGAATATCACCTGAAGCCTCACCAGCCACTATTACATAACGTGTCACTGACGCCATTTCATATCTTCCATCTTTAATAATAAAAAACCCCGAAATAATCCGGGGTTTTTATAGAGCGATTATTGGGCTATCGGATGATGCCACGTTTAGAGCGCCGAATTGACAAGACAAATTCCGCCACATCCGAAATATGATGAATATCATCTTGCTCAATGTCGTGCAAAGCCTGCTCTAAGGTTAAACCTTTTAAATAAATGATTTTATACGCTTTTCTTAAAGCTCTAATAACATCTTGCGGCACACCGCGGCGACGCATCCCTTCGAAGTTCATTCCATGCGCCTTTGCTGGACTACCAGACACCATCATAAACTGAGGGATATCTTTTGCTACCATGGACCCCATGCCGCACATGCTATAGGAGTTAACCTGACAAAACTGGTGGATTCCCGTGTAGCCACCAAAAATCACAAAATCCCCCACTTTTACATGTCCTGCTAAGGCAGCATAATTGGCAAAAATATTATTATTGCCAATAATACAATCATGCCCAACATGAGTGCTCGCCATAAAGAGATTATGGTCACCGATCTGAGTTATACCATTATCTTGGATCGTACCACGATGTATTGTTGCGTTCTCTCGAATGACATTATGGTCACCAATCACGAGCTTAGTCGGCTCACCTTTGTACTTCTTATCTTGGTTTGCTTCACCAACAGAGGCAAATTGATAAATTTCATTATTCTGACCAATGGTCGTATGGCCGTTGATCACCACATGAGATTTAACAATGCTATTAGAACCAATCTTTACATCAGGCCCAATAACGGAAAAAGGCCCAATCTCTACACTTGGGTCGATTTCGGCTTTTGGGTCAACTAAAGCTGTTGGGTGTATTGCCACTTAAATCTTCCTATCTGCACACATGATCGTTGCGGCACAAACTAACTCACCATCAACCGTTGCTTCACATTCAAATTTCCAGATACCACGCTTTTGCGTGAGAATCTTTGCTTCTAATTGTAGACGATCTCCAGGCACAACAGGACGTTTAAATCGTGCTTTGTCTGATCCAACAAAATAATAAATCGAACCATCAGCGGGTGTTTTATCACTCGTTTTAAAGCCGAGGATACCTGCAGCTTGCGCCATGGCTTCAATGATCAACACCCCAGGCATCACAGGGTGATTAGGGAAATGACCATTAAAAAATGGTTCGTTAATAGTAACATTTTTATAAGCTATAATGGACTCATTCAAATGCAGTTCAACAACACGATCCACCAGTAAAAACGGATACTTATGAGGTAAGTATTGGCGGATTTCATTCACGTCCATCATTTATTATCAACCTTCTCTAAAAACTTATTAACTTGTTGTTTCAGTTGCGCAAATTGCTTTGCCATGTCATCAATTCTTCTAATACGAGCCACGGTACGACGCCATTTACTCGTTGGTTCCATTGCAATTCCAGAAGAGTAAGATCCTGCTTCTAAAATAGAATTAGTGATCATACTCATACCCGTGATATGTACTTTATCTACAACCGTAAGGTGTCCAGCAATACAAACGCCTCCTGAAATAGTACAAAACGAACCAATTTTTGTACTACCAGCTACCACTGTACACCCAGCAATGGCGCTATTATCGCCAATTACAACGTTATGAGCAATTTGTACTTGGTTATCAATTTTGACCCCATTACCAATAGTGGTATTATCTAGAGCCCCTCGATCAATAGTCGTACTAGCACCGACTTCTACATTATCACCAATAATAACGCGACCAATCTGGCTGATTTTCTCCCAACCGTCTTTTTTTGGCGCAAAGCCAAATCCATCGGCACCTATGACAGCACCACTGTGTATGATAGCGTTAGCGCCTATAGTAACATCATGGTAAATGGTCACATTAGGATAAATCGTGGAATTGGCACCAATTTTGGAGCCTCGACTGATCACACAGCCGGCACCTATGACACAACCATGCTCAATCACCACATCATCATCAAGTACTACATTAGGGGCCAACACTACATCTTCTGCCACGGTTGCCGTTTTGGATACAACACAGGTCGAATCTATACCAGACCAACCATGTGTTGCGGGCGCAAATAAGTGAGAAAGTTTAGCAAAGGCTAAATAGGGATTCGCGACAACAATTGCGTTATTGACCAACTCAGCAACCTCATCACTTTTCACTAATACAGCCCCTGCCGAGGTATCGTAAAGTTGGCTTTGATACTTAGGGCTCGCCAAAAAACTTAGCTCATGACTTAGCGCTTTTTCCAACGTCCCCAATCCAGAAATCTGGAGATCGGGATTTCCCTTTACTTTACCTTGAACTTTTTCTGCTAACTGCGCCAAAGTATAGCCCATGATTTACTTACCTTTATTCAGACGATCAATTAATGCTTTTGTAATATCGGAATCGGGTGCAGCATACACTGCAACGTCGCGGTTTATCACTAAATCCAACTTACGTTCTTTAATGATGGCTTTCAGTGCCGCTTCACCTTGTGGTGTCAACTTCTCAATGACACTTTGTTCCAAACCTTGGGCCTGATGTTGCATACCAGCTGCCATAGAACGCAATTGGTTTTCACTTTGCATCAACTCCATACGACGTTTTTTTAAATCTGCTGGACTTAAAGTTAGTTCATCTCGCTTTAATGCGTCGGCTTTTTTCTGAACTTTTTCTTGTTCACTTTTCAAGCGCGCATCCATTTCAGCAACTTGTTTTCTTGGTTCGGCTGATGCTTTTTGACCGATATTGCTTTGCAACAACGCTGCTCTAAAATCCACAACCGCAACATTGTTTGCATGCACACAACCAACCATGAATAAACCAACAAGAGCACCCAATACTTTTTTCATTCTTTATCTCCTCACATACCCATTAGTAATTATTAAAATGTTGTCCCTAACTGGAACTGGAAGAAGTCGGTTTTGTCACCTTCTTTCGCATTCAATGCTTTGGCAATATTAAAGGACAGTGGAGCGATAGGCGTAATCCAAGTCCAACTCAACCCCAAACTGTACCTCAATTCGGAGGGATCAAACCCCTCTTTACACATATTATTTGAAGGCAAACAATGGGATGCAAAGACGTTACCCGCATCTAAAAATAATGCCGTCCGAACCGATTTGTGATCTTCAACACCAGGCATTGGGAAGATCAACTCAGCTGTCGCTGTGGTTAAAATATTTCCCCCTAATGCGGAAGGTGTACTCGTCGATCCTGGTGGATAAGAGTTTTTAGGCCCAAGTGATGAGGCGCTATAACCGCGAACAGAATAACTACCACCAGCAAAATAGTTTTCAAAGAATGGTAATTCATCGCTTGACCCATAGCCACTACCATATCCCAAACGTCCTTTTAAGTGGAATAACCAGAGGTTTGAATGGTCAATATTCCAATACCTCTGGGAATTTAGTCCTACTTTATAATATTCTTGGTCACCCAATGGCGTTGACACTTGCAAACTCGCCGAAGTCGAATAACCGTTCGTCGGCAGTACACCACCAATCAAATCACTATCTGACCAAGTAATGGACCCCAACACATCATTATAAGTATTGCCGTATTTATCGATATAAGAACTGGTTTCAAGCGACGGCGTAGAGCCAAGCTTAACGGTGGTTTTCTTCACCGTTGTACCAAAGGTCAAACGCTGCGTATCAGAAATAGGATAACCGTAGCTTAAACCCAGCCCAATTTCATCTAATTGATAATCCTCAACATCATCAGCGGCATAATCACTGGTTTGATAGAACAGCTGTACGCCTCGGCTAACCCCATTCACGGTAAAATACGGATTAGTGTAATTAATCGCATAGTTCGATGTTTTATTCGATCGCTGCGCATTAAAAGCCAGCTTATTACCTGTGCCTAAGAAATTGGATTTAGAAATACCAAAACCTAGTACAACCCCATCAGAGTCAGAGAAACCAATACTCGCCTGAATACTCCCGGAAGCCTGCTCTTCTACCGATACATCCAAATCCACCTCATCGGTTGTTCCAGGCACACGACGTGTTTTAACATCCACATTACTAAAGAAACCAAGACGCTCAATTCGACGCTTCGAGTCTTCAATTTCAGAGCGTGTTGCCAATGCCCCTTCAAACTGTGTCATTTCACGGCGCAATACTTCATCTTGTGTCTCACTGTTACCGCTAAACACGATGCGGCGAACATACACTTTTGGTCCTGGCGAAATTTGGTAGGTCAGATTCACCTTATGATCAGGTAGCTTTTCCGGAATCACATTCACATTAGCAAACAGATAGCCAAAATCCCCTAACTTATTGGTAATATCTTCAATGGTCTTAGTCACTTTACTGCGCGAGAACAAATCCCCTTTTTTCTGATCGATCTGTTTCCAGACCAAATCTTCTGAAATCGGCAAGCTACCATTCAGTGAAACCTTATTAATTGTATAAGGCTGACCCTCGCTCACATTGATAACGATGTAGACATTACGCTTATCTGGAGACACACTCACTTGGCTCGACACAATCTGGAAATCCAAATAGCCGCGATCAAGGTAAAAACTTTTAAGACTGTCTAAATCCCCTTGCAGCTTCGCTTTAGTGTATTCATCCGCAGAACTAAAGGGGTTCCAAGAAGCACCTTCAATACCGGACTTAAAATCTTTTGTGAGTTGTTCATCAGTAAAATGCTTATTACCAATAATATTGAGGTGAACGATTTTGGCCGTTTTTCCCTCATCAATTTTAATAGCAACATCGACACGATTACGCGGCATTTTTGTTGTCGTCACATCGACTTTGGCACTATAACGTCCCAGCGCATAGTATTGGCGCTGAAGCTCTTGCTGAATTTTATTCAAGGTTTCGGGCTTATAAATTTCCCCAACCTCTAAGCCAGATAATTTTAAACCGCGCTTTAAGTCTTTGGTTTTTATCAGCTCATTACCCTTGATGGTTAAATTACCGATAGAAGGACGCTCCACCACTTTAAAAATCAGCACGCCCTTTTTATTTTCGTAAGCATCAATATTACTGAAGTACCCCGTACCAAAAAGCGATTTAATCGCTTTATAGACTTCATCAGAATCATAAGGTTGCCCTTGCTGAAAACCGATAAGATCAAAAGCCCTAGTTGATGGCATTTGAACCAAGCCATCAATACGAACATCCTCTACATTTTTCGCGACACTTTGCACGCTTATTAAAGCCAACAATACAGCTGAAACGACTTTCACAAATACCTCTCTACAAACGGGCAATATCGTTAAAAATGGCGATTGCCATCAAAGTAAACAATAGAGAAGCCCCAACGCGATAAGCCAGCCCCTGAACTCTCTCAGATACCGGCTTACGACGAATCGCTTCAATGCCAAAAAATACCAAATGCCCCCCATCTAACACGGGAATAGGTAATAAATTAAGCACACCTAAACTCACACTTAGATACGCCATAAACGTCAAAAATGATTGCAAACCAGACTCGGCAGAAGCACTTGCTACTTTTGCAATGGTGATAGGGCCAGACAAATTGTCAATAGAAATTAGCCCATGCAGCATTTTCCCAATAGAAGAAACTGTTAACGATACCATCTTCCATGTTTGATCGGCACCATAAACAAGTGACTGAAGCAGACCAAATTCACGCTCTCGAATCAATCCCGGATCCCACGTTGGAGGAACGACCGCCAACCCAGCATACCCAACATCGGTATTACCCCGGGCGACAGATTGAGGTATCAGGGTTAAATTCACCTGACGACCTGCCCGATCGACCGTTACCGACAAGCTTGAACCTGGGTGATTCTGAACCAGCTGAACAAATTGCTCCCAATCCGTCACGGGCTGATTATCAACCTTTATGACCTTATCCTTGACTTGAAAACCCGCTTTTTTCGCGGCACCATCCTTCAATACTTGCGCAATAACGGGCTCCACTTTAGGCTGCCAAGGCTGTAACCCAAAAGAGGCAATCAAGTTTGTTGGCTCTTTACCCGCCATCCAACGATTTAAAAGGATTTTATCTTCTTGCTTTGCTGACTTTTCATCAGCTTGGTAGCGAACGGTAATGGTTCCACTATCACCAATCAAGTCCGCTAACACTAAATTTACATCTTCCCATGAAGAGACAGGCTTATTATCAATCGCGAGCAACTCATCACCGGGACGCAGATGAGTTTGCGAAACAGGTGAATCGGGCAGCACATTACCGACTTTTGGGACCAGATACTGAATCCCCATTAACGCGACTAAGGCGTAGATGAGGATGGCCAAAATAAAATTAGCAATGGGACCTGCGGCGACAATCGCAATTCGCTGCCAAACAGGTTTATGGTCAAAGGCCTGTTCTTTTAGCGATTCAGGAACATTGCCTTCGCGTCCATCCAACATACGAACATACCCGCCTAACGGGATCATCGCCAAGGTATACTCTGTTCCAGTTTTTCCTACATAACGAAGAATGGGCTTGCCAAAACCGACCGAAAAGCGCAGTACTTTCACTCCACAGCAGCGCGCGATAAAAAAATGTCCAAATTCATGAAAGGTGATCAACACCCCTAAGGCAACGACAATCGACAAAATACTTTCGATCATATCCAGTTTCTCTCAGCAATATACTGTTTCGTCATTACCCGTGCTACTTTATCCGCTGCAAACACAATATCAAGGGAATCAACGGATTGAATGTCAACAGAATGTAAAACCGCCCGATTTACCGTAGCGATATCCAAAAATCGGATATGGCCCTTAGCAAACGCATCAACTGCAACCTCATTTGCTGCGTTAAGAACCGCCATTGCGGTCCCACCAAGATACCAAGCCTCCGCCGCAAGCTGTAAGTTAGGAAAGCGTTCTAAATCGGGCGCTTCAAAATGCAACGACGCCACTTTCACAAAATCCAATGGTTCAACATTGGTTTCCACTCTATTGGGCCAAGTCATGCCATAAGCAATAGGCACCCTCATATCAGGATTACCCATTTGCGCAATCACAGACCCATCTCGATAAGACACCATGGAATGAATAATGCTTTCTGGGTGGACAACTACATCCACTTCTTTTGGCGTGACATTAAATAGCCAACACGCTTCGATTAACTCAAGGCCCTTATTCATCAAACTGGCCGAATCAATGGAAATCTTTTGTCCCATAGACCACTTGGGATGAGCACACGCTTGCGCCAATGTCACCTCTTTCATCGCCTCTAATGACCAGCGTCGAAATGGCCCACCGGAAGCAGTCAAAATAATTTTACTAAAGTCTCGCTTATGGGCCCCATGTTCATCCTGAGGTAGGCTCTGGAAAATAGCGTTATGCTCACTATCAATCGGCAACAAAGTCACACCATACTTAGCCACCTCATCCATAAATAACTGCCCAGCAGTCACTAACGCTTCTTTGTTCGCTAACAAAATGCGTTTTTTGGCTCGAATACCCGCGAGGGTTGGCTTAAGCCCAGCAAACCCCATAATAGCGGCCATCACTTGATCAACTTGACTGTCTTCAGCAATACTGTCTAACGCGTCACTGCCAAACTCAAAAGAAATAGGCAAACCATCGCACAGAGCTGCTACGCGATCTCTAGCCGCCTGCGTCCCCATGACAATCCGCTTTGGCAAAAAACGGCGGCAAATATCTGCCATTTTCTCAACACTTTCGTTGGCCGACGCGCAAGCCAAGAAAAATTTATCAGGGTGCTGCTCAATAATATCCAGTGTGCTTTGACCAATAGAGCCAGTCGCCCCTAACAAACAAATACCTTGCATATTACAGCCACCCAAAGATCGTTAAAAGCAAAACAAAAATGGGAGCGGCGGCAGTCAGGCTATCCACTCTATCCATTACACCGCCATGGCCCGGAATAAGATGACTGGAATCTTTCATGGACTCATGCCGTTTTAACAAGCTCTCCATTAAATCGCCCAATATAGACACAAATACCGTCACTAAGCCGATTATAACCAAAATCCCCCATGCTCTCACATCAAACCCAACTTGATAGGAAAACAGTGCCACACCGATTTGAGTAAAAACCAAACCACCAAGCACACCCTCCCAAGATTTGCCTGGGCTTACTTTAGGGGCTAATTTATGTTTACCAAATGCTTTACCAGAGAAATACGCGCCCGAATCCGCTCCCCAGATAAGTCCCATTAACACCAGAACCCACACAACAAAATTATTGGACTCTTTTAACACCACCATAGCAGACCAAGTTGTAGTCAATACTAAAGCCCCCAAAACAATCCGACTCAAACTAAATCGCCACAGTTTCAAAGAGGGGTAACAGACCACCCAGTAAAGGGCAATCAACCAAACAAGAGGTGCAACATATAAAATACTTTTTTGCCATCCCCACACATGAACAGCAAAACATAACCCAGCGATTACAATGGCGAAGACAAGGCGGGCCAACACTGATTGCACACCGGATAAACGCGCCCACTCCCAGCCAGCAACCAAGACAACCGCTCCCATCGCCAACATAAAACTGGTTGGCCCAAGAATAAACACTGCACAGATAAAGAGAGCGGCCATCACAATGGCGCTTAGAATACGAGGAAATAACATGGTTTACCGACCACCATAACGACGTTGGCGATTTTGATAAATCGAAATGGCATCATCAAAATGCGTTTGATCAAAATCCGGCCATAAAACAGGCAAAAAAACAAACTCGGTATACGCAGTTTGCCACAATAAAAAATTACTTATTCTCTGTTCACCAGAAGTACGAATGAGTAAATCCGGTGCCGGCAAATCCGCCAATTGAATATGCTTTGCCAGCATAGTTTCGTCAATATCATCCACGTTAATATGACCAAGGACAGCCTGTCTAGCCAGCTCTTTGGCAGCTTGGGCTACATCCCAACGCCCCCCGTAGTTAGCCGCAATCACCAATACCATCCCATTATTATCAGCGGTCAACGCTTCAGCCTTGGCAATCTCTTCTTGTAAAAGAGCACTAAAGCCAGAGATTTCCCCCATAATTCTTAGGCGAATCCCATGCTGATTCATACGCTTTACCTGCTTTCTCAATGAACGTACAAACAATCTCATCAAGCCGTCTACTTCGGACTTAGGACGCTTCCAGTTTTCACTGGAAAAAGCAAACAAAGTTAATACCTTAACGCCAGCTTTGGCTGCTATTTCAACGACACGTCTTACCGCCCCCCCTCCCGCTGAGTGGCCAGCGATACTCGGAAGGTGTTTCTTTTTTGCCCAACGATTATTACCATCCATTATAATGGCAATATGAGCAGGAACGACGCCAGAACGATCTTCTGACTCAGCCAAATCTGACATAACTCTACCTTAGTCAATAAAAAGGGCAGGACAGTACCTGCCCTTTTTATTTAGATTTCCATCAAGTCTTTTTCTTTCGCAGCAAGACGCTCTTCTACCAAAGCAACGTACTTATCTGTGACTTTTTGAACTTGATCCTGACCACGACGCTCGTCGTCTTCGGAGATCTCTTTCTCTTTGACTAAATCTTTCAAACTGCCGTTCGCATCACGGCGAATATTGCGGATTGCAATACGACCGTTTTCCGCTTCTGCTTTGGCTTGTTTGAAATAGTTACGACGTGTCTCTTCGGTTAGCGCTGGCATAGGAATACGAATCAAACTACCGTTAGTAGCAGGATTCAAACCAAGATCCGATTTCATAATGGCCTTTTCAATCTCAGGCACCAAGTTACTCTCCCAAGGAGAAACCCCCAAGGTACGAGCATCTTCTACCGTGATGTTTGCCACTTGATTTAACGGTGTTTCAGAACCGTAATAATTCACTTTTACAGAATCAAGAATACTGGGATGCGCACGGCCTGTACGAATTTTATTAAAAGAAGACTCAACCGCTGCAACAGCCTTGGCCATTCTCTCTTCTGCATCTTTAAGAATGTCGTTAATCATAATTTCCTCACTTAATTAGCGTACCTTCATTGCCACCCACAATGATATTAACCAAAGCACCTGGCTTACTCATATTGAATACACGAATTGGCATCGAATGGTCACGAGTCAAACAGATTGCTGTTAAGTCCATGACGCCTAACTGTTTTTCCAAAACCTCATCATAGCCTAATGTATCATATTTCATGGCGGATGGATCTTTCATTGGATCAGAAGAGTAAACCCCGTCGACTTTTGTTGCTTTCAATACAACATCAGCATCAATCTCAATGCCGCGTAAGCAAGCAGCAGAGTCTGTTGTAAAGAAAGGATTCCCTGTACCCGCTGAAAAGATCATCACCTCACCTTCTTTCAGCAAACGCATTGCTCGGCGACGATCATAAGGCTCAACTATCCCCGTCATGGTAATAGCCGACATGACTCGGGTTCGAATATTCGCACGCTCCAAGGCATCACGCATAGCCAAGGCATTCATTACCGTTGCCAACATCCCCATATGGTCACCTGTGACGCGATCCATACCCGCTTGACTCAGAGCTTGACCACGGAACAAGTTACCACCACCAATGACGATCCCAACTTCGACGCCAATACCACGCAATTGACCAATTTCTAACGCAATGCGATTTAATATTTTAGGATCAATACCAAACGGCTCTTCACCCATCAAGGCTTCACCACTTAGTTTCAACAAAATTCGTTTGTAGTTTGGATTTTTTTCTTTTGGCATCTCAATCTCCGGCAATGGTGTTATCTAAAATAACAGACGTGGGCCACTTTCACGACTATCTATAACGCTTGTTTCATAAAAAGGGGCAGATAAACTGCCCCTTTTATAAAAACCTTACAGCAAAAATTAACCTTTAAGCTGAGCCGCCACTTCGGCTGCGAAATCGACTTCGGCAACTTCGATACCTTCACCCACTTCTAAGCGAACGAAAGAAGTGACTGTTGCACCAGCGTCTTTCACAAGTTGACCCACTTTTACTTCTGGGTTTTTAACGAAAGGTTGCTCAACAAGGCTGTTCTCTGCCAAAAATTTCTTCATCCGACCAACAATCATTTTGTCAACAATTTCTGCAGGTTTGCCAGCCATATCAGGCTGAGCACGGATAATTTCTTCTTCTTTAGCCAAAACATCAGCAGGCATATCATCCCCACGGACAACACGAGGAGCCACCGCTGCAATGTGCATAGACACATCTTTAGCTAGCTCAGCATCACCACCTTCTAGCTGTGTCAATACAGCGATTTGACCATTACCGTGCAGGTAACCATTGATCAGACCACCTTCAACAATCACAGCACGACGAGGCGTAATGTTTTCACCGATTTTTTGAACCAACGCTTCACGAGCTTCAAGCATCTCACCTGAAATCACTTTAGCCATATCGGTTTCTTTTGTTTCAAACACAACGTCAGCGACTTTGTTTGCAAAAGAAATAAAACCTTCATCACGAGAAGCAAAGTCAGTTTCAGAGTTCACTTCAACCAACACACCGTAAGAAGCATCGTCAGCCACACGCATGATAATGGTACCTTCAGCAGCAGTACGACCCGCTTTTTTAGCTGCTTTCATACCACTTGATTTACGTAGCTCTTCAATTGCCACTTCAATGTCAGCGTTTGCCGCTGCAAGTGCTTTTTTGCACTCCATCATACCCAAGCCAGTGCGTTCACGTAGCTCTTTTACCAATGCTGCAGATACTGCCGCCATGTCCAAATCCTCTTAATACTATTTCAAATTTAAAAAAGGGGGCGAGATGCCCCCCTTTAGAAACCAGAGCAAACTATAGGGTTCGCTTATGCTTCAGCCGCTTCGTTTACTTCAACAAACTCATCTGCATTTCCAGCCGTCGCAGCGCGACCTTCTAGAACTGCATCAGCGAAAGCGCCAACGTACAACTGAACAGCACGGATAGCATCATCGTTTGCAGGAATAACGTAATCGATACCATCTGGATCACTGTTGGTATCTACAATACCGATAACCGGAATACCAAGCTTGTTTGCTTCTTTGATTGCAATACGCTCGTGATCAACGTCCACAACAAACATAACGTCAGGAAGACCGCCCATATCTTTGATACCACCCATAGAAAGCTCTAGTTTTTCAAGCTCACGAGTACGCATCAAGGCTTCTTTCTTAGTTAGTTTATCGAAAGTACCATCAGACATTTGAGTTTCAAGGTCACGAAGACGCTTGATAGAAGCACGAATGGTTTTGTAGTTTGTCAACATACCACCCAACCAACGGTGGTTAACGTATGGCATACCAGAACGAACAGCTTGTTCTTTGATCGTTTTAGATGCGGCACGTTTTGTACCAACAAACAAAACCTTGTTTTTGTTTTCAGCCATTTTCTTAACAAGCTCAAGCGCTTCGTTAAGAGCTGGAACAGTGTGCTCAAGGTTGATGATATGAATCTTGTTACGAGCACCAAAAATGAAAGGCTTCATTTTTGGGTTCCAGTAACGAGTTTGGTGACCAAAGTGTGAACCAACCTGCAATAGGTCGCGCATAGAAACTGTAGGCATTTTACTATCCTTTAAATTTGGGTTGTTTAAGCTTACCAACCAAGTGCGTCAGCCAGACAAGGTTTCAAGCAACCATTGGCACCCCAGACACACTCACTTTAATGCGGCAAGATCGTTAGTTTTCGTCATTAAGTTTTTGCTTTACTCAGACACAAGTCCAGCAAGCGGGCGATTTATACCATATTTCACCCCAAACCTAAAGACTAAAAGCGAGCTTTTATTCCCCAAGAGTTTGTGTTTTTTTCACTCTAACAGGGGCGATTCTAGGCATTAAGTCATGTAGAATACGATCTATATGTGACAATTTTTACGTTGTGTTATTGCTTGCCGCTAAATCGCAGCAAAACACCAACCCTACATTTAAAAGATATATTACTTATTATGAGCAATGAAATACTAAACAAAATTGAAGAATTAACCCGCAACGGCCGTAGTGATGTACCCAGCTGGACTCCCAAAGCCCCTTCCACGCGATTTACTGATATTAGCGATATCGAAGGCATGCGCGTAGCAGGCAAACTGGCGGCAGATGTACTGGTTATGCTCGAAGAGTTTGTCGTGCCAGGCGTCACCACGGAACAATTGGATATTATTGCCCACAACTACACAGTCGATGTACAAGGGGCCATTCCAGCGCCATTAAACTATCACGGCTTTCCTAAATCCTGTTGCACATCGGTTAATGATGTCATCTGTCATGGCATTCCTAATGACAAGCCACTGAAAAAGGGTGACATTGTTAACATTGACATTACTATCATTAAAGACGGCTACTATGGTGATACCAGTCGCATGTTCTTTGTCGGTCCAGTCGCACCTCATGCAGAACGCCTTTGCGCCGTCACTCAAGAATGCCTTTACTTGGCCATTGACATGGTCAAACCTGGCGTACGTCTTGGTGACATCGGCGCTGCTATTGCCGCTCACGCCCATAAAAATCACTACTCAGTAGTCGAGGAATACTGTGGGCATGGCGTTGGAACGACTTTTCATGGGGAACCACAAGTGGCTCATTACGGCAAACCTGGTACGGGCGTCGTGCTAGAAGAAGGTATGACGCTCACTATCGAGCCCATGATCAATGCAGGAAAAAAACAGGTAAAACACACAGGACCAGACAACTGGATTGCTAAAACCAAAGATGGACGACTTTCTGCACAGTATGAACACACGTTATTAATCACCCAGACTGGCGTCGAAGTATTAACAAGACGTCCTGAGGAAACACGCTTCTTTTAAGAGAAGCGTGGGCTCTTTAATCGTGAGTACTTTTTAAGTATAAGTACTGTAATCACCATAGCCAAACCGTCATCTTGATAACGCTTTTCTGAGGCCTCATATGGATTTTCCTGCTTTTCCTGATGCTCCGCCGCTGCTAACTCCTGAAGAGAAACAAGAGTTATCACAACCTAATTGCTCGGTTTCTCGCTACAAAGCAATTCTGGAAGAAAAAACGGCCGCTTATGATGACCTATTCCATGCTCTTTATCCGATCGAGAAGCTAGTAAAAGGGCTAGCAGCAGTCTACGATGAAGCCTTACAGGCCGCTTGGATTGCCAAAGGGTTAGCCCTAGAGAACAACATAAGCTTATTGGCTGTTGGCGGCTATGGTCGCAGCGAACTCCACCCCAAATCCGACATAGATCTACTCATTTTACTCGATGATGATGCCTCACCCGAAAATGAGAAGATCGAATCCTTCATTACTTTTTTGTGGGACATCAATTTAGATGTCGGCCATAGTGTCAGAACGGTAACTCAATGTACAGAAATGGCGGCCCATGACATCACCATCATCACCAACCTAATCGAATCCAGGACACTGATTGGCCCTGCCGATCTATTGGCAAACCTAAAACTCAATATTGATGTCGCCCACATGTGGGATGGCCACACGTTTTACAAAGCCAAAATAGAAGAGCAAAAACAACGTCATGCAAAATATCAAAATACCGCCTACAACCTTGAACCTAATCTGAAAGAATGTCCAGGTGGCCTCCGCGATATGCAAGTCATCGACTGGGTAGCTAAACGCCATTTACATACCCATCGACTCAGCGCCCTGATTGATAAAAACTTCCTTTCCGAAGATGAGTATATTCAGCTCAAAGGCGCGGTAGGCCATTTATGGCGTATTCGCTGGGCCCTCCACATGATTGCCGGCCGGAAAGAGGATCGCCTTTTATTCGATCACCAACGCACCCTATCAAAAGTCTTTGGCTTTGAGGATGACGACCTAAAACGCAATGTAGAACGCTTTATGCAAGGCTATTATCAAAGCGTGGCCGCCATCCAGCAACTTAACGACTTACTACTTCAACACTTTGAAGAATCGTTTTTGCTGATTGATGAAGAAGACACCATCGAGATCATCAATGAGCGTTTCCAGATTTGCAATGGCCAACTTGAAGCCACCAGCCCCACTCTTTTTCAAGATACACCATCCGCTATGCTCGAAATGTATGTCTTAAGAGGCAATCGAGAAGATATCAAAAGCATTCGTGCCAACACCATGCGCCAATTACGCGACAGCTTAGATCTAGTTGATGACGATTTTAGAACCAATCGCCAGAATACTGATTTCTTTTTAGACATTATATCAAGCCGTTATCGACTGACCAGCACACTTCGTTCCATGAAACACATTGGTTTGTTAGGCCGCTATCTTCCCGAATTTGGTGCCATCATTGGGCAAATGCAGCATGACCTTTTTCACATTTATACGGTTGACGCTCATACCCTACAATTAGTAGAAAACCTGCGCCGCTTGTGGCTACCGGAAGCCAAGCAGCAGTTTCCCATTTCAACTCAAGCCATGCGCCATATCCCGAAACCTGAGCTGCTATACATTGCCGGCCTCTACCATGACATTGCAAAAGGACGCGGCGGAGACCACTCGGAGCTTGGCTGTGTTGATGCACAAGCCTTTTGCGAACGCCACAGACTGCCAAAAAAAGACACAGATCTCGTCGTTTGGCTTGTTCGCAACCACCTATTTATGTCCGTAACCGCACAACGTAAGGACATCTCTGATCCTGAAGTCATTTGGGAATTTGCAAGTTATGTTAAAGATCAAGAGCACCTAGATTATCTCTTTATCTTGACAGTCGCCGACATCAATGCCACTAACCCAACCATGTGGAACAGTTGGCGAGCTTCCCTGATGCGCCAACTGTATTTAGAAACCAAACGCGCTTTGCGCCGTGGGCTTGATTACCCTATTGATGCCGACATGCAAAGCGACGAACACAAACAGCGTGCTTTGGAAATCATTATTGAGCGCAACGTTGATATTGTGGATGCGGAAAATGTTTGGAACAAAATAGAGGAAGAATATTTTATTCGCTCCAATGGTGAAGAAATCGCCTGGAACACGGAAGCCATTCTTCGTCACCGCCCGAGCGAAAAACCTCTCGTCGCAATCAGTCCACTAGGCGGAAGAAACTTTTCAGGGGCAAGCAAAGTCTTCATTTACACAAAAAACAACAAACACCTGTTCGCGGTGACAGCTACCCTATTCGAACAGCTCGGGCTCACCATATTAGACGCAAAAATCAGCAACACCACGGACAACTATACACTTGATAGCTTTGTGGTCATGGACATTAACGACAACGAAACCAGCTTACATCTGGACAAAGGACGCATTACCTTTATCCGCGAAACCCTAACCGAGCAATTGGACAACCCATCTTTATACGAAAGTGTGATTCAGCGCTATACACCACGCATCTTAAAAATATTTAATTCACCCGCCACCGCACATTTTGTCAGCCAACCTGAAGAAGTTTGGTCCGCAATAGAAGTAACCGCACCAGATCGACCAGGGCTACTCGCCTTAATTGGGCAGCTTTTTATGAACCAGAATATTATGCTACATAAAGCGAAAATTGCTACATTAGGTGAACGTGTAGAAGATACCTTTTACGTGACAGAAGAAGATGGCAGGTTGATTACCGATCCAGAAAGGATGGACACCATCTGCACTCTATTAAAAGAAAAAATTGACCGTTTTTCACAAGCCATGGATTGAGACAAAATGAACCCATTTATTCGCTCTTTACACCCATACCCTTTTCAAAAACTTGCTGAGCTTTTGGAAGGACTAACACCCAATCCAGAGAAACCGCTTATTCGGCTGACCATTGGCGAGCCCCAACACGAGTCGCCTCAGTGCGTACTTGATAAGTTAGCAGACAGCCTAAAAAGCGGTGTCAGCAAATACCCCAATACAAAAGGCGAACTGCCTCTACGCAAAGCCATCGCAGAATGGGCAAAAAAACGTTTTCACTTGAGTGCAATCGACCCTGAGAGTCAAATTTTACCCGTAACAGGCACACGAGAAGCCCTTTTTGCCATTACACAAACTTTAGTCGGCGAAAAATCAAACGCCCTTGTGGTTAGCCCAAATCCATTCTATCAAATCTACGAAGGCGCAGGCATTTTAGCGGGTGCAGAACTGCACTACTTACCTTGCGGCCCTGAAACGAATTATCAAATTAATTACCAAGACATCAGTGATGACGTGTGGCAACGCTGCGAAGTGCTATTTGTCTGCTCACCAAGCAACCCCAGCGGCAGCGTCACAACACTCGATGACTATGCTTACCTACTTGAAAAAGCCAGAACATTTGATTTCACCATTGTTGCCGACGAATGTTATTCGGAAATTTATTTTGACAATAAACCACCACTGGGCCTCCTTGAGGCCTGCCAACAATTAGGTAATACCAGCTACGACCATTGCTTAATTTTTCAATCGCTATCGAAACGCTCCAACCTCCCCGGCTTACGATCCGGTTTTGTTGCTGGTGATGCCAACATTTTAAAACCTTTTTTACTCTATCGCACTTATCAAGGCTGTTCGATGCCGATTCACCATCAAGAGGCCTCGATAGTCGCTTGGCAGGATGAAGAGCACGTCGAGAAAAACCGTGACATATATACGCGAAAATTTACTAGTGTGTTAGAGATATTGGCCCCTATTATGAAAGTCAGCAAACCCGAAGCAGGCTTCTATTTGTGGCCAGAACTCGAAATAGATGATGAAACATTCTGCACCGAACTCTATCAGCAAGAAAGTGTACTGGTACTGCCCGGCAGCTATCTAGGACGCCAAATTAATGGCTACAACCCTGGCAGCAAGCATATACGCATGGCTCTGGTTGCAGAGGAAGCGCAATGTGTTGAAGCGGCACAACGAATCCGCCATTTTATCACCAATAATCAACATCTTATAACCAAACATCAATAACTTAACCCTATCCCCTTAAAGCAACTCAACGGAGAACATAATGAGTGATCAAATTTTTGCATTCGGTCTTGGTATCGGAACACAAAACAAAGAAGGCAATTGGCTAGAAGTCTTCTACTCCGCACCCTGCATTGATGTAGAAAAAAGCACCCTCGATGCACTACTAGAAAGCACAAATTACGAAGGTGGCAACAGCACTTTAGTACTAGATGACAGCGACCTAAACCGCCTACACATGAGCCTACTAAAAGCGGGCAACATTGAGCAAGCCGAACTGGCCTCACGCCTGAAAGCGTCTTCTCAACCGATTGTATTGTGCATCCTAGCAACCGATGAGGCCCCAACGAATCCTGCTGAAGTTTACTTAAAGCTCCAACTGATCTCTCATCGTTTGGTAAAACCTCACGGCACCGTGCTTGATGGCATGTTTGGTCTACTGATCAACACTGCATGGACCAGCGAGGGCCCTATCGATGTGCGCGAACTTGCTGACCGTCAACTAACCGCCCGTATGCAAGGCCGCACTATTGAAGTATTCAGCGTTGATAAGTTCCCTAAAATGGCCAACTTTGTAGTACCAAGCGGTATTCGTATCGGCAACGCCGCCCGTATTCGCTTGGGGGCTCACCTTGGCGAAGGCACAACCGTCATGCACGAAGGATTCTGCAACTTTAACGCAGGCACATTAGGCAACAGCATGGTTGAAGGACGTATTTCTGCTGGTGTCGTTGTTGGCGAAGGCTCTGATCTTGGCGCTGGTTGCTCTACTATGGGCACGCTTTCTGGCGGTGGCAACATCGTCATAGGCATTGGCGAAAAATGCCTTGTTGGCGCCAACGCGGGCATCGGTATCGGCCTAGGAGATCGCTGTACGGTTGAAGCTGGACTGTATGTGACAGCTGGCCAAAAAGTACTGGTTCGTGACAGCAATGGCGAGCACGTTGCAACCGTTAAAGCTCGCGAGCTTTCTGGCAAATCAGATTTGCTCTTTATCCGTAACTCCGAAACCGGCGCCGTTGAATGCCGCACGAATAAAACAGCCATTGCCCTAAACGAAGAGCTACACACTCATAACTAAATCCAAGTCATGATTTTGATTTGACTGCTCAACGAAACAAGCTTGAGCAGTCAATGATGACCAGCACAAAAACCAACATTCGACTAATGACTAAACAGATATAAGATAAGGAAACAAAACATGGTCGACATTTACGGCATTAAAAATTGCGACACCATGAAAAAAGCATTTCACTGGTTAGACGAGAACAACATCGAGTACACCTTTCACGACTACAAAAAAGAAGGTGTGGATGAAACACAGACAAAACAGTGGCTTGAGCAATTAGGCTGGGAAAGCATCATCAACAAACGCGGCACCACATGGCGAAAACTAGACGATGAAACCAAACATGCCATGAATAATGAACTGGCGCTAAGCACCATTCTAGAACAACCTTCGATCATTAAGCGTCCATTGCTAATTAAAAACAATGAGATTATCTTAGGATTCAAGCCATCTGATTATCAAGCTATCTTTCAATAAAATAGGACTCAGGTTTATCCAATCACAGCATTTGTTAATACAGCTAAGCGCCAATGAGGTGACAATGATCCATTGGTAAAATGGTCGGCTTTAGCGAAGGACTGGCGTGTATATTTGTGGAGATGACGACGGTTGTCTTACAACAGGCGTAATACTGGGTGTATATCCATTAATCGAGTCATCAGAGCGTATAACAGGAACATAATAAGATTGCTCAACAACGGGCTGGGGCATAAGCCAGCTACAGCCACTGGCCAACAGCCCTAACATAATAACCATACTAAATTTCATAACCCACCTTGTGATAACACCCGAGCTAATACAGTAATGTTATTATAAGGTAGCTAAATCGAACGCAAAGGTAAAGAATGTCTAACTTGTCACCCACGTTAAAACTAGCTCTGGATCTCATATCCCGACCTTCCGTCACCCCTGAGGACGCAGGTTGTCAGGATGTCATGATCGAGCGACTTAAACGCATCGGATTCCACATCGAAATGATGCCATTCGGCGACGTAAAAAACTTTTACGCCAAACGCGGCACATCAGGCCCTAACCTCTGCTTTGCAGGCCATACAGATGTGGTACCAACCGGCCCGGAGAAGGAATGGAAAGTCCCTCCCTTTGCCCCCGAAATTATCGATGGCATTCTCTACGGACGCGGTGCCGCAGACATGAAAGGCAGCCTAGCGGCGATGGTCACGGCCGTTGAGAGCTTTATTGAGACCAACCCTAATCACACTGGACAGATCTCCTTTTTGATTACCAGTGATGAAGAAGGGCCATTTGTGGATGGCACGACACGAGTTGTTGATGCTCTTATGGCAAGAGAAGAAAAGATCGACTGGTGCATCGTTGGCGAACCATCCAGCACCCATACGCTGGGAGATGTGATTAAAAATGGCCGTCGAGGCTCATTTAGTGGCGACTTAACAGTTTATGGCAAACAAGGCCATGTGGCCTATCCCCATTTAGCACAAAACCCCATTCATTTGGCAGCGCCTGCCATAGCCGAACTGGCAAGCACCCACTGGGATGACGGTAATGACTTTTTCCCCCCTACCAGCTTTCAGGTATCAAATTTAAACGCTGGTACTGGAGCGACTAACGTCGTACCGGGCACATTAAAAGCGCTATTTAACTTCCGTTTTTCATCCGAGTTGGATTTTGACGCATTAAAATCCCGTGTTATTGAGATTCTAGACAAACATCAGCTGCGATACGATGTGGAATGGACTTACAATGGCCTACCTTTCCTTACTCGTCCTGGAGAACTGGTCGATGCCATTAAAAATGCCATTGAAACCACCGTGCAAATTACGCCAGAACTATCGACCTCAGGTGGCACATCGGATGGACGCTTTATCGCCAAAATGGGCACCCAAGTGGTCGAGCTTGGTCCTATCAACGCGACCATTCATCAAATTAACGAATGCGTTGAAGCCGAAAGCCTAAACCAGCTCAGTACCATTTATGAGCGTATTTTACATAATTTATTTAGCTAAATAGCCCCATTATGACTCTAAAAAACCGCCTTCATAAACTTGCGATGAAACTTGGTAATAATCCTCGACTCGCATTGCTCAAAATGATACAAGGCGGTCTTTTATTTGCTTTTGGCTCATTAATGATAATGGTCGCAAATCGTGTTTTGAAAGACTCCATACAAGCAGAGCTAATTGCTCTGCTTGGGCTGGTGATTGCGGGAGCTGGTGTCATTTGGACACTAGTAGGCTATTTATCCATGAGCATTTTGCGGCTCTACAATATGATCAACAAAAAGGATTAAACGATGCAACCTGACATCGAGATTTACCTTTTATCCTGCCCAACTGAGAAAATTATCGCTTGGCTGAACGACAGGTTCACCTTGTTAGACAAGCAAACGCCATCGACGATTTGCACCAAACTGGTCATGGCAGACAAAAATCAAGTTATTCCAGTGACCATCATAGAACAGGCAGCAGGAAAGCGCTTTACCTCGGTCCTGTTTGATACCGACAAAACACCTTGGGATGACGACATCAGCTGCGCAAAAGAAGCTTACCGCGCTCTACAATGTGAAATTCGCTGCAACCTTCAGAGCTGGTCTGAAGACGACAATCAAGACCCTGATCAATGGTGGAAAATCAACGATTACGAAGAAGGCCCATTTATTTGGAAATAACAGAACAGCTCATCTCAATCAACCATAGCTAAACACCAATACGCACTATCAATGCTGAGAAAGACACTTTTTTTCATAAGCGAACGTTAAGTTAAGCTGATTATGATGATCTTACAACACAACAAACCATTATTTAAAAGGGAAACTATTCATGCAAATTACACTCTTAAAAGGCAAACTCCATATGGGCAGCGTCTCGCAAGCAGAACTTTGGTACGACGGCTCTTGCGCGATAGATAAAGACCTTGTTGAATTGGCAGGCTTTCGTGAGTTTGAACAAATTGACATTTATGATGTGGATAATGGTGAACGTTTTCATACCTATATTATTCTTGCGGAAGCAGGCTCAGGCACTATTTCTATGAATGGCGCAGCTGCTAGAAGAGTACAAGTCGGTGACCGAGTCATTATCGCAGCATATGGCACCATGGACGAAAGTGAGGCAGATAATTTTAAACCCAAATTGGTCTACTTAAATAAAGACAATACCGTTGAGCGCACCACCAATACTATCCCAGTGCAGAAAGATTAATGCCTTCTATCCTGAGCAAAAAAAAACCAGCTATGTCGACATAGCTGGTTTTTTTAAAAGCGCTAAAAGTCTTAACCAACCTACTTAGAGAACCGCAAGTGCGGCATCATAATTCGGCTCATCAGCAATTTCAGCTACCTGCTCGCTAAAAAGCACTTTGCCATTCTCATCCAATACAATAACGGCACGAGACAACAAACCAACCAGAGGGCCAGTTTTAAAAGTTAACCCGTAATCATCGCCAAACGTTGAACGAAAGCTGGATCCCATATCCACATGATCAATCCCCTCCGCGCCACAAAAACGAGCCGCCGCAAAAGGTAAATCTGCAGACACACAAAGCACATTTACGCCCTTTAACGAGGCAGCCGACTCATTAAACTTACGGACAGAGGTCGCGCAAGTTGGCGTATCAACTGACGGAAAAATATTTAGTACAAGTTTTGTACCTTGATAATCTTTTAAAGACACCAATGACAAATCGGTTTTCACTAATTCAAAATCTGGTGCCATGGATCCCACGGCAGGCAGTGAACCAACGGTTTCAATTGAATTACCTTTCAATGTAACAAATGCCATACTATCCTCTTGCTATTAATGAATGTGATGATTAATAAAAAAACGAATTATTGAGCGGCTTACTCTACAAAAAGCACAACGAAAGACCCAATAAGCGCTACCCACATACTAAACCTTAGCCTCGCACAATAGACACGTTTTCGGCTTGTTTTCCTTTCTCACCCTCTGTCACGTAAAACCGAACCAACTGGCCTTCTACCAGAAAACGACGGCCACGCCCCCGAATGGCACGGTAGTGAACAAACACATCGTCGCCATTTTCCATGGTTAAAAAACCAAACCCTTTTGAAGAGTTAAACCATTTCACTGTTCCCTGCTCGCGGTCGTCGTCCTCATCCTCATCGGATTGAGATTGACTAGCAGAGGCATTGCCTTGACTAATAATGGCACCGACATAAACAGAAACCAAAGTAAATGCGAAGTAAACTAAATAGTTTGTTCCAAGCACTTCACCTAATACACCGGCAATCAGCAAAGGAACAATAAGCGCAATAACTAAACTTGTAATAAATGCACGTACTGAAAACAAGCTTGAACCAACAGAAGAGCCTTTCGTACTTGCAACATTATCCTGATGATCATTCATAACTGTATCTCTTATTAATGTGTTGAGTTGTTGATACGAGGCGATTATTTACCAAAACAAGACACCTCGTTTATTTTATACAAATGTGGAAAATTAAAAATTTTACTACACTCTTTCAAAATTGCCATGTGAAGCGAAAGGTGATCGTAGTAAGATAATCACCTTGTTTAAAAGAGCAATTTTTCGCCTTTTCTATTTTTACGCGCAATCAATTGCAAGTAATCCATAGAGAATGGCTCCCAAATTAAGAGCTTAGCTCATTAAGGTTACCATACTGATGCCATCCATGAACACCTCAGATATCGAGCAGCGGATCGATGAACTCGAATACCAACTACAATTCCAAGAAGACACAATCGATAGCCTAAATAAAACCATCGCCCTTCAGCAAAGAGATCTTTTATTGATACAAGAAAAATTATCTTTTCTCGCCAGACAATTAGAAAACTATCGACAACAACAAACTATCCACGGCGACGACAAACCACCCCATTATTAGACATAAAGCGAACTCGCGATAACAACGCAGATAATAGGATTAACTGGCCTCTAATGATTTTAGAACATGGACGTCAAATCGCCCAGCTTTTCCCTCAAGTTGATAGGTTGGCACCATCCCATTTAAAAAAGGCGCCCCTTTAGGTCGCTTTACAACGACTCGATATTCTGCCAATTCAAGCGCCTTTGGCAAAAGTGCATCAGCATCCTCATCTTTACCCACCAAATCACGAAAAAAGGCCATTTCTTTTTTAGCAGCCGCAGACGATTTATCAGTATGCGGATACATAGGGTCGAGATAAATCACATCAAACGTTTGTCCGGTAATGGAATGAATGTCTCTATCCAGTAACGCCATTCTAGCGACTATCTCACCCACCTCCTGATGATCTAAAGCACGAGTTATGCCATCCTCCAGCATTGCCCTAACAAAGCCCACACGCTCACACAAGGACAACTGACAACCAAGGCTAGCTAACACAAATGCATCACGTCCCAATCCCGCCGTTGCATCCAATACATGGAGCCCATTACGCTTATTCAAGCCAACCGCTTTGGCAATATCTTGACCTTTTCCACCGCCAAATCGTCGTCGGTGGTCCGTCGCACCGGAAGTGAACTCAACCTGCACAGGTTTAGGTGCCCCCTTACCCGTTTTAGCCAGACTTACGCCATTTTCTCCCATTAATAACAAATAATCGTATTCATCCACATATTTCAGCGGCTTATCAAGGCGATAAAGCGGTACATTTAATTCATCAGCAAGTTGTTTGATAGAGAGATCGAATCCAGCCTCTAATGAGGCGACAGCAAAACGACTAAGCAAAAACATCTACTCCAATTAATTGATTTCGAGGATTATCCGCTGCCATTGCCTCGGTATTATGGTACGCCTGAAGAGCGGATTGCGCTTTGGCCGATAACCCCTCTATACGCCGAAAACGAGAAGCATTGTCATGAGAATGTACTTTTTCAAGGCGCGATACTGAGGCGGAGACTGATAAATCAGCGGCACCTGATGGCTTTTTTATTATAGAGGAATCAAGAGACGGCGCATTCTTATTGCTTATCGCTGCAGGAAGCGGAGGACTAATTCGCATGGTAAAAAGTACTCGTAATTCACATCAATGGTAATGAAGTATAAGTAATCAATATAGCTTTTTCTCATGAAAACACCTATTTAACAGATGCCAAAAAAACATCTACAAATCGGTATTTACTACTCCAATAAAAGACACTTTAAAAAAATCACCTCTAAAGAGGTGATCACAAAATCATTACAAATCGCGAACTAAAGAACAATAAAATCCAGTTAGCGCTTGCCTATTCTAGGTGCCTGCTTCTCCCAGGTAATTTCATCCCTTAAATAAATAGGAATAGCATCATAAGCCGACACCGTTTCCCCTTTTTCAAAGGCTGTAACAGCCAGTTGTGCGATGCAAGCGGCTCGGGGAGCAACCTCCATCAGCACCTGCTCAGGTTTAACTGGCAATAAACCATTGAGTATCTCATCATATCGCCAACCAGACCCGACACCTTGATAGGGTAACGAAAGAGCCTCCAGACGTTCCGGATGAATCACACGCTCATCGAGTAAGGTCTTCACACTATATTGCTCAGTTGCTTTATCACCCCGAGCTACTTTATCGACACTCACTTTATCAACAAAGTACCCTGCCACATAGATTTCGCCCATGCGAGCATCCAGTGCAGATAACCAATGATGCAGCCCGGTTTTCTGGAAGCCCTCCAATGCTTGAGCGGCCAACGTCGAGATAGGAATGACTGGTAAATCCGCACCATAAGCCAATCCTTGCACAATGCCGGCACTGATACGAAGCCCCGTAAAGGATCCTGGACCTCGTCCAAACGCAATGGCATCCAAATCCTGCAAAGCCATCCCAGATTGCTGCAAAATTTGTTCTACCATAGGTAGAATCAAATCATTATGCTGGCGTGGTGCCATACGAAAGTCTTCCAGCACCACACCATTTATGTTCAATGCAACAGAACAAGCCGAGGTTGATGTATCTAACGCTAAAATTGCCGCCATCGAATCATGATGCCTTTAAAGAAGTCAGCAAGCTTTGCTTAATGTCGTTTAATTCACCAACACCATTGACTTTGACAAATTGTGGCGCCGTCGCAGGATCTTCTTTCAACCATTGTTGATAATACCCAATCAGTGGCGCTGTTTGCTCATAGTATACTCCTAAGCGTTTACGCACGGTTTCTTCCGTATCATCAACACGCTGAATAAGATCTTCACCCGTTACATCATCTTTACCTTCCACTTTAGGTGGATTGTAAATCACATGATAAGTACGGCCTGAGCTTTCATGAACTCGACGGCCACTCATACGCTTCACAATCTCTTCATCTGCAACGTCAATTTCCACCACATAATCAATTTGAACACCCGCTTCTTTTAGCGCATCGGCCTGTGGAATAGTACGAGGAAAGCCATCAAATAGGGCACCATTGGCACAGTCTTCTTCTGTAAGACGCTCTTTAACAAGACCAATAATAATATCATCGGACACCAATTGACCGGCATCCATAACCGCTTTCGCCTTTAAACCTAACTCCGTTCCGGCCTTAACCGCTGCACGTAACATATCACCAGTTGAAATTTGCGGGATACCAAACTCTTCAGTGATGAATTGAGCCTGAGTCCCTTTACCAGCGCCTGGGGCACCTAATAATATTACTCGCATAACATGTCTCCAAAAGTCAGTCTATAAACTGGAAAGCAACCATCTGCCACATGAAAAAACACGCACAAAAAAGGCGCAAAAAAAGCAACAAAAAACAGATGACTTGCGTTGTAAAAAATCGAATGGCCGCTTAGCATACCCAAGCAAGCCTTCAAGATGCAAATTTACTGTCTTATTTTCGCTATTTTAGCGCCTATATTGAATGTTTTTTAATCAAATGCTGATTTAGCCCGTATTTTGCATACCACTGGCAATACCAGCCATTGTAATCATTAACGCCTTATTCACTTCTGGGTTATCTGGGTTTTTACGGCTTCTATACAGCAATTCGGCCTGCAGATAATGCAACGGATCAATGTAGGGGTTACGAACATCAATCGACTGGCGAATGGTTTTATTGTCTTCAATCAGTCGGTCTTGTTGCTTCAACTCTTTGACCAACTCACTCACTTGTAATAACTTGCTACGCAACAAACGGCCTAACCCTTTAAGCTCTTCATCCACGAGACGCTTCTCATAGTACTCGGCAATATCTGGCTCAGCCTTGGCTAGTACCATATCAAGCATATCCAAATAAGCCCCAAAAAATGGCCATTTTTTATGCATTTCCCGCAGTTTATCTAAATTACCCGACTCGATGGCTTGCTCTAACGCACTTTCAGCTCCTAACCAAGCCGGCAACATAAGACGAATTTGCATCCACGCGAAAATCCAAGGAATAGCTCGCAAGCTCTCGACACCACCGTCAGAACGCCGACGAGCAGGTCGGGATCCCAAAGGCAGCTTAGCCAACTCCTGTTCCGGTGTAGTCGCCCTAAAATACGCCACAAAATCCTCATGACCTCGAACAATAGAGCGATATTGGTTCATCCCAACTTCTGCCATCTCATCCATAATAGCTCGCCATTCTTCTTTTGGTGGTGATGCTGGAATTAGGGTCGCTTCCAATACGGCGGAACAATAAAGCTCCAATGAGCGAACGGCAATATCAGGGATACCGAATTTAAAGCGAATCATCTCCCCTTGCTCTGTGACGCGAATCGAGCCATTTACCGAACCAGGAGGTTGGGACAAAATGGCTACGTGAGCAGGACCGCCACCACGCCCCACAGTACCGCCACGTCCATGGAACAAGGTTAAATGCACCCCATGACGCTTACACAGCCCTGTTAAGGCCTCTTGGGCGCGATATTGCCCCCATGTTGCGGCAATTTGTCCCGCATCTTTGGCAGAGTCAGAATAACCAATCATGACTTCTTGACGACCATTGATATAAGCCTTATACCATGGGATGGTGAAGAGCTGTTCAATGATTGGCTCAGCATTATCCAGATCCGCTAAGGTTTCAAACAGCGGCACGATACGCATAGGAAAACGTACACCGGACTCTTTTAGCATTAAAGCCACTGCCAACACATCTGACGGTGCACTGGCCATTGAGATCACATAGGAACCAAATGAGCTGGCTTCACCTTTGGCAATCATGGCAAATGTGTCCAATACCTCTTTAACCTCAGGCGTTGGTGACCAATCTAACGGCAACAAAGGACGTTTGGAGTTCAGTTCTGTTAACAAAAACGCTTGGCGAGAAGCCTCATCCCACTCGGCATAATCTCCGACGCCATAAAAACGAGTAATCGCCGACAAGGCCTCAATATGACGAGAGGCATCTTGACGAACATCTAACTTCACTAAGGTTAAACCAAACGTGGCAGCACAGCGAATCAAGTCTAACAGGGCCCCATTCGCGATCACTTTCATGCCACAGTCGATAAGAGACTGATAACACAAAGTCAGGTCATTCATTAATTCCTGACTGTTCAGCATAATATTCTCGGCGCTCTCCGGGCGACCATCCAAGCGTGCTTGAGCCCACTCTTTAGTCGCGATCATGCTTTGCTCTAAGCGACGTAATACTTCTCGATAAGGCTGTGGACTATCACCCACACGCTCACGTAATGCCGCGTTACACTGGGTCATCGAAAACTCAGAACGCAAAACGTTCAAATCTTTAATATATAAGTCAGCGGCCATCCAACGAGCCAGTAACGTGACTTCTTCAGTAATTTTGTGGGTGACATTAGGGTTGCCATCTCGATCTCCCCCCATCCAGGTCGCAAAGTGAATAGGAGCTAGATTTAGCGGCAAATGCTCCATATCAGAATACTGACGATACTGTTTGTCTAATTGACGGAAAAAACCAGGTACCGCTTCCCATAAAGATTGTTCTATTACCGCGAAGCCCCATTTTGCTTCATCAACTGGCGTAGGACGCTGTTCACGAATTTCATCGGTATGCCATGCTTGGGTAATGATTTCTTTAAGGCGACGAATGTGTTTCGCTTCTTCTAAAGGGAGAATATTATCTTTATCTAATGCTTCAAGTTGCGTTGAAATATTATCGTATTTGCGGATAAGAGAACGGCGTACTACTTCGGTTGGATGAGCAGTGAGCACCAACTCAATTGACTGCCCTTGCAAGGCGTTAAGCATTTGTTCCGATGAAAACCCTTCTTTTGACAAGCGTCCCAGTAAATCTCCTACCGGATTTTGATAGATGCCAAGGCTTTCGTTAGTACGGCGACGATGAACACGATGATATTGCTCAGCGATGTTTGACAAGTTCAAAAACTGATTAAACGCACGGGCCACTGGCACGATGTCTTTTTCATCCAGCGCTTCCAGTGCTTCAATCAATGCCGCTGAATCCCCTGAGTGACGACCATCTTTTGATAACTGACGGACCTTCTCGACAGTTTGTAAAAAATCCTCTCCCAAGTGATTGCTCATGGTTTCCCCTAAACAATCTCCTAGTAATCTCACATTTTCACGCAATGATGCTTGACGGTCACTCACTTCACCCCTCCTTTCAAACAAAAGACAACACAAGATATCTGCGCCTTTTGGCTTCAATAGTTATCATTATTGTTAACGAGAGCTTATAAGCCTTCTCGTTTCGCTTGCTCCCATAAAACATCTAACTCTTCAAGAGAACAATCAGTTAGGCTTTTTCCACTCTCTGATACTAACGTTTCTATGCGAGCAAAGCGACGACGAAATTTTACATTGGTACGATTTAAAGCCACATCAGGTGACACGTTCAAATGACGCGCCAAATTACTCATGGCAAACAAAACATCGCCCATTTCAGCTTCGATGTGCGCTTGCTCTGCTTGCTGAATGGCTTCTTCTAGTTCGGCTAACTCTTCACGAATTTTGGCAAAAACTGGCGCTACATCTGGCCAATCAAAGCCCACTTTAGCGGCTTTTTTCTGCAATTTATCAGCTTGCATCAACGCTGGCATGGAGACAGGAACCGCAGACAATAGACTCTCTTCTTCATAGGAATGATCTTTGAGAATACCATCGTTAGGAACATTGAGTTGAGAGCGCTGACTTTTTAGCCGTTTTTCTTCTGCTTTGATGCGGTCCCACTGACCTCGTAATGCCTCTTGTGAAACTGGGGGAGCCTCTCCAAAACGCGCTAAATCCCCATCAGGAAAAATATGAGGATGGCGACGCAGCATCTTATTGATGATTTCATTGACGACATCATCAAAATCAAAGCGCTGTTCCTCTTTACCTATTTGTGCGTAAAACACTACTTGAAAGAGTAAGTCGCCAAGCTCTTCCTTTAGATGCTCGTAATCACGACGCTCAATCGCGTCTAACACTTCGTATGCTTCCTCCAAAGTGTAAGGCGCAATGGTCTGATAGGTCTGCTTCTTATCCCAATCACAGCCATGCTCTTTATCCCGCAAACAGGCCATGAGTGTTAATAAGCGATCCATGGACGTCATAGTGGACCCTAACGCACTCAAAAGTCTTTTTCCCTAAACACGTTCAGCACATTGGGTAGCTGATCAATACGATGTAACAGCTTACTCAACACGCCTAATTCCCCCACCTCTATAGTGAAACGAATTACCGCCGTATGACTTTCTTTTGTCGATAATGTGTTCATGGACAGCAAGTTGACTTTTTCATTCGCCAACAGCGCGGTGATATCATTGAGCAGACCCGTTCGATCATAGGCTTCCACCTGAATGTTCACTGGGTAAAGATTATCCACCTCTTCACCCCAGCTGACTTCTACCATACGTTCAGGCTCTTCACCACTCATCTGAATGATATTCGTGCAATCTTGTTTGTGAATCGATACGCCCCGACCTTGTGTGATGTAACCGACAATCTCATCCCCTGGCACTGGCGAACAACATTTCGCCATTTGTGTCAGCAATTTGCCGACTCCCAAAATATGCACATCATTATCGGAGGATTTATGACGACTTTTCTTCAGTCTAACTGGACGTACGACAGGGGCATTACCATCTAGACTCATCAGGTCATCAATCGCATGAAGCACACGAGATAACTGAATATCACCAGCCCCTAAAGCCACGTAGACTTCATCTGCGTTAGAAAAATTAAAGCGAGAAGATAACTTCATTAAATCAAGACGACTTTCATCTACACCAAGTCGTTTGATCTGCTTATCGAGAATCAGTTTCCCTGCCTCTAAGTTTTTCTCACGATCTTCTTTTCGAAACCAATTTTGAATTTTCGCTCTAGCACGATTGGTTTGCACATAACCAAAGGTAGGATGCAGCCAATCTCGACTAGGTGATCCTTCCTTCGAGGTAAGAATTTCAACTTTATCGCCAGTTTTAAGATGGGTAACCAAAGAGGCTATTTTGCCGTTTATTTTGGCGCCACGGCAACGATGGCCAATTTCCGTATGCACCCGATAGGCAAAATCGACAGGGGTAGCATTGACTGGCAAATCCACAACATGCCCATCTGGGGTGAACACATAAATACGATCTTGCTCAATTTCACTGCGAATTTGCTCTGATAAAGATTCAAAGTCGTCTTGAACTTCATGGAAGTCCAAAATCGTTCTTAGCCACTGAAGCTTTTCTTCATAGCTTGTGCTATTAGAACTTAAATCCGTTCCCTTGTACTTCCAGTGGGCACACACTCCCAACTCGGCATCTTCGTGCATGGTTTTGGTACGGATCTGAATTTCTAATGCTCGGCCCTGTGGCCCAATAACCGCCGTATGTAAAGACTGATAACCGTTACTTTTTGGGTTACTAATGTAGTCATCGAATTCCTGAGGGATGGGCTTCCATAAATTATGCACCACCCCTAGAACCCCATAGCACTCCATGGTTTCATCCACCAAAATGCGCACCGCTCGTACATCGTACACTTCATCAAAGCCGATGTTTTTGCGCTTCATTTTGCGCCAGATGCTGTAAATATGTTTTGCACGGCCCATTAAATCCGCATGAATATTAATACCTTCTAGACGCTTACGTAGTACGTCAATCACGTCATCGATGTATTGCTGACGATCAAGACGCTTTTCATCCAACCAAGTAGCAATACGCTTGTATTCCAGTGGATAAAGATAGCGAAACGATAAGTCTTCCAACTCCCATTTAATATGACCAATCCCCAAACGATGGGCCAACGGGGCATAAACACTTTGTACTTCTAGGGCAACGGCAACACGACGCGCTTCATCTTGGTGCTTAGCTTCCTTGATGGCGCAGGCACGCTCTGCCAGCTTGATCAACACCACACGCACATCATCGATGATCGACACCAGCATCTTACGCAACGATTCCAGCTGGTTTTCACTGCTACCTAATACTTCCGCGGCGGAATCAAGGGTTAGGTTTTTCGACACCTCTCCCATTCGCACTACGCCTTCAATGATAGAAGCGACTTTACGCCCAAACATATCGACCACACGAGAAATTGGCAGCTGATCTTCTCGAACCACACGGTATAAAGCCGCTGCGACCAAAGAGTCCTGATCAGCACGGAAGCTAGACAGTATCTCGACCATCTCAAGCCCAGCTCGGAAGGTGCTCGCTTGCGGCCCCCAGTAAGAAGGGCGAGGAGACTGAAACTCAGCTTTACGGGCCAGCTCACATGCCATACGTAGCGGCACTCTTGAGCCGTCATCAACTGTATTGGCAAACTGCGCCATCCATAGATCAATATCAACCGTTCCGTCTGCTGAAATCGGGTGATCTTTTCTTACTGTTACCATTGCCTTACCCTTAAAATTACTTCTTTTGCAGTAACATCATAGTCTCTACATGTGAGGTTTGAGGAAACATATCCATCAAACCTGTACGTAAAACACGATATCCTTTCGTGACTAAATATTCAGCATCTCTTGCTAAGGTAGAAGCATTGCAAGAAACGTACAAGATTTGCTTAGGATGCATATTAATTATTGCCTCCAAAAACTCAAATGCCCCCGCACGAGGCGGATCTAACAATACTTTCGTAAACGACATATTAGCAAGTTCTTGATGCACTGGCTTGGTTAAATCGGCGGCAACAAAACGTGCATTGTCAAGATGATTAGCCAACGCATTTTCCCTCGCCGCCACAACCATCTCTTCTTGAAGCTCAACCCCCACTACCTGTTTTGCACGCTTAGCCAAAGGCAAAGAAAAGTTACCAACTCCACAAAACAAGTCTAATACGGTATCTTGCTCGCTGGGAGCCAACCAATCCATAGCCTGTGCAACCATTTTTTCATTCATGGGCGCATTAACTTGAATAAAATCTTGAGGATGATAATGCAGTGTTAAACCATCAAGCTGATAAAAACGTCTAGCCCCATCGCCAATCAAGGCCCTTTTCATCTCAGGTGGTTGCCAATACAGTGCGACTTGCTGTTGTTGAGCCCATGCCTCCCACTGAGCTTTGAGGCGATCGTCCAACGCATGAGTTAAACGAAACGTCACGGCAAGGCCTTTGCTGTCCTCTAACAATTCGATATGACCCAATTTTTTGGCCAGATCATCATCAATAAGCGATGTTTTAAGGGACTCGAAAACCGCTTGCAAAGGTGTCGTTAGCACCAAACAACGATCAATTGGAACAATATCACTAGAGGATTTTCCACGAAAACCAAACAGCACCTTCTGTTTTTTGACCTGTACCGATAAACGAGCACGTCGACGATATGCCATCGGCTGATCCGCTAGCACCGATAAGGCATCGTCAGAGTCAACCAATTTTCGAACCTGCCCCTTTAGCCAATCATACTTGGCCTCCAGTTGCTTTTCTTGAACCAAATGCTGAAAGCTGCACCCGCCACACTGTGAAAAGTGTGGACAAGCAGGCGTGATCCGATGCGGACTTTGGCGGACAATCTGCTTGAGTGACGCCTCATCAAAACGACGCCCTGCTTTGCTGACTTGTGCCTCTACCGTTTCACCCGGTAAGGCACCCGAAATGAAGGTGACTTTACCCTGTTGACGAGCCACCCCCTTTGCATCATGCGTTAGCCCGTCAATCTCAAACAACTGGATAGGACCAAGTGACGGGGGACTAGGTGGGCGTCGCGTTGGGTGTCTTCTTCTCAAGGGAATGTCTCTTCAACAAGATAAATATAAAGGATGCCCTATTCTAACGCATATTGGCGCAATACCCTACCTTGCTACATAACGTCACGAGTCAAACACTCCTGTGGATAAATAGCGGTCACCACGATCACACACAATCGCAACAATCACCGCATTATTAAGGACTTTAGACAACTCTAACGCTGCATAAACAGAGCCACCAGACGATACTCCCGCAAAGATCCCTTCTTCTTTAGCTAAGCGTCGCATGGTTATCTCCGCATGGTTTTGCTCGACATCCATCACTCGATCAACTCGTGTTTCGTCAAAGATGGTCGGTAAATACTCTTTCGGCCAGCGGCGAATTCCAGGAATACTGGCCCCATCGGCAGGCTGCAAACCAACAATTTCAATGCTTGGGTTTTGCTCTTTAAGATAATGAGAGACCCCCATAATGGTGCCAGTTGTCCCCATTGAGCTAACAAAGTGAGTGACCGTGCCTTGAGTTTGCTGCCAAATTTCAGGACCCGTTGTTAAATAGTGCGCATTAGGATTGTCCTGATTACCAAACTGATTCAGCACTTTACCAAGGCCTTGCGCTTGCATCTCCATGGCCAGATCCCGCGCTCGCTCCATACCTTCTTCTTTTGTCACCAGATGCAAAACAGCACCATAGGCTGTCATAGCAGATTTACGCTCCTGGCTCATATTGTCAGGCATGATAAGGTGCATTTTATAACCTTTTATCGCCGCTGCCATCGCCAAGGCAATCCCTGTATTACCACTGGTTGCTTCGATCAAGCTATCACCTGGCGCAATCTCACCACGCAGTTCTGCTTGTAAAATCATATTTAATGCGGGACGATCTTTAACCGATCCTGCAGGATTTTGTCCTTCGAGCTTTAATAACACCGTGTTGTTTGGGTTTGGGTTGATTCTTTGCAATCGCACTAAAGGCGTTTGCCCAACAATAGACTCTATACTAGGATATTCAATCATAAAAAACTTCATTGACATTAATGATGTAGGAAAAGAAACTTAACGTTATAACGCATTAAAAAACACTTCATTAAAAGAATAAAATAAGAAAGCGTTATAAACTTAGCTCACACTCTCTTTTCTGGAGCCACTAATGACGAACAACGTCCTAAAATCAGGCACTTTGATGTTGACCATCGCCTTACTAGCAGGCTGTGATTTATTTGAGAGCGATATGGATAAACTATCAGATGACACTCTCAGAGCCAAATGGAAAGAATGCCAAAGCATTAAAGACATATCGCGACTCAAAGCCACGGCCTGTAGTAATTATGAGAAACAATGCAATAAACGCAAAAAAGCAGGAACACTTGCTTGCTACTAGTCAGCTTGCTGACTAGTAGCCACAAAAACAGCAAGCCAAAACGGATCATGACAATATGAAGCCACTGGGAAAGATCAAAACACTTTCACCAAGCAAGACACTCTTTTGGGTCATTTTTACGCCCCCTCTTATCCTTTCATTGGCTGCTGTGTGCTTTTTATTTTTTTCAAGAATAAGTGATTTAGAGCAACAACTCGACAATAAAGCGCTGATTATTTCCGATTTATTAGTCTCTACCAGCCAAGTAGCGTTGGCTTCAAACAACACCCCTATTTCGCCTCAGCTATTGCAAAATGCCCTAAGCTACGGCGATGTCCACAATATCGAGATTTTTAACAGCAAATACCGCATCGTTGCCGAAACAGGGGCTGCGCCTTACTTACCTTCCCCCACTCTAACAGAGCAGGCAGTCAGTGAGCAAAAAGACGATGCTATTATTCGCATCACTCCGATCTATCATATTATCCCTACAGAAGTTGATGAAATCAGTGGCCAACCCGATTTTGTCAATTTGCGCACCCCAAATCATTTAATTGGCTGGGTTAAAGTGGAAATAAGCAAAGACAAGCTTGCCATACAAACCTATCAGCTCATTAGTCTTTTGGCCTTGTTCTTCGCGTTTTTCAATAGCATCACCGCCTACATCGCTTGGCAAGCGTCCAATTACTTGGCTCGTCCATCAGAAATCATTACTGGGGCAATCAACAACCTCGTCAAAGGACAATTTGCGTCGGCTAAATCCCTTAAACTTTCTCCCCAATTTAGCTTACTGGAAAAAGGCATTCGAGATTTAGCCGAGCGCTTAGAAAGCCACAAAGAGGAACTTAATGCTGGCATAGAGCAATCTACTGAGGATCTCAGAAGCAATTTGGATAGCCTCGAAGAAAAAAGCGCCCAACTTCATATTGCTAATAAAGAAGCCATGGAGTCCAATCGCCTTAAATCGCAATTTTTAGCCAATATTAGCCATGAAGTTCGCACCCCTCTCAACGCCATCTTGGGCTATACAAAAATACTGCAAAAGAACCTAGTCGACGATCAGCAAAAGATCTATATAGACACTATAGAACAATCGACGAACAGCCTATTAGCCATCATAGGCGACATTCTTGACTTCTCAAAAATCGAAGCTGGCAAACTCAGCTTAGACCATGGCGACGTCAATCTAAGAGAATTAGTTGATGATGTGTATCAAATTCTGAGTGCTAGCTTACTGACCAGTGAAAAACAAATAGACCTCGTGCCGGAATTTTCTGAAGATGTGCCACAGTGGGTTACTGGTGACGCAGTACGCATCAGACAAATCCTTAACAACTTAATCGGTAATGCCATCAAATTCACCCACAAAGGCTCCATTCGAACCAAAGTCACAGTTGTTAAACAAACCAGCGAGCAGCTTTTACTCTCTTTTAAAGTCATCGATACTGGTATCGGCATTCCTGAGAATAAATTAAATCGCCTATTCAAACCCTTCTCTCAGGTCGATAACAGCACAACACGCCAATTCGGCGGCACAGGGTTAGGACTTGTCATCACCAAAAAGCTCGTTGAACAAATGGATGGCAACATCGATGTTTACAGTGATCAAAAAAATGGCTCCACTTTTTACTTCACGTTGAATCTTCAACCCTCTGAAAAAACCGACCAAACACCGGAAAAACTGAATAAGCAGTTTATTCTACTTGAGCCAAGCCATCTCTATCGCCTTTATCTTACCCATTACCTAAAAAGTATTGGGGTGCAGTGCACCGCTTGCTCCACTTTAGAACAAGTCATCGCCAAATTAGGCCAACAGGACACTGACATTGACGGCCTTTTAATCAGCATCACACCGTCAGACAAAAGCGCCAACGAAGCACATGAGCTAATCAGCTACGCCAGCTTACAATTTCAGATACCCAGCATTTTGATGATCCAACCACCTGGGCAAACAACACACTACCCTGCTCTCAAAGCCATTTGCAGCAGCACGCTACTTAAACCGATCAGTCATAAGCACTTATACCATGCGCTAAAAACCATTTCGTTGCCGATACAAATTGACGCGGCGACGCCTTTATTGCCAAAGCAACAACCCAACATTGCCGAAGCACAAACACCAATAGAGTCTCAACCAGCCATAGATTCCCAAGCACAACAAACTGAGTCAGAGCAGCAAACACATGGTTTGAAAGTGCTTGCTGTAGACGACACCCCCATTAACTTGCAGCTTATGTCTCATTGGCTAACCCCTAACGGCATTGAAGTCACCTTGGCATACAGTGGACAACAAGCCATCAATATTGCCAAAGAAAACACCTTTGATCTTATCCTCATGGACATCCAGATGCCAGAAATGGATGGAATTGAAACCACAAAACAGCTACGTACTCTTGAAGCCTACCAAGACATTCCCATCATTGCCGTCACCGCCCATGCCCTCGGTATAGAACGAGAAAAAATGCTGCTTAGTGGCATTAACGCCTATCTAACAAAGCCCATTGATGAAAATATTTTATTAAACACCATCGTGAAATGGTGTACCAAAAAAGGCAATTATCAAGAACAACTCAATAGCGAAATAGCCAACGCCTTTGATGTAAACAAAGCGCTAGAGATTGTGAATCATAAAACCGACATTGCTAAAGAAATGTTCGATATGCTGGCAGATACCCTAGAAGATGAGAAACGCCTTATTAAGCACCATTTCGAACACCAAGACCTTGAAAAACTAATCCATGTTGTGCACCGCATCCATGGTGCGTCCAAATACACGGGCACCATCAATATGACACGACACGCAGGCTATTTAGAAACACATTTAAAAGAGTTGGGGTTTGAGGAGGTCGAGGGTGTCCTTGAAGACTTCTTGGACGCCATCGATCAGGTCATTAATGCCAGACATTGGATTAAATGGCCTCAAGAATAACAAAGGCTTGTGCATAGGCCTTTTCGTCGGTCAAACTCAAATGCCAGTTTATAGGATGATCAAAACGTGCCGCTATTTCATCATCAACCCATAATGTAGGCTGACCTGACGGCAAATTGCGCACAGAAAAATGCTGAAAGCTCACACCACGGCCAATCCCAGTGCCAAGTGCCTTCACCGCCGCCTCTTTTGCAGCAAAGCGCTTAGCAACAAAGGCGTTCCCATTGTCTACATTGCTAATCGCCGACCACTGGGCTTTTTCTTCAGCGGTTAAAATACGATCAATAAACCGCTCTCCTAAACGCTCAATTGACTTTGCCATCCGCGCAATATCCACTAAATCGGTACCTATACCAACAATCACCTTCAACCTCTATCAATATCAATGTCTTTATATAGCACGGAAGATGGGCACCCCTAAAAGCCGCTCCCCTTGAAAGAGTTGCTTTGGCAGTAAACGACGAGCATTAACAGGCTTGCCATTTAATAGACTGTCCAACCAAGCCCTATGCAACTCCTTCGCCAAACTCAGCACCTGCTTATCCGACCAATGGCCAGCATGATAATCTAGTGCAACTTTCCCCTCAACAAACAACAGTGGTGTCAGTTTTGGAATATCCCCAAAGTAAGGACGTAAACCAAATTTTTCATGGAATTGATACAGCTGCTTGGGATCAAGCGGTTCTCCACGCCCTGTAGCCGACAAGTTAATCGCCGACCCCAACTCACTAAACAGACCCACTTCAAAACGCCGCAGTAAAGGGGCAATTGCTACCCCAGAATGCAAGTTTTCAATCAGCCACTGATAGAGGTAATACACATCCGACAAAGGTAAGTTCAAAGGCAGCAACTTAGACAGAATCTCATGAGCATATAAAGCCGCATACAGAGGCATACCCTCTAATGATCTCTGTCGTTGCAGACTTTCCATGCTTTTCAAGGTTTTAAGCTCACCTCGTCCGGTTAACTCAACTTCAAAACACAAAAAAGGCCCAGGTATAACCCGAGCCTCTTTTTTTGGTAAGCGCCATACACCACGCACTAACCCTTGCTCAAGACTCAACAAATCCACCAGAATTTTACTGTCTTGAAAAGGACGTGTATGAATAACATACGCACTGGCGCGCATTCTACCTACCCTTCTTAAACATCCACACTACTCTTCTTGATACCCTAAGCTCGCCAAGGCGCGCTCGTCATCGGACCAGCCAGAACGAATTTTAACCCATAAATTCAACATCACTTTATGCTGAAATAAGTTTTCCATGTCAATACGGGCTTCTTTGCCAATCAGTTTAATTTTCTCACCACGCTCACCGATAATGATGCGCTTTTGCCCATTTCTCTCAACCAAAATTAATGCACTGATGTGTATTGCCGTTTCTTCATAGACAAACTCTTCAATCTGCACCGCAACTTCATAAGGCACTTCCTGCCCCAATTGGCGAGTAATTTTCTCACGTACAATTTCGGCCGCCAAAAAACGTGAGCTGCGATTGGTAATTTGGTCTTCTGGATAAAACGCAACCCCTTCAGGGATATAGCTTTCCACCAAGCGCTCAAGACGGTCCAAATTATTGTTGCGCAATGCAGAAATAGGCACAACTTGCGCAAATTCCATACGCTCAGATAAGTTCGCTAAACGCGGTAAAATCGTTTCCTTTTCTTTAACTTGATCCACTTTATTGACCACAAGAACCACAGGGCAGCGAGCATACTTCACTTTTTGCAACACGGATTCGTCTTCTTCGGTCCAACGATCGACATCCACCACAAACAAAATCACATCCACGTCTTTCAGAGCGGCCGTGGCGGTTTTGTTCATAAAACGGTTGATTGCTTTGGTTTCACCAAGATGCAATCCTGGGGTATCCACATAAATTGCCTGAATATGACCCTCTGTTTTTACCCCTAATATCTGATCACGAGTTGTCTGAGGCTTACGAGAGGTAATCGATAATTTTTGCCCAAGAATATGATTGAGTAAGGTTGACTTACCAACATTAGGACGACCGACTATCGCCACATAACCACAATGAGTAATCTCAACTTCAGACATTATTTTTGTTCCAATAATTTAAGGGCGGCTGCCGCAGCATTTTGCTCCGCAATGCGACGACTATTACCTGTACCTTCTATCGCCTGATCACAAAGCTCAACCAGACAGTGCACATGAAACGTTTGATCATGGGGCTCCCCCAAAATTTCGACGACCTCATACTGTGGCAAGGCGTGTTTACGAGCCTGTAAAAACTCCTGCAAACGTGTCTTGGCATCCTTGGTTACTACCTTAAGAGAGGTTGCATCCAAGCGATCTTTGTACCAAGCTAATATATGCTGACGGGACACATCCATCCCGGCATCCAGATACATGCCACCGATAATCCCTTCTACCGCATCGGCTAAAATAGAGTCCCGACGAAACCCTCCGCTTTTCAGCTCTCCGGCTCCCAACTTTAAAAAGTCCCCTAGCTGAAATTCGCGAGCTAACTCCGCTAAGGTGTCGCCTTTTACCAAGGAAGCTCTTAGTCGACTTAACTCGCCTTCCTTCGCCTTTGGAAAGCGATGGAACAACTCTTCAGCTATGACATAATTTAAAATGGAGTCACCCAAAAATTCAAGGCGCTCATTGTTTTTGCCACCAAAACTGCGGTGCGTTAGCGCCAATTCGAGTAATCCAAGGTCGGCGAAAAAGTACCCTATTCGCCGACACAACTTCTGATACAGTGAACTCAAAATCTCTCCAACATTATTTAATCAAACCGTTATATTCAAAACTTGGAAGACTGAAAAACTTATTCCAATACAGCCATACATAAAAAGCTCGACCTTTTAGATCAGACTCTGGCACAAATCCCCACACTCGACTATCAGCGCTATTATCACGATTATCACCCATCACGAAATAGTGGCCTTTTGGCACCACATAATCCCCTTGGAGTGGATTTGGATAGTGATTGTTATAGATATAATGAACCGTGCCGTCTAAGTCTTCTTTAAACAAACTCACCGCCTCTTGGTTTTGGTCTGGTGAGGGTGGTAAATCCGCAATAAACTGTTTGCTGACCTGTTTGCCATTGATCTTAAGAATTTTATTGTGATAGCTAATATGGTCCCCAGGCAAACCCACTACCCGTTTAATATAGTTGATACTCGGATCTCGTGGGTATTTAAAGACAATCACATCGCCACGCTTTGGCTCCGTTGTTTTGATCAAGGTGGTATTCAATACAGGCAAACGAATACCATAATCAAACTTATTCACTAGAATAAAATCACCAATTTTCAATGTCGGCAACATTGAACCAGACGGGATCTGAAAAGGCTCCACTATAAAGGATCGCACAATAAAGATGACCGCAATGATGCCAAAATACGACTTCACTTCTAATACAAATTTCGGTGTATTCGCTAATCGCTCTTTTTCCGCTTTACTCAGTGCTGAGCGCGCCTCTTCTGGCATACCAGCCAACAAGGCTTTACGTTTTGGCGCAAAAACCAGTCGATCATACAACCAAAACGCCCCGGTAATTAAAAAAGCCAAGGTCAGTATCAACTCGAAATCAAAACTCATACATCTGTCTCCATTACGGCGCACACTGTGGGTGGGCCAAATCTAGGTTCATGCTGCGCTTAGCTATCTATTTGCAATGCTGCAAGGAAGGCGGATTGTGGAACTTCCACATTACCAACCTGCTTCATGCGTTTTTTACCTTCTTTCTGTTTCTGTAACAGTTTCTTCTTACGGCTTACATCGCCACCGTAGCACTTAGCAATTACGTTTTTACGCAAGGCTTTTACAGTTGTACGAGAAATGACTTTGGCGCCAACGGCCCCTTGAATCGCCACATCAAACATCTGACGCGGAATCAACTCTTTCATTTTTTCACACAAAGCACGGCCTTTATATTGCACATTATCTTTATGCATGATCAACGCCAAAGCATCCACACGTTCACCGTTAATCAGAATATCTAAACGGCATAATGGAGCGGGTGCAAAATGCGAAAAACTGTAATCCAGCGACGCAAATCCACGGCTACAAGATTTCAACTTATCAAAGAAATCCATCACCACTTCGTTCATCGGTAATTCATAACGCAATTGCACCTGCTTACCAGCAAACTGCATATCTTTTTGGACACCGCGCTTTTCGACACATAAGGTAATCACACTACCCAGGTATTCCTGCGGCACTAAAATATTGGCTTCTACAATCGGCTCACGCATTTCCTTGATCGAACCGGGGTCTGGCATCTTAGAAGGGCTATCAACATTAATGACCTGACCATTTGCCAATTCGACCTCAAAAATAACCGTCGGTGCGGTCGTAATTAAATCAAGATCGTATTCACGTTCTAAACGCTCTTGAATGATTTCCATGTGTAGCATCCCCAAGAAGCCACAACGGAAACCAAAACCTAATGCATCGGAACTTTCGGGTTCAAAGAAAAGTGAGGCATCATTCAAGGTTAATTTATCCAGAGCCACACGAAAATCTTCATAATCATCAGCACTGACAGGGAACAGACCGGCATACACTTGAGGTTTCACCTTTTGGAAACCCGCTAATTGGGCAACGTCCGGAGTGGCAGCGTGGGTAATAGTATCCCCCACTGGTGCACCATGAATGTCTTTGATCCCAGCAACAACAAACCCTACTTCACCCGCTTTGAGAACATCGGTTTCTTTACGCTTCGGAGTGAAAATACCTGCCATATCCACAAGGTGCGCTTGCTTAGTCGATTTAATAAAAATCTTGTCTTTTTTGCGCAAAGTACCTTGTTTAATACGCACTAAAGACACAACGCCTAAGTAGTTATCGAACCAAGAGTCAATAATAAGAGCTTGTAATGGCGCATCTATATCCCCTTCCGGTGGCGGAATGGTTGCGACTAATCGCTCTAATACATCCTCAACTCCCATTCCTGTTTTGGCAGAACAGGTTACGGCATTCATAGCATCGATACCGATGATTTCTTCAATCTCGCCGCTCACACGCTCAGGTTCAGCTTGAGGTAGATCGATTTTGTTCAATACAGGCATAACCTCAAGGCCTTGATCAATCGCAGTGTAACAGTTCGCTACGGATTGAGCTTCCACGCCCTGCGCTGCATCCACCACCAAAAGCGCCCCTTCACAGGCTGCTAATGAACGGGAGACTTCGTAGGAAAAATCCACATGTCCCGGCGTATCGATGAAGTTCAGTTGATAGGTTTGACCATCTTTGGCATGGTAATCCAAGGTCACACTTTGTGCCTTAATAGTAATGCCACGCTCGCGCTCAATGTCCATAGAGTCAAGAACCTGCGCCGACATTTCACGCTCACTCAACCCCTCACAGATTTGGATAAAACGGTCTGCTAGGGTCGACTTTCCATGATCAATATGGGCAATAATACTGAAATTGCGTATGTGCTTAAGATTTTTTGAAGACACTATTTACTCACACTTTAAAAGCGATATTTGGTTGAATACGGCGTTCTTTATTCGAGATTGCTGTCCTTGGGTCGCTTATTGCCAAAATAAAAAAACACTATGACGGCAAGCGTCACAACAAAATACGAACCAGACGGCATTCGGATCAGAAATTGGCGAGCATTCTACCGAAAATCAACCAAGGACTCCATTTATTTAAATGAACAAACAGACAAAGTCATCATAAATAACACAGTTAAAATCAGGGTAAAACGATCCCCCGTTGTTTTAAGACACGTTCAACCGTATCCACTGTCGCTTGTGTATGAGCATCAATTTCTAAATTCACTTTATCGCCCGCGTTGAGCTGACCAAAGGTGGTTAAACGAAGGGTTTCTGGAATCAACGACACTTCAATCCAATCATCCCCTATGTCACTAATGGTTAAACTGGCACCATTGAGGCCAACATAACCTTTATCGAACAAGTAACGTCGTGCATCCACTTCATCTTGACGATCAATCACAAAACGAATATGCACACTTTCGTTGATCTGCTCTACTCGCGACACGGTTACCGTGGTCATGATATGCCCAGACATAACATGCCCGCCCACTTCGTCGCCCATTTTGGCTGCACGCTCAAAATTAATGTTGTCGCCGTCATTCAATAAACCGATATTGGTTAATTTGAGGGTGGTATCAATAACATCAAAGGATAAAACATCCTGCTTGATTTCAGAAACGGTTAGGCAGACACCATTGATCGCGACACTGGCGCCCAACTGTTGATCTAACATCGTGCCCATCGGAAACTCTATGGCCAGTTTTTTATTCCGGCCGTCCGCTTTAAGAGATTTAACGACCGCAACACCTTGAACAATTCCGGTAAACATAAGAAGCCTTTCACACCATTTATCATTGATCAGAACCTATACAATACGGGCAACTTATGCTCAACTGGAGAAGAATTAATCACCTCCGCACAAAGCACCGCCAACTCTACCTTCACAAGAGTTATCATAGATTCACTAATAGGGTTATCCACAGCATGCGGGGATAACAAATTGTAACACTCATTATCTTGAGTTATGCGTCTAAAATCCTCTTTTTCAAGCTGCTTTATTTGTCAAACACCCTAATGAACCATTCATTTACTTTACTATTTAGACCAGCCCTGAGACGAAAAAGCCGCTTTAGTTAGCGGCTCAATCTCTGCAACATGACAAATGAAGCTAAGAGGACTTATTTATTCAACGCCTCAATCATATCTTGAGTCACTAAAGTAATACCGTCAGAATTACGATAAAAACGTGCAGAATCCGCAGCTGGATCTTCCCCAATGATGGTGCCTTCTGGAATCCGACAGTCAGAATCCACAACCACACGATGAAGACGGCAATGACGCCCAATATCACAGCGAGGCAGTATCACAGATTTATTCACATGAGAGTATGAATTCACACGTACGTTATTAAAAAGAATCGACTGCTCGACCGTTGAGCCAGAAACAATACAACCAGCAGACACCACGGAATTTAGCGCGGTACCGATGCGTTCTTCATAATTATAGTTAAACTTCGCTGCCGGACGCTGATACTGTGCAGTACGAATTGGCCAGCTTTCATCATACAAATCCAACTCAGGCACCAACTTAGTCAAATCCATATTTGACTCCCAATAAGCCGTCAAAGTCCCCACATCTCGCCAATAAGGCTTTTGTGGATAACTTTCGTTTGGAATAACACTATGGGAAAAGTGATGGGCTTTTATTTTAGAACGGCCAACAAAGATCGGAATAAGGTCTTTACCAAAATCATGGCTGGAGTCGTCATCCTTTGCATCAGAGCGTAAATTGTCACATAAGAACTTGGTATTAAAAATGTAGATTCCCATACTCGCAAGAGCAACATTGGGATTACCAGGCATGGTTGGAGGATGGGTCGGTTTTTCCTCAAAAGCGATGATATTATCGTCCTCATCCACATGCATAATGCCAAATTGATCGGCTTCTTGGATGGGGACTTCAATACAGGCCACAGTCACATCAGCACCGCTTTCGATATGTTCTTTCAACATCAAACTGTAATCTTGTTTGTACACATGATCACCCGCAAGAATGAGCATGTATTCACTCCCCAGACCATCAATCATGGCTAAGTTCTGATACACCGCATCGGCCGTTCCGCGATACCAATCTCCCCCCGTTTGTTGCTGGGCTGGCCAAAGTTCAATAAATTCATTGAAGTCTGAACGTAAAAAGTTCCAGCCTCGCTGTACATGCTGATTCAAAGTATGGGAACGATATTGAGTCAGCACGGCAATTCGGCGCATGCCCGAATTGATGCAATTAGAGAGTGGAAAATCAATGATCTTGTACTTACCTGCAATGGGAACAGCAGGCTTCGCACGGTTGTCGGTTAATTGCTTCAGCCTTGAGCCACGCCCACCCGCTAAAATAATTGACAGGGTTTTCATGCATGCAGTGTTTAAATCCATATTTCACCCTTAAATATTATCTGCTAACTCTACATTGTTTTATATTTAGGTATACTCTTGAGACTGTGCTAAATCAATAAGATACTTATATGAAGAAGATTCTATTTGCTGCATCCGAAATACATCCTTTAATCAAAACTGGTGGGCTTGCTGATGTTGCAGGCGCACTCCCCATAGCGCTTAGAAAAAAGGGTCTCGATGTCAGACTCATAATGCCAGCTTACCAAGGCATACTCGACCAAGTCGAGCCTATTTATCATAGCACCAACTTGGGAAATCCGTTTGGTGTTGGCGATATTATTCTCTTAGAAACTCGCCCCCATAAGAATGACATTCCTATTTGGCTTGTTCAATGTCAAGCACTTTATGAACGTGATGGCGGGCCTTACCTAGATACGAATGGCCTAGATTATGTCGATAATCACTTGCGTTTTGGCGCCTTTTCTTGGGCGATTGCCATGCTGGCTCAGCATGGCAATCTGTTCGGATGGCAAGCCGACATTCTTCATCTAAACGATTGGCAAACTGGATTTGCCGCAGCCTATCTAGCAAGCTGGAAGCTCGATCACCTGCCCATTGTCAGCACCATTCACAACCTACGTTACAATGGCAGTTTTGATATGGCTAAATACGGTGACATGCGCCTCTCCAACGAATTATTAGACATACACGGTATGGAGTTTTATGGTCGTTTTTCTGGACTTAAAGCAGGGTTAGTCTACGCTGATCGCATCACCACCGTCAGCCCAACTTATGCAAAAGAAATTCTCACCAGCGAATACGGCGATGGAATGGATGGCACGCTGCGGGCCATGCGCCATAAACTATCAGGCATTCTAAATGGCGTAGACTATGATCAATGGTCACCAGAAAAAGACGATCACATTACCACACGCTATTCGCCAGACACCATTGAGAAAAAATTGGACAATAAACTGGCTTTATTAAGAGAAAACGGCCTTTCAGAAGACCCAACTAAACTGGTCTTTGGGGTGGTGAGTCGACTCACGGAACAAAAAGGCTTGGATCTGATCCTTGAGGCCATTCCATCAGTACTTAACAAGGGAGCCCGTTTAATCATTCTTGGTTCGGGTGATAGCGCTCTTGAGACAGCCTATCAAGCCTTACAAGCGTCCTACCCTGAACAAGTGACCATTCGCATTGGCTACGACGAAGCGTACTCACATCGTATTCAGGCTGGCGTTGACGCACTTCTGATACCATCTCGATTTGAGCCCTGCGGTTTAACACAGTTGTATGCGCTAAAATACGGCACGCTTCCTGTTGTTAGAAAAACAGGAGGATTGGCTGACACTATCTTTGAGGACACCGAACAAGCCAATGGTTTTGTCTTTGAAAACGCCACGGCCCTGGATTTAAGTAAAGCACTTGAGCGCTGCTTAACTTGCTTTGCTGATATGCAAGCATGGCGAACACGACAATTCAACGCCATGCAATATGATTTCAGTTGGGAAACCGTCACCGATGAGTGGATAGAACTTTATAATCAGCTTATTCGATAAAGCGTCGACAACGGAGTTATTTCTGTAGGAAGAAGCACAATCGAATTGTGTTTCTTCACATTTTCCTACTGCTATTCTTTTTCCAACCTTATACTCTGCGTCAACCATAGGCCCATTCCTGAAGCTTCAGACTCGTTTAAGGAAGGGATTGAAATGCTTTTGCCTCTTTTACATGGGTTGCATCCCACTCTTTTAAGCCTTTCATCAAAGACGCCTCTGCGACGCCGTCCTGACGCATATCCCGCAGTGCCTTCGCAATTTTTTGTTTCAGTTCATCTGTATTACAAGGCGAATCTTTAGACATGGTCAAATACAAGCCTTCACTGCTAATAGATGGCTCGACGGGCACGATTTTCCCACTCAAACCAAGCATTGCGACATAAGCCTCTCCAGGGTTTTTCTCGTATAGCACATAATCGACACGATCTGCAGCGAGCATCAAAAACGCCTGAGACAAACTGGCCACACTGAGAATATTGAGGTGGCGCTGGGCAAATTCATCAAACACCTGCCCAAAACTGTTATTAATCACCGTCACACCCCATTTTCCAATCAGGTCCTCTTTGGAGTGAAACGGAAATTGATTGCCTTTTCTCTGCCAAACGACACTCGTGGTATGCAATATTACCGGGGAAAAATAGTCCATATAATCCGCACGGGCACTGGTATAAAAGGCGCCAGCCATCAAATCAATACGACCACTTTTCACTTCCGATTGCGCTCTGGACCACGGACCAACATGTTCCAACTTAATTGGCACACCAATGCGCTTACTCAATGCCTCGATAAAGAAGGCATTCGCCCCTAATAAATCATGATCATTGTTCGGGCTACGCCATAAAAAGGGTGGATACTCAGAGTTGCCCGTCGCAGTCAACGAGTGGCACTGCTCTTTACTCGTTGACGTCTGAGCCAAAACGCTTTGGGCCCCCAATAAGACCCCTAAGAGTCCCATCAATGGCACAATGCGCAAAAGCTGTTTATTGTGTAAACGCATAACCTGAGAACACTCCTCAAACAAACACCAATTAGGTGGCAAACTCATCAGCAACAAATAAAGCATACAATGAAAATGAATTTATGCATTACTTTGTATGACATCTTTTCTAAAAAGGCCAGAAGCACGAACTCGAACTGGTGGGTTGAGTCCCCTCAATAAAGGCTAAGGACTCACGATTTTTACAACGTTTTGCGGCTATTTCAAACGAATCATCCAGAACATCATACCTTACCGCGCCATTAGGCAATGTTTCAGGTAAGGAGCGAGGGTTCATGTGTTGAGTAAAATCAATCCACACCTTTTGTGCTCCAGTGGCCCCCGTAATATCCAAAGGCGCATTATCATCATCTCCCAGCCAAACCGTACTGGCATAATCCCCCGTAATCCCCTCGAACCAACTATCCCGCTGGCCATTAGACGTCCCCGTCTTTGCTGCAAACGTCAAATCAGGAAAAGCATGCTGAGCCGCCTGAGCAGTACCAATTTCCGGAACTTTGGTCATCCCATCCAACGTGACCGCCAATAAAGCATCCGTGAAAGGTACTTTGGTTGAGCGGTCAAAACGCTTTAATAAATGATCATGTTGATCCATGACGGCCAACACCACCCCAAGCTCACTACTTTTTCCACGAGAGGCAATCGGTTGATACATACGCGCCACCTCAAAAGGCGATAACTCAAGTGCGCCCAACGCCATGGCCGGATGCATAGTAAACGGGCGCTTCACCCCCAGTTGTCGAAGGGTATCACCGACTCGATCAAAGCCAATTTGCTGAGCCAAATTCACCGTCGCTAAGTTATAAGAGTGGGCCATGGCCTCATATAGATGCACCACACCATGAGTCTTACGCGAGTAATTTTCAGGTTCCCAAATCTGACCATCAACGTTAAAGCGCATGCGCTTGTCATCGATGCGACTCCACCAAGTATAGTGCCCTGTGGCTAATGCAGCCATATACAAAGGTGGTTTCACCAAAGAACCAATGGGCCTTACCGCCCCCAGCGCTCGATTGAACCCTGAATACTGTTTATCGCTAGACCCCACCACAGCACGTACCTGACCATTTTGCCGATCCGTCACCACCATGGCCCCTTGCAAGCCAGCCAAACGTTTGTCATGTTTTTCAAGAAGTGCAACCTGACGCCGCATAGCTCGCGTCGCTGCTAACTGAGCACGAATGTCAACACCAGTATAAATGCGCAAGTTTTTCGTCGCTAAGGTCTCTTTGTCAAAATCCCGAGACAACTGCAAAGATACAAGGTCTAAATAATCACCATAAATTGAACGGGTCCTACGTTTGTCCGCTAAACGAATGGGCTGCTTCACCAGTATTTGATAGTCTGTGGGCGTCAACCGTCCTTGATCTTTTAAAATCGCTAAAACAGTATTACGTCTTGATAGCGCTCTTTTGGGGTGACGCTCAGGGTTATAGTAAGAAGGTCCTTTCACCATGCCCACCAGTAGCGCCATTTCGTCAATATTCAGCTCTTTTAGAGGTCGACCAAAAAAGTGCTGACTGGCTGCTGCAAAACCATGTAACCCTTCATTGCCCACTTGCGCCAAGTACACTTCATTCATATAAGCGGTAATAATCTCTTGCTTGGAGTAGTGATACTCCAACAATAAACTCATGACGACCTCTGTCAGCTTTCGCGTGTAAGTGCGCTCAGAGCTTAAAAACATGTTTTTTACTAACTGCTGGGTCAAGGTAGATCCCCCTTGACGACGAGAGTCATGAGTAAGGTTGACCCATGCCGCCCGCGCAATCCCCGTCAAAGAAATCCCCCAGTGGTGGAAAAAATCTCTGTCTTCCACCGTGGTTAAAATATCAATTAAGGACTTAGGAATATCATGATAGGTTAAGATTTGCCGGCGCTCAGTGTTACCACCATATAAGAAGCCAATACGCTGAGGTTCAATACTGGCTTCTGCCACTGGCTCACCGCTTAAGGACTGAATTTGTAGCTTGCCATCCACAAACGAGAAAATACGCCTTTCACTAGGATGAAAGCCGTTGTAGTAGACATAAGATCTTAAGTGGGCACTCACTTTTGTACGACTTCTTGCCGCCCAGCCGACTTTTTGGCTGTTACGACCAAAACGATAACCCGTTTCTTTCAACAATGCTTCAAGTTCCGCTTTTTTCCAAGGGGCGCCACTTTTCAAATAAATCGGTGCACTCAGTACTTCAGAAGGCACTTGCCATTTTTGGCCTTCAAAACGCGTCACCACCTTTTGATCCAGCCACCAGACCCAAATAGCAAAAGGAATACTGCCGATCAAACAAAGCACTAGCCCCCATTTAAAAAATGCACGCCATGCTCGCCCCAAAAATCCACGGGATTTTTTCGGGGGAGATTTCTTTTTCGTTTTTGAAGTCATAGACTTACGAGAAGGTTTCGAAGGGGGTTTAATAGCCATGGTGCCAAGTATAAGTAGCTTGGCAAAGGCAAGCAACATGACAGAGCAACAAACAGAAACTCTTTATACCAAACGTAAAAAAAGATACCTTTGTTACCTTGATATTGACAAGGTATAGGGTAATCTGACATTTTCACCCCCTAGGGAAAATAACAGTCATGGAGAGTAAGGACGTGATGAGCGACACGAAACGACAATACATTAATGCCATAACCACACAATATGATGGCTTGATTCAGTACAATAGTATCAGTATGACAAGAGTAATGTTCCTTATGAGGAAACACTCAACGAACAAAGTCTCTGCCCATAACAGGCATAAATAGTACTTTTTACTTGGAAGAATGTGGTGAATGTATGTTTTATAAGCATCTAATCCCTAATGCACAACGATTATCTGAAGGTAAAGCGCTTCACTTCAAAGTAAATCAAAGCGAATTTGTTATTATCAAACAACAGGGTGAGTTGCGCGCCTACGAAAACCGCTGCCCACATCAAAAACGTGCGCTAAACTGTCATACAGAAGAGATTTTTGATGACGATGGTGATTACATAAAATGCCATCATCATGGTGCTCTTTTTTCACCAAATGATGGCCAGTGTATTGCTGGGCCATGCCAAGGCAAAACCTTAAAAAAAGCCACGCTTGGTGTAGAAAAGGGCAATTTTTATATACTGATCGGAGAAGGCAGTCCTGCCGTGGCGTAACAAGTAATGAGATTTTGCTTGTTTCCACTATGATGACACCTAAATACAGCCTAACTGTGTCGTATGCCTTAGACCAATCAGCATAATGCTTGCGGAGAGTACGATGCAGTTATATCAGTATGATCATTGCCCAAATTGTGTTCGTGCCGATATGGTGGCCAATTACAAAGCGCTTTTCCATGAAAAAATTTATCTTCTTCATGGTGACGATGACGAATGTTATGCCTTATTAAAAAAGCTCCCCTCTTCGAAAAATAGGCAATTACCCATTTTTAAAAGTGACGATAACACCATCATCACGGATGGATTAAAAATTGCCCGATATTTAGATAAAATTGGCGACTCAGAAAAACCGATCCGCCCCTCAGCTCAGGATATCACCGCACACAGCATCCTTGAGGAAGCAGAACTTCATATCAATTGTCTTGTTTTTCCCCGTAACATTCTATTAGGGCTCCCTGAGTTTTCATCACGTCAGTCTCGCGATGAGTTCCGCATCAAGAAAGAAAGTGAAATACGTCGCTCCTTTGAGAAAGCCCTCGAAGAAACTCAGCACCATAAAAAAATCGTTGAAATGGCATTACAAAGGCTCCCCGAACAGACGTTGCCTTCAGATCATAGTCACACCATTAGCTGGGATGATGTGATGCTATTCCCAAAACTTAGAAACCTAACCATGGTATTAAATCTACAATTCCCTGATCATCTACGCCAATATATCGACGAGGTAGCACACGCCACTTCTATTCATACTTACTACCACTTTGAGATCTAATTAAATGCGTTTTCTAACCCTTTTATTAAGAGTACGTTTGCTGAGCCCCACTATATTGCTCGGCAGCGTCTTCATCATGCTAACCAACAATGTGTTTGCTGCTCCTCTGCGTATTGCAGTTGCCTCTAACTTTACCGCCCCTATGCAAATACTAGCGCCTCTTTTCGAACAAGAAACGGGTCAGAAACTGCAGTTATCCTTTGGCTCCTCAGGAAAATTTTACGCACAAATACGTAACGGCGCGCCTTATGATGTCTTTTTATCAGCCGATCAAGCCAAACCAGATAAATTAATCAAAGCAGGTTTAGCTCAAAAAAGCAGTAAAATCATTTATGCAAAGGGAATACTCGTCTTATGGTCCGCGACTCAACAGCGTGTAGAACCCGTTAAAAGCGCCTTAGAGCAAGCCCGCAAAATAGCCATTGCCAACCCCAAACTGGCCCCATATGGTTTAGCTGCCAAAGAAACCTTAACCAAATTAGGCTTATGGAACGTTCTACAAAGCAAACTAGTACAAGGCGAAAACATAGGACAAACCTATCAGTTTGCTTATTCGCAAAATGCCGAATTGGGGTTCGTTGCCTTATCCCAAGTTTTGGCTGGGCCTGTCAAAGGCCATTACTGGCAAGTCCCAAATAACGATCATAGCCCCATCAAACAAGCGGCAGTCTTGTTAACTCACAGTCAACATAAAACACAGGCCCAAAAATTCCTTAACTTTTTAGTACGAAAGGATATTCAAAAGCGTATTAAAAACTTTGGTTATGACTCTGGTCAGTAAGTCACCCTAGACAAACACCAATGATACGATTCACTTATCTTCTTCAATATAGTCTTGCCTTAAGGTGATAACCCTATGTTATTAAGCTCAGGAGATTGGACGGCTATATGGTTAACGCTCAAATTAGCGACCAGTGTCACCATACTGCTGCTTATTCTTGGCACGCCATTAGCTTGGTGGCTTGCGAGAACATCCTCTTGGCTTAAGGCACCAATCAGTGCCATTGTAGCAATGCCCCTTATTCTCCCTCCTACGGTACTGGGGTTTTATTTGTTAATATTCCTAAGCCCTAACGGAGCGCTAGGCCACTTTTTGACAAACATTGGGATATCGCCTCTGCCCTTTAGTTTTACTGGCTTAATCTTTGCCTCAATAATCTATTCTCTTCCCTTTGTGATTCAGCCTTTACAGAATGCCTTTGTCGCTATGGGAAACCGTCCTCTGGAAGTGGCCGCTACCTTAAGAGCCTCTGCATGGGACCGTTTTATTCATGTTGCTCTCCCCATGGCAAAGCCTGGTTACCTTAGTGCGGCGGTCTTAGGTTTTGCTCATACTGTCGGTGAGTTTGGTGTGGTACTGATGATGGGCGGTAATATAGAAGGGGAAACTCGCGTGCTATCGGTTCAAATATACGATCATGTAGAAGCTCTTGAATATGCCCAAGCCCATACATTGTCTTTACTCATGGTGTTGTTTGCTTTTGTAGTATTAGCCTTTTTATATGCAACTCAAAAAGTGAATAAGCAAAAAGCAAACATAGGATCATGGTGATGAACGCAATAAACATTCGCTTGAGTCGATCTAAGCAAAGCAGGTCAGACTTCGCTTTAGAAGTTGATCTCACTTTACCAAACCAAGGCGTCACAGCGTTATTTGGCCGCTCCGGATCGGGTAAAACCACCCTATTACGCTGTTTAGCGGGTTTAGAGAAAAACCATCAGGGCCAAATCGCCTTTAACGAGGCTATTTGGCAAAGTGAAGCTGGGGATTTTTTGCCCGTTCATAAACGTCCCATCGGTTATGTCTTTCAAGAAGCCAGTCTATTTCCCCATCTTTCCGCTCGCGATAACCTCGCTTTTGCTACGAAAAGGGCTAACAAAGAAGAGAGTGTCATCGCTTATCAAGACGTGATTGATCTATTAAATATTGCCTCGCTACTGGAACAATTCCCCCATCAACTCTCCGGTGGTGAAAGGCAACGCATTGCCATCGCACGTGCCTTATTGATTCAACCAAAGCTTCTCCTTATGGACGAGCCATTATCTGCCCTTGATGAGGGCCTAAAAAAGGACATTCTTCCTTACCTAGAAGCCGTTTGCTCAAACATGTCCATTCCGATTCTTTATGTGAGCCACTCTTTAGACGAAGTCATTCGCTTAGCTCAATATACGGTCATTATGGATCAAGGGAAAATCGTCGATCAGGGAGAAACGCAATACCTTCTTGGAAAATTATCAACGTCCCGATATACCTATCAGAACACGCGTTTTATGATCATCGGTCAGATCACGCAACAAGATGAACAATGGGGATTATCCACCTTATCCTTTGGTCAACACAGCTTGATGATTTCACGTACACACGAAGTCATTGGCGACACAGTAAAGCTGCAAATTCAAGCACGAGATGTCAGCATCGCACTCTCAGCTAATGAAGACTCTAGTATCATCAACCGACTAGCGGTTTATATTGATGATATCAGCCACAATGAAGCTGACCCAAACACAGTATTGGTCAGAATGATGGCAGGTCAAACCCCGATTCTCGCAAGCATTACGGCCTATTCTGCCCAAAAACTGAATTTAGCCATTGGCCAACATGTCATAGCACAAATCAAATCCGTCGCGGTATTAAGGTGAGACCTTTGCTCGATGTCACGAGCGACGCCAAGACGCGGCAAAAACAGATGAGAAAGCGGAGTTTATACCTATAAATGAGCATTTTGAGTCGGTTTTTAACAAAGTATTGGCAAGCGCAGTAGTCGTGAAAAAGTCTCAAGGAAATAGTTAATACTAATGAGTTCTATGTATTCTTTAGATGAGACAAACCTGAAACAAAAAATAATAATGATACAAATTAATAAAAAGACAGTATTCTATGGAAGATCAAGCATTAGCAATTAGATCCCTCTTTATTGGATCAATCGATAGCCTAAAAATCGCGATGAAAAAAGCCATGGTAGAAAAAAACCTCTCTGGTTCACCACTGCTTTTTTTTGTATTAGACCATATCCAAAATACCCCAAACTGCACCGCCCAAGATGTCAGCCAAAAAATGCATCGTGATAAAGGACAAATTACGCGGATTATCAAAGAGCTGATTACCAAGGGATTAATCACTAAACAACTCAATCAGAACGACAAACGTAGCCACTTTATTTTCCTAACAGAGCAAGGTCAGGCGTACTATCAAACACTAAAGAATGCCGACAATGAAGCCATCGCCCTGATGAAAGCCAGCATCAGTCAGGAAGAGCTTGATACTTTTCTAAGAGTAGGGCAACGCATGCTGCAAAATATTCAAAGCCACATTAACGAGCCATAAATTGGCGACGTTGACGCTATAGTCTGCACTAAACCAATGAAATGAATTATTCATTCATCGTTTTTTTCTATGATGAGTGCTTATTGGCTAAGTGATTTTGTTGAAGTGGAGCCCCTGTTAATGGATTCAATCGACTAGCTGACGCTTTTTTCGATAACATATAAAAGGCTAACATCTCCTTTTTCATAGGTTTTGAGTACAAATACCCTTGCCCAATATCGCACCCATAATGATTTAATAATGCGACTTGCGTATCCCGTTCAACCCCTTCCACGACCACTTTCACGCTCGCTCTATGGGCAGCAGAAATAACACCACTCACTAGACGTTGCTGCTCTAGAGAACTTTCTATATGTCTTATGAATTGCGGCGCAATTTTGATCATATCGATTGGTAACCTTGTCAACGTTGATAAAAGTGTGCCTTCTGTACCAAAACTATCTATCGAAATTGAAATGCCCATTTCCCGTAGCGCCTTCAATGTCGAGATCACCGACGTTGAACCATTTATCACAATGGACTGATCTAACTCAAATATGAAGTAATGAGCAGGCAAATTACGAGTCTCCAGCATAGAAGCAATGACATCAATAAAATTAGGATTAATTAAATGGTCAAAGGCAATGTTTAAACAAACGGGTTGAGCAACGCTGCCTTCTTTCGCTAATTGAGATTGAACCATTAAACAGGCCTGTTCAAACATCCAAAAACCGACATCGACGACCTTCCTCGATTCCTGAACCAAAGCCCAAAATGCTGCATGATGGAATACACCTTTTTCAGGATGATGCCAACAGATTAGCGCTTCGCATGCCACCACGTTTCCCTCTTTCATGTTAATTAGAGGCTGGTAGCAAAGCGTTAACTCATGGTTTTCTACTGCTGAGATCAACTCGTCATCAATGTTCTTCAAACAATCCACGCACTTTTGTTTTCGCCCATCTTGTTTGAACTCTTTCTGTTTCAGCCCTTCTTTGAAAAAGTAAACGTTATTGCGTCCTGACTCTTTCGCCTTGTACATGGCCATATCCGCACGACCAAGCACCTCTTCCGATGAATCACCATCTTCAGGAATCAAAGTAACACCAATGGAAGCAGATACAGAATAGTTTTTCCCTTGTAAAACGACAGGCTCATTGATGGATTTAAGCAGTCCTTGAGCGAATAACTTAATCGTTTGACGATCATGGTAATCGGACAGCAGAATAGCAAACTCATCCCCCCCAAGACGAGCGACTACCCCTTTTCCATTCACAATATTTGTTAAACGTGACGCCATAACCGTTAACAGCAAATCGCCAGCACCGTGCCCAAGCCTGTCGTTGATATCTTTAAATCCATCCAAATCTAAGTACATCAGTGCACAACGACTCTTATCACTGTTTAAACAGGCGATGAACACCTTTTCAAGAAAAAGACGACGATTTGCTAACTGTGTTAGAGGATCATAAAAAGCGAGTTTTTCCAACTCACGGGTTTTAAGGCGAATAATGGCCTCAAGCCTTTCTGGTTGTAGCAAGATATAACGCAGACTCCCGCCAACGAACAAGGCGACGAGTAAGGTGACTCCGTAGCCAATCACATAGACCATTAAGCCATTGGATTCTTTTTGTGATAAAAACAACCTCCACATATTATTGGACACATTGATATTGCTCCAAGCCACAATGCCATCTAGAGGCTGAGCAGACTTCGCAAACACATTATCCTGCCCTTTATCTGGGTCAAAATAGCTAAGCTGATAACGAAACCCCTTCTTTTCAAGAGCGGGTAAACTGCTTGCCTTGATCAAACCATCCAAATTAATCAGAACAGAAATGACACCCCAAAATTCTTCAACCCCATTTTTTTGGATAAAGACCGGATTATAGCCAGTGACTGCTTCCCCTCCTTGAGTCAAATTAAACGGGCCATCTAAAGTGAGAGTTTTATTTCTAATGGCATCAAGCACACTTTTTCGATGCTTATCATCTTTTAAAATATCGTGCCCTAAGGCGGCTTCATTACCTTTTAATGGATAAATCATTGACACCACACCATTAGGTGCCAGCTGTAAGTTGGATATGCCTCCAATGGACTCAATCATATGATGGGCATAATCAGCAAAGCGTTCAGGAGAGTCTAAGCTCTTTCGCTCCAGCGCTAAAAAATACGTGGCGGATAATGCGCTAAGCAGACGACGTTCAATGACACGAGCCTGTGAGACCGCAACTTCCTGAATCAATGCGGCCTGTTCTTTACGCTTAATATCTTCTGTTTGCTGGGTAAAAAACACGCCAACACATAACAGAGAGAAAAAGACGCCATAGCAGATAAAATTTCGTTTGCGTCGGGTCAAGAATACGCTCCCACCCCCATAAAAAAGTAAAGGAAGTATGAAACAGAACCGGCATATTCTCGTTATAGAATTAGTGAAAAGATGTAGCGAGAATTACATATCAATACGTAATACAACATCTTGTGGCGGAATAGATTAAAATCAACAAAGCTCTGATAACAAAAACCCTGACCTCTTTCGAGTATCAGGGTTTCCAGACTTAACTGTGTAACGACTGCTTAGAAGGTATAACCAACACCCACCATAACAGCAAGAGGGTTCACTTTGGTACTGATTGTCTGATTAGGTATATGAACATCGGTATCAATATTCATGTACCAAACAGAAGCATTGGCAAACAGTTTATCGTTAATCTTCATATCGACGCCCGCTTGTGCAGCAACCCCCCAAGTACCATCCACACTCACATTCTTGCCAGCTAACGCTCCTTTGCCTTTCGCATCAAAAAATACTGTGTGGTTTAAACCCACCCCTAAATAAGGGCGAATATCACTGTTTGACTTGCCAAAATAATACTGTGCCATTAAAGAAGGTGGTAGTTCAGAAACCTCTGCCACTTTTCCGAGACCAGAAACGGAGACATCGTGTTTAAAAGGCGTCGCCAATAACAACTCAGTCCCAATATTATCAGTTATCATATAAGTCAATGTGGCAGCCAATTGGGTATCATTACTGATTTTTAGTTCTTGGTTAGTTCCAGCAACGTCATCACTGCTTTCGTTTGGCATCACGGTAGCGACACCACCACGAACGAAGAAATCGCCTGCTTGATGCGCCAAAGCAGCGGTAGAACAAAGAGCAGAAACAAGAGCCACAGGTAGTAAAGCTTTCATGATAGATTCCTTTTTTTTCTTGATCAAACAAAGTTTCAATGACAAGAAAAGTAACAAGGATCTAACATTAAAATATTAATCTAGATCAATTTTTCTCTTTCCCAGCTTTTTTATAGATAAGAAATACCCACCCAGATCAATAAAATACAACTTGATAACCCAGAAAACATCGATTCATCATCTCTCTTTGTCATACAGCCGAGGCTCATATCTCTTTTTCCAAGCTTGAAAAAACAGCCAGTAAACCTAAAAAAATTTATGAGTTTACTAATTTACCTAATATACTGAAATCGGTAAACTTACGCCATCATCACACTGGAAACCAGATTCATGCCAATACTACTTGCCGTCACCCTGTTATGGGCTTTTTCCTTTAGCTTAATCGGTGTCTATCTTGCTGGGCAAGTTGATGCCTGGTTCTCTGTATTAATGCGAGTATCACTTGCGACCTTGGTGTTTTTACCCTTTTTGAAATTACGTCAAATTGAAGCCAAAGTAGCACTACAGCTCATGGTGTGTGGCGCATTGCAACTTGGCATCATGTACGGTTTTTACTATCAATCCTTTCTCTTTTTGACGGTACCCGAAGTCTTACTCTTTACCGTCATGACACCTATTTATGTCACCTTACTGAATGATCTGTTAGACCGTCGTTTGAATATTGGCTTTATTATCAGTGCCTTACTTGCCATCCTCGGTGCCGTCGCCATTCGCTACCAAGAAGTGAATGATGGATACATAAAAGGTCTTTTGATCGTTCAAGGAGCAAATATATGCTTTGCCGCTGGTCAAGTGGGCTATAAGCGCATCATCGCCAAAGAGCGTCCAGACCTCCCCCAACGCACAGTATTTGGTTGGTTCTTTCTTGGTGCTCTTGCCGTCGTGATTCCTTGTTTCTTAATGCTGGGGAATATCAACAAACTCCCCACCACCCCTTTACAATGGAGCATCCTTGTTTATCTTGGAGTGGTCGCCTCAGGAGTCGGTTATTTCGCTTGGAACAAAGGGGCGACAATGGTCAATGTGGGAACCTTAGCCGTTGCCAATAATCTACTGATTCCTGCTGGTATTTTTGTCAATGTGGTTTTTTGGAACCATAATGCCGACATACTGCGGCTCTCTATTGGCGGTTCAATCATCCTATTAGCCTTAGTCGTGAACGATAAATTCAACCAGAGGTTCCACAAAAACCTTACCAAAATGGCGTAAAAAGACGATGCTTTAACGTCCATAGTGATCATGGAATCGAACGATATCATCCTCGCCAAGGTAACCTCCAGACTGTACCTCGATCAGTTCTAGGGCTATCTCTCCTGGGTTTTCAAGAGAATGAGTTTCCCCTAAAGGAATATAGGTGGACTCATTCTCCGAGAGAAGAAAGCTTTCATCACCCTTGTAAACTCTAGCCGAACCAGAGACCACAACCCAATGCTCAGCTCGATGGTAATGCATCTGCACACTGAGTTTTCTCCCTGGTCTGACGACAATACGCTTCACCTTGTAACGCTCACCCATCGCAATAACTTCATAAGTCCCCCAAGGACGATGCACTTTTTTATGAAAACGATGCTCCTCACGACCACTGGCCTGAATACGTTGCACAATTTTCTTCAGTCCTTGTGAGTGCTGCTTATCCATTACCAAAACGGCATCTGCCGTTTCAATCACCACCAGATTGTCAACGCCGACCGTTGCCACTAAACGACTATCTGCTCTGACCAAACTATTTGAGGTAGTTTCAAGCATCACATCCCCCATTAGAGCATTATGACGTTCATCTTTCTCAGCGTGGTCGAATAGTGCCTCCCAAGATCCTACATCACTCCAATCGCCCTTATAAGCAATCACTTTGGCTCGTTCGGTTTTTTCCATAAGCGCATAATCCATGGACTCATTGGGGCAGGTCGAAAAACTCGCTTCATCAACACGAATAAAATCTAAGTCTTCTTTACGCTCCTGATAAGCCAAGCTCACCGACTGAAGTATCTGTGCTTGATGTAATGCCAATTCAGTTAAGTAACACTCTGGTTTAAAAACAAACATGCCACTGTTCCAAAGATACTCTCCAGATGAGTAATAACGCTGAGCAGTGTCTTTATCTGGCTTTTCAACAAAGGCAGTAACGGATGCGCCATCCAGTGACTGAATATAGCCATAACCCGTTTCAGGTCGGGTAACTTCTATACCAAAGGTCACCAAATTCCCCTTTTGGGCTACTTCAATGCTTTGCTTGATGGCCTCACCAAAAGCATCCAGATCCTTAATAAGGTGATCTGCAGGCAGCACTAACATGATGCACTCTTGCTCCGAGTCATTGTCTTGCAGATGTCGTCGCTTAGCTTCTAGCGCCGCCAATGTAATAGCTGGTGCTGTATTACGCCCCACTGGCTCTAGCATAATACTGGCATTTTTTATGCCAACTTCTTGTAACTGTTGAGCTACTAAGAAACGATGCACCTCATTGCAAACAATGATAGGCGCATGCCCAGATAGCCCCTGCACGCGTAACAAGGTTTCTTGAAAAAGCGTATAAGTAGAACCGAATAAGTCAATAAACGGCTTGGCGGTATGGTGACGAGATAACGGCCATAATCGCTCGCCACTTCCCCCCGCTAAAATCACAGGAATGAGAACCACATTTGCTCCTTGTACACACAACGTAAGCCACTATTCTACCTAGATATAAAAAAACCCTGTCAAAACAGGGCTTTTTATACAAGCGCATTGGCGTTTATCACCTAAGCTATTATTTCATTTTATTGAAGCAACCAAACCTGAAAAGCTTTACGCTCAGCCTTATTAGCTTTGTTATACCAGAACTGCAACATTTCATATTGTGTATTCTTCACTTTAGTTTGATAGGTATGATCCACTATCCAAATACGAAAATTTTTGCGGGTCTGCTCGTCTGACTTATTAAACCAAAATTGCATCATCTGGAATTCGTTAGTCTGCGTAACAGACTTAGGAGCCGGAGCAGGAGCCGAATAAGAGGCATTAGCAGAGGTATTCGCTTGCGGCTTCGTAGCACCTTCACCGGTAAACTCTTTGATTTCTTCTCGATAATTACGTAGGGGTTGGAAACCTGGCTGAAGCGGCAACATACTGACTTTATATTGAACCTCATCGCCTTTGCTGTTGACAATGTCAAATGTTGGCTTTTGAGAATACTTCTCTGCTCGGTCTTTTTGGTGAATAAAAGGCGCTTTTAATTCAAGATTTGCGCCTTTTTTGACATCCATATCAATGATCAGTGGCTCAGACTTAATCATATCAACATCGCCACCATGACGAAGCGATTGGTTATAACGAACAACGATTTGGTGATGACCTGATGGAATGGTCACTTCAAAATCATCGCCATAATTATTACCATCTTTTAGGTCGATGTACATGATTTGATAAGATGTTGGCACTTTAAATGTGGCCGCCATAGCATGGGTGGTAACAGCTCCAAGAAGAAGTGAGCTGGCAAGGAAAATTGATTTTTTAAAGCGCATATATTGGCTCCCTAAAAAGCGCGATCTGTGTTATCACGAACTTATATAGTAAAAATATTATTATTCGAAACTGGTTCGAACTCCGTATCGAGCGTCAATTTATCACAAACAGATGGCAAGTTAAGAGAAAACAGCACTTTTTATACACGCTTTCCCAATTTTGACTTGATTCGATACTACAAGCTATCCTGATAAGACTATCTTTTATAATATTTTTTTATAAAATTAAGAGCATTCAACTTAACCCAGCGGGCCGTGTGGGCCACCACCACGGTGATCTCCCCCAGTATAAATGTCCTCTTGCACTTGCTTAGCACTTTCTTTTTTCTCTACTTTGCCCGAGGTCTCAGGACTGGCCTTAGCATCAGGTACACCATAAGCCCCTGCTGGACCACCGCCACGATGATCTCCTCCTCTATAGCCAGTGTTATCCATAGACGCGCATGCCGTTAACCCAAACATCGCAGCGGCCAATATGATCACCTTATTCATTTTTAAACAATTTGTCATTTCAACGCCTTATTCCATTTTTCATAAAGCGAATCCTAAGAGGCTTAGTCGGTAAAAGCAAACAATCAAAACCGCTCCTCAAGTGTCGTTTTTTTGACAAACAAGCTCCATTAGAGACAAATCTTGCAAAAAAATCGTACAGACAATGAAAGAACATCAGCACCGCCATTAAGAACATGCAAACAGGGTAAAAGAAAGCGTAGTGTGATGGAGGTTGAACGATTTTCAGAAAACCATAGGATCAATACTCGTTATGGCTGAAGACATTCTTCAATCTCATTAACGTTCATATCAATGATTCAAGGAGTGCTTATCATGATGATATCTCGCAACCGGAAACTGACCATTCTTGGAGTGGGCTTGCTTGCCAGTACGCTGTCTTTTGCTGTAAGTGCACATTCACTACACGCTAAGATAGGTGCTTACCCTGGAACGAAAACAACGGTAACAGGCCATGTCTCAGTCCATTTTGATAAAAAAGATATGACGGTCAAATACAACTTAAAAGGATTGAAGCCCGTTAATGACGGCGGTCTTCATATTCATGTTGGTACCAGCTGTAAAGAAGCTGACAAAGTTGGTGGTCACTATTTCTCTCCGAAATCTGGTGGCGACTACTGGAAAAGCGCTCAATGGGTATCTGACTCTAAAGGTCGTGCAAAAGGCAGCTTTCGCTTGATATCAGGATTAGATTACAAAGCCAATTTGGGGCACGCTGTCGTGATTCATGATGCAAGCGGGGCTCGGATTGGCTGTGGTATTTTAGAAAAGTAATCCTCCCTAAGGTAGTCAATGTCAAAATGGGATGCCGAAACATCCCATTTTTGGTTAATCACTAACAGCCGTTAGTTCCCCATCAAATTTGCCTTAATAATATACAATTGCGCTGCGTCTATTGTATTACCATCCAAGTACTTCTGTTCTAGCTTGCCCTTGGTAGACCAAGTGGCAAAATCATCGTCGTTTAATACCCCTAAATGATAGGGATCAATCACCCACATACCTTCCATTTTATCATGTGGATAAGAGACCGCTTTGGCCACATCGACAACCAGTGACTTACTAACAGGATAAATGCCTTTTTGGGCCAACGCCTCCCAGCCATTTTTCTCCGTATACTGCTCAAGGGTCAGACCATCAATCATCAAGCCATAGCTGGCATCGCGGGTAATGGATGATGACAAAGCCACTGTGGACAAGGGGGTACCACGGTTAAGATCAATTCGATAAATTTTCTTTTGCACATTAGGGTTCGCCTTACCATCTGGGCCGCCCAACAAGAACCCTCCGTCGCGCTCATCAACCAAAAACTCATGGCTATTTAAATCTGCTAACTCAGAGTTCGAATTTTGCGCTTTATCTTGACGATAGAGGTATTGCTCCGTTTTACCTGTTTCAAGGTTCACTGTAACAATACGCGTTAGATCCCCCTTTTGGGCCGCTTTATTTGGATTGCGCATTGTTGATTGCATAATGCCGACCAAGGTTTTCTGATCTGGTGTCACAGCCAACCCTTCCATACCTCGGTTAGGGCGACGATGGGCAAATACTTCAGGCAAATGGAAGACATCGCGGGCATCATTTTTAAATGGGTTAATACGACCAATCTCAACACCATTACTATCGTAATGCACGATATGTGGCCCATATTCATCACTCACCCAAAAGGTGCCATCTTTCAAGGCAACAAGGCCTTCACTGTCTAATCCGTAATCGTCCACTTTTATCGGATTAGTGACTTTGTTATAAGGTTTAGAGTCGTCCATTAAAATAGGCTTACCATCAACATGATAAGGGGTCTCTCCAGTACCACCCAGTGCAGGAGAGTTTGGCAACCCAGTAATAGGCTGCCCATCAGGGCGGCGCAATAAAATCGTATCCACTTGACGAATTTGGCCGTTATCTTCTACCTCAAACAACCCAATCCGAGGAGTATAATTTGGCACAGGGAAAATCTTGCCTTTGCCATAGTCCCCATTATAACTTGCATTCGGGCCGCGATCCGTCAGGGCGTAAAACTGATTGGCTTGATTTGGGTTGCCTGTCATGGAAGAGCCATAACCGCCATTTCGAATCTCAAATGGCTTATGGGTTTTGTCATCAATCAAATCATGACGTAATACGGTATAGGGTAAGTAACTCCCCGTTTTCGGAAAAGACTCAACAAACTGGGGAGTTTTTGACATAGAAGACTGACTAGCACAACCTGATAACACGCCTGCACAAAGCACACCAGCAAACCACAACTTATTCATAACGCTTCCTCTTATGTTTATAAGGCGTTTGAGCGAACGCCAATTTGTCAACATAAAGTAAAGAGTTAGCATGACAGTTTGATTAAAAAGCCAACAGATGTGTTAAAAGCACGCTCATAACACTGTATACGGTCTAAAAAAATGTTCCCATTCGAATACGGTTAATAATGGCCTCTAGATCTTCAAACAAAAAAGGTTTACTCAAAAAATCGTTCATCCCAGACTCTAGGCATTTGCGTTTTACCTCCTCTTCAACATGAGCAGTCAGAGCAATGATCGGCGTTTCACTCCTCCCAGCATTTTTCTCCGCTCCTCGAATAGCGGCTGTGGCTAAAAAGCCGTCCATATCAGGCATATTACAATCCATAAAAATGGCATCGTAGGGCTTATTATCAGTAACCTTTTCCAGCGCAATCCGTCCGGTTTCAACCACATCAACAACACACCCCAATTTTACGAGCAGTTGTTCACAGATCATTTGATTGATTCGGTTATCTTCCGCTAACAATATATGTAAAGTGTGCAATGAATCAGTATGAATACCTGATTCACACCCTAAAGCGGGTAATAATCCCTTTTGAATCTCATCCGTTACAGTAAACGGAAGTTCAACCGTAAAAACACTTCCCACACCAATGGAGCTCTCTACGGAAATTGTCCCCCCCATAAATTCAACTAGGCGTTGCGTAATACTCAACCCCAATCCAGTCCCACGAATATTTGAATTAAATTGATTGACTTGGTAGAACTGATCAAAAATATGTTGCCGATGTTCTGGAGCAATACCAATCCCCGTATCACTCACGGTAAAATTGAATGTCAGAGTATTATCATCATGATTTTTTTGACAAGAGACCTTAATGGTTATTTCGCCTTCATCAGTGAATTTGAAGGCATTGCCAATAAGATTATAGAGCACTTGATGAAGTCGATAAGGGTCACCCTGCACCCATTCAGGGATATCATCCATTATGCAATTCAGCTTTATCGGCTTTTTTTCAAACTGTACTGACAATAACAACACCGCCTCATTAACCACATTACGAGGGTTAAATAGCAGCTGTTCTAATGCCAGTTGTTTTGCATCCATTTTAGAGTAATCAAGAATATTATTAATAATGTGCATCAATGTTCGACCAGCATTATTGATCACATTTACCTGTTGCTGTTGTTGCTCATTCAGATCACTCAGAGCCAACAATTGAGCCATACCAAGCACACCATTCATGGGCGTTCTTATTTCATGGGTCATCGACGCGAGAAAATCCGCTTTCGCCTGAGCCGCCTGCTCGGCGGCAATTTTCGCCTTTTCCAATTCAGCGGCCTGAGCGGATAGGCGCAAATTATCATTCAGTGCTTGCCAGTAAGTGCGATGTTGCTGCTTTCCTGTCTCGAAAATAAACAAGCCATAACCCAATATTAAACAAGCAATGGTATAGCTCCCAGGTGCCTCTAAAAATATTCCGGCGGCTAAAGCAAAGGGGACACAGATAAGAAAACAATAGAGGCGCAATATTTTATAACTAGGAGCCAAGACATTAACGCCCCCAATACTGAGACAGGCCGCTGACATCATATTAATCGTCACCGCGAGATCAACTGAGGGATTAACAAAAAACAACCATGCAGAACAGCTCCCCCACACGATTGCAGATGCCAAATAGAGAAAACAGTAGTGCGTGTAGTAAGGAGAAACGTTTATCTCATTGGCTGAAAAGAGCTTATTAAACAAAGCCAAGCGATAAATCTGCAATACCAAAAAGCACACAGAAAAAACACCAATAATAAATAGGTGCTCGCGCGCAGTTGTTGAGCTAAAAACCGCTCCCCAAAAGGCAAATAGATAAAATATCCCGCCGTACCTGGAACGTCTGGCAATATCTTTTAAGCTAATATCACTAACTTGACTATCATCAAGCCTATAAAATGCATTCTTCAAAAAAGTTCTCAGAATTTCATGGGGGTTAAGAGTCTTACCTGCATCAACAAAAAGATACCAATGGACTCAATCATAGAACATTTCAAAAATATTGAGAACTAATAAGTCAGTTTTCCCTTCTTAAAAAAAGCCACTTTGATTGACTGACGATAGTAAACATGGCACTGGAAACGATCCACAAAAAAAGGCTAACTGAGGGGAAACAGCTAGCCTTTTGCTTACTTGCACACTTCGCTAATTTGTATTGGACTCACTATCCAATCAAATGGCCGCGAATTGGTTCATGGTATTATCTTTACCAGACGCTTTAAGCGCTTGTTCACCAGAGAAATACTCTTTGTGATCATCCCCAATGTTGGAACCAGACATGTCTTGGTGTTTTACACAGGCCAAACCTTGACGAATTTCTTGACGCTGCACTTCCCTGACATACCCCAGCATACCCAACTCTCCGAAGTAATCTTTTGCCAGATTATCCGTAGACAACGCAGCAGTATGGTAAGTTGGCAAGGTAATCAAATGATGGAAGATCCCAGCCTGAGCGGCGGCGTCTTTTTGGAAGCGGCGAATACGCTCATCTGCTTCTTCTGCCAATGCACTACCATCGTAATCTTCTGACATCAGTCTTTCACGTTGATACTGACTCACGTCTTTGCCTTCTTCCAACCAAGCATCAAATACTTGTTGACGGAAGTTCAATGTCCAGTTAAAAGACGGACTGTTGTTGTAAACCAACTTAGCATTGGGAACAACGTCACGGATACGATTCACAAGATTAGCAATTTGCCCAATATGCGGCTTCTCTGTTTCAATCCATAATAAATCCGCCCCATTTTGCAAAGACGTGATGCAATCCAGCACTACACGATCCTCACCTGTATTAGGTTTAAAACGCACCAACCCATTGGCTAAACGAGTGGGTTTGATCACTCGATCACCCTGTTTAATAGCCATATCGCCAGATTTCATTTGCTCAAGGGAGGTCACTTCTTCTCCATCAATAAAAGCTGTGTATTGCTCTGCCAAATCCCCAGCACTGCGAGACACAGGGATTTTTTGAGTTAGACCTGCGCCCAAAGAGTCGGTACGGGCAACAATCACACCATCATCCACCCCTAGCTCCAAAAAGGCATAGCGAACGGCATTAATTTTTGCCAGGAAGTCTTCATGAGGCACGGTCACTTTCCCATCTTGGTGACCACATTGTTTTGCATCAGACACTTGGTTTTCGATCTGAATACAACACGCCCCTGCCTCAATCATCTTCTTCGCGAGCAAATACGTGGCTTCTTCGTTACCAAATCCCGCATCAATATCGGCAATAATCGGCACCACATGAGTTTCAAAGTTATCGATTTTTTGCTGAGCCGCTTGCTCACGGACTTGATCGCCCGCCTCTCTCGCCTCGTCCATTTCTTTAAACAAATGTTGTAACTCACGCGCATCGGCTTGTTTCAAAAAGGTGTACAGTTCTTCGATTAAAGCCGGTACAGACGTTTTCTCATGCATGGATTGATCAGGCAGAGGACCAAATTCAGAACGCATGGCGGCCACCATCCAACCAGACAAATACAAGTAACGACTGCGCGTGGTACCAAAATGCTTCTTAATTGAAATCATTTTTTGCTGTCCGACAAAGCCATGCCAGCACCCTAAAGACTGGGTGTAATTCGCTGGATCTTTATCATAGCTTGCCATGTCTTCACGCATGATCTTAGCTGTGTACCTGGCAATATCTAGCCCCGTATTAAAACGGTTTTGTAATTGCATTCTCACCACATATTCTGGGTTCATCGCCGCCCAAGTTGGGCCTTGTTGAGAAAGACTTTGGCTTACTTGTTGAGTTTTATTTTTATACGTCATCATGTGATTTCTCGCTCTTCAGGTTGTTTAAGATAAAATTAATGTATTTGGATCAAACTTTTGCTCTTAGACGATAAGCATGTAACAAAGGCTCGGTGTAACCGTTAGGCTGATCCGTTCCTTTAAAAATCAAATCTTGCGCCGCTTGGAAGGCATAACTGGTCGATGGATTTGCAGCCATCGGTTGGTAACCGTCAGTGGCTTTATTTTGCTCATCCACGACTTGAGCCATGCGCAGCATTACCTCATCAATTTGCTCTTTAGAGCACACGCCATGCAGCAACCAATTAGACAAATGCTGACTGGAAATTCGCAAAGTGGCGCGGTCTTCCATCAAACCAACGTTATTGATGTCTGGCACTTTGGAACACCCCACACCAGCCTCAACCCAACGCACGACATACCCTAATAAGCCTTGTACATTGTTCTCGATTTCTCGGTCGATTACTTGGCGAGACAAGGTTAAATTGCTTGGAATCGTCGGGATAATGAGTAGATCCGTTAGACTCGCTTGCGGACGGTGCTTAATACGTTCTTGCACTTCAAACACATCTACTTGGTGATAATGCAAAGCATGCAATGTCGCTGCGGTAGGAGAAGGCACCCAAGCCGTACTCGCCCCCGTTTTTGGATGCGCAACTTTTGCCTCCATCATGGCAGCCATCTCATCCGGCATGGCCCACATGCCCTTGCCAATTTGTGCTTTTCCAGACAAACCACATTGCAAGCCAATGGTGACATTGCGATCCTCGTAGGCTTGGATCCAAGGCTGATGCTTGATTTGTTCTTTTGGTAAAAAAGGCCCCGCTTGCATACTGGTATGAATCTCATCGCCAGTGCGGTCCAAAAAGCCGGTATTAATGAAAAACACCCGAGATTTCGCTTGACGAATACATTCTTTTAAATTCACTGTCGTGCGACGCTCTTCATCCATAATGCCGATCTTAATGGTGTTCTCTGGTAGCGCCAGCATTTGCTCAACTCGACCAAACAGCTCACAACTAAACGCCACCTCCTCGGGTCCGTGCATCTTAGGTTTCACAATATAAATGCTGCCTGTACGACTATTGCGAATGCCCTCTGATCTTTGCAAATCCAACGCGCCGATTAACGCCGTGACGACCGCGTCCATGATGCCTTCGGGGGCGAAGTTGCCCTGCGCATCCTGCATCAAGTCACATTCCATCAAATGCCCAACATTGCGCACCAACAACAAAGCGCGGCCTGGCAAACGATATTCATTGCCCTCTAAATCTGTATACACACGGTCTGGATTCATTCTGCGAGTTTGTGTTTGACCCCCCTTCTCAAAGGTGGCTTCTAGGGTACCTTGCATCAAACCTAACCAGTTTCGATAAACTTCAATCTTATCCTCTGCGTCCACGGCGGCTACCGAATCCTCACAGTCGATAATGGTGCTTAGAGCCGACTCAATAACAATGTCGTTGATATTCGCTTTATCCTTAGCACCGTTCAGACCATTACGATCAAACTGAATTTCCACATGCAAACCATGGTTTCTTAACAGGATGGCTTCCGGCTCGCTACGCTGCCCATTCACCGCGACCAACTGACAGGGTTGTTTCAAGCCCGTTTGACTGCCATCCTCAAAAAAGGCCAATAGGTGGCGGTAGTACACCATGTAACTGATCACGTCTTTATGGGAGCCAGACTCCAGTGGAAAGACGTCATCTAAAAACCCTTTGGCTTTCGCAATGACCCGTTCACCACGAACCGCGTTATAACCTTGACGGCTGCCTAATTCCGCGTTTTTTGGGATCACATCAGTGCCGTAAAAGGCATCGTACAAGCTACCCCAACGAGCATTGGCCGCATTCAACGAAAAACGGGCATTCTTCGCAGGCACCACTAATTGAGGTCCTGCCAAAGTCGCGATTTCATCGTCCACATTCACTGTGGTAATAGTGAAATCTTCCCCTTCAGCGACCAGGTAGCCAATCTCCCGTAAAAAAGCCTCATAGGCAGGTATATCCAATGGTTGTCCTTTATGAGCAAGGTGCCATTGATCAATCTGACGTTGCATCTCATCTCGAGTCGCCAACAATTGACGATTCACAGGCGATAAATCGGTAATCAACTGATCAAGATCACGCCAAAATTTATCAGGCTCGATAGTATGAAGGGGCAACACGTCGTCATTGATGAAACGGTAAAACCCTGAGTGAATCACACTGTTATTTTTTGGTAAGGGCATAGTCATCTCACTTTCCTTCTTAAATCGGTCTGTTCATAGTTACCTACGGCAAAACACCAAGGTTTATCAGGTAGCAAAGGGGTCACTCGTGTTAACCATTGCTTGATTTATAGACTACTCTCTAATAATCTAAAATTTCACAATAAGAATTACACAGTGTAAATTTCACAAAAATGAAAAATAAAAATAGCCTCAACCGTAAAGCCCATTTTTTGGGCACTAAGATCCGCAACCTGCGTAAACGTAACCGTTTGACAATGGAAGACTTATCCGCCCGCTGTATAAAAATGGATGCAGAATCTGCCCCATCGGTGTCTTATTTATCCATGATCGAAAGGGGAAAACGCATTCCTAGTGAGGAGGTATTGGAAGTCATTGCCAGTGTTTTTCAAAAAAATGTGGCTTGGTTTTTAGACGATATTCCCGAGGAAGAAGCCATTACCCCGACAAAAGGCTCGGGTGGCGGCATCAATGGCATGGCATTAGAGCCAAACTTTCTCTTCTCCAAAGAAATTTTACAAATCGCCATTCCAGAAATGCTTTCTCAAACGGGCACCAGTGGCCGTCAATTTGCCCATTTGCTGATTCGTGCTCACCAAGAGCATCATCAAAATCACTTTCCGGATCTAGAGCGAGCTGCCGAAGAAGTAGGGCTCAAGCGCTTACCCTTAAGTCTCGATGACCTGATCGCTATCACCAAGCAAATGGGGCTACAAATCAAATGGTTCCGAAAAACGCCCATAGCAGTCCTACAAGACATGGGCATTGATGGAAGCCATGTAGTGACCTCATTTTTTGATCCGCCAAGCACCATCTACATCAATCAGATTATGAAAAACCAACCGCAACGTTTGAAATACAACCTTGCGGTACACATCGGTCACACGGTATTACACGATAAAGACGGGATGAAAAACGTCTTAGTCACTGGACGTAATGAAATCTCGCCACTTCAATCAAAAAGCACTAAGACCCACTCATCAGGCGCTGGTATGGATGCCCAGGACATTCTGTATGCCTGGCGAGACTTCGAGTGCAGCTTTTTTGCTGGCGCCTTACTGTGTCCTAAAGTGCCCTTTCGGCAAATGCTGGATCGCAATGGCTATGAAATCAATACCGCAAAGCTGGCAGATGTGTCTGAATCGGTCACCATGCGGCGCATGACCGCTGCTTCGCCTTATCCCCATTGGCATTACTTTGACGCCTACGCGCCAGGGAAGCTCAAAGCCGTGTATCGAGGCAATGGCATCCCTCTGCCTTGGGGAAATATGAGTATGGTGGAAGACCCTTGCCAGCATTGGTCGGTGTTTCGCAAAATCAGCGAGCCAAGTACTGGCACCTCCGCGCAAATATCCATACTCAATGTTGGGGATGAGCCACGGATTTATGCTTGTGAATCCATTAAAGTGCACGACCTAGCGGGCAACAGTCATGTACTTTGTTCCGGCATCGATTTAAACCCAGCCATTGACGCTCAGAGTAAAGATGCCCTAAGCATTGCCGCCGATTTACGCCAAGCCTGCGTAACCAAAGGAGGCTCCTCAGCCATTCCGAGAAGTATCAAAAAAGACTTAATGAGCGTGGCGAAAATTCTCAATATTAATTGGATAGAACGGGGAATAGACAATGATGCACGATTGATTTGCTCCCGTGGCGCCGTCTGTCCAAGATCGCCAAGTTGCTATCAGAAATGTGAGGCGAAGTAGTTGACTCGTTTGGGGAAGTTGATCTTGGAAGCCAATACAATAAAGATTTAATTTTGTCAAAAGCTAGAACGACTCGTTACTGTAATTAAATGCTTCGATAACGCCTTAATCGCTCGGTGGTCAGCAATATTATAGCCGTCATGATCATTAGAATGACGGGCAATGAGGCGAAGGTGAAAAACCTTGCAACCGCCCCAAGAACGGGGGGCACTAACATAAGCCCAACATAAGCAGAAGCCATGGATAACCCAATGATGGCTTGGGAAGCGGAAGAGCCAAAGCGTTTTGGCGTCATATGAATAGTATTTGGAAATATAGAGGCACAACCTAACCCAATCAATATCAAACCTATTTTTGCCAGCGCACTGGAAAACGGCAGAGCTAACAAGAGACAGCCGAACAATATAATGAGCCCCCCAGATCGAATAAGGGTTTCTTCCGCGATTTTTTCAGCAATCAGCCCACAAGCAAAACGCCCAGCGGTGATCCCCAAATAATACATGGCGACCCAAAAGGCTGCGGTCGAAGGCAGGATGTTTTTTTCTGTCGTGAGATAGCTTGCTGACCAAAGGCCAGTACTCATTTCGATTGAGCAATAACAGAAAAATACCGACATTTGCAGGGAAACACCTTTCATCTTCAGAACGCTAATATTCGAGACCAATGGAGAGTTCGTTTCATGACTTTCTAACGGTTTAACGACAAACTTTTTCCACAGCGGAAGCGCTGCAAACAAAACAATGACAAGTAAAAATTGCACCACTGCAATTGCCATATAACCATCACGCCAGCCCTGCTTTACCGCTAAAAAATTGGCCATCAGCAACGGTCCTGCCGTTGCTCCCACGCCCCAGAATGAATGCAGATAATTCATGTGCTTGGCTTTATAGTGCAATGCGACGAAGTTATTTAACGCCGCATCCACAGCACCAGCACCAATACCCAATGGAACCGCCAAGAACACAAGCACCACGGTCATATTGGCTATACTGAAGCCAAGTAATGCCACCGCAGTCAGCAATACACTCAATGCAACGACCTTACCGATTCCCAGATAATGAATGGCTTTCGTCACATAAAGGCTAGATATCACAGTGCCAGCACTGATGATAAAAGAAATCCCCCCCGCAAATTCTAACGAGGCATCTAAATCATTTTTCATTACAGGCCAAGAGGATCCCAACACGGCATCCGGCAGGCCTAAACTAATAAAAGCAATATAGATAATAAAAAGGAGCAGCATGATGACGTATACACATTGAAATTAATAAACATATCCTTGTAAGCCAGCAACCAGCTCTCTGAATACCGTTTTACAAGCTGGACTTTTTCTTAGATCCTCATGCATCGTCACCCAAGTATCCATTTCAAAACAAAAATCCTCGGCCAATAAGCGTACCAAACTCTTGTCTCGCTCTGCCAAACCTATCTGACAAAGGCCAATTCCCGCCCCCGCACGAATCAAAGCCAATTGCGCGACATTGCTATCGGTACGCAACACAAAACTGTCTTTTTCTAAGGGAAAAGGAAGCTTTTTTGCCACAGAACGAATGTAATCCGTTAGTCTGTCAAAGCCAATCAAACGATGCGCTTCAAGATCCGCCAGAGTGGATGGCGTACCATGTTTTGTTAGATAACACGTATGAGCAAAAAAACCGACGCCTATATTACCAATACGTCGTGCAATCAACTGGGTTTGCTTAGGACGAAACATACGTATCGCTATATCAGCCTCCCGACTCAAAAGATCTTGCACCTTATCCGACAATGCCAATTCTAGATGAATATTCGGAAAACGCTCGGCAATATCGGCAAAGATCGTCGGCAAAATTTCGATTCCTATTACATCGCTGGTGGTGACACGTACCGTACCTTGAATATCGTCACCATGACGACTCGTAACACGCTCCATAGCAGCGGCGATATTCGCCATTTCACTAGCAGGCAGTAATAGAGCATTGGCGGCATCGGTAGGCGTTAATCCCCCTTGAGTACGAATAAACAGAGTGATATTCAGTACCCGCTCTAACTCAGCAATATGTCGCCCAATGGTTGGCTGAGTGGAACCAAGGGCACGGGCTGCTGCCGATAAAGACCCCTCTTGCATGACGCCAAGAAAGGATCGATACAATTCCCATCCAATGTCTTTATTCATACAAAAATGTATAGCCACTCTATTGTTTTCGTTAATTTCATTTAGCTAGAAGAGTATCTAACCTTGCTTGATCAAGCTACTTATTTAGAAAACCGTCACTTGGAGAAAATGATGATTCAGCAAAAAAATGACACACCAAAGGCCTTAATACTTGGCGCAACGGGCGGTATTGGACGCGAAGTCACACATCAACTAAGCAAAGCCGGATGGCTCATTAATGCCCTCAAACGTGGCGCTTACCACCCTACGGAAAACGACAATATTACTTGGTTTCAAGGGGATGCACTCAATCAAGCAGATGTGGAAGCCGCAGCTCAAGGTTGTTGCGTGATATTGCATGGCGTCAATCCACCAGGCTATAAACATTGGGAAGACTTAGTGTTACCTATGCTGAACAACACGATTGCTGTCGCTAAGAAAATCGGCGCTTGCATCATACTCCCTGGTACGGTCTACAACTACGGACCAGATGCTTTTCCTTTATTGAATGAGCTATCCTTACAAAACCCAGTGACTAAAAAAGGTCAAATTCGCGTAGAAATGGAACGACGCTTACAAGATTTTTCCGAACAAGGTGGACAGGTAATCATAGTCCGAGCAGGAGATTTCTTTGGGCCAAATGCCGCCAACAATTGGTTTTCTCAAGGGTTAATCAAGCCAAACAAACCAGTAAAAAACATCAAAAACCCTTCAACCACTAATGTGGGGCACCAATGGGCTTACTTACCCGATGTCGCAGCCACCATGCTCAAATTGATTGAAACTCGCCACACATTAGACGCCTTTGCCACTTTTCATATGAGTGGATTTTGGGATCAAGATGGTACGCAAATGGCAAAAGCCATTCGTCGGGTAGTAGAAAAGCATACCCGAAAAGCGCCTAATATTTCGGTCTTTCCTTGGTGGCTAATGCCCCTCATTGCCCCCTTCAACGAAACCCTAAGAGAAATGATGGAAATGAAATACCTATGGCAACAACCTATCCGAATGAACAACAGTAAACTGCTAGCACAGTTAGGAGAAGAGCCCACCACCCCCATAGATCAAGCCGTAGAGAACACATTAAAGGGGTTAGGCTGTTTACCTTAAGGGAGCAGGGACTTAGCTAGCAGAAAATAACAAAACGCTTTAGTATCGTTGAAGCTCTTGTATTGCCCTACTTTATTCCACAAGGGACATAAAGACATTATTTAGTGTTAGCGAAAATAGAACCATTAGGAAGCCGTACTACCCACAACGAATCAAATAACAGCAGTATCCTTCAGTAGGGAGATAATCTATGCCAGTCATCACCATCCAGCAATCACCTGGTCGAAGCAAAGAGCAGAAGCAATTGTTAATAAAACGTATAACAGAAGCGTTTGAAGAAGCCTATGAGTTACCTCCTGAAGCGGTGACGGTCTTCTTTCAAAATTTCGATGATGAACATTGGGGAAAAGCAGGAAGGTTACATTGCGATAAAAAAGCCGCTCAACAGGACTAAGCTATAAGATTTATCCGCTGAATGGGCTCCGTTTACGCTCATTGACAGATGCTTTAGATGTTTTGTGGATAGCGATAGGAAAACGCCATTTATTGGTAATTGGCTCTATCGACTCTATCAAAATAAACCTACAAGTATTAAAATTGTCGCAAACTCCCCTCCCTTCAGTTAAGGATTTTTTTCATGACTTTGTCGACCGGCCAGTCAACGAATGTTGTCGTTGTTAGTAACTCTTCCGATAATCCATTTGCTATTGATATTGCCTATGCAATGGGTCAGTACGATGATATTGATGATATTATCAGTATGAAACAATTCATGAACTCCGAGTTCTGCCCGCGTTTCATCTCTGACGAACATGACTTCGACAACATTGGTCGCAAACTAAGAGGCAAGTCTGTGATCATTGTGAGTACCACCAGCCATGTAAAAAGTCGCCAAGAATTGGCCATGGCAAACTTGATCATCGCTCGAGCAGCAAAAGAGAACGGAGCGGCTCGCGTGATCCTTGTCGAGCCAGACTTATTTTACAGCGCACAGGATCGTGGACCTCATCTGAGCTTAGGCGAAACCAGTTTTCAACGTGACATTAAAGACGTAAAGAAATTCGATGGCCAACCTTTTACCGCTAAGCTCTATGCCCAAATGCTCAAGCTATCGGGCGTCGATACGGTTATGACGATACATAATCACTCCGATTCAGTACAAAAGATGTTTAACGAGGTCTTTGAGGGAGACTTTCATAATCTCATTCCTTATGAAATTTACGCCCACTACTTGTTAAACTCCGATATGTTGGATTACGGTGAAAACGGTGAAGGCTTGGTATTGTGTGCACCTGATAAAGGCGCTCGTGATTTCGTCAAACAGATGTTCCATACCCTTGGCTTACCAAAAGCGAAGTTCATCATGCTAGACAAAGAGCGAACCGATGAGCGTAAAGTCGAAATCACCCTACACAAAGAAAGCGAACACACCTTTGATGGGTTGGATGGTGCCAGCATTGTCTTATTCGACGACATGGTTCGAACCGGTTCTACGGTGGTGAAATCCTGCCAATTCCTACAACAAATAAACCCCAAACGTATGGTATTCGCTGTATCACACTTTTATGCCAGCGACGAAGGCCGCCAACGTATGGCGCACCCATCCCTTGGTGAAATCCTTACCTTGAACACTCTACCAACAATTCTAAACCGTGACGAACAAGGTCGCTTGCGGAAAAAAATGGTGGTGCTAAAAGTCGAAAAATGGCTGGCCCAAGAGCTTTGCAATATCCTTGATTTGCCACAGAACCATGAGCCAAACCCTTATAAAATCGACATGTCGTCTAAAAACCCTCGCTTCAAACGTAAAATCTGGTTTAGCGAAGAATTACAAGAACTAAAAAATAAAAAGTAAGCCTTTTAAAATCACGCCTTACTATTGAACAAAAAAAGCCCAGATAAGACTTTGTCTAATCTGGGCTTTTTGTTCAAAGAAGACCCTTAAGAAAATACTAATTCACGCTGTAAAGTAATGCCATAATAGTAAGCATAACGAGTGATAACATAAGCAACAACAAACGTAGCGATGACAAGCTCTACCTCTGCGATAACCCCCAAAAGTTGAATCACAGCAACATCCATTCCCCATGCAATGCACTGCGCTTGTACTTTAAACAAAGCCGTCGCACCAATCGCTAAAGGAAAAGTAAAAGCGGCATAACCTGGGCTAAAAGGCAGTCTTAATAAACGCAGGGCAAATCGATAAATCGTTGCTGTTTTCAGTAGTGCTATTCCTAATAAAACCAACACAAACCATTTAGAGGGTACATCCACAACGGTTAAATAGCCCGCCAAACAGACACTGGCAGGTGCTGCCATAATGGCAAAAGTGGGTTTGGCGTTATCCGGTAATTCTCCACAATACCTCAAGCGATACACCATGAGAGGCAAAAGAACCAAATAACAAGCAATGCCAAACCAAAGAACGCCTTCTGCCAAGGGCTGAAATAAAGACGTTGGATAACTAATCGCTGCGACGATAATGCCCACTGGCGGCACAAACCAGCTTGGCACCATATCCGCCAAAGTAAACCCTTTGTATCTGTGATACACAAAAGTCACAAGAAACACCGTATGAATCGCAATCGCAAACAACCACAAAGCGACCGCCAGCTTCGGCATAAAATGATGAAGCGACATGGTAATCACCATCAATGCCATCGCGAACGTTGGCACCACACTTCCCACGACAGGATGCTGTAGATCCTGTACCAATAATCTCGGGTGCAAGGAGAATTTCCCAACCAGCAACATCAATAAAAAGGCGCCAATAGTCGCAGAGAAATACGGTAAAAAAGAAGACTCTTGAACAACAAAATGCCAGCTACACCCTAAACTGGCAATACCCAGAGCAAGACCCGCTATGGGGGTTGGCGCAAAAGACAATCGATGACGCAATAATGTAAACATAACCTGACTCCAAGCTATCAATTAGGAATAAGATTATGGTAAAAGGATATATGTAATCGTAAAATCTAAATGTTTTTAATAAGTCGTTCGGTTTTACTAAACAACACATATAAGATTCAATCAGATGAAAATCACACTACAACAAATCCGAGTGTTTTCCGCTGTGGCTCGCCACGGTAATTTAACCACTGCGGCAGACATTCTTTGCCTTAGTAAAGGTGCCCTATCTCAATCCCTGCAGCAACTTGAAAGCCATTTAGATACCCCTTTGTTTGATCGCGTTCACCCAAGGCTGCAGCTCAATCAACAAGGTAAACGCTTATTACCCATGGCTGACGAATTAATTGAACGGGCAGGCGAAATCGAGCACACCTTTGGCAAACACACAGATAACCTAGGAGCCCTTCACATTGGTGCCAGCCAAACAATCGGGAATTATTTGTTACCCCACTTGTTAGCAGAGCAAGGTATCGAGCAACAACAGGAAACCAAAGTTACCATCACCAACAGCCAAACCTTATGCCAAATGCTGCTCAACTTCGAATTAGACATGGCATTAATTGAAGGACAACACGGCTATCAAGAACTCGTCACAACAAAGTGGATTCAAGATACTATGCTACTGATTTGCTCAGCAGAGCATCCTTTAGCACAAAAAACATCGCTAACACTCAATGACCTAAACGATCAAGATTGGGTGTTGCGAGAAACGGCCTCTGGTAGCCGACAACAATTCGAACGACGTATTCGTCCATCCCTGAGTAATATCACATCTGTTTTGGAGCTAAGTAGTTTAGAGTCCGTACTATTAGCGGTAGAACGAGGCTTAGGAATCAGCTTTATCTCCAACCTCGCAGCGAAAGACAAACTAGCAATAGGACGAATTCATAAAATAAACATCGAGCAAAATTTTCCCCGTCAATTACACCTTGTCTGGCATAAACAAAAATACTTAACGGGACGATTACAGCATTTCAGTCAATTTTTAAAAGACTGGGGGGAACATCACAACCTGTCATAATGTTATAGAAACAGGCTTGTCATGATTGATTCAATTAATAGTGATAAAGGGCAACTTTTCATGCTGACGATCAAAATAAATTTATCATATAGCGCTTTCTCTTCTTCCCCAATAAGCACATACTCATCTCGTTACATAGCCCCGTAACACAGCCCTTAGGTTGGCCTAAAGCGACTTCAGGTTTATTGAGTGATAACAAATGGTGACTATCATGAGTAAGGGTCAAGACAGCAAAAAGAACGCTAAGAAAAAGCCTCTTTTAACAGCAAAAGAAAAAAAAGCGGCTAAGAACACTAAGAAAAACGAAACCAGTATCTTAGGCAGCAAATAAGAATCAAAAGGCCACCACAATATTGTGATGGCCTTTGTTATATAACCTTGCTAATCAGCACTCACGCAGGTATGTCACCCACGAAATGCCAGTAATAAAATATCTTTGATTTTTCGGTCTATTTCTATGTCTGCGCTCTCAAAATCCACTTTCTCAACTAGATACAAAAAAGGCTGAATAGCACGCAATTTTTTCACTGCCTGAGGGTCATCACTCAGTAGCACCGACACATATGAAAAAGCATCATAATAGGCAAAAGCCTGTTTTTTTAGTGCATTAAGATAGGAGTCAACCGCTTCATCGCCAAATACCTGTTTAATCGCCATAATCGAGCCATAAACAGTAGCGCCTTCATACAATGCATTCGTCTCAGCGCCTGCTTTCCCCACAGGATTCAAGCCACGAACCATTTCTTGAATCACGTCTGCAAGTAGCATCACATCATTGGTGAAGCTTCTCGCGGGTATTTGAATTTTATATTGATAAGGGGCATTATCATTTTCGAACAACAGCACAGGTTTAGCCGAGTTATCATCGATTTCAAAACCCACAAACTCTGCTTGGGAAGGCGCTTTGCCAAATAAAAATTCAACCGCTGGCAACCAAGCCGTACGTAATTTTTCTAACTGTTCAATCTGTACCGATTTTGACTCAGTCACAACCTCTTCCTTCTTCAAACTTTTATACAATGGGTGTCATCAACTTGGCTGACACCTTAGATGAGCAGAACCTTATCACATACACAAGATTTCGGCAGTTGAAATTGTCCCATGGTCTCACCCTACTACGATGCATCGGAAGCCAATGACATAAGCCATTCATTTGCCACTATTGGGGACTCTTCTTCAAGAGTGAACAGCGGCCACGACAGTCATAGCCCAAAAAACTACCTTAATTGGCTATCTTTACTACCAGCACGGTTATATAAAGAAGAACGACCTTTCTTCTCCTGCTCGGACTGACACGCTATACACAAACGGACACCAGGAATCGCCTTGCGCCGTTTCTCAGGGATTAGGGCATCACACTCTTCACAATGGGTCAAACTCTCTCCTTTGGGCAGGCTTTGCTTAGCACGCTCAACTTCAGAATCTACCGTTGCATCTATTTGATCTTGTACTGCGCCATCTTGCGCCCACCCACTGGCCATGATCCCCCCCTTACTAACGTACCTTGATGAATATCTTACCGCCCTTTTCTCACGACAAGATAGGGGCATTCACACTATCGCCATCAATAAAATGGCCATATAATACATATTTATAACACTATTTTTACACCAATCTTTCCCCTCTCGTTCGACTAAACACACAAGAATACATAAATGAAACATAATACACTTAGAATTCACTGCATACGCTCGTTGTCCTCTCTCATAAAAATGCTCTCGGTAATTATTAAGCGGTTGTGGATCGTCAACAAAACAGGGGAAATATAATGAAAAAAACACTTTTAGTGGTTAGCTTAGGCAGCCTCAGTATAACAACTGTTTATGCAGGTGGTATGGACCGCTCAGGTCAGCCCATTACAGCCCTGTTTGAAAAAGGCACCTATTTAGAGCTCAACTCTTATACCGTTAAACCCAATATCTCTGGTTCTTTGGGTCCTCTCCACTCTGGTGATGTCAGCAAACGCTTTACACAATTTGGCGGTGCTTATAAACAAGATCTTTCAAACGACTGGTCGATGGCAATCATAGTCGATCAACCCTATGGCGCCGACCTTCGCTATCCATCAGGGACTGGTTATCCACTTGCAGGCACCACCGCCTCGGTAGACTCGGTGGAAGTAAGCGGCATCTTGCGCTACAAAATTAATACGCCTTTTTCGGTCTACGCAGGCGCACGAAATCTGACCTCCAAGGGAAAAGTGCATTTACCCAGTGCAACCTACTCGATGAAGACCGACACTCAAAACGATTGGGGCTACTTAGTAGGGGTAGCCTATGAAATTCCCGACATAGCTCTACGGGCCGCACTGACATATAACTCACCAATAAAGATCCACTTTCACAATAAAGAAGCCATCACAAGCAATTCACTGGCCGCCGAAACACCACTTAATGTCACCATGCCGAAATCCATCAATTTTGACTTTCAAACGGGCATCACTCCCACCACATTATTACTGTTTTCAGCACGTTGGGTCGAATGGAAAAAAACGCAAATTACGCCCCAGTTTTACACAAACTTTGTCAGTCCAGGAGAAAATATCGTTGATTACAGCGAAAATACGATTTCTTACCGCTTAGGCATTGGCCAAAAACTCACAGACACTTGGTCCGGCTCCTTGGCGGTGGCCTATGAAAAATCGTCCGGTAATATCGTCAGTAACCTTTCCCCAACCGATGGCTATAAAGCCTTAATTGCCGGACTGAAATATCAAGCAACACCAAGTACAGCCATTGCGGCAGGAGTCAGCTACTCATGGATTGGTGATGCCAAAACCAGCCTATCGGGAAACGAAACCAAATTCGATAATAATCATGCCACTGGATTGGGGATAAAAGTGTCCCATCATTTCTAAACACACTCACGTTAGATTTATGAAAAGACCTCAGGCGAGGTCTTTTTTTGCTTCACGATCGGCCATCACCAACACCACGCCACCGACGATAAAAAAGACCATCAACGACAACACGCCAAGTGAATATCCTGTAAACTGCAGGCCAGCGAACGCAAGTACATGCCCCTTCATAAAATAAGTAAACAACGCAATCAAAGCGGGCCCTAAAATAGCGGCAAACTTACCAAAGATATTAAAAAAACCAAAGAATTCCGCCGATTGCTCAGGCGGAATCAAAGAGCCAAAATACGATCGACTCAAAGACTGAACCCCGCCCTGCGCGGTACCAATCAACACCGCCAGTAGAATAAAAGCGCCATTAATCCAAGACGATGGCATAGACTCCATCAAAGCCGCCACAAGGGTAATCACCCCATAGGTAGCAATGCCAAAAAGAATCATGGTGCGCGTTCCAAGGGACTCAGATAAGCGACCGTACAACAAGGTACTAGGCCAAGCGATAATCTGGATAGCTAATACGATCAGCACTAAATCCACCTGTCCCATGGTCGAGTTTTTCATACCAAAGTCCATCGCCATAACAATGATGGTATCGACCCCATCAATATAAAGAAAATAGCCAATTAAAAAGAGATAAATCGCCCGTTGTTGTTTGATTTTTGCCACTGTCTGCGCCAGTCGACGCCAAGTATCTTTTAAAGGGGTTGTAGAGGGCGGGATACCGTACTTTTGTTCGACATTTTTTAGCAAGGGTACAGTGAAAATCAGCCACCAAACAGCGGTAATCAAAAACGCCGAGGCAAATCCCATCATCGTAATGCCATCGTCATTTTTGAAAAAAGCAAAAATAATACCTAGCGCGATAACAAACGGAATGGTCGAACCGATATAGCCCCATGCAAACCCTGCCGCAGACACTTTATCCAAACGATCTTTGGGTGAAACATCCAACAAAAAGGCATTATAAAAAATATTCGCCCCAGCAAAACCCAACATGGCAATATTGTAAATCACCGCCGCTAACAACCACTGAGTATCCCCCACTAATATCATGGAGGTAACACTGATAATTCCTAAAAAGGCAAACACACTAAATAGCTTTTTCTTATTCCCTTGGTAATCAGCAAAGGTGCCAAGCAACGGAGAAATAATAGAAATCAATAAAAATGCGGCTGCATTAATCAGACCAATAGCGGTGGTACTGTCTTCCGGTGCCAAGCCAGCACGCTGACTGATGGTATTAAAAAAAATCGTATAGATCGTCGTTGAGATGATTAACGCAAAAGCCGAGTTACCGACATCATAGACAACCCAGCTACGTTCAGTTTTCGTAAAAGCATTGGACACAATGCGACTCCCTTAATAAAGATGACAGATCTTTAGAAAATGACAAAACATGTCGACCCTATCATGTACTACAGCCAACCACCCCAATCAGATGTCCCTCTTTATGCTGAGTTCTTGTCATAAATCAAATCATTCTGTGGCCAGCAGGGCCACAATAGCATCAAAGATCACGAAAAAACATGTGGCCTAAATATACAAAGAGGTAAACATCATGAGTAGTACATTCTATATACCTGCTGTAAACATCATGGGCGAAAACGCGCTTAATGATGCCGTCAAACAAATTCAAGCATTAGGTTTTACGCAAGCGCTGATAGTGACGGACCCAGGCATGACCAAACTAGGCGTGACAACCGAAGTCCAAACCCTTCTGCAAGAACAGGGGATACAAAGCTTGGTATACGATGGCGTTCAACCTAACCCAACGGTTGAGAATGTGAATGCGGGTCTTGATGTTTTGCATACGCACAAATGTGACTGTGTTATCTCTCTTGGCGGTGGCTCTGCCCATGATTGCGCCAAAGGTATTGCACTGGTTGCGACAAATGGTGGTCACATTAGTGACTACGAAGGCGTGGATGTTTCTAAAAAGCCACAGCTACCATTAATCAGTATCAATACCACCGCAGGCACCGCCTCTGAAATGACACGCTTCTGTATCATCACAGACCAAGAACGTCATATAAAAATGGCCATTGTCGATCAAAATGTCACACCAATCCTATCGGTTAACGACCCAAGATTGATGGCGGGAATGCCCTCAGCTCTTACCGCAGCAACGGGGATGGATGCCTTAACCCATGCCATTGAAGCCTACGTATCTACCGCAGCCGATCCGATTACTGACGCTTGCGCCATTAAGGCCATTGAACTCATCCGTGACAACCTACACGAAGCGGTTCACAACGGATCTAATATGGAAGCTCGCACTCAAATGGCTTATGCACAGTTTCTAGCGGGGATGGCCTTTAATAATGCCTCTTTGGGCTATGTACATGCCATGGCGCACCAACTTGGTGGATTCTATGACCTACCACACGGCGTTTGTAACGCTGTTTTATTACCCCATGTGCAACGCTACAACAGCCAAGTGGCGGCCCCTCGTCTGAAAGACGTTGCGAAAGCCCTAGGTGTGGAAGTACAGGGAATGAGTGACAAAGAAGGCGCGGATGAAGCCATTGCTGCCATCGTCAAGTTATCTCAGAGCGTGAATATCCCTGCAGGCTTAAAAGAGCTAGGTGCGAAAGAAGAAGATTTCGCCACATTGGCAAGCAATGCGATGAAAGACGCCTGTGGATTCACCAACCCAATTCAACCAAGCCATGAAGACGTCGTCGCCATCTTCAAAGCGGCTTTCTAACCCAACCGCGACGAAAACACCGGCCTTGTAGCCCATCTACAAGGCCTTTTTTCCAAAATTTGATATGTGCCTTTCATTCCGTTTCCAAGCACCGAAAGCCTTTCCTATTAAGCATATACAAGAGCACTTTTAAGTGTCACGCCTCATTTTTTCAGGATAAAGCTTAGCGATTACTTAACAAAATCCCACCGCCCATAGTGATAAATAAACCACCTGTCACTTTAGATATTTTGGTTTCCATGTTCTTCAAAGAGAAGTGTTTCCCTAAACGAGCTATGCCAAAAGCGTAACCGATGTGGACGCAGGTAACGATAGCGCAAATGGTGACAAACATAACGGAAAACTGTTGGTAGGCAGGCGAATCAAGCGTTAAAAACTGAGGTAAAAAAGCCGATAAAAAGATCAATGTTTTGGGATTACTTGCGGACACCAAAAAAGCTTCGACAAAAAGGGCTCCGCCTGTTTTCGTTTGAGTGACTGTTGTCTCCAATGCATCAAACGCTGACTTTTTGTTCGACCTAAGCGCCTTGATACCAAGATAGATCAAATAGGTTCCACCCATGATCTTCATCACCAAAAACCAAGTGGGTAACGTTTGCAAGAGAGCACCCACCCCCAACGCCACAAGACAGACAATAATAAACTGACAAGAGAGATTCCCCAAAATGGTAATAAAAGCCGACTTCCAACCAAACTGGATGCTATTTTTAAGCACCAATAAAACGTTCGGGCCAGGAGAAAGCGTGGTTACTAAATACGCTAAGAAAAACACCGTCCATATGTGAAATGCCATCATTCATCCCTCTCTATTGATAAAAATCCGCTAAAAATATAAAACCAAAAATCCAGACCGACAGGTTAAGATAAGGCACCATGACCGACATAATCGTGGTCATGATCCACTATTTACTGATCACCCAAATAGACTATTCAACTTGGCATATTGCAATAACATGATGGTTTTCCCATCTTTGATTTCGCCAGAATCCACCATATCGCAAGCCTGCTTGAAGTCCAACTCCAGCACGTCGATGTTTTCTTGCTCGTGCTCAAGACCACCGCCTTGGGATACTTTCATCTCGTCTGAGTATTCCGCCACAAAAAAATACAACAACTCCGTTACAGCACCAGGGGACATATAGGCTTCAAACACCTTCTTCACCTTGTCCACTTTAAAACCAGTTTCTTCTTCTGTTTCTCGTTTAATACACTCTTCGGGATTGTCTTGATCCAAAAGTCCGGCACAGGTTTCGATCAACATACCATTGGCATTACCATTCAAATAGGTCGGTATCCGAAACTGACTCGTCAGAATCACGCTTCTTTTCTTCAGGTTATAAAGCAAAATTGTCGCCCCATTGCCCCGATCGTAGACTTCACGCTCTTGCCGTTGCCACTGCCCTCGCTGATTCTGCAAGTCAAACGACACCTTATTTAAGGTGTACCAGTTATCAGATAAAAGCGTCTTTTCTAGATTACGAATATCCACACCCATAGTTTTCCCTTTCATTCATACGATAGATACCAGATGAGATTAATAACACAAAAAATTGACTTTGTAGCCTGCCTGACACCACCAAGGGTGAAACAAAAAATAAGAAAATCACCAATAAAAGCAGATACTTCAACAGTTTTTTCTAAAAAATATCATATAGAGATTTTACTATTAGTTAAGTAGAGAGTAAGTTAATGAATCCCATTCTCTTTAACGCTTTGCCTGACTTAAGTGAACGGCCAATAGACTACAATAACGGTGATTTATGAGCGAGCCACATCCAACGGAAGAGTTTGAGCAAGAGCTGTTTTCGCTCATTCATCGGTTGCTACCCGTTGATGGCATCCGTTTTTTTATCTACGTGCCATGGGCACAATTAAAGCAGGAACTCAGCTCAGACCACGATCTTGATGATATGATGGAGGATTATCCAAAGAAGTATTGGTCCATCGATCCCATGCATCCCTCTCATTATGAGGGTACTGATAAAGCCGTCATTAGTAATTCTCAACTTATGAGCCATGAAGCATGGTCGCAAACCGAAATTCTCAATAAGTTCTACCGCCCAAATGGCTATTTCCACAACTGTGATATGTTTTTCCGACAAAAAGATCGCATTGTCGCGATTCTATCCATGGTACGTAAAAACCCTGCTTCGCCCTTTACAGACGCAGAAATGGATCTGCTTCGCCACACCCAACCCTTTATCGAATATTGCTTGGAAAAGATGTATATCTCTGAACGAGCGCATAACCGCTCAAGTTTAATTGACGAATACCATCTCACGGCCCGCGAAGTCGACGTGATCGAAATTGCCCTCACAGGAGTCAGCAATAAGGTTCTCTGCCGACATTTGGGGATATCATTACCCACCCTTAGAACCCACATGCAACGCATCTATAGCAAATTAGATGTTCATTCAAATGCAGAACTGATCTCAAAACTCGCCAAATACGCTCTTTAACCTTTGTAACGGTTCGTAACCTTAATCAGAGATGAAACAGAGCATTATCCTACCAGCGTCCGCCACTTTCAAAAGGCTATTTGCTTGGTACTCAAGCGTTAGAGAAAATCTTAATTAAAAACCAAAAGTCTACGAAAAGGTACTAGCAGAAGGCATGAAAAAGCCATACTGGAATGCGAAGAAGATGAACAGCATAACTGCCGACCGACCTGAAAACGAATACTAGGAATAGAAACCTCCCTTCCATCACCACAAAATGAAAATCGCATTTTTTTGTGATGGAAGGGAGTAGCTCGCATCATTTGAAACAATAATATCCTAGAGTTTTACGACTCTAGCTTAATTACTTGACAGGGATTCCCTAATGAGAACTGTCGATTACATTTTTAATTGTATCATCTTCATCTTTATTGATGAAAAAACCATAGTCTTCCAAGAAAAAGCTCGTTCTTATCTGTCTATTTTTATCTTGACTGTCATGACAGGCAATCATTTTAGCATCCCCTGATAGCGAAAAATAAAGCGTCGCTGCTGGGACTTTTTTCTCGACAACACAAACAGTCACTTCTGGTTTTCCGTAATCTAACCCTGCAACACTGGTCGCCATATTTCTAGTCACTTGGTAACTGATATGACTGCCCACAATCATATCCTTCCAATCCCCCTTTAATACAAGGTTAGATAAAACAGTGCTGTCAGAATTCCCATCACCATAATCTGTTGTTGAACTCAAGTTAATTAAACCCAAAAAGCTTAATTGTACATTTTTATAGGAGCTGGTATTAGTTTGTGTTTTTATTTTCCAAACGCCATTGGTTGTGGTCGATGACAACTCTCTCGTATCGCTAAATGAACTAGACTTACCTTCGAATGTTGATGTCCCTGTCATCCTATATTGTGAGATTTGCTTGATAGGCTCTTTCAACTTTTGTGAGGTTATTTCTCTCAACACTTCCTGCGGAATAGCCGTAAGAGTTTTAGTATCAACGATAGGCTTTTTAACGGGAGAAAAAAGAGGTTTATCTCTTAACTGATCTTTGGATCGACAAATCGCTTTTGCTATTACGTTTCTATAATCACCTGGATCTGAGGAAATGGCTTCGTAGTCAATACGATTCATGACAAGACCATCTGTAACACGAAATTGATCATCTACATCATAACCAACAAGTTGAGCGATTTTTTTTGAGGAGCAGTCTATTAGATACTCCTCAAACTTATATCCATATGGTGCCTGAAATGGAAGATCATAAGCTACTACTGGTTCACTGGATGCACTCCATAAAAAAATACTACCACTTCTCGTTTTATGGAGACTATTAATATCCATTAAAATACCAGGTGTATTATTTTTCTTATCTCCATAACGAATAACTCGCCAGTCACTTTTGGACTTACAGGCATTCGATATATAAGGTGACGAGTTTAATATTTCAGAAGAATAATCATCTAATCTTTTTGGCAAAGAGTATTTATCATAGCCTCCAGGATAAGGATAGACACGTTTAGGAGTAATTCTATAGTTCCAATACACTTTATCATTATTGCAAGAAACAGAGACCTGTACTAAACCAGACGGAGTAACAACAGCAGCACTAACTTTGTTACCAATATGTAAAACACTATAAGGAATAATGTGAATTTTTTTCGTCAATTCCACTGAATAATCACTAGAAATGGAAGAGCTTTCATCACTTTTTTCTACAGCCATAGCAATACATGAACTTAATAATAGAAAAACAGTTAGCAGCAGCCTAACAAAATACCTTTGTCCTATCATAAAACCTATCTCACTCTTTTAATCACCAAAAATCAATTAGTTATAATAAAAAATATAATAACTAACTCATTAAACCTTATGCTTTATAAGAAATAAAACCAGTAACATAACTCAACATTAAATGCATTTTTGATAGGCTAAGAGAGGTTGTTTGATATGAAAATCCTTCTCATTAACACCATCCATGACAATAAATGAACGATACTATAAAAATATAATAAAAACCATAAAAAACCTAACCCATCGTAAACATGGAAGCGTCTCTCTCTATAGATCGAAAGGGCGTCCTTGACGCTTGATAAGCCTACGCGGGGATATACGAGAAACGCCCCTATACGTCATTTGACGTATCCCCCTGGGTCATTCTGCGAATACATTTCTTGACGATTTCTATAGATACTGACTTGGCTTACTTAATTTGATTCAAGCCGTGTTGAACACGGTATTTAGATCATTAGCTCTCTCAAACGACAAGCCCATTAGAAGGAAGACTCGAACATGAAAATGAAGACGTTAGTTTCCGCTATAGCCTTAACTGGGGCGACGCTGATCGCCCTACCATCGTTGGCCGCCGATACGATTAAGGTCGGGGTGTTGCATTCGCTTTCTGGTACCATGGCGATTTCTGAAAGTACGCTAAAAGATACCGTATTAATGCTGATCAAGGAGCAAAATGCCAAAGGTGGTTTGCTGGGTAAGAAGCTTGTTCCTGTGGTCGTAGACCCTGCTTCTAACTGGCCATTGTTTGCGGAAAAAGCCCGTGAGTTAATCAGTAAAGACCATGTGAGTGTGATCTTCGGTTGCTGGACGTCCGTCTCCCGTAAATCAGTGCTGCCAGTATTAGAAGAACTCAATGGTTTGATGTTCTACCCGGTGCAATTCGAAGGGGAAGAGTCCTCTAAAAATATTTTTTACACTGGCGCCGCGCCAAATCAGCAAGCGATTCCTGCGGTGAATTACCTAATAAACGATTTGGGTGTGAAACGTTTCGTTCTTGCCGGTACAGATTACGTTTACCCTCGTACCACCAATAAAATTCTTGAAGCCTATTTAAAGTCGAAAGGCATTCCGGCCAAAGACATTATGGTCAATTACACCCCATTTGGTCAGTCTGATTGGCAGTCTATCGTTTCTCAGATCAAACAATTCGGTAGCCAAGGAGTAAAAACGGCCGTTATTTCCACCATCAATGGCGATGCGAACGTACCTTTCTATAAAGAGTTAGCAAACCAAGGAATTTCCTCTGAAGACATTCCTGTGGTTGCCTTCTCCGTGGGAGAACAGGAATTGTCTGGTATTGATACCAAACCCTTGGTGGGGCATTTAGCGGCATGGAACTACTTTGAAAGTGTCGATACACCAGAAAATGAGAAATTTATTAAAGAATGGAAAGCCTATAAACACGACCCGAATGCCGTCACCAACGACCCAATGGAAGCTACCTATATTGGCTTTAATATGTGGGTCGATGCCGTGAAAAAAGCCGGTACGACGAATGTCGATGCGGTGGAAAAAGCCATGATTGGCCAGAAATTTCCAAACTTAACGGGCGGTATGGCTGTAATGGGTAAAAACCATTACCTCAGCAAACCGGTTCTGATTGGCGAAATCCAAGACGATGGTCAATTCGAAACCGTCTGGCAGACAGATAAAACCGTTCCTGGAGACGCTTGGTCCAACTATTTACCAAGCTCTAAAAACATCATTGCCGACTGGACCTCGCCAATTAACTGTGGCCATTACAACACAGTCACCAAGCAATGTTCTGGCGGAAACTGATCATTTGTCACTGGATATGACCTATTGAATGAATGCATTTGACCCTCCCAGGTTAATGTTGGCTCTCTTCTAAGCGGTTAGCAGAGAGCCCTTTTTCCTCACGGTACGAGGTCATTACTACATCCTATTCATCTCGATCTTTTTGCCCCTTTATAACCATTCCATGGAGTATCGCTTTGAGACATTTACTTGCCTTTTTCTGTTGCCTTTTTGGGTTGTTGGCCCCACTGGCGCAAGGCGCTGAATCCGATACAACAGCCAATCAACCACCAGCAAACATCGCCCCTTTGGTGCTTGATCTGACTCAAGCAAAACTCAATAAATTATTGCCCATCCTGAAACAGCTAGAAGCTGTCAGTGATGAATCCATGGTGCCACTGTTCCATGCCATGATGAATGGTGATTTGTACTTTATTAAAGCCAATCGTCAACTTGTTGTCGCAACAGAAGAGTCAGGACAACGTCTTTACAAAGGTTTATACAGCCATGCCATGATGCCCAGTATCAGTGAAGACGACCTGAAAAAAATACGCGTTAATAATCGCTTGCGCGGGTATTTGCGTAATGCCATTGCGCGAGTGCATTTAACCGCCGCTTCTCCAGACGTCAGAGAAGCGGCGGTACGCGAGCTATTGGCCCATTTGGATAAAGATACGATCACCACACTGGAGCGTTTGTATCCGAATGAACCCAATAAAAAGGTGAAAGAGACAATGGGCTTGGCCTTAGCCATGAATACCGCATCGCAAACCAATCTCCCTGACTCAACCCGTATCGCTGCCATTGACCGTTTGTCCACCAGCTTGGAAAACGATGTACGTAATACGCTGACGACCTTAACCTATCAAGATAATCCTGCCATTAAGAGCGCCGCCCAAACGGCACTTAAACACATTGCCCAACGAGTGGAACGCTTTAACTTTTTAAACCAATTATTCTTTGGTCTGAGCCTTGGTTCTGTCTTGTTGCTAGCCTCCATTGGCCTAGCGATTACCTTTGGTGTCATGGGAGTCATTAATATGGCCCACGGCGAGATGATCATGCTTGGCGCTTACACCACCTATGTAGTGCAATTGATGATGCCAAATTACATTGACTATTCTATCTGGGTGGCGATCCCAGCAGCCTTTTTGGTATCGGGATCAGTCGGCGTATTAATCGAGCGATTGGTGATTCGTCATCTTCATGGCCGTCCATTGGAAACCTTACTGGCAACCTTTGGTATCAGCTTGATTCTGCAACAGCTGGTGCGCACAATTTTCTCTCCATTAAACCGTCAAGTGTCCTCACCCAGTTGGATGAGCGGCTCTTGGGAAATCAATCCAGTGTTTTCCCTTACACTAAACCGTTTGTACATTTTGGCTTTTTCACTTTTGGTGTTTCTTGTTCTGGTGATGGTGCTGAAGAAAACCTCATTGGGTTTAAACGTTCGAGCGGTATCACAAAACCGCAATATGGCAAAAGCCATGGGGGTTCGGACCGCTTGGGTGGATGCCATGACATTCGGCTTAGGTTCCGGTATCGCTGGCATTGCAGGCGTGGCCTTAAGCCAACTGACCAACGTCGGGCCAAATTTAGGACAAGACTACATCATCAACTCTTTTATGGTAGTGGTGTTTGGCGGAGTCGGCAACTTGCTGGGCACCTTGGTGGCGGCTTTTTCATTGGGGATTGCCACCAAGTTCTTAGAACCCATCACAGGTGCGGTATTGTCTGCCATTTTAGTACTGGTGTTCATTATTCTCTTTATTCAAAAACGTCCTAAAGGACTCTTTCCACAAAAAGGGAGGGCCGCAGAATGAGCCGTCTTAGTCAGTATTTTTCCGCTGGACGTACCTCTGGCAAGCACACTATGCCGTTTGTGGTGATCTTGTTGGCGCTCACCGCTTTTGCTTGTTTGTCTAACTTGTTACTGCCTGCGGACTCTGTCTTCCATGTGAGTACTTACTCCATTACCTTGCTGGGTAAGTATCTGTGCTATGCCATGCTGGCATTGGCTGTGGATATTATCTGGGGCTATTGCGGAATATTAAGTTTGGGCCACGGCGCCTTTTTCGCCTTGGGCGGTTACGCCATGGGGATGTATTTAATGCGTCAAATTGGTGACCGTGGAGTGTATGGCAACCCTAATCTACCCGATTTTATGATCTTCCTGGGTTGGAAGCAGTTACCTTGGTTCTGGCACGGCATGGATCACTTTTGGCTTGCTATGATCATGGTAGTGCTCGTCCCTGGCCTATTGGCGTTTGTGTTCGGTTGGCTGGCGTTTCGTTCCCGTGTGACGGGCGTCTATTTGTCCATCATGACACAAGCACTGACTTACGCACTGATGTTGGCGTTCTTTCGTAACGAAATGGGCTTTGGTGGCAATAATGGCTTAACGGATTTTAAAGACATCCTTGGTTTTGATTTGCAATCGGATCATACCCGTGTGGCGCTCTTTGCCATTACGGGTGTCATTCTGGCGTTGCTGTTTGTCATCAGCCAAAAAATCCTCTCCTCCCGTTTTGGTAAGGTAATTCTAGCCATTCGCGATGCCGAAGCCCGCTCGCGTTTTATTGGCTATCGAACCGATCATTATAAAGTGTGGTTGTTTGTCTTCTCCGCAGTCATTGCGGGTATTGCCGGAGCGTTATACGTGCCACAAGTGGGCATTATTAACCCGGGCGAATTCTCTCCCATCAACTCCATTGAAATGGTCATTTGGGTAGCAGTAGGCGGTCGAGGCACCTTGATTGGAGCAATCATTGGTGCTCTATTAGTCAATTATGCGAAAACCCGCTTTACCGCCATTATGCCGGATGCTTGGCTGTTCGCTCTGGGAGCAATGTTTGTGCTCGTCACCTTGTATTTACCCAAAGGACTGGTAGGCGTATACGCACAACTTATGAGTAAACGCGGCTCAAAAACGCCACCAACCCCACCCGCCAACACCACCGCATCTGTCAAGGAGTCTAACGCATGAGAGCGATTGATAACGCTGTAGGCAGCTTACGTGAGACGTTTCGCCCCGATCAAGTGTGGCCGTTTCTTGCCCCAGAAAACAACAAAGTGAATGTGGACAAGAACATCATTCTCTATGTAGAAGGTTTGAACCTGAGTTTTGATGGCTTTAAAGCCCTCAATAACCTTAACCTCTATGTGAACGATGGTGAATTGCGCTGCTTGATCGGCGCCAATGGAGCCGGCAAAACCACCCTGATGGATGTGATCACGGGCAAAACCCAATGCGACAGTGGCACAGTGTATTTTGGTCAAACCCAAAACTTGCTGAGCAAAGACGAAGCGCAAATAGCACAACTCGGTATCGGTCGTAAATTCCAAAAACCCACGGTATTTGAAGAGCAAACCGTATTCGATAATTTGGAACTATCACTGAAAACCGATAAACGTGTGCTACCGACCCTATTTTCCCGTTTAACTCCCACGCAAATAGATCGTATTGATGAGGTGTTAAAAATCATCGGCTTAGCGCAGCAACGCTTTATGCTGGCTGGTGCTTTATCTCATGGGCAAAAACAGTGGCTGGAAATCGGCATGCTATTGGCATCTGATCCAAGACTTTTGCTGATTGACGAACCCGTCGCTGGTATGACACCACAGGAAACCGAGCGCACGGCTGAGCTACTAACCTCCCTTGCAGGCGAACGCACCGTCATTGTCGTCGAGCACGATATGGAATTTGTGCGCAGCATCGCACGAACGGTCACGGTCCTACATCAGGGCTCGGTACTGGCTGAAGGCACGATGGATCAGATTCAAAACAATAAAGACGTCATAGAGGTCTACCTTGGCGAAAGTGAAGACGGCACAGCGACAGGAGAAGAAGTATGATATCCATTAACAATGTCGATCAATTATACGGTGGTACACAAATTCTCTGGGGATTAAATTTAACAATCAAACCGGGCTCTATTACCTGCATCATGGGCCGCAACGGTGTTGGAAAAACCACGCTACTCAAAGCCATTATGGGATTACTCCCCATCCAAAGTGGCGAAATCACCATGGATGGTGAGGTGTTAAATAAGCAGAGTGCTGAAAAACGCGCCTACGCTGGCATAGGCTATGTACCACAGGGACGCGATATTTTCCCCATGCTCACCGTAGAAGAAAACCTACGCATCGGTTTGCCCGTTCGCAGAAAGCGCGCTAAAGGCTCTCTACAAGGAACACTACAAGATAGTCCAAAGGACATCCCTGATAAAATTTTTGAGCTTTTTCCAGTATTAAAAGACATGCTGCATCGCCGTGGTGGCGATTTGTCCGGTGGTCAACAACAGCAACTTGCCATCGGTCGAGCTTTAGTACTTGAGCCCAAAGTACTGATTCTAGACGAGCCTAACGAAGGGATTCAGCCAAACATTGTAAAGCAAATTGGTGATGTCATTCTCAAGCTCAATAAAGAAGAAAACCTCACCGTTATTCTGGTGGAGCAGAAGTTAGGCTTTGCAAAACGTGTTGGTAAAGAGTTCCGTTTAATGGAAAAAGGTCGTATTGTCGCGTCTGATGATATGGACAAACTTGATGAGAAACTGATAAAACAGTATCTCGCCGTGTGAAAATTTTATTTCATACCCCATGTTTGCAAAGACTAGACCCGCAATATCCAAAACATTAGGGAATCGATGAACAACAAACACAATCTTGCCTTGGTGGATGAAACCGCTCTCCAAGATGGAACCGATCCCCAAGGCAACACATCACCAGTCACAAGGCCAGATAAGCAAGCCTCATCTTGGCATGCTTTTTTAACCTTAGGGCTAGCCAAAACCGCCCGTGGTACAGTGCTGAAAACCTGCGATCACCAAGGCCCACTCTATGTTCAAAAACCCTTTTACCCTGAAGGCCCAGCAGTCGCCCATATTTATCTGCTGCATCCTCCTGGTGGTATGGTCTCGGGAGATCGCTTAACCATCACCGCCCATCTCGCGGAAAACACCCACACGCTCATCACCACGCCAGGTGCTGGGCGTGCTTATCGTGCCCGTGAAGACAAAACCCTACAGCATCAAATCATTGAGTTGAACGTTGCTCACGACAGCATTATGGAGTGGTTACCTCAGGAGACCATTCTCTACCCAAACGCCCATGTTCGCCTAGAAAACCGTATTAATCTCACCGGTAATGCAACCTTCATTGGCTGGGAAATTACCTGTTTTGGCTTACCAGCTAACCAAGAAACCTTTGAAGCAGGCCACGCCGAGCAAGGCTTGCAGATTTATCAAAATGGTCGCCTAAAAGTACGTGAACGACTCGTTATTGACGACCAGAGCCGAGAGATATTCACGGCGAAAGCGGGGCTAGACAACAAACCAGTAAATGGCCTGATGATTGCAGGCCCTTTTGACCAAAAACACAATTATGATGAACTCATCGATGCGTTACGTGGCTTGTGCCAAGCCCATCCGGCATTAAGCGGCGCAACCCTGGTTGACGACTTTATCATGGTGCGTTGTATTCATCATGATAGCGAACAGGTAAAACAATTGTTCACCCAATGCTGGCACCTCCTTCGCCCAGCTTTGATTAACAAAGAGGCCTGTGAACCGAGAATTTGGGCAACTTAACACTCCTCCCCCTTTTTAAGGAGGAGGTTGGGAGGGGGTTAAAGCAAATAGAACCCCACCCTAGCCCTCCCCTTATTAAGGGGAGGGAACCGTTTACTCCTCCCCCTTTATAAGGGGGAGGCAGGGAGGGGGTTAAAACAAATACCCCTCCTTGGCCCTCTTAGTCAGGGTTAAGAAATTAAAAACTAATAACGAAAGACAGAAAAAAGGCATTTAAGATGGAATTACTCCCAAGAGAAAAAGACAAACTTCTTGTTTTCACCGCTGCTCTGCTTGCCGAACGTCGCTTAAACCGTGGTTTGAAACTGAATTACCCTGAAGCCATGGCTTACATCACCATGGAAATCATTGAAGGCGCGCGCGATGGTAAAACCGTTGCCGAGCTAATGAGCTATGGCAAGACTTTATTAAGTGCCGATCAAGTGATGGACGGTGTGGTGGATTTGATTCATGAGGTTCAGGTGGAAGCCACCTTCCCTGATGGAACGAAGTTAGTCACTGTTCACAACCCTATCAACTAGGTTCTTTTTTAAAAGGAAAGCATCATGATTCCAGGTGAAATACAAGTTGCTAAAGGGGACATTGAGCTCAATGTTGGCCGTAAAACCGTCAAAGTTCGTGTCGAAAATACTGGAGACCGCCCTGTTCAAATTGGCTCCCATTACCACTTCTACGAAGTTAATCCTGCTCTCTCTTTTGATCGCGAGTCAACCAAAGGCTTTCGACTCAACATCGCCTCAGGCACAGCCGTTCGCTTTGAGCCAGGCCAAGGCCGGGAAGTGGAATTGGTGGAATACGCAGGTACCAAAACCATCTACGGTTTTCGTGGTGACGTCATGGGCACATTGGTAGGAGCAGAATAATGGCAAAGATGGACAGACAAAGTTACGCTCAAATGTTCGGTCCCACCACGGGAGATCGTGTACGTTTAGGAGATACAGACCTTTGGATTCAAGTGGAAAAAGATTTCACCACCTATGGTGATGAAGTGAAATTTGGCGGTGGTAAAGTCATCCGTGATGGTATGGGACAGAGCCAAGTCACCAATGACATCGCCGTAGATCTAGTCATCACCAATGCTCTAGTGCTAGACCACTGGGGCATTGTAAAAGGCGATGTTGGCATCAAAGAAGGCCGTATTGTCAAAGTCGGCAAAGCGGGGAACCCAGATGTTCAGGACAATGTAGACATTGTGGTTGGGCCAGGGACGGAAGTGATTGCTGGGGAAGGCTCGATCCTCACCGCAGGTGGCATCGATGCACACATTCATTTCATTTGTCCGCAGCAAATTGAAGAAGCGCTGACCTCTGGCGTCACAACCATGTTCGGCGGAGGTACAGGTCCTGCGACGGGGACCAATGCAACCACTTGTACACCAGGGCCTTGGTACTTAGGCAAAATGCTACAAGCAACAGACTGTATGCCCATGAACCTAGGCTTCCTCGGCAAAGGCAACGCTAGCCTACCAGAAGCTCTAGAAGAACAACTTGAAGCCGGCGCCTTTGGTTTAAAACTTCACGAAGACTGGGGCACCACACCTGCCTCTATTGATTGCTGTTTAAGTGTCGCGGAAAAATACGATGTACAAGTGGCAATACATACTGACACCTTAAACGAGTCCGGCTTTGTAGACAGCACCATTGGTGCCTTTAAAGACCGTGTGATTCACACTTATCATACAGAAGGCGCAGGTGGTGGACACGCACCAGACATTATCCAAGCGTGCTCTAACCCCAATGTTTTGCCTTCCTCCACCAACCCAACTCGACCCTACACACGCAATACCGTGGATGAGCATTTGGATATGTTGATGGTGTGTCACCATTTGGACAGCAATATTCCAGAAGACGTAGCCTTTGCCGATTCTCGTATTCGTAAAGAGACCATTGCTGCCGAAGACATTCTTCATGACCGGGGGGCGTTCAGTATGATTTCGTCTGACTCCCAAGCTATGGGCCGTGTTGGCGAAGTGATTACTCGCACATGGCAAACTGCCCATAAGATGAAACAGCAATTTGGTTTGCTACCAGAAGATGAAGAACTGGGAGCGGATAACTTCCGTGCTCGTCGTTATATCGCCAAGTACACCATTAATCCTGCTATAGCCCATGGCGTCAGTCACGAAGTAGGCTCCATCGAGCCGGGGAAATTAGCGGACTTGGTGCTATGGAAGCCCGCATTCTTTGGTGTCAAACCGTCAATGATTATTAAGGGCGGCATGATTGCCAGTGCGCCGATGGGTGACCCAAATGCGTCTATTCCAACACCGCAACCCGTTCACTACCGCCCTATGTTTGGTTCATTTGGCAAAGCAGCGGCAGCGACTTCTGTGACCTTTGTCTCGAAAGCCGCACTGAATAATGGTCTAAAAGAAAAACTGGGGCTAGATCGTACTTTAGTAGCTTGTCAAAACACCCGCAACATTTCCAAACTGGACATGGTGCATAACGATTGGTTGCCCAATATTACGGTCGACCCACAAACCTATGAAGTCCGTGCCGATGGGGAGTTGCTGACCTGTGAGCCTGCTGAGGTGTTACCGCTTGCTCAACTCTATTGTTTATTCTAGGAACGTCTATTTAAAGGAACACAAGATGCTGGATATTTACGAACGCTTAGGCACACACTGCCACGATGAAGTCTACACCAAAGTCATTTTGACCCACGAGCAACGAGATCGTGGTCGCTTAAAGTTAGTAGGCGAAAATGGCGAAGACATTCGTGTTTTTCTAGAACGCGGCAAACCGCTCCAAGTTGGGGAGTTTCTCAAATCTGAATGCAACAAAATAGTGCAGATAGAAGGTGCCGTTGAAGACGTAGCCCACGCAAGTTGCGACGACTGGGAAGCCTTTTCCAAAGCTTGCTATCACCTTGGTAATCGTCATACCAAAATCCAAATTGGCGAACGTTGGTTACGCATTAAGCCAGACCATGTGCTAGAAGAAATGTTACACATGCTGGGGTTGGTGATTAGCCATGAAGAGGCGGTGTTTATCCCAGAGTCTGGAGCCTATAGCCATGGTCATCACCACCACGGATAGCAGCTTACTGCGCCTCTTGCAGTTAAGCAGTGTCAGTCTGCCTGTGGGTGGCTATGCGTTTTCTCAAGGTATGGAGTACGCCATTGACCAAGGTTGGGTCAAGCGCAAAGCGGATGTGTCCAACTGGATCAGTTTACAGCTTCAACAATCGGTTGCTCGTGTGGATTTACCTATTTTACGACTCTGCATGGTAGCCGCGAGAGAACAAGATATACCACGTTTGCAGGAATTGAATGACTTAGCCTTGGCCTGTCGTGAAACCAAAGAGCTGCGCTTAAACGATACTGCCATGGGCGAAGCACTGGCTCGATTAATGCGCAGCCTTCAGATTGAAATCCCCTTTGTTCGTTTGGAAGACATCAGCTTTGTCACTTTATTTGCCATTGCAGCGAACCATTGGCAGATAGATTCCGACCTAGCGGCAGTGGGATTCACCTGGTCTTGGCTAGAAAACCAAGTGGCTGCTGCGACTAAGCTGGTTCCTCTTGGACAAACCCAAGCACAAGAACTGCTTGGCGAGCTACAGACGGATATCAATGAGGCCATCGCACACGGGAAAAACATTGAGGAAGACAGAATTGGTGCAGGCTTACCAGCCATTGCCATCGCCAGTTCGCTTCACGAAACACAATATTCACGGCTGTTTCGTTCTTAACCCCCTCCTAAACCTGCTCGATGAGGGAGAGGAACTGGGAATTTCAGGTCTGAGAAAGATCGTTCCCTCCCCTTTATTAAGGGGAGGGCTAGGGTGGGGTTTTAGAACAAACAGACTATTTATTATTCAAGTGACAACAAGGAAAAGATTATGAGTAAAAAACAAACCTTACGCGTTGGTGTCGGCGGCCCCGTCGGTTCAGGCAAAACCGCCCTACTACGCTCGTTATGTTCTGCCCTTCGCGACCATTACAATATTGCTGTCGTCACGAATGATATTTATACCCAAGAAGACGCAAAGTTTTTAACCGAGCACGAAGCCTTGGATGCTGATCGTATTATTGGTGTTGAAACCGGTGGTTGCCCGCATACGGCGATTCGAGAAGACGCTTCAATGAACCTTGCCGCCATTGATCAGCTTCTAGAGCGTCACGGTGAGTTGGATGTGATCTTTGTGGAAAGCGGCGGCGATAATTTGAGCGCAACCTTTAGCCCTGAATTATCCGATTTCACCATTTATGTGATCGACGTTTCCGCTGGAGATAAAATCCCACGTAAAGGCGGCCCTGGTATCACCAAATCTGATTTGTTGATCATCAATAAAACCGATTTAGCTCCTTTAGTTGGCGCTTCTCTAGAGGTCATGGATCGAGATGCGAAGATGATGCGTGGCGAACGGCCTTTTGTCTTCTCTAACTTGAAAAATGCCCAAGGCTTAGACCAAATCATTCAACTCATTATTAAAGAAGGTATGTTAGAATCCAAAACCATTCCAGCCGCAAGAGCGGTGGTTTAACCCATTGATTTTATTCAGGAGATTTACTATGCGTCGTTCTACGCTAAAAATAGGATTAACCGCTCTTATCACGATGCTACCCACGCTTGCCCTAGCTCACCCAGGACATGATGGATCAACCAGTTTTTCCACAGGGTTCATGCACCCAATGGGCGGCTTAGACCACTTACTCGCTATGATCGCTATTGGACTTTGGGCTGCTAGCATGGGAGGTCGTGCTTTATGGGCCGTTCCTGCTGCGTTTGTGGGGACAATGATTATTGGCGGTGCGTTAGCAATGGCCGGCATGCGAGTTCCTTTTGTTGAAGAAGGTATTTTACTGTCCGTTGTACTAATGGGGGCCCTTTTAATTGGCTCTGTTCGCTTTGATGTGAAAGTTTGTATGGCTATTGCGGGCGTTTTTGCCTTGTTTCATGGTGCCGCCCACGGTATGGAAATGCCACTAAACGCACATGGTGCTGAGTATGCGCTGGGCTTTGCGCTAGCAACGGCTTTATTACACGTGGTCGGTATGGGATTAGGTTTGATTCTTGCCCGTCTTGAAATGCCAATCATAACGCGTGTAACAGGCGGCATGATTGCAGCAGCTGGCGTGTTTATGGCAATCGCTTAACCCTCTTATCGACTTTAACAGCAGATTAAGCTGTTTTCAGGAAAACGTTGTCTAGTCAAACTAGTCAACGTTTTTCTTTTACTTATCACCCATTTTAGCTAGATTAAAAGCATTATATTTCATGTACCATAAGATAAGATGATTTTATAGGACGAAAAATCCTCTGTACTCATGATCGTTAGCTCATTCTCTTTAAAATACACGGGCGAGGACTGTCTTTGATTTTACCTAAAATTCGTTTTCCTTTTGTCGCCGCCATCTGTTTGTGTCTATTTACACTGTTATCAACTGCTTCTATCTATTTCGTTCATACCTATAACAGCTACTTCACCCATGAACAGAAAATTTTACTCGATAGCGTGATTCAGGATCAAAAAGCGATTCTACAGCGCCACTTATCGCTTACCTTTACCAGCACTCAGATACTGGCTTACAACATCCAGTTGAATCAGGGTTATATGCCCTATTTTAATAAATACGCAAAAAACATAATTGACTCTATCAGCAGTATATCGAGCCTGCAGTTAGCACCAAAGGGCATTATCGAAAAAATTTATCCGCCAAAAGGAAACGAAGCGGCTATCGGACTAAATATCCTAAAAAGCCCTCCATATAACGAATTGACAGACATTTCAATTCGTTATAATAAAGCCATTCTAACAAGCCCTGTTCAACTTATTCAGGGAGGAAGAGCGGTAATCTACCGAGTCCCTGTGAGCATCACAAACAGTGAGCACGAAAACTATTTTTGGGGCTTTGTGTCCGCCGTTATCAATCTCAATGTACTTATTTCAAATAGCCGTTTTAGCGATTTGGAACAACAAGGTTACCAATACAAAATACTCTACTTTAAAACGCCTTCCCATCCCATTGTAGTAGCTCAGTCCTCCGAACCAATCGGCAAACTGTTTTCAACCAGATACCTTTCTCTACCATCTGGTCAATGGCAATTAAGAATCAGCCACAGCATACCTAAAAACGTCCTTGGTGAGATGCAGTTTCGCTATACACTGGCACTGGTGATACCGGCTTTAATTTCCTTATTTTTCTTTTATATGCTGCTGCAGCCTACTCGCCTAAAACGGTTGGTGAATGAAAAAACCCAAGAGCTTGAAAAGCTTGCTTATGAGGATCCATTAACGGGTCTGCCCAATAGACGTTTTTTAACCGATAAACTGCAACACACCATTTTCAAACAGAAAAAGAAGGTAAGACGCTCCGCTTTCATCTATTTCGACTTGGATAATTTTAAAAGAATTAATGACTCCATTGGACACGATATTGGAGACCAAGTTTTGGTACTAGTCGCAGAAAGACTGCTTAGCATTCCTCATCAGAAAAGTCATGTCGTTCGTCTTGGCGGTGACGAGTTTTGCATCTATTTAAGTGATGTCGATGGTCATCACGAAGTGAGTCAATACGCCGAGCAGGTTTTACAAATCATTCAAAAACCCGTCACCATTTACAAACATCACTTTATGATGAGCACATCATTAGGGATTGCAATGGTCCCAGATGATGGGCAAGACTTAATCAGTATCATGCAACACTCAGATATGGCTCTATACCGAGCGAAGCAATTAGGAAAAAACCAGTACGCTTTTTATACAAAAAACATTAAAGACAATACCATGAAAGATATATTGGAGGAGGATGAGTTACACAGAGCCTTAAGCAAAAATGAGTTTGAGTTGTTTTACCAACCGCAATTTAACTTATCCAATGGCAAGATCTTTTCTGCTGAAGCCCTGATTCGCTGGCATCATCCAGAAAGAGGGCGGATTGGGCCTGACGCCTTTATCCCTCTAGCAGAAAGAACAGGATTGATTATCGATATAGGGTATTGGGTCATTGAAACCAGCATTGCATTTATTGCCCAACGACATCAAGACAGGTTAAGTCCCATCTGTATACACATCAATTTATCCGCCTTACAACTCAGGGATGCCAAACTGGTCAAACAAGTCTCCAAGCTACTGGATCAATACCAAGTATCGCCAAAAGAAATAGGTTTTGAAGTGACAGAAACCGCGTTACTCAGTGATATCACCTTAGCAAGTAATATTCTACAAACCTTTAAAAATATGGGGATTAGCATCGCTATTGATGATTTTGGTGTAGGATTCTCCTCTCTTGGTCAGTTGAAAAACCTACCCGTCAACGTGCTAAAAATAGATAAAAGCTTTGTTGATGATTTAGAAACCAACCCAAATGACAAAAAAATTGTCGAAGCCATTATCGCCATGGCACACAAGTTAAGCATTCATGTGGTCGCAGAAGGGATTGAAAATGAAACTCAGTGGCGTCTATTAGAAGATTATTCATGTGAGTATGGTCAAGGTTACATTGTTAGCCGCCCCTTACCCAAAGACGCATTCAACGCATTAGTCGAAAAAAACAAACAAGCCTATAGAAAAAACCTTGAACAAGATGCCTAAAGGGGAAAACGTCAGATCTACTCTGAGCTAGTACACGTCAGAGAGTAAGAGCAAGCTCTCACTCTCTTTTTAACCTTTTTAACGCATCCCCTTTAGACAGGCAATAACAGGTAATCAATGACCACCGGTGATATCAGGCTTGCTTTAGGAAGCAAGACAGATAGCCCGACCATGTTCGTGCACTTCGACAAGTTCTTTGTGCAAACTACAAATTGCTTGCTCGTAGTCTTCCTCTTCCACAACAAACTGCATATCCACCTGGCGCATAGATTGGTGCATTGCAAGCACGTTAATCTCTTGTTCAGCAATGGCTTTCACTGCTTTTGCCAACATACCTGTGGTTTTCATATCGCTACCAATAGCAGATACAATGGCAACTTTACGCTGAGAGATTTCCGCATCAGGGAATTTTTCATGCAATACTTTCATCACCCGTTTCAAGGTATTTAGACTCACGCCTAAATAATGAGTGATAGTGTTGGCATTAATGTCTTTGGCAATGATGTGAGCTTTAAACTGACGCATCACTTTCAGTATCGCCACATCGAACTGATCAATATCGCCTGCCATGTCTTGGTCAAAGATCTCAACCGCAAACACACCACGAGAACCGGCAATAATCTCAACACAAGGCTCATCACTGACGTAATCCCCCGTAATCAAGGTACCTGTATGTTCTGGCTCAAAGGTGTTTTTCACACGTAACGCGATATTATGCTGACGTAACCCTTTTGCCGCTTTAGGGTGAATCGCTTCCATCCCCAAATTAGCCAGTTGATCGGCAACATCATAGTTAGTTCGGCCTATTGGCACTGCCTTGTTCTCACCTACCAGTCGAGGATCCGCACTGCTTAAGTGAAACTCTTTATGAATAACTGCTTCACGAGCTTCGGTCAAAACCGCAATTCGACTAAAGGTCATTTCACTGTATCCCCGGTCGAATGTTGACATTAAACCTGTTTCACTATGAGCATAGCCTGTTGCAATAGGCAGCTGAGTAGACAGGTCAATGTCCTTAAATGTATCGATTATTCGCTCGTCAAGAGACATATGGCAAGGGCTATTCCACCCCGTCAAGTCAACAAATACCGCATTAACACCATCACGTTTTAATAAGGTTGCAGTATTCCAAGCACTATGTGCCTCACCAAGACTTGCCAACATTTCGCGCACCGTTGCCAAATGCTCGCTGATCGAAAAGTGACCATGTTGGCACAGGCGATGGAGGTCTTCTAAACACTCTTGGGCATCTTGCAAACGGCGATTCAAAAAGTAATTCGCTTCTTCCAGCAAAGTACCTTCAAATAACGAGTGATTAATTTCTAGCATGGCAGCCCGCACATCTTTCAGCGCTTTTGACCAAGACTTTTGATTTCGCTCTTTGGCAAAATAAGCATAAACACCAGCGTCACCGGTTTTTTTATGTTCAAGCAATTGGTCCGTAATACCACCATAAGCCGATACTACAAAAATGCGGTTATATAAGTCATTCGTTTGAGCTGGTTTAAACACGATATTATCGCGTACAGAGTGGTAGTCGCTCATGGACGTGCCACCGATTTTTTCAACTGTATGTAGTCCCATCATTAAACCCAATTTATTAAGGGGCTGAAGAGCAATCTCCAGCCAAAATCTAAACTGCCGCTATATTGTCATAAGGCTGCAAAAAGTTTAAGTATTAATCACTTTTTTCAACGGCCTAATGCTGTCTCTGGCGGCTATATATTCTGGTCTTACCTTAGTATCACCAAACGGTTTGCCAACACGATTGGATAAAGCATTGTAAACAAAGAACAAATTTGAGCGAGGCGCGGGGGTAATGTTACCGTTGGAGCCATGCAATAAATTGCAATCAAATAAAATAATTCGCCCCGGTTGCCCCACGGCGGCCTCAATACCATATGACTTCACCAAATTTTGTACGGTTTGATCATCTGGGACGCCTACTTCTTGTCTTTTTAACGATGACAGATAGTTATTGTCTGGTGTTTCCCCCACACAAGAAATATAAGTATGGTGTGACCCTGGAATGACAAGAAGAGGACCATTGTTATGGTCGTTAGGAGTGAGGGTAATGGACATACTCAGAGCTCGCATTCTCGGCATACCATCTTCCACATGCCAGGTTTCAAAATCAGAATGCCAATAGAACTCTTTCCCTCTAAACCCCGGCTTGTAGTTTAAGCGGGTTTGATGGAGATAAACCTGATCTCCTAATATGTATTCCGCGATTCTTACCAGTCTCGGATCTTCGGCAACGCTTTGAAAAAAATCATTCAGTTTATGAACATCAAATACCGAACGAATGTCGCCACTGTTGGCTTCGGTGATACTCTCTTCACGTTGTTTAATAAACTCATCATCTCGCAAACACTGCATGTATTGCTGCATTTTTGCGACTTCATCTTCGCTAAAAAGATGATCTAGAAATAAAAAGCCGTTTTTTTCATAGTGATCTAAAAGCGCCTCATCTAAAGGCGCTTTTTGTCGATCATCAGAGAAAATAACGGGGTCTTTGCGATTGAAATACGTAGGCTTCTGATATTGTCTAGATGGATAATCATCGACTACCCTATCTTTTTTCAATACTTCATCAGTAGTAACACTCCATTTAGTTTGCCCCAATACTTCAGGAGACCCACTATCTAGAACATACGCCGACGATGACATTATCGCTCCTCCTTCTATACTCCTCTATGTTAACGAAATGAGCTTTGTACCTTTACTTGAGTAGATTAAAAGATGTTTTATTAATCTAACAACTCGTAAGCGCCTTCTGAGTTGTGCACTTCTTTGCCTGTAATCGGTGGATTAAACACACATGCCAATTTAAGCTCTTTAAAAGCTCGTAAAGTATGAGCATCGTGTTTATCTAAGACATATACAACACCGGGTTTGATATGGTGTTTTTGACCCGTTTCGCGGCTTTCCACTTCCCCTTCACCGGAGATGCAATACACGGACTCTAAGTGATTTTGATAATGCATATCAAAATCTTTGCCTTCATAAATCGTCGTAATGTGGAAAGAAAAACCCATGTTATCTTCTTTTAGCAGTAAACGAGTGCTTTCCCAATTTCCATCAGGGGAAACGACACGACGTTCGGTCTTTTCGCATTCAGCTAAATCACGTGCAAACATTGTATTCTCCTATAAACGATCTTCACAATTTAAATCAGGTGGTCAACAACCTTAATAACCTAAGGTTGTTGACCTACCCCTTTAACTCACTCTTAAGCTCGGTGTGTCATACCAATTCTTACGGTAACATTCGCCACTTACGACAGCGCTTTTTAAAGAGTGTGTAGCCTTTTTCAACAACGACGTTATACGGCGATGTCGTAGTTTTCATCAAAATAGCTTTTCGCTTCTGGCATGTCGTCTTCTTTAGCACACACTTCTTTGATTGCGTTCTCAAGAATGTCAATACCTTGCTTGAGGTCCTCGTCGCTAATAATCAAAGGACAAAGGAACTTAACAACATGATCATCCGCACCAGATGTCTCAATCATTAGGCCATTTTGGAAACATTTGTGGGTAATTTTTCCGGCAAGCTCACCACTTACACAATTGATACCGCGCATCATGCCTCGTCCATGTAGAGTAAAGTTACCTTCACCATATTTATCCACAATGGCTTGAGTACGTTTCAGGATGTAATCCCCTTTGCGCTGAATCTCTTTTTCAAAGGTATTGTCTTGCCAAAAAGTATCAATGGCGGCTTTTGCTGTGACAAATGCCAAATTATTACCACGGAAAGTACCGTTATGCTCACCTGGTTTCCATTGGTCCAATTCAGGTGTCATAAGGACAATGGCAAATGGCAGACCATAACCACCAATTGACTTCGACATGGTAACGATGTCTGGCTTGATGCCCGCAGGCTCAAAGCTAAAGAAAGTACCTGTACGACCACAACCGGCTTGAATGTCATCAACAATCAGTAACACTTCGTGTTTTTTACAAACGGCTTCAAGGTTCTGTAACCATTCAAAGCTGGCTGCATTAATACCGCCCTCGCCCTGAACTGTTTCAACAATAACCGCAGCGGGAAGGTCAACACCACTGCTTGAATCCGACAATACTTTGTCTAAATATTCCGTGGTTTCAATGCCATCACCAAGGTAGCCATCAAAAGGAACGGTTGAAACACCGGCACCTAAACTGGTACCAGCGGCGCCACGGTGATGAGAGTTGCCCGTTACCGATAGGGCACCCAAGCTACAACCGTGGAAACCGTTCGTGAAACTCACAATGTTTTCACGGCCCGTTACGTTTCGAGCAAGCTTCAATGCGGCTTCAACGGCGTTTGTTCCTGTGGGCCCAGTAAATTGAACCATATACTCCAGATTACGGGGTTTTAAAATATACTCATTAAAACTCTCCAAAAAGGCGGCTTTCGCTTTGGTATGCAAATCCAAGCCGTGAGTTACGCCGTCTTCCATAATGTATTCAATCAGTTTTTCTTTGAAAACAGGGTTGTTATGGCCATAGTTCAACGTACCAGCCCCTGCTAGGAAGTCGATGTATTTGTTGCCATCCTCGTCAAACAAATGGGCACCTTGGGCGCGATGAAAAACACGAGGGAATGAACGTGCGTATGATTGTACTTCCGATTCAAGCTCTTCAAAAATTTTCATGCTAATACTTCCTCTTAATTAAATTTATGCAAATCAACAAACAGAACAGGGAACAGAGGCCTCATCAAAAAGGGCCGATACGAACCAAAAATTCTGTGTCATGTTTTCCTTGAAAGTGACTATCTTTATCGTATTGAACTGAGTCTTCTAACGGTGCGCCTAATTGCTTAGCCATACTGCGAAACAGTGCCCAAGACGCCCCATTGGATTTAGTAATAGTGGTTTCTATATAAGCCACATCGGAACAAATTGGGCGCTCTAATAAAGCCGATAGCATTTTTTTCGCCAAACCTCGACCTCGTGCAGCTTCACCAACCGCCACCTGCCATACAAACAAGGTATTTGTTCGATTTGGAATCAAGTAGCCAGAAATAAAGCCAACTAAACGACCCTCTAGCATTGCTGAGACACTTGTCTCACTAAAGTGATCTGCTTGCAGCAAGTTGCAGTACACCGAATTGGTATCCAGTGGTGGACAACTAGCAACCAACTGGTTAATCAACATACCGTGCTCTGCTCTTGGTTTAATAAGCTCTATGTTATTCAAAACCACACCTCAATAAATTAGAAAACAAAGTATCTCTTTAATGAATGAGTGTTCTCAAATACACAAACACCCATTAACCCCCCGTATCACGGAGGATAAATAATTCATTTATCACTCAACACCCAGAAAAGTGATTTGATGTCTAACCATTTTAGACAGATTAAAACATATGTCCAGCTTTTATTTAGAGAACTAATGTTTTGTTGAGTAATATTTTCTTCAAGAGAACTTGGTGTATTTACGGAACCCCTTAAGGCATAAGGCATTGCAGAAAGATCGACTTAAAATAAAAAATGTCGTTTTTTTGTTGCATGAACGAGACAAAATTTGGAGAATCCTGCCCCTTAACAAAGCCAGACCCCACAAATCGAACCGATCACCATTTAATGGTAATGAGAGAACCTTGCATAACAACATGACTCGCAACGCTCTCAATGTAAGTTGTTTGTAGGGGGCGGCGTGATATTGCTGTTTAACTTTCAACTTTTTTAGAGATTATTATGCAAGAAAAGACATCTAGTCAGGGCTCATGGGCGAGCCGATGGGTATTTATTATGGCGGCAACGGGTTCTGCTGTCGGCCTTGGAAATATTTGGAAATTTCCCTACATCACGGGGGAAAATGGCGGCGGAGCCTTCGTTCTAGTCTATCTAGTATGTATTTTGTTTGTGGGCATTCCTATCATGATGGCTGAGGTCTTTATTGGTCGTCGTGGTAGAAAAAACCCCGTCGACTCTCTGGAGGATGTTGCAGAGGAGTCCGGTCAGACTAAAGCATGGGGCCTCATTGGCATCGTTGGTATGTTCACGGGCATTATGATTTTTTCTTTCTACTCCATTGTCGCAGGGTGGGTATTGAACTATATCAAAGCCATGGCCACAGGAGAGCTAGCTGGACTGACATCCGATCAGGCCAATGCCACTTTTAAAGCCCTACTAGCCGATCCCATGACCCTACTTGGCTGGCATACCTTGTTCGTTGTTATGACGGTGTTTGTGGTAGCCAGAGGTGTCAATAAGGGACTTGAAATGGCAACTCGTATTATGATGCCTGCGCTTTTCATCCTTCTGCTTGTTCTGCTTGGTTATGCCATGAGCACAAAAAGCTTCTCCGCTGGTTGGCATTTCATGTTTGATTTTGACTTCAGTAAATTAAGCTGGAGTGCTGTGTTAGTTGCCTTAGGCCATTCTTTCTTTACCTTATCTCTTGGCATGGGCACCATGATGGCTTACGGCTCCTATATGCCAAAGAAAGCGTCTATTGGTAGTACCGTGATCGCCATTGGCGCTTTGGATACATTGGTTGCGCTGGTTGCTGGCTTGTGTATTTTCCCTGTGATCTTCGCTAATGGAATGGATCCTGCCGCAGGCCCAGGCTTGATGTTTATGTCCTTACCCGTTGCCTTTGGGCAAATGCCTTTTGGTCAACTGTTTGGTTTCCTATTCTTTGTTCTTGTAGGCATCGCCGCTTGGACATCCTCTATCTCACTGATGGAGCCAACCGTTGCTTTTATCGTGGAACGCATGAAGATCAAACGCATTACTGCTTCCATCGCCATCGGTTTCATCGTTTGGTTACTTGGCATCGCTTGTCTTGGTTCTTTTAACTTTATGAGTAACATTACCCTCTTCGGTAAGAATATCTTTGACTTCTTAGACTATGCGACGGCGAATATCATGTTACCTCTTGGCGGTATCTTCACCGCACTATTCGCTGGCTGGGCTGTTAAATCAAAATTCTCTGAAGAAGAGCTATCGGTCTCTAAGCTATTTTTTTCATATTGGAAAATAAGCGTGATGGTCATAAGTCCCATCGCTGTTGCTATCGTTTTTGTTCTAAACCTTTAACTAAAAACGGTTCAGCAAACACATCAAAGCCTCATTTGCCTATAGGTAAATGAGGCTTTTTTATAAAAACGTCAAATCACATGATCAAACAAGCACCCAGATTACATGGATCTTAGCGCATAACTCTCACTGGCTGATTCGACAATATTCACTAACATGGCCTGACTCTTTGATCCTGAATAACGTGCCCAAATTTTCTCGTGAAAGTAAAAAGCCACGGTGTTAATGGCAGGCTCTATAAGAGCCACCGCACCACCAACCAACACGCTTCCGGTAATAACATAGGCAACCGTAAAGGCAATGGTAAAGTGCATCACGGCAAAAGTAAGTGTTTTCGTCATGTGAATCTCCTCTGTTTTTCTAAGCTCTTTTGATAGCTTTGATAATAGAGGAGATTTTTTAATTAACTAAATACATTGTATGCATAGTTCTAATAGATATTTTATTAAAATAATTCATGCATATCGATCATTGATAGAAGAAGCTATGCCTCAATTAATAAGACTTGGATAAGGCAAATCCTAAAATCCCTTCTAATGGCTCAGAATATGCACAAACCGACTTGGCTAATACTGATTTGCTCTCTTGCAACGCCACCCAGAAACCGGCCCCAATAACAGAAGTGCGTCTATTCCAGGAAGACATCATAGTTACCGAGTCATCAATATTGCTAATAAACTCTCCTTCTGCAAATACAATCACGCCCTGAGGATCAACCCCCAATACAAGCTCATTAAGCTCTTGATAAGTGGTCATCATGGGCATAACAGCACAGGAATAACCTTGGTCATTGAGCATGGCGGCGGCGACAAAACACCACAAAGTGCGTTGCCCCAACAACCCAGTGATCAACACCTTAGGAGCCGCTTTTTGTTGATCCTTTAATGTCATTAACCGAGAGGACAAGCAAGCCGTCAGAACGGTTTCGCAAAAGCGACCAGCCGCTAATCGGGCCAGCTTATCAAGACTGGGAACGAGCCAATTGCGCACAGCGATTGATGTAGGATATTGAGAGAAAATCTGTTGGTATAAGCGCTCTATTTTGTACTCATCAAATACACATGAGGCTGTTACCAACTGATCTTGCCAATCTAACCACTCGTTGGAAAGTTCCAGATTCTCCAACGATGCCCCTTTGTCCAATAAAGAACGTACTTTGCTAACAGAAACACCTTGCTGAATCCAATGGACAATGGCTTCAACACGTTGCACATCATTTAGATTGTACAAGCGATGGCCTTTTGCAGTTCGTTTTGGTTTCAACAAACCATAACGCCGCTCCCAAGCCCTCAAGGTCACAGAATTTACTCCTGTCTTTTCCGATAAAGTACGGATAGCAAATAGGTCTACGTCCTCTTCATTCAAATCATTTTTCACCTAACGATCTCTCCTTCAAGCCTATTAAGCCAAGATCTTCGAACTAAAAACTATACAAAAATATATTTGTACAAGATATATTGCATTTCTTGTACAAGCATCTATATTGTATAAATAATAACTTGTACAAGCAATTTTATCGTACAAGTCTTACAAACAGACAATACAGATCAAGGTGACATCATGAGAGAGCAAAAAATGCCCAAGGACACCCTATACAACTCGCCATCATACTATGACGTTGCGATTATCGGGGCAGGTCTTTCCGGCAGTTTATGCGCTCAGCAGCTCTCTCGTATGGGATGGTCTGTCTGTGTTATCGAAAAGAGTCGCGGCTCTGGTGGCCGTGCCAGTAGCAAACATCTCGACCAAAACACAAGCTGTGAGCTTGGCACGCCATTTATTTCAATTCACCACAAAGACACTAAGCCGCTTTTTGCGTCATTAGTCGAACAAGGTATTGCCGCCTACTGGCCCGATGCACAGGCGTATGTTGGCATTCCTAAAATGAGCGCCATTACTCGCCATTGGTTAACTAACAGTGACTTAATCACTAATACACGCATCAATTCTCTTGAACAAATCGATTACGTTGAGCAAGGCAGTCTAGCGACAACAGATATCTGGCGACTTTATGATGAACAACATCAGGCCATTGCTCAAGCTAAATTCCTCATTGTTACTATACCAGCGTCTCAGGCGGTGACACTATTATCGACAACTCAGCAGATTGATGAGCTAATCGCATGCGCCCATCAGGCGGCCCAAACGACCCAGCCTCAATGGGCAATGTGCCTAGACACAGAACAGTCAACGCTACCACCGATTCTCATACCTAAATCATCGACATTGCAGCGACTTGTCAAAGACAGTGCCAAACCCAATAGAAGACAAGGACATAACGGCTCAGAAAGATGGGTTATACAAGCTTCCCCTGAGTGGACACAACACTACTTGGACGAGGATAAAAACACCATTGCCACCTTACTCATCCAAGCATTTTTCCATGAGACCCAACTCATACCGAAAAAAACAAGCGAGCCCCATCGCTGGCTGCTGGCACGAACCGACGTCTATAACCATCAACAGCCGTTTATGTGGCACTCCCCAAAAAACATCGGCCTGGCGGGTGATTGGCTCTGTCAAGGCGATGCTGAAGGAGCCCTGATAAGTGCTTTGGGTTTATGTGACTATCTCAATCAGATGAGGATAACAAGATGACAACCATTGAACAGCTTCCACAAAAGCAATTTCATGCGGATCATTTAAATCACCGAATTCCTGTGGGCATCAGCGCCTGCTTGCTGGGGGATAACGTTCGCTTTAATGGCGGACATAGCCGATCCACTTATTGCGATCAACATCTGAGCGACTATTTTGATTATCAAAAGTTCTGCCCAGAAGTTGCCGCAGGTTTTGGAACACCACGGCCAACACTGCGTCTTGAAGGAAACCCAGAGGCCCCAAGAATGACCTATTCCAATCAAAAAGGAGGCGATGTTTCCGATGTATTCATGGCCGCCAGCCAACCCTATATTGAGCAGCTAGGTCACTTGGATGGCTATATTTTGATGAAAAACTCCCCAAGCTGTGGGCTAGAGCGTATCAAGGTCTATCAAGAAAATGGTCACCCTCATATGCAGCGCACAGTAGGATTATTCACCCGCGCCTTAAAAGCTCGTTATCCATTCTTACCAGTCGAAGAAGACGGTCGACTCAACGACCCTATGCTACGTGAAAACTTTTTAACACGCGTGTTCGCTCACCATGAATTTCGCCACTGCGTGAACGCCAAACCAAGCATGAAAGCCCTGATTGCTTTTCATAGCCGCTACAAATATTTGGTCATGGCCCATTCACAATCTGCCTATAAACAATTGGGCAAAATGCTCTCAGGTAATGACCCCAGAACACTAGATGAACTAAAAGCCGCGTACTTTGAGGTTTTCATGACGGCTCTGTCACAGCCTGCTAAACGGAAAAACCACTGTAACGTGTTAATGCACCTTATTGGCTATCTAAAACGCTCTGTTGATTCCTCGATTCGTCAAGACATATTAAACGTAGTTGAACAATATCGGCGCGAAGAGGTAAACCTCGCCACGCCCGTCGCCCTGTTGCACCACTACTTGAAACATCATGGCAGTCAATATGTGCAAGAGCAACGTTATTTTGCCCCCTACCCAAGTGCGCTTGGCATCCGCAATACCATCTAGTTAGTCGTAGAATAGTAGGAGGCCATTATGGTCATAGAACAACTCGTCTGGATCCGGAACGATCTACGTTGGCAAGACAATCCAGCCCTATATTTTGCCTCCCTAAAAGGCCCCATTCGGGTGCTTGTGATTGCCACACCAAAACAATGGCAAAAGCATCATGAATCCGAGGCAAAAACAGGACTGAGAGCCGGCCTGATTCGCTGCTTGTTTAGCAAACTGGCTAGTCTAGGTATTCCAGCAGATCTCATTGAAGGAGAGTATTTTGAGCAAGTACCTGATATTCTGCGCCAATATTGTCAGGACAACGCCATAAAGCATGTCTGGTACAACCAAGACTTGCCGATCGATGAAAGACAGAGAGATCAGGCGGTGAATCAAGCACTCCAAGGCATTCATATTGAAGTCCATCCACAAAAACCGGACTTGATTGTTTCCCGTCCTGTACTAAGTCAGCAAGGCACACCGTTTAAAGTTTTTACACCATTTTATAAACGCTGGCTCACCATGCTTAATGAGCAATCTATTGAGCCTCTACTCGCCCCCAAACAACAAGCAGATGCACTTGACAAGCAGCCCCTGACCATGGCGTGGCAGCGGCCATTTCGAGACGACCTTTGGAAGCCAGATCAAGACAAAGCCAGCCAGACACTTTGGCAATTTTGTCACCGTAAAGAAGGCCAGTATGACGAACAACGTGACTTTCCCATGACGCCGGGCACCAGTACTTTATCCCCTTACCTAGCCCTTGGCGCGCTGGGGCCAAGGGAATGTGTGTATGCCATAACCTATGTTTGCAATGAGCAAGGCCGATCATGGCAAGACAGTGTTTGGTTAAAAGAATTGGCTTGGCGAGACTTTTACCGTCAACTTATGGGACACTTTCCTACGCTATCAAAACACCACCCCTTTAAACCGGAGACAGACCAGATTGTGTGGCGCGATAATAAAGCGGAGCAGCTCGCTTGGCAAAAAGGCCAGACGGGATTTCCTATCGTCGATGCGGCCATGAGACAGCTGAATAAAACAGGTTGGATGCATAATCGCTTACGGATGATTACGGCAAGCTTCTTCAGCAAATTATTATTTGCAGACTGGCGAAGAGGAGAGCAGTACTTTATGAGTCAACTCATTGACGGCGAATTTGCGGCTAACAACGGTGGCTGGCAATGGAGTGCCTCAACGGGATGCGATGCGGCGCCATATTTTCGTGTTTTCAATCCCACAAGACAGTCGGAACGCTACGATACAAACGGTGAGTTTATTCGCCGTTTTGTTCCTGAGCTAAAAAGCTTGGATAACAAATCGATTCATAATCCGTCAACTGAGCAACGAAAAGCACTGGGTTACCCGAGCCCGATTGTAGATTATCAAGCCGCTCGAAAAGCAGCCATCGAAGCGTTCGATCGATTAAAAAATCATTCGTCCTAAGCCGTTAAATACTCTTAAAAACGGCCCTGCGACTTTTCGGGTCTAAACACCAAGAGGCTCTTTTGCAATAAAACTTTCGTAATGATTGGTTTAGCACTATAATTAGAGCTATAATATTTTATAATTGAGTCTATTTGATGTGTATTTTCTCACATATAATATAGGATTCTAACTTGCCAACATTGGCGATTATCTGTCACCTTTTTTATGAGTCGCTCTAGCAATATGCCTGAATCACAACATTTACATGATGTCCTTGTTCATTTACGCCGTATCATTCGTGCGACTGACTTACAGTCGAAACGAGTCGTAAAAGCTTGTGGGTTAACGATCCCTCAAATAATGGTGCTACGCTCTATTGAGAGCTTGGGCGATGTTACTGTTCGCAAAATATCCGACAGCGTCTCATTGAGCCAAGCCACAGTAACCACCATTTTAAATCGGTTAGAAGATCGCAAACTGGTTGAGCGTGTTAGAGCACAAAAAGACAAACGTATTGTAAACGCTAGACTAACCGATCAAGGTCGCACTTTACTGCACTCTGCTCCCCCTCTGCTACATGAAAAGTTCATTAGTGAGTTTGAAAGTCTACAAGGCTGGGAGCAAACTCAAGTTCTCTCCTCTTTACAGCGTATTGCCATCATGATGGACGCAGAACACATTGATGCTGCACCTCTTCTGGATATTAATTCTCCCAATCAATAACGCACGCACATCCTTAGATCACAAATCTTATAAAAACTCGACTGTGCAATATAGTCGAGTTTTTTTGTCAATAGACGAGCTTCCCAGGTCACCCTAACTTCACACTAACACCACTATTTTGGCCTCTCTGAGCGCCTATCTCAAACGTCTATTACGACAGTTTTCACGATATCGAACCGATAATAAATCCTTAATTTTTGATAAATCTGACAAAAATTTGCTATAAATACTTAGATATGTAAACTTAATTAATACAATAAAAATGCCACATCACATTCAAAAGGAAATTATTATGTATAAAAAAGCACTCCTTGCGGGGTTAATGACCCTTGCAACCACCTCTGTTTTCGCAGCAAATAGCCAATGCGGAAATGTCACTATCGCAAACATGAACTGGAACTCAGCGACATTAATGGCGAATGTAGACAAGTTCATCCTGAATCATGGTTATGGCTGCCATGCTGAACTCGTTCCTGGTGATACCATGCCGACGGGCACTTCCATGATAGAAAAAGGAGAACCAGACATAGCGCCAGAAATGTGGACAAATTCCATGAAAGACGCCATTGATCGCGGCGTTAAAGAAGGCCGCCTTAAAATTGCGGCGAAATCCCTCTCTGACGGTGGCGAAGAAGGGTTTTGGGTGCCTAAATATATGGTCGACAAGGATCCATCACTCGCCACCATCCAAGGAGTCATTAAACACGCGAAAGATTTTCCAAACCCTCAAGATAGCTCAGTCTCTGCATTTTACGGCTGCCCTCCTGGTTGGAACTGCCAAATATCAGCACAGAACCTTTTTAATGCATTACATCTAAAAAAAGCTGGGTTTGTTCTCGTCAACCCAGGTTCTGGAGCAGGCTTAGCAGGCACCCTAGCACATGCTTATGAAAAAAAAGCACCATGGTTTGGCTACTACTGGGCACCAACAGCCATTTTAGGGAAATATCAAATGGTGAAGGTAGATTTTGGTACTGGCGTCAATAAAAAAGAGTTTACAAGCTGTATCACGCAGGCAAACTGCTTAGATCCAAAACCCACCATGTACCCACCTTCCCCTGTTTATACGTTGACAACGGCTAAATTCGAGAAAAGATCCCCTGAAGCCTTTGCGTATTTACAGCATCGTTCATACACCAACAAGCAAATGAACAGCTTATTAGCTTGGATGGAAGACAACCAAGCTGACGGCCAATACGCTGCAGAAGAGTTCATGCTAAAACATAAAGATATTTGGTCGAAATGGGTTAGTAAAAAAGTGGCAGCTAAGCTCGATAAAGCACTTAACAATCTATAAATCTTGTATTCAGAGGGCTTCGTAAAGCCCTCTCTTATTTTATTTCGTCAAGAGACCCATATTATGTCTTCCAATTGGCTAACACAATTTCCTGATATGAGCCGTCGAGACTTACTCACCATTCGACAAACGTTAGATGGCGCTTATCGACATTTTTCACGCGAATACGGTGACGCAATCGAAGCGGCTTTTCATCCTCTTTTAAAATTTCTTATATGGTTTGATAATCTACTGCTTCAAACTCCTTGGTGGATCATCATCATTGCCATCACAGGCTTAGTTTATGCCGCTACCCGCTCTTGGAAATTGAGCTTAGGCGTCGTTATCTCATTGTTACTCATTGGCTACTTTGGTATGTGGGAAAACACGATGCGAACCCTAAGTATTATCACAGTGTGTACTCTTATTTCTATCGCTCTGGGTATTCCAATTGGCATCTTAATGGCACGTTCTGATCGAGCACAATCCATCATCACACCACTACTTGATGTCATGCAAACCATGCCTGCATTTGTTTACTTAATTCCAGTGGTTATGCTCCTTGGCATAGGTAAAATTCCAGGTGTGATAGCAGTGGTTATTTATGCGATCCCCCCCGTTATTCGCTTAACAAACCTAGGCATTAGGCTCGTCTCGAAAGAAACCCTTGAAGCGGCTACTGCCTTTGGGGCCACATCAACGCAAAGATTGCTAGGTGTGCAACTCCCTCTTGCCATGCCTACCATTATGGCGGGAATAAACCAAACCATCATGATGGCTCTCGCCATGGTTGTTATTGCCTCCATGATTGGGGTTAATGGACTTGGTCAACCGGTTCTCAGATCCATTACCAATCAATATTTCACGCTTGGACTTTTAAATGGCTTAGCCATTGTTGCGCTAGCGATTATCTTTGACCGAGTGTCACAAAGCTACGCGAAACGTACCCAAAAACACTTAGAGAGCGCCCACAATGACTGAACATAAAAACGACACTAGTGAGCCTTCTCTAGAAAAAAGTACAACCTTGATTGAAATAGAAGGCCTTTATCAGATCTTTGGCAACACCCCCAAAGAAGTGCTCCCTAAAGTCAAAGAGGGAGCAAGCAAAGAGGAGGTTCTTGCCGAAACGGGTCACACCGTTGGCTTACAGGATATTAATCTAAACATAAAACGCGGTGAGATCTTCGTGATTATGGGCCTATCAGGCTCAGGAAAATCAACCCTTATCCGTCACTTTAACCGCTTGATAGACCCAACGGCAGGTCTCATTCGGGTGGATGGTGATAACATCATGGAATTTTCCATGAAAGACTTAACAACTTTTCGCCGTCATAAGATGTCGATGGTCTTTCAGCATTTCGGCTTAATGCCTCACCGAACCGTACTAGAAAACGTTGGTTATGGTCTATCCATCAAGGGTGAAAGCAAGAAGGACTGGGAAGAAAAGGCCAATCAATGGCTTGATACGGTTGGTCTCACAGGATACGGAGAACAATACCCATCACAGCTCTCGGGTGGACAACAGCAACGTGTCGGCCTCGCTCGAGCGTTGTGTACAGACGCAGAAATATTGCTCATGGACGAAGCTTTCTCAGCATTGGATCCGTTAATTCGCAGTGAAATGCAAGAGCAGCTCTTGGATCTACAGGAAAACCTGCAAAAAACCATCATTTTCATCACTCATGATCTAGATGAAGCTCTTCGACTTGGTGATCGAATTGCAGTATTGAAAGATGGCAAACTGGTTCAAGTCGGCAATCCTGTTGATATCGTACTGAAGCCAGCGGATGCGTATGTTCGAGCCTTTGCAAAAGATGTCAACCGAGCCAGAGCGCTCAGCGTACAAACCATCATGACTGCTAATACTGAAAAACTAACAGGCAAAACAGCAGGTGATGTGAGAGCTGATTTTCCCAAAGATAAGGACCATGCGTTTGTTTTCGATGAAGAAGGCTATCAAGGCATATTAAGCAGAGCAAAGCTGGATGATATGGACGACGGCATGCTTATCAAAGAAGCATTGCAACCACTCAAGTCTGTACGTCAAAGCACACCATTGCAAGATGTGATTCCGATCGCCCTCACTTCCCCCTTCGATATTCCGGTGATTAATAAGAAAGGCGTATTAAAAGGGCGAATAGAGGCGAAAAAACTAGCCGACGTGTTGTCTCCTTAGCATTCTTAATGCTTTCCTAAAACCATTCAGTATCTCACAAGCGCAAAAATGGCCGCATAAGCGGCCATTTTTTGGCTTAACACCTCTATGAGTAAGCTTGTTGCTACTTAAGATTCAACACATCCTGCATGTCGTACAAGCCTGCAGCTTTGCCTTCTAGCCAATTCGCTGCACGCACAGCGCCTTTGGCAAACGTCATACGGCTACTGGCTTTATGAACAATCTCAATGCGCTCACCTTCGGTCGCAAACCAGACACTGTGTTCGCCTACCACATCTCCGGCACGAATGGTTTCAAATCCAATCTCTTTTTGAGTACGGGGGCCAATTTGACCTTCACGCCCGTAAACCGCGCATTCTTTCAGGTCTCGCCCTAATGCTTCCGCCACTACTTCCCCCATACGCAAAGCCGTACCTGAGGGTGAATCGACCTTGTGTCTATGATGCGCTTCAACGATTTCCACATCATAATCGTCGCCTAGAATCTTCGCAGCGGTAGAAAGCAGCTTCAATGTTAGATTCACACCAATACTCATATTAGGAGCAAAAACCACTGATGTTTTTTCTGCATAACTGGCCAATTGCGCTTTTTCAGCATTATTTAGACCGGTAGTGCCCACCACGATGGCTTTATTATGTTCTGCACAAAACGCCGCATTTTCAAGAGTTAGGCCTGGCGTAGTGAAATCGATCAATACATCAAAATCCGCCACACAATCGGCAAGTGAGGCGGTAGCCAAAACACCAAGCTTACCGATACCTGCTATCTCACCAGCATCCGCTCCCACAAGAGAACTATCTGATCGCACAATGGCAGCCCCTAAAGACACCCCATCGGTTTCATTGGTCGCGATAATTAGATTTTTACCCATGCGCCCAGAAGCGCCAATTACTGCAATTCTCATCCAACTCTATTCCTTAACCATCAATTGCATAAACCATAACAAATACGCACTTAAAACTCAGCTATAACCCACAACAAATAGCGACGAGAAAGCAAAAAAAGCCCGAATACTGATTAACTTCATCCAAGTAAATCTGCATTTGGGCTTTTTCATCGCCAACAAGGCCTCTAGTTAGGCTTTCATTCGCTCTGCTAAGTTGCCTTGCTCATAAGCTTCTTCTTCAATATGGGCAATATTCGTCACAATGCTTTCCGCGCTTTCAATACTTCTTAAACTTAACCCATCAACTTCTTGCATTTGATTATTCAAATCACGAGCTACCGACGCCTGCTCTTCTGAAGAGACATTGATTTGCGAAGTCATCTCAACAATTCGACTAATCGACACCTCAATATCTTTCATCTTTTCCGCTACAAGCGTCACTTTATCGACACCATCATGAGCAACCGCCGCCCCTTTATCGATGGTTTTAGTAACTTCGACGGTGTTGCTCTTCAAGGTTTCGGTCATTTTATGAATATTCTGAGTCGCCTCTTGAGTACGAATCGCCAACGCTCGTACTTCATCCGCCACAACGGCAAAACCACGTCCTGCTTCGCCCGCACGCGCAGACTCAATAGCCGCGTTCAATGCTAATAAATTCGTTTGTTCCGCAATATCACTGATGGAGTTGACCACGGTGTTAATACCATCACTTTGTGATGCCAAGATTTCCACAACTTTCTTCGCGGCTAAAATTTCGTTATAAACCTCACGCATGGTATCACCCGTTACCTTGGCAAGAGATTGACTTTCTCTGGAAGCCACTTCTACTTCCCCAGTCGCCTCAACGGCTTTCCCTACATGATCAGACACATCGTTTGCACTGGCCAGCACTTGTGAACTGGCCGATACAATACTCTGAAAAGTGTGGCGCTGCTGATTAAAGTTTGCCAAATTGCCGGTGACGCTTTCTTTGGCACCTGCTGCTCGCTTACGCAATTGTGCCGCCCCTTCTTTTAAACGATAGCGAAATGTGTCCGCCGCCGCTTGTTGATGAATATGAGCGAAGGGAATCGCCGCCTTTAAACCCACACTTTTTGTATAAAGATACTGGCCAATCGGATTATTGGCTTCCACGGGTAAAGCAGACGCTGTAGCATTGAGAGACTCACTTTGTACCCAAGACAGAATAAAACCTAGCAAGGCTACTACTGGGCCAGCTATTTGCAGCGCAAGTGAATTGGTTAACAGACTGATAACCCCTAGTAACACAAAGAAAAACAGTACAGGCCAAGTATGGTTGGTCAAATAAGCAAGTAGTTTTGTCTTAGTGGGTAACAGGCCTTTGCCAGCATTGATACGATCATAAATACTTTGTGCGTGATGAATTTCTTCCCTTGTCGCCTTACGACGGACGGATTCATAGCCAATAATCTTTTGATTGTCTATCAAAGGACTAACGTGGGCACTCACCCAATAGTGATCACCGCTTTTGCAGCGATTTTTTACGATCCCCATCCAGCTGTTGCCCTGCTTTAGATTTGCCCACATATCGGCAAATACAGCTGGAGGCACATCAATATGGCGAATAAGGTTATGCGGTGCTCCAATGAGCTCTTCCCTAGTGTAACCAGCTACCTCACAAAAGGCATCATTGACAAAGGTTATTCGCCCCTTCACATCCGTACTAGAGACAAGCACATAGTTGCTCGGATAATCACATTCCTTGTTGGTAACAGGCATCTTACGCATACATTCATCTCGTTTTATAATAATTAGAGCTTGTAACTTTATGTGTCCAATTGCATTTTATCAATCAATTAATATCGATATTAAAAAATATCACTCATCATCAAAATCACGATAGGCATCAGGCGCCAAATCTTCAAAGCGCGTGTATTTACCGACAAAAGCAAGTCGGCAGGTGCCAATCGGGCCATTACGCTGTTTACCGATAATAATTTCGGCGATCCCTTTGTGTGGTGTATCTTCATGGTACACCTCATCACGGTAGACGAAGGAAATCACATCGGCATCCTGCTCAATGGCTCCGGATTCACGCAAATCCGAGTTGACTGGACGCTTATTCGGACGGTTCTCCAAGCTACGGTTAAGCTGAGAAAGCGCCACCATTGGACACTCCATTTCTTTAGCAATGGCTTTTAAAGATCGAGAGATTTCAGAGATCTCATTGGTTCGACCTTCTGTGAAACCGGGTATTTGCATCAATTGAAGGTAATCGACCATGATCATGGCCACACCGCCATGTTCTCGAGCGATACGACGCACACGAGAGCGCATCTCTGTCGGGCTAATGCCCCCAGTGTCATCAATGAACAGCTTACGGTCTTTAAGCATTTTCACCGCTGACATCAATTTGTCCCAGTCTTCTTGCACTAACTGCCCTGAACGCATGCGCGTTTGGTCAATCCGGCCAAGGGAGGACAACATACGCATCATAAGTGCTTCCGCAGGCATCTCCAAACTAAAGACAATCACGGGCTTCTCACTGATCATGGTGGCATTTTCAACCAGATTCATCGCAAACGTCGTTTTCCCCATGGAAGGACGACCCGCGACGATAATTAAATCCGCTGGTTGCAAGCCTGCTGTCATGTTATCTAAATCCGTAAAACCAGTGCTCAATCCAGTAATTGCCCCATCCTGATGATACAGTTCATCAATCTTATCCACGGTGGCACTTAGAATATCAGAAGCGATTCTAGGCCCACCTTTTTTCTCCCCTCCTTCAGCGATTTGGAAGATTTTCCGTTCCGCTTCATCTAATACTTCTGCCGCCGTCATCCCTTCGGGATGAAAAGCACGAGCAGAAATATCACTAGTGGTCATAATCAAACGTCGTAGAATCGAGCGTTCACGCACAATATCTGCATAAGAGGCGATGTTAGAGGCACTTGGTGTCGCCTCAGCCACTTCGATAAGATAAGCCATGCCGCCAATGGACTCTAAATCACCTCGTTTATCAAGACGCTCCCCAATAGTGACAACATCAACGGGCTCACTGTCATCCACCAAACGAGCAATGACAGAAAAAATAAGCTTGTGTTCGGGACGATAAAAATCGTCTGCTATAACCAACTCAGAGACTTTTTCCCACGCTTGTGGATCCAGCATTAGACCACCGATAACAGAACGTTCTGCTTCGATAGAATATGGTGGTAACTTGATAGAAGCGACTTCAGAATCGTTTAATTGCACGTAAAAACACCCAAGGAAAAATGGAAAAATGACAGGGAAACAAGCTTACCATGACCATAAAAAAAGGGCATCTTGCATTAAACAAGATACCCTTTTTCAGTGTCAGAGATTCGTTAAAACGAATTACTGAGCAACTACTTCCAAAGTCACGGTTACAAGCACTTCTGGGTGTACTTGAACGTCGATTTCGAAAGAGCCAGTATGACGGATCGCACCTTCTGGAAGACGGATTTCTGCCTTCTCAACAGCCACTTCTTTAGAAATAGCTTCAGCGATATCACGTGTACCGATAGAACCAAAAAGCTTACCTTCATCACCAGCATTTGCTTCGATTTTGAAAGTTTTGCCTTCAAGTGTTTGAGCACGTGTTTCAGCTGCTGCTTTACGCTCAGCCGCTTGAGCTTCAAGCTCTGCACGACGCTCTTCAAAAGAAGCTAAGTTAGCTTTTGTTGCCATCACAGCTTTTTTGTTTGGAATCAAAAAGTTACGAGCATAGCCTGGTTTAACGACAGCAACGTCACCAATACCACCTAGCTTGTTTACTTTGTCGAGTAGAATAACTTCCATCTCGATCACCTCTAATTAATCATTCGCTATCACTTGAGTTGGATGACGTATCCCGGATGCGTTTTCGTATGTCAACGAAGCTATCAATCACGCTCAGCGTAATCAAAATATTCACAAATAACATATGCAAAAAAACGATACCAACTAGATAAAACGCAATCAGTCCAACAACCCCAATTCTTTTTTTTGCTAGAACACCGTGCACTAATGCAAGACCCGATAACACCAACGCTGGAATAGCTGCTTGAGATAAAATAAGGTATTGGCCACCTAGACCTTCGCCTAGTAACACCATTGCCCCCAAAATCAAACTAAATGCTATTGGCAACCTTAGTTCATGGAATTCTTTACGTAATCCACCAGGATTATAGAGCCCCGCCTGCCATTTTCTCGCTAAAAATAACGAGCCAACTGCAGCCATCACTTGGACAATAGACAATGCCATCACCGCCTGATGGTAAATAACACTTTTATCAGGTAAAGCCGCTACTTTCTCTTTAACCAAGACTTGTTGAATCATGTTAGTAACAAGCGTCAACATATCATGCATAATGAGTGGTAACAGCATGGCACTAATGACAGCAAGAAAACTGCTGACCAATAACACCCAACTCCACGACGTCGTTGATCTAAGTAAATAGGCCAACACCGTCACGTCAATCAATACCATTATCGCACTTGCATCACCTTGGATGACTGTCAACACGAGTATAGGAAGACAGCCCCAGGCTAATACAGGTATTCCTTCTTTTACACCGCGGCGAAGCACTACCAACCCAACAATGGCGGCAGCTATCCAGAATAAGAGAGGAATTATACTAAACGCCATCACACCAATAATGGCATTACGAGGACGTTGCATAACCCATTTTGCTAAACCACTCATTCTGTTACTTCAGCCCTGCCAATTAATTAAAGTGGCTATCAGTGTAAGGAAGTAAAGCAATGTAGCGAGCGCGTTTGATCGCAGTCGCTAGCTGACGCTGGTAACGTGCCTTAGTGCCAGTAATACGGCTAGGTACGATTTTACCAGTTTCAGTGATGTAACCTTTTAGTGTTTCTAAATCTTTGTAATCGATCTCTTTAACGCCTTCTGCTGTGAAACGGCAGAACTTACGACGACGGAAAAAACGAGCCATGAGTATCTCCTAGTTCAAATAAATTAATCTTCTGATTCTTCAGAAGACGTTTCTTCAGTATGTTCAGACTGGTTACGCTCTTCACGTTGAGGAGCAGAACGACGATCTTCACGACTTTCAGAAGCTTTGATTGGAGAAACGTCAGTTACCGCTTCTTTACGACGAATAACCAAATTACGGATAATCGCATCGTTGTAGCGGAAAGTGTCGTTTAGTTCGTTCAAAACACTATCAGAACACTCAACGTTCATAAGAACGTAATGTGCTTTGTGAATTTTGTTGATTGGGTAAGCTAGTTGGCGACGGCCCCAATCTTCTAGACGATGAACTTGACCACCATCTTCAGTGATTAGATTAGTATAACGCTCAACCATTGCTGGTACTTGTTCGCTTTGATCTGGGTGAACCAGAAAGACGATTTCATAATGACGCATTTAAGCTCCTTATGGGTTCTTAGTCTCCACACTTCCCCTGTTATAAAGCTGTGAGACAAGGAGTATTGATTTACAGGGACGCGAAGTATATAGCAGATCGCACAATAAATAAACGTTTTGCTAATGCTTTGATGGATAAATTTCCCACCTTCTCTATAAGAAAGACAACATGCTCTTAATTTATTTACAAAACACCATAATACTCATAGCATACAATTTCTTTACTTAATTTGTCGTTGATTCATTGTTATGAAAGGATTTACACCCATGTTGCGTTCTCTTCCTCCTCTAACCGCCATAGTGACGCTTATGGTCTTAAGCAGTAACGCACTTGGTGCCGACTTTTCATTTGGTGTAGTAGGCACTCGTACCTCTTCTGTCTATAAAGACACCCCCCCTCAAAATGCTGCGTTTCCTTTTGTTTCCATTGTCAGCGAACGCGGCTACTTAAAAGGCACTGAAGTGGGCTACAGCCTTTTACCGAATGACTCCCGTCAAAACATATCGGCTATTGTCGAATACAACATGGATAGTTTTGATCCTAAGGACTCTAATAATAAACAAATGCAACTGTTGGATCGACGCAAGGCCGCTGCGATGGCGGGGATACGCCTCAAATACAATTTTTTGTTTGCCAAACTTGTGACCGATATTAGCAATCGACATGATGGTTACTATGGACTAGTAGGCGCGGCCTACCCTGTCAACGTCTCAGCTTGGAGAATTACCCCATCGATTACCTATAAATATTTGGATAAAAAGATGAGCAACCACTTGTACGGTGTTAGCCAAGCAGAATCCATCAGAACAGGTGGTGTCATCCCAGAATACGACTCAACCAGTACACACAAAATGACCATTGCCGTGCGTGGTGACTACAGTGTCAATGCTTCTTTAAACTTATTTGTAGGGGTCAGTCATTCGGACTACAAAAGAGTGTTAGACAGCCCAATGGTGACGAAAGATTATAGCTATTCTCTTTCTACTGGGATTATTTACCACTTTTAAGTGAGCATAGGTTTTCGAATGTCGAATATTCCAAGCCATGATGTTATGTGGCTTGGGAACCCATGAGAGATCGGCCTATCAGTATTGATCTTAAATAAAACGCTTCATATCTTCCATTATGTTGGCATGATATTCATTTTTACCGAAATTAGCATCGCCACACTTTTAAACCCTAGCAAGCAAAAGGCAGCCAAAGCCTAACAAACATAGCGTTATCGTCGTCGAACCATGCGTGCACTGATCAGTACACTGAAAAAAATAAAGACAATACCCAACACCGCAAGTGCATTAGGCACATGCCCCCAAATTGCCCACCCCCAAAGACCACTAAAAATCACTCCGACATAACTAACAGGAGAAACAATACTGGCTGGGGCAAAGGAATAGGCTTTGGTATACAAATACATACCCAAATACAGAGTTACACAAACCGTCAATACCAAAGGCCAAGTCGACATTGGTAAAATCAGGGAATCACCACGCACCAGTACCAACAAAAGCGATAATAACGCTGAGATGATAAAGTAAACGATCATAGTTTCTTGACCACTCACCTGGTGGGAGAGCATTCGTGTCGTTACCATAGAAAATGCCAACCCTACCGCCGATAACAACCCAACAATTTGCCAAGGATCAATATGGTCAATACTAGGCTGAATAACCAAAGACACCCCAATAAAACCAATGATTAACGGCAACCAGCGCGCTTTAGGTATGGTAATTTTATGCATCACCAACACCACAAAAGGCACACACAGTGGCGCGCAATAACGCAGTAAGGTGGCTTCAACAAGAGGAATATGATTCAGAGCCAAATAGTAAAATAGAAAACCAGAAAAGCCCCCGACACTGCGCAGAAAATGAATTTTCCAAACCTCTTTTGAACGACGTTGCCAATGTCCATAAAGCTGAGGGTAAAGCACAATAATACAAAATACACTCTGCCAAAATACCAAAACAGGCACCGGGATCGTTTGCTGAACCTGTTTTGCAGCCACCCCCATAATAGACATGATGAAGGCATACACAACGGTGGCAATAATCCCTTTTTTGAGTAAGTCCGCCTCATTCGCTAAGCCAGCCACGATTGCACTCTCCATCTATTAAGTATTAAGTCACCCAAATCCTCACAAATATACTGAGACTGCTGCAACATGTCACGAGACAAGTGAAGGCAAAAGCATTTTTAATCAAAACAAGCAAATAGCATCACCTCGAGACAACCCGACTCTGACTTTATCCAGTAGAATAAGCCGTTTTAGGAAGCTATGGTCATCCTTAAGTAATGCGAAAACGCCTCGGGAATCCGACCGCCGGACAAGACTGACGCCTCTTCATTTGCCATAATTTTGCCCTTTTCAATCAACATCACCTTTCCACCAACAAAAACCGCCTCGCTGGGCATATGAGACACAAGCAACGTCGTCATGCCGAAACGCTCAGTCACATCGTTCACCAAGGCTAACATTTCCTCTCGCAATGCTGGGTCGAGAGCGCTAAACGGCTCATCCAATAATAAAATAGGTTTTTCTCTCACCAGAACTCGGGCAATGGCAACACGCTGCGCCTGTCCACCAGACAAAGCTTGTGGGTATTGATCCGCTTTATCCGATAATTGTGTTTGCTTGAGCGCCCAACTGACCTTAGCCTTTTGTTCAGCCTGCAATGACAACGAAGGGGCGATCCCCACGGCCACATTCTGCCAAACCGTCAGTTGAGGAAACAAGTTATCACTTTGAAACAAGGTCGAAATAGGACGCTCATAAGGCAATAAATGCTCTAAAGCCTGCCCCTGAAAAGACACACTACCACGACCTTGCAGAAAACCACCCAGCAAATGCAACAAGGTACTTTTCCCTTCTCCACTGGCACCCAACAATGTCGTCATACCCGGCGCTAAAGACGTTTGGTAATGAGCATGGAACGCGTCCCAGTCATAATATAAATCAATACTTAACATGTGTTTTCCCGCCAATAAAACGCACTGATAGATAAAAAAGCAGCAAACACAGACAAATCAAAATAACCGCGATGCAAGAGCCCTCTTGTAGTCGATAGGAGCCGATCAATTGAAAGAGATACAAAGGCAAAGACACCAAGCCTTGGCTACCAAATAACGCAATCACCCCCATATCCCCGAGGGAAAGCAATACGGCATAACCAAATGCCTGAGACACACTTTTCCGAATCAGCGGCCACTCAATCACTAGCCGGTTCGCCCCATGAATGCCCAAACTTGTATACAGGTTACGAAAGCGTTTTTCTTGCTGATATAACACCGGCATCAAAGCACGCAATACAAAGGGCAAAGCCATCACAGCATTGACCCAAACCACTACCCAATATCCAGATAGGGAGCTTAAACCAATGCTTCGCAACCATAAAAACAGCCCCGTTGCCAACACTAGCCCTGGCACCATAAGAATCATGCTGCCTAACTGTTCGATTTTACTGGATAAAAAAGCCAGCCGCCCTCGATCCATAGTCATGCGCGCCAACACACCAAAACAGCCGCCTAAAAACAAACTTAACAGAGCGGCTGGAATAGCAATTTTCAGCGACACCCATACGGCCTGCCACGTCGCATCCGCCATAAGAGTCTGATAAAACGTTACCGAGAAAATGGGATCAAAAATCGCCAAAAAAGGGGGAATCACTAAAAAGACCGCTAGCGCCATAGCCAGACAATCCCCAAACAGAGCCAAAATACTGTCTTTTAAAGGGTATAGGCGAGCATCCAGTAAGCTAACATCTTGCTGATTTGCCGGGGCAAACCGATACACCATTAAGGCAACGAGACTACAAATACTCACCTGCAACAAAGACAAAAAACTCGCCTTATTAAGATCAAAATCGAACCTTAGTGCCTGATAAATAGCCACTTCTAATGTGCTTGATTTCGGGCCGCCCCCTAAACTTAACACCACCGAAAAACTCGAAAAGCACAGCATAAAAATCAAGACAAATGCACCCGGCAAGGCTTTTTTAATATAGCTCCACTCGATTAAGCGAAACGCTGTCCAGCGAGAGAACCCAAGCTGAGACGCTAAACGCCATTGACCAGACGGTACCAAACCATAACTTTGCAATAGCAAGCGAACCGCCAATGGCATATTAAAAAACACATGGGCCAATAAAATCCCAAGCAATCCATAAAGCGGTGTCTCAACACCAAACAAGGCATGCAACCAACCTGAGTGCCCATAAACCACCACGATTCCCAAGATCGCCACGATGGTCGGAACAACCATAGACACTGCAAACAGCTGCAACAGTACCCCACGCCCCTTAAATTGACGATGGGTTAAACAGGAAGCAACGGGCACCGCAATCAATAAGCTCAGTACACTACTCAGCAGGGCTTGCCAAAGAGAAAAGCGAACCACACGCCAAAGATAGATATTGTGTAAATAACCAGACCAAGACTCGAACTGACTAAAACGCAAAAGAGCTGCCAGACTGGCCGCTCCCACCAACACAAATACCAACAAGCCAAGCAATGCAGGCGTTAGCCGAAACCAAGTAGCGAGATGATAACCCTTTCCTGGCATTAGCGAGTCGTCGCCTCAAGCCATTCGTTGGTCCACTGTGCACGGTGGCTGGCCACCTCAGCCGCAGGCAGCGTTAGCACCTTAGTAGGTCGTTGTCTGCTCGCAAAAGCTTTAGGCAGCCCTTCGGGCAACTTGATCACTGGCAACATCCAGTTTCCCGTCGCCACAGTCGACTGAAAGCCAGGAGTCAGTATAAAGGCCATAAACTCTTTAGCCAGTTTGGGGTGCGGCGCATGTTTCATCATCGCCGCGACTTCCACCTGAGGATAGTAACCTTCACTGGCCGGAGCAGCTTTATATTTGGTCACCCCCTCTTCCATAATGTGGTAGGCAGGAGAAGTGGTATAGCTCAACACCACATCCCCTTCTCCCTTTAAGAACAAGCTGTAAGCGTCTGACCAGTTTTTACTAACCGTGACCGTATGTTTTGCCAAGGTCGCCCACGCCTCAGCGGCTTTGTCCCCATAAACAGATTTCATCCACAACAATAGCCCCAACCCTGGAGTGCTGGTTCTAGGGTCTTCATAAATCACCCGTAAGTGTTGATTATCAACGATATCTTTTAAACTTGTCAGTGGCGTCTTAAGCTTGTCAGCGTTATAAACAAAAGCAAAATAGCCATGATCAAATGGCACAAAAACAGGATCATGCCAACCGCCGGGTAAGGTGACTTTGCTGGTATCCACCCCCGACTTGGCTAACAACCCCGTTTTTTCCGCTTTATGCATCAGGTTTAAATCCAGCCCTAGCACTACATCAGCATTGGAACTTGACCCTTCCAACTGCACACGCGATAGAATTCCAACGGAGGAATCAACAGAAACAAAATTCAGGGTACAGCCGCACTCTTTTTCAAAATTGGCCTTTACCGCAGGTCCTGGCCCCCACTTTGACGCAAAAGAATCATAAGTATAGACATTTAGGGTTTGTGCCGTCGCACTGGCAGATAAAGATGATAGCGCCCCAGCTACCAAAGAGGCTAAGACAAAAGATTTATTCATAAGTGTCGCTCCTAAAAAATGAGCGGCGTACGGGAGGGAAAAGGCAAGTGTGACTTGCTATCTCGATTCCTACGCCAGCATGATCTGGATCAGGTTCAATGGGTTGGCGTAAGCCTCTCAGCGTTCATAACAAAAATGAACACACCCCATGAGATAATGTGTGGGTATTGTAAAGAGTCGTTCAGCGGAAGTCTATTTCTGATAACACTCGGGTTACCGCCCCCTGGTTTTGTTGAGCAAATCGCATCGCGGCTTGACCAAGACGATGACGCTGACTGGCTTTTCCTGACAACGATAGTACCACCTCAGCTAACTGAGCTTCATCCTGACAACGAATCGCTCCATTGGCGCGCAGCAGCTGCTCAGTAATCTCAGCGAAATTAAACGTATGTGGTCCCACTAGGGTTGCTTTCCCCAACAGCGCAGGCTCGATCGGGTTATGACCACCACGACGAATTAAGCTACCGCCGACAAAAGCCAAATCCGCCGCCTGATAGTAATGCATCAACTCCCCCATGGTATCGCCAATAACCACATTAAAATCGGCCCACTGAGATAACTCAACGCCACTGCGTAATGCCACTTTATCAAACATGCTTTTTGCTAACTCGAAAGTTGCGGCAAAGCGTTCCGGGTGGCGAGGTACAAGCACCAAAAGTGCGCCAGGTATTTTCTCCACCAGCTGTCGATGGACAGTTAATAGGATCTCATCTTCCCCTTGATGGGTACTGCCCGCCACCCAAACAAACGGACTGGTCATCTGAGTTTGCCAATTATCTGCGACAACCGCTTCTGGCACCGTCAAATCAAATTTAATACTACCAGTGACAATGACTTGTTTTGCTCCTAAGGCCGCAAAGCGATCCGCATCGGCTTGAGCGTGAGCAAGAAACGTATCCGGTAATTGCATCAGGGGACGTGACACCATTGAAAACTTTTCATAACGACGAAACGAGCGCTCACTCATGCGAGCATTCACAATATCAACCTTGATCCCCTTGCGCTTAGCCTGACGTAAGAGATTCGGCCAAAGCTCCGTTTCGACAATCAGCAAATGGCGACACTCAAGACGCTTAAGCGCTCGCCTAACACTGCAACGCCAGTCCATGGGTAAATATCGATGCTCAGCAAATGGAAAGGTCTTTGCCACTTGCTCCGCCCCAGTTGGCGTCATGGTCGTAATCAACAAGGGGCGATTGGGATATTTAGCTCGCCATTGCTCCACTAATGGACGAACCGCTAACACCTCGCCAACAGAAGCGCAATGAATCCAAAGGTCTGCCTTCACTGAAGGCCAAACACCTAAGGCTTCTTTCGCTCGATAGTGCGCATAGTCTTTTTTAAAACGCTGCACTTTGACGAGAATAAGCGGCGTAGCAACCCATAACAATAAGCGATATAGCCACATAATCAGCTCTTATCGTCAGCAGCTTCAACCGCTGGTGAGTCATTAAACTGCTGATTGTGTAACTGTGCATATGCCCCGTTCTTTGCTAATAACTCTGCATGGGAGCCTTTTTCGATGATCGCCCCATGATCGATCACTGCGATGATATCGGCATTTTCAATGGTAGAAAGACGATGGGCGATGGCAATGGTGGTTCGGTTCTCCATCAATTTATCCAATGCTTGCTGAATCGCTCGTTCCGATTCCGTATCCAACGCCGAAGTGGCTTCGTCTAAAATCAGAATGGGAGCATTTTTCAAAATGGCACGGGCAATGGCAATACGCTGACGCTGACCACCCGACAGCAAAACACCGTTTTCTCCAACCAGAGTCTGTAAGCCCAACTCCAATTCTTGAATAAAGTCCCATGCGTTTGCTGCTTTCGCAGCCTCAATCACATCTTCTTCTGAGACCCCTTTTAAACCGCCATAAGCAATGTTTTCTTGAATCGTTCCGTTAAACAGCACCACTTGTTGGTTAACGAGTGCAATGTTTTGACGCAGACTACTCAAGTCATAATCATTGATATTGACCCCATCAATCAACAACGACTGCCCTTCTACGTCGTAAAAACGCGGAATCAGGTTTGCCAAGGTGGACTTACCACTGCCAGAGCGTCCGACCAAGGCCAACTTCTTACCTGCTGGCAAAGATAAGTTCACATCCGTTAATGCATTTTTATCAACACTTGGGTAGCGGAACGTCAGACCTCGCCACTCAATATTGCCCTGCATACGTTCAACCACTTTTGTTCCTGTATTCTTCTCACTTTCAAGGTCTAAGAAAGTAAAGATACTCTGGGCTGCCGCTATGCCTTTTTGTAGGATACTGTTCACTGAGGTAAGTTGACGCATCGGACGACTTAACATACCTGCTGCACCAATAAAGGCCACGAAATCACCAGCCGACATACTTGCCGAAATATTGGGATCAAGTGATAACCAAATTAACAAAGACAAAGAAACCGCTACAATAAATTGAATAATGGGCACATTAAGTGCTTTGGTCATTTCCATTTTTAACTGTGAGCGACGGTTTTCTTGAGCTGCTTTATAAAAGCGCTGCACTTCATATTCTTTACCGCCGAACACTTTTATGACTTCATGACCTTTGATCGCCTCTGAAGCCACATCGGTTACGCCACCCATGGCATTTTGTATTTTTAAACTGAGCTTGCGGAAGCGCTTCGACGCGTAACGCACCACGGCACCAATCAACGGCAATACGAATAAGAACAACAAAGACAAACGCCAGTTAATGAACACCATATAACCCAGCAAGCCAACAACGGTTAAACCTTCACGCAAAATAACCTGAATAGCCTGAGTAACAGAGTCGATTACTTGCTCCGTATCATAAGTCAATTTGGCCAACAACCGCCCACTGGGCATATTATTGAAATAGCCAGATGGCAAGGTCACCATTTTATTGAACATACTGGTACGCAGGTCAAACACGACATTATTAGCCACTTTAGCCATGCCATAAGAGCCTAAAAAGGTCCCCAAACCGCGCACTAAAAACACACCAAGAATAGCCAATGGAATCAAAGCACGACTTTCCGTTACCTTGCCATGGGATACCACATCCACAATATGTTTTAGCAATGCCGCCAAGGCTGGCTGCATAGCAGAATACAAAATGTAGCCAAGGACACTAATCAGAAAATAGGCCATGGATGGCTTAACGTACCCTAATAATCTGAAATAGAGCGTCATGCCTGACATATCTTTGGCGGTTTTTTCTGACTTCGTTTTTTCTTTGTCTTGCATTTAGAGATTTGCCTTTTCAATAATCGACGTTGTCGAATAACCATCCACAAAGGTAAGTACTTTTACTTCGCCACCATGCTCAAGTACATGCTGTGCACCAACGATCGTGTCAATGGTGTAGTCGCCACCTTTGACCAGTACGTCTGGGGTCAATTGTTCAATAATACGTTGCGGTGTATCCTCATCAAACCAAGTCACCCAATCAATAGCCCCTACTCCTTCTAACACCGCCATACGATGTTCTAAGTTATTGATTGGGCGCTTCTCGCCTTTTAGTCGCTTAACCGAGGCATCCGTATTGACTGCAACAATAAGACGATCCCCTAGGGCTTTTGCTTGCTTTATATAAGCCACATGTCCTGGGTGCAAAATATCAAAACAGCCATTGGTGAACACCACTTTCTCGCCACTCATCTGCGCCAGTTTAATTTGCTTTAATAACTCTTCAGGTGCTAACACACCAAAATTCGTCGTATGGGAACGCTGAAACATAATGGCACCTAAATGCTCAGCATCAATAGAGGCGGTGCCTAATTTACCAACAACATAGCCAGCGGCCTGATTCGCGTATTCCACTGCGTCGATAAAACGCTTGCTAGTAACATAAACCGCCGTTAATACCGCGATCACAGTGTCTCCCGCTCCCGTCACATCAAACACTTCTTTGGCGGCAGTCGCCAATGAAAAAGGTGGCTTACCTTCACTTAGTAACACCAACCCATCTTCACCACGGGTAACCAACAGCGCTTTCCAGCCAAACTGTTCACGTAATGCTTTGCCTTTTTCCTCTAACTCTTTCACCGAGCGGCACTTGCCGACGATGTTTTCAAACTCAAGCAAATTTGGCTTTACCAAGGTTGCCCCTTGGTAAATGGAAAAATCATTGCCTTTAGGATCTACAAAACTCGGCACATTTTGCGCATTAGCAAGACTGATGAGTGACCGAACATCCGCCAAGCACCCTTTTGCATAATCGGAAAAAATCACTGCATTGGATTCTGGTAAGCAAGCAGCGACTTCTTTTGCCAGCGCTTCATTTTGCGACAGACTGTCTTCTCGCTCTTCAAAATCTAAACGGATCAATTGTTGATGGCGACTCATCACTCGTAGTTTGGTGATCGTTGGCAAGGTATCAGAATAAACAAAACGACAGTTCACCCCTGCTTCTTCTAAACAACGGGAAAGGACAGCCGCATTATCGTCTCTGCCTACCACGCCGATAAGCGTCACAGACACACCAAGTTTAGACAAGCCGAGTGCAACGTTCGCGGCACCGCCTGGGCGATCTTCAATATTTGAAACCTTCACCACTTGGACTGGCGCTTCTGGAGAAATACGTGACGTGCCGCCATACCAGTAGCGGTCTAACATAACATCCCCAACAACGAGAATGTGTTTATCCTTAAAATTTAGATACGAAGAGTTCATAGGCACATAATAATCGATTTTTGAGAGCGCCCATCTTATCATACTCCCTATATAAGTTGGACATACCTAAAACACACGAAATAAGGCTGTTTACCCCATGCTGAATTCCGCACTATCTTCTTGTCAGGCTTTTGTTTTTGACAAGCTACTTCCCCATTGGGCCAATTATGGTTTAGATGCCACCCAAGGATACAGCTACGAAAGCATGCATCACGACTGGACAAGAAATCAGACGGGACGTCTTCGCCTTTTAACCCAATGCCGCCAACTCTACACTTATAGTCATGCGTGTCTTTTAACAAACAATGACGAGTGGCAGGCAAAACTCACCCCTTTGTTCGACTTTATTACCCACCATTACTTTGTCGATAACCGCTGGATTTTCTCTCTAGATGACAACTTAAGCATTCAAGATACTCAATCGGATGCTTACGCCCTCGCGTTTATCTTACTGTCTTTTAGTTATTACTATCAGTTTAGCCAAGACGAGCGTGCTTTGCCCTATATGGAGAAAACTCATCATTTTCTGCTGGCTAATATGACAGCCCAGACTGGTGGTTTTTATGAATCCTTTCCTGTGGATGAAAAACAAACACGCCGTCAAAACCCCCATATGCATCTATTGGAAGGCTATATCGCGGCTTTCAACGCCACAGGAGCGAACGACTACAAAGACACCATCCGCTCACTACTCGATTTAGCCCTAGAACATTTTTACCATAAAAAGAGTCAAACCTTACGCGAGTTCTTTACAACGGATTGGCAACCGGATCCAAATACAGGTCATCAGGTCGAGCCGGGGCATCATTTTGAATGGGTCTGGTTGCTCTATCAAGCCAACGCCATTTTACCTAACAGCGACTATACCGATCTAGCACAGCAACTCTGGCTAACCGCCGCCCGATACGGCATGGCCAGCAATGGCGGCATCTACAATCAGATTGATGGTGATCACTATCAGGCCATCGATAAAGAAAAGCGTATCTGGCCGATAACAGAGTACTTAAAAGCCATTACTGTGATACCCATCGGTAAGGAAGAAAAAATAGACCGTTTAACAAAAGCATTAGACTTTATGCAATGTCATTATTTCTTAGAGAACGGACGCTGGAATGAATACCTAGATGAGCATAACCAAGCAAAAGATTACCCCTTACCAGGCACAAGCAGCTATCATATTTTTCTAGGTCTAACGGAAGTGATAACATGGGCTCAACTGAATACTGGCTTTAACGGATTTCGTTAAATAGTAGCCACTTAATTCGATGAGACTTCTTTATTAGCAGGACAAACTATTATGTATATTGTAACAGGCGGCGCTGGCTTTATTGGCAGTAACATTATTCAAGCCTTAAACCAAAAAGGCATTAAAAACATTCTTCTTGTCGACGATTTAACCGATGGCAAAAAATGCCTAAATCTATCGGATCTTGATATCGCCGATTATATGGACATGTACGACTTCCTTGATGCCATTAAAAACGATACGCTCGGTATCATTCCTACCGCCGTTTTCCACGAAGGCGCCTGCTCTGCCACAACCGAATGGAATGGTAAGTTTGTGATGGATGTGAACTACCAATACTCTAAAGCGGTATTGGACTTCTGTTTACGTCATAAGGTCCCTTTTTCCTACGCGTCTTCAGCCTCTGTCTATGGCTCTGGTCCTGTTTTTAAAGAGGCGCGAGAAAATGAAAAACCTCTGAATATGTACGCTTACTCAAAATTCCAATTTGACCAATATATTCGTGCGGTTCTTCCCACAGCTAGCAGCCAAATTGTTGGCTTTCGTTACTTTAACGTATATGGCCCTCGTGAACAGCACAAAGGTAGTATGGCCAGTGTTGCTTTCCACCTTCGTAATCAGGTATTGGAAGGTGAAAATCCAAAGTTATTTGGTGCTTACGATGGTTATGAGGCCGGTGGGCAAAGCCGAGACTTCATCTATGTTGAAGACTTAGTCAAAACCAAACTGTGGTTTTTAGACAATACCGATAAATCTGGTATTTTTAACTTGGGGACAGGTAAAGCAGAACCCTTTAGAACTATCGCTGAAACCGTTATTGACCATTACCAACGTGGCGAGATCGAATACATTCCTTTTCCTGAACATTTAAAAGGAGCCTACCAGAGCTTCACACAAGCGGACATCGGCAAACTTCGTGAAGCGGGCTATCAAGGTAGCTTCCGTGGTTTAGCACAAGGTGTTCAAGACTACCTGAACTGGTTGGATACGAATGGCTAAATACCTAATCGTCGGCCCTTCATGGGTAGGTGACATGGTCATGGCTCAAAGTCTCTTTATTACGTTAAAACAGCGTGATAAAGAGGCAATTATTGATGTTATTGGCCCTAACTGGTCCTCACCGATACTGGCTAGAATGCCGGAAGTTCGCCGCGCTATTACACTACCGACAGGGCATGGGGAATGGGGCATTAGTACACGCCGCAAGCTCGGTCATTCCCTTCGCGATGAACAGTATGATCACGCCATTGTCATGCCGCGCTCATGGAAATCGGCTTTAGTCCCATTCTTTGCTAAAGCAAAACATCGCGTAGGCTTTTTAGGCGAGCAGCGCTATCTGTTGCTCAACGAACGCCGTAAGCTCGATAAAAAGCTCCTTGACCAGACAGTTAAGCGCTTTGTCTCCCTTGGACTGCCAGAAAACTTACATAGCGCGCCAAGCACTATCCCCCACCCGTCACTTCGGGTCGACTTAGACAATCAACAAGCACTTTACCACACCTACCAACTATCAGATCGTCCTGCCATTGCCCTTATGGCTGGCGCGGAATATGGCCCATCGAAACAATGGCCTCTTGCCTATTTTCACGATTTAGCAAAAAGAGTTATTGAAGCAGGCTATCAGGTCTGGGTCTTAGGGGGGCCAAAAGATGTGGAAGGAGGAGAGCAAATCATACAAGGACTGGGACAGTACGCGGTTAATTTATGCGGAAAAACCAAACTCGTCGATGCCATCGACTTGCTGGCCGCCGCCGATAAAGCGGTCAGTAATGATTCTGGTTTAATGCATGTTGCCGCCGCAGTGGGGACCGAAGTCCATGGTATTTACGGTTCGACCAGCGAGAAGTTCACTCCTCCTTTAACACAGAACAAAACCATCCATAGTCTTCATCTGGACTGCTCACCCTGTTTTAAACGAACCTGCCCTCTTGGGCACACAAACTGTCAAAACCAACTCACTCCTGACATCGTTATAAGGACCATTCTCCCACAATGAACGTCGTCTTACTCAGGAACAGGCCGCACTTTGGTGCTCAAATCACAACGATTCCAGTACTCCACTTTTTTAGTGAGCACTATTGTCAAAAAAAGCCACTGGTACTCTTATCTAAAAACAATGTGTCTTGGATTTATAGCCAGTTGCCCTGGGTACAGGAGTGTATCCATTCAAAACATCGCATGGACGACTTAAAACAACTCAACAAGTGCGACAACCTGTTGAATTTACGCCCCAACAATCGATTCCTTATGATTATGTATAAAGCGCTTAAGGGGGGGCAAGTCTTTGATTTAGTAGCTAATGACTTTTTGATTGAATTAACGGCTACGCAATACAATAAAATGTGTGACGATGAATATCGAGCCCTCAACTACTTAAAGATATTCATAAAAGAAGAATCGGCACTTTTACCAGCTCTGGCGGCCCCATTCCAAGTTCTGGCTCAAAGCTCTTCTTTGCAGGTAGCGACAACACAACTCAATCTGTTATTAATGCCAGGAGGAGGAGCAGGCGAGATCAAAAAATGGGGCATTGATAACTTCATCGCAGCAGGCAATGCCATCGCAACACAACTGAATAAAACCTGTCATCTTCATGTTTTATTAGGGCCAGACGAAACAGAAGAAATCAATATCATGAAAGCATTAATGGCCGAATCCAATAATTTGTCGTTGCACACCAACATACCGATTAAAGACATTGCCCAATTAGCCAGTCGATGCAATTTGACCATTGCCAACGATTGTGGTCCATCTCATATTGCTCAGTGCTTACAAAAACCCTATATCGGTATCTACAGAGAACCCAACCCCGAATGGTTTCTTAACCACGCATTGTCTCGTAAAGTGATTCCACAAACAGGCCAAGATATTAAAACCATCGACATCGAAAGCGTGACAGAACACGCTGTTCATCTATTAGAGAGTCAATACTAAAGAGCCCATCATGAAGATTTCCGGCAACATTATTACCCTAAATGAAGAAAGAAACATCGCCGCCTGCATAGAATCAATGCAAACTGTTTGCGATGACATCGTCGTTGTCGATTCAGGCAGCACGGACAAGACAGTGGAAATCGCTACTGAACTCGGAGCCACCGTAATACACCAGCCTTATCTCGGCGACGGCATACAAAAAAACGTTGCTCTGGCCCACACTCAACACAGATGGGTACTCAGTTTGGATGCCGATGAGCGCCTTACACCAGAAATGACGCAAGCTATCCAACAACTGGATTTAGCTGCCTCAACGGTCGAGGGCTATTCCTTTCGTCGACAAAACCGCATTGGCAGCCGCTGGATAAAGTACTGTGGCTGGTACCCTGACCGCTGTATTCGCCTTTACGATACGGATAAAACCCGCTTTTCTGACGTCAAACAACATGCCAGTGTGCAAGCGAAAACGACTCAAGACATTAACGCAGACATTATCCACTTTTCTTTCAATCACATCGGCGAGTTGTTTGCCAAGCCAGGGCGCAATTTCAGTGGTCGTGCGGCAAAAATCATGTATGCCAAAGGCAAAAAAGCCAATGCCTTTTCCCCTTTCCTTCACGGGCTCAATGCGTTTATTCGCAAATATATTTTTCAACGGGGCTTTTTAGGTGGGGTCGATGGTATGACCATTGCCCTTAGTTCCGCGATTAATAGTTACTTAAAATACGCAAAACTGCTTGAATATCAGCGCGACCCTAGTGTTACCAAGCAAGACGACTTCAATAATATCTGGTAAGTAGGCTTATTTTGACTAAAACACCGACAATCATGCACGTCAACCTTGCCAAAGGCTTTCGTGGTGGAGAAAGACAAACAGAGCTACTTATCAAAGCGCTTGCCAAACATTTTGAGGTTAAACAAATTGTTGCCTGCCGTGACGACTCCCCTCTGAGAGACCGACTAGCAAGCGTGCCAAACGTCTCATTTTTAACCGCTAACCATCAATTAAGCGGGCATTTCGCCGCTCCTCATGTAGATATCGTTCACGCCCATGAAGCCAAAGCCGTTCATTGGGCTTATCTTCACAAGCTTTTGCGACAAGTTCCCTACATATTGACGCGCCGCGTGGATACACCAATCAAAGAAAAATGGTCGAACAAAGCGTCTTATCGCAACGCCAAGATGCGTGTCGGGATTTCCACTTTGATTGCGGAACATATTCGCGATAAGCACTGGGGAGAAGTTGAACAAATCCCCAGCACCTTGGCACACCTAGAAGCGAACCGCCAAGAAGGCGAGGCCTTTAAAGCCGAGTTTCCCAATAAAATTCTCATTGGACACGTAGGCGCTTTGGTGGATCGTCATAAAGGGCAAACAGTCCTGATAGATGCCGCCAGCCTGCTTGAAAAAAGCCACCCAGCGCTACACTTTGTATTCTTTGGCGACGGTGCTGATAAAGAAGAACTCAAAGCATACGCAAAACACCTTGGTAATATCACTTGGATGGGCTTTAAGAACAACATTGGAGATTATCTGCCTTTCTTGGATATGTTTGCGTTCCCCTCTAGAAATGAAGGGTTAGGCTCTACTTTATTAGATGTGATGGATGCAGGGGTGCCGATTATAGCCTCCCGCGTAGGCGGCATTCCTGACATCATCTTAGATCAAGAAACAGGCCTACTCGTACCGCCCAATGACAGCAAGGCACTTAAAGAAGCCATTGTCACTTTATACGAAAGCCCTTCTCTACAAGAACAGTTGAAAGCTGGTGCGACCGCAAGACTCATCAACTATACACCACAAAAAATGGCCGAGCGCTATATGGCAATATACACCCGTTAACCCAGACTCCTCGGGCTTCGGCTATGTGGTACCCTAAAGCCATCATGCTTCCCTTAAAAAAATAAGCGAAAGATCAAACTTTTGCTTATTTTTGTCACACCCAGCCCTTCTCTCATGCTAACTTGTGATGAGGGATGAACAAGACTCCCCCTAATTAAGAGATGACCGACAATAATAATGAGGAGTGATATATGAAGTTTGAACTAGTTGACCGACAAGGCTATATCCCAGACCTAAATTACGGCAGCGCAGGCAAAGAACTCGCTTGCTTTGTACCTGCAGATTACCCATTTGAACAATTAAGCTATAGCAACGGCGAAGGCGAAGTTCGCATTGACGGCCACACTTGGCATTTTTTCTTTACTCAAGAAGGTGTGGGGATAAAACTAATAGACGGCGTGGTGTCCTTAAAAGAAGCGGAAAAAATGTTACAAGCGATCAAAACGCACATTTGGGGAGAGAACCACCAGCAAGTACAAATCTTCATCGCTGGTATTACCCCCAAATAATACCTAGAGAACACTCTTCCTAAAAAAACAAAAAGCCCACCCTCCTGAATTAAACCTAGGAGGGTGGGCTTTTTGAAATCTGCAGTAAAAAAAAGGTAGTTATTTACAGGCCTGCGGCTTGCACCATTCTTTTTGACCACTGACTCCATGAGCCCACATACACTTGATTAAAATCCAACCCAGCATGATTCAACGCCAAAACATTGTGACAAGCCGTGATTCCTGAACCACAGTAGTTAACCAATGTTTTATCTTGCTCGACAAGGTCTTGCCAGACACCACGCAGTGCTTCAGGACTTTTTAGGCAACCATTTTCATCAAGGTTTTGCGAGTATGGATGGTTCAACGCTCCAGGAACGTGGCCAGCCACCGGATCGATGGTTTCCTCTTCTCCTTGATAACGACTTTCTCCTCTGGCATCCACCAACTGAAAGACATCCGTTTCCATGTTTTCAATCACTTGAGTCACATCTACAGCCCATGGAAAAGCAACAGAAATAGACACTGAGGATGCGACAGGTACTTCGTTTCTATCCGACAAGGGTAGGCCTGAACGAACCCAAGCGGGTAGGCCACCATCCAATACTCGTACATCGATTCCCTGCTGCGATAGCATCCACCAAGCACGTGCAGCAATAGCACCACTCGCATCGTCATAAACCACCACATGACTATCGAGATCCACACCCCACTGCTGTAGCTGTTTAGCAAACACCTCTTCACTTGGTAAAGGGTGTCGTCCGCTGGTTGTCGTTTCTGCACTAGCTAGCTCGCGATGGACATCAACAAAGATCGCTTTCGCTATGTGTCCCTTATCGTACTCACGCTTTGCTTTCCCGTGATCCGTTAGGTAAAAACGACAATCTAAAATCACTACATTGTTATCGTCTGCACACGCCTTCAACTCATCAACGGTGATTAATGTTTTTAATGGCATATATTGGCTTCCTTAAAATCTACTGCGGATTAGAACTTTTTGTTAGTATGACGTCTTTTTACCATTAACCACTGAGCTTTACCAATGACCCGAATCGACTTATTACTGACTGAACGTGGCCTCGCAAAATCACGCTCGCAAGCCCAAACCTTTATCAGTGAAGGTCGAGTGACCTATTGTCAGGATGGCAAGTGGTTAGCCGTTACCAAACCCAGCTTAAAATTAGACGCAGACTGTGAGTTACATGTCACCGCAACGGACGCTGATAAATATGTCTCTCGAGGCGCGCTCAAACTGGAAGGCGCCCTTGCCCATACTCAACTAAATATTCAAGGCTATCGAGTTTTGGATGTCGGCCAATCGACCGGAGGCTTTACAGACTGCGCCTTACAACATGGAGCAGCCCAAGTCGTCGGAATTGAAGTAGGTCATGACCAACTGGATCAACGATTAAGAGAAGACCCCAGAGTCATTTGCTTAGAAGGCATCAACGCTCGCCACTTAAGTCAACAGGATCTTGGTGCGCATTTCCCAACGGGAGGCTTTGATATCGCCGTGATGGACGTATCATTCATCTCTCAAACCAAAATATTACCGCAACTTCCTGCCCTATTAAGCCTTCAAGGGCAACTCATTACGTTAGTAAAGCCTCAATTTGAAGTCGGCAAAGCCTTCATTGGCAAAGGTGGCCTAGTCAAAGACAAGCAACGTATCGAGCAGCTGTCGGAAGATATGCAACACTTTGTGCAATCCTTGGGGTTCCAAGTAAAATGCTATATTGAGAGCCCTATTAAAGGTGGCGATGGCAACCAAGAGTTCTTACTTTGGGCAAGCAGATCCATACAAAACTAGCAAAATTAACATCTATCTAAAGAAGAGGTTCATCATAGGCTAGACTGCCATTAATCCGGAGTTCCCGAGTTTCTTTTTTCTCAAGGGTATGAATATAACGACGACCTAAAAAGAACCCTAGACAACCGAAAATAACCGACCCAACAGCCTGCCCTAACAGCACCCCTTCGGCTCCCATAAACCAGCCAAAAACAATGATCAACGGCCAAGTCCCCAAGATGGCGCGGCCAAAATTCAACAAGGTGCTGTTAAAAGGCTTACCTAGGTTATTAAACACCGCAATGCCGATAAACAACAAACTCTGAAAAAAGAAACTAAAGGAGACATAGGTCGCAAAAAAATGAATCAAATCCGCCGTCCCTTTCGTAGCATGGAAAATCGCCACCAACCAATCCTGAGCCAAATATAAAGCCGTACACAAAGCCAAACAATAAGCAAAAGCATAGAGCACAGCACTGCCTATGGCTCTGTGCATACGGTCAAAATGTCCCGCCCCATAGTTTTGCCCAAGTATGGGTCCTACCGCACCGGATAAAGCAAATAGTCCACCGAATACCACTGGAATAATACGACCAATAATGGCTATCGCAGCAACAGCATCGTCACCAAAGGTCGCAGTATGTTCCATAACAATCGCATTAGCCAAGGGTGAGGACATATTGGTTAACATAGTCGGTAAGGCAATAACACAAATCGGCCGTATATCATTGAAAAAGTGGGAAAAATGAAATTTTCCCAACATATTATGAACAGACACCACACCATAATACGACACCACGACCATCGAAAGACGAGCAATCAGAGAAGCCAACGCCGCTCCTTCTACTCCTAGCCCAAGGGAAAAAATAAAAATCGGATCCAACACCGCGTTAATAATGCCACCAACCAAAGTGACATACATTGCTCGTCTCGCATCGCCTAGCGCACGCATAATGCCAGAGGCTATCATACCAATCATCACAGCAGGCATGCCAAGTATCAAAATATGCAAATAGCCAGATGCCAAAGATAAAGAGCGACCGCTTGCGCCAATAAAAGACAAAATCATCGACACATTAGGCCATAGCAAAGCCACAATCGCGGTGGAAAAAAGTACCCCAAACACCAATACACTAACGGCTCGCTGCCTAGCTTCCTCAACCCTGCCCTCACCAATGGCTCTTGCCACTAATGCGGTGGCCGCAACCGACACCGCAATGCTGATGGAAATAGTAAAAAACATCACGGTACTGGCATAACCAACAGCAGCCAAAGCCTCTTTCTCATCCAGAAAGGACAGAAACAGCATATCCACCAAATCCACCAAAAACATGCACATCAAGCCAAGCGCATTGGTAAAAGACATCACCACCACATGCTTTAACGTCGAACCTTGTGTGAGTTTTGCCTGATCAGGCATTCATTTCCCCTATACGATTAATTGAGCCGCAAAATTATAGCTCAAAGACATGAAAAAGCCGGACAAGCTCTCGCCTGCCCGGCTGCGATATTTTCTCATGTCTCTAGCTTAGTGAGAACGCATTCTTTGTGAATATATCACAAGACAATCATGACACTCAGCCCACATTTTCTGGCGGCTTTAATGGATATCATTACTGCGGCGATCAAACACCACTTTTTCCACATCCGCAAAACGTTCTGCAAAATGCACGGTCATGCCTTCTTTTACTGACTCTGGCAGCTCTTCATAATCACGACGATTGGGCTCAGGGAGAATTACTTCGCTGATTTTACTGCGCTTGGCAGCGATGATTTTCTCGCGAATACCACCAACAGCAAGCACCTGACCGGTGAGTGTTAACTCCCCTGTCATCGCCAACCCTTTACGTATCGGTTTACCTTTCGCTAAGGACAATAAAGCCGTTGCCATGGTCACCCCAGCACTTGGGCCATCTTTTGGAGTGGCGCCTTCTGGCACATGCAAATGCACCAAACACTTATCGAAAAATTCTGGATGGCTTTGGTAGCTCTTGGTATGAGAAAAAACATAGGAATACGCAATGTCAGCCGACTCCTTCATCACATCCCCTAGCTTCCCGGTGAGCTTTAGACCACGGGTTAATTCGTGCACTTTATTGGCTTCAATAGACAAGGTCGCGCCCCCCATAGACGTCCACGCAAGCCCCGTTACTACGCCCACACCTTGCAAGTTTTTTTCTGGGCGGAAGTAAGGCATACCCAATAGGGTTTCTACGTCTTTCACCCCCACATTGATGGTTTCCTTTTCTCCGGTCAGTAACTCCACGACTGACTTACGCAATACTTTTTGCAGTAATTTATCCAAGCCTCGCACACCTGCCTCACGGGCATAATACTCAATAATATGGCGCAATGCGGCATCGGTAATGTTTAGCTGTTTTTTCAACAACTTGTTTTTCTTTAACAGTTTGGGCCACAAATGCTGCTTGGCAATCATCAATTTTTCGTCAGCAATATAACCTGACAAACGAATCACATCCATACGATCCAGCAATGGTGCGGGTATGGTATCCAGCTGATTGGCTGTGCACACAAATAAAGCTTTAGACAAATCGATGCGCATGTCTAAATAGTGGTCTAAGAACTCACTATTCTGTTCAGGGTCCAGAGCTTCTAGAAGTGCTGATGCTGGGTCGCCTTGAAAAGAAGAGCCAATCTTATCCACCTCATCCAACATGATCACAGGGTTTTCCACTTCAACGTCTTTTAATGCCTGGACAAACTTTCCGGGTAAGGCCCCGATATAAGTTCGACGGTGTCCCTTAATTTCTGCTTCATCGCGCATTCCCCCTAAACTAAAGCGGTAAAACTTACGATTGAGTGATTCTGCGATGGACTTACCAATGGACGTTTTGCCCACACCTGGCGGGCCAACCAATAGCAAAATGGAGCCGCCCATTTCTCCTCGCTGCGCACCCAAAGCTAGGAACTCAACAATGCGGTCTTTAATATCTCCTAGACCAGAATGATGAGAGTCCAATACCTCACGAGCCGCTTTAATGTCTAAATTGTCTTTTGAATGAACCCCCCATGGTAAGGCGGTCGCCCAATCCAAATAATTACGAGTCACACCGTATTCGGGTGATCCGGTTTCTAAAATGCTCAGCTTATGAAGCTCTTCTTGAATTTTTTCCCGCACAGGGTCTGGGACAGTTTTGTCTTTCAGGCGCGCCTCAAAGGCTTCTACATCCGCCGTTCGGTCATCTTTGGAGATACCCAGCTCTTTTTGAATCACTTTTAACTGCTCTTTCAAAAAGAACTCTCGCTGATGCTCACTGATCTTAGTATTCACTTCAGCGCTGATCTCATGCTGCAAACGCGCAATTTCCAACTCTTTGCGCAGCAATGTCAATGACAAATGCATACGAGGCTGCACCGGAATGGTCTCCAAAATCTCGTACAGATCCCCCCCATCAGCTGAAGTAATCGAGGCCGCGAAATCCGCCAACAAGCCGGGCTCACTAAAGGAAAAACGGCCTAAATATTGACGTAAATCTTCACTGAATAAAGGGTTCAAGCGAATAAGTTCTTTAATAGCATCTAAAATAGCTATCGAGTAGGCTTTCGACTCTTTGTCCGTTTCCTTTGAGTCCGTTAAATAACGCACCCGCGCCAAATAGGGTGTACTATCACTTAGCCATTCTACAATTTCAAAACGCTTAATCCCTTGTGCTAAAAAAGTGATTTTATCGTTTTGTCTTTCTGCCTTATGAACCCTTGCCACGCAACCAATAGTGCGGAAAGAGTCAACTGGTGGCGCACCGCTTGCGACTTTATCGGTATACACCAACCCCACAGCGGTTTGTGGATTATCGGCAATACGCTCTAATGATTCTTCCCATGGATCTGCATCCACCATAACCGGTTGCACTTGGGCTGGAAAAAACGGACGACTAGAAATCGGCAAAATGTACAAAGTATCTGGCAGCACGTCGTCCGGCAACGCCAACGCACGTGGGTCGCTAATAACCACCTCTTCATTAGTATCATCCATCAATGACTCATCATGTTGATCTGGGTACTGTTCATCGTTACTCATATATATTCCCAATACGTCAAGATTAGTGTGTCTTGCTTTGCGGCAAACAATTCAATAAAAACAGCCGTTAAGTTTGCTTATTTATGTAGTGACAAACTGAATAAAAACAATCCCTAGGGAAACGGGATGGACTCCTAAGTTCTTATCCATTGATCAGAAAACAGATATGTCACTACTCATCCACATAATGATGGATCGATTATGACTGAGTAGACAGGATTGTTTATTCAGAGGGAAAGCATTGTGGTATTATTCCTGCAAGCAACCTGAAATAACGGCCTAACATCCGCTTGGTTCTCTATTCGAAAAAAGGACACCGACATGACTCGTGACGAGATATTAAGTACTTACACTGACATTTCAATCATTGAACACCCCTTCGTCAAGCATAAGCTAACCAGTCTTCGAGACAAAAACACCAGTACTCGTGAATTTCGCATGTTGGTTGAAGAACTCGGCACACTCATTGGGTATGAAGCAACACGGGATTTGGAAACAGTTGATACAGAAGTAGAAACCCCTTTAGAGACTACCTTAAGCCCAGTCCTCAAAGGCAAAAAACTGTGTATCGTCACCATCATGCGCGCTGGAAATGGTTTAGCAGAAGGAGTATTAAAGCTATCCCCTTCTGCCCGTGTCGGTCACGTGGGCATGTATCGCGACCCAGATACTAAACAGCCCGTTGAGTACTACCTTAAAATGCCGCATTCCATCAATGAGCGAACTATTATTGTTGTCGATCCGATGCTCGCAACGGGTAACTCTGCCATTGCCGCAATTAGTAAAATGAAAGACATGGGTGCGAAAGACATTCGTTTTATTTGTCTATTTGCCGCACCAGAAGGCATCGAAGCATTCAAAAAAGCGCACCCTGATGTCCCCATGTTTATCGGCACGATTGACCGTGAGTTAGACGACCATGCTTATATTCGGCCAGGTGTCGGGGACGCAGGTGACCGCATTTATGGCACTCGTTAATCACACTCTTTAATCAGACGAAATCTATAAAACATAAGGTTAGCGACATAAACGCAAAAAGCGCCCGACGATATCGACAGGCGCTTTTTTATTGATGAAAAACTGAAAGCTTAAGAGCGCCTAGCCTTTCATCCCAAGATAGACCCCAGCCAAGGCCATAATACTACCAGCAGAGCGATTCAATCCTTTCATCGCTTTTTCAGATTTCATGTAACGACGGGCCTGGGAGGCACTCACCGCGATCAAGGTTAACCCCAGCATCAAAGCAGAAAAGGCCAATGCTGCGGCCAAGACAATATCCGTCCCATGCAAGGCTGTCACATCCATAAAGCTGGGTAAAAATGCCACATAAAACAAAATGACTTTCGGGTTAGAAGCCGAAATCAGGAACCCCTGAAAAAAACTCGCGATTCCCTGCTTAGCCATTTTTTTATCTGTGCCGGACATATCCTGAGAGACCGGAGTGGTCCACATTTTCCAACCAAGGTACAACAGATAAGCCGCACCGCAATAGCGAATCACAGAAAATAATAGATCCCATTTGGCGGCAATGGCGGCTAAGCCATAGCAGGCCATGATCAAATACACGATATCACTTAAGGCCATGCCAGCACACAGGGCGATGGACTGCCTTGCTCCTTTCACTAAGCTTCGACCAATAATTGCGAACACTCCAGGGCCTGGAGTGATACTAAAAATAAAAATCGCCACAAAGAACGTCAATGCACTCTGAATGGTCATCAGTTTTCTTCCTTCACACCACAACCCGCCAACACCATACGAGTCAAAAATTGCTTCGCTTCATCATAGTCAGACTCTTCAAGCTGATCTTTCTGCAGAATAATCTTTACTTGGGCATCAAAATCCGCGTAGGTTTGTGTCATTGCCCACAAACTGATAAAAAGATGCTCGGTAGAAATGGGGTCCATTAACCCTTGCTCTACCCATGCTTGAATTGTCTTAGATTCTCGACTTAATTCAGAGACAAAATACTCACGAAGAAAATCCAGCACAAAAGCTTCTTCGCCGATCAAAGCCATCGCAAAGACTTTCGAAGCACTCACATTCATACGCGATTGGTCAATTTTCTCACTGATATAGCGCGTCAAATTGGCTTTAGGGCCTTCTTCTAGAGTGAAACGACTCACCGAATCCAACCATAAAGTCAGGATTTTTTCGAGTACTGCCTCTAATAAATCTTTTTTAGAGCGATAGTAATAATGAACATTTGCCTTCGGCAAACCTGCCTCATCAGCAATCATTTGTGTCGTGGTTTTAGCCAATCCCTGACGTGCAAACACACGCTCCGCGGCATCCAAAATTAAGGTTTGATTGTGCTCACGGATATGAGTTTTTAATTGATCTTTTGGTCGTTTTGCTTCTGACAAAATAGAACCTCTTTAACTGGCGTCATGAAATAGGCAACTAGCATTATAACGCGAAGATCGGTGGCTTTGGCACTAGAGAAATCATTGGATAAGAAGACAATTGATTAGAAATCACCTAAACGAAGGTGAAACGCGATAGTAAGGCATAAAAAAAGGGAGCCAAAGCTCCCCATTTCCCCTCACAGCAGAGACGAAAAACAATGATTAGGCATTCATCATTTACGCTAACTGCTGCACCACGTTGGCTCTTTTATGTGTGCTATTAAGTCATTTATCACTTATAACACCATATTCTGCTGAGACAGATCGCCTCAAACCACCTGACACTTTTCTTTGCAATAAAAAATAACCAAATGGTCAATAATTCAATTTTTAAGAATTATAGAGATCTTTTTGTCCAACGCAATAGCTACGAAACAAAAAGTTGACCAATCGTACAAATTTACACATTTGCCTTATTTTTACTCGACCGATGATTAGTCGGCTTAGAGAACACAACACAATTTCGCCCTTTGCGCTTGGCCTGATACAACGCCTTATCCGCGCGCATTAACACTTCATCAGCCAGTTCCCCTGGTGTCGACAACGCCACACCAAAACTGGCCGTTACACTGGTCTCAATGGTTTTCTTCTTTTTAGGGTCATAGACTTCAACTGGCATGGTTTCAATCTGAGTTCTAACCTCTTCTAAAATCGGCTCAATATCGCTCAGTACTTTGGCACGAAAGACCATAGTAAACTCCTCACCACCAAAACGATACGCCCGCCCAGGGTGAGAAAATCGCTGTAATTGACGGGCCACATGAGCTAGTACTCTATCTCCCATATCGTGCCCATAAGTATCATTAAATGACTTAAAATGGTCCACATCTGCCATTACCAAGGCATACTTCCCAGATAATCCCAACAAATTTTCATTTAAAGCTCGTCTACCTGGCAACGTTGTCAGCTCATCCAGGTACGCCATTCGATGACTTTCCATTAATAAAAAGAACAGCCATACAAGACACTGTGCAGACAACAGCACATCGACCTGATTCGAAGAAATAGAAAACAGGGTCATGACCATTAAGCCAACGATACTCATCAATGCACTGGCACAAAAAGCATCATTGGCGAGCCACCACGTACAGCCAGTAACCACCACACTAACCAGCAAAACACACCACAACAACAGCGTAGACCATGTGATCTGGAAAGATAAAAATGACTGATCCAGAAAGGAAAAAGACACCCACTTAGCATCAACGGCGTAACACCAAGCCAGCAACATGGCAATGAACAAAAAACGGTTCACAACAAAGCGATTGAAAAACCCGCGTTCACGAACAAAGCTTAATAGCGCAATGCAAAAGCAGGAGACAGCCAAATAAGCGTTCACCGATTCCGTACTGGAATGCCCATATACCTTGGGTATCAACAACAAACAGATCACAACAAGTACACGCCCTTTGTTGAAGTGCCAAGCTAGCAACACCGCAACAGCCGATAAAATGACAGGCATCCACGGCAACAACGCAAACCAAAGAGGTGGCAGATGGCTGATATATAAACTACCGTACACACTGGCCAGCAGAATAAAGCACGGTATCAACAAAGACTGAAAACGCTCAATCATAAGCACCAACACATCGAATCATTCGATTAAAAAGGATCAATATTACGCTCCGAAACTACTCGATATTCATTGATAATAAACAGATTGATACTCACAAGGAGAACCACATGGGATTACTCATTGACGGCCAATGGGCAGACAAATGGTACGACACTGACAGCACTGGCGGAAAGTTTGTACGCAGCGAAGCGGTATTCCGCAACTGGATCGTCAGTCCGGCCAATTATGACAGCACCAACTCAACTCACTTTCCGGCAGAATCAGATCGATACCATCTTTATGTTTCTCTCGCTTGTCCTTGGGCTCATCGAACACTTATTTTTCGACAACTTAAAGACTTAGAAGATCTCATATCCGTCAGCTGTGTCCATCCTGATATGCTGACAAACGGCTGGGAGTTCAAAGAAGACGCCACCTTTCAAGACCCCTATATCGACATGGGCGATCCACTCTATCACTCAAGCTTCGCTCATCAACTTTACACAAGAGCCAAAGCGGATTACAGCGGACGTGTTACCGTTCCCATCTTATGGGATAAACGAACGCAAACCATTGTCTCAAATGAATCCGCCGATATTATTCGCATGTTCAACTCAGCATTCAATGATCTCACAGGTAACACATTGGACTTTTATCCCAGTGAGCTCTCATCTGAGATAGATGCTATCAACCAACGCGTTTATGATACGGTCAACAACGGTGTATACAAATGCGGCTTTGCCACCACCCAAAAAGCTTACCAGGAAGCACTGAAACCATTATTCAGCACTCTGGATGACATCGAAGAGACACTAAAACACTCCACTTTTCTCGTTGGCGATAACCAAACAGAAGCTGATTGGCGCCTTTTTACCACCCTCATTCGCTTTGATGCCGTGTATTTTGGTCACTTCAAATGCAATCTAAAAAGAATAATAGACTACCCTAATCTAAACAGGTACTTACAAAAACTTTTCAATACAAAAAATGTCTCTAATACCGTCAATTTACAGCATATAAAACGCCATTATTATTACAGTCACCATATGATAAATCCGACTAGGATCGTCCCTGAGGGCCCAACTACGCTATTTCGTCAAACATAGTGAAAGATAACGAATATTAAGACAAAGCCAAGGAGATAAATGATAAAGCTATTAAAATGTGCTTTTTTTCGAGATAATGGACTCACTTTTTTATAAAAAACACACTAATTAGAAAAGTCTCATTTAAAATCAATGAACTTTGCATGTTATAAAAAGAATCGAGACCCTTAGTCATTTATGGAAAGAAAAATTCTCTGGCTTATATCATTTGCGCTTATTTTTATCCTCTGGTTAAAAATAGAATCCGTCGGCAAACTGAACGAAAATAACACATCGCAGGCCTCATCTGGACAAGTGTCTAGTGAACAGTCTTCTAATGGGGAAGCCGAGGAGGAAGCAGACCTACAGGATCAGGCCAATCTATCAGGAGAAAGCTCAGCAGAAGAAAAGGATTACTTCAAGAAGCATCCGGTGACAACTAAAACACCTGACTTTTCAGCCATAAAAGATGTGAATGAGCGCAAACAAGCCTTTTTCAGCTTTATTAAACCTTTTGTTGATGAAAAAAATGCCCAAATCCTTCGACAAAGAAAGCGTTTATTCTCCTTGTTAGCAACGCTGAAAAAAGGGGATTCTTTGTCAGCAAAAGATAAAGCTTGGCTTTCGGACTTAAGATCCAGTAGTGGTCTTGATAAAGTAGACAGCCCGAGTGCCGATGACATAAAACAACTGCTTAACTACGTTGACATTGTACCAAGCTCCTTAGTACTTGCTCAGGCGGCAAACGAATCGGCTTGGGGAACTTCTAGATTTGCGACCGATGGAAATAATTATTTTGGTCAGTGGTGTTTTAGAAAAGGCTGCGGCCTAGTACCTGAATCGAGAGATGATGGTGCTGCACATGAAGTGAGAAAGTTTAACGATGCAAGAGAGTCCGTGTTTTCCTACATTGATAACCTTAATCAAAACGCCGCCTACAAAAAGCTAAGAGCGATCCGAGCTAACTTGCGCAAAGACCACGATCCCATTACAGGGCTCGCTCTTGTTCATGGCTTAGATAACTACTCGCAACGCGGGCAGGCCTATGTTGACGAAATAGAAGGACTTATTGAATACAATAAACTGTGGCGTTTTAATACCCAAAATGACCCAAAAGTAAGTGTTAACTAATATACTAAAATAAACACAATAGAGACCAAGCAAAAAAGTCTCTTAAAAACCTGTTGAGCCGATTGGAATAACATCTATTTCCATATAGTAGGGTGGCTAACTAAGCCCTCCTTCATTACAATAGCTCTAACTTTTACCCATTTAAAACGAGGAAATTCAATTGGCCCGTTTACCTGTTATTATTGGCTTTGGCGGAATAAATTCAGCTGGTCGCAGCTCTTCACATCAAGCCTATCGCCGTATTGTTTTTGACCTCCTACCCAGTCACATGCAACAAGATGTGTTACTCGATCTTGCGACATTAACGAACGCAGCTGACTATCGAAATGGCTTATGGCACACCGATGATGGCGAAGCCTTAGATGATATCGCGCTAATCGACAGCATTGGCGAGACGTTACTCGCTCAAACGCTGATTCGTCGTATCCACCCAAGTTTATTTGATGTTGATCACGTCACGCTTCATAAGAAATCTGTTCTTGCACCCAACAGCCAAGAAGAAAAACTCAGTTTTACGATCAAAACGCGCTCACTGCCCGATGATCGTCCAGCCAACTGGCATGTTGCTGCGATTTCAGACAATCTTTCACGCGTCACAGTAGATGGCAACCTAGAAGCCTTTATCAAAGATACCAGACCATTATCAGTCAAATCTGCAGGACAACTTCCCACTGGGTTTGATGCGGCCAAGCTTTACCAAAGCCGCAACCATCCTCGAGGTTTGCAAATGACGGTTTATGGTGCTTCGGACGCATTACAAAGCACAGGTATTGACTGGGAAGTAATTCGTAGCAAAGTAGCTCCCGATGAGATGGCCGTTTACGCTGCTAACTCCATTGGGCAAATGGACGATTTAGGGTTTGGCGGCATGCTCAAATCCGCACTAATGGGAAAACGTACCACGTCTAAGCATTTGCCATTAGGCTATGCCCAAATGCCTGCCGATTTTGTGAACGCTTACTTACTAGGCAGTGTTGGTAATGTAGGGACATCCATTGGCGCTTGTGCAACCTATTTTTTCAACCTAGAAAAAGCCGTTGAAGGCATTAAGACCGGAAAATTCCGTGTCGCCATGGTAGGGGGAAGCGATGCTCCGATTACCCCAGAAATCATCGAAGGCTTTCGAACCATGGGAGCCCTAGCAGAAGACACCGCCCTGCTCGCGCTTGACCAGATATCCAACCAAGCAGAACCAGATCATACTCGTAGCTGTCGCCCATTCGCGCAAAACTGCGGATTTACCATTGGCGAATCTAGCCAATGGACACTGCTCATGGACGATGAGCTAGCAATAGAGCTTGGTGCGGAAATTTATGGCGCCATCCCTGCTGTTTTCTCACACGCCGATGGTCATAAAAAATCCATTTCGGCACCCGGTATCGGCAACTATCTCACCATGACCAAAGCCATGGCTTATCTACAAAACATGATCGGCAAAACAGGCCTAACCGAACGCACGTTTATTCAGGCTCATGGTACCAGTACTCCTCAAAATCGAGTCACAGAATCTCACGTTCTGAGTAAAGCAGCGACCAGTTTTGGGGCGAAAAATATGCCCGTTACTGCAGTAAAAGCCTACATCGGCCACTCTCAAGGCACCGCTGGTGGCGATCAGTTACACCTCTCTTTGGGTGTGTGGAAAGACGGCATTCTTCCTGGGATCGTTACCTCTCAAGCCCTAGCAGATGACGTATACCAAGAAGGCCTGCACTTCCAATTGAAACACCAAGAATATGGCAGCCAATATTTTGATGCCGCTCTTCTCAACTCAAAAGGATTTGGTGGAAACAATGCGACAGCCGTCCTCATCGCACCTCACAAGGTGATGAATATGCTAAGCAAACGTTATTCACAAGAGCAAATGGCCGACTATAAAGAGAAAAACCAGCAAGTCCGAATCGCCGCAGAAGCGTATAACCAAGCAGCCATTCACGGTGAAAGCCATCCTATATATAAATTTGGCTTCCACGTTCTCGGGGGCGAAGACTTAATCATGTCAGAGTCTGAAATCCGTTTACCAGGCTACGACATCCCAGTCTCGTTAAAGGTTAATAACGATTTTGATGATATCTGCTGATCTATAGCCGCCTAATCAATCTCTCACAACACAAAAAAAACGCAAAGGCCTTAAAGCTCTTTGCGTTTTTTTATAAAGTCTATTCAGAATATTTGCCAGACTAACCCACCTTGAAAATAGCGCCCGCTTAGCCTTTAAAAATAGATCGAGAAGAACGCCACAAAGGCAGCACAATAGAAGATATCAAGCAACTGACAGCACCAAATGACAATAAGTAAATACAGGTAGACTCCGTTAAGTGCAAATACACACTTATAAAGACAAAATTAGGCAGCACGCAACATACCCAAACCCCAATAATTACCAGCATCATAGAAAAGCTTGATGGAGGCTTCACTTTTATTAATAACCACGCGCTAAAATACACATACACAAAAGCAGCCAGACAGAAAAACATAACCGTTTTCGGATTTGGCAAAGGCGCCGCACTTTGACCGCTGCTTAGCAGCGAAGTTGGCGCGGCTGAGTACCACAAAAATCCAACCAGAAGTTGCAATAAAAAAACTAATATGACCGCTTTGTGATTGATTCTATTCACGTCAGACCCTAACTAATGATTAATTCGTTTTATAAAGCTCTTTGACTAAATTTCGCAGGTTAGATCGCCAAGGACGCTGCTTAACACCATAATGGTTAAACACCCTACGACAGGACAAAGACTGCCTTTTTATTTGTGCCACCTCGCCATCCATGACCATCAGAGAGTCCTCTATTGACTCCACTTCAACATTGACCTTGGGGTCCATTTGACCAGACGTCGCTAAAATCGCCTCAACCAAACCAATCCAGCTAATTTCTTCAGCACAACAATAATGATAAATTCCTGTGTTTTTTGCCCCATAATGGCGTTGCTTGATCACAGACAATGCCACGCGAGCAAGGTCTGATACGGGGGTAGGACAGCCTACCAGATTGTCTTTATAAGCCAGATTGACGCCATCCTGAATCAAACCAAGTGTGCGGCAAACAAAATCATCACTGTGCCCACTAAACAACCACCCTGTTCGCAATACAATATTTTCTTCATGACGCAGTACGATCTCTTCGGATGCAATCAACACCCGAGCATACGAGTCTGTTCCGTCCGGCTCATCTGTCTCTAAATATGAAGCCGACTTCTCACCTGAAAACACTCTTACCGAACTGATCATCATAATCGGCGCAGTCTTCTTTTCACTTAACAAAGACAAAACATGTTGCACTTTGGAATAGTCATCCTGCAACGCATGACGCAGACTTAAAGCATCAATAACCACATCGTACTGCAGCGTCTCCAGTTCAGTCTCAACCTGACTTCCCAACAATACACTCTCTGAGGGACAAAGCCATTCAAACTCATTTTGATCTTTCGAAAAGGCTAATAAGGCGCTGCCAATTTCCGTGTCTGACCCTAATAGTAAAATACGTATAGGTGCATTAATATCGTCTTGGTTACTCAACGTTCATCCTCATACCACTTAGGAAACAATCTAAGTAGATTCTTTTTCGCTTGTTTAGCAATATCATTTACGATCCGACCTCTTAACTCAGCCAGACAAAAAGCCACTTTAGGAATACTCAAAGGCGTGTTTATTTGCCCCTGAAAACCATGCAACGGCATATCAGGCGAGTCCGTTTCCAACACATACGCATGATCTCCTAATTGTTGCACTACTCGATGGGCCTTTTTGGCCCGAGGATAAGTTATTGTTCCGCCTATCCCTAGCAAAAAGCCCCGCTCCACAAATCGATTGGCCTGCTCTAGACTACCATTAAAGGCATGAATAATCCCACCGCTGGTATGATTTGCGTCACGAATCATCTTTAGAACCACATCATAGCTTTTACGGGCATGTAAAATCACTGGCAAATTCAATTCTCTTGCGACACTTAATTGAGCCTCAAAAAAGCGCTTTTGCACCTCTACAGCCACCGCATCAGGCCAAAAATCGAGACCAATCTCGCCGATAGCGACTGCTTTTTCTTGCTCACAGACATCGCCAAGCTTATCAATATTCTCAATACATTCGCTACGCAAAAAATAAGGATGCAAACCAAATGCCACTCGCCACATAGGGTAAACAAGAGCAAGTTGCGCTACTTTTTGCCAACTCATATAGGTTGTCGAAGGCACCAAAAAATGCCGAATATTACTTTCCAGACAAGCAGACATCAGCTCAGAACGAGAGCCATCAAAAGCAGCAAAATCTAAATGACAATGAGTATCCACATACATCAGTAAAGAGTACAACATGAGACGTCATCAGGCCAGATAGACCGACATAAGAAAGCAAAAAGCCGTGCTAAAAACACGGCTTTTAAGATTATTAAGCAAAAGAAAAATTCAACTTAATAAACAACACAATAGACAGGCTATTACAAAGCAGGACCAGCCTTAACGATTTTCTCTGAAACACTGTCAAACTTTTTAAAATTCTCAACGAATTGGCTGATCAACGCCTTTGCCTGAACATGATAAGCGGCCTCATCAGACCATGTCTTACGAGGGTTTAACAGCACACTATCAACACCAGGCACCTGAGTCGGAACATCCAAATTCACGTCCTCTAAATGCTCCGTTTCCACGTCCACTAGTGCACCTGACTGGATAGCTGAAATCACCGCACGAGTCGTAGGAATGCTAAAACGCTTACCACCCTGACCATGGGCGCCCCCTGTCCAACCTGTATTCACTAAATACACTTTACTACCAAATTCTTCGATGCGCTTAATCAACAAGTCCGCATAAACATCCGCAGAACGAGGGAAGAAAGGCGCGCCGAAACAAGTCGAGAAGGTAGATTTTATGCCAGTGCCAGCCCCCATTTCCGTAGAACCAACCAAAGCGGTATAACCACTTAAGAAGTGATAAGCCGCCGCTTCTTTTGACAAGATAGAAACCGGTGGAAGAACCCCAGTAAGATCACAGGTCAAGAAGATAATAGCATTTGGCTCGCCTGCACGGTTACCAGCAGCACGTTTCTCTATATGTTCACGTGGGTAACCCGCGCGACCATTTTGCGTTAAAGACGTATCAGCATAATCCGCCACACGTGTCTCTGGGTTCAATACCACGTTCTCAACGATTGTACCGAACTTAATCGCATCCCAAATAATAGGTTCATTCTTTTGAGAAAGATCGATGGTTTTCGCGTAACACCCACCTTCAATATTGAAGACAGTATCTTTGCCCCAGCCGTGCTCGTCATCACCAATCAAAAAGCGCTCAGGATCCGCTGACAAGGTTGTTTTACCAGTGCCAGACAAACCGAAGAATAAAGTTACATCGCCTTCTGTACCCACGTTCGCTGCGCAGTGCATAGGCAACACATCGTAAGCAGGTAACAAATAGTTCTGCACAGAGAACATGGCTTTTTTCATTTCACCCGCATAGCGCATACCTGCAATCAGCACTTTACGCTCAGCAAAGTTCAAAATCACACAACCATCTGAATTGGTGCCATCGCGTTCTGGTTCACACACAAAGTTTGGCGCATTAAGAACCTGCCACTCGCCCTTTACACTAGGGTTATACACTTCTGGGCGAATAAATAGATTACGACCAAATAGATGATGCCAAGCTGTCTCTGTCCGCATAATCACTGGCAAATAATACTCATCGCCCGCGCCAACATGAATCTTAGAAACAAACGACTCTTTCGCATTTAAATACGCTTCCACACGATCCCACAAGGGGGCGAACTTCGCCTCTGGGAAAGGTCGGTTGACAGGCCCCCAATGAATGCTGTCTTTGCTAGATGCTTCTTCCACAATAAAGCGATCCATAGGAGAGCGGCCCGTACGTGCACCCGTTTCTACGACAAGTGCACCATTGTCAGCAAGCACGCCTTCGCCATTTTGCAGGGCCTTTTCAACTAACTGCGGTGTCGTTAAATTTAAATGAATGGTTGTAACCTCTGATGCGGCGCTCATTTGTATTAAATCCTCTGAACTAAAAAAAGTTTACCTGTACTGGGGCATTCCCATTTATTATAGGAAATTAAAACTGGTAAGATCGATAGTAACAAAACAATCTAAGAAAAAGTATTGTTATAACAACATGTTATTTTATTACTGTTTTGTAATTTTATAAATCAATACAACTGTTTGATTTTATTAGCATTACATTAAAAACACAGATAATAATACAAAGCAAATCGGCATGATTACGATATTTTTTTGTTATTTTCTTTCTTTTTGGTGATTATGTGACTAAATAGTAAGTAGTCTCTTTGTGTGATTCGCTTTTTTGATCGTTTCATTTCAATGACAGCGTGTCTTTTTTTAGCGAAATAAGGAGCATTTATCGCCAACAACATTAAAATTTCACAATTATTAAGTTTTTTCTTATGATTCTGCCCCTTAACTTCGGGGCTTCATGATAAGATTGGTTCTCGAATCCCCCCTATTCTAAAAGGTTGATCGAAGCTTATGTTAAACACAAATCAGAACTGCAATATTGGATTTGTCGGACTAGGAGTCATGGGTAAAAATCTCGCCCTTAATCTAGCCGACCATGGCTATCGAGTTGCAGGTTTTGATCTTGACGCCAACAAAATTAAAGACGTTCTGGATAGAGAAGAACGTGAGCGTCCAGATACTCAAAAGGAAGCCCGAATCATCGGCTGTCCTAATATGGAAGACATGTTAAGCAACCTTGCCAAACCTCGAGTGGTCGTTTTGCTCGTTCCTGCAGGCAAACCGGTTGATATCGTCTGTAACGATCTAATTAAAGCGGGAATTGAATCGGATGATATCGTTGTTGACTGTGGTAACAGCCAATGGACGGATACCATTCGACGCGAAGCAGAATATAAAGACTATTTCAAATTCTTCGGTACCGCCGTTTCCGGGGGTGAAGTCGGCGCTCGTTTTGGCCCGTCCTTGATGCCTGGTGGTGATGCGGACTCATGGAAACACCTGCAACCTATGTGGGAAGCCGTGGCTGCAAAAGTAGACAAGAATGGCAAACCAATTATCAGCAACACACCAGGCAAACCCGTCACTGAAGGCGAGCCTTGCACCGCTTATCTTGGGCCCAATGGCGCTGGCCATTATGTCAAAATGGTACATAATGGCATCGAATACGCTGACATGCAGCTCATATGTGAAGCCTACCACTTGCTTCGCTCTTTGCTAGGCTACGAGCCTGAAGAAATAGGCAAACTGTTTGAAAAATGGAATCAGGGTGATCTAGACAGCTATTTAGTTGAAATCACCGCCGATATTCTGCAGCAATATGATGCAGCTACGGGTGCACCACTGGTCGATATGATACTGGACAGTGCTGGCCAAAAAGGGACGGGGCGTTGGACTTCTATTAGTGCAACACAGATGGGTGTCCCTGCCGGTATTATTAGCGAGTCCGTCTATGCTCGCGCATTAAGTACGCTCACAACGGAACGCGAACATGCTGCCGGCATTCTGACGGCAGAAGTAGAAAGTGGCGAGATTGCTGCGGAGGAAGTTGAAAAAGCAATTGAGGAAGCTCTATATTGCGCTAAAATTTGCGCCTATGCACAAGGCTTCCAATTAATGCGTGCAGCGGAGAAAGAATATGACTGGACACTAAATTTCAGCGACATTGCGAAAATTTGGCGTGGAGGCTGCATCATCCGCGCGTCTTTCTTGCAAAGAATTGCCGATGCGTTTGATGGTAATCGTGAACTTGAAAACCTGTTATTAAGCGATTACTTCGCCGATACAATGGCCAAAAAACAAGCAGGACTCCGCAAAGCCGTAGTATTAGCGGCTCAATCAGGCGTACCTACTCCCGCTTTCTTCTCTGCTCTGGCTTACTTCGATGGTTACCGTTCAGAGGTGTTACCAGCGAACCTACTACAAGCCCAACGGGATTACTTTGGAGCTCACACCTATGAGCGTGTCGATGGCGAACCAGGTCAGAAATACCACACTTTCTGGCAAGAAGAAGGTCGTCCTGAACGCAAAGTGTAAGTAGCAACCTACTGTAACACTTTAGAAAGCGAACAAACGCCACTTATCAACGGGTGTTTATACCTAAAAAAGCCCAAACATTGTTTGGGCTTTTTTATTTAATTTTGGCTTTTCCTTTTCCTACTCTTTCATCTGCTTTTCCATAGCCGTTAGCATTCCCCGCAACATGCCTAATTCTTGTTGATCCAACTGCGCTCGTTGAAACAAACGACGAAAGCGTGTCATCACTTTTCCAGGCATTTTCGGCTCTAAAAACTCCGTTTTTACCAAGACGGTTTCCAAGTGATCAAGCAGAAAGTCAATTTGCTCTGCTGTCGCGGCGGGTAAATCCCACTTAGAGGCCACAACGGGCTCATCCTTCATTAACAGAGACTTCATCCTCAGTTCGTAAACAATCACCTGCACCGCTGCCGCGAGATTTAGCGAGCTGAAAGTATCGACTGAAGGAATATGCACATGATAGTGACAACGCTGCAATTCTTCATTGGTCAAACCACGATCCTCACGACCAAAGACAAAGGCTGTTTCCAACCCTTCATCAAAGACCAAATCAGCCGCCTGACGAGGGTCGACTAAAGGCCAAGGAATATGACGTTCACGAGCACTGGTACCAATCACCAACTGGCAATCTGCAATCGCTTCTTCTAAGGTGTCTACCACAACCGCATTGTCGAGCAAATCGCTCGCACCGGAGGCTCGGCTAATCGCTTCATCACTTGGGAAATGTTTTGGGGCAACCAGATACAAATCGGCTAGTCCCATGTTTTTCATTGCCCGTGCGGTCCCTCCAATATTGCCGGGGTGGGAGGTATTAACAAGGACAATTCTTACTTTATTCTGCATGCTAGACACTATCCATTTTTCTAAAAACGAAGGTTGCCGCGAATGTTAACAGTTTTTTCAGCAAAAACCTTAAACTGCTCAGTTTTTCACCAATTATTCACTAGCCAACGCACAACCTTTACGCTAGAATCCGCCCTCTTATTCAAGCAGATCCAGAGCGTCTTATTAAGAAAGCTGCAAACCATTCGTTTCGCTCTCTTTTTCAATCTGGGTAGGCCTACGCTCTTTAACACTTTATTGGCAACTTCTACTGCCCTTTTTAGGCAGTGGACGCATTCTCATTAGAAAGACGGTAACTTATGCAACCTAGAATTAATGTCGCAATCAAAGCCGCTCGCGCAGCAGCTGAATACATCATCCATTCTCAAGAAAAGCTCCTTTTCGACAAAGAGCAGGGCCAAAATGCCGCACAGGTCTACCAAACCGTATGCACTGGTGCTGAACGCAGCATTGTTTACCACCTTGAAAAAGCCTACCCTGGCGACACCATTACCACTCGTCTACAAGGTAGCGTACAAACAGGTGAAGAAGGCGAATGGATCATCGATGCGATCCAAGGACAGCATCTGTTCACACGTGGTCTAACAGGCCATGTTATTACCATGAGTTACTTAGTTGCTGGTAAAGTAGAGCATGCATTAGTGCTTAACCCTCATACTAAAGACGAATTCTACGCTAGCAAAGGCCGTGGAGCTTATCTTAACAATTCTCGCATTCGCACCAGTACAGCCCGTGATCTGGATAAAACGACTCTAGCAGCACAATTTCCTGCCACCGATCGCACGGCCCCTTATTTGGCTGGTCAACTGGCCCTTTTATCTGATCTTGCACAAAAAGGCGCCCGCGTTGTGATGCAAGATGCACCCGCGTTGATGCTGGTAAACACGGCGGCGGGTCGTTTGGATGCCGCTTGGGGAATAAAACTTCAAGAATGGGAAATGCAAGCGGCTTTGTTTATTGCCAAAGAAGCAGGTTGCCTGTACGCCACCTTTGATGGCTCACCTAACATTGAAAGCGGCGATGTTTTGTGTGCAAACGCACGCCTTTTCAAAGTGTTGCTGCCTGCTTTAAACAAACACCTACTTTAAAATCTAAAAAGCTAACTGACATATACTGGACTGAGTCTCCTATCCGTCTATGTCAGTTAGTCGATACAACGCAAAAGCCCGTTTATAACATCGTCATAAACGGGCTTTTTGCGTTTAACTAGTTAGCCAACCAATTATGCTTTGTAAACATTTTGGTAGCAGTAATTGGTCGCTTCGACAAAACCATCCACACTACCACAATCAAAACGACGACCCTTAAATTGGTAAGCCAATACACAGCCTTCTTTTGCTTGCTGCAAAATAGCATCGGTAATTTGTACTTCACCATTTCGACCAGCTGGCGTATTACGAATTTTATCGAAAATATCAGGCGTCAAAATGTAACGACCAATAATCGCTAAATTAGACGGGGCTTCTTCTTTGTTAGGTTTCTCAACCATGTCCGTCACACGATATAACCCCTCCATCATAGAATCACCTTTAATCACCCCATACTTGTGCACTTCGTCTTCAGGCACTTCTTCAATGGCAACAATGGAACAACGGAACTGGTTATATAGTTTCACCATTTGTGCCATGACCCCATCACCTTCCCCTTCACCAAAGCACAAGTCATCGGCTAATACGACGCCAAACGCTTCATCGCCAATCAATGGTTCACCTGTCAGAATGGCATGACCAAGACCTAACATGTTGTTTTGACGAGTAAAAGAGAAGTTAACATTATCAATCAAATAACGAATACCATCTAAATACTGTTCTTTGCTGGTACCAGAAATCTGATGTTCAAGCTCATAGCTGATATCAAAATGATCAGCAATAGCACGCTTACCACGGCCAGTCACAAATGTGACATTATCCAGACCCGCCTGTACGGCTTCTTCCACACCATACTGAACCAGTGGCTTGTTGACGATGGGAAGCATCTCTTTTGGCATCGACTTAGTCGCTGGCAAAAAACGTGTACCGTAACCAGCAACAGGGAACAAACATTTGCGAATCATACTCTTTCCTTAAATAAACAAATTTATCAGCAACCACAACCATGGTTATTTTTAACTTAACACCCTTTTTGAGACCTTCTGAACAACAGAAGAGAGTCGCTCCAAAACAGGTGAGTTCAACTTAAACCAATGCCAATAAACTGGCACAGATAATTTTTTTTGTGGAAATAGAGACACAAGCCGACCAGCCTCCACCGCTTGCCTCACTTGTATACTTGGAATTAATGCACAGACTGTACCACCAAGTACCATAGAGACAAAGCCATGAGAAGACGGATACCAGTGGCTCGTATCAGAATCCAACGGCATTCCTAAGCACTCTTTCACATAACGCGCCCATAACTCATCATTCTCATCATAAATCAATGACGGCGCACGAGCCACCGACCTAACACTAATCTTACATCTATCACATCTCAGTACATTTTCTATAAACTCAGGTGAGGAAAACAACTCATAGTGCATATAACCTAGCAAGATGGAGGTTCCACCAGAAACAGGGGTACCAATTTGACTAATACAAGCTACCACCTCGCCACGCTGCAGTAACTCTCGCGTTTTACCTTGATCCGCTGCCTTAATGTGTAAGCGCGTCTCATCCAATCGCGAAAAATCCGTCACCACATCGCTAAACCAAGTCGCCAGCACATCGTTATTTACCGCAATAGACAATGGCTGACGAGCATTCTCACCTGTTAGGTTGCCAAACAAACCGTCTTCTAACATCGCCACTTTATTAGCATGGGCAAGCAGTTGCTCTCCCAACATCGTGAGTTCAATGGGCCTAGCCCGAATCAATAGCGGCCCTGCACACTGTTCCTCTAAACGCTTCACCCTTTGGGACACAGCCGATTGCGTTAAGTTTAAGTGCTGAGCTGCTTTTTCAAAACTTTGAAAGCGCACGACCGAACAAAAACAAGCAACAGAGTGATAATCCAACATAATATATTCTAATGTAATTAAAATTTTATTAATTTATTTTTATCGAAAAATCCGTTTAAGATCAAGCTAAACGTATCAGCAAGCAAAAACCTACAGAGAAACAATATCATGGCATTCATAAGTGGATTGATTACGGGCGGCGGTCTCATTGTCGCCGTGGGCGCACAAAATAGCTTTCTATTGGAACAAGCCCTAAAGCGACACATGGCTTTTCCCATCGCTCTACTATTTATCCTAAGTGATGCACTAGCGATTTCCTTAGGTGCTTTTGGAGTTGGCGTGTTAATACATCATCAAGCAAATCTTCTGGAACTCTTTCGCTGGCTTGGAGTGACCTTTTTACTTTGGTTTGCTTACCAAAAATGGCGAAGCTCTTTTCAGGAAGAACACCTTATTGTACAGCACATTACATCAAGGCTATCGATATGGCCCCTGTTTTTAATGGCATTGGCCGTCACTTGGTTAAACCCGCATTTTTATTTAGATACCATGGTCTTAATGGGCAGCTTGGCCAATCAGTTTCCAGACAGCACACTATTCTTTGTTATTGGGGGGATTAGCGCCTCCATTATATGGTTTCTATCACTATCCATTCTCGGCCACCTATGCGCCAACTGGCTAAGCTCTGTTCGCTTCTGGCGCTGGTTTAATCGCGCAAATGCCCTGCTCATCAGTATCATCGCCATAAAAATCGCCACACAATCATCGTTTTAGTCGCATCAAAAAAAAGCGCGATTGACGATAAGAGTGTGGCGTTTTGAAAGAGCCAATGAGTAACAAACCTTATAGTTTGATCTCTACCTCATGGCTCTCTTCCACTGGCGAGATAGATGAATCGGCTTCGACCAACATTTCTGCTGTCACCACCGGACTGACAGCCAAAGCCACTTGAATCTGATCCCCTTGATCCTCGATGATCATTGGTGGCTGGTAATTTATGCGATACAAAGCAACTAGAGCAACCGTTAAATTCATCGCTGAAATGAACCAAAACAATGCGTCAATACGCACCAGATCCATCAAGGCGGATGCGAACAAAGGCCCGAAAATCCCACCAATCCCATTGAGTAAAATCATCCCACTACTCGCTGAGAGAATTTGCTCAGGTCGTAGTTGGTCATTAATATGAGAAGAGGCCAACGAATACATAGGGAAGGTAAAGGCACCAATAAAGAACATGCCAACCATCATAACAATTTCACTCTTCATCGATGCGCCAAGCGGCACAATAAAGGCACCGATAGCCCCCATTATACCAACCCAGAGAATGGTCACTCGCCGATCCTGACGATCAGACAATTTACCAATTGGCCACTGTAAAAGCATACCACCGATATAACTGGCCCCAATAAAGAGGGAAATTTTCCCAACATTCATCCCCATTCGCTGGGCATATAGGGCCCCTAACCCTAATATCGCGCCAGAAGTAACACCGGCAATGGTGACACCCGTTACCCCCAAGGGAGCTGTTTTTATCAGACCAAGAATATTAAGTTTCTCAGGCACAAGAATGGTCGGTGATGGTGTACGCACCAACAATAAAGGCACCAACGCAAGGGAAATTAATACAGAGGTTAAAATAAATAATCCATACCCACTGGGCGAGGAGACATTAAGCAAAAACTGCCCCATCGTTTGACTGGCCCATATTTCGATGATGTAAATTGAAAACAAACGCCCACGGGTATTGTTGGTAGCAATATCGTTCAGCCAACTTTCTGTCACGATAAACAAACCTGCGTAACACAAACCAGTTCCCATACGCATCAGCATCCAGAACCAAGGATTTACCACTACAGATTGCATTAAGATGGTAACAGACGCTAAAGAAGCCACGGCGGCAAATACTCGAATATGTCCGACGCTCTTAACCCAAGTAGGCACCAACTGAGACCCAAGAATAAAGCCTAAATAGTAGGCCGACATGATCAGACCCGTTGCCGTCGTATCGAACGATTCAATCGCAGCACGAATACCAATTAGCGAGCTCTGTAAGGCACTCGCCATTGTAATAATGGCAATACCAAAAAGTAGACTCCAAATTGGAAAAAGGGTTTGCTTGATCATGCAGATTCCTTTTAGCTAACAGTTAAAAACGACGTTCACTTATAATTTGAGCAGACTATACAGGCAGAAATTTGGAATGCAACACCAATTGACGTTACAAAAATAACGACTAGCTCCCTGTCCATTTAATGACGAATACAAAATTAAGGAGCGCCTTATAAATAGATAAAAAAGAGCCTTTTCAACTTTTAATAGCCATTACCAAACAAAACGTGGGGGTGTGAAGTAAAGCACATTAAAACAGCTCCAATACACTGTAGCATCTGCCATCGCAACCCACGACGGAACAATAGACCCACACGTCTCATACAGTATAGACATTGAATGCAAGAAAGTTTGTTCGTATATTATTAAGAGACCTTTGCACGATGTCGCGAGCGACGCCAAGACGCGGCAAAAACAGACGAGAAAGCGGAGTTTATCCCTATAAATGAGCATTTTGAGTCTGTTTTTAACAAAGTATTGGCAAGCGCAGCAGTCGTGCAAAAGTCTCTAAGTGTTAAAGATCTAAATTAGAACTAAACAGCTTTGTCCTAATCGATAAACTCCAGAATGCCATTACTATTTTCTCGCAATATGCCGAGCTCCTTCCGAAGCAACGTAACAAAAGATTGCACCAAGCTCGATTTGGCTTTGTGGGCGGGGTAAATCAAATTGTAACGATATTCAATCAGCGGTTCAAAAGGCTTTAATAACAAGCCTAGCTTTTGATAATGCAACGCTGCAATAGGCTCTACAATTGACACTCCATCTCCTTGTAAAACCATGGCACAGGCACTGTGCACGAGTTGAGTATCCATCGTTTTTTTGACATACACATTAGCACTTTCAAAAACATTATCTATCTTAGAACGAATACTTTGCTCGATCCCAAGAGAAATAAACGATTCCCCAGCTAAATCTTCTGGGGAAATTACGGCTTTATTGGCCAATTGATGATTCGGAGGAAGAATACAAATCATCCGAGCTTTCGCCAATATCTCGGAGCCAACCGCTCTATCAGCAACCGGAATAGCCGACACAATCCCCACATCATATTGTTGACTGGCGACAAGATCCACAACCTGTTGAGTACTTCTAACTTGAAATGACAGAGAAACACCTTGATGTGCAGTATTAAAAGCATGGATGACTGTAGGAATAAACTCAATGGATACAGCAGGCATGGAAGCAATACGGAGAAAGCCAAGGTGGCACTCTTTCAAATCGTCGGCCGCTCTCGCTAAACGCTCAAGTGAGATAAAAGAGCGTTCTACTTCGGCATAAAATACATGAGCTTCAGGCGTCGCAATTAACCTTTTTTTGTGCCTTTCAAACATGGTAACGCCCAACTCTGCTTCAAAGTCGCTCAATAAGCGGCTCACTGCTGGCTGACTAATACACATCATATCGGCAGCACCACTGGTCGTGCCGTTTAGCATCACAGCACGAAATGCTTCTATTTGACGATAAGTAAGACGAGCCAAAACTCTCTCCAGTTCATAACAAAATATGATCAACTCATACTTATAAACGATTTGATGCTATTAATTCAAGCCATCATTATTGATCAATCACTAAACTAATAAGAAAAACATGACGGTCAGATAACCATCTAATTAAAAAATATGACAATCAAGAGGTCACAATGGAACAAGTCTTTAAATATGTCTTAACCATACTCATTAGTATTGTTGCGGCAAGCCAATTTGTACAAGTCGTCACCCGCTATGTGCTTCAAACTCCCGTAATGGGGTTAGAAGAAATAGTTCTCATACCAACCATATGGCTCTATATTTTAGGCAGTGTAAATGCTTCACGTGAAGACACACAAATACGCGCAAATGTGCTGGAGATTTTTCTAAAAACAGACAGAGCGAAGTTAGTTTTACACATCATTTCCGATTTTCTTAGCATCATGGTTTCTCTATGGCTAACATGGTGGGCTTGGCGTTACTTTGCATACTCAATTCGCATCTGGAAAGAAACGCCAACACTCTATATTCCTACCTTTACCTACGAATCATCCTTATTCATAGGCTTGTCTTTAATGACGTTATTTACCATTAGCCACTTATACAAAAACACCCTTAAGCTGATAAAAAATCAAAATCCCCCTAATAACTCCTCATCAATATCCTCTCTCTCCATGACAAAAAAGGACCATTAAAATGATCGAAATAGCCATATTGGCCTTTGTAGTATTGGTGCTATTTTTATCACTTGGCGTACCTCTTCCTTACTGCTTTGGTGCAGCCTTAATGGTCATGACCCTACTAGGCGAATCCACAATGCGCGGTATGATGCTCTGGGGCTTTAGTCAGCTAACTAACCCCGTATTGTTGGCCATTCCTCTGTTTGTTTTTGCCGGAACCATTATGAGCGTAAGCGGCATTGCTGGAAGTTTATTGAATTTTGTAAATGTCTTTGTCGGCAGAATACGTGGCGGATTAGGAGTGGTTGCCACAGTATGTTGTGCGATTATTGGCGCTATATCTGGAAGTGGTCTCACGGGTATCGCCGCTATCGGCCCTCTATTGATTCCAGAAATGGAAAAAAAAGGCTACCCGAGAGCCTACGCTACCGCCTTGATTGCTAATTCTTCTGTTCTTGGCCTACTCATCCCCCCAAGTGTCACCATGATAGTGTATGGGTGGGTCACAGATACTTCTATTCTAGCGAGCTTTCTTGCCACCTTAGGACCTGGACTGCTCATCATGCTAGGCTTTGCGATTGTGAATTTAGTGATGGTGCGTAAGTTTCCTTTAGTATTAGATGAATCACTCGATACTTCTGAACTGGTCAAATTGGCTACCAAGCGAACTATTCACGCTGGCCCAGCCCTGCTTATGCCACTTATCATTTTAGGAGGCATTTATGGTGGCATCATGACACCAACCGAAGCAGCCGCTATTGCCGTTATTTACGCTCTTCCCGTTGGCTTTTTCATATACAAAGGACTAACTCTAAAAAGTTTCTTTGAGGCAGGTAAAGAGTCTGCGACAGCAGTTGGCAGTATTTTGATCATGATTCTTTTCAGTCTTATGCTCAGCCAAATCTTTGTTATGGAAAATATCCCCCAAGCAATTGTTAATGGAATTTTTCATATAACTGAAAACAAAATTATCCTGTTGATACTCGTCAATTTGTTCCTATTTGTCATAGGAATGATAGTAAACGATATTACTGCCATCATTTTAACCGCCCCACTGCTCCTGCCTTTAATGACAGCATTACATATTAGCCCAATCCAATTTGCAGCCATCATAGGCGTTAATACGGCTATGGGAGGTGTGACGCCGCCTTATGCAAGCATTCTATATTTGGGGGCTCGCATAGGTAAAGTGAAGTTCACTGAGGTGGTTAAACCCTCCATGATACTTTTACTGTTTGGTTACATTCCAGTGGTGATCCTAGTATCCGCCTGGCCTAGCCTATCAGAGTACATCCCCAAAGCATTTGGTTATTAAAAAAAGCATGAATAACAACTCATAATCACAACTGGAGAAAACAAATGACTATCAAGAAACTTAAAAAATGGACACTTATAACATCGGTTTGTCTTTTTGCTGCTGCACCCTTGTATGCAACAACATTAAAGCTTTCCCACGTTCGTCCCGAAGGCGCCACAATAGATGTAGACGTCAGACACTTTGCTGATGATGTCGCCAAAGCCACAAACAACAAGATCAAAATTCAGGTTTACCCTGCCAGTGCTCTGGGGGATTACACATTAGTGCAACAACGGGTGGGACTTGGTGCTGTCGATATGGCAGTTCAACCCCCTTCATCTTCTGTAGATAAGCGCTTTCAGATAGTGTATCTACCTTACCTTGTCAATAACTGGGCAGAGGCTAAAAAGGTCTTTGCCCCAAATTCCCCCCTTCGTAACACAGTCAGCCAGCTGTATGCCAAACAGGGTATTAAAGTTCTAGCGGGATGGCCTGTTTACTTTGGAGGCATCTCACTTAATAAATATGTCGCTAACGCGGCAGATCCTAATGTTAAAAAAGGGATTAAATTACGTGTTCCACCAGTCAAAGCTTTCCAGCTTACCGCTGACGATATCGGCTATATTGGTTCTCCTCTCCCCTTTTCAGAAGCCTTTACAGCAGTACAAACAGGTGTTGTAGACGGTGTAATGGGATCAGGAGCGGAAGGATATTACGCCTCTTTTAGAGACGTCACCAAATACTACCTTCCACTCAATACGCATTTTGAAATGTGGTACCTCATTATCAACCAAGAGACCTTTGATGACCTGAATAAGCAAGAACAAAATGCGCTTATGACAGCAGCAGCAAAGTTTGAGAGTGCTCGTTGGGAATCTGCGGAAGCAGATCAGAAGCGTAACGAACAACTGTTGGTAAAAGCGGGAGCCACTATTTTACCCGTTACAGATCAGCAAATTGAAGAGACCTCAAAAATTGTTCGTCAAAAAGTATGGCCCGTGGTGATTAAAGATATGGGGGCGAAATGGGCAGATGGTGTTTTAGATAAAGCCATCGGTACTCATTGATTTAGCACCATTTAACATGGTGGTTCGATATTTTTCGAACCACCTATAATATAAGGACAATTCAAATCATGTATATTTCTGAGAATCAAAAAAGCTCAGATACCTGCGTAATCGGCGGTGGTATTGTGGGTTTAGCCATCTCACTAGGCCTATTACGTAACGGACACAATGTTACCTTGCTTGATGAAAACGACAATGGACTTCGAGCCTCTCGTGGTAATTTTGGTTTAGTGTGGGTTCAAGGGAAAGGAGATACTCTACCTCAATATGCAACCATTACTCGCCAATCCGCCAAATTATGGAAACCATTTGCTGATCACCTAAACGCAGAAACAGGCATCGACATTCAGCTAGAACAAAAAGGTGGATTGTATTTATGCTTGAGCGAAGATGAACTGCAAGCACGTCAAGCAATGCTTACAAAAATACAGCAAGCGGCGAAAAATGATTACCCATTTTCTACCCTAGATTTAGCACAAGTTAGAGAGTTTTTTCCAGAAGCTGGCCCAGAGGTAACAGGAGCCACTTGGTGTCCAGAAGACGGGCATTTAAATCCATTGCTTTACCTGCGAGCCATGACAGAACTTTTTCTAAAACACGGTGGAAAATTGGTTCACCAAGGCCAAGTTATCAGTCTCAAACAACAAGACAAAGACTTCACCATTACCACGCAAAATAATACTGTTTTTCACTGTGGAAAAGTCATATTAGCCGCTGGTTTGGGTAATCAAAGATTAGCCCCTATGGTAGGCCTAAACGCACCCGTTCAGCCTAACAGAGGACAAGTACTGGTCAGTGAGCGAGTTCGGAACTTTCTCCATTATCCAACAGGCCATGTTCGCCAAACGGGAGAAGGTACAGTGCAAATTGGCGATTCCAAAGAAGACGTTGGGCTTAATCAAGGCACAACACTCGAAACGATGGCCCTGATTGCTTCACGCGCCCGCAAGATGTTTCCCATTCTCAAAGATCTCCGTCTTGTCAGAGCATGGGGAGCTTTACGCGTAATGACACCAGATGGCTATCCTATTTACCAACAGTCTCTATCCAATCCAGGAGCGTACCTTGTGACTTGTCACAGTGGCGTCACCTTGGGCGCTTTCCACCAAGGACCACTGGCTGACTGGATTGCTAATAATGACTTTGATCCTGCTTGGGAGGTGTTTAATGCCAACCGATTCACACTTTAATAGACAAGCCATCCGTGAATCTTCACCTATTCCAGTCACTATCAATGGGCAAACAATTATGGTTCAACCCAATGACAGTGTCGCAGCTGCTATTTTATTGTCCGGTATAGAGATGAATCGCAGAACCCCTATCAGCGGAAAAAAACGCGCACCCTATTGCATGATGGGCGTGTGCTTTGATTGCTTAGTACAAATCAATGGCAAAGAAAATATCCAAGCGTGCATGACTAAGGTGGAAGCTAATATGGACATACGCACCCAAAATGGCGCCAGACTCATTCATCATGATCTGAACCCAAGCTAATTTGTATAGAAGAACAATACATCACACCAAACAACATGAAAGCAAACGATATGAAGCAAAAAAACTATGACCTCATCATTATCGGGGCTGGCCCTGCTGGAATGAGTGCCGCCATCACTGCGGCCTCCAAAGGCCTATCCGTTGCCATACTAGACGAACAAGCATCCCCCGGAGGACAGATCTATCGTGGTATCAAAGATGCCCCTCTAAGTGACTCCAAAATACTAGGAAAAGACTATTACGTTGGAAGAACGTTACTCCAGCCATTTGAGGCAAGCCAAGTAAACTATTTTTCCAGTAGCATGGTGTGGTCGATCGACGAAAAAAATCAAATTGCGTTTAGCTGCAACGGCAAAAGCCAGCTTCTTAGCGCTAAGAAAATTCTCATAGCTACTGGTGCTCTAGAACGTCCTGTACCTTTTGCTGGCTGGACATTGCCTGGTGTAATGACCTGTGGCGCTGCACAAATACTGTTAAAAACAACTGGCATCACTCCTAAAACCCCCTTGGTTCTAGCTGGCAGTGGCCCTCTTATGTTATTGGTTGCGGTGCAGCTTATGCAAGCAGGTATCCCCATCTCCGCCATTTTAGACACGACTCGAAAAGGGCAACTATGGCAAGCCTTTCCCTACTTCCCTGATGCATTAAAAAACCTTCCCCTGTTGTTAAAAGGCACAGGGTTACTTTGGAAACTTAAAAAATCCAATATACGCATCATCAAACAAGTAAACGAACTGACAGCCTTGGAAGGCGATACCGGACAATTAGCTCAAGTTATTGCAACAACCAAAAACACCAGCATAAAGATTGACTGCCAAACTCTGCTGGTTCATCAAGGTGTTGTTCCCAATGTACAGTTAAGCCGAGCACTAGACCTTGAGCACAAATGGGACCACTTGCAAATGTGCTGGAAACCTGTTGTTAACGACTTTGGAGAAAGCTCTAGAAAGGACATCTTTATCGCTGGTGACGGCAGAGGTATTGCAGGCGCGATAGCCGCCAAATGGCAAGGAAAATTGAGTGCATTAACAATACACCAGCAAATAAATAACATCCATGACCAAGACTTAAAAGGCGAGATTAACGAAGCAAAAAATGCCCTCAATAAACACCAAGCCATAAGGCCTTTTTTAGATAAACTCTATCAACCTGCTCAAACCTTTCTAACACCGCCAGATAATGTCATAGTATGTCGTTGTGAGGAAGTCAGTGCTGGGGAAATTAGGCGGATAGCCAAACAAGGTTGCACGGGGCCCAACCAAGCAAAAGCATTTTGCCGAGCGGGAATGGGACCTTGTCAAGGTCGCTTATGCGGTCTAACAGTCAGTAACCTCATTGCACAGACCCTCCAAGTAGAAGAAGAGCAAGTCGGCTACTACCACATTCGTATGCCAATCAAACCCCTCACACTCGACGAGCTAGCGGACCTAAGTGACTAACCTCATACCATAAACACTGATCGATTAAAGACCTTTACTCGACATCGCGAGCAAAGGTCTCATCTAACGACTTCTCGCAGTTACACACCATCACGACTAAAATGTTTACCCAGCAAAGCATGATAGAAATTATGATCGGTTAATAAACCGACACATTGTCCTGCGTTTTCTAGTAAAAGTGGTCGTTTCGATTGATAGCGAATTTCCACCGCATCACGCATTTTAATGGTTTCTGGCACACGAACGATAACCCCTTCTTGAAGATCCTCAATGCCCATTCCTTCTTCCCATTGGGCAGTTGCAACACTCTCCCCCTGCGCCGATTGCACATTAACAAATTCACCCTCTTTCAATGTCATCCAAAGATTTTCCGTTAAAGAATAACGATCATCCTTTATTGGTAGCTCTGCGATTGGCGTCATCAATGAATTGCCACACAACACATGCAATGGGTTTGTATGAGCAACAAATCGCTCAACGTACTCAGTCGCCGGGTTAAGGACAATTTGTTCTGGGGTATTTTGTTGAACAATACGAGCCGATTCCATAATGGCAATTTTGGAACCAATTTTCAGTGCTTCATCTAGGTCGTGGCTCACAAAAATGATGGTTTTCTTCAGACGCTTTTGCAACTCAATCAACTCATCCTGCAACTGAGAACGAATCAGTGGATCCAATGCTGAAAAAGGCTCATCCATCAACAACACATCGGTGTCCATCGCAAAAGCGCGGGCCAAGCCTACCCGTTGACGCATCCCACCAGACAACTCATCTGGATATTTAGAAGCCCACTTATCAAGCCCCACCATTTTTAACTGCTCTTTCGCTCTCTCTAAGCGTTTGTTTTTTGGCATACCTTGCATTTCTAAACCAAACGCCACATTTTCTAATACCGTTAGCCAAGGCATCAAAGCAAAGCTCTGAAAGACCATTGACACGCGATGAGTTCGCATACGGCGCAAGGTTGTATCATCACAAGAAGCCATATCGACCATTTTGTCCCCGTCACGAACGAGGCAGCGACCACGGGCAACTTTATTGAGTCCATTCACAGCGCGCAGCAAAGTCGATTTACCAGAACCGGACAAGCCCATCAAGACGCAAATTTCGCCTTCATTTACTTCAATATTGGCATCTCGTACACCAACCACATCCCCCGTTATGCCGATAATCTCATCGCGGCCATGACCTTTATCCATGAGCGGTAACGTCTTAGCCAGGTTTTTACCAAACACAATGTCTATATTTTCAATTTTAACAACAGCCATGATTATCCCTCACGAGTCATTGATGGTGTTTTACAAATACGATCCAACATGATCGCCACCAAAACGATGGATACACCCGCCTCAAAACCTTGCGAGATATTAATCGTATTCAATGCTTGAACCACTGGGCGTCCCAAACCATTGGCTCCCACCAATGCCGCGACCACAACCATAGACAGAGACAACATAATACATTGGGTGACTCCCGCCATAATGCTTGGCATTGCGGCTGGCAACTCCACTTTGTACAGTAGCTTTGATTTCGTACAACCAAAAGCGAGCCCCGCTTCCAACAATTCATTAGGCACTTTACTCACCCCTAAATAGGTCAAGCGAATCGGTGCGGCAATGGCAAAAATAATCGTAGAAATCAAACCAGGCACATAGCCCAGTCCAAATAAAATCAAGGTAGGAATCAAATACACAAACGTCGGAATGGTTTGCATCAAATCTAAAATGGGTCGTAATATTGTATATAACCAAGGTCTATGGGCAGCGGCAATACCGATAGGTACGCCAATTAGGACACTAAATGCCGTCGCCGATATCACCATCACCAAGGTTTCAACCGTATCCTGCCAGTAACCTAAATTCATAATGAGCAACATGGAAGCGGCGATAAACACCATCAAACCAATGTTCTTATGTAAAAACCAAACACCCACGACAACAATCGCCACCACGGCCAGCGGAGGAATCCACATCAGAGCGTCAACCATAGATGTAATCATGGTTCCTAATACATTAGAAATCATGTCAAAAAAACCGGAGGCATTATTTACTAGCCAATTAACAAATGTTTCCATCCATGCGCCAAGAGGAATTTTATGGTCCGTTAGCCAATTCATAGTTTTCTCCCGAATTAATATTTTTTTATTGACGGTTCATGGCGAACCGTCAATACATACCTTTCACTAATAACCTTATGTATTACTTCAGATGCATAAGGAAACTAGTTCACACCAAGATATTTTTTCACAGCTGCAAGACCGTTACCGCCAGACTTAGTTTTGACACCAGCCAGCCAGCTAGTCAGTACTTCGGGATTTGCTTTCAGCCACTTTTTAGCGGCTGCAGAGGGTTGCTGACCATCATTCATGATGTAACCCATAACTTGGTTTTCCATTGGCAGTGAGAACTTAAGATTGGTGAGAAGCTTGCCAACATTAGGACATTCTTGAAGGTAGCCTTTGCGCACATTCGTATACACTTTTGCACCACCATAATCTGGACCAAAGAAAGCATCGCCTCCTTTTAGATAATTCATTTTGAATTCAGTATTCATTGGGTGCGGCTCCCAACCCAAGAAAACAATCCACTTATGACGACGGACATCACGTTTTACTTGAGACAACATCCCCGCTTCACTGGATGACACTAGTTGGAATTTACCCAGACCAAAGGCATTTTCATTGATCATTTTGGAAATCAAACGGTTCCCATCATTACCCGGCTCAATACCATAAATGCGGCCGTTAAATTCTTTACGGTATTTGGCAATGTCTGCAAAACTGTGCACACCACCATCATAAGCCTCTCTATTGACAGCCAATGTATATTTCGCCCCCACAAGGTTAGGGCCGATAACTTGTACCGCACCAGATTTTTCATAGGGCTCAATAATGCCTTTCATGGTTGGCATCCAATTCCCTAGGAAAACATCAATATTTTTATTTTTTAATGACGAGAAAGTCACCGGAACGGACAAAAGATCTATTGTCGTTTTGTAGCCTAAGCCGTGAAGCACTTGAGTTGTTAATCCAGTTGTTGCAGAAATATCAGTCCAACCCACATTCGAAAATCGCACTGTCGAGCAACTGTTATCTGCTGCCATCGTTAAGCCAGAAATACTGGCAATACCAACCATCAATGCGGTTTTAGTAGCCTTCTTTAACATAACTTATCCTCTTTTTTAAAAACTCATCATGAAGCAATAAGCACCAACGCTTACCCTAGGTTGCAATGCAAGAAGAAACCTCTTGCTACACCTTTCTAGACCAACCCTCGACCTAGAAAACTTGTTTAAAAACAAAATCTAAATAAGTTTGAATTTGTTTCGCAGACCGCGCTTTATCAATACCGCCAGACAAAGACCCTCGTAGCCACATGCCGTCAATCAAAGCGGCAACCGTCTGCGCAATGTTACGCGCCTCGTTAATATCAAAGTGATCTCGCAACACCACTACCAATGAAGTATGCAAACGACGGCTATAAACATTTTGCAACCGGTATAATGACGGTGTATGCATGGCCGAAGCCCAAAACCCCATCCAAGCTTTAACCACTTCAGGGTTGGTTTGAGATTGACTAAAGCTGGCTCGAACGATGGCCATTACCCTTTCTTTTGCGCTGGCATTGTGTGCCTGTTGCACTTGCTCTCTCAAAATATCAAAAAACTCACGAATCAAACTTTTCATGGTTTCTTCGAATAGACCATTTTTTCCACCAAAATAATGATTAATAATGGCAGGAGAAACACCGGCGTTTTTACCGATAATACTGACCGTTGCACCAGAAAAACCGTATTCATTGATGGCTTCAATCGCCGCCTGAATGAGTTGAGGTTTACGAATTTTTTGCATTCCAACTTTTGGCATAATGCATCCTTTTTTATTAAACGGTCGTTTAATGAAAACATACTAGGCTCTTTATATAATAAGGGTCAACCCTTGACAAATCTAAATATTAGTACACTAACAAACATAACCATTTGATTTTTATAATAAAAACTACATTTTAAATTTTTTACATCTTTTTTTTGGCATACAATGGACGCTTAAGGATAAAAAATAAGGAAATAAAACTAAAAAACACTCATTATGTGTTTAAAAATTCAACAAAAATGTGACATAAAGCATTGAAAAATCTACAAAATACGTGTTGACAATATAATTTTTAATAGAGTTCAAATAATTTAACAAGGAAAATTTGTATGAAAAAGCCACATTTTGATTTCGACACCCTCATAGATCGCACCCAAACACAAAGTGATAAGTGGGCAAAATACCCTGAGCATGTCATCCCAATGTGGGTCGCAGACATGGACTTTGACTCACCAGAATGCATCAAAACCGCCCTAAATAACCGTATTAATCAGGGGGTTTTTGGTTACACTCACGCTTCCAAATCCCTAAACAATGCCATCCTAAACCATCTAGTTCATCGATATCATTGGTCCATCTCTCCTGCAGCTCTCTCTCATCTGCCCGGGTTGGTTTGTGCCTTGCACTTGGCAGTCAGGGCGTTTTCTAACGAAGGCGATGGTATCGTCGTACCAGGCCCAGTGTATTATCACCTGAACCGAGCCCCACAGCTCGCAAAGCGCCAGCTAATAACCGTCGACATGACCATCCAACAAGACCGTTGGGTGCCGGATTTCACTCAATTAGAAAAGGCCTGCGCGCAAGCTAACGCTAAAATGATTCTCCTATGCAACCCTCACAATCCTGGCGGCACCGTCTATACAAGAGAAGAATTAACGCAAATCCATACACTCGCGGAAAAATATAATTTACTTGTTGTCAGTGATGAAATTCACTGTGACCTGATTTTTGATGGCCTGCAGCATATCCCTTTTGCCAGTCTAAACGACGACGCGGCTAAGCGAACCATCACGTTAATGGCCCCCAGTAAAACCTTCAATATCGCAGGATTAGGCTATGCTTTTGCCATTATAGAAAACGCGAAACTAAGACAGACATTTAACGACGCCAAAAGCGGCTTAATTCCTTACCCCAATATGCTTGGTTTAGTTGCGGCCACGGCCGCTTACCAAGAAGGCCAACAATGGCACCAAGCATTGTTGAACTACCTCACCAAGAACCGTAATTTTTTGCAACAATGGCTAGAAAAAACGCCGTTTTCGATGCAAAAACTTGAGGCAACCTACCTCGCTTGGATCGATGTTTCGGCCTTAGATGTTGATAATCCTCATCATTTTTTTCTTGAGGCAGGTGTTGGTGTCTCGGATGGTAAAGAATTTGGTAATTCTGCCTTTATTCGATTAAACTTTGGGTGTCCCATGCGTCAACTTGAACAAGCAATTGAGCGCCTTGAAGTCGCCTTAAAAAAGAATAGAGATTTATAAAATTATTCTTTAAAAACAGGTTGTTAGGCAAAAATAAACTCTATTAAAAGAGGTTGTTAGGCAAAAATAAACTCTATTAAAAGAGGTTATTGCGATGACGTCACCTGCAAGTAATTTTATCGATTATTATATTCAGCATGCCGCCTCAGCAATGCGTGATGATTTGCATGAAATCATTGATATAATGACTCTAATAGCGCCGGATGCCGAGCTCTCTTTTGACCTTGGTATCCCTTATTTCCAACAAGAATCGGACTGGCTTTTTGGTGTGGCGGCCCGCCAGGATCACCTGTGTATTTATTTTTCAGATACCAGCCTGTTTTATTCCTTTGCCCAGCGTCTGAATCATGCTCAGTTTGGCGAAAATTGCCTACGCTTTCATCGCCTTAATGAGATCAATGTCAATGTCTTTACTGAGCTACTCAGCCAAATCAAAGCCAGCGCGGTAAAACGCAATCGTGAGCGACAGGCGCATCATTTACATTGACCTGTTACCTATAATATTGACCTACTACAGCGTAATCGTCATATTAACCGCTGCCCTTTCGATACCAATCAACCAAAACGCAATTAAAGCGTGTCATTGCTGATCGGTACGTTTAAGATAGAAATCACTGATAAAACAAGATAACGAAAAAGAAAGGTCCGCATTAAAGGCGACACGCTTGATGATCGATTTTACCGTACGCATAGGTATTTTCTTGGCGCTGCTTAGTGTATTGCTGGTTTGGCAATGGCAACGCCCGCGCAAACCATTGCGCCTATCGCTACCGCGTTGGCGACACAACGCTGCCTTAATGCTAACCAATGCTCTGTGTGTGCGCCTCCTGCAGCCACTGTTACTTTCCCTTATCGCACTACTCAATACCCATAACGGACTCCTGCATAGTCTTAATCTACCCTATTGGTTCATCTTTATTCTCAGCTTAGTGTTTCTAGACGCCCTTATTTACTGGCAGCACAGACTATTTCATCGTATTCCTTGGTTGTGGCGTATTCACAAAGTCCATCACAGCGACCCAGAACTGGATGTCAGCTCCGCCGTTCGCTTCCATCCAGTTGAAATTATCCTGTCGTTGATGATCAAAGCCTGTGCAATTTGGCTATTAGGCGTGCCCCTCGCTGCCGTTTTAGTATTTGATATTTTGCTTAATGGTTTTGCCATGTTTAACCACACCAATATCCGATTACCCAACAGGCTTGAGCCTTGGGTACGCGCACTCATCGTCACACCTGACATGCACCGCATCCATCATTCGCGACGTCCACAAGAAGCCCATAGCAATTTTGGCTTTTGCTTAAGCATTTGGGACAGATGTTTCCAAAGCAATACACCACGCGCTCAGGACGGCGATGGGCAACTGAGCATCGGCCTACCCAGCCCCTCTTATTCTCCCCCGCCTTCTTTTATCAGCCTTATTGTTATGCCCTTTGATGCCTCTTCAGTCGCAACAGGCCATACCACATCCAACAACTAGACCCCAATAAAATGGGATAAATAGTATAAGGAGCACTATGAGTTATCACGCTATAAACCAAATCGAAATGCGTATTATTGGGTGTTTGATCGAAAAAGAAATCACCACACCAGACCAATACCCATTAAGCCTGAATGCCCTGATCAACGCATGCAATCAAAAATCCAACCGTGAGCCTGTCACCCAGTACAGCGAATTAGACGTGCAAGACGCTCTGGATGCATTGGTGGATCGCGGCTTAGTAACTGAAATATCGACCTCCCACAGCCGTGTCAGCAAATATCAACATCGCTTTTGTAATACCGAATTTTCAGACTTACAACTTTCGCCTGCGGAAACCGCGATTATCTGCTTATTGTTTGTACGTGGCGCACAAACTCCGGGGGAGTTACGCTCACGCAGTGGCCGCTTATACGGCTTTCAAAGCCGTGACGAAGTGGAAAGCGCCTTACAAAGTCTTCACGAAAAAACGGGCGGTCCTTACGTTGAACAACTGGCCAGGGAACCTGGAAAAAGAGAGTCACGTTATCGGGAATGCTTCTGCACTGAGCATAATGAACAAGACAGGGCCGTGGCCGCCACCTTTGGTGAGACTCACAACCACCAGCAAAGCGATCAAGATCCCTCACTTATCAAACGTATTGCTGACTTAGAAGAACAAGTCTTAAGCTTAATGGAACGAGTAGAACACCTTGAAAATGGCAGTGGACTATAATGACGATTAGCGTCAGACTAGCCGCTTTTAACATAAACGGCTCTGCTCACCAGACATTCACATTAAGGAGATACCCATGAATCAGATACGCTGGGGAATCATTGGAACAGGCAATATAGCCCGCCTATTTGCAAGCGACTTTTGCCATGCAAAATCCGGTGAATTGCGTGCCGTTGCCTCTAGGGAAAAAACCTTAGCCGATGACTTTGCTGCCGAATTCGACATTGAACTGGCCTTTGTCGATTACTTCTCCTTAATCCACAGCAATGAAGTCGACGTGATTTACATCGCCACGCCACACATGTCTCACTTTGACCTAACCAAAGCCTGTATTTTGGCGGGCAAATCCGTTTTGTGTGAAAAACCTTTCACCATCAACGAAGCACAATCTCGAGAGCTCTTTGAATTGGCAGCGGAAAAAGAAGTCTTTGTCATGGAAGCCATGTGGACACGCTTTAACCCCGTTATAGAGCAAGTGATTGAATGGGTCGAAGAAGGGGAAATTGGTACGCTTCACAGTGTTCAAGCCAATTTCAACTTTCTAGCACCAACCGATCCAGAGCATCGCTTAATGAACCTAGAAATGGGCGGCGGCGCTTTGCTCGACATTGGTATCTACCCTGTCTTCTTAGCGCAACTACTGTGTGGTAAACCCGACTTTATCCAAAACCAAGCCGTTATTGGGGATACCAATGTGGACGTTTTTGAGCAATTGCTCTTAGGTTGGAACAGCGGACAACTGGCCTCCTTGGAAGCGTCATTAATCTCTTGCAACCCCAACCGAGCGGTCCTATCGGGGGCTAAAGGCTACATCGAGATTGATTCCCCTTGGTATATGGCAAAATCCTGTCGTTTGATCAATCACGAAGGACAAGAACGCGCTGTGGAATTTGATTTTCCTGGGCGCGGCTATCAATTCGAAGTGGATGAAGTTAACCGTTGTTTGATGGAAGAGTTACTAGAAAGCCCAAACCATCGTTGGGAAGACACCCTAGAACTGATCGCTACCCTTGACGAAGTCCGTCAAGACATCGGTCTTCAATATCCTGGAGAACCGGATTTTTACGAAGAAGACTTGGAACATCACCATCATGAACACCACCATCACAAGCACTGATTAAGCAAAGCGGTGCTATCTAACCTAGGTATCTGACCTAAGCCTCCTGCTCTTTGGGAGGTTTAGACCATCTTCTGCAAAGCACTCTCTCATACCCTTCTCGTTATACCAATATTGATATATTCATTCCCTCAACTGGCATTTGAATCACACCATAGAGAACTCTATCCTCAAAGCGTCAGAGAATTTAGCAAGTCGCTAACTCTCTCACGGAAAATAATAAAAATAAGAGGAATTTCGTATGATCGATCGCTCAATACGTCAACATTTGTCATGGTTTGACACTCTCAAGCAACACCTCCTAACGACCGTACTCTGTGTCGCACTGCCTGTGTGTTCTGTCTCTGCCAGCGCAGAAAACTTAACCATTGGCTTTTCGCAAATCGGCTCCGAAAGCGGCTGGCGTACATCAGAAACCGAATCCATCAAAGCCGAAGCGGAACGCCGTGGCTACAATCTAAAATTCTCCGACGCCCAACAAAAGCAAGAAAACCAAATCAAAGCGGTGCGCTCTTTTATTGCTCAAGGGGTTGATGGAATTTTACTTGCCCCTGTCGTCGAAACTGGCTGGGATCAAGTGCTCAAAGAAGCAAAGCGTGCCCATATCCCCGTGGTATTAGTAGATCGTGGTGTGGATGCTAACCCAGACCTATACCTCACCAAAGTTGCTTCCGACTTTAGGGAAGAAGGCGCCCTTGCTGCTTCTTGGTTAGCTGCGAAAACCAACGGCAAATGCAATATCGTCGAATTGCAAGGCACGGTGGGTTCTTCTGCGGCCATTGATCGCAAAGCAGGCTTTGATGCGGTTATCAGCAATTTCCCAAATATGAAAATCATCCGTTCTCAATCTGGAGATTTCACACGCGCTGGTGGTAAAGAAGTTATGGAAAGCTTCCTGAAAGCCGAAAGCAATCCTAAAAAAGACATCTGTGCCCTGTTCTCCCATAACGATGACATGGCCTTAGGTGCCATTCTTGCCATGAAAGAAGCGGGGATCAAACCTAGCAAAGACATTCTTGTCGTCTCGATTGATGGTGTGCCAGATATTTTCAAAGCCATGATGGATGGTGAAAGTAACGCCACCATTGAGCTTAATCCACATTTAGGGGCGCCTGCCTTTGACGCCATTCTTGCCTACCGTGCGGGAAAAACAGTGCCTAAATGGATCAAAGCCAACGGCCCGCTGTACTTACCTGATACCGCCGCCGCAGAGTATAACAAACGCAAATAATGTGGCTTCCCCTTGAGCGTGCGTCATCTGTTTCTCATTAGGATGCCGCGCGCTCACAGGCGTGAATGACGTTTGAAGTAGGCCAAACAGGAGCGCTCATGACACCTCATAGCAATGTAAAAGACCACTCAAGAACGACAAGCGATCACAGCTCTGCCTTGTTACAGATTCGTTCCCTCTCTAAATCCTTTACGGGTGTGCAGGCACTAAATGCTGTCTCTCTGCAAGTCAATAAAGGCGAGATTCATGCTTTGCTCGGCGAAAACGGCGCGGGGAAATCGACCCTCATCAAAGTCCTCACAGGCGTTCACCCAAGAGACGAGGGGGACATTCAGTTAGATGGCCGAGCCATCCATGCCCGTGACAGCGGCCATGCTCAGCAATTAGGCATAAGTACTGTCTATCAGGAAGTCAATTTAATCCCCAGTATGTCGGTCACTGAAAACCTAACCCTACAGCAACAGGAAAAATCCTTTGGATTGATCAATTGGAAAAAAGCCGATACACGCGCCAGAGCCCTATTAGCCAGAGTGGGACTGGAAAACCTCGATCCATCTCGACAACTCGACCGCTACTCCATTGCCATACAACAGCTTATCGCCATTGCCAGGGCCCTAAGCAGTGAGGCAAAACTGCTGATTTTAGACGAACCAACTGCCAGCCTTGATGCCAGTGAAATCAAGCAGCTCTTTAGCTTGATGACTCAACTCAAAAACCAAGGCATGGGCATTATTTTTGTCACCCACTTTCTCGACCAAGTGTATGACATCACTGACGTTATCACGGTATTACGCAATGGCGAATGCGTGGGGACTTTTCCCACCGCCTCATTAAGCCGTTCCGATCTTGTCAGCCATATGGTTGGTAAATCGTTAGACGATCTTGCCACCTCTAGCGACCATCAAACCACTGGAAAGCCTCAAAACACACTACTGACCATGCAACATGTCGGAAAACAACGTTTTCTACATCCCCTTGATTTGACCATACATGCCGGTGAGATTGTCGGTGTGGCCGGCTTACTGGGCTCGGGACGAACCGAGTTATGCGAACTGGCCTATGGCTCGACAAAGCCAGACCAAGGTCACATTACACTCCACCCAGACTCATCAGCAACACCGGCAGCTGAGCCCACCTCACTAACACAAAAGTCGCTGCGTCAGGCGATTCAATCGGGAATGGGCTATTGCCCAGAAGATCGTAAATTAGACGGCATCGTGGCCGAGTTAAGTATACGTGAAAACATGATTCTGGCCTTACAAGCCAGCAAAGGCTGGTGGCGCTCTATTGCCATGTCTGAACAGAAAAAACTGGTTGACGATATGATTAAACGCCTAGCCATAAAAACCCCAGATATGGACAAACCCGTGGGCGAATTAAGTGGTGGTAATCAACAGAAAGTCATTCTCGCGCGTTGGCTAATTACCCATCCAAAACTGCTTATTCTAGACGAACCCACCCGAGGCATTGATATTGGCGCGCATCACGAAATTATCCAAATCATGCAAGAGCTTTGCGAACAAGGTATGGGCCTATTAGTAGCCTCATCCGAACTCGAAGAGTTAGTCATGTTTGCTCACCGTGTGGTGGTCATGAAAGATCATCACAAAGTCGCTGAGTTGCGCGGTAGCGATGTCTCAGAACAAGCTATCCTTCATACCATTGCGAGCTAAATGGACACGCTATGATAGACATTAGACCTCCCATAAAAGCCACCAATATGAAAAAACATCACGCATTACAACACCTATTAAAACGGCTGCAGAAGCAGCCTAAAACCCTTGCCCCCTTTGTCTCCCTGTTGCTGATTCTTAGCGTTACCGCTCTGATCACACCCGGCTTTTTAGAGATTAAATTTGTCAACGGTCATCTATATGGCAGCTTAATCGATATTCTCCATCGCGGCACCCCAACGGCCTTAGTGGCTCTGGGCATGGCAGTCGTTATTGGAACACGAGGCATCGATTTATCTGTCGGTGCCGTCATCGCTATTTCCGGTGCAGTCACCGCCGTACTCACGGTAAACACAGATTGGCCTGTCTGGATCGTCATTGCCTGCGCACTGGGCAGTGGCTTAGTCTGCGGACTCTGGAACGGCCTGTTGGTATCGATCTTTAATATTCAACCCATTGTTGCCACGCTTATTTTAATGGTGGCTGGGCGAGGCATTGCCCAAATGATTACCGAAGGACAAATCGTTACCTTTCATTCAACGGTGCTTAATGCCATTGGTAATGAATTCTTTTTAGCCTTTCCCATTCGTGTGTGGATCGTCCTTGGTATGATCATACTGACCATAGTCGTGATGCGTAAAACCTCACTGGGGTTGTTTATTGAAGCCGTCGGGGCCAATGTTAGAGCCAGTCGATTAGTCGGCATTGAAGCACGCCTATTGGTACTATCCGCCTATATGTTTTCCGGCTTTTGCGCCGCCTTAAGTGGCATTATCATCGCAGCCGATATTCGCGGAGCGGATGCTAATAATGCTGGCCTGTGGCTCGAGCTGGATGCCATTCTTGCCGTCGTGCTCGCGGGGGCCTCCCTCGCGGGTGGACGCATCTACCTAGGGCTCACCATTATTGGCGTATTAATTATTCAAACCCTTACCACCGCAATTTTAACCAGCGGTTTACCTGTACAATACAATCTGGTTGTTAAAGCCACCATCATTCTGGCGGTGTTGCTTATTCAATCCCCCACCACAAGGCAATGGTTAGCAAAACGCTTTCAATCTAAAAGAGGGCAAAACGCTAAAAAAGAACAAAACAGTACATCATCTCAGAATCATGGGAGAGCAGATCAATGATCAACGAGCGTAATCTTCCTATTTTCGCCACACTCACTGTGTTTCTCTTACTTTATGGGTTTGGCATGTATGAATACAAAGGCTTTCGCGACACCCTTGTCTTCACCAATCTATTAACAGACAACGCTTTTTTAATCGTCACCGCAGTGGGAATGACTTTTGTCATTTTATCAGGTGGAATCGACCTTTCCGTCGGTTCCATGATCGCCTTCATCGGTGTGTTAATGGCCTATCTGATCACCAGCTTGCACATTCATCCCATCCTTGCCATCGCTATCTCATTGATTGTCGGCATCGCCTTTGGCGCCATCATGGGCATGATTATCTCTGTATTTGAGATTCAGCCCTTTATTGTCACCTTGGCAGGTATGTTTCTCTTTAGAGGGCTCGCCTATTTAATCAATTTGGACGCCGTCCCGATTAACCACCCTTTTATCACTGCCTTGTCTGACATCTATGTCAGTGTGCCAGGGCGTGGCGGTTTAACCTTTATCGCCATGGCCATGTTGGTGCTCTTGGTAGTAGGGATTTTGATTGCTCGTCGCACACGCTTTGGCATGAACGTCTATGCCATTGGCGGAGACAAACAGTCGGCCGCCTTACTGGGAGTCCCCATCAAAAAAACCACCGTCAAAATCTATGCATTAAGTGGTTTATACAGCGCTCTGGCTGGGGTGATTTTTGCCATCTACACCAGCTCCGCCTACCCTTTGGCCGCTGTGGGAGTGGAATTAGACGCCATTGCTGCGGTCGTCATCGGCGGCACGTTGCTGACTGGCGGAGTCGGCTATGTCTTTGGCTCTTTTTTAGGAGCCATGATCCAAGGCGTGATTCAAACCCTTATTACCTTTGATGGCAGCCTCAATAGTTGGTGGACTAAGCTCGCCATTGGTGGCCTCTTGTTGTTTTTTATCTTGCTGCAAAAAGCCATTGTTTTTTGGGCTAAAAAACGTAGTCCTGCCACGTAACAACAGATCACACCTGATACATATTCACATATTATGTCGCAAGTAAGCGTTAGGATGGCAAATACCCCGCCATCCTAACCAAAGATGTGCTGGCTCAATAACACACTCACGGGCAAGGTCACCACACAAAGTAACGTTTGTAAGGTGATAAACGCCGCCATACGCTCACTGTCTCCACCTAACTGCCGCGCCAAAGCATACCCAGAGGCCGCCGTTGGCACCACACCAAACAAGATCGCCACCAAGGCAGGCACACCGGTTATATCCAGCCACCAACATGACAAAGCCACTAACCCGGTAAAGACCACAAAGCGAGCCACAGCTGACCACACAAACGTCATGCCTACAGAACGAATCACCTCAAAGCGCACACTGGCGCCCACCGCCAATAACACCATTGGCAACGCCGCCTTCGCTAAAATGGACACCGTATCCGAGACCAGCGGTATGGGCGTTAGCCCAGCCAAATTCAGCCCCGCTCCTAGCACGATAGAAACAATCAGAGGATTACGTATTAACGCATTAATCACCAATTGAGAAAGGGACGGCGCGGCTTTTCCTCGCTGTAATGCTGCTGATTTGCCATGCAGCAACACCATCGACACCACCACAAAGACATTAATGGATGGAATCAATACAGATGCCCCGAGCACCGCCAACGTTAAACCTTGTGTACCATACAAACTGGACGCCAATGCCAGCGTCAAAAACGTATTAAAGCGTACCCCAGCTTGCAGCATAGATGAGGTGACAGGCGCTTTCACCTTAAGCATAAAAGCACAAGCAAAGACAAACACCGCCGTCCCTGCCATAGCCAACAATAAGATCAACCCATAACGAAACAACAGAGGGTTCGAAAAATCCATTGTCGAGGTGTTACTGAATAGCAGAGCAGGAAATAGCACCCAGTAAGCCAGCTTATCGACACCACTCCAAAAGCCGTCTGCTGGAAAACGCCAACGCTGACACAATGCGCCTATCATCAGCAATAAAAAAATCGGAACAATCGAAACAGACAACGACAACATGACACGTCCTTCTTATCATTAAGCAACCATTTTATCATCAAGTAACAATGCGTTAACGTCTATTCAGCCTTCAACAATTGCCAGTCTTGTGCTGCTAAAGCCTCAATAAACCAGCTCAATCCTCGGCCTGGATCATCTTTGCGCCAAGCGATATAACTCATGTGATTCTGTCTTGGTAGTTCACACTCTCTGATAACCAGCCGTCCAGACATCACTTCATGATCGACAAAGTGCCTCGGCAAATATCCTACGCCCAACCCTAAACACAAGGCCTGAACTTTACTCATCATATTATCGACTCGAAGCACCTGGCGGCTTTCAAACAGGCCAGAATCCCGTTGTGGTAAAATCTTGGTTGAATCCGCCACCACAATCGACGGATGTTCACGCAGCTGAGCTGCAGTAATGGGGCCTTCTGTTAATGCCAGCGGATGAGTCGGTGCCACTGTAAAGACAAACTCAAGTTCGCCAATTGGGCGAGTATGAAAGCGTCCTTTAGGCAAATCCCCCGATGCTCCGACGACCAAATCCACCCTATCATCCTGCAAAGCATCCCAAGCCCCCGCGATGGCTTCTTCTGATAAACTGATCTGCACTGGACGATTTTGCGCCAAAAACGCCCCCACTACCGTCAATAATGGCAACTCTGGCAACGCCGTATCACGGGCAATACGCAGCTTTGGCTCCCAGCCAGACTCTAACTGCTTAACCGAATCCTCCAAACGCGCCGCGGCGTCTAATATCGTTCGCCCTTTATCAAGCACAAGCCGTCCAGCAGGGGTAAGTACCGCCCGTTGGCGAGAGCGATCAAACAAACTGACACCTAAATCTTCTTCTAATTTTTTCATCGTATAGGTCAAGGCAGACGGCACTTTATACAATGCATCCGCAGCGGCAGCAAAACTGCCAAACTGTTCAATCGCCTCCAACACCCGTAATGCCTCTAACGTAACCGCATGAGCCATAAACACACCCTTATCCATTGGCCTTCAATATTTTTGAAATACTACCTCAAAAGCTTCCGATTTTCTTTGCATTTCTTAACGCCTACACTGCTTCTATACCTTAGGCGACGTGACAGAACACACAAGCTCACAACAGGCATACATCCTGCTCGCCACAAACACACTATTAGGAGAAGCAGTATGATTACCATCAGAAAAGCAGAGGATCGTGGCACTGCAAACTTTGGCTGGTTAAACAGTCACCACACTTTTTCATTTGGCCATTACTATGACCCTAAACACATGGGATTCTCACATCTGCGTGTTATCAACGACGATACCGTCACCCCAAGCGCTGGTTTTGAAACCCATGGTCACAAAGACATGGAAATTATCAGCTACGTATTACAAGGCCGTATAGCTCACAAAGATAGTACTGGTAATATCAAAGAGCTACCCGCAGGGGAATTCCAGCTGATGTCCGCTGGCAAAGGCATCTACCATAGCGAATTCAACGCCTCCGACTCGCAGACGCTAAAATTCCTACAAATTTGGATTCAACCAAACGAATTTGGTGGCACACCTGGTTACCAACAAAAGGATTTTGGTCAACAAGAAGGCCTAACCACCGTCATCACCCCTGATGGCCGCAACGGCACCTTAAGCATCAAGCAAAATGCCAGCCTTCATCAATTGATCTTATCGGCTGACAAAGCACTGGATCTAAATGTGGAAAACAAACGCAGTCTCTACATTCATCAAATTGAAGGCGAGCTGACTCTACAAGATGGCACAGTGCTCCATCCTGGCGACGGTGCAAAAATCACCGAAGAGGGCAAAGTGCAACTTCACAATACAGGCCAAGACACTGTCAAAGCCCTAATATTTGACCTAGTGGAAGCGGCGCACTAACCTCCTTATATCGGACGACTTTGACCAGTCTGACAGAAATAAAAAAAGCCTAATTTATTATCAAATTAGGCTTTCTCTTTCTTTATTTGCTTGATTAAGCGCTAACCAAGCTTGCAACTGACTGACCACCGCCTGCGGCTGCTCCATCGACGTCACATGCCCCGATTCCTCGATCACATGCAACTCGCCATCCGGCACCAGCAACAACATCGCCTCATGCAGCGAAACAGGGGTCCAACTGTCCTGACGACCACACATCAATAACACAGGGCACGCCACCTCACGTAACACACAAGTCGCATCGGGACGCTGTACCAATGCATTGACCTGAGCCGTAAAGGTTGCCAACGTTTGCCGCTCCATCATCGCTAATATAGACGTGACCAAAGGATCGTCCTTTAAGCGATCTGGATGAACCATCTCCGCAAGCAATTGGCGCCCCATCGCCGCCATCCCTTTCTCCTTAGCCAGTGCCAAAAAAGCGAGCAGAGAGGCTTTTTCCTGCTCCCCTTTGTGATCTTTCGGAAGCGCCTTATAGCCCGTATCCAACAAAACCAAATGACTCACACGCTCCGGTGCTTGGCGATAAACCTCTAACGCTACCAAGCCTCCCATAGAATGCCCCACCAGAACAAAACATTCTGGGGCCGATTGCAACACGACCTTCGCCATGGCTTCTATGGAATCGGCATCCCCATAATCCACCACTGACACCTCATCACGAGGAAACTGAGACAACACCGACTGCCAAACAGCAGCATCGCATAACAAACCAGGTAGGAATAGATACGACATCGCGCCCTCCTTTTTATCAAGTTTTCATGGTAAACACTGCCCTACTCATGTTTCACTTAACCATTCACCCCTGTCCATAAAAACAAAAGATCACACAAAACAAAAGGACAATCCGCTAAAAGGTCACTTACAATTTAAAAGACTCTTGATTCGCATCACAGGCACAACCACCCTAGAATCTTGTCGAGGTAAAAAAGGCAGCATCACCAGATAAAGCGTCACCACTTAACAAAAGAGGCTCAAACTCAATGAGACAAACGGACTTTAAACCACTTGGCTGCACCCAATGCGCCAACGCTTGCGATCTTGAGTTTGACTTCACTATGGCGTTCCAGCCCATTATTAACACCAAGAACAAAACCATCTACGCACAGGAAGCGCTCGTGCGGGGGCTCAACCAAGAAAGTGCTTATCAAGTCCTGCAAAACGTCAACCAAACCAACCTTTATCGTTTTGACCAGAGCTGTCGCGTGAAAGCCATCAAACTGGCTTCAGAACTGGGCATACAAACAACCGACAGCCGCTTAAGCATCAACTTTCTACCCAACGCCATTTACAAGCCGGAACTGTGCCTGCGCACCACACTAGACGCTGCCGAGTTATACCAATTTCCGCAAGAAAAAATCATCTTTGAATTCACCGAAAACGAACAAATTATCGATAGCCAGCACCTAAAATCCATCATCGAATACTATCAAGACCAAGGCTTTCTCACTGCCACAGACGACTTTGGCGCTGGCTTCAACGGCCTCAATCAACTTGCTGACCTACAAACCGACATCATCAAAATTGACATCGCCTTGATCAGAAACATCGACCAAGACAAAACCCGACAAACTATCGTCAAAAACCTCATCAACCTATTTAACGATCTTAATATCACCATCATCGCTGAAGGCATCGAAAAACAAGCCGAATACCACACCCTAGAAGACATGGGAATCCACCTATTCCAAGGCTACTACTTTGCCAAACCCAGCTTCGAATCCCTTGCCGAAATCAACTGGGGGTAAATCGATATAGCCTAAGCCGCATCTGCGGCAGCGAACGTATCACCGCAGTTCTACTGGCTCATAGATCAATCTCGTTACTCCCGCACGTTCGGAGGAACGCTTATTTCTATTGTTGTAGGTTTTGATAGCTCACAATTTATCCCCATGTGTTCGGGGAACGCACTGGCTTGCCACCTTTCGCTTTTGAAAAGTGCGGTTTATCCCCGTGTGTTCGGGGAACCAAAGGGCAATTGGCGTCCCTTAGCATTTAGATCAATCCATGCTTCGTTTACCCATTGACTTACTCATCAACGAGTTGCCCTGATCATCCAGTTTCTTGGGGTGAGGCTTTTCTCGCAGAATGTGCCGATCTCCACTTGATAGCCGTTTTCTTCTAGGTACATAGAACGGTCTAGTATAAGCCAGTATTCCAGTGCAGGGCGAAACAGTTGGCTGATGGTTTCCAGCTTTTGCACCTGTTTTGCTCTGGCTTCGCCGATAGGTTCGAATTCTGAGAATGGATTGGTTGCAATGAAATCCGTAAGACCTTTTTGCTTGGCGGCCCAGTGACAAAAAGCATTGAAGCCTTGTGTCAGTATGACTTTTTGTACCGAGGGCACAGGCAGGTAATCATCTTGTTGACGGGCGGCTCGCTGCCAGGAATCAAATCCTAGTCGGTAGGTCAGTTCGAGTTGTTTGAGGCGCTGTTCCCGTGCGCCAGCGGTGGCGACTTCTTTAACAGCAAGTTTCAGGTCGGTTTGGCGCAAGATCAATGGCGATTGTTGGGCGGTTTGCGATAACGGCTGATAAAATTCATCTTTAGTGAGGTGATAACAACAGGGAGAAAGGCACAAAACGGGGGTCTTAGCGGCCACGGCTTGTTTGATCAGTTCAAGATGCAAATCCCCACAAGCATGAAGCGCGACAGCACAGTGAGCATTCGCTAATGCTGAGCGCCCTTCTCCTTTGAGCACATCTGCATGGCTGAAGGTTTGACGTAGGTTGAGACGCTCTGCATCTTGTTTTCCTGCATCACACAAGCTTTGTTGCCATTCCAGGCTGTGGACTTTTTTATTGCCTTGAAAGGCCAGTAATTTGCCTAAATGCCCCTTACCTGCACACCATTCAAGATAGTCCTCAGCAATGGGGGTAACGTTAGCAAAAGCGGTTATCTGCTGCCACTTCCGCCCTTTGATGCCCACAGAAAAATAGCTTGGTACGGCTTTGTTGCGCTCCATGATGCGGCTCAAGGAAGGAGCTCTCAGCCAGGTTTGACAAGGAGCAAGAAAGGGAAAGTGTTCGATCAAATCCGCTTTACGATCGGCGTCCCTCTCAGCTAAATGAATGTGTGCCAGATAGTGTGCCAGTTCGGGATAGTCCCCCTTCCAAGGAATGTCTAAATCAACAAAGGTATCGATTTTCCAAAGAGGCTGATGGGTTCTTAGCCAACCATCAATGTGTTGGAAGGTGGCAGATGACGGCGACATAATTTGGCTCTTATTGGGTTGTCTTTATTTCTTTACAGATGAGGAAATATTTCCGCAGATTTTACATTGTATTTTGCCATAAAAACGGCAAAATGAAGAGGCGATTTAAGCAACGACCTATTCGCAGTCATTTTGCTGTGACCAACAACAAGGACCCCATATTTATCATGTTCAAGCACCTTAAAGCCGTTTCTGGCGACCCTCTTTTAGCTCTTATCATTGCCCATAAGAATGACCCTAATCCTAAGAAAATTGACCTAGGTGTGGGTGTCTTTAAAGACGATTTCGGTAATACGCCTATTTTAAACACGGTAAAAAAAGCCGAGGCTATGCTGCTTGAGCAAGAAGATTCAAAAAGTTATTTGGGGATTTTTGGTGCGTCTGAGTTTGAGCCCATTATTCAGAATCTGGTGTTAGGTGAAGGTAATGAGTTGATCAGTTCTGGTCGTATTCGCTCAACACAAACACCTGGCGGTACGGGCGCCCTAAAAGTGGCGGCGGACTTTATCAGCGCGAATTTGCAAGATGCACGTTTATGGGTGAGTGATCCGACTTGGGGAAACCATAAGTCTATCTTTCATTCTGCTGGTGTCGAGGTCAAAGATTATCCTTACTACGACCCTGAAACAAATGGACTGCGTTTTGACGATATGATGGCCACTCTGGAAGCAGGAGTAAAAGAAGGTGATGTTCTGTTAGTGCATGCTTGCTGCCATAACCCGACGGGGATAGATCTGCAGTTTGATCAATGGAAAGTGCTGACTGATTTTGTCAATAAACGAGGCTTGTTACCCTTAGTAGATGCGGCTTATCAAGGCTTTGGCGATGGATTGGATGAAGATCTAGCTGGCCTTCGTTATATGGCTGCCCATGTGCCAGATATGTTGATTGCCAACTCATTCTCGAAGAACTTTGGCATTTACCGCGAGCGTTGCGGTGGTTTAAGTGTGATTGCCGAAACAAAAGACGAAGCTGATGCGGCGTTGTCTATTATTGGTCAAGCGATTCGCGCTAACTACTCTATGCCACCCGCTCACGGTGCGGCGGTAGTGTATACCATTATGAGCAATCCAGAACTAAAAGCAGAATGGGTACTGGAAGTCGCCGAGATGCGCAATCGCATCAATGGCCTACGTGAAAAGCTGGTTGCGAAACTAGCTGCTTCTGGTGTGAGCAAAGACTTCAGCTTTATCAAAGATCAGCGCGGCATGTTCTCTTATTCTGGCTTAACCCTGGAGCAAGTACGTACTTTGCGCAGCGAATATTCTATCTATATCGCTGACACTGGCCGCATGAGTATCGCTGGTGTGAGTGATAACAATATAGATTACTTGTGTGAAAGCATTGCGAAGGTTGTTGGTTAATTTTACTCAAAAATAGCAAAAAACCGCGAAGGTCAACTGAGCCTCTCGCGGTTTTTTTATGATCGATATTCAAATACAGATTTAAACAGCACACTATTATCAGCCAAGACAGCTGACTTGAAATGCTTCAATGCAAGGTATGAGGTTTAGCATTCTGTTGTTGTGCCCCTTGGATTTCAGGGTGGTTAAATTGCGCTAAGCGTAAGATTGACGGCTCGATGGTATCACGCCAAAAGTCCACTTCCTCTTCGACCATATTCTCCAGCTTTTTCCAGCCAGTTGAGGTGCCAAACAGCCGCACGGGCGCCAGTACTTCGTTGTAAAAATCTCGATTGCTTTCGTCTAAGCCTAAGCCTGCCAAGCGAGCGCCACGTACAAAACCAAGACACCACTCTTCGACGACTAATTGAAATTTACCATCAAATTCTTGTTCTAAATAAACAGGCGAGATCTCACCATGAACCAGGGCATTCATGGTTTCCATATACATGATTAACACAAGACTTAGGAACTCATCTTCTTCCTCTTGGGTTAGCCATTCAGGTTGGTCTTCTTCCGTTCCCCAAATGGTGGTGAGCCATTGATCTGGTGCCAGTTCTTGTGCACTGCAACCGATTGCGGTTAAAAAACCATCTAACTCAGACACACACAGCAAGGAACGCTCACACCCGTAGGCAGACAGGTAATAGTCCAATCGCTCGTATAACTCTTCTTCACTTATGACGCTTTGGTCTTCATTCTCAGACATTGACTGCATTCCGCTTCATGTGTGTTTCTTTTATTTTAACGCGATTCACGTAAATTTGCCTGCAGAAAAATGCTATCAATAAGATAAACCGCTTATAAAGGTAACGACCATATTTCCCCCTGTTGGGCTGATCATTCCCTAGAATATATAAAAACTTGATTAAAAGGCCGAATAACGCGCTCTAAATGGCCTTGTCCTCCCCCATTAAACGTTCTCTAATCTCCATAAGAGATTGCTCTACAACCAATGAGCCGTTTTTAAATACCGTTTTCAACTCCCCTTGTTTTTCCTGTTCGGGTGTTTGCTGATCGAACAACTTAAAGCCATTCTCAGTTTTTTCTACTCGTAATAGGCCCCTTGCTGACTTTTTGGTACCACTGTCGGTAATTGGGTCCTTGAAGATTTCCCTTCCTTCGCCATTTACCTGCCCCCAGGTGGCCTTCATGGCAAAGCCAAAGCTGTCTCGGGTCAGGTACTGATAGGTGAACCCTCCCACTCCCAGCACAATATTGCTTGAAGCAAAGCCTTTTTCTTCCATGACGTTAAGAATGGCTTGCGCTTTTTTCAGTGTAATGGAATCGCCATAAATCAATCCGACTCTTGGGTTCAGCATTTTGTAGCCTTTGTCGGTGATGTCGCCACCAAAAATATCCCACAAACACTCTACAGCACCTTTGTATTCAGGAGAGCCAGGCTCAGCCTCTGGGTCACCACCGATGATTTTGACAGGATCACCACTGTCGGGTCTGAAAACCACTTTTGCTAGGCCTAGTGCATCCTCTTCACGCGCTAGAATGATTGCTTTCAACTCACGAGCGTAGCAAGAAATTACCTGCCAAAAATCCCACGTGTCAGACACGATGCTAACGACGCCCCGTGGGTATAACTCTGTGATTAAACGACGGAAGGTTTCAATTTCCCCCTCTTGGGTGCCCATGCACATGACACTGTGTTCGGTGGCTGGCACTGAGACGCCTATCACCCCTTGTGCGTTGTAATAGTCTTCTGCGTAGTCAATCGCGGCCACGGTATCAGTACCGATAAAGCTAGTCAGGTGCCCCATACCGGATTGGGCGGCGTCCATCATGCCACTCATGCCACGAAAGCTAAAATCATGCCCTTGTAATGGTACAAATGCCATTGGCGCACCTGTCTTTTGCGCGTAGTCGGTTAATAGACGTTTGTACTCATAGGCAACGGTTGCGGTGGTGCATATTTTCCATATCTCGGCACTTAGGCTGGTTTCCAAATAATTGGTTAGCCAATAGAACTCTGGCAAGGTATTCACAATGGTGAACATGGGCACTTTAATGTTGACTCGGCTGCCTTCAGGCAATGCCTTAATCTCCAATGGTAAATAGCCCAGATCGTGCAGTGCTTCGATATGATCCACTGGAATAGCCCCTTCCCCCAATGACGTGTCCATACGACGTTTGTATTTCGTCACTACCTTCTCTTTTGGTTGGTTAAAGAAGTGTTCGTTCCAGGTGTCTATTAAAAAGCGCTTGATATAGCCTTGTAACCCGACAAATACCACACGATCATCAAACCCTTCTAGAACAGGGGCTAAACGAGAAGATCTGGGCGTAAAATTGGAATACACATACTCTGTCCCCGCAGGGTATTGGCGTCTGTGATCGGCTTTGTAAAAGTCAATTGCAGTTAATGGGTTCATAAAAACCTCCTGTTTTACTGTGACATTAATACTGTATAACGTTGATTTTTGGGCTGACGACTGTCCGCTCGATACTGTTGCTGGTGTAAATGTCGTCGATCAGGCCATCAAAGACTTCGACACCTTTGCTGAAAATACCATGGGTGACATAGAGTACGATTCTTTCTGCTCCTTTGGCTTTAAGCTGTTCTGCAATCTTGATAAAAGTGAAGCCACCATCGCAAATGTCGTCAGTGATAATGGCCGTTTTTCCTACAAGACTGTCAACATCCACCGTCGTTTGGGTAATTTTCCCGGTACTTGGATCACGCTGCTTGGTGCACTGGATCATGCTAGGCAAAGCAAAAAACGCTTTAATAGCAGAGCAACGCGCCTTAGCACCATTATCAGGACAAACCAATACACTGTTTGCGGATTTTAATAACGTTACCAGAGCAGGGCTTGCCGCAATGATTTTCTCAGGCGTAATGTTTTCCGCTCGAGTCAGATCAATACCTGTCTGACTATGGCAATCCCATACTGTTATGTTACTGAACTCCATACTATTCAGTAGCCCTGCAAATACTTCTAATGAGAACGCTTGCCCTTCTGCACACACCCTGTCCTGCCGAGCATAAGGTAAGTAAGGTAGAGTAATGTTTATCACAATATCCGCGCCAAATTTGTGACGTAGCGCGTTCACTAGCAATAACAAATCCATAATATCGGTTGCACTTTGAAGACGAGCGCTCAGATCTATTTGTCGGACGATAGATCGAGAGGGTTCTGGCAACTGAACATGTCGCTCACCACCCGAAAAGGTAAGGAAGGTAACATCCAATATTTCATGTTGATTTGCTATGACTAGAATACTCATTTTGACACTCCATTATCTCTGTGTTTTTAATAGTGTCTTAAAGACACTATGTGTGTCAAGATATTTTTTGTCTTAAGGACACTATTTGCTACAATAAGTATTAAATACACCGTTTTATTGAGAAAAAGATGCAAGAAACAGAAGCTGAGTTTTTACAAAAGTATGATCGCAGAGAATATCTTGCCCCTTTGATGACCGTGGATGCTGCGATTTTTACTTTTCATGGCGGAAAGCTGTTAGTACTACTAACGAAACGCTGTGAACATCCCGAAAAAGGTAAATGGGCCTTACCTGGCGGCTTTGTGGATGAAGAAAAAGACGCCTCTTTAGAAGAGGCCATACAACGCAAGCTACAAGAAAAAACCGGTGTGAAAGCCCCTTATATAGAACAGCTGATGAGTGTCGGCAATAATCAAAGAGACACCAGAGGCTGGTCTGTGACCGTCGTTTACACCGCCTTAGTGGCTTTGCAATCTTGTCAAAGCTTTGTGGATAACGTTTCTGAGGTTCGCTGGGAAATTTATGAAGAAGCGTTAAAAATGGATCTGGCGTTTGACCATATAGAGATCATGAAAGCGGCAAGAGAAAGATTGAAACAAAAAGCCCTCTATTCCATGGTGCCAGCCTACGCACTGCCCGAGGAGTTTACTTTACCAGAGCTGCAACATTGCTTAGAAGTCCTGATTGATAAGCCAATCCAGAAAAAATCCTTCCGCCGACGTGTCGAACAAGCCGATTTAATGGAAGAAGTTGGGTTGCGGTCAGCCGACAAAAAAGGACGACCTTCTATGGCGTATCGCTTAAAAGAAGGTGTTAAAGATTTTACGTTTATTAGAAACTTAGATGCCTAGTCGTTAAGAGTACAGGGTATCACTGAAGACCTTCGCCATATAGCCAATGGCAAAGGTCTCTGTTTTTTTATTACACTTCTACGATGGCTAGGTTACCGTAGGTTTCTAGCCAGTTTTTGCGATCCCCAGCACGTTTTTTGGACAGCAGTTTATCGAGCAATTCGCCAGTATCGACAGGATCATCCATGGTCAGTTGAATCAAACGGCGGGTGTCTGGTGCCATAGTGGTTTCACGCAGTTGCGATGGATTCATTTCACCCAAGCCTTTGAAGCGCTGTACGTTTGGTGTACCACGTTTATTCTCTACCGCCATTTTATGTAGGATGATGTCTTTTTCTTCATCATCTAAGGCGTAGGACACTTCTTTACCCAAATCGATACGGTATAAAGGCGGCATGGCAACAAATACATGGCCCGCTTTAACGAGGCTGGAAAAATGGCGTACAAATAAAGCACATAACAAAGTGGCGATGTGCAGTCCATCCGAGTCTGCATCGGCTAGGATACAGATTTTGCCATAGCGTAGACCAGATAAGTCTTCTTCTCCAGGATCCACCCCAAGGGCAACAGAAATATCATGTATTTCTTGGGAGCCAAGAACTTGGCTAGATTCCACTTCCCACGAGTTGAGTATTTTACCGCGCAATGGCAAGATCGCTTGAAAGTCTTTATCACGGGCTTGCTTGGCAGAGCCACCTGCGGAATCCCCTTCCACTAGGAACAATTCACTTCGGCTGGAGTCTTGTCCCGCACAGTCGGCCAATTTACCGGGGAGCGCTGGTCCTTGGGTGATTTTTTTACGCACCACTTTTTTGCTGGCTTTCAGACGCTTTTGTGCGCTATTGATGACAAGATCAGCAATTTTCTTCCCATCCTCCACATGTTTGTTTAGCCATAAGCTAAAGGCATCTTTTGCAGTGGCTGAAATAAAAGGCACAATCTGACGAGATGATAAACGCTCTTTGGTTTGGCCTGAAAACTGTGGCTCTTGTAACTTTGCCGATAAGACGTAGCTACAACGATCCCACACGTCTTCTGCGGTCAACTTTACACCACGAGGCAGCAAGTTATGGAAATCACAGAACTCTCGAATGGCTTCCAATAGGCCCGTACGTAAACCATTTACGTGGGTACCGCCTTGAGCGGTAGGAATCAAGTTGACATAGCTTTCGGTAATCAGCTCTCCCCCTTCGGGAAGCCACTGCACGGCCCAGTCTACTCCTTGTGTTTTTTCTGTTAACCCACCAAGGAAAGGCTCTTCTGGCAATAATTCAAACCCTTCATTGGCTTGAGCTAGATAGTCTTTTAAACCATCTTCGTAGAACCATTCCTCGCGCACTTCTTCGCTGCCACTTTGATCGATAAAAATAACATGTAAGCTAGGACACAAGACGGCTTTAGCTTTAAGCAAGTGTTTTAGGCGCGATAGGGAATATTTAGGACTATCAAAATACTTACCATCAGCGGTAAATTTCAGCTTGGTACCCGTGTTCTTTTTACCGACCGTACCGACTTCATTTAATTCAACGGTTTTAAAACCGTCAGCAAAGGCAATATGATGAATTTTTCCATCGCGTTTTACCCAGACTTCTAAAGACGAAGATAAGGCATTAACAACGGATACCCCAACACCATGCAACCCCCCGGAAAACTGGTAGTTATCACCAGAGAATTTACCACCTGCATGCAATTTAGTCAGGATCAGTTCGACACCTGAAACTCCTTCCTCAGGGTGAATGTCCACGGGCATCCCTCGTCCGTTATCTTCCACACTTAACGAACCATCCTTATAGAGAATGACTTCAATGCGATCAGCATGGCCAGAAATCGCTTCATCCACCGAGTTATCAATCACCTCTTGAGCCAAATGGTTAGGGCGGGAGGTGTCGGTATACATTCCTGGGCGTTTTTGGACAGGTTCTAAACCGCTTAGAACCTCAATCGATCCGGCATTATATTCTTTAGCAGACATGCGTGTTTGTTCTTCCAATTTGAGATTGCGACAGTGGGGTAAAGCACACTATCGAGTGGCTATATAAAAATATGATCCGAAGTCTATCACTGCTGCTTAGTACTGTGAAATAACTAAACACGCTGCGAGAATCCTCTTTCATGTTTTCTAGGCCATTAAATAGACAATGAGGTAAAATGACGTGTTAGACAATGAGATTGGCAAAGCGAAGAATATCGTCTGTAAAGCGTTCAAAACCCTCAAAACGGTGACTGCCATTTGGCTCATGGGTTAATCGAGCGGTTTCAGGAAAAGCCCGTAAAGCCGCGCGAAAATCCAATGTCTCGTCACCTTCTTGTAGCATTAACCAGTAAAGAGAAGCGGTTGGCTTATCAATTATCATGGCTTGCAGTTCAGCCATATGGGCCTGAGTCAACACATAATGCTCATCTGTATACGGGTTATACTGAGGTCCAAGATGCTCGGTCAATAAGATCGGCGCCTGCACAGCAGGGTTCACTAAAATACAGCGTATTTGATATTTTTCCGCTAAATAACAGCCATAAAAGCCGCCAAGTGAACTGCCAATTAAGGTCACTCGATTACCTTGGGAATGCTGTTCGGTTATCATCGCCTCTAACTGAGCCAAAGCCTTGGCTGGCTGCCATACCAAACGAGGCGCTAAAAACGCCGTCTCTTGCACGCCATGTTGACGCATCGCTTGTGCCAATAGGGTGGCTTTTTCAGACAATTCCGAGCTATTAAAACCGTGAATATACAATAAGGTATTCATACTACAACCTTTAAGACTCGCGGTTATGCGAACAAACCATTATGCAAATTGAAAATATGTGGTTTCGTATAAACGATGGCCATGCTTTAAACACAGCTCTAGTAAATCCGCTAGTTGTTGGTTCAAACGGAATTTTTCATCCCTATGGTACATTGCATCATTGGGATAAGGATAAGCCCCACTGTATTGACGATGTCCATCGGTAATTTCCGCAATACCCACATCGTGATAAAGCCGAATGGTCATATTCAGTTTGCTTTCAAACAACAGCTTATTTTCGATTTCAGGGCCAAACTCTAATGCAACGTCTGTGGTGAAGCGACTCTCGTTGCCAAGCGTCAAACGTAAGCGGCTTTCTTGATCTCCTGCACTATGAATAGAGAAATGCCACTGGGTATCACTTTCATGCCCGCGCATCAGTTTCGCTACGCGGCGATAGTTTAATTCGCCGAGCATCTGCAAACTGGTTAAATCAGGCACATATTTTGACATTCTCTTCATCACCTTGGTCATTATAAAAACGACTTTCCTTCGTTACATTATTTGGGGTTAAACATTTAGAAGTTAAACACATTGACTAAAAACTGATCGCTTTATGATTAGCTTAGCATGTTTGAATCCTATCTCATAAAACATGTCTATATCGAGACAGTATAGTCAAATTCAATCAGACAAGCTTAGCAAATGTTCGCTGTCTTTTATTTCCAACAATCAAGCAAGCGCTGCTTATTCAGTGCAAACCATTGTAATCCCATAATAGTACTGGCATTTTCGATATCATCATCCAATAGAGCAATCGCCTCTCCCGCACTCATCAAATGCAGTTTAATGTCTTCATGCTCACTGTCTAAACCATGGGTTTCATCTGGGTTGACTTTGCTCGCATCAAACTCTCCTGCGTACATACGAATGTATTCCACCAACCCGCTTGGAGATGGCACAAATTTAAACATGTATTCAAGACGCTTAATAGTCACTCCCGCTTCTTCAAGCGCTTCACGGCGCGCTACGTCTTCATCACTTTCCCCTTTCTCAACCATACCCGCTACCAGCTCAATCAACCAAGGGGAGTCTTTTTGATAGACTGCTGGGCGAAATTGTTCGATCAATAGCACCTTATCTGCCACTGGATCAAACAACAAAACACAGACGGCATCACTGCGTACCATCATTTCTCGCACCATGGGTTGGCTCCACTCCCCATTGTACTTTTTGTGTTTTAACGTCAATTTACGAAACTCGAAAAAACCTTTGTAAACGCACTCGTCGTTTAGAATTTCCACATCGTTTTTAGTATAAGTTGGCTTAAAGCTCATGATTTATCCCGTTAGTCTCTATCCATTGATGCCACGCAATCATTTTTCTTTACGAATTTTCATAACAGGGTATGCTGATTCAAAAAGCAAGACAGCGCCAAGAAAATACAATTAAGAGGTCAAGTCAATGGAAGCAATACGCTGTAGTTGGTGTTTAAGTTCACCCGAATACATAGAGTATCACGACAATGAATGGGGAAAGCCCATTTATGACGACCCAACCTTATTTGAATGCATTGTACTGGAAAGTGCCCAAGCAGGTCTAAGCTGGATAACGATTTTACGAAAACGTGAAGGTTACCGAGCCGCCTTCCATCAGTTTGATCCAGAAAAAGTGGCCAAAATGACCACAGACGATGTAGAGAGACTGGTGCAAGATCCTAGTATCGTCCGCCATAGAGGAAAAATCGAAGCAACGATTGCCAATGCACAATCCTTTTTAGCCATCGCCAAAGAGTTTGGCTCTTTTAGTGACTATTATTGGGCCTTTAGCGATCACCAAGTAATCGACGCAGCCCCCTCTTCACTCTCTGACGTTCCTGCTGTAACCGAATTATCGACTCGTCTTTCGAAAGATATGAAAAAGCGTGGTTTCCGTTTCTTCGGGCCCACAACCTGCTATGCTTTTATGCAAGCCTCAGGCATGGTGAATGATCATGTTGCTGACTGTATCGCGCGTCAAACGAATGATGCTTAAAAAGTCTGATTTATTGGTTATTTAATTTTCCAAGATTTAATCGGAAAACGGTATCAGTTTCTTGATTTTATTCATGTTTTTAAACGGTTTGCCGATATATCATTTAATACACTCTGGTTTGGTATTGTTTTTCATGTTTAACAACAAAAGTATTCTTATTACCGGTGGTACAGGTTCTTTCGGCCACCAATACGTCAAAACGCTTTTGGCGCTCTATAAACCAAAGCGCTTGATTGTCTACTCCCGTGACGAGTTAAAACAATATGAGATGCAGCAAATTTTCGATGCATCTTGCATGCGATATTTTATTGGTGATGTACGTGATAAAGACCGTTTAACACAAGCCATGCGAGATGTGGATTATGTGATTCATGCTGCTGCCCTTAAGCAGGTTCCTGCGGCGGAATATAACCCAATGGAATGTATTAAAACCAACATTCATGGAGCCGAAAACGTGATTGCCGCCGCCATTGCAACCAATGTGGAGAAGGTGATTGCGTTGTCAACCGACAAAGCCGCTGCGCCAATTAATTTATATGGTGCAACCAAACTTGCCTCTGACAAACTTTTTGTCGCAGCGAATAATATGGTTGGTCAAGGTCGAACACGCTTTTCTGTGGTGCGCTATGGCAATGTGGTGGGTTCCCGTGGCTCCGTTGTGCCTTTCTTTCAGAAATTGGTCAATGAAGGCGCACAAAGCATTCCCATTACTCATCCGGATATGACGCGCTTTTGGATTACTTTGCAAATGGGCGTTGATTTTGTGTTAAGCAACTTTCAGCGCATGCACGGCGGTGAGATCTTTGTGCCGAAAATTCCTTCTGTGCGCATTATGGACCTTGCGACCGCTTACGCCCCAGAGATTCCCACAAAAGAAGTCGGCATTCGACCAGGTGAAAAACTCCACGAGGTGATGTGTCCTTCTGATGATTCTTACCATACTTTCGAGTTTGCAGACCATTATGTGATTGCCCCCAGCATTAAATTTTATCAAGAAGACATTCGTTTCGATTGCAACAAACTGGGAGAAAGAGGTTCCTTAGTTGAAGCCGGTTACGAATACCATTCGGGTAATAACCCGCACTTTTTAACGGTTGACGAGATATTAACCTTCGATGACTCACTCTGATTTTATCCCTTATGGCAAACAATCCATCAGCGATGACGATATTGCCGAGGTTGTTCGGGTTTTAAAGTCGGACTTTCTCACTCAAGGTCCAAGTGTCACAGCGTTTGAGCAAGCCATTGCCGAAAAAGTCGGGGCTCAATTCGCCATTGCTGGCAACAGCGCCACTTCCATTTTACATTTGGCCTGTTTGGCGTTAGGCGTAGGGGCTGGGGATCGAGTCTGGACATCTCCTAATACCTTTATTGCCTCCGCTAATTGCGCCCGCTACTGTGGTGCTGAGGTGGATTTTGTCGATATCGACCCACGTACTTACAATTTAAGCGCAGAAAAATTAGAAGAGAAGCTAATCTCAGCAAAACGTCTTAATACCTTGCCAAAGGTGGTTATCCCTGTACACTTTGCTGGGCAGTCTTGTGATATGGAAGCTATCCATCGCTTATCTCAAGAATATGGCTTTGCTATCATTGAGGACGCCTCTCACGCCATTGGAGGCCAATATCAAGATCACCCTATCGGAGATTGTCGCTATAGCGATATCTGTGTGTTTAGTTTTCATCCGGTGAAAATCATCACCTCAGCAGAAGGCGGCATGGCCATCACAAACAGCACCACACTTGCCAAGCATATGCGCACCCATGCCCAACAAGGTACTACTAAAGCGTCAGATGAACTGACACAATCCCCTGGTGATTGGTACTACGAGCAACACACATTGGGCTTTAATTACCGCATGACAGAAATGCAAGCGGCCCTTGGCTTGTCTCAACTCTCTCGACTTGATCAATTTATCGAGAAGCGCCACCAGCAATTCAAATATTACGAAAAGCTGCTAAAAGACTTTCCGATCACCTTGCCCTACCAAGCGGAGGACGCGCACTCCTCCCTGCACTTGTATCCTATTTTATTGCCAGAACACAATAAAGCCGCCCGAAAAGGGGTGTTTGAGGTTTTGCGTCATGCTGGCATTGGTACGCAGGTACACTATATTCCCGTACACACACAGCCCTATTACCAGGCACTGGGCTTTCAGCTGGGGGATTTTCCGGTTGCAGAAGATTATTATTCACGAACCCTGAGTTTGCCGCTTTTTGCTGACCTAACCACGGCACAACAGGAACGTGTCGCGCTGATTTTAAAACATGCGTTGATTGCTAATCGAGTCATGAGTGCCTGACCCATGAAAGACATCGCCCTTCTACAAGAAAAGCACCATCGGGTAGCCGTGATTCCAGCCCGTGGTGGCTCCCAACGGATACCAAGAAAAAACATTCGTTTGCTAAACGGCAAACCTTTGTTGGCTTATTCCATCGAGGTGGCGAAAGCGTCTGGCCTATTTGATCGCATTGTCGTATCGACAGATGATGAGGAAATAGCTGAAGTCGCACGAGAATACGGTGCTGACATTCCATTTATGCGCCCACGCGACTTGGCTGATCACATGACAGGAACGACCCCAGTAATGCAACATGCTCTACGTATGTTGATCAAACAATCGTCCCTTGATGACTCCAAACGCCCTACCCAAGCTTGCTTGATCTATGCAACCTGCCCACTTTTAACCCCAGAAGACTTACAACAAGGCTTTAATGGCTTGGAAAATGCCACATTTTGCTTCTCTGCTTGTACCTTTGACTTTCCTATTCAGAGAGCATTGCATCTCGATCAGAATGGCCAACTTGCACCAATGTTTCCAGAGCACATTGCCAAACGTTCGCAAGATTTAACGGAAGCCATTCATGATGCAGGGCAGTTTTACTGGGCAAGTGTTCAAGACTGGCTAGAGGATGGTGTTATTTTTGGCGCAAAATCCAAACCTATCATGTTACCAAGACATCGCATTCAAGATTTGGATACAGAGGAAGATTGGCAACGATTAACACAACTAATGGCGCTATATCATCCCTAAGAATTCTTGGTGGACCGTTTTGGCAACACGATCAGCTCCTTTGCCATCAACAAGACTCCGAGCGATCTTCCTGGCCTTGGTCAGCCAAGCATCATCCTGCCAATAGATCATCACTAGACGAATAAGATGCTCGATGCGTTCCACTTGCTGTTTTTCGCTAACGTCATCAAACCGAACAGCATCACACCAAGTCATTGGAACATGTTGCTCTAGAGAGCGAGTTTGATTCTCTGCCACTTGAGCAAATACCGTTGGTACCCCCATACAAGCCAATTCAAACAAGGTACCACCCGCCGCAGAAATGGCCATTCTTGCTTGACGCATTAATGGAGTGACATCACTCACGCCTTGCTGCCAAGCGATGTGTTTTTCCTCGCAATAAGCAAGCACCTCTGCGCTATTTCTGGCGTTCTTACCCAGCATCACTTGCACCTTGTCTAATAAAAATCCGGTCTTTTCTAAAGCCTTGAGAAAAGGTAAGGTCAGCGCCAATGGATCAGTCCCCCCCAGGGTCAAGAGCAATCTATCTGGGGTGATCGACTCAGAGTAATGCTGTGAGAAAGAGGGACGTAACAAGGCGTATTGTCCGCCAGTAAGAGGCATGGCAACTTGGGAGGAATACACTTGATTGAGTGGATTGACTAGCCACTTAGCGGGAAAGATTCCTCTGTCATTCATATCGTCTACGACCAACAGGTTTGGCTGTACTTGAAACAAACGCGCTATATTATCCGCTTGATAACCATAGTGGTCTAAAATCACCAAATCTGCCTGTTCCGCCAATGACAACAAATCCTCTTCGCAGTCAATCAAAAGATCGTGATCCGAGGCGAACTGCCGGTAACGATGGTGAACAACAAACTGGCACGTCCAGCCTAATCGCTCAAAGGCGCTGGCCAACGCCTGACAACGAACACGATGCCCCATGCCTATTTCTACGGCCGCATCAGCTCGAATCAGCGCTTTCATTCCATCATATTCCACGCCAGTGGCTGACCTTTTATAGCATCCACTTTCAGCACTTTTCCTAACACCTCTGGCCAATACTTAGGCGCTAAACCAAAAGACGGGCGGATAATTTTTAAATGGGTCTCGCCAAGTACCGTCCCTGCTGGCAAGTCCTGTGCGATATAGATTGAACGACGATATTTTTTCGCTGCTTGCTCGGCTTCAGAACCACCATAAACAACACGCCCCAATGCGGCTTTCGCATCACGACATGCTTTTACTAACGCTGCCATTTCAGACGGCTCCATAGAGAAAGCCGCATCGACACCACCAGCACAACGATCCAATACAAAATGTTTTTCTATTGCGGTTGCACCTAGTGCCGTCGCAGCAACAGCCGCCCCTAATCCCTGTGTATGATCGGATAACCCCACTTGGCAGCCTGTACGCTTAGCAAGATCCGCCATGGTCATCAGGTTTGAATCCTCAATTCTTGCCGGGTAAGTACTGGTACATTTTAGCAATGTCAGGGGGTTATTACCGATTGCACGAATGGTTGCAATGGCTTCTTCTATTTCAGCAAACGTCGCCATGCCAGTCGACATAATAATCGGCTTATTGGTTCTCGCCACGGCTTGAATCAATGGGATATCAGTCATTTCAAACGAGGCTATCTTGTATATCGGCACATTGAGAGACTCAAGAAAATTCACCGCACTTATATCAAAAGGCGAGCTAAACGCCACCAAGCCAAGGGATTCTGCTAACTCAAACAAGGGTTTATGCCATTCCCAAGGGGTTGATGCTTTGGCATATAGGTCGTAAAGATTATCCCCTTTCCACAGGCTATCACTTTCTGAGACCATAAATTCATCACGTCGCACATTGAGGGTCATGGTATCAGGTGTGTACGTCTGCAATTTAATGGCATCAACACCCGCCTTGGCAGCAGCATGAACCATCGCCTTCGCTAGCTCAAAGTCTTGATTATGGTTACCAGAAAGCTCAGCAATAATAAATGGGTCTTGTTCGAACATAATTAACCGTTGTAAAAGGTTATAAGGTGATCATTACCTTTGTCTATAAAGTCAGACGCCTGCTGTAACATACTTGGCATTTCGTCTAAAAACTCACACCAAACATCAAATATCTTACGTGCACGGCGCACGGCTTCAGCCTCATCCTCGTGTGCGAAAATAAACTTTACGATCAGGAAGGCGGAATAGGTAAAGGAGCCAATAAGCAAATCATGAATATGGCAATGTACACTGGCACGAAGAAAAAACAGTCTACGGTGATGGGACCACAATAAATCACATACGGCTTCACGGGTTGTGACGGTATCATCCCAACCTTGCTGTAAAAGCTTAGCTATTTTGCAAAAATCCTCGATAGAAATGAGCGTTTCTGGCGCCTCTTTTAGCACACTGGCTGGAGGTTCGGTAAAAAAGCATTGATCCAGTAGCTGAATCACTGCTTTATGGTCAATCTTAGGATCCAGAATCATCAGATTCTCTGGCTTAAGCGGCTCAACTCCTTCGATTTTCGCACCATCAGATAAATTGTAGCTATTAAACCCACGACGCTTCTTCAATAGGCGCGTTAAGGACTCTAGCTGGACCCGTGACGTATCCATAATATTTGTCGCATAGATCACATCACCAAAGTTACCTTCACGTTGAATTAAAGAGGCATCTTGAAAACTTTGAAAGCCTGATTCTTTGCCATCTTTATAATAGCCACTGTGGATAGAATGGTGACTGCCTTTGTCCTTGAAACCATTATCGACCCCAAGGTAATACACCGTATTAAAGCCAAACAAATGCACATAAGATAACGCTAAGTTCGCCACGACCGGATTGCAAAAGTTTAGTTGGACGTATTCTTCCAGATCGCCCTGAGCGCGTGCTTGTTGCAGAATCAAGCTGGTAATCGCCTCTCCAGGCTTTAACCCCATACCAGAATGCTTAAAATATTGGAAATACTCGGGGTGCATAACATCCACAGACAGCCCCCAGATCTGGTCTAGATAGTCTTGATCCAAAAAGATAAATTTGTCGACGGTTTGTTTCATGCGTTCAATATCCACATGAATATCTGGCGTGACTCCCAATTTTTTAAGCGTGTTGATGGTGGAACCACAACTGATCACTAATACTTGATCTCGTACTTCTTTCACCAACTCAATCCCTTGGTCAAGGGATGGCCCATTCCCTAAGATAAAAACAGGGATATCCAATACCCATTTCGGGAGCTCATCACGTCCTTTAAAACGAGCTAAACGCGTATTGGGTAAAGATCGCAGCCCCTGAGCAATGCCAATCAATGCATCGTCAAAAAAACCCCAACCCATCACCTGACGAACATAATGTTGTTTAAAATAGTGGATAGCTTGATTATTTTCAGGACTACTGTAGGCAACGTGCAAGAAGGTTTCCGGCGCCATAAAATAACCATTTTCGGCCAACTGAAGTATGTATTTATCAGTAAAATCTTCTGCATTCACACCTAGAGAAAAATAAATCGTGCGGCCATCTCGGTTACATTTTTCCAGTATCGGCAGCCAATCAATCGCAAATAATGAGTAATAAAAACAATCTAAATTTCGCTCATATAGATAAAGATGCTTCACCTCCCGACATTCAAGCAAAGCCTCTAACTGGTAACCAAGCTCAATGCCAAAAAAAACGGCGGATCCCACGAACTGGGTTATGCTCTTTTGTTTAGCAAGACCTTGTGCTTGCGCAGAAGCCACATCCATCATTTTGTTGCTATAAAACACATGACGGCTTGGGTGATTGTCCGTTTTATCTAAATTCAAAAAGGTTTTGTTAGGGGAGCGAAGCGAAGCCAAGACTTTTTTTTGTGATTGCTTTCTAGGCTCATCAGAAAAAAAGGGCACACCGACATCTTTGCGAAAAAGATTCAGTTCGCCATTCGCTTCCATATAAAGAAAAGGGTTGTCTGGTGTATAGGATTGAAACGCTTCATAGATATGCGGCATCACCTCGGCAAATACGGCCATGTTATTGGCATATCGATTATTGAGCTCTGCCTCGTGTTCTTTTATACGGTGAAGACCTTGTTGCAAAAGAGAAAGATACTCCTCCGTTGGTGCGGTGTCAGTCCATTGTTCCTCATTTCGCATGCTTTACGCCCTTGTACTGGATCACACCTTGACGGGTTTTAGTTGTCTTAAAAAGCTCATTTTGCATGGCTGTATGAAGATTCTCAATCAACTCAAGCGCACGCTGATGGGCTTGAGCAAATCCCTTAATAGTCTGATTAACGCCTGCATCATTCGAAGGCTGGATTGATCGTATAAACTCATCATGCTTCTCGCAAAACTGTAAAATACTATCAACATCCTGGCGTTGAACACTTGCTTCTAGCTCATCCGTCAATTCGACAAGATAGGCTTTATCCAGCATTAAGCAATACCCACACGAGCTTCTGCTTTATCAGCATAGGCTTTTTGTTTATCTGCCTCTGAGATTTGATCCCAGGCACCTTTGATTTGTAGCAACAAATCCATTACATGATCAATAATAGCGATATCTCGCGTTGCGCTAGCTTCGTTGATTTTTACCGTCATATAGTCATACAAAGACTCTAAATTATCGACAAGCTCTGGGTTCCTATCACGATCCAAGGCATCGCGAAGCCCATTAATAATTTCAACAGCATTGGTCAAGGCAGAGGCTTTACCCTGTAAATCACCTCGCTCTATAAATCCTTTACCGAGTGCCAAACGCTCTAAAGCACCTTGCATCAAGAGCTGAATGACTCGATGAGGATCAGCTGATGCCAAATCAGACTTCAAAGAGTCTTGTCTATAAGCATGAATCCCTTTTTTCTCGTACATAAACAACCCCATTTATTACAGTTTAAACGTTACTTCATTTTTTCAAGTGCATTATTTAGATAGTTCCCTTGTGCTTTCATCTCAGAAAGCCGAGAATCTAAATGTGTAAACTTATCTCGTAATGATGACTCGTAACTCTTCATTCGGCGTTCAAAGTTCTTCATTGTTTCTTCAGTATCATCTTTCGACTTTTCGATAGAGTTCTTTAACGTGGTATTCATTCCATCTATACCGGTATAGTTATCCAGCACTTTTTCAAGATGTTTTGCTAAGCCACCATTACCCGTAAACAAACCAGGAAGCTCGTCATAACTTGTGGACATGACTTTATCGAGCTTATTTTGATCGAGACTTAATGTGCCGTCGTTGTCAATTTTCACACCTAAGTCAAAAATATTATTCAACTTACCAGGACCAGCATGGGTCATCATTAAACTGTTAGTTAAAGAAGACTGTAAATTTCGAATCATGCTATTGCTATTTAGCACAGCCCCCTTGGCAGTACTCTTTTTTAAGACACCAATTAATTCATTGTATGACGAGACAAAACCCTGAATAGTGTCTTTAACGGATTTCTCATCCTGCGTAACATCCACTTTGGTCGGTTTATCTGTTAACGCCAATGCATCGATGGTTAAACCGGACACAGCCTTATCAAATTTATTACTATCATTGCGGATTTGAATGCCATCTACCGTGATCATCGCATCTCGGGCTTGATCCCCTTGCAGCATGACCATGCCAGCGGATAAACCTGAGGTAGACACACTGTCCAATGACAAACCATCCGAATTAACAGGAGGTTTTTCTAAGGTGTCTTTACCATCTTTTGTTAGCGTATCTGAAATCGGTAGTTTGCCAAGCGGTGCCTTAGTATTGGTAATACTGATAGAGTTATTATCGCCTTCTTTATCTGACGTAACGGTAAAAAATAAATGACCTTTTCCGTCATCAATGATGTTGGCAGAGACACCAAAATTATCTTTAGCGTTATCAATTTTCTTTCTTAACTGAGCTAGAGTAGTCCCTGGATCCACATCCACTGAGAATGAGTCTTTACCAGCACTAAAGGTTAACTTTCCACCACGGGCTGTAACCACATCGCTCTCTGAATGAAATATATTGGGTTTAGAAATGACTCGGCTGCCTTTCGCCGTTTGATTCACACTGATTTCATAAGAAGAGTTTGAGGCTGTCGGGCCAGCGGTGACATCCAATACTTTTTTGTCTTCAGGCTGATCTATCTGTGTATTACGCCCTTCAAAACTCTCTCTATTATTCAGTTTTTCCACTGATGATTTGAATTTATCTATCGATGCACCGACCGTTCCAAGAGCAGATAATTTAGCATCATATCTGTGGATTTGATCCTGATACAGTTTCACCTTTGGGTCTTTTTGAGCACTCACCATTTTTTTGACGAGAGAGTCTAAATCTAGACCCGATCCCATACCCAATGAGCCAACTGGCATATCCACTCTCCTGATGCATTACAAATCACTAATTTAGCAAATCATACTTTGCTATTTACAATGGTACCTTTGATATCACGTAACTGACTAATGATATCATCAATACGCTTCGACATTTTTATAAACTCTTCAGAAGGAATTTGACGCACAACATCCCCTGTGGTTTGGTCGATTACCTTGACGATTTTCTCATTGCTGTCTTTGCTCATTTCAAACGACAAATGAAAGTTTAATTGAGCCATCTTGGTGTTCATTTCTTTCACTTGATTTGGCTCTATCTTGTCTGAAAAGGCTTGTTCTTTCGAATTTTCTTTATTTGTTTTATTGGTATCGGACAAAGTCTGGACAACTTTAGCCTCTGATTGATGCCGTACATTAAAATTATCAGAATTACGCTTTTCGGGCCTTATAGGTAATGTACTTAACGTATGTTTAGAAATATCACTTGAACTAATCGACATAGTCTGAACCTCTCATAACACATAGAAAGCTGAGGTCTCCCCTCAGCCTTCTATAATGTGAAATTATCTCAATAGAGACAACGCTGTTTGCGGGCGCTGATTTGCTTGAGATAAGATAGACGAACTAGCCTGTTGCAAAATCTGTGCACTTGTTAACGCTGCGGTTTCCTTAGCAAAATCCGTATCTTCTATACGGGCACGCGCAGCAGTCACATTCTCTGTGATGTTGCTTAGGTTATTAACCGTTGACGAGAAACGGTTCTGTATTGCACCCAATTCCGCACGCTTAGAATCCACCGCCGAAATCATCGAATCAACCACTGAGACCATGCTTTGCGCATTCGTCATGGACGTTACCGATGCCGTAGAGATACTAACCTGAGAAGATGCCTGACTTGACAGACCAGACATAGTAAAGCCACCATTTCCAGCAAAGTCAATAGACCCAGCGGCACCTGCATTCTTCATATTAAAACTGATCGTTTGATTGGAATCAGCACCTACCTGAAAGACACCATCGTAAGTGCCATCTAATAAGTTTCTTCCACCGAATGTAGTGTCTGATGCGACCCGGTTAATCTCCTTTGATAGCTGTCCCACCTCTTGTTGAATGGCTTTCCTATCTTCATCGGTATTTGAACCGTTAGAGGCTTGCAATGACAAAGTACGTATACGCTGGAGCATATTAGTCGTTTCATCCAATGCCCCTTCTGCCGTTTGCGCGACAGAAATACCATCATTCGCGTTTCGCACAGACTGGTTCAAACCATTAACTTGAGCGCTTAAACGGTTAGAAACTTGTAAACCTGCGGCATCATCTGCTGCCGAATTAATACGCTTCCCCGAAGACAAACGCTGGAAAGCAACATCTAGCGTGCTGCCTGATTTCATCAACTGACGTTGAGCATTCAGAGATGAAATATTCGTGTTTACATAAAGAGCCATAAATAGCCTCCTAAAGTTTTCGACAATTCCTGCAAAAAAGCAGTACTCGTCCTTAATATCGACGAGAACATCAATAACTTTACTGTTTCATGGCATTTATTTACCTCATATAGGCAAAATCCTTCACCCTAATAGGCAAAAATATTCCCAACTGATTGATATAGATAAACTTTGTATTTACTCCCTTATTAATAAAACCGTCTAAATAATGTAAATTTGAAGCAATGACAAGATCGTTAGCATTACAAAAAAGCTCAACGGAAAGTCCGTCTTCAACTCCCCCTTCTTAAACGAAAAGGAGCAATAATCGCATGTTGCCGATACGTCCAACATCGATAGGCAGACACATCTCTATAAATCGAAATAACAGGCACGACAAAGTAAAGACGAGCGTAAAACTCATCTGGCTGACAGCAAACAGATGTTATAAAGACTGGACACCGTCAAGCCGACAGAAAAATATCCGCCGAACACGCCAGACACAAAAACGCTGAAAGCATCTTAATTAGCCCCACTCAATCACTCGTTATCAAATACAAACCTCCTGAAAACACAAATTTTAGGCACAAAAAAGCCAGATGAAGCACTTTCATCTGGCTAAAAGCCGCTTTCCCCAAGAAAATAGGAGCCGCTTGAAATAAATAAATTTAATAGGAGAAAAAGCAGCACATAAGTACTACTCTTTACTCTCTATTTAATGCTAATTAACGACCACCCAATAGGGACAAAGCCGCTTGAGGACGTTGATTAGCCTGAGAAAGAATACTGCTACTAGCTTGCTGAAGAATTTGAGCACTGGTCAAAGCAGCCGTTTCTTTTGCGAAGTCAGTATCTTTAATACGTGCACGTGCAGCTGATACGTTTTCAGTAATGTTGCTCAAGTTATTCACAGTAGAAGAGAATCGGTTTTGTACCGCACCTAACTCAGCACGTTTAGAGTCTACTGCCGCAATCATAGTATCAATAACCTTGATCATACTTTGAGCATTACCCATAGTGGTAATTGATGCGGTATCTTTAGAGACTTGAGGTGTTGCTGCACCACTAGATAACCCAGACATGGTAAAACCACCATTTCCTGAATAATCAATGGAATTCGCATTACCACCAGATTCCAATGTAAAACTAATGGTTTGATTAGAGTCTGCACCAACCTGAAAGACACCAGCGTAAGTACCATTAAGCAGGTTACGTCCACCAAAGGTCGTCGTACTAGCAACACGGTTAATCTCTTTAGAAAGCTGCCCCATTTCTTGCTGCATTGCGATACGGTCTTCATCAGTGTTTGAACCGTTAGCAGATTGAATGGATAGAGTACGCATACGCTGTAGCATGTTGGTTGTTTCGTTCAACGCACCTTCAGCCGTTTGAGCAACAGAAATACCATCATTCGCATTTCGTACTGACTGGTTCAGGCCATTCACCTGAGACGTCAAACGGTCACTGATCTGCAAGCCCGCAGCATCATCGGCAGCACTGTTAATACGGTAACCAGAAGATAGACGCTGGTAAGCAGTATCCAATGCTTTACCCGATTTCATTAGCTGGTTCTGAGCATTTAAAGAAGAAGTATTTGTGTTTACATATAAAGCCATTTTGCTTTCTCCTAAATAATAAAAAAAGAGAGATAACGCTGTAAAATCAACTTGGCATCCACATATACAGCGATCTACCAAATGCTCGTTTGAATTGTGTTATCAAACTCCATATACCCTTTATCGACACTCTATTTTCAATCTTTAACCTTTTTTTCTATTTTTTCTATTTTTTCTCCAAGCCCTTTACACTAAAGGCAGTAAAGACAAGGAAGTCAGTAGAATGCGCACAACCGTGTACAAAAAGTAAGCACTCTAGTCTTATTTGTAATCTACTACAAATAATCCGTCATTAGCAAAAATACTCATGACAAAAACAGACTGTCGTGATACGACACATTAAGGGCTCTTGCTAGAGGAGGATGTGTTAAGAAAGGTAATTAATAAACTGGATTCCCAAAGACTGAGGGGCAATGTCTTTGACAATTTTAGTACTCTCCTGAGAGTAGCCTGGCTTACTCAGATCAATATCCGATACTGTAATAAAGCTCTTATGAGTCAGGCTATATACTTGACGAACTAAAGCGGGCTCCAAAGAAGCACTTAAGGTCAACACAAACCCGACACGACCATTCGACAGCACGATGCAAGACCCCACCGGAATTCTTCCAATGCTTTTCAGAAAAACCCCTAAGAGAGATTTATCAAATGCCAATCCAGCCTCTTTTACTAATTGCCGACGCGCTCTTAGTGGCCCCATGGACTGTTTGTGAACTTGCTCTGAGGTTAAGGCATCATATGCATCGATAATACCAGCTATTTTCCCATACACAGAGATTTCTTGATCCTGCTTACCATGGGGATACCCTGCACCATCTACTCTTTCGTGGTGATCGATCAACATTTGATATGCCACTTTGGGGATACCGTCACTCTGCTTAAACATTTGCTCGCCAAATGTAATGTGCTTTCGAAACAAATCAAATTCGGCTTCCGTCATTTTCCCTGCTTTATGACTAATGGCCATAGGCAAACGAAAACGCCCAAAATCAAAAAGCAGGCCACCCAAAGCAATGGCTTCGATGTAGGGCTCAGACAATGCCAAGGCTTTGGCAAAATGAATACCCAATACTGCCGCCCCCATTGCATGCTGCTCCAGATACGTAGAAGCATCTTTTATATGACGAATAGCAAGCAGAGCAAAGGAATTACGTGTATGAGATTGCATCAAGCGCTGACAAAACGCCCTTAGTTTATCCATGTCTAATGGGGAGCCCGTTTTAACGATATCGGTCTGCTCCCTGAGTAAAAGGTAACCATCTTCGAACAGTTTTAGTGCCTTAATAACCTCATCATTAAATGAAGTCGGTGCCAGTTTTTTCTCCACGAAACCAGTCTTAGCCTGACGTCGTAAAGGCAAAGAAATCGATGCATTACCCTGAGACTCGTCCGCCTCTTTTTCAACTTGTTTTTCCTTGTCTCTTTTTTGCGCCTTATACGCGAGAATATACTCTCGAGTATTATCATCAAGCTCTTGACGAAAGTATTTAAACAGACTTTGACCTTTATTCGCTTTATCACGCCAATCTTTGGTGGTTAATGAGGCATTTAGCTTTTTTAAACTTTTAACCGTTTTTCCTTGAGTCATGGAGTAGCACAGCAACAGAAATCGCTCTTGTGCGTCATATAGGCGCTCTCGTTTTGTGTTCAGTAGCTTTTCAAAGGTAAAAGAAGGGTCATAGGGGAGAAAGTTGGTCTCTAACGCAGGCTTCACTAGATCAAAAGTCACTTGACGCATGGCCACACTAACAATACGACTTTTTTTCCCTCGCGTTCGAACTAGGCTACGGATATGCTTATGATTAAGGACATCATTCTTAATGCCAAATTGGCTGATAATTTCATCAAGATTAAAGAACCCCGAATTCAAATCAATACCAAAGCATGACTCGACTTGAAACGCTGACATCTCTCGCTACCTTCCAAGCTATAAATCAAATCTTATTGAATAAAGATAGATTATCTATCCTAGTGAATAATTTCTGTGAGGCATTCAAGGCCGTTTCGGACATGGACAATTCGGTTGCCGCTTTGCCCATATCCAGTCCTGCCACCCGCTCCTGGGCCATGGTATTGGCCATCTGGTTCGCTGTGGAAAAATCACCTCGTTCTGTCATACTATTGAGCCTAGCCCCCACCATTGAACGCACGCGACCTACCGATGTCTGCGTATTAACAATACTGACTTGGCCATTTTTCAAAGCGATATCGCGCTCTTCACTCGAGGCATTAGGATCTTTCATCACCTTTATTGTATTGCGCAACACATTGACCACATTGTCACGTTCTGGCTTATTAAGATCAACGTCAACAATCGCACCAGGATCCCCTTTTAAAGAAAAAGACATCCCTTGAATAATGAGGTTTTTGTTCGGATCATAGGTTCCTGAGGCAATAATGTTGCCAGATGAATCAGCAAAAAAATAACGTCCTGGTGGACCTATATAGCTTTTTTCATCGTCTTTATTATCATTCTTTGCACCAGCTGCCTTGTTAGCGGCAGCATCTTGCGCTCTTTGACTCACTAACGACTGTATTGCAGCCGCATCTGGTTTGGTCATAGACAAAGGCGTGGTTGTCAGCACGAAATGGTTACTTGCTTGATTGGTGACACTAAAATGCCTTTTTAAAAAAGCATCAAAGTCATCCTGATTAGAGACCTTTGACACCACATCAGAGTTACCCACACTCAATTTTGTGGAAAACGTATTACGCTTCCATACATCTTCAAAAATATGCTTACCCGAATCGCTCACCGCCACCTTACGGCTCTCTGAAATTTGCGCAAAATTTTGCCCCTCATTACCAGACCATTTAAAGGTACCATCTGGCAAATGGGTAAAAGCAGGCGCTTGGGTGTTTGTCCCCGAAAAAATATAGCTACCATCGGCACTGCGAGAATTCATTAAATCCTCCATGGAATCGACCATGGAGGAAACTTGATCGGCAATCGCACCAATATCCTGATGCGTATTTGCGGTATTATCCGCTTGAATCAACATGGTTCTGGCTTCATCCAATAGGCCATTATAACTTTGCAAGGCCACTTCTTCGTATTCCAAATGCCCTTTCGCCATTTTCATGTTGTTATCGTACTGCTTTAAAGACTGATTACTCGACTCATACTGCATCACCTCCCGCGCACCCACTGGGTTATCGCTGGGAGAAACAATACTGGTATTCTCCGTAATCTTCTTCTGAATATCCATCACACGATCATTTGCATGACTCATAGCGCGACTGGACTGACCGTATATTTGATTATTAGTGACTCTCATAAACTTACCTCATTGCCGCTAATAACGTATCAAATGTACTTCGGGCCGCCGTGATCACTTGCGCGGAAGCAGAATACGCCTGCTGGTACTTGAGTAGGTTAACGGCTTCCTCATCCAAGCTAACACCAGATATGGAATCACGTCTCGCGATACTTTGATTCATGACGACATCGCTCGACTCTTTGTTGGTTTCCAGCGATGCGGTTTTACTCCCGACAGAGGCAACAAGATCAGCAAAAGATTCAGATAAAGACGTTTTTCCTCCGATGAGAGGCTTGTCCTGCAAAGACACTAATTTTAAACCGTTATAATCGTCTGCAGCTCCCGTAAATTGAGGGCCTAAATCAAATTCATCCCCTGCCTTAGGGCTTCCCTGCAAAGACAAATCAAAACCAGCCTCTTTTGCTAATCCAGCCTGAGTGAGAAGGTCTTTAAAATTCGTCATGTTATTTACTTTCGCTAAAGCATTTCCACGACCATCACGGACTTCAAATGAATGATCTCCCGTAAACACGATACTGTGTGGGGCATTTTGATAAAGCTCATTACTACTCTTGAAGGCAGAACGATCAGGATGGGTGTTTGTGACAGACGTTAACGTGAGTTTCGCATCTGACATATTATTTGGATTCGTTTGCACACCAATGGGAGCTCGAAGCGCCAAATCCTCTCCACTATTAGCCTGTAAAGACAAGCCTGTCGCAGCACCTTCTGTTGGTGAAAAGTTGTATACATCATTAATCGAATATTTACTGATATCCCCCAAACGAATATCGAAACCGAGACCAGGCACCTGATAATAGCCTTTATCGTCCGGTTTCATCGTACTGGTATTGATTTCCGTGACATGTTTTCTAAGATGACCATGCTCATCATAGGCCTTAATCAAAAAACGATTGTTATCGGTTTTCGATAACTCATAGGTGTCGGTGGTTATTTCAGCGGATTTTCCAGGGGTCACTCGCACCGCAAGATCCGATGCATTACCGATATTATGTTGTCCAGCATGAAAACTAATGCGGCCAATACGAAATAGATCCTGCCCAAAATTACCATCACCATCCAAACCGAGCTTATTCTGCTGGTTCATTCGGTCGGCAATAGAAATCGCACTTTGACCCAATAAGCGATCCGATTTCACAGCGAAGTCGGCACTATAATCGACCAAAGCACCGATAGAACCACCTAAATTTTCGTTATTGACGCCCACTTCGTATTTACCAAAATCAATGTAGAGTTTCTTGTTTTGTGGGTTCTTAGGGTCTTCTTCAACTTTAAGCTTAGTGGGTGTTTTATCCATCACCAAAGGCTGTCCATTGGCAAGAGCCACTGTCATGACGCCCGTTTTAGAGTAATCCACTTTGATATGCAGGTAGCCAGATAGTTTTTTAGCCAGTTCTTCTTGTCTGTCACGCAGCTCATTGGCTGGCGAAGTAGATCGGGTTTCTTCCTTGAGAATATCGCCATTCAACTGTGCAATTTGCCCAGTAATGTTATTCAACTCCGCAACTGAAGTTGATAAGCGCTTATCAGCAATGCTCTTTTGTTCACCCACCAAATTAGACAGGGTATGATAATGCTGAACCAAATCTTTAATGTTGGAAAAGGCAATGTCACGTAAAGAAGAAGAGGTTGGGTCATTATTCACGTCTTGTATGGCTTTAAATGTCTTACTTAAATACGCATTCAAAGAAACACTTTTTTCCCCCAACAATTGGTCTGACGTCGACATAATAGAATGATAAGTATCATAGTAAGAATGCGCAGAGACATCATTGCGCACCTGTTCATTGACAAATTTATCAACAATTCGCGCGGTGTCTTTAATCCTAACGGTACCATTGGCTTCCGCAATCGTAGAGGTTTTCTGACGACTATAACCCGCTGTATCCACATTCGATGTGTTTTGACCGGTCGTATCAATACGGGCCCGACTGCTCTGCAGGCCAGATAAACCAATCGCATATAAATTTGAGCCCATGCCCACACCTCTAAGGATAATTTCTAAAATGACACCAACGCTATAACGACTTATCGACTGCTAACGCAAGAACTTTACCGGATGAAAAAGAAAACAAAATGCCGATCTATAAAGCCTCAAACCACTTACTCGATAGAATCCGATCAATTTTTTGTGCGTACTCAGGATCCGTTGCATAGCCGCCTTTTTGCAATGAGACAGCAAACAAAGACGGGTCATTGCCCGACTTCAAAGCGTCTTTATAACGATCATCAGCAGTTAAAAAATTGGCATAATCATTAAAACTTTGCGAAAAAGAGTCGTAAGCTCGAAATGCTGCTTTTTCGCGCTTGGCAATACCATGACGAAACTCCAGCGTATTAACCACCGCTCGATCTCCATCCCAACGATGATCCGCCTTAATGCCGAATAAATTATAACTAGCGGTTCCATCGTCTTTTGCAATGGGATGTTTCCCCCAACCAGTTTCCAACACGGCCTGTGCTAATATAGCCTTCGCACTTACACCCAGCTTTTCCGCTACCGCTTTCGCATGGGGCCACATGGCTTTTACAAAAGCCTCTGGGGAATCAAACGCAACAGACTGCGCTGTCGGTTTAGCCGCTTCCTCTTTGCTCTGGACTAAGTCAGGGTGACTGGCTACAGGCTCTTTGGGCGAAGTACTCGAACTGGATGCCTCAACCGTTGCGCCAGACATTTCTTTTTGTGCTGCTTTTAAAAAGTCTGTAGAAGCTTGGTGAGCCAACGCTTTCACTCGAACCAAATCCTGACTAGAAACCCGCTTGATAAAATCATTGTCATCAGAAGCACCTGCTTTATGAGCCTTCGGGTGTTGCGCCTGATACTGACGAATCAGCGCCTCAGATACCCCAAAACCACCCGTTTTGGCCAATACTTGCGCCATTTGGTCGTCCATCATGCCTTGATACTGCTTCGTTTGTTGACTAGAAAACAAACCGTCTCCCAAGGCTTCATTACCAGCCCGCATATTTTTTAATAGCATGCCAATAAAAATAGCTTCAAATTTTTGTGAAACTTCCTTAAGAGCCGCTTCTGGGTCCTTTTTCGCTTTAGTTTTTAACGATTCCAAAGCTGAAAAATCGGCAAAGAAGTCATCAGGATTAGTGGGCGGTAAAGCGTTCATAAGCATCTCAAATTCTTTTACTTAGATAATGACAAAGTCAGCGTTAATGGCTCCAGCTTGTTTTAAACCTTCTAAAATAGCAATTAAATCCCCTGGAGCCGCACCAACTTGATTCACTGCCCGAACAATGTCATCCAATGACGCTCCTGGCGCAAATGAGAACATATGCCCACTGTTTCTATCCACTTGAGGATCACCATTTCTAGGTGAAATAATGGTTCCCCCTCCGGTCACCTTGCCATTTTGCCCCACCACTTGTGGCGTATTGCGAATGGTCACTGTCAAACTACCATGGGTAATCGCCGCTGGAGACACTTGCACATGTTGACCAATAATAATGGTGCCAGTGCGAGAATTAATCACAACTCGAGCTCGCTCTTCACCTTGCTTCACATCGAGATTTTCTAGAATCGAAATAAAGGTCACCCGCTGACCAGGATCACGTGGGGCTCTGACGCGAATCGAAGTCGCATCCAATGCTTCCGCAACCCCTTTTCCTAAAAGACCATTGATTTTATCTGCCACATCTTTTGCCGTGGTAAAATCAGGACGATTTAAATTAAAGGTAAGCGAGTCCCCTGAATCAAAACTCGTCGGAACCACTCGTTCAACACTGGCACCATCTGGAATTCGACCAACCGTCGGCACACTTAACGAGTTTCGTGAACCATCAGAACCATTATTCCCAAAACCGCCAATAATCACGTTACCTTGCGCAATGGAATAAACCTGTCCATCCGCACCTTTTAATGTTGACAGTAAAAGCGTACCACCGCGTAGGCTTTTTGCATTACCAATTGAAGAAACCGTCACATCAATTTTTTGCCCTGGTTTAGAAAAGGCTGGCAAGGTGGCTGTCAATGACACTGCTGCAACGTTTTTAGAGGTTGCACTCACGCCTGCAGGCAAAGTCACTCCAAATCGTGACAGCATGTTAGCAAAGCTCTGATTGGTAAAAGGCGTACTATCGCCCGTTCCATCCAAACCAATCACCAGTCCATAACCGAACAATTGGTTATCTCTAACCCCTTGAACACTGGCAATGTCTTTTAAGCGTACAGCTTGCACCCCGAAAGACGCAATCAACAAAAAGACGAGCACTAACTGTTTCATCTTCGTAACCACCTATGCAAAACGATTGATCGAATAATTGCTATCTGGACACCCATTACCTTGGTGCATCAGGACTATTTAAAAGACGGGTCACCCAACCTTGTTGACTGCCCGCTGCCACATCACCATTACCTGAATAGGTGATGCGAGCATCTGCCACCCGAGAAGAATCCACCGTATTTTGTGGCGATACATCGGCTTTACGCACTAAACCAGTAAAACGAATATATTCATCACCTTGATTTAGCCTAAGCCACTTTTCACCACGAATGGCCAGCAATCCATTCGGGTACGTTTGATAAACCGTTACCGTAATCGTCCCGGTTAAGCTGTTATCCTGATTCGCTGAGGCGCTACCGGAAAAATTTGTTTTTTGTTGGGGCAAAGTGGAATCAGCCCGAATTTTTTGCCCCAGAACCGTTGGGTCCCCCCCCGTTGCAGACGAGGTTTTTGATATGGTCGCGGCATTATCCTTTGTCGAAGAAGTACTTTCGTTCAAGTTGACGGTCAGGATATCACCCACTTTGCTAGCTCTTTGATCTCCATACATGACATCGCCCATGCCCGTTCTGTAAATACTGCCATTGGGGGCCTGTGCAGGCTTCAATCCATCCGGCTCCACTGGCGCATAATATGGATCATCTTCCTGAATATTCGCTTGAGCCCTTGGTGGTCCTTTCATAGGATCATTTGGATCTGGGACATAACCTTTTCTTTTTGGCTCTTTCGGCGTTTCATCTTTCGCAGGTGTTTTATTAGGTGCGGCGGCATTCGCTGCCGCATTGGCTACCGCATTACCCACTGCCGCACCTGCAGCAGCTCCTGCGGCGTTCGCCACCGCCTGCTTATCAACATTCCACGTTAAACAACCACTCAAACAAGTCGAAAGCAAAACTAAAAGCGCCAGTTTAATTTTCATATTATCCACTTATCCTAGAGCTGCTGAATTGCAAAGCTCATCATACCATCGGCAGAAGAAATGACTTTAGAGTTCATTTCATAAGCGCGTTGTGTCGTAATCATATTCACTAATTCTTCAATCGAATTGACATTAGATGCTTCTAACATACCCTGCCCAAGAGAACCCAATGCGTCAGTACCTGGTGCCCCCACAATTGGCGGTCCACTAGCATTGGTTTCAGTGTAGAGATTCCCCCCAATGGCATCCAAACCAGTTGGATTCACAAAACCCGCTAAATTAATCACACCAACTTGCTGCATATCCGTCACGCCTTTTTTCTGCACCGAGACCACTCCGTCCTTAGCTATATTGATGCTGGTCACATCCGGGTCGATCTGAATAGGCGGCTGCACCACCAGCCCATTTGCTGTGACAAGCTGTCCAGTGCTACTCAGTTGAAAACTGCCATCTCGCGTGTAAGCCATCGTGCCATCAGGCTGTAAAACCTGAAAAAAGCCGTTGCCTTGAATTGCGACATCCAGTTTTCGACCTGTCACGTTAAAATCCCCATTAGAAAAGTCTTTTTGAGTGGCATCCACTTTCACCCCTGTCCCTAACTGCAATCCAGATGGCAGTTCGGCATTTTGAGCACTTAATCCACCTGGTGCTCGCTCCGTTTTGTACATCAGATCTTCAAACACGGCACGGTCTTTTTTAAACGCCGTAGTTGAGACGTTCGCTAGGTTGTTTGATATTACATTCAGTTGTTTGTCCATGGCCGTTAAGCCAGTTTTACTTACCCAAAGTGCTGAATTCATATAAGCCTCTTTGCAAATTAAATAGCGCGACTGTAATCGATCAACGGAGATAGTTAGCGCGAAAAGCGATTATGCCCTTTGTAAAATTCTCGAAGACGCAGCACTGTCTTCTCGAATGGTATTCATCATTTTAATATTCATTTCAAAGCGACGAGACAGATCCATAATATGCGTCATTTCTTCCACCGCATTCACATTACTCCCCTCCACAAAACCGGAGGCAACCTGCGTATTTAAGTCTTGATTAAAAACCTTCCCATCTTTACTGTGAATCAAGCCATCTTCGCCTTTACGTAAATCATCAGGGTCAGGATTCACCAGCTTAAGCTGACCAATAACGGCAACCTGATTTGCCGCTCCCCCTTGTGGAATAATTGAAATAGAGCCATCAGAGGTAATCGTCAGACTCTGCAAAGGCGGCAAAAAAATGGGGCCATTAACTCCAGCCACAGGTAATCCTGTGCCCGTTACCAATTGCCCTGCGGCATTAATTTGCAGGTTGCCATCTCGAGTATAGGCTTCTTGTCCTTTTGAGTCGTAAACAGTTAAAAAGCCTTTGCCTTTGATCGCTACATCTAGGTTACGCCCTGTTTGAATCATGCTTCCTGGGGTAAAGCGCGTACCTGGATTCTCCGTCATGGCATAGACACGGCTTGGATAGTATTCTCCGTAAACCTGCATCGCTCGTGCCTGCTCAAAGTCAGCGCGAAACCCTGTCGTGTTGACGTTTGCTAAGTTATTCGCATGAATAGTTTGGGCGTTCATTGTTTCGACACCACCACTCATTGCTAGATACAACGCTCTATCCATTACACCCTCTCGTTACGCATTTTTACCATCTAATCACTTACTATCAAGAATCATACCAAGTTTGAAATCGTTCCAATCCATTGATATATATAGTTTTAATAAAAAAACTACCAAAGATAGGCGAAAATAAGGCAAAAAAAAGCCGAAGTGGGCAACCACTCCGGCTAGAAACATCTCTTTTATATCATTAACGCAAATTAATGATAGTTTGCGTGACCGTATTTTCTGTCTCTAACGTTTTACTATTTGCTTGGTAGTTACGTTGCGCTTCAATTAGAGCAACCAACTCAGAGGTAAGATCCACATTGGACTGCTCTAATGCTCCGCCTTGGATTCCCCCCAAGGTACCACTATTAGGCCGACCTACATTTGCTTGGCCAGAATTAGAGCTTGCCACCCAGGCGGTATCACCCGCTGGCGTCAAACCATCTACGTTATCGAACGACGCCAAGGCAACCTGACCAAGAACAGACGTTTGTTGGTTTGTATAGGTGGCTTTCAAGTTACCATCTCGATCAAACGAAACCCCTTGTAACTCCCCGGCAGTATAACCATTTTGCTCAAAGTTATCGGTACTCGCCAAAGCAAACTGAGTCGATCCAGCAAGGTCAATAGGCATAATAGCGTCACGATTCGTTGGATCAAAACCTGTAATTTCTAGATTAACAGGTTGTGGGGTTCCAAAAGGAGGAATCCCTTGGAATGTACCTTGGTATTTACCCGTAGCATCAAACTTCACCATACTGTTTTTCGGCAAAAACGGTTTTTCTTCGCCCGTAATCGGATCGGTATAGCTTTCCTTTCCATCAACCGTCGCTCTCACTTCATATGTATTATCTTCACCCTGTTGAATAAAGTAATAGCCCAAGGTATGAGTCTGTCCTAACGAATCATAAATGTTCTTGGTATTGCCATAACTGTATGATTTCGGATTATTCGGATCAAACGCAGGTCGTGCCACTTGTTTAGGCTCACGCAAGTCCGCTGGCGCCAAACCACCAGTAATCGCCACCCCACCCAATGTACCACTGACAGCAATCGGCGTTTGCGACATGGTGGAGATCGTCGCCGTTGTTGGCTCAGTATTCCCCAGATATAAAAGTTGAAAAGGTTTTTCTTTAATCCCATCGCCGTTGTAATCGGTATTACCTTCGGCATTATTAAAGGTCGCGTAGGTAGGTGGCATAAATGCAGCACCAGTATCGTCTTTGGTTTTACCGTCTACCGTCGCATAAACACGATAGGTATCAGGATCCTTACCTTTTGCATAATAGTAACTGATAATATGGTTGTTACCATTTGCATCGGTTACCGTTTGGGTTTGAGTATAGTTATAAGTATCTGGGTTTTTAGGATCAAAATCCGCACGAATATAAGGCGGAACATCTTCACCTTCCGAGTTTAAATTTAATTTAAGCTTTACATCTGACGTCGCTTTAGGAGGGATTCGCTCCGTAGGCACCACCAAATCCTCTAAATTACCGCCTAAAATACCATTTTTTGCGTTGTAACCTTGCACTTTTTGACCAGTATTCGTCACCAAATTACCATCAGCATCCAATTTAAAATCACCCGCCCGAGTATAAGCTTGGGTGCCGTCTGGCTGCTTGATAACAAAGAACCCCGTGCCATCCACTGCCAAGTCTAAATTGTTATCTGTGTATTTCAAATTACCAGAAGAAAATTCTTGCGCAACTTTAGATACTCCCACCCCCGAACCAATGGAGTTGTTACTGCCTGCTCCTAACACATTAGTACTATATAGATCATCGAACTCGACACGAGACTTTTTAAAACCTGTTGTATCCGCGTTAGCGATGTTGTTACCTGTTACATTCAAGTAATCAGCGGATGCCTTGATGCCTGATAACGCTGTATTAAATCCCATAATCTGCTCCGGTTAACCTAATATTTCCAATTTGTTAGTCAGTTTAATCTTTCCATGATTCTCGACATTTAACATAGTACCGTCTTTGCCATTAATTGTTACGCCCTGAATACGAGCGGGTAATTGAATGGGCATAGCAGCTACCTGACCTTTTTCGTTGACAGATGAAGCGGCAAAATGATATTCACCAGGTGGCAATTCTTTACCTTGATCATCTTTTCTATCCCACTTAACATCATTTTCTGTCAATTTTTGCGTACGAACCAATTTATTATTGGCATCGAAAATCTTTAGCTCTGCGGAAGTAGAGTCTTTAGGAATATCTGTTTTAAGGTCAATAGAATGCTGCGCATCACTTACTGAGAGCTTATTCCCAGGCATCAATAGCGATTTACCCACCAAACTAGACGCACCCAGCGCTTGGTTGGATGTAAGAGCCGTTGTCATATTCTTGAGTTGGTCTGAAATGCCAGATAACTTTTCCAAAGAACTAAATTGTGACATCTGGGCCACCATATCATTGGTGTCTTGCGGTGCCGTTGGATCTTGATTTTTAAGCTGTTGAATATACAGCTTTAAAAATACGTTTTTATCAGCCAGGCCTTTTGTCGGATCTTTTTTTGGGTCTTTTACATCATGCGCACCCGCAGCAGCTGGATCCTTGACCCCATCCTTATTTGCACTTTTCTTCAAGCTCGCTTTCGCACCATCTGTGCCGTACTGAGCAATCAGATTTTTTAAACCATTATTATCAGATATATTTGCCATACATCACCCCTATGATGACTGTCCAAGCGTGAGCATTTTTTGCATCATGCTTTTGGCTGAATTCATAATATCGACATTCGTTTGAAAAGAACGCGATGCAGACATCATATCGGCCATTTCTTCGATCGGATTAACATTTGGGTAATAGACATACCCTTTATCGTTTGCCATTGGGTTATCCGGTTCATACCTCGGTTTAAGCGGCGCAGAAGACTCCACAATACCATCTACTTTGACGCCAACTCCCGCACCACTATCATCGTCAGTGGTATCTCCCCAGCCATTATCCTTCATGGAATTAACCATCATCTCAGAGAAAACAGGCTTACGAGCTCGGTATGTTTGATCTGCAGAGCTTGCCGCACTGTCAACGTTTGCCATATTACTCGCCACTGTATTTAAGCGAATGGTCTGGGCACTCATCGCAGACCCTGCGATATTAAAAATATTACCTAAAGACATACTGATTAGTTCCCGCTAAGTGCTTTTTTCATACCACTGATTTTTCTATCCAAAAACATAAAACTGGTATCAAACTGCAGAGAATTCTTAGCGTATTCTGCTTTTTCTCTTTGCATATCAACCGTATTACCATCTAAAGAGGGCTGACTTGGGTTACGATACAAAAGGCCATTATCGCCATCACCAAATTCACTCACACCATTTATATGTCGCTTATTATCTACCGCTAAATACAGTTTGTTTTTCTCATTGCTAAACATGGAGTCGAAGGTAATGTCTCTGGCTTTGTAGTTTGGCGTATCCGCATTGGCGATGTTGTTTGCCAATACAGCGGCGCGAGCACTGCGAAACTCCAGCATTTTGTCATGCCCTGCAAATGCTTGTTCAAATGATATAGCCATACTTCTCTCTTCATACAATGATCAAACGTACAAATCAAAAAGCAATAATAGTGCCAAAATAAAAAACAATTTAAAATCAAATACTTATGAGTTTTTTATTTGTTATCGGCAAAAAGCGGCAACATGACATCCCCCATAACGGCGAGTCAAAGCAAAGAGGAAAAAGGGCACGAATATAAAAGGCCCTTCTTGGCATAATAGCAAAAAGGGCCTTCGAAAAGATCGTTTTCAATAAGGGGGATATACGCGGCACACTGCCTATTATCGGCAAAATAGCAACAAAGAAGCCTTGTTAATTGTTTGTTATTTTGCCCTATAGACAATCCCTGGATGACATTGAACAATCTCAAACAAGTCGGATAAACCACTTAAGGCTTCAGACCCTCCAAGAAACAAGTAACCACCAGGATTCAAAGCGGCATGCATTCGCTTCAAGATATCCAACTTCAAATCTGCGGTAAAATAGATCAGTACATTACGACAAAAGATGACATCAAACTTACCAAGTCCTGAAAATGAATCAATCAGATTCAAGTAGCGAAAGTCGATACGCACGCTCAAAGAAGGCTTCACCTTCCATGTGGTATTATTAATTTTATCGAAATACTTACGCTGCATGTCATCGCCTAACCCACGAGCAATGGCTAGGCTATCATACTCACCTTGTTTAGCATGCTGCAAAATATTGGTACAAATGTCGGTCGCAATAATTTTTTCGCCAGGCCTTAACACACCAGGGCGTGAAGCTTTGAACTCTTCTATCACCATACTAATAGAGTAAGGCTCTTGCCCTGTAGAAGAAGCAGCCGACCAAATTTTCAGAGGCGACTTGGTCATTTCAGGTAAAATTTTCTCTTTCAGGATTTTAAAAGGATGGGAGTCACGAAACCATAAGGTTTCATTGGTCGTCATCGCATTAATCACTTCTTCTTTTAATTTTGCATTGCCGGCACGTTCAAGAACATCAACTAACTGTTCTATTTTATTAAAATTTTCTCTTTCTAAGATCTTCCCTAACCGACTTGCCACTAAGTACTGTTTATTATCACTTAATGAAATGCCACATACTTTTTGAAGAAAATCTCGAAACCTTAAATAGCCGTTTGGTGTTATTGCATTCGTACTACTGAGCATTAGAACTCCTAAAACAGCAGCTAAAAGGATCAGACACAGCGCTAAATATCATCAAAACCACATCACGCTTACACTCAATCATCGGATTGTATCTTTACTGTTTCGATTGCTAAGCGTGCTAGCTCATCTGGTTGGAACTTAGCCAAAAAGCCATCTGCTCCAACTTTTTTTACCATAGCTTCATTAAACACACCACTTAACGATGTATGAAGTAGAATAAACAAATCTTGTAACCGACTGTCATTACGAATGGCCGTGGTTAAGGTATAACCATCCATCTCTGGCATCTCAATATCAGAGATAACCATTGCAAACTCTTTGGTAACATCCGCCCCATCCGCTACTAAACCTTGCAGATAATTAAGGGCTTCACGACCATCATTCAAAACCGTTGTCGCAAAACCCACTTGCTCCATACAGCGCTTAATCTGCTTACGGGCAACAGAGGAGTCATCCACAATCAAAATATGATGCTGCTTAGCACTATTTTGGATGCCCACATTGATGATACCATCCGAAATATCCTGACGAGTTGGCGCCACTTCAGACAAAATCTGCTCTACATCAATAATTTCAACCATTTCTTTGTCGACTTGGCAAACTGCCGTTAGGTAGTTGTCGTTGGACAAGCCTTTTGGCGGTGGCTGAATATCGCTCCAGTTCATATTGACAATACGTTCAACGCCACGCACCAAGAACCCTTGAATACGACGGTTATATTCAGTAATGATGACAAAACATTGGGCAATGTTTTCAATCGGACTGGCCCCTGTCGCAAGCCCCAAATCTAAAATGGGAATGGTTCCGCCACGAATATGAGCCACACCTCGCACAACAGGACTACTGTGAGGCATGGAAGTTAGCTTAGGACACTGCAATACTTCTTTCACTTTAAACACGTTAATGCCATATATTTGCTTGCCATTTAAGCGAAAGAGCAGCAATTCCAGGCGGTTCTCCCCAACAAGTTGGGTACGCTGATTAACGCTATCGAGAACACTGGCCATAAAGCCTCCTATTGTGTATTCGTAAATTCAGTATTCACTGAAACTAATTAATATTAAAATATATTGTCAATGATAGAGTGATTTTTGCTATTTTACTAATACCTTATAGTAACTCAATGTACTAAATGCGCTAGCTGGGAATGTCCCCACTAGTAACTAAGAGAGTAAACCATGCGACTAACAAGGCTACTGCTAGCCTTCTTTTGCCTTCAGGCCAGCACCACGTTTGCTTCGTCAATAGAAGACCAAGTCCAAAACTACATCAATAATGTTGAGATTCCTCGCTTATCAGGTATTTACCCTGATGCGTCGGTGTCCATTACCCTTAACAATAAAATCTCGCTTAGTTACCTGCCAACTTGCAAAGACAAACACATCCAAATAAAAAATCAGCGCCCCAGCGCTTCAAAACGCACCACCTACTCTATTAGTTGTAACAATCCGATGTGGAAGTCTTACCTCCCTGTCACCCAGAGCATTTTAATACCGGCTTTTAAAACGCTCGAACCCATTAATAGAGGGCAAGCTTTTACCAAGCAAAACATTGGCATTGGCAATGTCGATTTAACGAATTTAAGAGGCCAAGTATATACACCCCAAGATCCGCCTTATGGCCTTGTTGCCTCCCGAAACTTACGCATTAACACCTTTATTTCCGATGATGTTACCCAAAAGCCCACCCTCATAAAAAAAGGCAATCAAATCCTCATCACAGCCCAGAGCGGCAACATTGTGGTTAAAATGAACGGCATCGCTCTACAAGATGGTGTTGAAGGCCAACAAATACGAGTTAAAAATACCAGTTCAGGTAGAATAATATATGCAAAAGTTGTAACGGACAGTGAGGTTCTTGTAAACTACTGAGCATTCTTTAGTCTGATTTGGTTTTTTTATATCGACATTTACGCGAAGTTTAACTAAAGTTTTACGGGCAACGGTCGTTAACAGAGACAGATAAATTATTTAAGGCGGTAAACCCCCATGGCAATACACTTTACAGGGTTATCCAATCAAAGCAACGTCACGAAAAGCGAGCGTGCGACAAAGGACGATGCGAGCAAACACTCTGTTGATACCTCATCGAACCCTGGCTCTAGTAGCTTAATGGCTGCGGATACAGTTAAGCTCAGTGGCACAGCAAAAACACTGAAACATCAGGAGTCTCGCATCAATAGTATGCCAGAAATTGATCAGGAGAAGGTAGACCGTATCAAAAACGATCTAGCCTCTGGCAATTATAAAATAGATACCCAGAAGCTTGCTCATAACATGGCTTCTATGGATTCATTGTTCTAGACTATAAGGCTCTCTTATAGTCTAACTCGGTCAGTTTTATGATCCCTATCGAACCGGTTTTTACCAGAAGCAAAGAAATCCTTACGGAGCTTGTAACGCTTTTGGATAATGAGCGCTCAGCATTTGGTCAATTAGACAACCAAAAAATCGTTCAAATAGCAGAACAGAAAAGAACACTGCTCGATGAAATGAGCATGTTGAACGAACGTCGACTCAATATTCTGATTAAATTTGACATTTTGGACAGAGATAATCCTCTCGAAGACGACTTTAAGACTTGGCTTAAAAACCAAGACAGCTCTATGGATGATACACGTTTATTGATCTCTGAATGCGAGACTCTGCTAACGACTTGTAAAACCAAAAACCAAACTAACGCCCGTATCCTTCACACTCTCCAAAAACGTAACAAACACCTTTTCGAGCTATTGCAAGGACACAACAGTAAAAATAAAGTGTACACAGCACGAGGCTCAACCCAACCTGTCAGCAGTAAGCACACTTTAGGCCGCGCCTAAACATTGCAGTCTACCTACAAAATCACCTATTTAACAATGTGATAAAGTGCACCTAAAAATGGGTAAAAAAGAAACGAAAGTGCCCTTTTATAAAGCATATATTGGAAAACCTGCACAAAAAACAAACAACATTGACCCAGATCAAATCAAACATAAATTTCTCAAAATATGAGAACATATTAGATTTTAAATACTAAATCGCTTTTCAAAAACCACCAAAATCTTACTTTTTTAACTTCAAAACCCCAGTAAAACCAATGATTAAACAACTATCTAGAATATAGTGGTTTATCCACCTCCCTTTCGTCTTCATCGTTTAGCCTTGTCTGTCAGACCAAAAAACATACTTCCTTACATGCTCATCATCTTCCCTTATAGAAGCCATTGGCCTGTATTTTGCTTCGTTTACACAACAACACAATATAGTGATGAAAAAGAGGTAATGTCTATGGTGGCGGAACATCTTACTAACGGCTTTCGTAGTGAATCAGGTATTCATGAAATAACAGCACACAGCCAGATCCTAAGAGAGTGCCATCTCAATTATGAACAACTTTCGACAGGCCGGTTTGAGGGCTCTCTTAAAGAGCTTTGGCTGGAAGGCATACAAATTTACGAAGAAAGCCTATCGAGATCCGTTTTTCAATATGGTGAATCCAGAAAAAACTCACTAAGCTTTTCAGTATTTAATCAACTCGACAGTGAGGCCCGTTGGCTGGGAAAGCCCATACAAAAAGATGATGTATCTTGGTGTGGTTTTCAAGAAGAGCTGATGCTACAAACGCCAGAGAACTGTAGCTTACTGGTCGTTAGTGTGCCCGAGGAACTTCTCTCTGACTTAACAGACAACCCCTACCCTAAAGTTGGAGCACTCACCAACAAAACTCTTGTTCAAGGTTTCAAGCATGAGTTTAATTCGATACTCTCTAATATGAACCAACATTCGTTATTGTTTAATCAACCTGCCGCCATTAAGCAATTTAAAAGCGACATACGAGAGCTGGTAATGCTGCTTTTTCAGGCACAAGAAAAAAGTCCTGAAAAAAGAAATATCTCGCGACAAAAAGCACAGCAAATAGTGTGTCAGGCTAGAAAAATTGTTTTGGAACACCCGGAGACGCCCCTAAACGTCGATGAACTTTGCAAGATAACATACACTTCTCGTCGGGCACTACAAAACTGCTTTTTAAGAGTGACAGGTCAAAGTCCTGCTACTTTTTTAAAAAACATACGACTCAATGCCGTTAGACGAAGCATGCTAAATGACCCCCATGACAATATTTGTAACATTGCATCGCAATGGGGTTTTTGGCATCTTTCTCAATTTACTTGCGACTACAAGCGACTATTTGGAGAGCTGCCATCACAAACATTGAGTGCGCTTCGCCTCACTCACAAAACACGCCAATCATCACATACCAAAAGAAGCCGTCTAACAAGCAGCGTCGGTAATACTCTCATTTAATTTGTAACTCGCCCTGAGCAATTTCTTACTCATCAAAATGGACTTTGATACCACATAAGAGTCTTATTTTACACCACTAAAAAAGCGAAAAAACACCACAAACAACCAATTAAATTCTCATTTTATGATAATTTAATTAAAACCTAAAAAAAAGTGCCGATTTTTGATAACACACTTTCTCGCCACTAAATAGACTAAATATATCCATCATAATTAAAATAGGAACACGCAATGGAACATCCTAAATTGAAAAAAGAGAGCCTAGGGCTCTGGTCAGTCGTTTTTTTCGTTATTGCTGCAGCTTCACCTTTGACGGGGGCTGTTGGTGCGCTACCTATCGCTTTTATGGCGGGAAATGGTCCCGGTATTCCAGGCATTTACGTCGTTGCGGGGATCTTATTGACCCTATTTAGCTTTGGTTTTATCGCCATGAGCCGTCACGTCGTTAACTCAGGAGCGTTCTACTCATATATAAGTAAAGGTTTAGGCCCCTCAGTTGGCTTAGGGGGATTTTCTATCGCGATGCTAGCCTACTTATCCATGGTTTTTGCCGTAAGCTCTCTATTTGGCTTTTTTGCTAGCATTTTCTTATCTAGCAATTTCGGCATTGACGTTCCTTGGTGGGTATTAGCCGTCGCGAATCAGGTTATCGTGGTCGTACTTGGTATTGCCAAAGTGGAAATTGGAGGAAGAATCCTAGGTATTTTGATGCTTCTTGAAGTGGCCATCATACTATTAGTTGACTTCACCATCGTCAAACAACCCATTACCATGGAATTCTCGTCTTTTTCACCATCTGTTATATTTTCAGGCAATGCAGGTGTCGGACTCATCTTTGCCATCTGTTCTTTTATCGGGTTTGAAGCCTCCGCCATTTATTCAGAGGAATGCAAAACACCGGAAAAAACCATTCCTCGCGCCACTCTCGTTGCTGTAACTGTTATTACTATATTTTATGCCTTCACAGCATGGGCAATTGTTCAGTATTTAGGTGCGGCTAACGTGGGTGCCGTCGCAGCGAAAGACCCTGGTATGTTTATTTATAATATGGCCGATAAATTGCTCGGCAACTGGTCAAGCCAAGTAATGTCTGTTTTGCTGATCACAAGTTTATTTGCCGCGACTCAGGCCTTTCATAATACGCTTGCTCGTTACTTATTTTCGTTAAGCCGTGACGGCTTATGTTGGTCTAAGTTTTCAATTTTACACAAAAAATACCATACACCTTATATTGCCAGCCTCGTCCAAGGCGTCGTAATAATAGGAGGTCTACTTTTGTTCGTCGCTATCGGCCTTGACCCAATGGCAAATATTTTTGCATGGTCATCTGCTCTTGGTGCCATGGCAATCTTAGTCCTACAATGTGCCGTTTCACTTGCCGTGATTGCATTTTTCATGAGAAACCGTTCTTTAGAAGCTTCTCTTTGGAGTCGCTTAATTGCACCGGTGATGGCAGCAATAGGAATGGTCATTTCACTCTATATGGTTGTCAACAACCTTGATGTATTAAGTGGGTCTAACTCACCCGTGGTCTCTGTATTACCGTACTTAGTAGTCGCCTTTGCTGTTGGGGGCTTTTTCACCGCCAAATGGCTACATAAAGCAAACCCAGAACGATTTGCTAACATGGCTAAAGTGGTAGAAACTCTGTAACGTTTTCACTCACCGCTGTTCCCTCCCTTATGGACGCGTCATTACTAATAAATGCCGCGTCCATTTTTTTACCTATATAGAAAGATTTATAAAAGGTAAAAACATTTATAAATCAATGTTTTTTCTTTCATAAATTTGAGTTCAAGACAAAAATCAGGTATAAACTCCCATACAAAATGTCCCCTTAGTTCAGTAGGATAGAACGAGGACCTCCTAAGTCTTAAACGTGAGTTCGAATCTCGCAGGGGACACCAAACTATCTCATTTTCTACCCCGTTAGGGTAAAAATTGAAAACAAAAAGAGCGACTAATGGCCGCTCTTTTTGTTTTCAACACTGTCAATCGATAATCGCACTCTATAAATACATATTATTGTGCTTCAATTACTTCAAAACTGTGCACAATCTTCACGCCGCCTTTTTCCAACATCAAAGACGCAGAGCAATACTCTTCTGCCGACAGTTTTACCGCTCGCTCAACAACACTTTCTTTTATGCCATGGCCTGTGACCACAAAGTGCACACGGATCTCAGTAAAGACAGCTGGTACGGCATCCGCACGATCGGCATCGATATGCGCCACACAAGAAACAACGTCCTGACGAGACTTTTTAAGAATATTCACCACATCATAGGAGGTACATCCACCCAAGCCCGCGAGCAATAACTCCATTGGGCGAGCGCCAGCCGTTTGATTGCCGTCAATCTCTAGCGTATGACCAGAGCCCGTATTGGCGGTAAAATGCACATCTTCTTTCCAAACTACACTTGTTTTCATGCTTTTCTCTCAATTCATCTTATACAGGTCAGAGTAATTATTTAAATAACTCTGCCAATTTATCACCAGGTTCATCAGCTCGCATAAAGGCTTCACCAACCAAGAAGGCATGAACATCATGTTCGCGCATTAACGCTACATCCTCACGGGTATGGATCCCACTTTCCGTCACGATCAAACGATCACTCGGCACACCTTTTATTAAGTCCAAGGTATGATTTAAGCTCAATTCGAAGGTATGCAAATCGCGGTTATTAATCCCTAATAACTCTGTTTCAGTGTAGTTAAGCGCCAAATCCAGCTCTGCTTGATTATGTACTTCCACCAGCACATCCATGCCAAGCTCTCTTGCCAAGGCATCCATAGACCGTAACTTTTCCCCTTCTAGGCACGCAGCGATTAACAAGACACAATCAGCCCCAATAGAGCGTGCTTCAAGGATTTGATATTCATCCATCAAAAAATCCTTACGAATCACAGGTAAGCGGCAGGCGCCACGCGCCTCAACCAAATACTCTTCGTGTCCCATAAAGAAGTCATGATCAGTCAAGACAGACAAACAGGCAGCACCACCTTGCTCATAAGAACGTGCTATTTGCGCAGGTTGAAAGTTCTCACGTATGACCCCTTTGCTAGGTGACGCTTTTTTCACTTCAGCAATCACACCTGCGTTACCTGTTGCAATTTTCTGACGCAACGCCTTAACAAACCCCCGGGCAGGATTATGTACATTGGCGACAGACGCCGCCACTTCCAAGTCCGCATAAGACGTATGGCTCTTTCGTTCTTCTATTTCCTCGTATTTACGAGACACAATCTTTCTTAAAATAGTCGGTGTTTCAGCTTTCATAATAAACTAATCCTCTCGCTATCACGCTTGCCTCATTACTTCATAAAGTAGCGAGTAAAGCTCGCCAATTCAGACATCTTAATTTTTGCTAACCCACCACCAATCATATCTTCCGCCATCGACACACCTTCCTTTAGGCTATCAGCAACGCCACAAACGTAAATCGCAGCCCCTGCATTAAGCGCCACAATATCACGGGCTGGATTTATTTTACCCTTGCCGTCTAATGCCATTTTTAAAAGCGCTAAGCTTTCTTCCGCGTCTTTTGCTTGAACTGAATCTAATGATTGCAAAGGAATGCCAAAGGTTTCAGGCGTAATAGTGTATTCGCTGATCTCACCCGCCTTCAGTTCAGCTACATGAGTGGGCGCAGCGATACTGATTTCATCCAAACCATCTTCTGAATGAACAACCATAACGTGCTCACTTCCCAAGGCTTTAAGCACTTCCGCAATCGGTCGAACCAGCTCTTTAGAGAAGACCCCTATTACCTGACGCTTGGCATTTGCTGGGTTTGTTAGAGGCCCTAATAAATTAAAAATCGTTCGTGTGGCCATTTCCTTGCGCGGGCCCACAGCATGTTTCATTGCTGTATGATGATGAGGGGCAAACATAAAACCCAGGCCGATCTCACGAATACAACGGGCAACTTGCTCCGCATCCAAGTCTAAATAAATACCCGCCTGCTCCAACACATCAGCACTACCCGATTTGGAGGAAACAGAGCGGCCACCATGTTTAGCTACATTGCCGCCTGCGGCAGCCACAACGAATGCCGACGCCGTAGAAACATTAAATACATTCCCACCATCGCCGCCTGTGCCACAAGTATCAACCACATTATCTAGAGAAATATCCACTTTAATAGACAGCTCACGCATCACTTGTGCCGCCGCAGTAATTTCAGCGACGGTCTCACCTTTCATTCGAAGGCCAATCAAAAAACCGCCAATTTGCGCAGGCGTCGTCATCCCTGTCATGATGTCGTGCATAACAATACGCATTTCATCACCCGTTAGATCTTGGCGATTTACAACAGCTGCAATTGCTTTTTGGATATCCACCCAACTCTCCTATCGTGTCAAAAAATTTGCTAACAAGGCATGCCCAGCCTCGGTTAGTATGGATTCAGGATGAAATTGCACCCCTTCAATGGGCAAGCTCTTATGGCGTATTCCCATAATTTCTTCACATTCACCTGCCTCATTTTGCGTCCACGCCGTCACTTCAAGACAATCGGGCAATGACAATTCATCAATCACTAGAGAATGATAACGTGTCGCAATCTGTGGATTTGGAACACCAGAAAACACAGAGGTATGATTGTGATAAATCAAAGATGTCTTACCATGCATGACATTTTTAGCACGAATCACATCCCCACCAAAGACCTGACCAATACTTTGATGGCCTAAGCAAATACCTAAAATAGGAATTTTGCCTGAAAATGCCCGAATAGCCGCCATCGAAATGCCCGCTTCATTAGGAGTACAAGGTCCTGGGGAAATCACCAAATGGCTTGGCACTAATGCAGCGATTTCTTCCACCGTGATTTCATCATTACGATACACCTGCACATCCGCCCCTAGTTCACGAAAATATTGCACAAGGTTGTATGTGAAGGAGTCATAATTATCAATCATCAACAACATATAGACATTCAATACTTAATTTGATGACATTGAATCAATATCATTGTTTAAACAACCTCTGTTCGTTTTCAGTATCGCTCGCAAACGAATAGAGAAACAAGCGTTAAGATAAGCGGATTCTACCAAACCCTGCTTATCTTGGCTCACTTTTACGTTAAGATTTCCATTAGCTGAATGTTACCATCGTGCTATTGCCATCTCTTTGCAAAAAGTACACAAGAAAACTCGCCCCGTTTGAATCCATCCTAGTTATACTGCACACTCAATTACTTAGTTGCTATGTTGATTCGTTAAGGACTCTTTGTGCACAGCCAAGTTTCAGATTTAATTGAACTTTTCATTCAGGAAGGACACTCTTCCGAATCCGTTGGCAAGGCCATGCTTGAACTCACGCCAGATGATGTTGCTTTGGCCCTTGAGTCGATTCCACTCGCCCAACGAACCCAAGCTTGGCAGAGCATTAAACAAGCAAACCGCTTAGACATTTTGGTTGAAATGCGCGGCGAGTCTCGACAACTGTTGCTAAGAGAGTTAGATGACGCCGATATAGAGCACTTATTTGCGGATGCCGAAGCAGAAGATTTACTCGAAATCGCCGACTCTCTGCCTGATCACTTAGTCGATCTCGCACTCAGTCAAATGGATTCCAAACAACGTGAGTACTACCAACAAGGTATCGTTTACGATGATGAGTTGGTCGGACGCTGGATGGATCACGAGTTACTGATTATTTCTCAAAGTGCGCGAGTCTCTGAAGCCATGCGCCTATTAAAAAAAGCCACACCAAATTATACGGAAATGATCTATTTAGTGAACCGTACTGGCCGCTGGGTCGGCTGCGTTCCCTTTGACAAACTGCTCAAGGCGCAACCTCATGAACCTATCTCCAGCCTAATGGATGAAGATTGCCCTTTTATTTTAGATACAACGAACCTAATAAAAGCGGCTGAGCAGCTAGAACGCTCAGGCTTATCCGCATTGCCTGTTGTCAACGAACATCAAGTACTACTGGGTCGCCTTCACGCAGGGTTAGCGCTGGAGTCCCTGCGCCTTGAAAACGAAGCTCAACAAATGTCGACGGCAGGTTTAAATGAAGAGTCAGACCTATTTGCTCCGGTCAAACGCAGCGCTAGCACTCGAGGTATTTGGCTAGGCATTAATTTATTAACGGCTTTTCTTGCTTCGTCTTTCATCGGGTTATTTGAGGCCACCTTGCAACAAGTCGTAGCATTAGCCGTGTTAATGCCTATTGTCGCCTCGATGGGCGGCATTGCTGGCAGTCAAACACTCACGCTCATTGTGAGGGGTTTGGCTTTAGGACAGATAACCCGAAGCAACTTCAAATCCCTGCTATTAAAAGAACTTAAAGTCGGCGGATTAAATGGCGTCCTTTGGGCTATCGTCATTGGACTTGTCACACTTTGGTGGTTTGACAATCCAATGCTTGGCATAGTGATTGGATTAGCCATTATCATTAATATCATCATGGCGGCATTTTCTGGCGTTGTCATTCCTGTGCTATTAGATACGTTTAAAATCGATCCAGCCCTCTCGGGATCCGTCATTTTAACCACTGTGACCGACATTGCGGGATTCGTTGCTTTCTTAGGACTTGGCACCATGTTACTGCTTTAACCGTTACAACTTTAAGTGTATGGCTTATGCCCTTGCCATTATGCGAACACGATTTTTAAAAGGAAAAACACCATGACTTGGCATACTTTACAGACCTATCTTGGCTTAGGTGATTCAAACATGCATTGGGTAGTGCGCGTTTTTATCGCCGTGCTGATCACTTTGTTTTTAAACTTTATAGTGACCAAGATTCTTATACATATCGAACACAAAATGGAAAAAACCAAAACGCCTTGGGACAACGTGCTAATCAATGCCGCACAAAAACCCATTGGTATGTTTATTTGGTTAGCCGGCTTATCGATTGCTGCCGAAATTTCGGGGACTGAAATCGATCAGAAGCTTTCCTCTTTGATATCTTCCATACGCGCCGTAGGTGTAATCGCTATTATCACCTGGTTTGTTTTACGCCTTATCAAAGAAGCCGAAAACACGCTTACTACGTCTTCAAAGGTAAAAAGCAAAGTCGATTACACCACCGCCAGCGCCATCAGTAAACTACTGCGAGCCTCAGTCCTCATTACCGCCTTATTAGTGATTTTACAGTCTCTTGGCTATAGCATTTCTGGGGTGCTCGCCTTCGGTGGCCTCGGGGGGATTGCCGTTGGCTTTGCCGCCAAAGATTTATTAACTAATTTCTTTGGTGGTTTAGTGGTCTACCTCGTCCGACCTTTTGCCGTCGGTGATTGGATCCGTTCACCTGATAAAAACATAGAAGGAACAGTCGAGAACATCGGCTGGCTTCAAACCCGCATTCGTACCTTTGACAAACGCCCACTTTACGTCCCCAATTCCACTTTTTCGACCATCTCGGTGGAGAACCCATCGAGAATGTCTCACCGCCGTATTAATGAGACAATTGGGGTTCGCTATGATGATTTCAGCCAACTCCCTCAGATCATTGCCAGCATTAAAGAAATGGTAAGCCAACATCAGGATTTAGATACCAATGAAACCTTCATGGTCAACTTTAACGAGTTTGGAGGATCTTCATTGAATTTTTTTATCTATGCGTTTACCAAAACCGTCGACTGGAAAACCTATCACGATGTGAAACAGGACGTACTATTCAAAGCGATGGAGATTATCGGAGAGTATGGTGCTGAAGTCTCCTTCCCAACCACGACCTTGCATATAGCACCTGATAGCCAGATGACGTTAGTTAAGCCATCCAAAGAAGACAAGAGTGCCTCTCAAAACGAACACAAATCAGAAGGAAGCGAAAAAGATTCACAACGTCAATGATGATGTGGACTCCATCCACCACTTTTGCCATAAAACAATGCCGAGCAAGTCGCTTGGCATTGTTTTTTGATATGTCTATTTTTGATTCGCCTACTGTCGACGAGGTAATGACCTTATTGACATAAAAATATCAGCAGATCAAATGAGCAATTCTGTTAAGTCATCTATTACGGCATCTGCTCCGAGCGAAACAAGATCAACACCTTGATGATAACCATATGTGACCAGGGCACAACGAAAGCCTGCGCTACTTGCAGCTCGATAATCCGTAATAGAATCGCCAATCATTAAGCAGTTTTCAGGTTTAGCCTCAATGGCATCACTACAATGCAACAAAGGCATAGCGGATGGTTTATGTTCTTCTAAGGTATCGCCCCCCAGAAACCAAGCAAAATGTTCCGTTATCTCAAAACGATCTAAAATTGGCTTAATAAAACCACTCGGTTTATTGGTAATCAGAGCGATAGGTACATTTTGATGTTTAAAGGCTTTGAGTAAGGCTTTTACATTAGGATAAAGTTGCGTGTTATCAGCCACGTGAGCATGATAATGTTGCAAAAACGCTTTATAAGCTTCTTCGTAATGATCACGATCAAGTTGTGCCCAATCTAACGCTTGCTCAATCAATTTTTTGGAGCCAAAACCCACCCAACCACGAACTCGTTCTTCGCCTGCTCTATTTGCCCCTAATGCGTTTAAAGCAACATCAACAGCCTCAGCAATATCGGGCACGCTGTCAACCAAAGTACCATCAAGGTCAAGGCAGACTAACTCCGGCCAACCATCAAACCAGGCTTTAAAATGCTTCGGTGTTTTCATTAGCGTACTCTCGCCAATTCAGCGCGCATGTTACTAATCACAGCTTGATAGTCATCTTTGCCAAAAATAGCCGACCCTGCCACGAATGTATCCGCTCCAGCCCGCGCCACTTCCGCAATGTTTTTCTCACTAATCCCACCATCCACTTCTAAACGGATGTTATAACCACTGGCGTCGATCAAGGCTCGCGCCTCACGGATTTTATCCAATGTTGAAGGGATGAAAGATTGACCACCAAATCCAGGGTTGACCGACATTAAAAGAATCATGTCGATCTTATCCATCACATGCTTCAAATCATTCAATGGTGTGGCAGGATTAAACACTAATCCTGCTTTGCAGCCGCCATCTTTAATCATCTGCAAAGAACGATCAATGTGCTCACTTGCTTGAGGATGGAAAGTAATACTAGAAGCCCCAGCTTTAATAAACTCTTCAATCATACGATCAACGGGTTTGACCATCAGATGAACATCAATATCAGCCGTCACACCGTGATGACGTAGCGCTTTACAGACCATCGGCCCTATCGTTAAATTAGGAACGTAATGATTATCCATCACGTCAAAGTGAATCATGTCAGCCCCAGCCTCTAATACTTTATCCACTTCTTCGCCTAAACAAGCAAAGTCAGCAGAAAGAATAGATGGGGCAATGATAAAATCATTCATATCTGGCTCCAGCAATGACAGAATAGAAACAGTAGGACTTAAGCACGATGCAACAAACTCGTCATCCATCGAGCGTAAGGACACACAGTAAAAGATCGTTTATTCTAACAAGGCAAATGACATAAGTATTGAAACAATGAAGAAAAATATTCCCCCATCGCGAATTCTTTTACCAACCATAATCATCTTATTGTCATCGAATCTATTCGCTGCGACAGACTCCCAAACCAATCCAGCAAATCCAGCCACGACACCAGCCACATCCAAACAAGCGACATCTCCCACAAAAAATAACACCAATAGCACGACGGCCAACGATAAAAGGGTCATGCCAACACCACAGAGAAGCCGCATCCAAGCCTTGGAAACCCGTTTAGAGCAAAATCAACAGGCTCATCAGATCAATATTCTTAATGCCGATAACACACCGTTTTTAACCCTCTATCAAGAATCACAAACTCGCGACACAGAAGGTTGTGTGATTTTACTGCCTTCCGATAACGAACACCCAGATTGGCCAACCGTGATCGCCCCCCTTAGAAATGCGCTCCCGCAGTACAGCTGGTGCACCATTTCAATGGAAATCCCAGATATTACGCCACGTGCCAATGCCATTACGGACTTTCCACAGCCATCGTTTCCGACCACAGGCTCTAACACATCGAACACTGACACGACAGCGACCAAAAGCAATACCAATAGTAATGCGAAAGACAAGAGCGAGTTACCCAATCAGAAAGTGGTGTTTGACCGCTTACAAGCGGTCATAACGGAGGCTAAACAAAAAGGGGCCAAACAAATTGTACTCGTCGGTTATGGAACGGGGGCCGCTTATGCCATGACTTATCTCGCGACAAACCCCAAAGCCGCAAACGCCCTAGCGATTATTAACGTAGACACAGCAAAGCCAATCACAGATTACCAATTAGCCCAACAAATACGGCAAATCAATGTACCTATATTAGACTACTACTATGGCCAATCCATGGCACTCAAACGTTTCGCGCTCTGGCGAACACAGGCAGCCAATAAAAGATCAGACAGTAATCTCAACTATGTACAAATGGATGCATTCGCCGAAACCAAAAGAACCATGGATGGAAGACTGATACTCATTCAATATGTTCGTGGCTTTTTAAAACAAAACACTCAGCAAAAGGAGCAACTACAGTCCCTACCAGATTATGATAAAGGGCTTTTTTATAAAAGCCCTGCCGATGATGGAACAGAATAACCACTCCTACTTACGTGATTTTCTAATCAGCTCGTAAGCGGCTTGTATTTCTTGTGTTCGCTCTTTAGCGTGTTCAATCATTTCATCCGGCAAACCTTTAGCACTGAGTTTGTCCGGATGGTTTTGGCTCATTAACTTGCGATAGGCTTTTTTGATTTCCGCGTCACTCATGTCCGCTTTCACACCTAACACGTCATAAGCGGCTTTTAGTAAATCTTTAGAATCCTGCGCATTGGCAGAGGATTGGTAGCCTTGACGAAAGTGCGTTTGCTGCTTCACTTGGATATGTAAGGCTTCGAATTCGGCAACCGATACCCCTAAATAAGCACACACTTGAGAAACAAGGGATTTTTCTTCAACACTGAAATGCCCATCAGAGTAGGCTGAGATTAAGAGAATCTCAATCAAAGTACGGGTCAAATCCCCAGGCCCAACCACTTCTCGAAAGTGAGTAAGCACCGCAGTCAAATCAAAACTTGCAGACTTTCCTTCATTAAAAAATTGACGAGCTTGCTCTTGGGCAGCAGGGGAAAGACGTAACCTTTGCATCACCGCTTGCGCCAATTGGATCTCTTCTTCTGTCACTCGACCGTCAGATTTTGCCAATCTTCCCATTAATAAGAAGAGTGTACGAAAAAAAACTTCTTGCTGTTGGCGAATATTAGAACGAGTGCCGGCTCCCATAAAAGCACCGCCTCGTTGCCCTCTATCTAGCATGGCGCCTACAATTAAGCCAATTAGGCCGCCTAAAAAACCCATTAAGAGAGTGCCGAGAATTGCACCGACCAATTTCCACATAAAGATATTTCTCCAGAATCGGTAGCCCCTAGAGGCCTGCTTAGATTATCATTTGCCAACAACATGGACCCGTATAAGGGAAGAGTCCAATTTGGGACAATCACTATTTACCAACAAGTATACCCTGCATGGTTAAGTATTTACGTATTTACGCTTTATTTTTTCAAACTCTTTTCGTCATTCCACTGGCGCACGCTAGCCAAGTGACAAAAGAAAATCAATGGGATTGGGTGCCGAGAGAATCACTCCCCAAAGCCCAACAAGAGCAAATAAGCCGATATTGTCAAGGCACTTATGTAGATCATTGGAAACCCACAAACAGCCTTGATACCAACCTCAATGCTAAGACGATTTATCGTGATAAGTCGGGGGTTGTCCATTTAATCGGTGATGCTGAGGTCATCAAACCGACATCCACATTGCAGGCAAATCAGATCGAAGGGGTGCCAGGTAAGTACTATAAAACCAATGGCAACATCATCTTACGCCAAAAAGGCCAAGTTATTCGTGGAACCAGTGGCTACATATCCAACGACAATGACTCGCCAACGGAGTTTGTGGACGCAAAATTCGTCAGTATTGCAACGGGGCAACGAGGCGCAGCAAAATCTTTATTGCGTAGTAAAAATGGCATTATCTTTATTTACCAAGGCTACTACACCACCTGTGAACCAACGGAAGATAGCTGGAAGCTTTATGGCAATTCAATAGAACTTAACCCAAAAGCCGGATTTGGTACCGCAGAAGACGTACAATTACGAGTTCATGATATACCGGTATTCTATTTCCCTTGGCTACGCTTCCCCTTAACAAGCGCTCGCCAGACAGGTTTTTTATTCCCGACTTTCGGCTTCTCTGGAAGCAAAGGCCTATCCCTGTCGACACCATTTTATTGGAATTTGGCCCCCAACTATGACGCAACCATCACCCCCAATATTGTCACCAATGAAGGGAATGGACTTGATCTTGAAATTCGCCATTTAAGCAAATACGGTTTAACCACCTATGAGCAATCCACCTTTGACGAACATAAATCTTTCGACTCTTCAAGACCTGCGGATGGCGCGCAAACGCTACTGAAGTTCAAAACCGACCAACAGTTTACCAACAATATCTCTTCTGGATTGTTGTACGAAGACAACCCGACAGAAAACAAGTACCCAGATGTCAACTCAACGTCCATCAAGCAAAAGGACAATTACGAGCGAAGTGCTTACCTAGGTTTTAACAGTGGTAATTTTAGCAGTAAGGCCATCATCCGTACTTACCAAACACCGGATCCGACCCTAGACAAACCATTTGATTGGAAACCACGCATAGACTCCTCATACCGCTACGCTACCACTTATTTAAACTACAGTGTGGATGGTCAGTATACGGATTTTTACGACCCAGATGAAAACAACTTCGATGGCAAACGAAGCGTATTAAACCAAGATATCTCGTTAAATTTAAGCAATGCTTGGGGAACCTTCTCACCAGGGGTGTTATTAAATTACCGTGATTATCAAATTCATAATTACAAATCCCCTGATTACGATACCAGCTTAAACCATGCATCGGTTTATTTTGATTCTAGCGTGGTGTTTGAACGCCCGTTATTAATCGACGGCTCCATATGGCGACAAACCTTAGAGCCTCGTTTAAGCTATCTAAACTCGCCTTATAAAGATCAAAGCTTGATTCCAAACTTTGATGCCAGTGTGCCAACCCTTAATTATTCTCAAGCCTTTAGCCATCAACGGTTCAATGGTAATGACCGAGTGGGGGACACAGAGCAAGTAACATTGGGTATTGAAAGCCGACTTTATGACGGTCAAAATCGCCAGCGGTGGGCATTTAAACTAGGACAAGTTCAATACCTGAAGGATCGTTACGTCAACATAACAGGAGCAACCAGCCAAAACACACCTGTTGATACTGAAAATCAGAGCCCCTTACTCGGTTCCGTCACTTACACTGGCAGTAACCGTTTTAGTCTGACAGGAAATGTAAATTATGATGTCAACACGCACAAATCCAACCTCGCTCAAGTTATCATTAAGACGAGACCAGCCGATTATGTGCGATTAGACATGAGCTATCTCTATACTGTTGGCAATGAAGACCCAACCAATGATGCAAAACAGGCGAATGTGAGCACCATTTTCCCTGTTAGTCAGGATTGGTCGATGTATCTACAACGTACCTATGACTTTTTTAAACACCAGAAAACCAAAGATGTTGCCGGGGTTGGTTATGAAAACTGCTGCGTGAAAGTATCATTGAGTTACCAAGAATGGTTGAATGACAACAGTGATATGGAACGCGGCGTGTTCCTACTCTTTAATTTACGCAGTTTGAGTACCGTTGGGCAGAACAGTGGAGAGCCTAGTGTCGCCCAAGACTATTGGAATAATGGACAAGTTGGATATTAAATGATGAAGTTGTTTTCCCTAATATTAAGCGCATTTCTCTTTATCGCGCCTTTTCAATCGCTCTACGCGGCGACTAACAACGATGGCCTAACCAAAATAGATGGTATTGCCGCCATTGTTGATTCAAGTGCCATTCTAGACAGTGATATTCAAGAACGTTTTGATGTGGTTAAAAACCGTGTGCTTGGCGGTATAATGACGCCCAACATTCGCCGCCAAATTCTTAATCAATTGATCGACGAAACACTAATGGCGAATTATGCCACGGATGTGGGCATGCAAGTTTCCAGTTCTGAAGTCGATCAAGCCATTCAAGGCGTTGCAAAGCGTATGAACTTGGATCTTGCTGGCCTCAAGAATGCGTTAAAGCAACAAGGGATTGACTACAGCCGCTATCGAGCCCAAATCAAAAAAGAAATTTTGATCAACGACATTAAGCGAGAAATCATTCGCAAACGTATCTCGATCACAGATCAAGAAATTAATGATTACTTGGCGGCTAATGCTGATCAGACCAAAGACAAAGATGAAGTTCACCTCTACCAAATTTTGATTCGTGCCGCTAACCCGGATGAGGCTAAAGCGAAAATTGAAGCCATTGCGAAAAAAATTCACTCCAAAAAGGATTTTATGAATCAGGCCGTTGCTAATTCTGATGGTCAATTTGCCATTGAAGGCGGGGATCTAGGATGGCGCCCTCTTAATCAATTACCCCCTCTATTCGTTAAAGCCATTGCTGGCAAAAAAGATGGTACGCTCGTTGGCCCACTTCAAAGCCCCGCGGGCTTCCATTTGCTATGGGTTGACGGCAAACGTTCAGCATCACAAACGATTCAACAACAAACAGAAGTCAGCCATATATTGCTCCGTTCCAACGCTATTCGTGATGAAGCCCAAACAAAAGCCTTAGCGGAACGTCTCTACAAACAGCTTAAAGATGGTGCCGACTTTGCCACACTGGCGAAAAAATACAGTGAAGATGAAGGCTCTACCTTACAAGGCGGTAGTCTAGGGTGGGTCTCTCCGGGCACCATGATTCCCAAGTTCCAGCAGGAAATGGATGAAACGCCAGTCGGTCAAATCAGTCACCCCTTTAAAACCCAGTTTGGCTGGCATATTTTGAAAGTCGAAGCCCGTCGTAAAGAAGATATTAGTCAAAAGGTTCTGCAAGCTAAAGCCCGCGAAGCGCTCATCGCCCAAAAACAAGATGCCGTTCTGAGCAACTGGCTTGGTGAACTCAAAGCAGATGCCTTTATTGATATCAAAGAGGGAAACTAGCTCCATGGTTCAAGGCATGACCCATCAGCCCCCTCTTATAGTCATTACCTCTGGTGAGCCGTCTGGTATTGGGCCTGATATCATACTCAGTGCGTTAAGCGAACAGACGTTTAACGCACGCCTTGTCGTTCTAGGGGATTTTGAACTGCTACAAACAAGGGCCAACCAATTGGGGCTAGCCCCCAAATTACATACGGTGACCCAGATCGATAAAGTGCCATTACACCAGGCTGGCCATATTTATCTGTTTCCAGTACCTCTTGCTGTCCCGACAAAAGCTGGAGAGCTCAATGTTGCCAATGCCCCATATGTCTTAGAAACCTTACAAAAAGCAGGGGAAGGCTGTTTAAATCGAACCTTTGATGCCGTTGTCACGCCTCCTGTTCATAAGGGTATTTTATGCGATACAGGGGTGCATTTTTCAGGGCACACCGAGTTTTTCCAAGCCCTTTGTCAATCGCCCCAAGTCGTCATGATGCTAGCAACAGAGGCCATGAAAGTTGCTTTGGCCACCACTCATCTACCACTACAAGAAGTGTCTTCCGCTATTACCAAAGACACTCTATCTCGTGTGATTCATGCGCTAAATGCAGACTTAAGGCGCAAATTCGCGATCAGTAGACCAAAAATTTTAGTATGCGGCCTGAACCCCCATGCAGGCGAAGATGGGCATCTTGGTATGGAAGAGATAGACACCATCATACCGACATTGAATGAGCTTCGAGCACAAGGCTTGGATTTAGTGGGTCCCTTACCTGCAGATACATTATTTACACCAAAATATCTGGAGCAGGCTGACTGTGTGCTAGCCATGTATCACGATCAGGGATTACCTGTGCTAAAATATTCGGGATTTGGTAACGCAGTGAATATCACATTAGGCCTACCCATCATAAGAACGTCTGTCGACCATGGCACTGCCATCGATTTAGCTGGTACAGGCAAAGCCAATAATGGCAGCCTTAAAGTAGCCATTCAACACGCCATCAATATGGCCAATAATGCGAAACAATTTCCTAATGAGCAAAACACAACCCCATAAAGCCCGCAAACGCTTCGGCCAAAATTTTCTTCACGACCATGGTGTCATTCGGCGTATCGTCGCTTGCATTGCTCCTAAAAAAGGCCAACGTCTTGTTGAAATTGGCCCAGGTAAAGGCGCCTTAACAGAAGGCATCATCAGCGTCACCGAGCGTATGGACGTCGTGGAATTAGACCGCGACCTTATTCCTATTCTCAAAGTAAATCTGTTTCGTTACCCTGAATTGACGGTTCACGAAGCGGACGCCATGACATTTGACTTTTCATCTCTGGCGCAAGAGCAAGCCATTCGTGTCGTTGGTAACTTGCCATACAACATTTCGACACCATTGATTTTTCATTTATTAAGTCAAGCTAACTGCATTGAAGACATGCACTTTATGCTGCAAAAAGAAGTCGTCGACCGGCTTGCAGCGCGTCCAGGTGATAGTTTATATGGTCGTTTAAGTGTAATGGCACAATATTATTGCCAAGTGGAATCCCTGTTTATCGTGGGGCCGGAATCATTTGATCCAGCTCCGAAAGTGGACTCTGCAATAGTCCGCATGACGCCATACAAAACACTGCCTTACCCCGTTAACGATATTAAGACCTTAGAAGACATGGTTCGTATCGGCTTTCACCAACGTCGTAAAACGTTGCGAAATAATTACAAAGGGGTGCTGAGTAATGATGACTTCAATGCGCTAAACATAGACCCAGGTCTTCGCCCAGAGCGACTAGACGTTGAGGATTATGTGCGCATTGCTAACTTCATTCAAAACAAGGAGGCATAATTGAAATGCTAAAATACGATATCGCAGTCAATGTTCAAACCGAATACCTCCCCCACCAATCTACACCGAGCGAATCACGCTATGTATTCGCCTACCACATTACGATTACCAACTGCGGTACACAAGCGGCAAAACTCCTATCAAGACACTGGATCATTACTAACGGCGATGAAAAGATACAAGAAGTAAAAGGTGGCGGAGTTGTAGGGGAATACCCTCACCTTGAATCAGGTGAATCCTTCCAATACTCTAGTGGAACGGTAATGGATACTGTGGTTGGCAGCATGCATGGCAGCTATCAATTTATTGCCGATGATGGCACCGAGTTCGAAGCCCCTATTCGAGCTTTTCGTCTTTCTGTTCCAAATCAAGTTCACTGAGGTAACATATGGCGACCTATGCAATTGGTGACCTACAGGGCTGTTTTACACCACTTATGGCGCTACTCGAAACCTTTCATTATGATCCCCAAAAAGATCATCTATGGTTTGCGGGTGATCTTATCAATCGTGGCCCAGAATCCTTGGAAACCCTTCGTTTTATCAAGTCTCTAGGGAACAATGCCACCGCTGTATTGGGCAATCACGATCTGCACTTGCTGGCTGTCTCACGCGGTCATAGCGCACTAAAGCGCAATGACACTCTGCTCGATATATTAACGGCAAGCGATCGAGACGAACTCATGGAATGGCTTCGCCAGCAGCCACTTTGCCACTACGATGAAAGCCTCAATACCATTATGACTCATGCGGGCATACCACCCTGCTGGACATTGGAACAAACCCTGACCCTCGCCCAAGAAGTGGAAAACCAACTGAGAAGCGATACAGTTGATGATTTTCTCGCGGTTATGTATGGTAATACACCACAAAGGTGGGATAACAATCTAATAGGAATGGATAGGCTCCGTGCCATCACCAACTACCTAACCCGTATGCGTTTTTGTGCGGTAGATAGTACTTTAGACCTAAAAACGAAAGAAGGCCTAGATACGGCACCAGAGGGCTATGCCCCTTGGTTCTCTTATCCAACCCAATTGCCTGAAGATTGCCACGTTGTTTTTGGTCATTGGGCAGCACTTGAGGGCATTACCCACTCCAATACTATCCATGCACTGGATACAGGTTGTGTTTGGGGAGGTAGCCTAACGGCCTTACGACTTGATGATCAACAGCTTTTTAGCACGCCATGTACCATTAAACGGAAAGAACTATGACTTATACTTGTATCGATGTGTCTGATGCCCTTCCTATTATCGAAAACGATGCGACGATTGTGGATATTCGTGACCAAGCAAGTTACCAACAAAGCCATATCAATAATGCTATCTTGCTAAATAACGATAATGTCCAAGAATTTATCGAACAAGCAGACAAAAACAAGCCAGTTGTTGTCTGTTGCTACCACGGAAACAGTAGTAAAGGTGCCGCTGAGTATCTAGCGGCCCAAGGCTTTCAAGAAGTCTACTCGCTAAATGGTGGCTTCAGTCAATGGAGCGCCATGTTCCCAGAACAATGCGAGCTTGGATCTTAGAGACACTCTATCAACAATAAATGGCCTGCTAGTAGAGCGATAAAAGCATGACAACATATCAGGTGTATTTAGTCGGTGGAGCCGTTAGAGACCAATTACTAGGGCTCACTGTAAAAGATCACGACTGGGTGGTGACTGGTGCCACTCCGGATCAGTTAGCCGCACAGGGTTATCAACAAGTAGGCAAGCAATTTCCGGTTTTTTTGCATCCGGACACCAAGGAAGAATACGCGCTCGCTCGAAAAGAAAAAAAGCAAGGCCAGGGTTACACCGGATTTATTTGTGATTTTTCTCCCGATATTCGCTTAGAAGAAGATTTAGCTCGCCGAGATCTCACCATCAACGCCATAGCACAGACACCTGATGGTCAGCTAATCGATCCGTTTCATGGTAAGGAAGATCTTGAGCACCGTCTCTTACGACATGTCTCCGATGCGTTTGTTGAAGACCCACTTAGAGTGCTCCGTGTCGCTCGCTTTGCTTCTCGGTTTCATCATTTTGGCTTTCATATCGCCCCTGATACCCTCAACTTAATGCGTCAAATCAGTCATTCAGGGGAACTTAGCACCCTAAGCCCTGAACGCGTTTGGAAAGAGCTAGAAAAAGCCTTAACAACGCCTTACAGCTTTGTCTTTTTTGATGTACTGCAACAAGTAGACGCCTTAGACCTCTTGTTTCCGAAACTGGTTTGGGAGAGTCAGGAATCGACCAAAGTCCAATTACAGTCTTCAGCACTGGTACCACATCAACGTTGGGCGATAATTTGCCAATATACTCCGCTTGACGCACTGGTGACTCTACACCAAAACATTAAATGTCCAAATAAGTACAAGCAAATAGCGGAACAGTCGTGCTATTTTCTGCAATCTCATCACATTCCTATGTCGGCCGTACACTGGGAAACATGGCTACTCTCCGTCGTCGCCATCAAAAAACACCAACCTTATAAACTTCTAGTAGAAGTATTGAGTTTATTAACGAATACCAAACAAGAAGACTGGCTTAGCCTGCGTGATAGTATCGCAAACATCAACGCTGCCAGCTTAATGAAACAAGGTTTTTCAGGAGCCGAGCTTGGCAAGGCGATGAAAGAGGCTCGAATCACGGCCTTGGAAAAATTGCTTCACCCATTCATTACCTAGACATCTACTCTTGTATTGCCTAAGCCTCCTTAGAACAAGATGACCAACCTTGCTCAAAGCCATGACAATTGTACATCAGGAGGGACCTTATCATGTCCCTCAAATGTTTAAGCCGTTCGATATAACTTAACCCCAACAGACCTTGCGGCAGGAACAGCCCCAGGCTTGCGTACCGTCAACGTTAAGGCACTTACGGAAAATATCTTAATAATCTCGTCACTTAAGCGCTCTGCTAACGTCTCGATTAATTCAAATTGCCGTTCCAGACAAAACGCCGTAATAAAATTTGAAATCGCTTCATAATCGAGAGTTTTAGATAAATCGTCTGTTTGTGCTGGAACACGATTGTCATGTTCCATTTCAAGATCCAACAACAGTTCCTGTTTAATGGTTTTTTCCCAGTCATAAACCCCAATGACAGCCTGTACTTTTAACTCTTCAATAAACACAATGTCTTTCATGCGACACCTTTAACAGACGGTAATTCGGATAGTGGCCAACGCGCACGAATAGATAAATTCAAGCCTGAGGATTGCCCACAAATCAAGCGCTGAGCCCCCGCATAGGCAATCATCGCACCGTTATCAGTACACAGCTCCGGCCGCGCATAAAACACACTGGCCTGTATTTTTTTCAACTGAGACTCAAGCTGTTCACGTAAACGGGTATTAGCACTAACGCCACCGGCGATTATCAGCCGCTTTAACCCTTCACTTTCTAGAGCCCGACGACATTTGATCACCAAGGTATCCACCACCGCCATTTCAAAGGCCAAAGCGACATCGGCTTTGAACTGTTCATCACAACGTTCCTCATCTAATGCACTGTGGATAGCGGTTAAAAACGCGGTTTTCAAACCACTGAAACTAAAATCCAATCCTGGGCGATCCGTCATAGGGCGCGGGAACTTCAGATCAGGACGTACCTGTCCCGTTTTGGCCAAAGCAGCGATTTGAGGCCCACCAGGATAAGGTAAACCAATCATTTTGGCCGCTTTATCGAAAGCTTCACCGGCAGCATCATCTAAAGACTGACCTAGCAAACGATATTCACCTATCGCATCCACCCGAACAAGCTGAGTATGACCACCAGAAACCAACAAAGCGATAAAAGGCATGTCAGGTTTTGTTGCTTCCAGCATCGGAGCTAACAAGTGCCCTTCCATATGATGCACGCCTAACGCGGGGATATTTAATGAATAAGCCAGCGAGCGGCCAATCGTGGCCCCCGCCATCAGCGCCCCAACTAAACCTGGGCCGCTGGTATAGGCAACAGCGTCCAACTCATGCTTAGTCAGTCTCGCTTCTCGCAATACCTCATCGATCAGGGGCAAGGTTTTACGCACATGATCACGTGACGCCAACTCAGGCACCACACCACCATATTCGGCATGCTTAGCAATCTGCGAATATATTTTATGGGCTAAAAGGCCGTTTTCGGTATCGTAAATGGCGATTCCCGTCTCATCACATGACGTCTCTAATCCCAATACTTTCATTACTATGGTCTCATCACAAAATTTGCTCGCATTGTACCCCATCTACATACGTTAAGGCAGAGCCTACACAAATCTGATTGGACAAAGCACGCCAAACGTTTTAGAATACGCGCGTTTTAAACGTTTAGATAAAAAGGCAGGTGATTTTTTCTCGTTTGATCCATTCTCGTAGCGGTATTGTTTGATGTGATAATGCTCATCACTTATCAAGCCACCATCAGAGTGAGATACAAACACCCTTATGAAAGAAAATGAATAAAGACAGACGCAATACAGTCTGTTTCAGGGTTAGAGAAATCGATCTCTATAGGGCAAATATGCCATGAAATAGATGATCTCACTCTGTTCAGCAAAAGTGTGCTTTGAAAGCCCTGTCAATACAGGTATGATTCACGCCGTTTTTGCACAATTTAAACTTAAAACACATTTAAAAGGTAAAAATATGCCAGCTGTAAAAGTAAAAGATAACGAACCATTTGACATCGCTCTACGTCGCTTCAAACGCTCTTGTGAAAAAGCAGGTGTGTTGGCTGAAGTTCGTCGTCGTGAATGCTACGAAAAACCAACAACACTTCGCAAACGTGCTGCCGCAGCGGCAGTTAAACGTCACGCGAAAAAAGTGTCTCGTGAGCAGAAAAAATTCCAACGTTTGTACTAAGCCAATCTGCCGTTTGGCAATTTGCTAAAAAACAAATGTTTGCCTAGACGCACCGTGCTTTTAGGCTTATAAAAAAACGGCTAGTTAACAAACTAGCCGTTTTTTTTGCTTACAAAGGAATCCTTGCCGATCATTGCAAAGATTTCTATCAATTAAAAGAGGACCCCATGTCAGACTTAAAAAAGCACATCTCCGACTCCCTAAAAACGGCCATGAGAGCAAAAGAAAAGCAGCGCGTTGCCGTTATTCGCACGATTTTATCTGAATTCAAAAAAATCGAAGTAGACGAACGTATCGAATTAGACGACGCTCGAGTATTGGCGGTGCTGGACAAAATGAACAAACAGCGCAAAGACTCCAGCCAACAATTTCTCGACGGAGGCCGTGAAGACTTAGCACAAGTAGAACAGGAAGAAATGGCTATTATCAGTGAGTTTCTTCCTACAGCGCTCACCGATGATGAAGTTGCCGAGATCGTCAAAGCCGCTATTGCCGAAACGGGTGCTAACTCCATGCAACAAATGGGCGCCGTAATGGCAATTGTGAAACCTCAAGTGCAAGGTCGTGCCGACATGGCACAAGTCAGCAAGCAAGTTAAGGCGCAACTGGGTTAATGATATGGCAGGACGTATTCCAGATCAGTTTATTGACGAGCTCTTAGCTCGAACCGACATAACCGATGTGGTTGCGTCCCGCATTAGCTTGAAAAAAACCGGGCAAAACTACAGTGCCTTATGCCCATTTCATAATGAAAAAACCCCCTCTTTCAGCTTAAACCCAAACAAACAATTTTATTATTGCTTTGGTTGCGGCGCAGGCGGGAATGCCATTTCCTTCGTAATGGAACATGACCACCTAGACTTTATTGATGCCATCGAAGTGCTCGCTAAAGATGCGGGTCTAGAAATACCCAGAGAAAAAGGTGCACCAGATCGCTATGAACAGAACGCAGAACTGCTAAAACGATTGTCTGAAAGTGCCCATTTCTTCCAAGAACAACTAATCAAACACCCCGACAAAAAACGAGCCACCGACTATCTCTCTATCGAACGAGGCTTATCTGGACAAATAGCCAAGGTATTTGGCTTGGGGTTTGCTCCTCAGGGCTGGGACAATCTACTCAGAAAAATAGGCACACGTGCCGAGCAACAAGAGCAACTCTTACTCGGCGGTATGCTGATTGAGAAAAAAGATCAACCGGGCCATTACTATGACCGTTTTCGCGATCGTATCATGTTTCCAATTCGCGATACCCGTGGTCGAGTCATCGCCTTTGGCGGTCGTGCTTTTGGCGATGAAAAACCCAAATACCTGAACTCACCCGAAACCCCTGTTTTTCAAAAAAGCCAAGAGCTATATGGCTTATTTGAAGCCAAACAAAACACCCCTATCCTTGAGCAGATTATTGTCGTCGAAGGCTATATGGACGTGATCGTCTTAGCCCAACATGGCATAACGAACGCTGTCGCCACCTTAGGCACCTCTGTCAATAGCCAACATATCCGCAAGTTATTTAAACTTGTCAGCAAAGTAACACTCTGTTTTGACGGTGATAAAGCGGGCCGAGCTGCTGCCATTCGTGGTTTAGAAGCTGCGCTTCCTGTCATGCAGGATGAAAAACAAGTACGCTTTTTATTCTTACCAGAGGGAGAGGATCCAGATTCGTTGGTGAGAAAAGAAGGCAAAGAGTCATTTACCCATCGCTTAGAAGACGCCCACTCGCTATCTCATGTCCTTTTTGACCATGCCAGAAAGCAAGTTACCCTTGGAGACGAGGAAGGTGAAGCACAATTTGCCCGCAACGCTATGGAGATGATTCAACAAATTCCCAAAGAGCTCACCTTTCGCTCTGTATTGATTCGTCAGTTAAGCGACCAATCTGGCATTGATAGCAACACATTAAATAATACAGTCTTCAAAACTCGCCGTCACTTCTCCCCTGAGTCTGAGACTCCAGACACCTCTGCCACAACAGCAGCGCCCTACAACAACCATGATGATGCGCCTGATTTAAATTATTATGAGAGCACTCTGAGTCATGGAGACTACGATGATTACTCACCCAGCGCCCATCTTTATGACTCAGAGATCACTTATACCCCAACAAGAACGTCAACAAGCAAAAAGTCGTATGGAAAAGCCCCATTTAAAAAAGGCAAATTCAATCAGGATGATACCGCGACACTCCCGCCGCCAGCTCCGACACTAAGCCGAGTCAAACAAGCGACCCTTTGCCTTTTGTTGCAACCTAAGATTGCCAGCACCATTGAAATTCCCGACCCCTTACAGAATAAAGCCGATGAAGAGCTACAACTGTTTTGTAAAATATGGAGATATTTCACAAAATACCCTAAAAACAATGTTGGCCACTTGCTGGGGTCAACGATAGAAAACACCACAATTCAAGGCATTTATGCACTTTTAAACCACCAAGACGCCACAACTAAGCTAAAAATTTCCAATGCTCAGCAAGAAGTGATAGATATGGTATCCAACATGGAAAAAAATCTTGGTTTAAATAGCAGTATTACCCGCTTGAAAAACCAAGGAAACGAATCCATAAAGGATGATGACAGCAAGCAAGAATTACGTAACTTAATGGAACAAATGCGACGGAAAAAGTCGTAACAACTGCCTGATTTTCACTCAAAAAAGAGAGAATATCTGGATAAAATTGAACTCTTTTGTTATAATCCGCTGCTTGCAAAACTCCAAACGAATTTCTAACGATAGGTTGTCGAATGCCAGACACTCAACAGTCACGTCTCAAAGAGCTGATCGCTAAAGGTAGAGAACAAGGTTACCTCACTTTTGCCGAAGTCAACGACCATCTCCCTGATGACCTTTCTGATCCAGATCAGGTAGAAGAAATCATTGCCATGATCAATGACATGGGCATCATGGTTTCTGAATTTGCCCCTGATAAAGACAGTCTTCTTATGGAAGAAGGCGATTCAACCGATGAAGCCGCTGCCGAAGAGGCCGCTGCTGCTCTTGCCGCAGTAGAAGGCGACATCACTCGAACCACTGATCCGGTTCGTATGTACATGCGGGAAATGGGTACCGTTGAACTTTTGACTCGAGCAGGCGAAATCGCCATAGCTAAGCGTATCGAAGAAGGTACGCGAGAAGTCATGGCGGCTATTTCCTACTTCCCAGGCGCGGTCGATGTTCTTCTTGATGCCTACACCAAGGTGAAAGAAGAAGAAGGTCGTCTAAGCGATATATTTAGTGGGTTCATCGATGGCGATGGTGAAGAACCTGTCTTTGATGACGTTCCGGATGAGATTCCTGCCGAGGACGATACCATCGATACAGAATCCGATGAAGATGACGACGATACCGATGCCTCTTCAGAAGAAGAAACGGATAGCGGCCCTGATCCAGAAGAAACAGCACTTCGTTTCAATGACATTACCCGCATCTATAATGAGCTTAAAGAGTTACTGAAAACACGCGATCGCCAAGATCCTGATGTTCAAAGCAAACAAGAAGAGCTCAGCATTAGTTTTGCCCCTATCAAACTGGTACCTAAGATCTTTGATGATCTTATTGACCGTGTTCGTTCACGTATGGACAAAGTACGTGAGCAAGAACGTTTGATTATGCAAGTGTGTGTCCGCAAAGCTGGCATGCCACGCACAGAGTTTTTGAAACGCTTCCCTAGCAATGAAACCAATCCTGATTGGTTAAAAGAGCAGATTTCTTCAGGCGCCAACTATGCACCTGGTCTTGAAGAAAACGAAGCTGAGTTTATGCGCAGCCAGCGTAAACTAAGAGCCGTAGCGAAAGAAACAGGGCTTAGCATCGCCGAGTTAAAAGAAATCAACCGTCGTATTTCCATTGGTGAAACGCGTGCTCGTCGCGCGAAAAAAGAAATGGTTGAAGCCAACTTGCGATTGGTTATTTCCATTGCGAAGAAATACACAAACCGTGGCCTACAATTTTTGGATCTTATCCAAGAAGGTAACATTGGTTTGATGAAAGCCGTCGATAAATTCGAATATCGCCGAGGTTATAAATTCTCGACTTACGCAACATGGTGGATCCGTCAGGCTATCACTCGCTCCATTGCGGATCAGGCTCGTACGATTCGTATCCCTGTGCACATGATCGAAACCATTAACAAACTGAATCGCATCTCTCGTCAGATGCTTCAGGAGATGGGACGCGAAGCAACACCAGAAGAATTGGCTGCTCGCATGGATATGCCTGAGGACAAGATTCGCAAAGTCTTGAAAATCGCTAAAGAGCCGATTTCAATGGAAACACCGATCGGTGACGATGAAGATTCACATCTAGGTGACTTTATTGAAGACGATGGTGCTGAGTCTCCCATTGACACAGCAACTATTGAAGGTCTGCGTGAATCCACCACCATGGTGCTGGCTGGTTTAACTGCCCGTGAAGCCAAAGTTCTTCGCATGCGTTTCGGCATTGATATGAATACTGATCACACTCTTGAAGAAGTGGGCAAGCAGTTTGATGTTACCCGTGAACGTATTCGTCAAATCGAAGCTAAAGCATTACGTAAACTGCGTCACCCAAGCCGCTCAGAACACCTGAGAAGCTTCTTAGACGACTGATACAGTCTTTTAGTGATGTGTTTTTAAAAGCCGTTGTTATGCAACGGCTTTTTTTATATCTCTTCTCTTGTTCTCATAGTGCATTAATCTTATTAAGCCCTCAGATTTCTAAAAAAAACGCAGCATAATCAACAAAACTGTCATACACTCAAACTACAATCGAACAAAAGACAGTGAGATTCAGTTTGCCAAAAAAACTTCGTGAGCAAAAACACGACCATTATCTGAACGCTTTTCGCAATGAAATACGTTCATCGCTTTTACCGGATGTTTACTTTTCTAACATCTCCTACTTGTTTTACCCAAAAACCCCTTTTAAACAACTCGGTCAGCAATCTTTTTTTCAAATCAATCCACACCTCAAACAAGACGCTTTTTGCGTCCCAAAGGAGTAATGCTGTATGGAAAAAATTTATGTTCTAGACACCAATGTCTTACTACACGACCCGTTAGCCATCTACGCTTTTGCTGAACACAAAGTAGTCATCCCCATGACCGTATTAGAAGAGCTGGATGTAATAAAAGATCGCCGCGACAAAGACGTTAGTCGCGAGGCACGTTTAGCCATTAACACCATTGATAAAATTGTCGGTGACGCTACGCCCAAAAAGTTACAAAGCGGCGTGCAAATTCGCACCAGTATTCATAGCGACCATGAACCAGACAACAACACAGACAATACACCAAAATCCTATGTAGAAGGTTCGCTGGCCATCTACCCGGACCAACAAATTACCAGTCTAGACAATGTTCCATTTTTAAACGGCAACCACGATCATGCAAACGACAATCGAATTATTAATGTTGCTCTAAGCCTTCAAGCCACCAACCCACGGGCCGACGTGTGTTTAGTGACCAAAGACATCAATATGCGAATCAAAGCCAAAGGCTCAGGCTTAGAACGTGTAGAGGATTATCGTAAGGACAAGGTATTAGACGATGTTGACCTGATGAGCAAAGGTTACATTGAAGTGGAAAACAGTATTTGGTCGAAAGTCGGCAGTGTCAAAACCGAAGCCCATGGCCGCCACACTGTACACGTCATCAAAAAATCCGATTTGCCGACCCTGTATTTCAATATGTTTATCATTGATCAAGAGGACTTTGTCGGTTTCGTCGTCAATATAGACAAAGAATATATCTACCTTCTCGATATCAATAAACAAAACCTAATGAATCAAAGCTTCTGGGGCATTAGCCCAAGAAACTTGGAGCAAGCCATGGCGTTTTATCTATTACGTCATGATAACTCTGATTTAATGGTCATGACAGGACCCGCGGGATCAGGAAAAACCCTACTCGCACTGGCCTATGGCTTACAAGTTACCATGGAAGAAAAACGTTTTAATAAGATCATTGTGGCACGCTCCACCCCTCCAATGGCAGAAGATATTGGCTTTCTACCAGGGACAGAAGAAGAGAAAATGGCACCTTGGCTTGCCGCTTTCGACGATAATCTAGAGATCCTTCATGGAGCGGATGAGCACGCCTTTAGCAGCATTGACTATGTCAAACAAAAGGCCAACATCCAATTTAAATCATTAAACTTTATGCGGGGTCGCTCGTTTAATAACGCTCTAATCATTATTGATGAAGCACAGGGGCTGACTCAGTTTCAACTTAAATCCATTGTCACACGGGTAGGTAGCAACTCTAAAATCATTGTGCTAGGCAACTTGGCCCAAATCGACAACAAATACATCACACCTCTCACCTCAGGTCTAACCTACTTAGTCGAGAAAACCAAGTCATTCAAATACGCCAGTATTATGCACGTCAATGGTATAGAACGAAGCCGCTTAGCGGAATTCGCGGAAGAAAACCTGTAATAAAAAAGGGAGGACGCATCAGTCCTCCCTTTTCATTCTCTGTTGTCCTGTCCTCAAACACGTTGACGTAAATAAAAACAAAACTGATAACATCAACAATACTTACTGGCTGACGACAGATTGTGCTAATGCTGTAATCTCATCCCATTTACCTGCTTTGACTAAGTCAGTAGGTACGATCCAAGAACCACCAACACAAAGCACATTCGGCAGATCTAAATATTCTCGGAAATTACCAGCGCTGATTCCGCCCGTTGGGCAAAACTTGATATGCGGCAGAGGACCACCAAATGCTTTCAATGCTTTTACCCCACCGTTCACTTCGGCTGGGAAAAATTTAAAGCGGTCGTAGCCATATTCAATGCCTAGCAGAATATCTGAAATAGTCGCGACAGCAGGCAAATAAGGAATATCATATTCTTTACCGACCTTTAATAGGTCAGGCGTCAAACCAGGGCTGATAATAAATTGAGAGCCAGCCTCTACCGCCTGAACATATTGCTCACGAGAACAGACCGTACCCGCGCCAACGATCGCTTCAGGCACTTCTTTGCGAAGGGCTGTTATAGCTGCCAATGCAGCAGATGTTCGCATGGTCACTTCCAATACAGGTACGCCACCGGCGACCAACGCTTTACCTAAAGCAACCGCTTGTGCCACATCGTCCACGACAATAACAGGCACCACCGGGGTCGCTGTCATCACTTGCTCTGCAGTATAAGAAACCGTCATGTTATTTTCCTTTTATTAAGACCTTAAGGGCTAGTAGTCGTGCCAGTTACGGCCATCTTTGATTGGCAACGCCATAGACGCCGCAGGGCCCCATGAGCCAGAAGCATATTCTTTAGGACGTTCACTGGTTTGGTTCCATGCCGCCATAATGCCGTCAACCCATTTCCATGCCGCTTCTACTTCGTCATAGCGCATAAACAAGGTCGCATCATTACGCATTACATCCAGCAACAAACGCTCATAGGCTTCAGGACTACGCTTATTGTGGAAAGCCTCCGTCAGACTCAGGTTAAGATCAACAGGCTGAAGATTCATCCCCTCGCTTGCACCAGGCACTTTGTTCATTACCGTTAGCGAAATTTTTTCTTCCGGCTGCAAGCGAATAACAAGCTGATTACGCTGTAGCTGACGATTACTTTCGTCACTGAAAATACTGTGAGGCACAGACTTATACTGAATAACAATTTCAGAATAACGCTGCCCTAGACGTTTGCCCGTTCTTAGATAAAACGGTACACCCGCCCAACGCCAGTTATCAATGTCTGCACGCAATGCTACAAAGGTTTCCGTACGCGACTCAGGATTACTTCCCTCTTCATCGAAATAACCAGGTACCTCTTTCCCCTTGATCATGCCTTTAGCATATTGACCACGCACCGTTTTAGTGTAGGCATTGGCACCAACAATCGGACGCAGGGCTTTCAATACTTTGATTTTTTCATCTCGTACCGAATCCGCATCCATACGTCCTGGAGGCTCCATTGCGACCAAACACAGCAATTGGACGATATGGTTTTGTACCATATCACGCATGGCTCCCGCTTTATCGTAGTATCCCCAGCGTCCTTCTACACCAACGGTTTCCGAGACAGTAATTTGCACATTATCAATGTGAGCACTGTCCCATAAAGGTTCAAACAAGGTGTTACCAAAGCGAATCGCCAATAAGTTCTGAACGGTTTCTTTACCAAGGTAATGGTCAATTCGGAAAACTTGCGACTCAGCAAAATTTTGCATCACTTCATCGTTGATCGCACGGGATGACGCCAAATCACGACCTAGCGGTTTTTCCAACACGACACGCATACGTTCTTTATTTAAACCATGAGTGGCTAGGGAAGAGCAGATAGAACCAAACAGATCTGGTGAGGTGGCAAGATAGAAAACCACATCTCGGTTATCACCACCAATTTCGTGATCGGTAAAGCGGGAGAAGTCAGATTCTTGCTGAGCGTCAACGGACACATAACTCAGACGATCTTTAAAACGTGGCCATGTTTTCTCATCACCAACGCTTGAAGGGACAAACTCATCCAGCGCACCACGTACTTTTTCTTGATAATCTTGAGCACTCATATCACGTCGAGAAGCGCCGATAATTCGAGTGGTCGAAGCGAGTAAACCATCCATTTCTAAATGGTAAAGGGCTGGCAACAGCTTACGCATAGCAAGATCACCACCACCACCAAAAATAACGACATCACAGGCTTTTAAACTGGCCTTCATAGATTCTTTCTCCAACTGTTTTAGGCTTTCGATAAAAGATGAGAGGCATAACAAGCACACCCCATCAGCCCTGGGTATTCAGACATCACAACGAAAGTGGCAATGGGGGCAACAAAATCTTTCATACGACCTTTCTCCTGCATCGCTTTTCGAAAGCCACTTTTTTGAATTTCATTTAGATAACGAGGAACAATGCCGCCAGCAATATATACCCCACCCCGAGATTCAACCGATAAAACTAAATCGCCGATCACTCGTCCCAGAAAAACAAAGAACTGTTCAAGAGCAGCTTCCGCAATGGGGTCCGTTCCCGACTTCAAAGCGTCACCAATCTCAGGCGCAGTCAAACGACGCTCAATTCCCTCTCGAAAAGCCATCGCTTCATAGATATTTTCAAGCCCCATACCTGAAAGAACCCGCTCTGCGGATACTCGATTATGCCTTTTTCGTAAAAAGCGTAAAATATCGTCTTCCAATTCGTTGCAGGTTGCTAAATCGACATGCCCTCCCTCACCGGGCAGCACAATATTGGGTCCATGATCCTGAGGCACAACACAAGCTACCCCAAGCCCAGTCCCGGCACCAACAACCCATGCAGCCCCTTTGGGATCAACCTTAGCATTATCGCCAATGACCACCATGTCTTTAGGGGTTAAAATTTCTAAACATTGACCGACAGCATCAAAGTCATTTAACAAAGCAACCGCTTTGTTTTCGCCAAAATACGATTCAACTTCTTGACGAGTAAACTGCCAAGGATTGTTGGAAAAACGAATAACAGGTTGGTTAACCGGTCCAGCAATAGCCAATACCACCGCACTTATATTTTCTATGCCGACGCTACAACTATCAACATAAGCGGCAACCGCATCAAAAAAGTTCTCATAGTCCTTACAAGACAGCACACTGACTTCTTGAGGGTCGAATTCATGTATACGAACTAATGCAAACCGAGCATTCGTTCCGCCTAAATCAGCAATCAAAGCATGAGACATAATGGGACTCTATTTAATTTTTTCTGAAAGTTTACAACAAAACACCCTCAAAAAATACTCATCTTAAAAATTTTCGAGGATGTAATGTAAGAAAATTACATTTCATCGCATTCGGTTCAAGAACTTGAATACTTTTGTCGGTACAGATCGTTTGCGGTTATTTTTATAGTTGTAAAGACGCTCATCGGCAATTTTAAGCAGATGTTTATAGTTTGTTGGCTTATCTTCCATGACACTCGCTCCGCCGTAACTGATCGTGATAGGAACATGATTAGACTTATACCTCAATGGATTAGATTGAAGATAATCATGAATAGATTCAGCGATGAGCAACGCATCATCATAACTCTTACCGGGCGTCACAAAGACAAATTCATCGCCAGCAAAACGAAAGGCCAATCCCTGTTTGTGAACATATTTTAGCAGACGCTTAGCGATATACTCCAATACCTCGTCTCCACAATTATGTCCCAAAGTATCATTAATCGACTTAAAGCCATCACAATCAATAAAGACCACGGTCAAATCACGCCGCATCTGTTGAGAACGGGCAAATTCCCTGTCCAGCATAAGCTCAAGTTGCCGACGATTCAACAAGCCTGTTAACGGGTCCCGAGTAGCTAAATATTCTAACTTCTCCCGTGCCGTTACATTACTTAAACAAATGGAAATTTTGATCGCTAGCTGATCCAGCAAGAACGTATCTTTCGTGGCAGCATCATAGCGAGAGCTATCTGAATCTGCCTGACAAAACAAACCCACCAATTCACCATCAATGGTCAACGGCGAAATAGCGACAGAAGAAATGATATCCCGATAAACAGAAGGAATAATTTCATCGCATTGAGATAAGTCATCATTCACTAACACCGTTCGGCTACTTGCTTTAATGATGTCTATCATGGCACGTCGGCGCGTAAACAATACGCGGTCACGTAAATCCGGCGATTTTTCTAACGCTTCCATTAAATGCGATAAAGGCGCTTCATTGATTAAATTCACCCAGACATATGGGACATTAAACTGTTTCTGCACTTCTCTTGTTAAAGTAGAAACAAACTGATCACAACGCCCAATAGACAAAATACAACGTTCAATCTCAAAAAATTTGAGGGCTATTTGTTCGTTACGCCTAACGTTTTCTATCAGCTCATTGATATCGTGCATGCATCATCGGCCTTAACCACCTCTAACGAGCGGCGTTAATGAAAAACTTTCCATATATTGACTAAAAAATCAACGGATTTACAATTTATTATAGTACCCTCACTCATCTTTTCCCGCCATATATAACAACAAAATATACGGAGCGTTATTCGCCATAGGAAAGACTAATAAAGCTATTCAGGCAACAATTAAAGATTTTCAATTTTTTCCAGCATGGTCATTTTTTGCTATCAAGAATATCGAGTGCTTGCCGATAGCCTGAAAAGCCTAATGTCATTGGACTTGCACATGAACATCAGAAGTATTGTTGAAACACAACTCACTCAAAATAGCTACGCTGGTTCTCCCGTATCGGGGAGTGCTAACTTTGCGCTATTTATGAGTTTGTTTAGTCAACCAGGCCCTTCTATTATAGACACAAGCGATACGCTGAACCGACATGAGCCACACGCCGTCATTCGCCCGATTCAATTTTCCCATAGCATCACGGACAACCCCGAAGCAAACATCGCCATGCTAAAATCTTTAAGTGAAGAGCCACTCGCACAAGGCCCTGCTTACCAATACAATGCCGTAGAAGCATTAGAAAACCAGTTAAGTGTACACATCTAGAATCGTTAATTATTTTTCTGATTTAGAGAGAGTCCACAACGTTGGAACAAATGACTCCATGCCATAGCATGACGTCTTGAAGCCGCTTGATAACGCCTCCAAACGCTTTGCTCATCCTGCAAAGAAAACTGTGCTAAATAATTCGCCAATGCCGCTGGTAAAGGATCGCCTATCATTGCTAATTGATGTAACTGTGATAGCACAGGATAAGCGGTGCCATTCAACCTCGCCATATAAGGCTGAATCAATTTCACATAGTGATGCTCAAATTGCTGTTTTAAGAACGTGACAGGAGGCCCACACACATTGGGAGGAAGCAATTCTATCGACTCGGATACCGCATTTAAATAACGAGTTATTTGCAATAAGCTATACAGCAGTTTCCCTGCATACTCGCTGTCTGCCATGATTTTCAGATCCTGTTCGAATGCATTTGAGTCAATGTGAGGCAGCGTTAAGACATTCTGACCGATCACCAATAAATCCCCTAAAGCAGACTGTAAAGACTGATAATTTGCCGCCGTGTACCCCATCGGAACAAAGCCATTGGAAAAGCTAAAAAAGGATTTGGCCTCATCCCCATTAAATACAGCATTAATAAAAGCCCGAGGGAGTTCTTTGTGTTTTTGTTTAGCAATGGGAGCCAGTTTATCGGCCAGTGATTGGTTTTCAATCGGACAGGTTTCTAACGCTCGTGTAATCTTGACTTCATACAAAAAGCGCTGACTGTTTACCATAACACGTCCTAAAACGCTGTTACGCTCCCCCACTAATAGCCCTAAGTCACAGTGCTGCAAAGACAAAAAATCAAGTAAACTTACGTCAAACTGAGTCAATACCATAGTACGTACTTGAACGGAAGGATATAACTTAGGCATAACAGGATCAGGAACCGATACATCTAGATAGGCTGAGCGTGATAAGCTAGTGGCATACTCCGATAGAACCTGCTCCGGTTTGTATCGAGCATCACAACCGACAAGCATCAAAAAAGTGACGATTATCACTATACTTTTAGGAAAAATATAAACCTCCATGAACCAACTACTCATTCAAAAACGTGAAGAAATTTCAGAAACTCGAGTGGCCAAAATGGTCTTTCCCAGCACAACAAACCATTACGATACCCTGTTTGGTGGTATCGCATTACAATGGATGGACGAAGTGGCCTATATTGCAGCGACTCGCTTTTCACGTAAGCATGTTGTCACCATTTCCACTGAACAGGTTAATTTTACGCAACCTATCCCTTCCGGTATTTTGGTTGAACTGGTTGCTCGCGTTGTCAGTGTAGGTCGTACATCCTTGAAAGTAGAAGTCAATATTTTTCTTGAAGAGTTAGACAGCGATAAACGTACCAAGGCTATTACAGGCCACTTTAATTTTGTCGCCATTGATGAAAATAAAAAACCAACGCCCATCTTCCCCGAAGACGACACCCATTAATCTCATATTGAAAATGGGGAATCGCCCACTCGGTGTTTTAGTAAAAACACCTAAAGCGATATCCCCACAACATACTGCTCAATCACGCAAAATAACGGCCCGCGAGATAAGACTAAGGCATTTTTTGCTTAGCAATGTCCGCCGCTAATTCATCAAAGCTTTTCTTTGCCTCTAATTTCTGAAAGATAGCCGCATTATTCTTCATGGAAGTGCGTAAAATATCTTCAGAAATCGACTCAGTTTGTTTCGGATCTAAGCCAACTAACACAACCATGCCACCGGTAGGCGTTGGCATTTGACGAATCACTTTAGAGCCAATCAGTTTTTGGTCAGTAATCTGTTTGGTCACAACACTATTAACACGATCAACCGTTTGAGCATCTCCTGTGCCCGTTGTTTCGGCATATTGCTTCACCATATTTTGCATCTGCAAACTCAACACCTGAGCTAACTCAACGCGAGCAGCCGTCGCCGCCATTTGACGCATAAAGTTTGGTCCAGCGGCAGACTTCTCTGCATAGCCCACAGCGGATAAAGCGACGTTTTTCACAGGCGCACCACAGACCCATTGTGGTGCAGGCTGATTAGAGCCGTCCGCAAACACACAATCCTGCACTGGTTCTGACACATCGGCATTTTTAACCGTCTCGTTAGAACTACAGGCTGATAGCAACCAGGCCATTGCCACCACACTAAGAAGCTTGATCTTCATTTTGATCCCTCATTCATCCGACAATAAAGCGATATTTCTGCTTTTATACTAATTCAATTTTTCAGATAAAAACAAAAAAAGGTGTCATCAAGACACCTTTTTTGAACACAACATCCAAGTAATTATGCTTACGCAGTGAATTGTGCTTTTTCTTCTTCGGTTACATCTTTCATGGATAGCTTGATACGACCACGGGCATCAACATCCAGCACCTTAACAATGACATCCTGACCTTCAGACAAAAAGTCAGACACAGCACGAATGCGTTCTTCTGCAATTTGAGAAATGTGAACCAAACCATCTTTACCTGGTAGAATGTTCACAAACGCCCCAAATTCAGCCAAACGTACCACCTTGCCTTGGTAAAGCTTATCGATTTCTGCTTCTGCCGTAATCTCATAAATCTTAAGCAAAGCGGCATCGGAAGACGCTTTATCCGCTGCATAAATACGTACTGTACCATCATCGTCCAAATCAATTGATGCACCAGTTTGCTCCGTGATAGAACGGATAGTAGCACCACCTTTACCGATTACATCACGAATTTTCTCTGGATCAATTTTGATGGTCGCCATAGAAGGCGCATTAGGCGATACTTCAGGACGAGCGTAACCAATGACTTTAGCCATTTCGCGAAGGATATGTGTACGAGCCTCAAGTGCTTGATTCAAGGCAATATCCATAATCTCTTCGTTAATACCTTCGATTTTAATGTCCATTTGCAGTGCCGTGATACCTTCTTCAGTACCCGCCACTTTAAAGTCCATATCACCCAAGTGATCTTCATCACCCAAGATATCCGTCAAGACAGCAAAGCCGTCATCTTCTTTAATAAGACCCATGGCGATACCAGCAACAGGCGCTTTTAGAGGTACACCTGCGTCCATCATAGACAAAGACGCACCACACACAGACGCCATAGAGCTTGAGCCGTTCGATTCAGTAATCTCGGAGACGACACGAATGGTATATGGGAATTCGTCTTCTGAAGGTAGTACCGCTTGAACACCACGACGCGCTAGACGACCATGGCCGATTTCACGACGACCAACACTGCCCATACGACCACACTCACCAACAGAATAAGGAGGGAAGTTGTAATGAAGCATGAAGCTGTCTTTACTTTCACCCGTCAAACCGTCTGTCATTTGAGAGTCACGGCTCGTACCTAATGTACAGGTTGCAATGGCTTGGGTTTCACCACGAGTAAACAACGCAGAACCGTGAGTCTTGTTTAATAATCCCACTTCAACATTGATCGGACGAACCGTTTTGTTATCACGTCCATCAATACGTGGCTTACCATCGATGACTCGGCGACGCACAATGCGTTTTTCCAGTTTAGAGAAAGCACCAATTACATCCGCTTCGGAAAACTCGCCGCCTTCTGTAACAAGAGCTGCAACAGCAGCATCACGCACCACACCAAGTTGAGCATAACGCGCCATTTTTTCACTGATGCCGTAAGCTTCTTCAATTTGCGCGGCATAGCCAGATTCAACCGCTTCAAGCAATGATACCTTAGCGATTGGCGCTTGCCATTCCCAACGAGGTTTACCGCATTCAGCAGCAAATTCAGTAATGGCCGTAATAGCGGCTTGCATTTCTTTATGAGCAAAAAGCACCGCGCCTAGCATTTCATCTTCGGTCAATTCCTGTGCTTCAGACTCAACCATTAATACAGCGTCTTTTGTACCCGCCACAACCATGTCAAGCAAAGAACCGTCTAACTCAGAGTAGCTTGGGTTAAGAAGGTAGCCGGACTCGTCGTTGAAGCCCACACGAGCAGCGCCGATAGGACCATTAAATGGAATACCAGAAATAGTCAAGGCAGCAGAGGTCGCCAACATCGCAGCAATATCAGCATCCAAATCTGTATTGGTAGACATCACCGTACAAACGACTTGAACCTCGTTCATAAAGCCTTTAGGGAACAATGGACGAATTGGTCGGTCAATTAAACGAGAGGTCAACGTTTCTTTTTCAGATGGACGACCTTCACGCTTTAAAAAACCGCCAGGGATTTTACCCACCGCGTAAGCGCGCTCCTGGTAGTGAACAGAAAGAGGAAAAAAGTCTTGATCCTCTTTGGCTGATTTAGCACCTACTACTGTTGCAAGCACTTGAGCATCGCCGATAGTACAAAGAACCGCACCAGTTGCTTGACGAGCAATGCGGCCTGTTTCTAGAGTTACCGTATCATTACCGAATTGAAAAGTTTTTGTCGTAATACTCACACATATTCCTTTTGGTTAAAAAATTGCTTATCCCAAAGACCTCTTTTTAAGCCAGTACTCATATATGTTCTGGGCGCTTTATCCCCCGTCCATTTTAGTCACTCTTGATTTTATTGCTATTAGCGACATTAGACATAACAGGTTAAAGACAAAAACACATATGAAGTACAGGCTCTCCTTTGGGAATCTACTTATAAAAAAAAGGGCCATAATATCTTATGGCCCTTCCTCAGTCTTAGCGACGCAGACCTAGTTTTTTGATCAAACTAGTGTAACGAGCTGCATCTTTACGCTTAAGGTAATCCAGCAACTTACGACGCTGGTTTACCATGCGGATTAGACCGCGACGAGAATGGTGGTCATGAATATGAGTTTTAAAGTGATCTTGTAGACCTGCAATGTTATTAGTCAACAATGCCACTTGAACTTCAGGAGAACCAGTGTCACCTTCCGCTACTTGAAACTCTTTAACCAACGCTGCTTTTGATTCTGCAGACAATGCCATAATCTTTATCTCCAAATTAATATGCAATAAAAAAATAAAGGATAGCCGAGCATATTTTCAGTCATCCTAGACCAGCAAGTTTAACACTCTTTTCAACAGAACTCACTGCTATTTATAAAGAGAACTCGCTAGTATTTACCAATCGATAGGGACGAATATACGCCCCTTTTATCTGCCCAAGTCCTAAGAAACGCTGAGATGATTTATCATACAGCCTAACCACCGTCTCATTTTCCAGTGAAACAGACGCGGGAACAGTGCGGCCATGCATCATACTCAATGTATCCGGCTCAGACAAATCCACCTGTGTGAAATATTCTACTGCCGTGTCCATCGTAATAAGATGAGAATCCAAGGCCTCACAGCCCAGCTCAGCTAGCGCTTCAAACTCTTCGAGCGTCAGCATATCCTCAGGCGAGTAACCCGCCGTCGAAATACGATGCAAAGAATGCAGATGAGCACCACAACCTAACACTTCACCAATATCTTCGCCAATGGTTCGGATATAAGTACCTTTAGAACACTGAATATCAAGAGTTAATGAATCTTCAGTTCTTGAAACAAGTGTTAAATTCGAAATAGTAACGCGACGACGCTTTCTTTCAATGACAATTCCTCGACGAGCATACTCATACAAAGGTTTGCCTTCGTGTTTCAAAGCAGAATACATAGGGGGAATTTGCTCTATTTCGCCACGAAAGCCGTCTAATATTTCTTCAATAGACTCATCGCTCAATGAAGGAACCAACTCTTCGGTCAGCACGTCACCTTCACGATCCCCTGTCGTGGTTCTTTGCCCTAATTGGATACAAGTCAAATAACGCTTATCCGCATCCAATAGATACTGGGAAAATTTTGTCGCTTCCCCTAAACACAACGGCAACATACCCGTTGCTAAAGGATCAAGCGCCCCAGTGTGGCCCGCTTTCGCTGCTTTATAAAGTCGGCGAACACGCTGTAACGCTTGATTCGAGCTCAAACCTATCGGCTTATTCAGCAGAACAATACCGTCGACTGAACGCCATTTATCTTTTGCCATACCAACAGATTACTCGCCTTCACTACCGTTTTTTATTTCATCACCACGAATAGCTTCGTCAATCAGAGCGGACATGCGCGACCCATTGACCACACTCTGGTCATAATGAAAACGCAAATGTGGCATGACGCGAAGTTTGACTTCTTGTGCCAAACGACGACGTAGAAAACCTTTTGCACTGTCCAATGCTGCTTGGTTTTCGGCCAATACATCAGGTTGATCATCTTTCCCTAAGACGGTGTAATAAATGTCCGCATAGCCTAAATCTTTTGCTACACGTACTTCGTTAATCGTCACCAACCCCAAACGTGGATCTTTTACTTCAAACTGGATCAAGGACGCCAGCTCCTTCTGGAGCTGGTCACCAATCCGACTAGTACGACTAAATTCGCCTGCCATGATCTTGTCCTATTAAAGTGTACGAGCAACTTCGACGGTTTCGAAAACCTCGATTTTATCGCCTACTTTGACATCCGTGTAGTTTTTCACACCGATACCACATTCCATGCCTTTGCTAACTTCGTTAACCGCATCTTTAAAGCGACGTAGAGACTCAAGTTCACCTTCATAAATCACAACATCATCACGCAATACGCGGATTTGTTTACTACGGTAAACCGTACCTTCGATCACCATACAACCAGCAATCAAACCAAACTTAGGCGAACGGAAGATATCACGCACTTCAGCAGTACCTTTGATGTCTTCACGAAGATCAGGAGACAACATACCAGACAAGGCAGATTTCACATCGTCGATGATATTGTAGATCACACTGTAGTAACGTAAATCGATACTTTCACGTTCAATAAACTGCTTAGCGGAACTATCAGCACGCACGTTGAAACCAAAAATAACCGCATCAGAAGCAAGCGCTAAGGTTGCATCCGTTTCAGTGATACCACCGACCCCACTGGAAACCACGTTCACTTTCACTTCGTCAGTGTTTAAGTCTGTCAACGATTTAATCAAAGCCTCAAGAGAACCACGAACATCCGCTTTAAGCACCACGTTCAAAGTACGCACTTCGTCTTTGCCCATCTCAGAGAACAAGTTCTCTAATTTAGCCGAATGCTGACGAGCGAAACGAATTTCACGGTATTTGCCTTGACGGAAGTTTGCTACTTCACGCGCTTTGCGTTCATCCGCCACGACAATGAATTCTTCACCCGCTTCTGGCGTGCCATCTAGCCCTAAAATTTCAACAGGAATGGACGGACCCGCAGACTCAATTGCCGTACCACGCTCATCAAGCAATGCGCGAACACGCCCCATTTGCAGACCTGCAAGAACGATATCCCCTTTACGCAAGGTACCATTTTGCACAAGCAAGGTTGCCACTGAACCACGACCACGATCCAAGCGAGCTTCAACCACCACACCTTTCGCTGGCGCGCTTGGTACCGCTGTTAACTCAAGCACTTCTGCTTGCAAGAGAACCGCTTCAAGAAGTTCTTCAATACCTTCGCCTGATTTTGCCGAAACGCCAACAAATTGAACATCGCCGCCCCACTCTTCAGGCACCACTTCTTGAGCAACTAACTCGTTCTTAACACGATCAATGTCCGCATTTTCTTTGTCCACTTTCGTGATAGCAACTACGATAGGCACTTCAGCAGCACGAGCATGTTGAATGGCTTCAATAGTTTGTGGCATAACGCCATCGTCCGCAGCACACACTAGAATCACAATATCCGTTGCTTGCGCTCCACGAGCACGCATAGAAGTAAACGCTGCGTGTCCAGGTGTGTCTAAGAAGCTGACCATGCCATGCGGTGTTTCAACATGGTATGCCCCAATGTGCTGTGTAATACCACCGGATTCACCAGCTGCGACTCGGGTCGTACGGATATAATCAAGCAAAGACGTTTTACCGTGGTCAACGTGACCCATGACGGTAACAACAGGAGCACGTTTAATGGCTTCACCGTCGTAATCGATCGCGTCAATCATGTCATTTTCAACAGCGTTTTCGTCGATATACTTAACGGTGTGACCCATTTCTTCAACAACAAGTGTTGCTGTATCACGATCAATCGTTTGGTTAATGGTCGCCATGGCACCCATTTTGAACAAAACCTTGATCACTTCGGCGGCTTTGATTGACATTTTTTCCGCCAATTCAGCAACCGTAATACTTTCTGGCAACGCCACTTCATGAATGATCGGTGCAGTTGGCTTTTGGAAACCATGCTCTTGCTTTTGTACCGGTTTCTTACCTTTACGACCTAACTTACCACGACGACTGAACTCTTCGTCACCGTTAATGTTCACTCGAGAACGTTTGTTCTCAGGGTGACGGCCGCGAGGTTTTTCGCTATCTTGACGATTGGCACTTTTTTTACTTTTTGGCGCAGCATTTGGTTTTTTACTGTCCATTGCTGCCGCTTGAGACGTTTTTTTCGCCGTCTTAGGCTGTTTTGGTGCTTCCACGGGTTCTGCCGCTCCTATACCGGAGACATTCTGCTCCGTATCATTTTGCTCACTTTTTGCAACCGCTTCTCTCTCAGCAGCTTCTTTTGCTGCTGCTTCAGCGGCTTCCTTGCGAGCCTTTTCTTCGGCTTCAGCCTGAGCTTTTGCCGCCTTTTCTGCTTCAAGTTGACGCTCAGCCTCGATGCGAGCTTGCTCTTCTGCCGCCAGGCGTGCTTGTTCCTCTGCCTGACGTTGAAGAAACTCCTGTTGTTTCTGAAGTTCTTCGTCAGTATCAGTACGCTTCACATAAGTGCGTTTTTTCTTTACAGCTACATTGACTACTTTACCACCATCACTACGTGACAAGGTACTGGTTTTCTTACGCTGTAAGGTAATACGCTCTGAACCACTTCCTGCCTCGCCATGCTGACGCTTAAGAAAGTTTAACAATGTTTGCTTTTCAACGTCAGAGACTTCTTGGTTTTCACTCTTATGAGGAAGACCGGCGTCTTTCATCTGAGCCAGTAGCTTCTCGACTGGCGTATTCACCAATTCGGATAGTATCTTTACGGTTTGAACTGTCATTAAGTTCCCCCTTCATGTACTCAGATTTTATTCAGATTCAGCAAACCAAGGTGCGCGAGCAGTCAGAATCAGTTTACCTGCACGCTCTTCTGTCATTCCTTCTATATCAAGCAATTCATCGACGGATTGCTCGGCAAGATCTTCCATCGTCGTGACACCTTTAGAAGCCAACACCAACGCCAAATGATTATCCATACCTTCCATTTCTAACAAGTCAGAAGCTGGCTTGGCACCATCTAATTGCTCTTCTGCTTGAAGCGCTTGGTTTAACAAGGCCTCTTTGGCGCGAGAACGTAGTTCGTTTACTAAATCTTCATCAAATCCGTCGATGTCTAACATTTCTTCCATCGGGACATAAGCCACTTCTTCTAGCGACGTAAATCCCTCTTCGACCATTTGGATAGCCAAATCATCATCAATGTCGAGCCCATTCACAAACAAGTCGATCAATTTCTGTGATTCTTCTTGTTGTTTTGCTTCGGCATCTTCACTGGTCATCACATTCAATGCCCAACCGGTTAATGCTGACGCAAGACGAACATTTTGACCATTACGACCAATAGCTTGCGCTAAATTGTCGCTTTTCACTGCAACATCCATAGAATGCGCATCTTCATCAATGACAATAGAGTCCACTTCGGCAGGCGCCATCGCATTGATAACTAATTGAGCAGGATTATCGTCCCAAAGAACAATATCCACACGCTCGCCATTCATTTCATTAGAAACCGCTTGTACACGAGCACCGCGCATACCAACACAAGCACCAATCGGATCAATACGACGGTCATTGGTTTTCACGGCAATTTTTGCTCGTAAACCTGGATCTCGAGAAGCACCTCGAATATCAATCACTTCTTCAGCAATTTCAGGCACTTCCAAACGGAAAAGTTCAATCATGAAATCGGGAGAGTTACGAGATAAGATAAGTTGTGAACCACGATTATCTTCACGAATTTCCATTAATAAGGCACGAACACGATCATTCATACGAAACGTTTCACGTGCAATTAACTGATCTTTTGGTAATGTCGCTTCTGCGTTTTCACCCAAATCAATAATTAAACTATCACGTGTCACTTTTTTAACTTGACCATGAACCAACTTGCCCACTTTTTCACTATAGCGTGCAACCATTTTAGCACGCTCTGCTTCGCGAACTTTTTGCACAATGACTTGTTTTGCCGTTTGAGCAGCAATACGACCAAACTCTTCGGACTCCACCTCTTCTTCGTAGATATCACCTAAGGCAACATTCAAGTTTTGCTCTTCCACATCATCTACCGTTAACTCAGATGCTGGAGCAGAATAGTCTTGATCCTCTACGATATGCCACTGACGATACGTTTTGTAATCCCCAGTTCTTTGATCAATAGACACACGAATCAATGCATCGTCTTCAAAACGACGCTTGGCAGCACTTGCTAAAGCAATTTCAACGGCTTCGAAAATAACTTGTTTCGGAACATCTTTCTCGTTGGAAACGGCTTCTACTACCAAAAGAATTTCTTTGCTCATCCTTTTAGCCTCTCTATCAAGGTTAAATTAAAATTGTGGAACAACATTTGCCTTATCAATCAAATCGAAAGGCAGCAGGTATTCTTCCTGGTCAACACGGATAACGACGTCATCGTCTTCGATAGCCACTAATAGCCCTTTAAACTTACGACGACCATCAAATGGCACCCGTAAACGCAAAGCAATCACAGCACCGACATAAGCTTGGTATTGAGTCAATTCAAACAAGGGACGATCCAAACCAGGTGACGAGACCTCAAGGTTATATTCACCAGTGATAGGATCTTCAACGTCTAGAATAGAGCTAACTTGTCGGCTGACTTGAGCACAGTCTTCGACATCGATGCCTTTTTCCAGTTCAGTATCAATAAAAATACGTAACACAGAGTCTTTACCCTGTGATAAATATTCCATTCCCCAAAATTGGAATCCTAAACCTTCCACGACAGGTCGAATCAGTTCTTCTAAAATCGTATATTTAGCTGACAAACGCTTTCTCCGAAACGATAATTTGCAAAACGCAGAAACAAAAAACGGGCTCAAGGCCCATTTCTATTTACAAACAGTAACAGTGCAGATAACAAAAAACCCCATATAGGGGTCCTTATTGCTCTACTTTATCATCCGTTGTGATGAAGAGAGCAACCATTCAAAGAATGGTGATTATTACAACTCAATACTGAGTAAATATTGGTTGCGGAGGCCGGATTCGAACCAACGACCTTCGGGTTATGAGCCCGACGAGCTACCAGACTGCTCCACTCCGCGACAAAGTAACGACATTATACAGGAAACATAACATCAACTCAATATTGGTGCCGATGGCCGGACTCGAACCGGCACAGCCGTAGGCTACCACCCCCTCAAGATGGCGTGTCTACCAATTTCACCACATCGGCTAAACTTATCTACAAATATACGTTAGTTTGTAGAAGGGATATCAGATTTACTTTCTGGTGCTTTTTTCTTACTTTCACCAAGTTTCGGCATATCAACAGAATTACTCACATGAGATGCCGCCGGTACTAAATCTGCCGCACCAGATATATTTTTTGCTTGTTGACTAGCGAGGTATGCCAAACTAAAACTTGTCACAAAGAAAATCAGTGCAAATAGCGCCGTCATTTTGCCAAAAAAACTGCCACTACCTTGACCACCAAACACTGTCTGAGAAGCGCCGCCACCGAAAGAGGCACCTGCATCCGCACCTTTACCTTGTTGCAATAATACCAACGTGATAATGACAACCGCCGCCAATACATGCAATACTAAAATCAGTGCTTCCATTAATTAACCTGCCGCTTTAACGATTGCTATAAATTCATCTGCATCAAGTGATGCACCACCAACCAATGCACCATCTACATCGGGCATTGCAAATAATTCCGCGCTTGTGGACGCTTTCACACTGCCGCCATATAGAATCTGTACTTTCTTGGCTACAGTTTCAGAAGACTTAGCTAAAAATGCTCTAATGGCCTGATGCACTTCTTGTGCTTGCTCAGCACTAGCAGATAAACCAGTACCAATAGCCCAAACAGGTTCATAAGCAATAACTATTTTAGCAAAAGCTTCTACACCCACTAGATCCAACACGGCTTGTAATTGTTGCTCACAAACAGACAATGTTTGACCTGCTTCGCGCTGTTCTAGCGTCTCTCCAATGCACAACATAGGAGTCAACTCAGCATCCAACAACACCTTCACCTTAGATGCGATAAAATCATCTGACTCGGCATACAGTGAACGTCTTTCAGAATGCCCCACCAACACATACTTAACAGAAAAATCTTTCAGCATGGACGCTGAAACTTCGCCGGTAAAAGCCCCTTTCTCTTGATCACTCACATTTTGAGCAGCCAACACAATATTACTATCAGCTGTTGATTGAGAAACCAAAGACAAATAAGGGAATGAAGGTGCGATTACTACTTCAGAATCAGACTGATCAGCCTTAAGCAAGCCATCAACAAGAGCATTAATCGACTCCAAAGAGCCATTCATTTTCCAGTTACCAGCTACGATCTTTTGACGAGTCATATCTAACCCCTAAATTCGAGGCGCCCATTTTATGGAATGGGCGCCATTGTTTCAAGTATTTATTTCACCAATTGAAGGAAAAAACCAACAATTCGTCTCTATTTTGGAATAGCCGCCTGAACTTCTGCCGAAAGATACTCAATTAACTCGTCTACTGTCTCGTCATCACGACCTTCCACCATAACGCGAATTAAAGGTTCCGTTCCGGACGCACGCAGCAGAACACGTCCAAGCCCATTTAAACGTTCATTCGCCGTTGCTATGGCTTTCTGCAAGGCTGGTATTTCTGTTGGCACAAAACGCTCTTCAACACGGATATTTCGCAATTTTTGAGGAAATTTAACAAAGCCTTTAAGTAGCTCATCGAGCGTCTTATTTTCTTCGATCATTGCTTGCAAAACCTGAAGCGCAGCAATAATACCATCTCCAGTGGTCGTAATAGAACGACATACTATATGACCGGAGGGTTCTCCCCCTAAAGACCAACCATGCTGAACCAATCTCTCATTGACATAACGATCCCCTACTGCAGCTCGGCTAAAACCAATACCACTTTCAGAAAACGCCAACTCCAGACCAAAGTTACTCATCAAGGTACCGACTACACCACCACTGAATCGCCCTGTTTTCATTAAGTGATGAGCAATAACATACAGCACATCATCGCCATCACGAACGACACCATGACGATCCACCAGAATCAAACGGTCACCATCACCATCCAAAGCAATACCAATATCAGCCTGCTCTTCCAGTACGATTTTTTGTAGCAATTCAGGTTTCGTCGCACCACTAGTCTCATTAATATTCAAACCGTCAGGCTCGACGCCAATCGCTACCACATCTGCGCCAAGCTCAGAAAACACTCTTGGTGCAACGTGGTAAGTCGCCCCATCGGCACAATCAACAACGATTTTTAGCCCGGTTAACTGCAACCCAATTGGAAAGGTCCCTTTACAGTATTCTATATATCGACCTGCCGCATCATCGATACGTTTGGCTCGGCCTATTAGGTTCGACTCCACCACTTCCATGGGGCGATCTAGGTAATATTCTATGCGTTCCTCAATCTCGTCCGAGACTTTCCCACCTTCAGCCGAAAAGAATTTAATACCATTATCGGTATAAGGATTGTGAGAAGCGCTAATCACAATCCCAGCACTGGCACGAAAAGTACGTGTAAGATAAGCAATAGCAGGGGTTGGCATCGGCCCCACAAGACGGACATCAGCCCCCGCCGCCACAATCCCAGCTTCCAACGCCGACTCAAACATATAACCGGAAACCCTTGTATCCTTACCAATCAGAATTTTTTTGTCTTTTTCTTTAAAAACCTGACCTGCCGCCCAACCAAGCTTCAACATAAACTCAGGCGTGATCGGCGATTTTCCTACTCGACCACGAATACCATCCGTACCGAAATATTTACGCATTACCCTTCCTTTTCAATTCTGTACATTAATTTCAGCATATCGACATGGGGCTTAACATCATGCACCCTAAAAATACGAGCCCCTTTAGCAAAAGCCGATGCATTAGCCCCCATCGTAGCAAAAAGACGCTCACCAACAGGAACATTTAATATGTCACCGATCATGGTTTTACGGGATACACCGATCAATACAGGAAAACCCAATCGCCTAAACCCAGCTGTCCGATTCAGTAAAGTCAAATTATGCTCTAATGATTTACCAAACCCAATTCCAGGATCCAGCATCAACTTCTCACGACCAATACCTGCCCTTTCACACGCCGCTACTCTTGCCAGTAAATAAGCCTCAACTTCGCCGACCACAGAGTCGTATTGCACACATTGCTGCATTGTTTCAGGGTTGCCCTTCATGTGCATTAAACAAACTGGCACCCCAGACTCTGCGGCCGCTTGCATTGCACCCGGACGCTCTAACGCACGAACATCATTAATCAACCCCATACCGAGACGCGTTGCACCGGAAATCACCTCTGGCGAACTGGTATCGACCGATATAATGACATCAAAACGCTGCTGTATAGCCTCAACAACAGGCAAAACACGATCCATTTCTTCTTGTATAGAAACAACCGCAGCTCCGGGACGAGTTGATTCTCCACCAACATCAATAAAGCTGGCGCCTTCGAGAACCATTTTTTCAGCTTGTTTAAGCGCACGATCTAGAGAGGTATAGGATCCGCCATCCGAAAAGGAATCGGGAGTGACATTGAGAATCCCCATAACATGAGGAAGAGACAGGTCGAGAGACCTGCCTCCAAAGTTCATAACAGACATTAATTATCCGAGATCAAAGCAGGCAAGTTAAGACTCGCCTGATGTTTTAGGGGCCGTTTCACTTGCTTGATTTGGAGTCGTACCAAAATCATCACGTTTTTCTTCTTCCTCGGAAGAAGACTTTGCCTCAGGGTCCGCATCAGCAACGGCTTCTTTTGTTTCACCTTTGCCATTTGATGAGTCACCATGCGTATCAGACCAACCTTCTGGCGGAGAGGGTTTTTTACCATCCATGATTTCTTTGATCTGCTTAGCATCGATGGTCTCATATTGCATCAAGGCTTCCGCCATCACATCCAGCTTACTGCGATTTTCAGTTAAAATCTGAGTTGCCTTCTCGTAACAGCGATTAATGATATCCTGTACTTCTGCATCAATGATTTTACCTGTCTCAGGCGAGAAATAGTTTGCCTTACTGCCCGTCGGACCAGAGATATAGCTCCCGCTATTATCATCTTCCTCATAAGCAAAAGGCCCCAATTTCTCTGACAAGCCCCACTTTGTTACCATGTTACGAGCAATGCTCGTCGCACGTTCAATATCGTTAGACGCACCAGTCGAAACCCCATCAAAACCGTGGATCATTTCTTCTGCAATCCGACCACCGTACAAACTACATACTTGGCTCTCAAGCCCTCGCTTGCTAACACTGTATTTATCCTCTTCAGGCAAATACATCGTCACCCCAAGCGCTCGTCCACGAGGAATAATCGAGACTTTATAAACTGGATCATGTTCAGGCATCAAATAGCCAATGATCGTATGACCCGCCTCATGATAAGCAGTATTGAGCTTATCTTCTTCTTTCATCACCATGGTTTTACGCTCAGCGCCCATGAGAATTTTATCTTTCGCTAATTCCAACTGCTCCATGTTAACCAAGCGACGGTTTGAGCGTGCGGCAAATAAAGCCGCTTCGTTAACAAGGTTTGCCAAGTCCGCACCTGAAAAACCTGGTGTACCACGAGCGATGTTTTTTGGTTCTACATCGTCGTCACAAGGTACTTTGCGCAAATGCACCTTAAGAATCTGCTCACGGCCACGAATGTCAGGTAAGCCCACTTGCACTTGTCGGTCAAAACGACCAGGACGAAGCAAAGCAGGGTCTAATACATCTGGACGGTTTGTCGCCGCAATCACGATAATGCCTTCGTTACCTTCAAAACCATCCATCTCAACCAATAGCTGGTTCAAAGTTTGCTCACGTTCATCATTACCGCCACCCATGCCAGAGCCACGGTTACGACCAACAGCATCGATCTCATCGATAAAGATAATACAAGGTGCATGCTTTTTCGCCTGCTCGAACATATCACGAACACGAGAAGCCCCCACACCGACGAACATTTCGACGAAGTCAGAACCTGAAATGGTGAAGAAAGGTACTTTTGCCTCACCAGCAATGGCTTTAGCCAGCAAAGTTTTACCCGTTCCTGGTGGCCCACACATCAAAATACCACGCGGAATTTTACCACCTAAGCGCTGAAATTTGCTTGGCTCACGCAAGAAGTCAACCAACTCTTCTGTGTCTTCTTTCGCTTCATCACAACCTGCTACATCGGCAAAGGTTGTTTTGATTTGATCTTCCGGCAGAAGGCGTGCTTTAGACTTGCCAAAAGACATCGGACCGCCCTTGCCACCGCCACCTCCTTGCATTTGTCGCATGAAGAACATAAAAATGGCCAAAATAAGCAGTATCGGGAAACTCGCAACTAAGAGTTGCGTCCAAATACTTTGTCTTTCTGGCATTTTACCTTCAACAACCACTTTATTACTTAATAGGTCGTCCATCATTTTTGGATCTTGAGCGGCAGGTCGCACGGTTTCAAACGATTCACCGTTGCTGCGTGTACCATTAATGGTATAACCACTAATCACCACTTTCGCTATTTGCCCATCATTTACTTCCTTAACAAACTCAGAATACGAAATCCTGTTTGTATCGGATGAGGAGTCAAAGTTGTTAAAGACAGTTAGTAGCACAGCGGCTATCACCAACCACAACAAAATATTTTTTAGCATATCGTTCAAGAGCACACCTCTTAACGGTTAGAGTGAGTATTCTAAGTATAACACTAGAACACCATTATTAACCTTTGTATTGTCTTCCTAATAAATAAACTTCGCGGCTACGAGCGCGCGAGGCATCCGGTTTTCGTGTTACAACTGTTGCAAACTGCGCTCGCATTGCTTTTAGGTAGTCATCGAACCCTTCACCCTGGAACACCTTCACAAGAAAATTTCCTCCAGGGCGCAACACCTGAGCCGCCATATCCAAAGCAAGCTCTACAAGATACATTGCCTGAGGCTGATCCACAGCGTTATTACCACTCATATTGGGGGCCATATCTGAAATTACAAGATCTGCTTTTTTATTGCCAATCGCCTCCAGAATCGCTTCATAGACTTCTTGTTCCGTAAAGTCTCCTTGCACAAAGTCCACACCAGGTAACGGTGCCATTTCCAAAATATCCGATGCAACGATGGTTCCTTGGTCACCAATTAGTTTGGCGGCAACTTGAGACCAGCCTCCTGGAGCAGCCCCTAAATCTACCACCCTCATTGCTGGACGAAAAAGCTTGTCTTTGTCATTCAGTTCAATGAGTTTATAACTGGCTCTGGAACGATAACCATCCTGATGTGATTTTTTGACATACGCATCATCAAAATGTTCCTTCATCCAACGGTCACTACTTTTTGATCTTGCCACTGTTTCATCATACCTAAATCAGTCAATATTCCGCTATAATATCGCTTAACCTCTAAAGCCTCCAATAAAGAGGGTTAACTAAGATGAGAAATTTTTATTATGAGTCTGTCAAACGCACAAAAAAAGCAATATCGCCTAATTGGCCATTCCCTTAATCCTGTTGTCATGATAGCAGGTAACGGTTTAACAGAACCGGTATTAACAGAAATTGACCGCGCCTTGGAAGATCACGAGCTAATCAAAGTCCGCATTAGCATAGTTGATCGAGAAGCGAGAAACGCTGTCATTGCTGAAATCGCGAAAATCATGAAAGCAGAAGTCGTTCAAACAATCGGCAAAGTAGCACTCTTCTACCGGGCCGCACTAGAAACCAACGTTAAGCTTTCTAACTTACACCGTTAAAATACCGTCAAGGGATAGTCTGTTTTGGTTAAAAAACAAACTATCCCTAAACTCTTCAATAAAAAAGCCGATATCCTCCTATAACTGGACCTTATTAAGATAGGTGTTTATCAATGCTATTTATTGACGCGTTAAGCCGCTCTGGAACACTGCCCAACAAAACAAACGTCATCAACAAAGAGAAGTTACGTTATAACCGCTCTTCTAAGGACTCTGTCGACTTAAGCAGTGCCGCCAACGAAGTGAAAGAAATTCATCTCGATAGCCGCCAAAAATTTCCCCTAAGCGCTTCTTCAAGCATTTTTGCCAACCTGATTGAACACATAATCAATCACATTTTCGACACACACCTGACCGTTTTATCCCCCGAAGAGCTCAATCTTGATAATAAAGATTGGCAATTGTATTTGCAGGTCCCCCCCAGTATCGCCATAAAAGAAAATACCAACAGCAGCTATCAAGAGCCTGCCATACAAAAACGTCCGCAAACAAAGCAGCTAACGTTCCGTATACCTGTTAAACCCCATTATGGCAACCCTGTCGAGATGACGGTATTACTGTCTGCACATAGAGGATCGCCAGACGTACCAACCCTTTTTTCGTCTCTGCCCAAAGAAAACACACTAGCCATATTAAAGACCCCCTATTTACCCGAGTTTCTTGCTCAACAAATAACGCACTATCATGTTTTCCTCGACCAAGATGGTGAAGAAGATCAATTAGCCCCCCTCTATCCATATAACGTAGCAGCCAATGATCACTTGAAAAGCATCCCAGAAGAAGTTGCTAAAAATTTGCTGGGGCTAAGACTATGGCGTGCTAAGGGAAATATCCTTCAACCCGCCCTGCTAGCAGATGCTAAGATCGGCCTACTGTTCGTTGGGCACTATCAGCCGATCATCGGCAAGGTGGGCAATCAAGAAGAGCAACGGCTTAAGGAGAAAAACCTATCCATAAAAGCCTAGCCCCTCAATACAGAGCAAGTCCGATAATAAAAACAACCTTTTTACCGATTATCGTCCAAAAGACTTATTGATCGTTATTTTTCCAAAAGCCATATCGACCATTAAATCGAACTAGACACTTTTCAGCGAGAAGCCCACCACCGAGTTATGCGCTCCTGAACCCCCACCACAAAGACAAAAAACACCGGTACAAAAAAGATAGCCAATACGGTCGCACTGATAATGCCTCCGAGCACTCCCGTCCCAATAGCGCGCTGAGTTTCAGCACTGGCACCTGAAGCCACAACAAGAGGTACAACCCCCAAACCAAAAGCCAATGATGTCATCAGAATAGGGCGCAATCTAATACGGGCAGCAGTGGCTGCCGATTCGATCAAACTTTTTCCTTGTTCACGTAATTGCTTAGCAAACTCCACGATTAAGATTGCGTTTTTAGCGGAAAGACCAATGACGGTGATCATACCCACCTTAAAAAACACATCATTTGGCATATCACGAAGCAGAACGGCAACAACAGCCCCTAATAAACCAAGAGGCACAACCAAGATAACAGAAAATGGAATCGACCAGCTTTCATATAAAGCAGCCAATACCAGAAATACTACGAGCATTGATAAAACCATCAATAACGGTGCCTGGGAAGAGGACTGACGTTCTTGAAGTGACTGACCACTCCAGGCAACAGCAAAGCCTGCTGGCAATTGATCCACTAAATGCTCCATCTCTTGCATTGCGGCACCACTAGAAAAACCAGCTGCAGCTGTTCCTGAAATACGTACCGCTGGAAAACCTTGATAACGCGTCAACTGCAAAGGGGTTTCTGACCAAACTGGTGTCACTACTTCAGATAAAGGCACCATACCACCATTAACGTTACGCACATATAACTTAAGCACATCCTCGATTTGCATTCTTGCCGACACATCCGCTTGAAGAATCACCTGCTGCATACGTCCGGCATTAGGAAAATCCCCCACATACGTTGACCCTATCGCCGAGGAAAGTGTTTCACTAATGCGATTAAAAGGAACTCCCATTGCTTCAGCTTTCAGACGGTCAATATTCAACCGAACACTAGCTCCGGCGGGTAAACCATCAGGATAAACCCCTGTCACAATGCGACTTTTCGCCGCTAAGGCTAGTAGCTTATCCTGCGCAGCTTTCAATACCTCATACCCTCGATTAGAACGGTCCTGTAGACGCATTGAAAAGCCCGAACTGGTGTCCAACTCATCAATTGTTGGTGGCATTGAGCTCATGACAGTTCCCTCTGCAATATTCGCCATGGCCTGCTGCGCTAAGGAGACCTCTTCCTGTAAAGTCGTCCCACTTCGTTGCTTCCAGTCTTTTAACACAGTAAACGCCATGGCAGCGTTCGCACCTGAACCGGAAAAACCAAACCCCATGATAGATAGATTAGATGCCACATCAGGACGCGAGGCGATATACTTTTCAAACACTTTCACCACATCCAATGTTCGCTCCGTGGTCGCATTTGCTGGCAATTGAATCGTCGTCATAAAATAACCTTGATCTTCTTCTGGTAAAAATGACGTCGGCAACATTCGCAACGTTACAAGCAATATGCCAGTAATAATGACAAAAAGTATCATCATTCGCCCTGTTCGAGTCACCAACTTAATGACTCTAGAAACATACCCTTTCGTCATACCATCGAACTTTCGATTGAACCAACCGGAAAAACCTACTTTCTCAAGTGGCTGCTGGAGCTGTGGTTTCAACAAGGAGGCACACAAGGCTGGTGTCAACGTCAAAGCTAAAAAAGCAGAGAACAGAATAGACACTGCCATCGATAGAGTAAACTGCTGATAGATGACACCAACCGATCCACTGGCAAAGGCCATTGGGATAAACACTGCAGCCAACACTAAAGTAATGCTAATGACAGCACTGGTTATCTCCCGCATCGCTTGAATGGTCGCTTCCTTGGGACTGAGACCTTCTTCGTGCATAATCCGCTCGACGTTCTCCACCACCACAATAGCGTCGTCGACAATAATACCGATGGCTAACACCATTCCGAACATGGTCAATACGTTGATCGAAAAACCTGTCAGCAACATAATGACCAAGGTTCCCAACAAAGCGATCGGCGCCACAATTGCAGGAATTAAGGTACTGCGGATGCTCTGCAAAAACAAAAACATCACCAAGAATACCAACACCATCGCTTCAATCAGGGTATGGATGACTTTTTCAATAGACACTTTAACAAACGGTGCCGTATTAAAGGGAATGGAATAGCTCATACCCGCTGGCATGGTATGCCCCAACTCTTGCATACGAGCCATTACTTTATTAGCTGTGCTGACAGCATTCGCCCCTGGCGCTAATTGAATGGCTGCAGACGTAGCCACTTTGCCATTTTCACGATTACTAAAGCCATAAGATTGGGCGCCAAGTTCCACCCTCGCAACATCCCTTAACAAGATTTTTGATCCATCAGTGCGAGCTCTCACGACAATATTGGCAAACGCTTCTGGCGAACTCAATTGCCCCTGAACAGTTAACGGCACGGTTACTCGCTGTCCACTGCTAGTAGGGGAGGCCCCAATACTACCAGGCGCAATTTGTACATTCTGCTGAGCAATCGCTGTCGTTAGATCCGTCATAGTCAAACCAAAAGACGTTAACTTACTTGGATCCACCCAGATTCGCATGGCCTGCTCAGAGCCAAACAATTGCACATTACCCACACCATCTATACGACGAAACTCTTCCAACAGATTGCGTGCCATATAGTCGCTTAGCTCAGTCTCTGTAAAACGCCCATCATCAGACTTAAGACCTACGATCATAAGGAAGCTAGATGTGGCAGACTCGACACTCAAACCATTTTGACGAACAGCTTGTGGCAAACGCGCTTCAACAGCTTTAATCTTGTTTTGCACATCAACCTGAGCCAAGCTTGGGTTAGTGCCGGGTTTAAATGTCACTGTAATAGAAGCAGAACCTGAACCATCTGCCGAAGACTCGAAGTACAACACATTTTTCACACCAGACAGTTCACGCTCTATCAAACTCAGCACAGCATCGTTCATTGTTTGTGGACTTGCCCCCGGATAGTTCGCGGTAATACTAACCGATGGCGGAGCAATCGACGGATAACGGGCGATCGGCAATTGTGGAATAGCCAACACACCACCTAAAATAATAAATAAGGCAATAACCCAAGCAAACACAGGTCTATGAATAAAAAACTGAGCCATAAAGTGAATTCCCTATAAATTTAGTGGTCGAGATCAGAGACGGACTGATTTAACGCCCATTGCTGTTCACGAACCGTTATGCCTTCAGTAAGTCGATCCATCCCTTCAACGACAATTTTCTGCCCAGCTCTCACCCCTGACTTCAAGCGATAATACCGATCAACCAACCCCCCAAGTTCGACTTTGATTAGATGAGCTTGTTGATTTTCGTCGATAACCCACACTCGAAATTGTCCTTCAAAGTGAACTATCGCCTGTTGGGGCAACATTAAAGCTTGATCGTAGTGACCCAACTCCACTTTAGCTTGTACAAACATGCCTGGTAGAAGCCGCTTATTAGGGTTGCTTACCAGCACCCGCAACAACACATCACCCGTCCCTGAATCAACGCTGATACCGGAAAACATGATATGGCCCTTTCCGTAAGGCTCAGCGTCAGGCTGTAAAACAGATACCGTTAGACCAGTTTCTGTCCCTTGACTCTCCAAGGCTTTCTGCAATAACCCAAGAGAAGACGCAGGCCTGCGTAAATCTAAATAAACATGATCAATCTGTTGAATTCGTGCCATTGGACTGGCATCTGTACTGCTAACCAAAGCCCCTTCCGACACCAATGTCTGATCAATACGCCCCGAAATAGGCGCTTCCACTGTGGCAAACGTGAGGTCAAGCTTACGGCGTGCCAGTGTTGCTCGCGCTTGTTCGACATCCGCCAATGCTTGATCTCGTTTGAACACTTCATCGTCGTATTGTTGACGGCTAATGGAGTTGGATTTGAGCAATGAGCTCAACCGCACAACTTGCGCTTGGGTATAAGCCAAAGCCACTTCCGCTCGCTTAAGTATCGCTGCGGCCATATTGACCTCAGCTAAAAACGGCGCAGGATTGATTTGATATAACGGCTGACCCGCTTTCACTTGCCTGCCTTGTTCAAAAAGCTTCTTTTGTACAATGCCCGTGATCTGAGCCCGAATTTCAGCAATACGAACCGGCGCTACTCGACCAGGCAAAGTCTCGGTCACCGTTAATGGTTGAGGCACCAGGGAAATTATTGATACTAAAGGGGAGGGTAATAAAACTCGTTGATCTGATTGAGATTGATCACATGCACAAAGAATGAGAGCACACAAGACAATCACACCATAACGAGTACGTCTAAAGCAAAACTTCATCGAAAATCCTTTACCTTCTCGGGCGTAAACATGGAATAATCTAAATTTTACTTTTACTGAATGGAGCTATGGCCGAGAATGTGTGTAGGTTTGATGGAGATAGATACTTTTTCATGGGTAATGTGATGACAGATTCCGCAATCTTGACCGCCCCCAAAGCAACCATATTGATTGCCGAAGACGATCTTGAGATTACAGAAATTCTGACGGCCTATTTAGAAAAGTCTGGCATGCATACCTTGCATGCCGCCAATGGCCTTCAAGCTCTCGAACTTCACTCGACACATCAGCCCAATATCGTGCTACTGGATGTACAAATGCCAAAGCTGGACGGCTGGCGCGTTCTGACTGAAATTCGCCATCGAGGTGATACCCCCGTCATCATGCTCACTGCCATGGATCAGGACATGGACAAACTCATGGGACTGCGTATCGGCGCTGACGATTATGTTGTTAAACCCTTCAACCCAGCTGAAGTCGTGGCACGAACACAAGCGGTATTACGCCGAACCATGGCAACAAGTGAGCCTCAAGCACAAAAAGCATTGCAGCTAGGAGCACTTCAGATTGACATAGAAAACCACGCTGTCTTGGTCGATCAGGGAACAGGTCCCCTAGAAATCACATTAACACTGACCGAATTTAAGCTGTTAGCTCTCATGGCTAGCGCCCCAAAACGCGCTTACAGTCGAGCCGAACTATTGGAAAACTGTTTGCCCGAAGGCGATACACTCGAACGCACGGTGGACAGTCATATCAGCAAACTACGAAAAAAGCTGGAACAGGCTGGAGTACGCGATATCCTTGTTGGTGTAAGAGGTATTGGCTACCGTTTTTGGGATCGAAAATGAGAATCGTCGGACTAAGTGGCAAAATAATCGCCTCAATGATCGCCATTACCTTGCTGGCAATCTTACTCGTCTTTTTCACTTCCTATCTTTTTTATTATCTAATGGATACCTTTTGGCCCAATTACGTCTTTGAAGACAGCTTTCTGCCAGAAGGCCCTGAGCTCATCTGGGTAGCTGTTACCATTATCATAACTCTGTCAATCGCTATCGCTGTTGCCGTTCACCTGGCCCGTCAAATATTATCTCCTCTCGAATCCGTCACCAAAGGTATTCGCCAACTTGCTGCCGGGGATTTATCCGCCAGAGCCACGCCATTTAGTAATACGAAAAACGAAACCAATCAGCTAGTCCGTGATTTTAATTTGCTTGCTGAAAAACTAGAGCAAATGACCGATGAACAAAAATTCTGGAACGCTGCCATTGCCCATGAATTACGGACTCCCATCACTATTTTATATGGTCGCTTACAAGGACTTTTAGATGGCGTCTTTACGCCAGATAACCACCAATTTCGCAGCTTACTTATGCAAGTTGATGGCTTAAAAAACCTAGTTGAAGATTTACGTGTCGTTAGTCTAGAAGAAAGCGGGCATCTCAATCTAAGAACACAGAACGTTAACCTCAGTACTGAAATCACCGCGGTGGTTGAGTTCATGAAAGACGCCCTAGCAAAAGCACAGCAGCAGGTAAAACTCGACTTGACTGTCACTAACGCTTTCTGTGACCCGATTAGAATTCGCCAAGCGCTCATTGCTTTACTTACCAACGCTATCAAACATGCCATACCGGGCACCATTAGCATTCAAACATATATCCAACAGGACACCATTATCCTAAGTATCGAAGATGAAGGTCCAGGCATTCCAGACACGCTGGTACCCTATGTATTTACCGCCTTTAAACGCTCACAGGAAAGCGAAACAACAGGCAGCGGTTTAGGGTTAGCTGTAGTTGCTGCAATAGCAAGAGCACATGGTGGCGACGCCTGCTGTCATGCAACCGAAGCAAGTGGTACCCGCTTTGAAATGCGTTGGCCATACAAAAGCATAATTTAGAGAATAAAAAACCTCTTGTACTCAGTAGCACAAGAGGTTCTTAATAATCGTCCTTATCGAACCCTAAATACTAAAGCTCGCCCCACATCCACAAGTTGATGTGGCATTAGGATTGGTGACCGTAAACCTTGAGCCTTCTAGGTTTTCTTTGTAGTCCACTTCCGCTCCAACCAAATATTGAAAGCTCAAGGGATCTACCACTAAAGTTACGCCATCCCGCTGCACTTTAGTGTCATCCTCTTGGAGCTCTTCATCAAATTCAAAGCCGTATTGAAAGCCTGAACAACCACCCCCTGTCACATACACACGCAACATCAGACGATCATTTTCTTCTTCTTCAATCAGAGTTTGCAACTTAGCGGCGGCAGCCGATGTAAACTCGATGGGATTTGCCGATTCAACAACGCTCATCTTGATACCACTTTACAGAATGATTAATTAGACAAATTATCCTCTTAACCTAGTAATTTAGTCAAGTATAGATCAGTGTTCACGCGTCGCACGGAAGGTCACTTCAGGCCATTTCTCTTCCGCCATCATCAAGTTAACGCGGGTTGGCGCTAAATAGGTTAAGTGGCCTCCCCCGTCAATTGCCAAGTTATCTGCACATTTACGTTTAAACTCTTCAAAGCGTTTTGGATCATCGCAATCCACCCAACGAGCGGAGTTCACATTCACCGCCTCGTATATACACTCAACTTTGTATTCGTCTTTTAAACGGTAGGCAACCACTTCATATTGCAATTGCCCCACAGCGCCAACAATCAACTCATTGTTACGCTGTGGCATAAACAACTGAGTAGACCCCTCTTCTGACAACTGCTGCAGACCTTTTTGCAAGGCTTTCATCTTCATTGGGTCTTTTAAACGTACACGGCGGAATAATTCTGGCGCAAAGTGAGGAATACCCGTGAATTTCAAATCTTCACCTTCGGTAAAAGTATCACCTATCTGGATCGTACCATGGTTATGCAAACCAATAATGTCACCAGAAAAAGCTTCCTCCACACCTTCACGATCACCAGCAGTAAAGGATACAGCATCGGTTACTTTAACGTCTTTGCCCAAACGGCAATGGCGCATTTTCATCCCTCGGGAGTAAGAACCTGAGCAAACACGCATAAACGCAATTCGATCTCGATGTTTTGGATCCATATTGGCTTGAATTTTAAAAATAAAGCCAGTGAACTTCTCTTCTGTCGCTTTGACTTTACGAGTATTAGTTTCACGGTCAATCGGTGCTGGTGCCCACTCAACAAAACCATCTAACATTTCGCGCACACCAAAGTTAGATAACGCCGTCCCAAAAAACACAGGCGTTAGCTCACCCGCCAAATACGCGGCATGATCAAACTCATGACTTGCCCCACGAACCAACTCGATTTCATCAACATAAGCTTCCCAATCATCACCGAGCAATGCTTTCGCTTCGTCAGATTGCAAACCTTCAATACGAATATCGTCCATTAAAGTATGACCACGACCACGGACAAAAACATGAATCGTATCCGTGTATAGGTTATAGACCCCTTTAAAAAAGTCGCTCATACCGATAGGCCAGGTAATCGGTGCCGCCGCTATTTTTAGTACGTCTTCCACCTCGTCTAACAACTCAATGGGATCTCGAATATCTCGGTCCATCTTGTTAATAAAAGTTAGAATGGGCGTATCACGAAGACGACAAACATCCATTAACTTAATCGTACGATCCTCGACCCCTTTAGCGCCATCAATGATCATTAAGACGGAGTCAACGGCCGTTAAAGTACGGTAGGTATCTTCCGAGAAATCTTCGTGCCCTGGGGTATCCAGCAAATTCACCATGCGATCTTTATAGGGAAACTGCATCACAGACGAGGTAATGGAGATACCACGTTGTTGTTCCATTGCCATCCAGTCGGACGTGGCATGTTTATCGCCTTTGCGCCCTTTAACGGAACCAGCGGTTTGAATTAATTGCCCTAAAAGCAACAACTTTTCCGTAATCGTCGTTTTACCGGCATCAGGGTGCGAAATAATCGCAAAGGTGCGGCGTTGTTCAACTTGCTCAAGTAACTCTGTATTTGACATGGATAAGAATCTTCTAATTTAACGCAGACTGGTGATGCCTACTATCAACAAGAGGCAAGGCACAAAGCTGGGAGGTTAATTTTCAATGGCGCTATTTTCACCGATCTTAACGCCAGACACAATAAACCCTTTAAAGATTCCTTTAACCTCACATAAATCTCTGTAGATCCAACCATAAAAAAGGAGCCACTAAAGGCCCCTTTTGAATTATTCACTTACTGTCGACTTACGATTCAGTCACTTCTTGCTCAGTCAATTGATCACTATGACTCTCAAGTTGCTTGCGCTTAGGAAACACCCTTCTCACTAAGACGAAGAACAAAGGCACAAAGAAAATGGCCAAAATAGTAGCGGTCAACGTTCCCCCAACAACACCAGAACCAATAGACTGGCGGCTATTTGCGCCGGCCCCCGTTGACATTGCTAGCGGCAAGGTTCCCATAATAAATGCGACAGAGGTCATCAAAATAGGCCGTAAACGCAACCTTGCTCCTTCACAGGCCGCCTCCCATGCATTCTTACCGCGTTGATAAGCCGCTTCTGCGAACTCAACAATCAAGATAGCATTTTTAGATGACAAACCAATGGTTGTCAGCAACGCCACGCGGAAATACACGTCATTTTCTAGATGCATTAGATGAGCAGCAATAGTCGAGCCAATGACCCCCAACGGCACCACAAGGATCACTGAGAAAGGCACCGTCCAACTCTCATAAAGCGCCGCCAGACACAAGAAGACCACCAAGATGGAAATCCCATAAAGCATCATTGTCTGTCCACTAGCCGCCTGTTCCTGGAAGGACAATCCACTCCATGATCCAGTAGCCCCTGGTGGCAATTGACTAACCAACTTAGAAACCTCATCCATTGCTTGACCAGAACTCACTCCTGGCGCCCCTTGACCTTGAATCTCATAGGAGGCCAAGCCGTTAAAACGGGTAAGACTTTGAGGACCATAAGTCCATTTTGCATTAGCAAAGGCCGAAAATGGCGTCATGGTATTATCCTTACCACGCACATACCAATGGGCTAAATCAGAAGGCGCACTACGATATTTTGCTTCCCCTTCAACATACACCTTTTTAACGCGTCCACGATCAATAAAGTCATTCACATACTGACCAGACCAAGCAGCGCTGAGCGTCTGACTAATATCATTCAATGACAGCCCTAATGCCGACGCTTTAGAACGATCAATGTCAATATGCAATTGCGGTGTCTCAGGTTGCGAACCTAAACGAACACCGACAAGAATTTTGCTGGCCCTCGCGTTCGCTAACAACTCATTACGTAATTTCAACAGGGTTGCGCGGGACGTTCCCGGCGCCGCCTGTAACTCAAAGGTAAAGCCATTACTTTGACCAAGGCCACGAATCGAAGGCGGAATCAAAGTATAGATTTGCGCATCAAGGATCCCGGCAAAAGCAGGATACGTTCTCGCCGCAATCGCCGATGCACTATCCGCTGGGCTTGTCCGTTTTGACCAATCTTTCAACGCCACAAAAGCTAAGCCCGCATTTTGCCCAGAGCCGGAAAAGTTGTAACCGGATAGAGTAAACACATACCTAACATCTTTCTTTTCATCCACCATGAAATGATGCTCAATCTGTTTCATCACATCATTCGTACGACTGATAGAAGCCCCTTGAGGTAAGTTTACCAGTACCATAAGATCGCCCTGATCTTCGGTCGGAATAAAGCCCGATGGTAAATTCATCATCAAGTAAACCAAGCCGGCAATAATGGCAAAATAACCCAGCATCCAACGAACAGGCTGTTTTACCAAACGTGTTACTCGGCTTGAATAACCTGTCGTCGCACGATCAAAGTTACGATTAAACCAGCCAGCCAATCCTGTACGTTTCACATGGTGATTTGACTTTAACAGCGTCGCACAAAGTGCCGGAGTTAGCGTCAAAGCGACCACAACAGATAATGTCATTGCCGACACAATGGTGATCGAAAATTGTCGGTAAATAACCCCTGTTGATCCAGAGAAGAAAGCCATTGGCAAAAACACAGCCGATAACACAACCGCGATACCAATCAAGGCACTGGTAATTTCCCCCATCGATTTAATGGTGGCTTCCTTCGGAGATAGCCGCTCCTCCGCCATCACCCTCTCGACGTTTTCCACCACAACGATCGCATCATCCACGAGAAGACCGATCGCCAGCACCATACCAAACATAGTCAAGGTGTTAATCGAGAAGCCTGCCAGCTCCAATACCCCAAAGGTACCCAGCAAGACGACAGGAACGGCAATAGCAGGAATCAAAGTTGCTCGCCAATTCTGCAAGAAAATAAACATGACGATAACAACCAAAGCGATGGCTTCAAAAAGGGTTTTCACCACCTCTTCGATAGACAGCTTAATAAACTCTGTATTATCGACAGGATAGGCTAACTTGTAGCCATCAGGCATCGTACCTTCGAGGCCACTCATTACCTTTTTCACCTTTTCAGATGTCGATAATGCATTCGCCCCAGGCGACAACATGACCGCCAAACCAGAAGCAGGGTGACCATTTAGACGTGCAATGTAAGAGTAGTTTTCACTACCTAACTCGACTTTTGCAACATCTTTTAAGCGCACTGTCGCGCCATTTTGATCGTAGGCAAGAATGATATTTTTAAATTGCTTGACCGTGGTAAATTTAGACTGTGCAGTCACTGTCACGTTTAACTCTTGACCTTTTACGGCGGGTTGATCCCCTAAACCACCAGCAGCAATCTGCACGTTTTGCGCTTTGATGGCATTTTCCACATCCGACGGCATTAATTTATAAGAGGCCAACTTAAGCGGATCCAACCAAACACGCATGGCATATTGGAAACCAAATACCCGAACGCTCCCCACTCCATCCACACGGGCAACAGGGTCTTGCACATTGGAAACCAAGTAATCTGAAATATCACCCAGCGTATGCTTATTCTTACTGTCATAAACCGCAGCAACGAGCAAAAAGTCCGACATGGTCTTTTGAACCGTTATACCATTTCGCTGCACAGCTTCAGGCAAACGGGACGTCACTTGCTGAATCTTATTTTGCACCTGGACTTGGGCAATATCAGGGTCTGTTCCTTGCTTAAAGGTCACCGTAATATCTAGTCGACCAGAGGAAGAACTAGAAGAAGAGAAGTACAACAAGCCACTTAGCCCAGTTAATTGCTCTTCTAATACTTGCGTGACACTGTTTTCTAACGTTGCAGCCGATGCACCAGGGTAAGTAGCCGTGATACTTATCGCTGGCGGCGCCACATTAGGATACTCCGCGACAGGCAGCTGGGTAATAGACAAAATACCCGCTAGCATAATGGAAATGGAAATCACCCAGGCAAAAACCGGACGATTTACAAAAAAACGAGCCAACATAAATTCTCTTCCTTAATTCGATGAAGAATTGGTAGCAGCGTTTGCTGGAGAGACAGTATCTGTCTCACGGTTAAAATTAACGTTAACGATCGCTACACTACTACCGGGATGAATTTTTGCTGACCCTTGCATAACTACCTTATCGCCAGCATTAATCCCTTTTGTCACTAACCACTCATTGCCAATGGCTCGCTCTGTCGTAATAAAACGTTTTTCAATTTTACTGTTTCCATTTACAAGGTAAGCATAAGCATTGCCTTTGACATCGTGGAAGACAGCTTGTTGAGGAACTAGAATAGCGGAATCAAACGTTGCTTGGTGAATGGTTCCCCGAACGAACATACCAGGAAGCAGCACATTATCTGGGTTCGGGAACACGGCACGTAACGTCACACTCCCCGTTGACTCATCAACATTAATCTCGCTTGATTCCAGCACGCCCGCATGATTGTATTTTGAGCCATCTTCCAATACCAAGGTTACCTTATTAGTGCCTTTCTTCACGCCAGGCTGAGATAACAAGTTACGCAATTTTAATTGCTCTAAGCTGGTTTGCGCTAAATCCACATAAACAGGGTTTAACGAACGAACCGTCGTCATGACACCTGCTTGATTGGCCGTCACTAAAGCCCCAACGGTGACTTGAGAAATACCAATTCGCCCACTGATTGGCGACGTGATTTTTGTGTGAGACAAATTAATTTGAGCATTTTGTAATGCTGCTTCTGCACCTTTTTGAGCGGCTTTCGCTTCTAAAAAAGCCACATGAGCATCATCTAGATCTTGTTGGGACACGTTATTCTGTTTGCGCAGCAAGGTATAACGTCGATCTTTAAGCTCAGCTGATTTTAAACCGGCATTAGCAGACTCCAAATTAGCTTGCGCCTGTCTGACGGTAGATAAATAAGACGAGTCATCAAGCTGATAGAGTACTTGTCCTGCTTTGACATCCTCCCCAGCTTTAAACAAACGCTTCTCAATGATTCCCCCTACTTGAGGTCGAATCTCGGCCACCAAACTCGATGACGTACGTCCAGGAAGCTCTGTATTCAATTCAACGTTTTTCTGAGGCTCGATAGTCAATACACCAACCTCAACCTTTGGTTCCCCCTGATGTGAGCCAGAGGGAGCCGCCGCCTTTTCTTGGCAACCAGCAACAAATAATGCGATTAGTAACGCACCAGAAGCATATTTAAATTTTGACAACATCTAGGGTTTTTCCTTAAGATTCATTGAGAATGAACGTTCATTCTCACTATAATATATGCTAACCTTTCAATATACCTTGCAAAAGTGCAAAAAAATGACATTCAACTCTTCAAAACTGCTATGCAATGAACGCCGTCAACAAATTCTTGACGCCACAGAACAGAACGTTATTCATAAGGGTTTTCATAAAACCAGCATGCAAGCCATTGCAAAATCAGCAAAACTTAGTGTTGGACAAATCTATCGCTACTTTAATGACAAAGATGACATTATTTGCGCACTGGTTGAACAAACCACCAAAAGACACTTAAGCTTTATGTCTGAGTTTTTAAACAAAGAAGACTGGCTGACTCGACATTTCAGTGAAGACAATGAAGAAATTCATTGTATTCGCATTATGACGCTTGAAATCAAGGCAGAAGCATCGCGTAATACGACAATATCGAAGATCTGTAAGGAAATGAACCAACGCCTTCGATCAAGAGCCACTGAAATCATCATGGAAAAATCACCAAGCTTAAGCAAAGCAGAGGCCATTGCCCGTGTTGAAGCGTTGTCCATCTTAACAGAGGGCATGTTATCCGAATGGGATTACACAACCCGACCTTTTACGCCGGAAACCATTAAACTCTACAACACCTTGCTTGATAGCATTTTACCCGATTAACCTTGAGTCCTTTTTCTAGTCCTAACCTTCTTTTTTCTGTTAATGAAACAACAAGTAATTTTAATGTGACTTAAATAACATCCTAATCTGTCGCCACCGACTCATCAGCATCGCAACAAAGATTAAGACACAGCCAAACACTTGACCAATACTCATCAACTGAGCAAACCAGATAGAAGCAAACAATGCCGTCCAAACTGGCTCTAAATTCATAATCACGGCTGCGTGACTTACTGGTGTCAGACTTTGCCCGTAGGTTTGCAGCAAAAACCGTAAACTTGTTGCAATCAAAGTGCTCGCAAGAAACCAACCTACCACATTCGTCGGCACAGCATGGGGCACCGTTTCAGTCAGCACAGAGATAGTAAGTAAAAATACACCAGCTACACCCAACTGTATGGCCGTAAGTACCAGCACAGGCATTCGAGTAGACTGTCTGGATAACAGATTAAACTGAAATGCCGACATCACAGCCGTGGCCAAAAAAAACAATTGCCCCACTTCAAATTTCAGACCGCCATCTAACGCTAAAAAGGCTAATCCAATCACTGCTATAGGAAGGGCAACCCAAATACTTTTTGGAGGTTGCTCTTTAAATAAAAGCTTGGCAACAATAGGGACCAAAACCACACCAAGACTAGCAATGAACGCGCCAACTCCTAAGTTTTGTGTTTTGGATAGCCCTTCAACCCAAAACATCATAGCAAGTCCCATCACGCCACCAACCAACAAGGCTGGCCTCATGTCTCGCCATCGCAACCCAACAAAGTACTTACGCCCAGCAAGCACCAAAACAAAGCATGCCACTAAAAAGCGCATTCCCATAAAAAATAAAGGTGGTAGCCCCGTCAACGCTTCTTTAGAAAAAATCCAACCAAAACCGGCTAAAATAGTCACTAGAATCAAAACCAGTTCAGCCTTGAAATGCATCCATTGCTTCACCATATCGCCTTTTTTAAAAGAAATAACACCCTAAACAACGTGAAAAACCACCATTAATGGTGGTTTTTCGCTCAAATACTAAGGTGCCAGTCTACTCGCTATTTATTTCACATACGATAGAGGCAAGCCATTATTTTTTTTAATCTTCGGCCATGCAATGACAATTGATACTATCGCAGCCGCCGCCAAAAGCCAGTTATATTGCACATAACTAATGAGAGATATTGGCGATACTTTAGCAAGAGACGATGCCAGTAAAATCTGAGCACCATATGGCAATAATCCCTGAGCCACGCAAGAAAAAATATCCAAAAGACTCGCACTGCGGCGGGCATCCACGTTGTATCGAGTTGCAATATCTTTGGCGACAGAACCGTTAATCAAAATAGAGACGGTATTGTTCGCCGTGCATAAATTCGTCAACGCAACCGACGCACTAATACTAAATTCTCCTGCTCGAGTTGATCCAGGCTTAGCGCCAAACACACGAGCAATCTTCTCAATTATGCTCACCAGCCAATCCAAACCACCTTGCGCTTTCATAAGTGCACCCATGCCACCGATCAACAAAGAGAGAATAAGGATCTCCTGCATCCCAGTATAGCCACTGTAAATCTCTTTGGACCAAGTCGCGACCGTGAAATCCGGTAACATTGTTAAGCCAATTACCCCAGCTAATACAATGCCACTAAACAGCACCAACATGACATTGACCCCCAGCACAGCCAAGGTTAAAACAACCACATAAGGCAGCACCTTGATCAACTCATAATCCTTTACTTGACCAATATGCGCCACTCCACTTTGAAAATACAACAACACCAAAGTGACTAAGGCTGCTGGCAAAGCGATTTTAAAATTCATTCGGAACTTATCGCGCATATCACACCCTTGTGTCCGAGTGGCGGCAATAGTGGTATCGGAAATAATCGATAAATTATCACCAAACATGGCACCACCAATTACCGTACCAACGGTTAGCAGTAAGGATAAATCCGTCGCATTCGCCACACCAATGGCAATCGGGCCAATAGCCGCAATGGTTCCCATCGAAGTTCCCATAGAAGTTGCCACAAACGCGGTAATGATGAATAAGCCTGGCAATACAAAAGCAGGCGGAACGACGCTTAAACCAAAGTTAACCGTCGCATCAACGCCGCCAACCGCTTTGGCAACACTGGCAAAAGCCCCCGCCAACAGATAGATCAACACCATGGTAATGATGGTGTTGTCACCTACCCCACGAATAAAAGTGTCAATACGCTTATTCAGTGACCCCTTGGCTAAGATAATTGCCAAGACAATGGCAGGCAAAATCGCAACCGGGGCGGATATTTGGTAGAAAGCAAAGTCCACACCTTGAGTTTGATACCAAAGCCCACTACCAACAAACAAAACAAGAAACAGCACTAAAGGTAAAAGTGCTAATGGAGATTTAGAAGTCATGTGATCGATCATGTCCAAATAGAAATGAGTCCCTTCGATGGATAATCTAGGGAAGGAAAATCGTTAACAACACCTAACACGCCATGATATGGGTGAGATGAATAATTAACGAGATGAATTCTCTATTTATAACAAAATAAACAAATAAAATCATCACTTATACAAAAAAGGAATTAAAAACTCACAAAAAAAGCCCAGCAGATTACTGAGCTTTTTAACCTATACAAGCTTTTGAGAGCAGGGCTGATTTTTTACCTAATAAGCTAGCAGATAATCATCAAAGGTGAAAACAGACTAAAATTCATTAGGGATCAAACAAAAAAAATAGAGTAAAATAAAAATAGAGAATCACAGTGCTAGGTTCAACAATTAGGCGAATCTTATGCTTAAATCAGCTCCAAGCAGCAACTGCCTTTACCACATCATAACCGTATACTGGATCTAACTTAGCTTGAATCACACTCGGAGCAAATTGCGACGCCACTTTAACGGCATTTAGCTTCATTTGTCCAAATAGACCACCGTGCATATGATACAAGCTCGTATTGTCTTTAGACATATTTTGAATACGAACAGTTCTTGGTTTACGAAGGATTTCATAAGAAGCAAGGGCATCGGGTAACGGCTTACTCATCAGCGAGGCAACCAACACATACGCATCTTCAATGGCCATGGCCGCGCCTTGCGCCATAAACGGCAACATTGGATGACACGCATCGCCAAGTAACACCACCCTCCCCTGATACCAAGTCCGTAAGCTACTACGCCCATTAAGTGCCCACAAAAATGTGCTATCAGCAGTTGCCAAAAGCTCAGTCACTTCAGGGTGCCACCCCGCAAAAGCAGAACGTAGTTCGTTAATATCCCCCTCTTCGCGCCACGATTCTGATTGCCAACCACCACGCTCTTCTACCGCGACAAAATTCACCCATTCTCCACCGCGCACATAATAGGTCACTAAATGGCGTCCAGGCCCCACCCAGACACAAGCATCTGGTTGAATGTTAACCGTCTTAAGACTCGCGACAGGCACTACCCCACGCCAAGCCACTTGCCCCATAAAGTCAGGCGCTTTCTTACCCAGCATTTGTTCGCGAATCACCGAACGAATACCATCAGCTCCAATGATTAAATCTGTCTCATATTCACTGCCATCTAGAAGACACAACACAACCGAGCTATTCTGATCTGACTTTTGGTATCCGGCAACCGTAGCCCCTAACCGTATTGTCACCCCTGCTTTCTGACAGGCTTCCACCAAAACACGGTGTAAATCGGCACGATGTAAATGCCAGTAAGGGGCGCCATAGCGATCAATGGCAGCCTGACCTAAAGGGGCTTTTAAATAATATTCCCCCGATTTGAAATGACGCATAGTGGCTTGTTTCGGCTCAAAGGCGTAAGGATGAAGGGCCTCTTCTAAACCCAATTGGCGCAGCACCTTCATCGCATTTGGACTCATTTGCAAGCCTGCTCCCACTTCGCCCAATACATTAGCCTGTTCAAATACCGTTACGTCCACCCCTTGCTGAGCAAGCCCCAAGGCAACACTCAAACCGCCAATACCCGCACCAGCAACCACCACGTCTTTGATTTTGTTCACAAACCAATCCTTACAGTCATTAATAAAATCGCTTATAGGAATGATAAACAATTTACAGGTTAATTAGTTGCGCTTCGTCATAATTCATGAAGCGATAACAATAAATTACTTATTTATTGTTAAATAAGATTGTTCATGGCGTGATCTTTGCTGTATTTCTTTTGTATCGATTAACGACTAATGTCACTAATAAGGGCAATAATTCTACTCTGTTTGCCTAATAACAATAACAATTACGCATGGGGGTGACACCACAAAGTGCATAGGATCGCATTCGCTTGAATCAGTTTTTCCCCAGATTAACAAAAGAACGAGGTTTAGATGGATAATTTGAGTAGCCAGTATCAGTCAAATGGCTTTTTTGACGAATTAATTGATAGTAAAGGCAAGCCCAGACCCCCCGCCAAGCAATTACTTGGCTATCTAGATAGTTTATCAGCAGAAGAGCTTGAAAAAAGAAAGCTCATGGCCGAAGCCACCATACAAGAAATGGGCATCAGCTTTACCGTTTACACTGAAGAAGGCAACATTGACCGAGCTTGGCCCTTCGATATCGTACCAAGAACCATAGACGCCAAAGACTGGCGCGTTGCAGAAGCAGGCCTAAAGCAACGACTCAAAGCCCTTAACTTGTTCATTGATGACCTTTATCATGATCAACAGGTTATTAAAGACGGCATTATCCCAGAGCACATCATCAAAGAATCTAAAAATTTTCGCCCCGAATGTATCGGAGTCTCCCCTGCTTATGGGGTATGGGCTCACATTTGCGGCACCGATTTGGTGCGCGATGAAGGTGGCGAGTTTTATGTTCTCGAAGACAATTTACGCGTCCCTTCTGGCGTCTCCTACATGATCGAAAACCGCGCGATTACCAAACGTGTGCTTCCGGAACTATTTGAAAACGACAGTATTCTGCCAATCGACTCTTATACATCCCAGTTATTTGATACCTTAGCGGCACTATCCCCCAGAGACATAGAAGACCCAGAAATCGTCGTCATGACGCCGGGGATTTACAATTCAGCCTATTTTGAACATGCCTTTTTGGCTCAACAGATGGGAGTAGAATTGGTAGAGGGTAGCGATTTATACGTCGATAATCATGACGACTGTGTCTATATGAAAACCATTAATGGACCAGCGTTAGTCGATGTTATTTACCGTCGTATTGATGATTTATTCCTAGACCCTGAAGCCTTCCACCCAGACTCCGTATTAGGTGTTCCAGGTTTGATGCGAGCTTGGAGAAAAGGCAATGTCGCTTTAGCAAATGCACCAGGAGCAGGGGTAGCAGATGACAAAGTTGTCTATGCCTATGTACCAGACATCATCCGCTACTACTTAAAAGAGGAGCCTATTCTTAAAAATGTCGAGACATTCTTGTGCGAAGACCCTGAGCAACGGGCCTATGTGTTAGCAAACTTGGACAGTTTGGTTGTCAAACCTGCCAACGAGTCTGGCGGCTATGGGATGCTAGTGGGGCCACATTCTACGAAGAAAGACCAAGCTCTATTTGCAGAACTGATAGAAGCGAATCCTCGCAACTACATTGCTCAACCAACACTGAAACTGTCCACCTCGCCAACATTAGTTGCCAAAGGCAGCTTAGAGCCACGCCATCTGGATTTACGTCCCTTTATTTTGCAGAGCAAAGACACCTATGTGACCACAGGTGGACTGACACGAGTCGCGATGAAAAAAGGCTCTTTGGTCGTCAATTCGTCACAAGGTGGTGGTAGTAAAGATACTTGGATCGTCGAAACAAAGGGGCGCTAATTATGTTATCCAGAGTCGCAGAACGTTTATTTTGGGCTGGTCGTTACTTAGAACGTGCCGAAAACACCGCCCGCTTAGTTAGAGTATACGATGAACTCCTTTTTGACTTACCAAGAGACATCAAAATTTCATGGTATAACCTCATCGAAATCAACAGTGGCACCGAACAATTTGAACAACGCTACAAGGTAAAAGACGAACGTAATGTCGTAAAATTCTTATTAGCAGACGATACCAATGCAAGCTCTATGCTCTCATCGCTGAAAATGGTTCGAGAAAATATTCGTACCACCCGTGATGTGGTACCAGAGGAAATGTGGGAACTGATCAACGAGCTGGATATGTATGCGCGCCAAAATATCAAGCAGGGCATCAACCGTTCTGGCCGTCACGACTTTCTCAACACCATTATTGAAGGCTGTCAAAAAATCATCGGCCTACTTGCCGGGACGATGACTCGAGATTCCGGATGGCAATTTCTTATCATGGGACGTTATTTAGAGCGTGCCGACATGAATACGCGTATCATTGATGCTGCGGTATCTTTAATGTTGCAATCCGAAGCCGAAGAAAGCGTGCGACTGGGCCAAGTGGTATGGGCCAAAGTGCTAAAATCGCAAAGTGCGTATTTGGATTATCGCCGCACAGTGCGAACCTCTATCAATGGAGCCAAAGCCGTGACCTTTTTACTGCGAGACCCGTTTTTCCCACGAACACTGTCATACTGCCTGGAGCAGATTCGTGAAGCGGCCTCTAAATTACCTCGCTCCGGCATCATTACTGCTAAGGTAGATAAACTTTACGGCTACGAATATCCAATAGAACGCTCAGAAGATTTGAATGAAAAGTTTCATGACTACCTTAATGACTTTCAGTTAGATCTTATCGAAATAAACCACCAGATTACCGAGAACTGGTTTCATTTTCGGCAAGGAGACGCTGCATGACCATTCGAGTCGCGATACAACACAAAACGACCTACGAATTTGACCGATTTATCAATGTGTCACCTCATGTATTACGCTTGCGCCCTGCGGCGCATTCACGAACAAAAATTCATGATTATTCGTTAAAAGTACTCCCTGAAAAACATTTTATAAACATACAGCAAGACCCTTTTGGCAACTTTCAAACGCGACTTGTCTTCCCAGAAAAGACCAACAAACTGGAATTTATGGTTGAAGTAATAGCCGATATGACGGTTATCAACCCGTTCGATTTTTTTGTGGAAAGTTATGCAGAAGAGTACCCTTTTGCCTACGATAAGGCATTAAAACGCGAACTAGAGCCCTATTTACAAGTCACCGAGTCTTGCCCCCTATTGGACAAATGGCTCTCTACGGTAGACCGAAAAAATACCCCGATTAACGACTTTCTGGTGTCCATAAACAGTCGCCTAGCGGGAGAGATCGGTTACGGAATTCGTCTCGAACCGGGTGTACAAACCTGTGAAGAAACACTCACCTTAAAAAAAGGCTCATGCCGAGATACATCTTGGTTGCTTGTGCAAATTCTACGCAGTCTTGGACTCGCCGCTCGTTTTGCCTCGGGCTACCTGGTACAGCTCACCGCCGACATCAAAGCACTCGATGGCCCATCCGGGCCTGAAGAAGATTTCACCGACTTACATGCTTGGTGTGAAGTCTATCTACCCGGTGCTGGCTGGGTAGGACTGGACCCTACATCGGGCTTATTCGCTGGCGAAGGGCATATTCCCTTAGCTTGTACCCCTGAACCCGCTTCTGCGGCCCCCATTACTGGGTTTATTGATGAATGTGAGTGCGAATTCAGCTACAGCAATATTGTCACACGCATTCACGAAGACCCACGGGTCACTAAACCCTATGCAGAAGGGGAATGGGAGACCATAAAAGCCCTTGGCTATGCGGTCGATAAGGAATTGGAAAATGGCGATGTTCGTCTCACCATGGGAGGCGAGCCAACCTTCGTCTCCATTGATGATATGGACTCAGAACAATGGAACACTGGTGCGCTAGGTGCCGAAAAACTTAAGTTAGCAAAAGACCTCTTGCTTAGAATGAAGCAAGAGTTCGGGGCAAATGGCTTGCTACATTATGGACAAGGCAAGTGGTATCCAGGAGAAGAGGTGCCACGGTGGGCCCTTGGGTGTTTTTGGCGCACTGACGGTGAGCCACTATGGGGCGACCCAAAATACCTTGCCAGAGTCGATAAAGATTACCAGCACACTATCGCTGATGCGCAGGCATTCGGCGAACTACTGTGCGACAAGCTCGCGTTGGACAAACAGTACCTACAAAGCACCTATGAAGACACACTCTACTATTTGTGGATGGAACAATCCCTTCCTGCGGATGCCGACCCCACCAAAGCGGACTTAAAAGACGATTTAGAACGCCGCCGTCTGGCAAAACTGCTAAGCCGAGGGTTAAGTACCGTAACAGGTTATATTCTGCCACTCGAATTCGATGCCTATAATAACCGCTGGAACAGCTCACGCTGGCCAATGCGCAGTGATGTGATCACCCTCATTCCGGGTGATAGCCCAATGGGCTACCGACTACCCCTGAATGCTTTACCGGCTCAGGCAGAAGAAGATCGCATTCCAGAACGGGACCCATTTGACCCTCGCCAACCGTTGGCAAACAAAAAAGAGAACCCCGTATTAGACAGTGTTGCCAAACAACATTTCGCTAAAAAGCCAGTGCAAACAGTGTCTATGGCAAAACCGTCTGCTGTGGAAAAAACACTGAAAAATGTGATTCGTACCACACTGTGTCTTGAACCGCGCAATGGTCGCTTGCATGTATTTATGCCTCCTATGACTCATCTAGAATATTTTGTCGAGGTACTTGAGCACATTGAAGCGGTCGCCAAAACACTGGATTTACCGGTTGTTATCGAAGGCTATGAACCACCTAAAGATCCGCGTTTACAAAAATTCTTGATCACCCCTGATCCAGGTGTCATTGAAGTGAACATTCATCCTGCCGCCAGCTGGGAAGAATTGGTTCACAATACGGAAACACTCTACCACCAAGCCTACCTTTCTCGACTTGGCGCAGAGAAGTTCATGCTGGATGGGCGGCACACGGGTACGGGCGGAGGGAACCACGTTACCCTTGGTGGTCGCACTCCTGCCGATAGCCCCCTACTACGTCGTCCGGAATTACTGCAGAGTTTAGTGACCTTCTGGCAACATCACCCTGGCTTGTCTTACCTTTTCTCAGGGATGTTCATTGGCCCAACCAGCCAAGCACCGCGCCCAGATGAAGGCCGTGACGAAGCCTTGTACGAAATGGAAATAGCTTTCCAGAATATGCCCGAAGGGTTTGTCGAAGAACCTTGGTTGGTGGACCGCTTGATGCGCAACCTGCTGGTAGATATCACAGGCAACACTCACCGTTCTGAATTCTGTATCGACAAACTTTATGCGGCAGGTACTGCCAGTGGTCGACAAGGCTTACTGGAGTTTCGTGGTTTTGAAATGCCGCCCCATCCACACATGTCATTAGTGCAAATGCTGTTGTTACGCTGCTTGGTGGCACGCTTCTGGAAGGAACCTTACAAAAAACCATTAGTACGCTGGGGTACCAGCCTACACGATAAATTCATGCTGCCGCACTTTGTTTGGCAAGATGTCAAAGAAGTCGTGGAAGATCTACAAAATCATGGTTTCCCTTTCAAACTGGAATGGCTAGCGCCTTTTGAAGAGTTCCGCTTCCCACATTATGGACGAAAACGCATTGATGATGTGGAAATAGAATTGCGCTGGGCCATCGAGCCTTGGCATGTTCTTGGAGAAGAAATCACCGGATCAGGCACCGCACGTTACGTTGACTCCTCCGTTGAACGTTTGCAAGTCAAACTCTCCGGTTTGACTGAAGGTCGTTACGTGCTCAGCTGTAATGGCCGTCGTGTACCAATTCGCTCTACAGGTCGCAAAGGGGAATTTGTCGGGGCTGTTCGTTATAAAGCATGGGCACCGCCTTCCGCGTTACACCCAACCTTAGGTGTCGATACGCCCTTAGTCTTTGACTTGATCGATACCTGGAACGGTCTATCTGTTGGCGGCTGCACCTACCATGTCTCTCATCCTGGTGGCCGGACTTATGAGACCTTGCCAGTCAACAGCAACGAAGCGGAAGCCCGACGAGTCAACCGTTTTTGGGATCATGGCTTCACTCAAGGCACCTTGTCGCCTCCACCCGCCTTTAGTGCGTTACGTTCCTTTTACCCAAATGGAGACGAGCCGCGCCCAATGGCCCCACCTGCGGAAGAACCAATAAATGAATATCCGCATACATTAGACTTGCGTAAGCAGTATAATACGCTCTGATATTTTTTTACCTTAGGCTCAACGTATTATGCAATCTCAGACAGGTCTTCTTACCGCGCCAACAGTGGATGCTTCTAGCACCACTAAGGCGCCAACTTTTTCCAGCTACGATCAACCGATCAATGCTTATGACGAGGCTTTTAAAGAAGATCGTCAACCACGTCCTCATTGGCAGGACGTATTGGCTAACGTAAAAAAATTGGGTCCAGAAGGACGCATAGAAAGCGAGCGACGTGTACAACGCATACTTCGCGAAGATGGTGCAACATATAATTTATCTAGTGACCCCCTCACGCCTAGCGTGTGGGAGCTAGATCTGATTCCAAACATCATCGAAAGTGCTGACTGGAGCCTAATAGAAACAGGGCTTAAGCAACGCTCCGCCTTGTTTGACTTAATTTATAAAGACCTTTATGGCCCGCAGGAACTGCTCAAAAGCGGCACAATTCCTGCCGAGATTATTTTTGGACACCCTGATTTTCTTCGCCCATGCCATAACATCACCACTCCTGGGCAACACGATCTATTACTGCATGCTGTTGACTTGGTTCGGGATAAAAATGGACTTTTCCATGTTATCGGAGATCGCACCCAAGTCCCTAATGGTGCAGGGTATGCGTTGGAAAATCGTGCGGTTATTTCACGGATTTTGCCCGTTCTGTTTCGCGATAATCAGGTACAGCGGATCTCTCATTTTTTCCAGACATTCAAAGGCATGCTATCGAAACTTGCCAGCGATTGGACAGATACTCCACGCATTGTTGTGCTAACACCCGGCGCTTACAGCAGTAGCTATTTTGAACAAGCCTATTTGGCCAACTATATGGGTTTTCCCTTGGTTCAGGGTAGTGACTTGACAGTTCGTAATGGGGCTGTCTGGATGAAATCCCTCAACGGCTTAGCCAGGGTTGATGTCATTCTTCGCCGTGTTGAAGATGCCTACTGTGACCAAGCAGAACTGCGTGCCGACTCCATATTAGGGGTGCCAGGTTTATTAGAGGTCGCTCGAGCGGGTAACGTGGTTCTGGCGAACCCACTGGGCAGTGGCTTATTAGAATCACCTGTTTTCTTAAAATACTTGCCAGCCATCAGTCAATTCTTGACGGGCCAACAATTAACGTTACCTTCCGTACAGACTTGGTGGGCAGGTGATCCCATAGATCTGGAGTATATTGCCAGCCATATTAACCAGCTTATTATCAAACCGATTAGCAGACGGGCAGATAACAAAAGCATCTATGGCCATACCTTAGACGAAAAACAATGCCAAGAAGCCATCAAAAAGGTCAAAAAAGCCCCCCATTTATATGTGGCGCAAAGCTATATTCCTGGCGCTATTTCCCCCATTTTTGATAATGGCCAATTGCAAGCAGCGCCCACCATGCTTCGCGGGTTTACCATGTCTGATCAAGACGGTTATAACGTCATGCCTGGCGGATTGTCCCGTGTCAGCCAGAGTCACGACGACATGATCGTCTCTAATTTGTCCAAGTCCAAATCAAAAGACACCTGGGTGCTGTCCACACAACCCCTATCAAATAAGATCGCCAGTAACGACCAAGCCATTCTGCACGATGAAGCGGTACAAACCAACTTACCCAGCCGTGTGGTCGAGAACTTATTCTGGATGGGACGCTACGCAGAACGTGCGGAAATCAGCATGCGCCTGTTAAGGACACTTTTTAAACAAATGAATGGCATCGATCCACTCCCCATCGAGAGTCGTCGCCTCTTACTGGAAATGGCTTCCCGACAAACAGGTTGTCTGCCAGGTTTTACCAAGGCCGATGATGAGATGATTACCAATCCAGACAAAGAGCTGATTTCCATCATCATTGATGGCAAACGCCCAGGATCGGTCAAAGCGAACCTACACGCCATGCTTAATTGTGGCGAACAGGTTAAAGAGATGCTCTCAGCGGACACGCGAATTATCATCAACGAACTGCGCGATCATATTCACGAGTTAGATCGTGCGTATACTAATGGTTTACCCTCAGCGCCGGAAGAATCTTTGGACAGCCTAGTCACCTCCTTGTTAGCTCTGTCTGGGTTAAACCACGAAAGTATGCTGCGCGGATTGGACTGGACTTTTCAAGAAATTGGCCGCCGCACAGAACGTGCCATCCAAACTGCTACGCTATTACGCGCCGCCTTAACCAAGTCGCTAGCAGAGCCTGAACAACAACAAATACTCGAATCCGTGCTGTTAAGTGTAGAAGCCTTAATTTCTTTCCGTCGGCGTTATCGTAATCGTTCACGGGTTGCGTATGGGCTCGATTTATTAATGATCGATGGCACCAATCCAAGATCCTTGATTTATCAAGTGGATCAGCTGCGTAAGTACATTCAAGAACTCCCCCGTAACGATGTGCCAGCTGCGGGTCTCAGTCCGGAAAACCGCTTAGTCATAAAATCGTTAACCGATATTCAATTAGCAGACTTGGAAGTCCTAGCAGCGGTCGATAGAGCCACCAACACACGGACAGAACTTGAAAGCCTGATGACGCAACTTTTAGAACAACTTGAGCAATTTACCGTGCTAATCAGCGATAAATATTTTGACCATACAGAAGGACCGCAACCTCTTTCCATGGCAAATTGGGAAACCAGCTTATGAGATATCGAGTCAGACACATCACCACCTACACCTATGGAGCGCCCGTTAGCTTGTGCTATAACATGGCCCATTTGTTGCCACGAGACACGCACAACCAACGTTGCTTAAACCAAAGAGTACAAATCAACCCACCACCAGTGTATCGCAACGAAGGTAAGGATTATTTTGGCAACCAGACCTTTTACTTCTCAATCCAAGAGGCCCATAAAAAGCTGGTTATCGATGTATTAAGTGACTTTGAGATCTTTCCAATTGATCTCACCTTATGGCAACAGAATAACACCACCACTTGCGGGCAACTGCGCGCGAACTTAAAAATGCCCATGACTCCTCAAATGCGCATGGCAAAAGAATTCTTAATGGACTCCTCACAAATTCGTCGCTCAGAAGAGCTAAAAGCCTATGCGCAAAGCACTTTTAGCGATGATAAACCACTGATAAAAGCCGCTTTGGAATTCACTCATAAAATCTTCACGGAATTTAAGTTTGATCCCTCCACTACAACCGTCGCAACACCACTTGAACAGGTATTAAAACAGCGCAGTGGTGTCTGTCAGGATTTTGCCCACTTAGCCATTGGCTGCCTACGCTCAGTGGGCATACCAGCACGCTATATGAGCGGCTACTTAGAAACCTTACCGCCACCAGGACAAGAGAAACTAGTGGGAGCCGATGCCTCCCATGCATGGTTTTCCATCTTCGTTCCCGAGCTTGGATGGGTTGAATTTGATCCCACTAACGACGTCATGCCAAACGACAAACATATCGTGACCGCATGGGGACGAGACTATGCAGACGTCACCCCACTTCAAGGCGTCATCTTCGAGGGCGGAGGCTCACAACAGCTAGCGGTCTCCGTGGATGTGAAACGTCTTTTATAAGCAACAAAGACATACTTGCTCGAGACTTTTCCGCAACGTGATGTTTCATCAAGTATGTCAAGCAAACTCATTGTTACAGGACTCTCATAGCATGTAAGGCGGATATAGGGTAAGCTTCGCTCAAATTTGTCGAGCTTGAGAATCAAGCCCGACTCCCGCCTATGATATAACATGAGTACATCTATGAGTTTCGATACACTTGGGCTTTCTGCCCCCATCCTTAAAGCCATTGAAGATCAGGGCTATACCAAGCCATCTGCGATTCAAGCTCAAGCCATTCCAGCCATTTTGGAAGGGCAAGATGTGATGGCAGCAGCCCAAACAGGTACAGGGAAAACCGCCGGTTTTACCTTACCACTATTAGAGCGTTTGAGCCTTGGCCAAAACGCCAATAGCAACCAAATTCGCGCCTTGGTACTAACACCAACACGTGAGCTAGCCGCTCAAGTTGCAGCCAGCGTTCAAGATTACGGCAAACATTTGTCTCTTCGCTCCACTGTGGTATTTGGTGGTGTCAAAATCAATCCACAAATGATGGCACTGCGCCGTGGTGCGGATATTCTCATCGCCACGCCTGGTCGATTGATGGATTTGTACAATCAAAATGCCGTGAAATTCGACAAACTGGAAGTGCTGGTATTAGACGAAGCAGACCGCATGTTGGACATGGGCTTTATTCACGATATCAAAAAAATTATTGCGGTATTGCCGAAGAAACGCCAAAACCTATTGTTCTCTGCCACCTTCTCACCTGAGATTCGTCAGCTTGCCAAAGGCTTGGTAAATAACCCCGTTGAGATTTCTGTAACGCCTCGCAATGCTGCCGCAGTTTCGGTTGAGCAGTGGCTTCATCCCGTTGATAAAAAACGAAAAACGGAACTTTTGATAGAGCTGATTGCCGAAGGCCAGTGGAAACAAGTGCTGGTATTCTCTCGAACCAAGCATGGTGCCAATAAAATCACCAAACAACTAGAAGATGCAGGTATTCGTGCCAGTGCCATCCATGGCAACAAAAGCCAAGGCGCTCGTACCCGCGCCCTATCGGATTTTAAAGAAGGCCGCGTTCGCGCCTTAGTCGCGACGGATATTGCCGCTCGTGGTTTGGACATTGAACAACTGCCCCACGTGATCAACTTCGACCTGCCCGACGTTGCAGAAGATTACGTTCACCGCATTGGTCGGACTGGCCGCGCAGGCGCAACGGGACAAGCGATATCCCTTGTGGCAGCCGATGAATTGGATCAACTACGCGCGATTGAGCGTTTAACACAAAAATTGATCGAACGCCGTTATGTGGATGACTTTATGCCAACTCACATGTTGCCGGACACCACACTTGATACTCGTCCCATCAAGCCCAACAAACCGAAAAAACCAAAAGCGCCCCGCGATCAAAATGGTGGTAAGCAAAACTTTGCTAATAAACCCGCAAACGCTGGTGGAAAAGGCAATACCAATGGAAAAAATGGCGGGCGTCGTAATGACCGCAATAGCTCACCAAAGGCTGACGTCACACCAGGCCAAGGCATGCGTAGCAAGCCATTAGCGCCAGCGCGTCGTAACCGCAGACCAGCCGCGCCAAAACAAGACTAACCTCTCTTCGCCCCTGTTCTAAGTGTGTATTGAACACTAAAAAGCGCCTTTCTTGTTAAGAGGCGCTTTTTTATGCGAAACACACGTCAAAAATGGCACGATGCCTGCTTGTTAAATAAGTTGTGCCCATAGCGCATATCCACGCACCAGTATTGATACAACTTAGACCTTTAGTATAGGCGCTAGGCTATAACCTCATGCCTTTAATTGGTGCGCGAACATCAATAGCGCACACTTTTTGCGCAGCGCGCTCACCTTATTGCACTCGGTCATAAGAACAACGAGAAACATCGCCATGCCCGCTTCCCAAAAAATATTCAAAGTAAGACGTCATTACAATAAGTGGGTTGCCGACCAAACATTAGAAGATTACGCCTTGCGTTATACCGCCAAGCAAGGCCACAGCATGAGTATTGAACGCGTCGCCAATACGGCCTTTGGTGCGACAGCGTTTTTAGCCTTAGAAGGCATTGCGGCGGCCATTACCCTCAATTACGGTTTTACCAATGCTATTAGCGCGATTTTTGTCGTCTTGTTGGTGTTCTTCATTACGGGCTTTCCGATTGCCTATTACTCTGCCAAACATGGCTTAGACATTGATTTGTTAACCCGTGGAGCAGGCTTTGGCTACCTAGGCTCCACCGTTACTTCTCTCATCTACGCCACCTTTACCTTTATTTTCTTTGCCATCGAAGCGGCAATTCTCGCCTCGGCGCTACAAGTTCTGTTTGGTATTCCCATTTTCATCGGCTATGCCCTGTCTGCTGTGTTTGTCATCCCCATTGTGGCGCACGGTATTCGCGCAATCAGCCGCTTTCAAGGAATGACTCAATGGATATGGCTGATACTGCAATTCACTGCGTTATTTGTCGTCATCGCCAATGAATACGATCGTTTCTCAGACTGGACTCACTACCAAGTGCCAGAACTTCCGGAAAGTGGGCATTTTAATATTGTGCTATTTGGCGCTGCCGCCTCAGTGATCTTCGCGCTGATGGGACAAATTGGCGAGCAAGTGGACTATCTGCGGTTTATGCCAGAAAAGACCCAAGCCAATAAAAAACGCTGGTGGTTTTGGCTGATCATGGCTGGCCCTGGTTGGGTGTTTATGGGCGGATTAAAAATGCTGCTCGGTTCTTTTCTAGCTTACTTGGCGTTTTCCAATGGCGTACCTTTTTTCGAGGCAGCCGATCCGACGCACATGTATCAACGCATTTTTCAGTTTTTAACCAACTCTCCCGCCCTTGCTCTGATTCTAGCGGCCGTCATGGTGTTTATTTGTCAGATGAAAATAAACCTCACCAACGCCTATGCAGGTTCCATTGCTTGGTCAAACTTCTTTTCAAGGCTGACCCATAGTCACCCTGGCCGTGTTGTCTGGTTGGTGTTTAACGTCACCATTGCCCTACTGCTGATGGAACTGGGTATTTACCAAGCGCTAGCGGCAGTGCTGGGGGTCTTTGCGATTACCGCCATTAGTTGGATTGGTAGCCTTGCAGCGGATTTGCTGATCAATAAACCACTCGGTTTAAGTCCCAACTATGTAGAATTCAAACGCGCTCACTTATACGATATTAATCCGGTTGGCACGGGCTCCATGCTGATCGCGACCACTCTTGGCTTCGCCAGCTACTTGGGCGTCTTTGGCGACACGGCCAAAGCCCTTTGCCAATTTGTCAGCCTCGCCAGTTGTTTTGTCTTTGTACCGTTAATCGCTTGGCTTACCAAGGGAAAATATTACATTGCAAGGCAATCCCCCGAGCTTGTTCCATTGATTAATCTCGAAAACGCTAATCGAGAAAATGCCACCCCAGAAACAAGCAAAGCGCATACCCTAACCTGTGGCATTTGCGAGAATCCATTTGAAGTGGCCGATATGAGCTTTTGCTCCGCATATATGCAGCCCATTTGCTCCCTTTGTTGCTCTCTCGACGTGCGTTGCCTAGACAGTTGCAAACCCAGAGCGCGAATCGCTGAGCAAAGCATTTATTTCTTACGACTGTTTCTACCGAAGAAAGTCGTCCGTTTAATCAATTCCCGACTTGGCCGATTCGTCACCTTATTGGTTGTTATCAATATTCTCAATGGCGTCTTAATGGCGCTTGTTTATCGACAAATGGCACCGCAGACAGTGTCTGAGGCAGCGTTATTACAACAAACCATGTGGATGATTTTCTTTACGTTGCTAATCGTCTCTGGCGTGTTGTCTTGGCTGTTTCTCTTAGCGCATGAAAGCCGTGTGGTGGCACAAAAAGAATCCAACCGACAAACCCGAAAACTCACCAAAGAAATCGAAGCGCATAAAATCACCGACCAAGCGCTACAATCAGCCAAAGAATTAGCAGAACGTTCTAATGCGGCCAAAAGCCGCTATCTAACCGGAATCAGCCACGAACTCCGCACACCGTTACAATCTATTATTGGCTACGCACAACTGCTCTCGGATCAATCCGCCTCCTTACCTCAGCACCAGCACGGCCTTGGCATCATCCAGCGTAGTGGCGAATATCTGGCCGATCTGATCGAAGGGTTATTAGATATTTCTAAAATCGAAGCTGGTCGGTTGGACTTGTATCGCAACGTGGTGGATTTGCCCGCTCTGATCGATCAACTGGATAATATGTTTTCCATGCAAGCCACCAGCAAAGGCGTTCTGTTCCACACGGACATCCGCGATCCCCTTCCCCCCACTGTCATGGTGGATGAGAAACGCCTAAGACAAATATTGATCAATCTGTTGTCTAACGCCGTAAAATACACCAAGCAAGGTCAGGTGGACTTTGCTATTCGATACCGCAACCAAGTCGCCGAATTTATCATTAAAGACACGGGGGCAGGCATTCCAGCCGACCAGCTTGATCGTATTTTTGATCCCTTCGAGCGAGTACGTAATGCGGATACGGCAAACCTACCAGGTACTGGGCTGGGGCTGACTATCGTCAAACTCCTCACGGACATCATGGGAGGAGATCTACAAGCCACGAGCCTAGTGGGTTCTGGTAGCCAATTTAAAGTCAGTCTTATGTTGCCGTGGATTAACAAAGAACAAGCCCACAGTGAGCAACGGCAACATATTATTGGTTACCAAGGCTTTCAAAAGAAAATCTTTGTGGTGGACGATGATCCCGTCGTCCGAGGCTTGCTGTCGGATATTCTCGTGCCTTTAGATTTTATTGCCTACGAAGCACACGATGCCGAGCATTGTTTGTCTCAACTGGAGTCCATCACACCAGATCTCTTTCTACTCGATGTCTCCATGCCAGGCATGAATGGATTAGCACTCGCCAAAGCATTGCGTCAACGTGGCATTAAAAACCCCATCGTCATGCTGTCAGCTGACGCGCAAGAACAACACCGTCAAGCGGATGAAAAAGCCGCCTTTGATGATTATCTTATCAAGCCCGTTAATAACCACACACTACTTGAAAAACTCGGCCAGCATTTGCATTTAACCTGGCTCTATCAAACACCAACAACCGAGGCCCTCAAGTCCAGCACATTTAAAACCAATGATCTTAAAAACAATGCATCGCCTTCTTCGATTGAGCAATCAGCTGAAAAGCAACCTAAAAAACACACCACACCTGTATCCACTTTGCCCGATCATGACTTGATACGCGAACTCATTGCCTTTGCCGAAATGGGTTATCGAAAAGGCGTGAAGCAAACCCTTAAACAGATAGAAGACGGTCAACTCGTCCCAGCAGAAATGTTTCAGCGTTTGGAAAACTTCTCTAATGCCTTTCAATTTGATCTACTAGTAAACGATTTAAAAGCTCATGCCACAGGGATGGTTTCGGGTAAACAGGATTTGGATGATGACGCAAACAACAGCGACTCAATAACAAGCAATGAGCAGACTTTGGAGATAAAACCTCATGACGCCAACTAAAAACGATATCGTTTTGGTCGTGGATGATTCTGCCGACGCTTTAAGCCTAATAAACGATACGCTAGAAGCGGCCAACATGGACGTACTCGTTGCACTAGAAGGTAAGCAAGCACTTACCATCGCCAAACGGATTCGACCCGATATCATCCTACTCGACGCCATCATGCCCAATATGGATGGCTTCGAAACCTGCAAAGCCCTCAAAGCTGATGCCAATCTAGCCAGCATTCCAGTGATTTTTATGACGGGTTTAAGCGACACGGATGACATCGTCCGAGGGCTAGAAGTGGGCGGCGTGGATTATCTCACCAAGCCGATAAAACCCAGTGAGCTGCTTGCGCGGATGAAAGTACATCTCAACAACGCACGTCTAACGAACAGTGCACAGATCGCCCTAGACAGCACGGGGCAACATCTCATGACGGTTTCCGACAGCGGCCATATTCTGTGGGCAACGCCACAAACATATGCCCTGCTCGCCAAAGCCCGAGCCAACGACGAATGGCAACAAACCGACTTTGCAGAACAACTCAGCCAGTGGCTTGCTCACCAGCCAAATGAAGACAGCCACTTACCTCTAACAGGCTTAGATTACCCACTGAGTGTCCGAGTAATCAGTGCCAAAACCGGTCAAGAGCGCCTTCTCAAACTGGAAGATGGTCGCCGTCCAACCGGTCCGAATCTGCTCAAACAAGAGTTAGACTTAACCGAACGCGAATCGGAAGTGCTCCACTGGCTTGCCAATGGCAAAACCAATCGAGACATCGCGCAAATATTGGAGATGAGTCCTCGAACCGTCAACAAGCACCTTGAGCAAATCTTTCCCAAACTGGGGGTTGAAAACCGCACAGCCGCTGCGGGGATTGCGTTAAAGATATTAGCGAGAAATTAACGTGAATCTATTTTATGATACACATAATTATCCGTTTTTTGGCAAGGCACTGAATAAAGACGTTCTTCTATAAATCACTCAGGAAAAGACACTACAATGCAAGCGGTTATCTTCGATATGGACGGTCTTCTTATTGACTCTGAGCCAATGTGGAAAGAGGCTGAACAAACAGTCTTCTCTGCCGTTGGAGTGAAAGTCAATAAATCACTTTCTGCGCAAACGGCCTCGATGACGACACAAGAAGTGACGCAATTTTGGTACCAACATTTCCCCTGGACAGGGAAAAGCCTACAACAGGTAGAGCAAGAAGTGGTGGATCTGGTGGAAAAGCGTATTTCAACACAGGGTATAGAAATGGCAGGTGTAACGGATACCTTACGTTTTTTTCAGGATAAAGGGTTCAAAATTGGTTTATCAACCAATGCCCCGGCACGTCTCATTCCAGTCGTCCTACATACCTTAGACATTGCCGATTACTTCCATGCGACCTCTTCATCAGAGCGTGAAATTGAAGGTAAACCACACCCAGCGGTGTACCTATCTACCATCAAGAAACTGAATGTTGATCCCGCTAACTGCATTGCCTTTGAAGATTCCGCTTCAGGCATTATGGCCGCCAAAGCTGCCGGATTAAAAGTCGTTGCTGTGCCAGCCGAAATGGATTTTGATCACCCAAAGTACGATAACTCTCATCTAAAAATTCGTTCATTAGCAGACTTTAATGAGTGTCATTTAGAAAAACTCCTTAAGCCCTAATCACCTAATACCGTTGTATTAGACAATTAAAGTATAGGAAAACAAATATGATTACTTGCTATATACGATATGTTATTGATCCAAATAAACTAGCGGAATTCGAGCAATATGCACAAATGTGGATCCCCTTAGTCAATAAATTTGGAGGTACACATAATGGTTACTTCTTGCCATCAGAAGGTGCTAACAACATCGCCTTAGCCTTATTTACTTTTCCAAGCCTTGCAACCTATGAACAATATCGTCAGGATTCCTTGAAGGATGCGGACTGCATTGCGGCTTTTCAGTTCGCTGAAGACACCCAATGCATCATCCATTATGAACGCAGTTTCTTTCGTCCCGTTTTTGAGTAACAATGCTCTTATTGAATAAAGCCCAAGTAGGCCCTTTATGAAGCCAATCGCTAGCCACCAGCAATATTACGACACGGCCTTTAACAAGCTAACACAAAACGACGAATCGATTTTAGAGTCCGAATTTGAAGAGTGTGAGTTTAATGATTGCGACTTTTCCTCCTCTACATTTGCTAAGTGCAAATTTTTAAACTGCACCTTTAGGCGCTGCAATTTGAGCCTGATTGAAGTGCCTTTTTCACGTTTTTTAGAAAGCCAGTTTATCGAAAGCAAATTGGTGGGTGTTATTTGGACAAAAGCCCATTGGCCACCTTATATAACTGACCCTGATCTTAAATTCTCTCAATGTATCCTAAACGACTCTTCTTTTTTTGATTTAACCCTCAATGACCTGAGCTTGTTAAACTGTAAACTGCATGATGTAGACTTTAGAAATGCCAATTTAGCCTACTCATCTATAATTCATTGTGATCTCAGCCATAGCCTATTTATGAAAACGAACCTTTATAAGGCTGACTTAACGGAATCCTACAACTTCTCAATTAATGTATTAGAAAACAATATTGATAATGCTAAATTTTCACGATTCGAAGCGCTAAGCTTACTCGACAGCTTAAACATCGAACTGGTTGACTGATATCCAATTAGCCCAATATTAAATACCTTCATCGCCCAAAGGATGATGAAGGTATTTAAAAACATTTCAGTAACAGTAATGAGCTAAATTTTAAATTGACTGGTTAATTGATTTAGTTCTTCGGCTAATTTTGCTAACTCTTGGCTAGAAGCGCTGGTTTCAACTGACCTTGATGATGTTTCATTGGAAATATCACGAATCGTTGTCAAGTTTCTATCCACCTCTCTTGCCACATTGGCTTGCTGTTCTGTTGAACTGGCAATAGAAGTGTTCCTTTCATTAATAACCAAAACCGCCTCAACAATTTTTTGAATCACAATCCCTGTTTGACTGGCGGCATCCATGGTAACTTTTGCTCTTTCATGACTACTTTGAATCGCTACGACGGTGTCATTCGTGCCCGATTCAACGGCACTGATCATAGATTCAATTTCTTTGGTCGATTCCTGTGTTCTATGTGCAAGGGCTCTCACTTCATCTGCCACGACAGCAAATCCTCGGCCTGCCTCTCCAGCCCGAGCCGCCTCAATTGCCGCATTGAGTGCCAGAAGATTCGTTTGTTCCGCTATCTCTCGAATAACATCCAACACGCTGGTAATATTTTTGACTTGCCCTACTAACTTATCAACACCATTACTCGTGTCTTGTAATTCTTTAAGTAATAATGAAACAGATTCACTCGACAGCTTGACCTGTTCACTGCCCTCATTCGCTCTCTCTCTAGCTAAATCCGACTCTTTCGAGGTATTAATAGCATTTTCTGCCACATCCTCTACAGCAACGGTCATTTCAGTCACAGCGGTAGCGGCCATCTCCAACTGCTCGTTCTGTAAATGAATGTCTTTGCTCGTCTCATTCGTAACAAGAGATAATTGTTCAGCCGTCGTTGCAAGCTGAGTCGACGAGTTTTGTATATGACTAACCGTTTGAGCAAACTGTTGAACCGCCGTGTTAAAGTGACGAGAAAGAATCCCTAACTCATTCTTACTTGGATTAGGTAATTTAACACTCAGGTCTCCGCCAGCGAGTGACATCATCGCCTGTTGGATTAAATTAATCTGCCGTGTCAAAGAGCGGGTAATATACAAACCAATGCTAAGGGTAAAAGCAATAATAACAAAGGATATGATACTAAGCACAAAAATGGATTTATCAAATAAAGTATCCCCAAATTGACTGGCTTCATTCGCTTTTTTTGTATCAAAACTTGCCAAATCATCCAATGATTTAGAAAACTCATCATAAGATTTTCTTGATTCATTAATATACAAATTTTTTGCAGCATCGTTTTCATTTTTACTAGAAAGCGAAATTAGT